>NZ_CP018016.1:2908819-4363229 GCF_000280495.2 Kosakonia radicincitans DSM 16656
CATACGCCAAGCTTTATCGGCAGCCATGTCACCGGCTGGGACAATATGTTTGAGGGCTTTGCCCGTACCTTTACCGCCGATTACAGCGGGCAACCGGGCAAGTTACCGCGTATCAATCTGGTCAGCGGATTTGAAACCTATCTCGGCAATTTCCGCGTGCTGAAACGCATGATGGAGCAAATGGAGGTGCCATGTAGTCTGCTCTCCGATCCCTCCGAAGTGCTGGATACCCCGGCAGACGGGCATTACCACATGTACGCTGGCGGCACGACACAGCAGGAGATGCGCGAAGCGCCTGACGCTATCGACACCCTGCTGCTGCAACCCTGGCAACTGGTGAAAACCAAAAAAGTGGTGCAGGAAAGCTGGAACCAGCCCGCGACCGAAGTGCAAATCCCGATGGGGCTGGCCGGAACCGACGAGCTGCTGATGACGGTAAGCCAGTTAACCGGCAAAGCCATTCCGGATAGCTTAGCGCTGGAACGCGGTCGGCTGGTGGACATGATGCTCGACTCCCACACCTGGCTACACGGCAAGAAATTCGGCCTGTTCGGCGACCCGGATTTTGTCATGGGGCTGACCCGCTTCCTGCTGGAACTGGGCTGCGAACCGACGGTGATTCTGTGCCATAACGGCAGCAAACGCTGGCAGAAAGCGATGAAGAAAATGCTTGAAGCCTCGCCGTACGGTAAAGAGAGCGAAGTCTTTATCAACTGCGATCTGTGGCATTTCCGCTCGCTGATGTTTACCCGTCAGCCGGACTTTATGATCGGCAACTCCTACGCCAAGTTTATCCAGCGCGATACGCTGGCGAAGGGTGAGCAGTTTGAAGTGCCGCTGATCCGCCTCGGGTTCCCGCTGTTCGATCGCCACCATCTGCACCGCCAGACCACCTGGGGTTACGAAGGGGCTATGAGTATCCTCACCACGCTGGTTAATGCGGTGCTGGAGAAAGTCGACAGAGAGACTATCAAGCTCGGCAAAACCGACTACAGCTTCGATCTTATCCGTTAACCATCACAGCCCCGCCTTGCGCGGGGCTCAGGGAGGCACTATGCCGGTCGTTACTATTCGCCAGCGCGGCGCGGATCTCTACTGCTATATCGCCAAACAGGATCTGGAAGCGAAAATCCTGGACGTTGAGCACGACACCCCGGAACGCTGGGGCGGTGCGATTTCTCTTGAGGGCGGTCGCCGCTATTACGTCAATCTGCAACCGGGACGGCCCTCATTTCCCATTAGCCTGCGCGCCACCCGCGACGCCCTGGTATAAGGAGATGCGCTATGTCCGACAACGATACCCTTTTCTGGCGAATGCTGGCGCTGTTCCAGGCGCTGCCGGAACTGCAACCCGCGCAAATCATGGCGTGGCTGACCGGCGACTGCGATGAGGCGCTGACGCCGGAGCTGTTGGCCTCGCTGGATCAACGCCATCTGGAGCAGCGCTTTCCTCACGAGGACGCATTAATGTCCGCCGGGCGCTGGGCACGGGTAAACGCGTGCCTGAAAGGCGATCTGCCCACCCACTTGCGCGTGCTCGACCACACGGCGCGTCGCCCGCAGCTGATTGTCGCCTTCTGCTCGCAGGATGGGCTGGCAATCAACGGTCATTTCGGCCAGGGGCGGCTGTTTTTTATTTATGCCTTTGATGATCAGGGTGGCTGGCTGTATGACTTACGTCGTTACGCCGCCAGCCCGCAGGACAAAGAGCCCAACGAGAGCCGCGCGCAACTGCTCGGCGATTGCCATCTGCTGTTTTGCGAAGCGATTGGCGGCCCCGCCGCTGCCCGCCTGATCCGCCACAATATCCATCCGATGAAAGTCACCCCAGGCCAGACCATTACCTCGCAGTGCGACGCCATTAAAACGCTACTCAACGGGCAACTGCCGCCGTGGCTGGCAAAACGCCTTGAGCGCGCCAACCCACTGGAAGAACGGGTGTTCTGAATCAATCCCCTTCGGGGGATTTTTTTTGCGTGAACATTGCGCCAATTGTCTGCTTTGTTGCAAAACCGACACTTTTTTTCTCTTAAAAATCAATCACTCATTACTGGCTCGCGAATTGCACCTTCTGCTACAACCCAACCAGATGATGAGGTGAAGATGAAGGGGAACGAGATCCTGGCTTTGCTCGATGAACCTGCCTGCGAGCACAACCACAAACAGAAATCCGGCTGCAGTGCGCCGAAACCCGGCGCGACGGCGGGCGGTTGCGCCTTTGACGGTGCGCAGATCACCCTGCTGCCACTCTCCGATGTTGCCCACCTGGTGCACGGCCCCATTGGTTGTACCGGTAGCTCATGGGATAACCGTGGCAGCTTCAGTTCTGGCCCGACGATCAACCGGCTGGGTTTTACCACCGATCTGAGCGAACAGGATGTAATCATGGGGCGCGGCGAACGCCGCCTGTTCCATGCCGTGCGCCATATCGTCAACCGCTACCATCCGGCCGCCGTCTTTATCTATAACACCTGCGTACCGGCGATGGAGGGCGACGATATCGAAGCCGTCTGCCAGGCGGCAGAAACCGCCACCGGCGTACCGGTGATTGCCGTTGATGTCGCCGGGTTTTACGGCAGCAAAAATCTCGGCAACCGGCTGGCCGGTGAAGTGATGGTGAAAAAGGTCATTGGCGGGCGTGAACCTGCGCCGTGGCCGGAAGATACGCCGTTTGCCCCGGCGCATCGCCACGATATCGGGCTGATTGGCGAATTCAATATTGCCGGGGAGTTCTGGCACATCCAGCCGCTGCTTGATGAGTTGGGCATTCGCGTGCTCGGCAGCCTCTCCGGCGACGGGCGCTTCAGTGAGATCCAGACGCTACACCGGGCGCAGGTCAATATGCTGGTCTGCTCCAGGGCGCTGATCAATGTCGCCCGCTCGCTGGAGCAGCGCTACGGCACGCCGTGGTTTGAAGGCAGCTTTTATGGTGTTCGCGCCACGTCCGACGCCCTACGTCAACTGGCGGCGCTGACCGGAGACCGCGATCTGATGCAGCGTACCGAACAGCTTATTGCCCGTGAAGAACAACGAACAGAGCAGGCGCTGGCCCCGCTGCGTGAACGCCTGCGCGGGCGCAAAGCGCTGCTCTATACCGGCGGCGTGAAATCCTGGTCGGTGGTCTCGGCGCTTCAGGATCTGGGCATGGAAGTGGTGGCGACCGGTACGCGCAAATCCACCGAAGAGGATAAACAGCGCATCCGCGAACTGATGGGGACCGACGCGCTGATGCTTGATGAAGGCAACGCCCGCTCGCTGCTGGACGTGGTTTACCGCTACCAGGCGGACATGATGATCGCCGGGGGACGCAATATGTATACCGCCTACAAAGCGCGGCTGCCGTTCCTCGATATCAATCAGGAGCGCGAGCACGCCTTTGCCGGTTACCGCGGCATTGTCACGCTGGCCGAACAGCTCTGCCTGACCATGGAAAGCCCGGTCTGGCCGCAAACCCATTCCCGCGCACCGTGGCAATAAGGAGCCCGCAATGGCAGAAATTATCCGTAGTAAAAAGCCGCTGGCCGTCAGTCCGGTAAAAAGCGGCCAGCCGCTGGGCGCGATTCTGGCGAGCATGGGCTTTGAACAGAGCATTCCGCTGGTTCATGGCGCTCAGGGGTGCAGCGCCTTCGCGAAGGTCTTTTTTATCCAGCATTTTCACGATCCGATCCCGCTGCAATCGACGGCAATGGACCCAACCTCCACCATTATGGGCGCCGATGAGAACATCTTTACCGCGCTGAATGTGTTGTGCTCGCGCAACAACCCGAAAGCGATTGTTCTGCTGAGCACCGGCCTTTCTGAGGCGCAGGGTAGCGATATTTCGCGCGTGGTGCGCCAGTTCCGCGATGAATTCCCGCGCCATAAAGGGGTGGCGCTGCTGACCGTTAACACGCCGGATTTTTACGGCAGCCTGGAAAACGGCTACAGCGCGGTGCTGGAGAGCATGGTTGAACAGTGGGTGCCGGAAAAACCGCAGCCGGGCGTGCGCAATCGCCGCGTGAACCTGCTGCTCAGCCATTTGCTGACGCCGGGCGACGTCGAGCTGCTGCGCAGTTATGTCGAGGCATTTGGCCTGCAACCGGTGATTGTACCGGATCTCTCCCAGTCGCTGGACGGCCATCTCGCCAGCGGGGATTTCTCGCCGATTACCCAGGGCGGCAGCAGCCTGCGGCTGATTGAACAGATGGGACAGAGCCTTGGCACCTTCGCTATTGGCGTTTCCCTCTCCCGCGCCGCACAGTTACTGGCGCAGCGCAGCCATGCGGAGGTCGTGACGTTGCCGCACCTGATGACCATGAGCCAGTGCGATACGTTTATTCATCAACTGAAGCGCCTCTCCGGGCGCGATGTTCCGGCGTGGATCGAGCGCCAGCGCGGGCAATTGCAGGATGCGATGATCGATTGCCATATGTGGTTACAGGGCGCGCCTGTCGCGCTGGCCGCCGAGGGCGATCTGCTCGCCGCCTGGTGCGATTTCGCCCGCGATATGGGCATGGTTCCCGGCCCGGTGGTGGCGCCGGTGAGCCAGAAAGGGTTGCAGGATCTGCCGGTCGAAAAAGTGATCATCGGCGATCTGGAGGATATGCAGGATCTGCTGTGCGAAACGCCTGCATCGCTGCTGGTGTCCAATTCTCATGCCGTTGATTTGGCCAGCCAGTTCAACATTCCGCTGGTGCGCGCCGGTTTCCCCCTGTTTGACCGTCTGGGCGAATTTCGCCGCGTGCGCCAGGGTTACGCCGGGATGCGCGACACCTTGTTTGAGCTGGCGAATGCGCTGCGCGATCGCCACCATCATCTTGCCGCTTATCACTCGCCGCTGCGCCAGCGTTTTTACGAACCCGCATCTTCGGGAGGTGACTATGCAACATGTTAGCCGACAATTCAGCACCATTTGCGACAGTGAATGGTCGATGAGAGTGGCCTTTGCCAGTTCCGATTACCACCATGTCGATCAGCATTTCGGCGCCACGCCGCGGCTGGTGGTGTACGGTGTCAAAGAGGATGACGTCACCCTGCTGCGGGTGGTGGATTTCTCGGTACTGCCCGGCCATCAGCAGGAGAAACTGACCAGCCGGATTAACGCGCTGGAGGATTGCGTGACGCTCTACTGCGTGGCGATCGGCGAGGCGGTTTTTCGCCAGCTTTTACAGGTCGGCGTGCGCGCGGTGCGCGTTCCGGCAGATACAACGATTGTCGGGCTGTTGCAGGAAATCCAACACTACTGGTACGACAAAGAGCAGCGAAGAAGCGCGCGCAGCCGTAATACCGATCGCTTCGCAGGGCTGCTGCTGGAAGATGAGTGGCAGGAAGAGGATGAGCGCTGATGCCTTTTCTGTGTCAGCTCTGTGACAAAGCCAACATAAAACTGCGACATAGTTCGCGGTTTTATGTCAGGCGTCAAAATCATCTCATTGAAATATAACGACTTAATCTTCTGGTACTGCTTTTGCTTCAACGATATTACCCGCTGTTGATTGACGCGGTGTAATGCGCTCCGGCGCGTTCCGTCATACATACTGGGAGCCAAAAGCATGTGGAATTACTCCGAGAAAGTGAAAGATCATTTTTTTAATCCCCGTAACGCCCGGGTGGTGGAAAACGCCAACGCCGTGGGTGATGTGGGATCGTTAAGCTGTGGCGATGCGTTACGGCTGATGCTGCGAGTGGATCCGCAAGATGAAACCATTCTTGAGGCCGGGTTTCAGACCTTTGGCTGCGGCAGCGCAATTGCCTCTTCTTCCGCCTTAACGGAACTGATTATCGGCCGCACACTGGCGCAGGCCGAACAGGTCACCAACCAACAAATTGCCGATTATCTTGACGGTTTACCGCCGCAAAAAATGCACTGCTCGGTCATGGGCCAGGAAGCGCTGCGCGCTGCCATCGCCAACTACCGCGGCGAAACGCTGGAAGATGACCACGAAGAAGGCGCATTGATTTGTAAGTGCTTTGGCGTGGATGAAGGACAGATTCGCCGCGCGGTGCTGAGTAACGGGTTGACCACGCTGGAAGAGGTGATCAACTACACCAAAGCAGGCGGCGGCTGTACTTCGTGTCATGAAAAAATCGAACTGGCGCTGGCGGATATTCTCGCGCAGCACCCGCAGGTCGCCGCGCCGGTTGCGACAACCAAAGATCCGCACTGGCAGGAAGTGGTTGATGCCATCACTGAACTGCGCCCGCATATTCAGGCCGATGGCGGCGATATGGCGCTGCTCAGCGTGGCAAATCATAAAGTCACGGTCAGCCTCTCCGGCAGTTGTAGCGGCTGCATGATGACCGACATGACGCTCGCCTGGTTACAGCAAAAACTGATGGAACGCACCGGCTGTTATATGGAAGTCGTGGCCGCTGAAGCCGCAGCGTATTAACAGAGGGGAAAAACATGAAACAGGTTTATCTGGATAACAACGCCACCACGCGAATCGATCCAATGGTGCTGGAAGCGATGATGCCCTTTCTGACCGAGCATTATGGCAACCCCTCTTCGATTCATGATTTCGGCACGCCTTCCCGTGCGGCCCTTGAGCGCGCGCACCAGCAGGTTGCTGCCCTGCTTGGCGCCGATCATGCCAGCGAGATTATTTTCACCTCCTGCGCGACCGAAGCCACGTCAACCGCGCTGCACGCCTGCGTGGAACTGATGCCGGAGCGCCGGGAAATCATCACCACCGCGGTCGAGCACCCGGCCACGCTCGCCGTTTGCGAACACCTGGAGCGCCAGGGTTACCTGATCCACCGCATTGGTGTGAATAGCGACGGCGCGCTGGATATGGAGCAGTACCGCCAGGCGCTCAGCTCCCGGGTGGCGGTGGTCAGCGTGATGTGGGCGAACAACGAAACCGGCGTACTGTTTCCGGTGATTGAAATGGCGGCCATGGCGCAGGAACACGGCGCGCTGTTCCACTGCGATGCGGTACAGGTAGTCGGTAAAATTCCGTTGGATATTGGCCGCACGCAGATCGATATGCTCTCCTGCTCGGCGCACAAACTGCACGGACCGAAAGGTGTCGGCTGCCTCTATCTGCGGCGCGGAACGCGTTTTCGTCCGCTGTTGCGCGGAGGCCATCAGGAGCGCGGACGCCGCGCAGGGACGGAAAACATCGCCGGGATTGTCGGCATGGGCACAGCCTGCGAACTGGCGCAGATCCATCTGCCCGGTGCCGCCTCGCTGGCGCAACTGCGCGATCGACTGCAGGAAGGGCTTATCGCGCAGGTGCCTTCCGTGATGGTGATGGGCGGCAACCAGCCGCGCGTACCCGGCACCACCAATCTGGCGTTTGAGTTTATCGAAGGGGAAGCCATTTTATTGCTGCTGAACCAGGCGGGAATTGCGGCGTCGAGCGGCAGCGCCTGTACCTCCGGTTCGCTGGAGCCTTCGCATGTCATGCGAGCGATGAACATTCCTTACACCGCCGCGCACGGCAGTATTCGTTTCTCGCTGTCACGCTACACGCGTGAAAAAGAGATCGACTACGTGATCGACACCCTGCCAACGATTATTGCCCGCCTGCGGATGCTCTCGCCCTACTGGCAGGAGGGAAAACCCGGGGCGGCTGAATCGGCATTTGCGCCGTTATACGGCTAAGGCGGCGAGCATGAATGTGCTTATCAACGACACCACCCTGCGCGACGGCGAACAGAGCCCGGGCGTCGCGTTTCTCGCCAGCGAGAAAATCGCCATCGCCGAGGCGCTGTTTGCGGCGGGCATTACCGCGCTTGAAGTCGGCACGCCAGCGATGGGCGACGAGGAGCGCCAGCGCATTTTGCAGGTGCGCCGGCATTTGCCCGCGGCAACGCTGATGTCCTGGTGTCGGATGAACCGCGACGAGATCCACCAGAGCGCGGATCTCGGTATGGACTGGGTGGATATCTCCCTGCCCGCTTCGGATAAGCTGCGCCAGTACAAGCTTCGCGAACCGCTGCCGCAGTTGCTCGATAAACTGGGCTCGCTGATTGCACAAGCGCGGACGCTGGGCATGCAGGTCTGTGTCGGCTGTGAGGATGCCTCACGCGCCAGCGATCAGACGCTGAACCAGATTGCCGATATCGCCCGCGAGGCGGGCGCGAAACGGCTGCGTTTCGCTGACACTCTCGGCCTGCTCGATCCCTTTACCACCACCACCCGCATTCAGGCGCTTGGCGAATACTGGCCGGGCGAAATCGAAATGCACGCCCACAACGATCTGGGGCTGGCGACCGCCAATACGCTGGCGGCGGTACGCGCCGGAGCCACCAGCGTCAACACAACCGTGCTGGGGCTGGGCGAACGCGCAGGCAATGCCGCGCTGGAAACCGTTGCGCTGAGCCTGAGCCGCTGTCTGCAACGGGATTGCGGCGTTGATTTTACGCGCCTGCCGTCCCTGTGCCAGACCGTGGCCGACGCGACACAGCGGGCGATTGACCCGCAGCAACCGCTGGTCGGTGCGCAGGTGTTCACCCATGAATCCGGCGTTCATGTCGCCGCGCTGCTGCGCGATCGCGAAAGCTATCAGGCGATTGATCCGGCGCTAATGGGGCGCGAGTACCGGCTGGTGCTGGGCAAACACTCCGGTCGCCAGGCGGTGGATGGCGTCTTCGCCCGCATGGGGTATCACCTCGATACCCTACAAATCGATCTGCTGCTGCCGGCGATCCGCCGCTTTGCCGAGCGCTGGAAACGCACGCCGAAAGAGGATGAGCTGGTGGCAATTTACGATGCGCTGTGCGGGGAATCCGCACACTTTGCGAGGGGCTGACGATGGAGTGGTTTTATCAAATCCCCGGCGTGGATGAGCTCGATACCGCCGAGTCTTTTTTTGAATTCTTCAGCGTGCCGTATGATCCGCTGGTGCTGCGCCACTGCTGTCTGCCGGTGCTGCGGGAGTTTCACCAGCGGCTGCGGCAAAACGTACCGCTGCGCAATATGCTTGAAGAGGCGCCCCGCGCCCCGTGGCTGCTGGCGCGCCGGTTGCTGACGGAGAGCTATCAGCACTACCTTCCGGAGCGTACCCCATGAGACAAAAATTCGATTTTGGCGAAGAGGTGCGCGTTACTCGCGCCATTCGCAATGACGGCACCATGCGCGGCTTTGCGCGCGGCGACCTGCTGGTTCGTCGCGGCAGTACCGGTTTTGTCCGTGAATGGGGCACATTTTTGATGGATCAGATTATCTATCAGGTACATTTTCTCGATGATGATTTGGTGGTTGGCTGCCGCGAGCAGGAGCTACTGCCGCTTTCTGTGCCGTGGCACGCCGGGCAGTTTCAGTATGGCGATCGGGTTGCCTGCCGCCACGCGCTGTCGGTAAATGGCGAAGTGGTGGTCGCCGCCGGAGAGCATGGCCGTATTGAAGGAACAGACCAGGGCGAAGGCGGAGAGAGTTACACCGTCACGTTTTCCGGACGCTGGTTCCAGGTGCCCGCCAGCGCCATGATCCTGCTGGAGGCTGACGCATGACGCCGTGGCAACGCTTCGCCCGACGGCGGCTGGCGATAACGCGCTGGCAGTGCGAACCGGAACACATTCCTGCCGATCAACAAAGCGCGTTTGACGATGCCTTCACCCGCCAGTGTCAACTGGAACAGGCGGTGGTGGAAGTTGCCGCCAGTGCCCCCCTGCCGGATAGCGTGCTGCAGAGTGTCGCAACCTCGCTGGCAAGCTGGCTGGATGGCGGGCATTTTTCTGCTGACGAACGGCAGACGGTGGTCCGGCATCATGCCCGCATGGAGTGGCAGTTCGCCGAGATTGCCGGGCGCGCCCCGCTGCCGGACGATTTACAGGTGCTGGCCTGGTATCAGCAACATCAGGCGCAGTTTATGCGCCCGCCGCAGCGGCTGACATCTCACCTGTTGCTGACGGTCGATAACGACGATGCCGCAGTGCAGCGCCAGATCCGCCGTTTTCATCAGGACATTAGCGTCTCGCGCCAGCACTTTGCCCGGCTGGCACAGCGCCACTCCCACTGCCCCAGCGCGCTGGAAGGCGGACGTCTTGGCTGGATAAGCCAGGGGTTGCTCTATCCCGAACTCGACGCTGCGCTGTTTGCGCTGGCGGAAAATGGCCTCAGCGCGCCTATCGAAACCCGCCTCGGCTGGCATCTGTTATGGTGCGAAGCGATCCGTGACGCCGCGCCAATGCCGCAGGCGGAAGCGCTGGAAAAAGCACGAAGCTATTTGGTTCGTCAAAACCAACAGCAGTACCAGCGCCAGTGGCTGGCAGCGTTAACCCGCAGCGTGATGGCGGATTAATTTCACCTTTAGTACAGCAATGCCGGATGGCGGCTGTGCCTTATTCCGGCCAACGATTGTGCCAACAGGGTTCCAGGCCTGATAAACGTAAGTGCCATCAGGCATTTGGCCGGGTAAACACAGTGTTACCCGGCCATATCACTTACAAAAACACCGGCTTAAGCGTTTCCAGCCAGGCATCCAGGCGCTCGTCGGTCAGGTCATACTGATTGTCCTGATCGATCACTAAGCCGACAAATTTATCCGCTTCCAGCGCCGACGAGGCATTGAATTCATAGCCTTCATTCGGCCAGTGGCCGACAATCTGCGCACCGCTGTTTTTCAGCGCGTCATACAGCGGGCGCAGGCCGCTGACAAAGTTATCCGGGTAGCCCACCTGATCGCCAAGACCAAACAGCGCCACGGTTTTACCGCTCAGGCTGTTGCTATCAAGCTGGGCGACAAACTCTCCCCATGACGCCTCCTCACAGCCCGCATCCAGCCCTGGCAGTTGCCCGTCGCCGAGCGTCGGCGTCCCCAGCAGCAGTACCGGATAAGAGAGAAACGTGTCGAGATCGGTACGGTTGATATTCACCGGCGCATCGGCCGCCGCACCCAGTTTTTGGTGGATCATTTTGGCAATCTTGCGGGTTTTGCCCGTATCGGTACCG
The DNA here is from genome assembly GCF_000280495.2 of Kosakonia radicincitans DSM 16656. Classification (NCBI taxonomy): domain Bacteria; kingdom Pseudomonadati; phylum Pseudomonadota; class Gammaproteobacteria; order Enterobacterales; family Enterobacteriaceae; genus Kosakonia; species Kosakonia radicincitans. Next base: position 2,919,699 of record NZ_CP018016.1, read on the forward strand.
AAAAAAATTCCAATGTTAGCCATAGCGTGCTCCTGTGAGAAAAAGTATGAATCCGCCCTGAACAGGCGGCTATCACCGGAGATATTGCGAAGGCTGTGCCAGTTTTTTGCCGTGCAATAACTGCACCGTATTGGTCAGTTATGCACCAGGGCGGCGCTTCTTTATCCGCCCGATTATACGGCGCCGCGCACAGCCAGAGGGCAAAAGGCTAAAAATCGGCGGCAAACAGGGATCTGGATCAATCTTACGGCGAGTAATACGGGCCAAAGGCGCACCCTTTGCATGGTTAATGAGCGTCCGTTTATGTTCGGACGAAAGTCGACAGGTGGCACAAATTGTCATAACTGCGACATTCCCATGTTGACCACAGGAGTTTGTGATGACCCTGAATATGATGATGGACGCCGCCGCGCCCGCCGAGATCGCCGGGGCGCTCTCACAACAGCATCCCGGGTTGTTTTTCACCATGGTTGAACAGGCGCCCGTCGCGATTTCACTGACCGATGCCGATGCCCACATTCTCTACGCCAACCCCGCGTTTTGCCGCCAGTCGGGGTATGAACTGGAAGAGTTGTTGCAGCAAAACCCGCGCCTGCTTGCCAGTAAGCAGACGCCGCGTGAAATCTACCAGGATATGTGGCACACCCTGCTGCAACATCGTCCGTGGCGCGGGCAGCTGATCAATCGTCGCCGCGACGGTAGCCTGTTTCTGGTGGAGATCGACATTACCCCACTGTTTAATGCGTTCGGCAAACTCGAACATTACCTGGCCATGCAGCGCGACATCAGCACCAGCTACGCGCTGGAACAACGGCTGCGCAATCATATGACGCTGACCGAAGCCGTCTTGAATAACATTCCGGCGGCGGTTGTGGTGGTGGATGAACGCGATCAGGTGGTGATGGATAACCTCGCCTACAAAACCTTTTGCGCCGATTGCGGCGGTAAAGAATTGCTCACCGAACTCAATTTTTCCGCCCATAAGGCGGAGCTGGCGCAGGGCCTGGTGCTGCCGGTAGCGCTGCGCGGCACCGTGCGCTGGTTGTCCGTTACCTGCTGGGCGCTGCCGGGCGTCAGTGAAGAAGCAGGCCGCTACTTTATTGATAGCGCCGTGCCGCGCACGCTGGTGGTGATCACCGACAATACCCAGCAGCAGCAACAACAGGAACAGGGGCGTCTTGATCGTCTGAAGCAGCAGATAACCAGCGGTAAATTGCTGGCGGCGATCCGCGAATCGCTGGACGCCGCGCTGGTGCAACTCAATTGTCCAATTAATATGCTGGCCGCCGCACGTCGCTTAAATGGCGACGATCACAGCAATCTGGCGCTGGATGCCGCCTGGCGTGAAGGTGAAGAAGCGATGGCGCGGCTGCAACGCTGCCGTCCGTCGCTGGAGCTGGAAAGCCCGGGAGTCTGGCCGCTCCAGCCGTTCCTTGACGATCTGCGCGCCCTGTATCACACCCGATATAACCAGGGCGAAAACCTGCAAATTGAGCTGGAATCCCCCGATCTGGTGGGCTTTGGCCAGCGAACACAACTGCTTGCCTGCCTGAGCCTGTGGCTCGACAGAACCCTGGATATTGCCGCTGAGCTACGTGATTTCACGGTACAGACTCAGCTTTACGCCCGCGAAGAGAGCGGCTGGCTGTCGTTCTATTTAAACGACAATGTGCCGCTGATTCAGGTGCGCTATACCCATTCCCCCGATGCGCTCAATGCGCCCGGTAAAGGCATGGAGCTGCGGCTGATCCAGACGCTGGTCGCCCACCATCGCGGCGCAATAGAACTGACCTCCCGCCCTCAGGGAGGCACCTGCCTGACCCTGCGTTTCCCGTTATTTCACTCACTGACCGGAGGCTCACTATGACTCAGCGAACCGAGTCGGGTACAACCGTCTGGCGCTTTGACCTCTCCCAGCAGTTCACCGCCATGCAGCGTATCAGCGTGGTGTTAAGCCGGGCGACGGAGGTCGGGCAGACGCTACAGGAAGTGCTGTGCGTGCTGCACAACGATGCCTTTATGCAGCACGGGATGATCTGTCTGTACGACAGCCAGCAAGCGATCCTTACCATTGAAGCCTTGCAGGAGGCCGATCAGCAGTTAATTCCCGGCAGTTCGCAGATTCGCTACCGTCCAGGCGAAGGGCTGGTGGGCACGGTGCTGTCACAGGGACAATCGCTGGTGCTGCCCTGTGTTTCCGACGATCAGCGTTTTCTCGATCGCCTGGGATTGTATGATTACAGCCTGCCGTTTATCGCCGTGCCACTGATGGGACCAAACTCGCAGCCTATCGGCGTGCTGGCCGCCCAGCCGATGGCCCGCTACGAGGAGCGGCTACCCGCCTGCACGCGTTTTCTGGAAACCGTCGCCAATCTGGTGGCGCAAACCGTTCGCCTGATGACGCCGCCCAGCGTCGCGCCCTCACCTCGTGCTGCTGCCGCGCAGATTGCCAGCCAGCGCGGATGCGCGTCGTCGCGAGCGTTTGGCTTTGAAAACATGGTCGGTAAAAGCGCGGCCATGCGTCAGACGCTGGAAATTATTCGCCAGGTATCACGCTGGGACACCACGGTGCTGGTGCGTGGCGAAAGCGGAACCGGTAAGGAGCTGATAGCCAATGCTATCCACCACAATTCACCGCGCGCCGCCGCGCCGTTTGTCAAATTCAACTGCGCAGCGCTGCCCGATACGCTGCTGGAGAGTGAACTCTTCGGCCATGAAAAAGGTGCGTTTACCGGTGCGGTGCGCCAGCGTAAAGGCCGCTTCGAACTGGCAGATGGCGGTACGCTGTTTCTTGATGAGATCGGCGAAAGTAGCGCCTCGTTTCAGGCGAAATTGCTGCGTATCTTGCAGGAAGGCGAAATGGAACGCGTCGGCGGAGACGAAACGCTGCTGGTGAATGTACGGATCATTGCCGCCACTAACCGTAATCTGGAAGAGGAAGTGCGGCTGGGGAATTTTCGCGAAGATCTCTACTATCGCCTCAATGTGATGCCCATCTCCCTGCCCCCGCTCCGCGAGCGCCAGGAGGATATTGCCGAGCTGGCGCATTTTCTGGTGCGCAAAATCGCGCAAAACCAGAACCGCACGCTGCGCATCAGCGATGGAGCGATCCGTTTGTTGATGAGCTATAGCTGGCCTGGAAACGTGCGTGAACTGGAAAACTGCCTTGAGCGCTCGGCAGTCATGTCGGAAAGCGGGCTAATCGATCGCGACGTGATTTTGTTTCACCACCGGGAAAATCTGCCAAAACCGCCGCAGCCCAGCGCACCGCGCGAAGAGAGCTGGCTCGATCAGAACCTCGATGAGCGACAAAGATTGATTGCCGCGCTGGAGAAAGCCGGTTGGGTACAGGCAAAAGCCGCGCGCCTGCTGGGAATGACCCCACGCCAGGTGGCCTATCGTATTCAGACGATGGATATTACCATGCCGAGAATGTAGCGCAGGTTTTTGTGACATTCGGCACATTGTCAGCCAAACGCCACAAACTCGACAAACAAACGACGACACGGTGAATTTAAAACATTAATTTTCAGTAAGTTACATTAACAACAAGCGGTACAGGTTTTGCAGCAGGAGGTTATGACCACACAACCAAGGTACGCCCATGACTTCCTGCTTATCCGCCGCTGGTGGTTCACGCTGTCACTCCGGGCAGCGCGAACCTTTATCTGATGTCGTTGCCGGTAAGGTGGCGTCGCACCCCTGCTACTCGCAAAACGGTCATCACCGCTATGCCCGTATGCATCTGCCGGTCGCGCCTGCCTGTAACCTGCAATGTAACTACTGCAACCGCAAATTTGATTGCAGTAATGAATCGCGCCCCGGTGTCTCGTCATCCCTGCTGACGCCGGAACAGGCGGTAGCCAAAGTACGCCATGTAGCCGCCGCGATCCCGCAATTGTCCGTGGTTGGTATCGCCGGGCCTGGCGACCCGCTGGCCAACATTCAACGCACATTCACCACTCTGGAAATGGTGCGCGAACAGCTCCCCGACCTGAAACTTTGCCTCTCAACCAACGGGCTGATGCTACCGGATGCGGTAGAGAGACTGGTAAATGTTGGCGTTGACCATGTCACGGTGACGATCAATACGCTGGATGCCGATATCGCGGCGCAAATCTACGCCTGGCTGTGGCTCGACGGTGAACGCTACAGCGGACGTGAAGCCGGTGAGATCCTGATTGCCCGCCAGCTTGAAGGCGTGCGTCGCCTGACGGCGAAAGGCGTACTGGTGAAGATCAACTCGGTATTGATCCCTGGCATCAACGATGGCGTCCTCAGCGATGTCAGCCGCGAACTGCGCGCCAGCGGAGCCTTTATTCATAATATTATGCCGCTGATTGCCCGCCCGGAGCACGGTACGGTGTTCGGCCTGAACGGGCAGCCGGAGCCGGATGCGCAGATGATAGCCCAGGTGCGCGAGCGTTGCGGCGAGCTGATGCCGCAGATGACGCACTGCCAGCAGTGCCGCGCTGATGCGATTGGCATGCTCGGTGAAGATCGCAGCCAGCAGTTTGCCCTGACGCCGGTTGAAGAGTCTCCGCAGCCATGGTTGCCAACGCTTTACCGCCGGGCGCAGTTGCATGCCAGCATTGCCACGCGCGGTGAATCGGAAGAGCCGGATGCCTGCCTGGTGGCGGTCGCCTCCACGCGTGGCGATGCGATTGATTGCCACTTTGGTCATGCCGATCGCTTTCGCATTTACAGCCTGTCGGCGGCGGGCGCGGTGCTGGTCAATGAGCGCTTTACGCCGAAATTTTGTCAGGGAAGCGACAACTGCGAACCGCAGGACAGCGACGCGCGGATGGCCGCAGTTCTCGATCTGCTGGCCGATGTGAAAGCGGTGTTTTGCGCCCGTATCGGCTACGCTCCGTGGCAAAAACTGGAAGCGCGCGGCATTCAACCCTGCGTCGATCACGCCTGGCAACCGGTTAACGAGGCGCTGACCGGCTGGTGGCAGCAGTGGCGGAAAAATGCGCAGTCCGATCCTGCGTCACGGGGGGTGGCATGATGCCTGTTCACGATTGGCTGCGGCGTTTGCTGTGGCTCTATGCACACGGAGAAGGCTGTTATCCGCTGATGATGGGCTTGCGGGCGACCGAATGGGATGCCCTGCAGGCGCAGTTCGATCCTCCCACGCAGCCGATGCCTGCCGATTGTTTGCTGCGGCAAAAGCTGATGAGCGAGCTGAATGCCACCCGCAGCGACGAACAGCAACAACTGGCGCAGTGGCTGGCGGGCTATATGGCGCCAGGCGCGGCGCCGATGCACAACATTATCGCCAGTGTTTCGCTGGCGTTTAACCACCTGTGGCAGGATCTGGGGCTAAGCTCGCGTCAGGAATTGCGCGAATTAATGAGTGACTGTTTTCCTCTGCTGGTAGAAATGAACAGCGAAAATATGCGCTGGAAAAAGTTTTTTTATCGTCAGCGCTGCCTGCATTCTGCTGGCGAGCTTATTTGTCGTTCCCCAAGTTGCGACGCCTGCTGCGAACGCGCATTCTGTTTTGCCCCTTCCTGAAAATATTTCACGCGGCCCGCTAACCTTAAGTGAAACGGGCCACTGCTGCCGTGCATTTCTTATTTGTTGCCCTATATTTTTTAACATTGAAGGTGAAATATCCCGCAACAATCACAGGGATCATGTAGCCGTGATGTTACTGTTACTTATATAGTGCATAACGAAGATAAGAAGTACGCAGGCGCGCGAGGTGGCAAATGTACTCTTTTGTAGCCAGACAGGCGATTTTTGATAACCAATTGAATACTGTTGGTTACGAACTGCTCTTCAGGGACAGTATGGATAACCGATTCCCGGATGTTTCCGCCGAGCAGGCCACTACCCAGTTGATTGAAGAGCAATTTCTTAGCGCTCCGCTGGGGCGTAAAAACGACAACAGCACCGTATATGTCAATTTCCCCTATCAGTTACTGGTTCAGGGGCTGGCGGAAACCCTGCCAAAGAACCGCGTGGTGATTGAAATACTCGAAGATGCCGACCCGGATCGCTCATTGCTGGAAGTGGTAAAACGTATGCACACCCTGGGCTTTCGCATCGCGCTGGATGACTTCATTCCCGGTAACGAATGGGATGCCTTTATTCCGTATATCGACGTGATTAAATTTGATATAAGGAGAAGCCCGCGCGAGGAAATCGGTCACTATATTCGCACTAACCGCGAATCGTTGCGTCATGCCGTATTACTGGCAGAGAAAGTTGAAACCTATGATGAGTTTGAATCCTATAAAAAATTGGGCTTTCATCTTTTTCAGGGTTATTTTTTCAGCAAGCCGGTGGTCACCAAACGGAATAAACTGGTACAGAACCAGGCATTTGCCCTGAAATTAATGCAGGAAGTGAACGTTGAATCGCCAAATCTTAATAAAATTGAAGAGCTGTTAAAACGCGATGTCACGTTGTCGTTTAAAATTATGCGCTATGCGCAAAATATCCTTTATAACACCCGTGGCGTGAGCGGTTTTCGTAGCCAGTCGCTGCGCGATATTGTTGTTTATCTTGGCATTAATGAAATGCGCCGCTTTGTATTGATGGCCTGTCTGACCTCCTTCGACAACGTGACCAATACGGAGATTTATTATCTGAGTCTGATTCGCGCTAAATTCTGCGAACTGGTTGCAGAACGGACTTCCGCCGCCAGTCTCAGCAATGATGCCTTTATGGTCGGTCTGTTTTCATTGCTGGATGTGATCCTCGGCCTGCCGCTCGAAGAGTTAATGGGGCAAATCGCCGTGTCACCGGAGGTTGCAACCGCGCTGGAAAATGAGAGCGGTAGGCTCTATCCGTTTGTGCAGCTCGCGCGTCTTTTCGAGCTGAGAAGATGGGAAGAAGCCAGCGATATCAGCCACGAAATCGGCCTGCCCAATTCCGCCGTCGCAGAGTTAATGAACCAGGCGACAAAATGGGCAGATGAACTGCCATTAAGCCTGTCGCATTAATTTTTACCCCCATTTTTCAGTGTGCGGAAAATAATCTCTTTCTGCACAATTAGCGCATGTAAAACATTATTTCAATCCTCACAAATACAAATCATTTACATTATTAACAGCCAAAATGGTTTTATCCTAAATTACGCGTTGCGATGTGGGCTTTTGCACAATTACCTCAGTAAATTGTGATATTGATCAGATAAATAAATCAATAAAATCTTAAAAGCTGCCGTTATTAATACTATCTCCCTTTACACAGCGTTGAATTATGAAAAAATTATCACAAGCCACCGTATTGACTAAATTGCTTATCGGTTTCTCCATCCTCATTGTCATGATGTTACTGTTGGGCATTGTGTCCATTTATCAGCTCAATATGAGCAAAGATCACATTGATCAGTTCCGCAAAAATCGCATGCCGGGCGTGCGCTATACCCTTGAAATGCGCGGCGTCTTAGCCGAAATGCGCTTACAGCAGGTGCAGTACATCGCTTCGACAACACCGGAATCGCTGGAGCAGCACCGCGGCGAATTACTGCAAAACCAGGAGACGTTCCTGCGCGCGCAGCAGGCGTACGCCAATATCTCCGCGCACGATCCACAAGAGATGCGCGCCCTCTTCGCCACGGTGGTCGATAACTTCAAAAAATTTATCGATGTGAACGCCAAAGTTATCGAAGAGATGAAAAACGGCAACGCCGCAGAAGCCGCCAAAATCAGCGGCGCGGTGTCATCGAAATACCGCACACAGTTAATGAAAGACCTGGCTACGCTGGTGGATATGGAAGTCGCGCTGGGCAATGATGCCGGTGAAGCCTCGCAGGCGGCCTATAAACAGGCGATCTATATGCTGAGCGGTTTGCTGCTGCTGGCGCTGATTGCAACCGGCGTGATTGCCCTGTTTATCTCGCGTAACCTGGCGCGCCAGCTTGGCGGCGAACCGGCTTATGCAGTGTCAATCATGAAAGAAATTGCCGCAGGAAATCTGGGTACGCAGGTCAAACTGCGCGACAACGATACCCAGAGCCTGCTGGCGACCATCAACTTTATGAATGCCCGACTGGCCGGGATCATTAACGGCATAATCGACGGCAGTGAATCCATTTCCCACGCCGCCAGCGAAATCTCCGAAGGCAACAACGATCTGTCGCAGCGTACCGAAGAACAAGCCGCTTCGCTGGTACAAACGTCGTCGAATATGCAGCAAATCACGGAGAACGTGAAGAGTAACGCGGAAAACGCCCGTAAAGCGAGCGACCTGGCGCGTCAGACCTCGCAGACCGCCGTCAAAGGCGGTAAAGAAGTGGATGACATGCTGAAACGCATGCATGAAATTTCGGCCAGTTCGCAGAAAATTGTCGACATTATTTCCGTGATTGAAGGGATCGCCTTCCAGACTAACATTCTGGCGCTGAACGCCGCCGTTGAAGCCGCCCGCGCCGGAGAACAGGGTAAAGGCTTTGCCGTGGTTGCCGGTGAAGTACGCAACCTGGCACAGAAAAGCGCCGAGTCCGCAAAAGAGATCAAGCAACTGATCGAAGGAACGGTGGAGAAAATCACCGACGGTTCGCGCTACGCCGACACAGCCAGCCGGGCGATGGAAGAGATTGTCACCTCGGTGAACAAGGTGACGGATATCGTTGCGGAGATTTCAGCCGCTTCAACCGAACAGCATCAGGGTATTAAAGAGATCAGCGTCGCCATCGACCAGATGGATCAGGTAACTCAGCAGAACGCCACGCTGGTGGAACAGGCAGCCGTTGCCGCGCAGTCGATGACCGAGCAGAGCGAAGGCCTGCGCGATTCAGTGCGTTATTTCCAGTTGGCACGCTAAAACCGCTTGCAGGCCCGCCCGCCGGGCCTGCTATTCGCTGATGATCGCTTTAGGTTCCATAAACGCCGACAGCCCCCACACTCCCATCTCCCGCCCGATTCCTGAGTGTTTAAAGCCGCCAAACGGCGCGCGCGGCTCATGCGCCAGCGTATTGACCTGCACACGGCCCGCATGGATTTGCGCTGCCACGCGCTGCGCCCGTTCGCGGTCTTCACCCAGTACCAGCGCGCTTAAACCGTATTCCGTATCATTAGCGATAGCCACGGCATCAGCCTCATCCTGGTAGCTCATCACCGTCAGCACCGGCCCGAAAATCTCTTCCCGCGCAATGCGCATTTCGTTTCGCACATCGGCAAACAGCGTTGGCCGGACAAACCACCCTTGCCCGCAGTTTTCCGGCCGCCCTTCACCACCCGCCAGCAACCGTGCGCCCTCCTGCAATCCAAGACGAATATAAGATTGCACGCGCTGCCACTGCTTTTCACTGACCATCGGCCCGACGGTGGTCGCCGGATCGCGCGGATCACCAACGTTCACCGCCGCCATTGCCTTCGCCAGCGCGGCTTCGCACTCGGCTTTGCGTGATTGCGGAACCAGAATCCGCGTTCCGGCGATACAGGCCTGGCCACTGTTCATCAACCCGGCCTGGATCGCCAGCGGCACGGCTGTCGCTAAGTTGGCGTCATCAAGAATAATCGTCGGCGATTTACCGCCCAACTCCAGCGTTACGCGCTTAAAACTCTCCGCAGCGTTGCGCAGAATCGCTTTTCCTGTCGCGGTAGAGCCAGTAAATGAGATTTTCGCCACATCCGGATGACGGCTAATCACCTCGCCGACCACGTCGCCCCGCCCGGTGACAATATTAAATACGCCCGGCGGCAGTGCGGCCTGATGCAACGCATCGATCACTACCTGCGTTTGCAACGCGCTCATCTCACTGGGTTTGATAACCGCCGTACAGCCCGCAGCCAGCGCGGCTGCCAGTTTGCCACAGATAAATCCGGCGTTGCTGTTCCACGGCGTGATAAGCCCGGCCACACCCAGCGGCGTCATCTCCACCTGCGCCAGGCCAATCTGCGAGCGAAACGTAAAGGCTTTTAACGCAGAAATCGCCTCATCAACCACCGCGACCGGGTAGCGGGCCATCCAGACGGCGCGGGTTTCCGGCGCGCCATATTCCATGATGATCGCCTGCAACAACGCCTGTTCGCTGGCAGCCAGCGCATCGCGCATCCGCGTCAGCGCCTCCACGCGTTCGGCCACGGTAGTCGCAGACCAGCCAGCAAACGCCGCTTTTGCCGCCGCTATCGCCCGCTGCGTATCCTCTTCATTGGCCAGACGCACCTGACCAATCACTTCGCCCGTCGCCGGGTTAAAAAGGTCGAATCGCTCGGTACCCTGCGGCGTGACCCATTCACCGTTAATCGAAATCTGTTCTACCTGGTGCATTTGAACCTCCTTCAGGACAGTTGGCTCAGTGTGGCACAGCTTTATCTCGCAGATAATCCACGCTATCCTGCATGGGTTGTTTCGAAATTCGGGATAATCTATGCATCGTTCAGGATTGATTGAGCTGGAAGTGGTGATGGCGGTGATGCGCCTCGGCAGTTTTCGCGCGGCGGCACAGGCGCTGAGTATGTCGCCAACGGCGGTAAGTAACGCTATTGCTGGTCTGGAAAGCCGCCTTAATGTGCGGCTGTTTCATCGCACCACCCGCAGTGTGGCGTTGACCGAAGCCGGAGAGCGCTTTGTGGCACGGGTTGGCCCGGCGCTGCGTGAAATTCAGCAGGCAACCGATGAGATCCACAGCCTTCCGGCGGAACCCTCCGGCACGCTACGCATTAATATACCGCAGGCCGTTGGTCAGCTGTTTCTCGATGATATTGTGGTGCGTTTTCTGGCCCGCTATCCGCTAATGCGCCTCGAAATCACCAGCGAAGCACGGATGATTGATATTGTGGCGGAGGGTTACGATGCCGGCATTCGCCTTGGCGAATCCATCCCGCAGGATATGATTGCCGTTCCGCTAACGCCAGATATCCGCATGCAGATAGTGGCTACGCCCGAGTGGTTCGCCACGCACGGTACGCCGCAGACGCCGGATGATCTTTATCAACATCAGGGCATTTGCATGCGCATGGCGAACGGCGGGATTTATCGTTGGGAGCTGTCACGCCACGGGCAGCACTACGCCCTCGCGATCCCGCCCAGGCTTGCCACTTCCGATTTTTTTACTTCGCTTACGGCCGTACGCGCCGGGCTGGGCGTCGGCTTTCTGCCGGGGTTTTACATTGAAGAGGATTTACGTACCGGACGGCTGGTGAGCGTGCTGGATGAATGGACACAGCCGTTTCAGGGGCTGTGTCTTTACTATCCCGGACATCGCCATATCCCGGAGGGATTGCGGGCGTTTATCGACTTTGTCCGGGCGGGTTGATCACTCCAGATGCGCACGATCCAGACCATAGGCCTTATCCAGCGCGCCCGGCAGCGTGCGTGACGCAATCATCAGGCGATTCCAGGCATTAATAATGGCAATGGCAAATGTCAGTTCAGACAACTCCACTTCGCTGAAATGCTCGCGCGCTTCGCGGTACAGCGCATCCGGTACGCCATCGACACCAGGCTGGGTTAACGCTTCGCTCAGCGCCAGCGCCGCTTTCTCTTTTGCGGTGAACAGCGGCGACTCGCGCCAGATAGCCACATGGTAAAGACGCAGTTCACGCTCACCGTGCAGTTTGGCCTGCTTCACATGCATATCCAGACAAAACGCGCAGCCGTTGAGCTGCGATGCCCGAATATCGACCAGATTTTTGAGAGTAATATCCAGGCTGCTGCTATGCGACGCCTGGCTGGCATCGGACAGGGTTTTGATCAACGCCGGAACGGTCTGGAAAAGATTGATGCGGGTGCTCATGTTTTTTGCCTCGTAGAGTTGTTCGACCGGGGTTATATTACTGCCTTATGCCGTAGTAAAAAGATGCAAAAACTGAAAATAAAGGTAGGACATGAAGCCGGGCTATAAGAACATTTATGAGCAGTATCGCCATAGCATTGTCAGCGGGTTATTGAAGCCTGGTGACAAAGTTCCCTCCGTGCGCGTGCTGGCCAGCGAGTTAGGCGTGGCGCGTAAAACCGTCGAAACTGCATGGGCGATTCTGGTCGGCGAAGGTTACCTTATCAGCCACGGCGCGCGCGGTACGCGGGTGAACCCGGATCTGATTCTGCCAGCACGGAAACCGGCTTCGAAACAACCCGTTGCCGAAGAAAAACCACCCGCCATGATGGACGTGTTGCGCGACCAGCAAGGCTTTTTGCGCCTCGGTATTCCGTCTCTGGATGCCTTTCCCTACAAGAAATGGCTACTGCTGTGCGGCAAAGCGGTGCGCTCCATGCAGCCACTGGAGATGACCAATCCCCCGCTGGCGGGCTATGCGCCGCTGCGTGAGGCCATCGCCCATTATGTGAATGTCTCGCGCGGGTTATCCTGCACCGCAGATCAGGTGTTTATTACCAGCGGTTACAGCAATAACCTGCGCTTGATCCTCAATACGCTGGCGACAGACCGCGACAAAGTGCTGTTTGAAGATCCCGGTTACTTTTTTGGTCAGCAGGCGCTGAAACGCGCCGCCGCAAACCTGCACTTTGTGCCGGTCGATGATCAAGGCATGAATGTCGATTATTTACTGCGTTATCACCCTGATGCCCGTCTGTTATTTGTGACACCGTCACATCAAAGCCCGCTTGCGGTCACGATGTCGCTGCCGCGCAAACACCAGTTGTTGAAGTGGGCCAGCCAGAATGAGAGTTGGATCGTCGAAGATGATTATGACGGTGAGTTTCACTACACCCGGAAAGTCCTTCCGGCGATGAAGAGTCTTGATAGTGATGATCGGGTCATCTATATGGGGACATTCAGCAAGACGGTGATGCCCGCCCTGCGCATCAGTTACCTTGTGTTACCCCGCGCCGCGCTCGCCCGTTTCCATGAAACCGCTGCGCTGACCGAAAGTGGCCAGCCGGTACTGACACAAAAAATTCTCGCCGCCTTTCTTGGCGAAGGCCACTTTTATCAGCATCTGAAAAAAATGCGCACGCTCTACTCGCTGCGCAGAAAGAACGTGCTGGCCGCGCTGGAGAACATTTATCCGCACTTGTTCAGCGTGGAAGTCAGCGATGGCGGCATGCATATTATCGCGTTTTTACGCACCAGCACGCAGGATGTGGCGCTGGCGGAGATCTGGCAGCGCCACGAATTGCAGGTCAGCGCGCTGTCGCGCTGGTATAACCAGACCAGCAAGCGCTACGGCCTGATTATTGGCTATACCAATGTGCGTTCGTATGCGGAAGCAGAAGCGTTATTACAGCGCCCGGCTATAGAAACACGGGCGCTGCTTGGCGGGCAGTAGAAGTTCAGGGCAAGCTACTAACGAAGGAGAGATCCCACGCCGTAGCGAGAAGAGATAAGCTGACAACCAACATTACGGCCAGCGATATCGTTCTGTCTGAGTTTTCCATCGCGCGTCCCTCTTTATGCTGAGTAATGTCATTAAAGCGAAAAATGCGTAATGTGTCTTACTCTCACGTCCTAAAGTTTAGGTTAGCTGATAGTTTTTGTCTGCGGTCATTTTGTGCGGTAACGTTTTTTCGCCCTGCATCTGCAGCAGATCGATCTCGATAGCATTGCAAATCGCATCCAGCGGCAGATCGTTATCCTCGACGCCAAACGGCTCTTCCAGCTCTTCCGCCAGCGTATCCAGCGAGATAAACGTGTAAGAGATCAGCACGGAAACAAACGGCGTCATGTAGTGCAAATCCACCACCAGCGCAAACGGCAACATAATGCAGAACAGATAGACCGTGCGATGCAGAATCAGTGAATAAGCAAAAGGCAGCGGCGTGGTAAAAATGCGCTCGCAGCCGGAAAGCACCACGGACATATCATGCAGCCGCTGTGTAATGCTCTGGAATAAGATGTCGGAAAGCGCCCCCTGCGCACGACGCTCACCCAGCCACTCCGCCATGATCAGCAGGATGCGGTTCGCGGGCGAATGCGTCTCCAGCACCATTTGCAACTCTTGAGCCGTTAAATATTTCGCCAGCGTTTCCGCCTGCGGTTTACGCCGAAGCGTCATGCGCAGGCTGTGGGCAAAGGCCACCTGGAGACGAATAAAGTGCGTGATATCGGCTTCATTCGGTAGCGTGGTTTTCACTTCCCGCAGCAATGATCGCGAGGCAATCATCAATTGTCCCCACAGTAAACGCGCTTCGCTGTAACGCGCATAACAGGCGTTATTACGAAAGCCGAGGAAGATGGCGATAGCCACGCCGAGAATGCTGAATGGCGCAACGGTCAGTTTGATGCCCAGCGAGGTATACCAGGGAAGCATCAACACCACGACGATGGAGAGCAGGAAGTTCATGAACAGGCGTGAACTGATTTTCGGCAGAACCGAACCGTGCCAGACGAAAAGACGGGGAAGCCAGTGTTGTTGTGGGCGAACGATCATTGTTTAGTTGCAGGCAAAAGGGATAGCCTTGCTATTAAACGTGATCGCAATCACAGTTGCAAGTTTGCTAAGAAATTGTGACGAAAAATCAATCTGGTCGACGATAACCGGCACAGAAGTTACTGAAACCTGTTATACAACTCTCAATAAGTATGTTGTAACTAAAATGAACACAAAATATTCGCCATAAAAAACCCGGCCGCAGCCGGGTTTTCCTGTTCATCATTTGCCGCTTAGCACAGCGGTTTTACCGCTTCACGCATGCCACGCAGCAGTATCGCATCCAGATCTAACGACACCTGTTCCACCAGACCAGTGATTTTGCTCAGATCCTGTTCCCAGTGTTCGCTGACGGACAATACGGCTTTCACCAGTTCGCTGGTGCTGATCTGGCGATCGCCGTGCTGGCTCCACAACTGCTGGTAGCGTTCGATCCAGTGCGCATCATCCTGAACCGGATACGGCTGGCCGTTACGCTCACCGCGGTAGAAGGCAATCAGCGCGGCAAGGGCAAAAGTCAGACGCGCAGGCAGTTTGCCGGTCGCTTTCTGCCCTGCCAGCAACTGCGGCAGAATACGGGTACGGAATTTGGTCATACCGTTCAGCGCGATCGACAGCAACTGATGCTTGATGTACGGGTTGCGGAAACGCCCGGTCACGGCGCTGGCGAATGATTCCAGCTCATCACGCGGCAGATCAAGCACCGGAATGATCTCTTCATAAATCGCTTTTTCAACAAACGCGCAGATTTCGCTGTCGTTCATCGCTTCGCCAACGGTATCCAGACCAGCCTGGAATGCCACCGGTACCAGCGCGGTATGCGCGCCGTTGAGGATCGCCACTTTACGCTCTTTGTACGGCTTAATGTCGTCAACAATCAGGACGTTAAGCGGCAGTTTGTCGAGACGCAGTTCGGAGGCCAGTGATTTAGGCCCCTGGATCACGAACAGATAGAAGTGCTCTGCGGTGTCGAGGAAGCTGTCGCGGTAGCCCAGTTCAGCTTCCAGTTTCGCCACTTCGTCACGCGGATAACCGGTTACGATGCGGTCAACCAGCGTGGAGCAGAAATCGTTCGCCGCATCCAGCCACTGGATAAACTCTGCGCCCAGCGCCCACTCCTGCGCATAACGCAGCACCAGTTCACGCAGCGCATCACCGTTGTAATCAATCAGTTCACACGGAATGATCACCCAGCCTTTATCGGCCGCGCCAGAGAAATGACTGAAACGTTCGAACAGCAGACGGGTCAGTTTTGCCGGATAGCTGACGGCTGGCGCATCATCGAATTTATCGCCCGCGTGGTAGCTGATACCGGCTTCCGTGGTGTTGGAAAACACAAAACGGATATTCGGGTTGTGTGCCAGTTTCAGGAACTCATCGTACTGACCATAGACACTGATTTCGCGGTTAACAGAGCGGATAAGACGCGCATCGCTCACCGCTTCGCCCTGCTCGTTCAGGCCGCGAATAATCGTGGTATAGAGGCCATCCTGCGTACTCAGAGACGGCGGGAAATCACTCTGGATCGGGCGGACGACCACCACACCGGCGTCAAGGTCGGTGTGCTCGTTCAGCAGATCGATTTGCCAGTCAACAAAAGCGCGCAAGAAATTCCCTTCGCCGAACTGAATAATGCGTTCAGGGTATTCAGCGCCGGGAAAGTTGCGACGGTTTAACGTGTTCACAGTGGGTTCCTTTTTGATTAGTCATACAACCTTGGGAGATTGGTGTAATAACTTACCAGACTTTTAGACCATGAAACCCTGTTTTGATCAAAATGGGCCGTCTTATTAGACCAAATTAGATAAGCTTGTAAAAAATTGTCGTACCCGTCACATTTCCGTCCGGCATCAGCGCATAGCGCAGGATTTCGCCGGCGCGTTGCCAGTCAGATTGTTGATAAAAATGTTCCACGCCGCTGCCGGTGGCGGTGTCCGGCACTTCACAGAGGGAATAAATACGGGAAGTGAGCGTCTCGCTCGTGATGGCGTGAATAAGTGGTCATTTTACTTCCTTATAAAACAACCACTTTCTTGTTTACCTGTCTGCAACACACATGCCGCAGCACCAGGTGTTTATGATGGCTTAACGGGTGCGGTTGTTACGTGTTTTCATAGCGTACATTTTTTGATCCGCGTCTTTAATCCACGGGTGCAGCCCGCCATTACCGTTGTGATCAAACTCGCTCACGCCCCAGGAAAAGAGCAGCTTCCACGCTTTTCCGGAAGTCTGATTCCACGCCTCAACCTGTTCGACCAGATGCTGCATAGCGATCCACGCCCCCTGCTCGTCGGTATCGGAAAAGACAATGGCGAATTCGTCACCGCCATAACGTAC
Organism: Kosakonia radicincitans DSM 16656; assembly: GCF_000280495.2. Lineage (NCBI taxonomy): Bacteria > Pseudomonadati > Pseudomonadota > Gammaproteobacteria > Enterobacterales > Enterobacteriaceae > Kosakonia > Kosakonia radicincitans. Next base: position 2,936,327 of record NZ_CP018016.1, read on the forward strand.
CCGCAGATCGGCTTCACGCAGGCTGGCAGTCATCACCGAAGACATCGCTTTCAGCGCTTCATCGCCTTCGGCATGTCCCCAGGTATCATTAATCTCTTTGAAGTTATCCAGATCGATCCACGCCAGCGTTAACGGCTCCGCCCGGCGGCGAGCGCCGTAAATGGCAAACTTCGCCAGGCTGTCGAAACCGCGGCGGTTAAACAACCCGGTGAGCTCATCGGTGGTAGCCGCGCTCATCACCGCGAACTCATCCTCGACGATGGTGGCGAAATCTTTCAGGCTATCCAGATCAGCAGTGCTTAATTCGCGCGGTTCATTGTCGATCAGACAAAACGCTCCCACGACCGCACCATCCGGCAGACGCAGCGGATGCCCGGCATAAAAACGGATCGGTTTGTCACTGGTAACCAGCGGATTATCGGCAAAGCGTTCATCACGAGCACTATCCGGGATGATCAACGGTTCCGGGTGCAAAATGGCGTGCCCGCAAAAGGAGATTTTCCGGGGTACTGTTTCTGCACGGGTGTAACCATCACAGGATTTAAAATACAGGGTATCTTCGTCCAACAGCGTAATCAGCGCTGCCTGCACGTTAAACATGCGTTTAGCCAGCCGGGTCAGGCGATCAAGCCGCTCAGTGACGCCGCCTTCAAGCAGTCCGGAATCGTGTAGTGAAGCAAGACGTTGCTCTTCATCCACGGGAGTAGCAGGTATTTGCATAGGATGCCGATCTCTTCATTTTTTCGGGCCGTTTCCGCAAACAGAAAAACTGTCGATCAATTCGCGGTATACAGCGTAAAGCTTAGCCTATTCAGCACGTTTGTCAGTGGGAGTAGATCTGGTTTTTACCCAGTCTTTTTGCCTGGTACAGCGCGTCATCCGCCGCTTTTAACCAGTCAGTTACGTCATTCATGCCCGGAAGCGCGCTGGCAATGCCGATGCTTAAGGTGCATTTAAAGGCATATTCCTGCACGACTGTCATCACGGCCGCCGCATCCATAATGCGCGTTGCGACGGCATGAGCCTCCTCCTGCGGCGTGTCCGGCAAGAGGATCACAAACTCATCGCCGCCCAGGCGCGCGGGCGTATCTGTTTTGCGGGTGGCGATATGCAAAATCTTCGACACCGCCACCAGCAGGGCATCGCCGACCTTGTGACCAAACCGGTCATTCACCTCTTTGAAATTATCAATATCGATAAACATCAGCGATGAGTGGCCCGGCGTGGTGCGCAATTTGTCCAGCTCATACTGGATACGCTTTTCCAGCAGGCGGCGATTAGCGATATCGAGTAGCGGATCCATCATCGCGATGCGCTCCAGTTCGCGGCTTTTCATCCGCAATTTCACCGCCATGCTGTCGGTCAGTACGCTGAGCGCCAGCATATAAATGCCAATCAGCGGCAGTGTGGCGAACATCGTACGCTGGGTGACGATCACATCGAACGGTGTACCAAGTGCAATCCAGGCCAGCATAAATACCGCCAGCAACGCCAGCGCTGCTTTGCGCATCAGAACAAAACCGCCCGCGGATAAACGATCGGTAAGCAGAATGGTGGCAATCACCACTGACGGCAGTGGATTCACCGCCATAAGCGCGATCCACAACCCGCCCGCACCCGCATCGATCACCAGGTTCTGGTGCTCAATTTGCAGCGGCAGCTGCGCTTTGCGCGCGCGCAGGAAAGCAAGAGTCGGCCAGAGAAAGGCATTTGCAGCGAGGAGGAGAATACACCACAGCGGACGCTGTAATTCGAGCAGAACGGAAAGAATAGGGAAAAAGCACAACAGCGTTCCCAGAATACGCATCAGATACATTCGCCTGACAAAACGTCTGCCAGCAACACGCTCATTTTTATTCAAATTGTCAGACCCGATCATGTCGCGTTACATTCCGCTACGCACAGGAGTCAATAGTATTAACCTTAAAAATGAGTAGCAAGCAATTTAATAAGTTAAGGATATTAATTGCTTCTGGCATCAATCGTCCGGACTCAGCACGCGGAGTTAATTATCAAGCAACACCGGCGCGGTCGCGGAAGGTTTCGACGCAACATCGTTCTGGGTGGTGCGATTTCTTCCCTGTTTTTTTGACCGGTAGAGATTTTCATCAGCGGCCGCCAGCAGCACATTAAACATCTCCGTTAACTGCCAGGCATCGGTTTTGCCGCTGCTGATACCGATACTGACCGTTAAATGCAGTGTCTGCTGCCGCCACTGGAAGGGATGGTTCGCCACCGAAAGACGCAGGGTTTCAGCCAGTTGCACACCTTCCTGCGGATCAAGGGTGGTCGCCACCACCACAAACTCTTCACCGCCCATGCGCGCCACCACCCCGCGATCGCCCAGCACCCGCTGGATCTGCTGCGCAAACGAGGCCAGTACCTGGTCTCCGCACTCATGGCCGTAGCTGTCATTCACGCTTTTAAAATAGTCGATATCCAGCAGCATCACCGACAAATGTTTATCGGCAAAACGTTTGTCATCGTGGTTCAGCGCTTCATACAGCCCCGAACGTGAATAAACGCGGGTGAGAAAATCGAAATCCGCGCGCAGAGAGACCTGGCGCATCAGGCGATTAATCGCCTCGACGCTGACGGAGACAATCACCGGGCAGATCGCCATAGTGGCAATCCCCAGGCGTGCAGAGAGCATATGCGGGATCTCCATCGGCGAACCGATCGAGATATCAATCACGCTGCTGGAGACGAGGATAATCTCCACGCCGCCGGTCAACAGCGTAATCAGCGAGGTAAACGGCAGGGAAAAGCGTACCGCGCACCAGATCAGCGCCGGTAATGGAAACGCCAGGCTGCCTGCCCCGCCGATCGCCACTGACGCAATCACCGAGACGACAACGGCGACAACCGGCATGCACCGTTGCAGGGAGAATTGCAGCGGCTTGCGCGGCCAGCTCATGGTCAGCACCCCCGGCAGGATCAGCACACCCGTGGAAAACTGTTCGCCAAACCAGTCGGCCAGCAACGACCAGAACCCATGACCGTTAATGCCAACCGATCCTATCGCGCCGACGAAACCGCACAGCAGCGCGGCCAGCAGGCAATAACCAAACAACTTCAGGGCACTGGCCGGTTCCGGCGTCTTCAGCATCTGGCGTCGTTTTGCGCCAATAAGCTGCGCCATGGTGATAATAAACACCATGTTTGAGAAGTTGATGATCAGCGACGCCATGCCCCAGTTGGTGGTGAACGCATCGTAAACCAGCATCGCGGCGTAGCTAATAAGATAATAGTGCCAGCGGTGGAGAAAGGCGTAGCGGGCAAACACCCCGGCCATTACGGCATTGAGCGGCCAGAACAGTGACAGTTCTTCGACAAGGCGCATCATTGCACCAAGAAAATAGAACAGTGTGGTCAGGATAAAAATAACCACCGCATTAGTGAGCGGAGCCTCCTCCCGCAACGGGCGGAAAGGGGTTGAAAAAAATGCACGCATCAAATCTCAATCCATATCACTGGCAGGAGCCACGTTCGGTAAATCATTTACCACCTGCGGGAGGCGCTCTGGCGCGATCGCACTTAGCGCGGCGAATTCATCTGGATTACCAGCCACTGGTAAATGACATCAACAATATACTGTTGTTGTGCTTCTGTTAATGGGTAACCGCGCGCGATATGGTGCCACTTCTCCAGACAGCCGCGACAGCAGGTGGCCGTTGCGTGCTGGGCAATAAACACCGGATGGCCGCGCATGGGGGTCTGCTTGCCATCATTTTGCGGCTCGGCAGGTGACAGCCGCTGCGCGACGAAATCTGCCGCGTGGCGGACAATCACCTCTGCACCTTTATCCACACAATATTGTCGCTCTTTCACACCAAGGCGGAACCGGGAGCGAAAAGTGGAACGCCCCAGACGCGCAAACAGCGGTGTTAAGTCAGCCATCAGTACACGGATCTCCCCAGTTGTTGCGTTAACGCCTCCAGCACCGCGACGCCAGCCAGCGAGTTTCCCGCTGCGTCCAGCTCCGGGCTCCAGACGGCAATCACCATCTCTTGTGGTACAACCGCCACAATCCCGCCGCCCACGCCTGACTTTGCCGGTAAACCGACGCGCCAGGCGAATTCCCCGGCATTCTGATACATGCCGCTGGTCGCCATCAGCGCGTTCACCTGACGCGCCTGCCGCGCGGAAACCACCGGGGACTCAATATGCGCGGCATGGCCGCCGTTGGCGAGAAACAGGAAGGTTTGTGCCAGTTCCGCACAGCTCATTTTGAGTGCGCAGTAGTGAAAATAGTTTTGTAAAACTGTCGGGACATCGTTGTGGAAATTGCCGAAGGATTTCATCAGCCAGGCGATGGCGTTATTGCGCGCCGAGTGTTCCAGTTCGGAGCGGGCCACCGCGCTGTCGTAGGCGATATCCGGCACGCCGGAGAGCTTACGCACCACTTCCAGCATCCGCTGGCGCGGCGCGCTGAGACGGCTTTGCAGCATGTCACAAACCACCAGCGCCCCGGCATTGATAAACGGGTTGCGCGGTTTGCCCTGCTCCATCTCCAGTTGTACCAGCGAATTAAACGGCTGGCCGGAGGGATCTTTACCCACCCGCTGCCAGATCTCCTCTTCCGCGTAGTGGTTCATCGCCACCACCAGACTCAGCACTTTAGAGATCGACTGAATGGAGAAACGCTCGTCGGCGTCTCCCGCGCGGAAATGTTCGCCATTAACGGTGCTGACCGCCACGCCCAGCTTGTTGCCGCTGATCGAGGCCAGCGCCGGAATATAATCGGCGACCTTGCCTTGTCCCAGCAGCGGACGAACCTGCGCAAGCACCGCTTCCAGAACCTCATTTCCCATCACCGTTGCCACGTTAACCCCTTGCCCACAGGCCAAAAACGGCCTGCGAGTATAGCAGAGCTACCCGGCGGCGTCAGGCCGGAAGACGAAAACGCGCAACCGCTTGCAGTAGCTGGTGAGAATCATGATGCAACTGCTCAGACGCCTGGGTGGCGGTCGAAACCAGTTCATCGGTGCGGCGGGAGACGCTGTTCAGTGAGTGCAGGCGGCGCGTCATCTTGTGAATACTTTCCCCCTGGCTCAGCGTGGCGGCCGAGATTTCGCTCAGCACCGCGCTTAAATGCGCCACCAGCCCGGTCACCTTTTGCAGGTTATCTTCCAGACGGCTGACGGCAGCGGTGCCGTCGTGAATGCCCTGCAATGAGTGGTTGATCAGTTGCTGAATGGTTTGTGTGGAGTGGCTGCTTTTGCGCGCCAGCAGCCCGACTTCTTTCGCCACCACGGCAAAACCGCGGCCGTGATTACCGGCATGTGCCGCTTCGATCGCGGCATTCAGCGCCAGAATATTGGTCTGGAAAGCGACGCCATCGATCATCGACACAATATTGCGCATCTCTGCCGAGCGTTCGACGATTTCGCGCATCGACTGCGTCACCGTATCCATCATCCGGTCGCCGCCCTCCGCCACTTTGCGCGCTTCATCCGCCTGTTGACGGGCCTGCTCGGCGAACCCGCTGTTGCCCTCGACATGCGACTCCAGCGTGGCGATATGTTCCGTCACATCGATCAGCTCCTGCGCCTGTTTCGCCGACTGTTGATACAGCGACTGGTTGCCCTCCGCCAGGCTGCCAATGGTTTCAACCATTGAAGAGGTGGCATCACTGACCTGCATCACCAGTTGTTGCAGCCCCTGCTGCATTGTGCCGATGCTCATGCCCAGTTGATCGATTTCGCGGTTAAACCGCTGTACCGATGGCAACGACGTCCCCAAGTCTCCGGCGGCAAGCACATTGATATGTGCAATCAGTCTGCGCAGCGGCGTAATGACCCAGCGCGACATGGCAAACCACACCAGCACGGCAATCACCAACAGCAATGCCGGAACCAGCATGAAGACATGCTGCAACTGCGCAAGCGTCGACATCAGCGCCTGTCTTCCCTGCTCCGCGCGCGTTTCGCTGGCCTGCTGGAAGCGGGCGTAATTGTCGTTAAAATCGGCCTGAAACGCCTGCGCCGGTACGGCGAAAAACGCGTCGATCGACTGGGTTTTTACCAGCCCGTCCGCCTGCTCTTTCAGCGCGCCATAAAACATCTGGTAGCTGTTAATCAGCCCCTCGTCTTTCGGCGGATTGAGCGCCAACCAGGCCTGCCAGGCTTTTTGTGAATCTTCGAGTGCTTTTTTGGTTTCATCCATCAGGCTGTGCCAGCTGCCATCCGAGCCGGTCTCTTTATCCTGCATAAAATAGACGCCCGCACGGTTCAGCAGATCGCTGGCGGTCAGCAACGCAATGCGGGCTTCATCGACCCGTACCTGTTGCCGATGCGCCTGCTGGTTTCGTTGTTCGCTGGTTTGTGCGTCGCGTAACGACGCGGAAAGGACGATAGATGACGTGATTTGTAGCGCGGAAAAGAGACCGATAACGCAAAAAATCCCGGCCAACAAACCAAACTGTCGTGGAGCAATACGCCGAAAAATACGGCGAAAAATTTGCATTAAGTTCATGATATTCTTCTATAACCACAAAGTTGCTGTGAGTCTACAAAAGGATCATGACACTCCCATGACAGCCAGAGGTGACGCGCCCCGCCGGGGCGCGTTTAGCTTACAGCCGGTCTTTCCACACGGTCTGGATGTTGCAAAATTCATGCAGACCGAAGTGCGACAGTTCACGGCCAAAACCGCTCTTCTTCACCCCGCCAAAGGCGACGCGGGCATCGCTGGCGCTGAAGCCATTGATAAACACGCCGCCGCACTCCAGACGTTCAGCAAACTGCTGCGCCCGTGCAGAATCGGCGGTAAATACCGTGGCCGACAAACCGAAATCACTGTCATTCGCCAGTTGCAGCGCGTGCTCCGCATCGCGGGCGATACTGATGGCGGCGACCGGGCCAAACATCTCCTGGCGGAAGGCCGTCATCGCTGGCGTGACCTGCGTCAGTACCGTGGCCGGGTAGTAGTTGCCGCTGCCCGGCACTTTTTCCCCACCGAGCACCAGCTTCGCGCCCTCTTTTATACTGGCCTGTACCTGCGCATGCAGCTCATCGCGCAGATCAAAACGCGCCATCGGGCCAAGGTAGTTCTCTTCGACATCCGGCGCGCCCTGTTTCAGCGCCGCAGCCGCGGCAACGAATTTGTCGGTGAACGCCTGCGCAATGCCCTCTTCAATGATAAAGCGTTTCGCCGCCGCACAAACCTGCCCCGTATTCTGATAACGCCCGGCTACCGCCGCTTTCACCGCCAGTTCCACATCGGCATCGTTAAGCACAATAAAGGGATCGGAGCCGCCGAGTTCCAGCACGCATTTTTTCAGCGCCGCACCGGCCTGGGCACCAATTGCCGCTCCGGCGCGAACGCTGCCGGTCACGGTGACGGCGGCGATGCGCGGATCGTTAATCGCCTGGCTGACGCCCTCATTGGTGGCATTCACCCAGCCGAACACCCCTTGCGGGATCCCGGCCTGCACGAAAATCTCCGCCATCAATTGCGCGCATCCCAGCACGTTCGGCGCATGCTTCAGCAGGTAGCTGTTGCCTGCCAGCAAAATCGGCACCGCACCGCGCAACACCTGCCACAGCGGGAAGTTCCACGGCATTACCGCCAGAATCGGCCCCAGCGGGCGATACTCAATCGTGGCGCGATGCTCTTCCACCAGCGTCGCTTCGCTGCCGAGCATCGCCGGGCCATGATCGGCATACCAGTCGCACAGCGCGGCGGATTTATTTACTTCGCCGCGTGCCTGCAAAATGGGTTTGCCCATCTCCTGGCTAATCATCTGCGCCATCTCTTCACCACGCGCTCTGAGCGCCGCGCCGAGATCGCGCAGTTTTTGCGCACGCTCAGCAATGGCGACCTGCCGCCACTGGCGATAACCGCTGGCGGCCAGTTCAAGCGCGGCATCCACCGCTTCGCGGCTCGCCCACGGCGTCGCGCGCAGGGTTTCCCCGGTGGCCGGATTGACTGAAATCGCATGTGTTGTCGCGGTAATTGACATAACGTCTCCCATAAATGTGTTCAGGACTTGCGCAATAGTGGCCGAGTTTGTTATTTCTGAAAATTGAATAATATTAACTCCAGTATTCACAATGAGAGAATGGCATGGACTTAACACAGCTTGAGATGTTTAACGCGGTGGCGCAGACCGGCAGCATTACCCAGGCGGCGCAAAAGGTGCATCGCGTGCCGTCCAACCTCACCACACGCATTCGCCAGCTGGAGTCCGACCTGGGCGTCGATCTGTTCATCCGCGAGAACCAGCGCCTGCGGCTTTCGCCCGCCGGACACAGCTTTTTGCGTTACAGCCAGCAAATTCTGGCGCTGGTCGATGAAGCGCGCATGGTGGTGGCAGGCGACGAACCGCAAGGGCTGTTCTCACTCGGCGCGCTGGAAAGCACCGCCGCCGTGCGGATCCCGGCGACGCTGGCGAAGTATAATCAGCGCTACCCGCGCATTCAGTTTGATCTTGCCACTGGCCCTTCCGGAACGATGATCGACGGCGTGCTGGAGGGGCAACTCAGCGCCGCGTTTGTTGACGGGCCGATTATGCATCCGGGGCTGGAAGGTATTCCGGTCTATCGGGAAGAGATGATGATCGTCGCCCCGGTCGGCCATGAAACGATTACCCGCGCCTCGCAGGTTAACGGCGCCAGCATTTACGCCTTTCGCGCCAACTGCTCCTATCGCCGCCATTTTGAGAGCTGGTTCCAGGCCGATCGCGCAACACCCGGCAAAATCCATGAGATGGAGTCTTACCACGGCATGCTGGCCTGCGTGATTGCCGGCGCCGGGCTGGCGTTGATCCCGCGTAGCATGCTGGAAAGCATGCCCGGCCATCACCAGGTGGAAGCCTGGCCGCTGTCAGAAAACTGGCGCTGGCTCACCACCTGGCTGGTGTGGCGGCGCGGTGCGAAAACCCGCCATCTCGACGCGTTTATTGAATTGCTTAATACCGATTCACAGGATCGATAAGGCTCGCGCCACAACAGATTTATCCTGAGCCATCAGGGGAGCGCTGTGTCAGGCGGATGTTGGCTATCGCAACATCATTCAACCTGCCCCAAACGAAGCTCCCCCCTTCTCACTGCGGCTTCGGTCAGTTGCGCCGATACTCCGAACAGGGCCGCACATTGAAACGTGAGGTGAAGCCGGGATTGCTCCGGCTGCGCCCTGCCGATCGATGGCAATGCCCTGAGCAGATCAGCGTGATATCACTTTACCGGAAGCAGGCCAGGTCAGTACTCCCCCCGCCCCCGATTAAGCAACGCGGCTGCTCGCGTGGCAAAATACGTGAGAATGCCATCGGCACCGGCGCGTTTGAAACACACCAGAGATTCTATAATCGTTTTCTCTTCTTCGAGCCAGCCGTTCTGAAACGCGGCCATATGCATGGCATACTCTCCGGAGACCTGATAGGCAAATACCGGCACCCCAAAATTACGTTTGGCCTCCCTGATGATATCCAGATAAGGTAATCCGGGCTTCACCATCACCATATCTGCTCCTTCCTGTAAATCCTGAGCAATTTCATGCAGTGCTTCCATCGCATTCGCCGGATCCATCTGGTAGTTTTTCTTGTTCGCTTTACCCAGTGCAGTTGCAGATCTTGTGGCTTCACGGAAAGGTCCGTAATAATTTGAAGCATACTTTGCCGAATACGCCATTATCTGGACGTTATGTAACGCCTGAGATTCTAACTCACGTCTGATTTGACCAATACGCCCGTCCATCATGTCACTCGGCGCAACAATATCCGCTCCCGCTAAGGCGTGAGTCATTGCCTGTTTCACCAGAATTTCATTCGTCTTATCATTCAGGACATAACCGTTTTCATCAATAATGCCGTCCTGACCATGTAAGGTGTAGGCATCAAGAGCAACATCAGTGATCACGCCCAGATCGGGAAAAGCGCCTTTAAGTGCACGAACTGCACGTGGCACCAGACCTGTCGGGTCCCATGAAGCTTCTGCGAACAGAGATTTGTCTGACGGTTCAAGGGAGGGGAACAACGCAACCGCCGGAATGCCTGACTGAACAAGCTTCTCAGCGTCCAGAAGCAGGTTATCCAGGGATAAGCGGAACACACCCGGCATGGAAGCGATTTCCTGTCGTTGATTTTTCCCCTCAATAATGAAAACAGGCAGGATCAGGTCATCCACGGTCAGGTGGTTTTCGGCAACCAGGCGGCGACTGAAAGCATGCGTACGGGAACGGCGTAAACGTCGGGCAGGAAATGAATCCGGGATAATTATCGTCACTGAATGTACCTTATCTTCATCGGTTACCGAATTACACGGCAGTTAAAAGGTCTGCACAAAAGTTCTTCATTCTATGCTTTAAAATCCCTCGAAATAAAGACTGATGTAGATTTGGCTCCCGACAATAAATTTTCAGGCTTATCATATGGGTATGCGTGGTCAGAACAACGGCGACGGCGTGGATTTTTATCCTGTCACTCCAGACAAACATGATTTATCCCTCTGCCCGGAAAGACTGGGGTAACGATCATTCACCCTCAGGCTGTATACACAGAGAATGGCCTGCGCCCCGTGAATTAATACATCCCGGTGTTTGTTAAAGTTTTAAAGTGATAAGAATAAATATGAACTTCCGCTTCTCGCACATAGCGCGAACATTACCAACACCGTGGGGCCAGGATAAGCGGGTCAATACCTTATTTGTGCCCCACTTCAGACTCTCCTTATTCTGTGGTTGTCGCCCCCAAAACCCGCATGTTTCGCGCATCACTATAAAAAATAATACTTGATGCTGTGATAAATTATTAAAACCCACTGCACGTTATATTCTCAGTTATTACCCTTGACGATCCCGGTCTGAACCTGAAGGCGATACTGTCTTGGCGTTCGCTGATAATGTTCCCGGAACGCCCGGCAGAATGTCGACTGCTGCTGGTACCCGAGATGCAGGGCAATTTCAGTAATTGAGCGATTGGTTTCGGTAAGTAACTCGCGGGCGATAACCATTTTTCGATACCGTATATACATTCCTGGCGACATACCGGCTATTTTTTTAAAACCTCGCTGAAAATGCCACGCAGAATATCCTGATTTTTGCGCTAACACGCCCAGCGGTAACGGCTCTGCAATATTGCACTCAATCCACTGGAGAATATCCTGGATGGTTAAACTCATCAGGTATAATGAGCTCTCTTTTCCCATTTCCACACCTTTTTTATTGGCAGAGTCAGGGATATCACTGTTACATAATAGATATCCCTGACTAAAAATGATTGTGATGGTAAATCTCAGCCTGTCCTGTTAATTGCCTTAACAATCCTCAACTAGCAAATAGACCGCATTCAATGGCCCATGAACGCCCACCACTTTAATAAGCTCAATATCCGCCGTTGAACTTGGCCCGGCGATAAGATTAATACAGGAAGGGAGAGCTTCACCTGACTGCACCCGCTGATGCAGAACCTCAGCCAGCTGTGTGACGCCAGGCAGTAAGCGGCTCTTATAGAGAATAAATAACGTGGTTGGCGGAAGCAGACTGATGGCGCGTCCTTGCAAAGGAGAAGAAAACAGGACTACGCCGCCGGTTTCACAAAGGCCGTATTCGGCAAAGACCACGCCGATATTGGCGGCGGCGGCGTTGCGCAGGTTTTCTTCACTCTCTGGCGAGGCCCAGCACGTTGTCGGGAAAGCATTCTGCAAATGCGCCGTAATGCCCGCGTTTGCCAACCTGGCATCGCCGCTCATCAGTATCGGGCCACCACCGTAATGTTTACAGAGCCGTTCGGCAACCAGAGGAAGAGTGGCCAGCGGAGCCAGTTCACAGTGAGCCTGCATCACCTGCGTCGCATATTCCATGAAACTGTCGCAAGGCTGCTGCTGAATCTGCCCGGCATAGCGGCTTTTTAGCGGCGCAGAGTGCGTCACAGGCAGAGGTTGCGGGATTTGACGCGGCTCGCGACCGAGACGTTGGGCAAGCTTTTGCATGAAGGCATCGCGGTTTTCCATTATGCTTCCTCCCCGTTTTTACGCTGCTTTTGATGCGTTTTAAACCAGCTGCGGAAACTTTCGCCATCCGCTTCAGGCAGATCGCGGGCTTCCGTCCATTTGCGGATAGCCGCGATGCTAAAAGGCATCTTCCCATTGTGAATCATCAGTTGTGCCGCGCGTGCGCCCGCGACCATACCGACCTTCCACAGCGAGTGATGGCGGTTAGCGTAATTGAACAGATGTACGGTATGTCTCTCCATCGCGGGCGTCATTCCGCTTTCAGCCAGCGTGCGGCGGTGCTGAAGGATCAGTGAGGACAAGGGAATACGCACCGGGCAGACGTCATCGCAGGCAGTGCATAACGAACAGGCGTAAGGCAGGTTTTTGAAATCGTCATAACCGCCGAGCAACGGCGAAAGCACCGCGCCAACAGGGCCAGGATAAATCGAACCGTAGCCGTGCCCGCCGATATGACGATAGGCCGGGCAGGTATTCATGCAGGCACCGCAGCGTATACAGCGCAGGATATCCTGAAAAGGAGAACCCAGCACCTGCGAGCGTCCATTGTCGACAATCACCAGATGGAACTCTTCAGGCCCGTCGCTTTCCGCGCTTTTTTTCGGCCCGGTAAGCCAGGTGTTGTAACCCGTCAGCCGGGCGCCCACCGCGCTGCGGGCCAGCATGGTCAGGATGATGTCCAGTTCAGCGAAAGTGGGAACCACGCGCTCCATACCCATCACGGCAATATGCGTCCGTGGCACGGTGGTACAAAGCCGGGCATTGCCCTCGTTGCTCACCAGGCTGAGCGTCCCGGTTTCCGCTACCGCAAAGTTGCATCCGGTGATGCCGATATCGGCGTTGAGGAAATCAGCGCGGATCTTCTGGCGAATAAAGCGCGTCATCGCTTCCGGGGTTTCGGGGCCCTCGTAGCCCAGTTTCTCTCGCAAAATGCGCTGAATTTGCTGGCGGTCTTTATGGATGGCAGGAACAACGACATGCGAAGGTGCATCTTTGGCCAGTTGCAGAATATACTCGCCCAGATCGGTTTCCACGACCTCCATACCTGCCCCTTCCAGCGCGGCATTCATCCCGATCTCTTCGGTCACCATCGACTTTGATTTGACGATTTTGCGGGCCTGCTTCTGCTGCGCAATCTGCAAAATATAACGGGTGGCATCTTCACGGGTGTCGGCAAAAAAGACGTGACCGCCATTCGCGCTGACCTTTTCACTCAATTGATAGAGATAAGCATCCAGATTCTCGAGAACATGGGCGCGAATATCTGCGGCGCGTGAACGCCAGTCAGGCCAGTTTTCAAGTTCATCGATCATTTTCTGGCGATTGGTGCCAATGCGATCCTGCGCGTTGGCAACGGCATGGCGCATCACCGGATCGTCAATTTGCTGCTGAACCCGATCATAAAAAGGGAGGTTACTGGTTTTGAGAAACATGTTGCTTCCTTAACGGCTCATCAGCACGTCAGCAATGTGGAGCACACGAACGTTGTGGCCTTCGCGCTGCAAGCGTCCGCCAATATTGATAAGGCAACTGGCATCCGCGCCGATCACATAATCCGGTTTCGCCTCCATAAGATGCGCAACCTTTTCTTTCACCATCTCACCGGAGATCTCGGCCATTTTGACCGAAAAAGTGCCGCCAAAACCGCAACAGGTTTCCTGGGCGCCAAAGGGGATGATTTCCAGCTCACGCACTTCACGTAACAGCGCCAGCGGTTCATCGTGTACACCCAGCTTGCGAAACAGACTGCATGAAGGATGGTAAACAGCGCGTCCCGGCAGGCGCGCGCCGACATCCGTCACACCAAGCTGGTTAACGATAAAGGAGGTCAGATCGACCATCCGGCTGGCAATCTTCGCCGCGCGCGCTGCCCATTCAGGTTCATCGCTCAGCCAGTCCTGATAGTGGCGAATCGCGTTCATACAGGATCCGGCGGGAGAAATAATGGGATCGTCGTTGATTTCAAGCGCAGCAATCTGCGCTTTCATCCCCGGCAACGCATCGGTAATGTAGCCGCTATTAATGGCCGGTTGACCACAACACCCCTGCTTTTCCGGAAACTGGACATGACAACCCAACTGTTCGAGCAGTAATACACTGTTGCGGGCCATGCGCGATTTAAGCGCATCGCCAATGCAGGTAACAAAGAAATTAACGTTCATATTATTTAGCTTCCAGTGAATATAACGGCAGAGCCTCTTTTTTACGGTGATAGCGTTTTGTCTCGCCTTATAAATATTGTATTTAGCGCGCCACGCGCAGCCCACCGGTGACGCCACGGCTTAATACCAGTTGCCAAAGCTGAATATTTCTGGCGCGGAATGCTCCCGCACAGGCAGTGAGATAGTAGTTGAACATCCGGTGAAATTTCGTTGAGTAATTGCCTGATAATTCCGGCCAGGCCTGATTAAAGCGGCGATGCCATGCCATCAGGGTTTTATCGTAATCAGCGCCAAAATTATGTAAATCCTCAATGACAAAATAAGGCTCGCTGGCCTCAGCGATTTGTTTTACCGAGGGCAGACAACCGTTAGGAAATATATATTTGTTAATCCAGGCATCAACGTTATGTTGCGTTTTATTTGATCCAATGGAGTGCAGCAAAAAAAGGCCTTCCGGTTTCAGGCAGCGATCCGCAACCTTAAAATAGGTGGCGTAGTTTTTCGGGCCGACATGCTCAAACATGCCGACCGAGACAATACGATCATATTGTTTGTCCAGATCGCGGTAATCCTGCAGCAGGATACGAATATCCAGCCCGGCGCTGCGGTTTTCGACATAGGCTTTTTGTTCTGCCGAAATCGTAATACCTTCAACGCGCACACCATAATGACGTGCCGCATATTCAGCCAGACCGCCCCAGCCGCAGCCAATATCCAGCAGCGTCATGCCTGGCTTTAGCTGCAGTTTTTCACAGATCAGCGCCAGTTTATTCTCCTGTGCCGTATACAGCTCATCGGCATCTTTCCAGTAGCCGCAGGAATATTGCATATGGGGATCGAGCATGCGGCTAAACAGATCATTGCCCAGATCGTAGTGTGCTTCGCCAACTTGCCAGGCGCGTCTGCGCGACTGCGGATTCGTGAGCCGCGCGTACGCGATTCGAAGAAGATCGGCAAAACTGGCGGGGCGCTGTTCGTCCAGCCGGGCGCGGAGCAGCTTGTCAAAAAAAGCGTCGAGCTGTTTGCAATCCCACCAGCCCTCCATGTAACTTTCGCCCAGGCCGAGAGACCCCTGCTGTAACACGCGTTTGAAAAAGCGCGTGTCATGCACCCGGATATCCCAGGGTTCAGGTCCATTAATCACAATGCCTGCCTGCGATAGCAGTTCCTGCACGATCCGCTGCCAGTGGTCTGGTTTGTCGATAGCATCGACGGTACATTCGTTAGCCATCATCTTTCCTTCAACGTAGCTTGCTGCCAGTCGCAAATATCCCCGTCACTCCAGTCATTATGTGCGAAAAGGCTTATCGCTCAGGCAGATGGCTGGTAAATTATTCATGACGGGCGAAACAGTTTTATGACCCCGTCATTATTCAGTAAACCCGCCCTGCCTGCGCTGTGCTATCAAGACAAACTTCATCGAATAGAGGTCAGGTTGTTATGTGCTCCAAGCTAGTGTTACCACCGCCTCAGCCCATTTGCGGCCAGCCCGCGCCGGTACTGTTGACCTTGCCTCGCCCGGTTTACTTTCGCAGCTACCCTTTGACGGGCGATACGGGAGTGGACAGACATGAGCACCCGTTCGCCGAATTTCTCTATGCGCGGAAAGGAAATATGCGTGTGGAAATTGAAGGTAAGACGCTGGTGGTTCCGGTTCTTTATGGCGTCTGGATACCGGCCCATGTGCCGCACCGTATTCTTGCCGGTAGCGACGTATTGCTGGAAAGCCTTTATGTGGAAGCCGGTTTCGCAACCATCGCCTTCAGCGGCAGCAAAGTGGTGGTGGTCAGCGATTTCGTGCGTGAGTTTATCCACTACGCGACGCAGAATGTACCGGAACTGTATGATTATGAAGGCGAAGATGCGCAGCTTGTGCAGGTACTGATTTCATTACTTCGGCAATTGCCGGATGCCGGTCTGTCGATATCATGGCCAGGATCGCCGTTGCTGATAAAGGTATGCAGCCAGATCCAAAAAACGCCGGGTGAAGCGCACAGCATTGAGCAGTGGGCCTCCTGTAGCGGGATGTCGGTGCGCACGTTTTCACGCCGTTTCAAAAAGGAGACCGGCGTGGCATTCAGCGAATGGAAAAAACGCGTGCGCTTGCTGGAATCCGTGGTGATGTTAAAAAACAACCGTAGCGTCACGCAGGTAGCACTTGATCTTGGCTATTCAAGCCCGGCCGCATTTACCTTTGCTTTTCGCGCCATGTTCGGCGTGCCTCCCACTCGCTATTAGATGTGGCGTTAATAACGGCAACGCCACAAACCGGGCTTACGGACGCTTGTACGCGTGCGCGGCAAGGCGTTCAGCGCAGCGCTTTCTCCATAAAAATGCTCAGCGGATCCGGCTGATACGGCGCAAATGCATCGCGGATCTGGTAGCCACAGCGCTGATACAGTTTTATCGCCGCATGCTGCTCGATGCCGGTTTCCAGCCGCAACGTATGGCAGGCGCGCCCTGCTGCTGCCTGTTCCAGCGCGGCAATCAGTTTCTCCCCCAGTTGCTGCCCGCGGTTTGTGGGATCGATAAATACCCGCTTCATCTCGCCGCTACCGTCGAGGTTCAGCACCACCGCGCCGCAGCCAACGGCCTGCTCCAGATGGAGGATCTTGCGCAGAATCAGCGTCTCGTCAGGCAGTGAGGCCAGATCGAGCAGATGGTTACTTTCCGCCGGATAGAGCGCCGCCTGGTAGCGATCAAGCTCAGCAATCAGTGCTATGACATCGGGTTGTGAAGCGCTCGCTTCGACAATACTGTACATCGTGTGCTCCTTGTTGTTATCACCTTGTAAAAAATAACCGCGCAAAGCACGGACGCTGTCATAGGAATAATTTATATCTCCGGCGCAGCGTTGCATCACAGGGATAAGTAACGGTAATTTACGCCCATATCTAACTCTGCTAGTGGAATTTGCATGAATACCAAAGCCCGTAAGGTGATGATTATCGGCACAGGAAATGTGGGCGCGTCCGCCGCGTATGCCCTGCTGAACCAGAACATTTGCGAGGAGTTGATCCTCGTCGATCTCAATCAGCAGCGCGTGGAAGGCCACGTTCAGGATCTGGCGGATGCCGCCGCGTATATGCCCGGCATGATGACCATCTCCACGCGCCCGGTGGAAGAGTGCGCCGATATCGACATTGCGGTCATTACCGTCTCGGGCGGCCCATTACAGCCGGGCCAGACGCGGCTGGATGAACTGACCAACACGGCGCGGATCGTCAAAAACATTGTTCCGGCAATGATGGCCAACGGTTTTAACGGTATTTTCCTCGTCGCCACCAACCCGTGCGACATCATTACCTGGCAAGTATGGCAACTCTCCGGCCTGCCGCGCAGCCAGGTGATCGGCACCGGCGTCTGGCTGGATACCACACGCCTGCGTCGCACGCTGGCGCAGGCGCTGGATATTGGCGCACAGAGTATTGATGCGTTTATTCTCGGCGAACATGGCGATACGCAATTTCCGGTGTGGTCACACTCCTCGGTGTACGGTTCGCCGATTGCCGATGTCTACCTGCGCAAAACCGGGCAATCCCTGGATTTCGACGCGCTGGCAGACAAAGTGCGCCGCCACGGCTTTGAGATCTATAACCGTAAAGGCTGTACCGAGTACGGTATTGCCGGAACTATCGCCGAGATCTGCCGCAATATCTTTACCGGCAGCCACCGCGCGCTGGCAATCTCCTGCGTTCTCGACGGTGAATACGGCGTAAAAGATGTAGCGATTGGCGTGCCTGCCGTGCTGACGCAAAGCGGCGTCCAGCAGATTATTGAGTTACAACTGGAAGGTGACGAAGTGGCGAAATTCAATCACTCCGTCGCGGTCATTAAAGCCAATATCGCCCGCCTCCCCTGAAGCCCGTGCGGTTAACCGGCGATGGTTAGCCGCCCTGGCAACACTTCAAGCTGCTGGCGGATCTCCGGGCTGAGCTGTGCGTCAGTAATGATATCCGTCAGCGAATCGAGTTTCGCCACGTTAAACAGCGACCACGCGCCATATTTGCTGCTGTCGGCCAGCAATACCCGCCGCTTCGCATTGACGATCAGATCGTGCTTCAGCGCGGCTTTTTCCTCCGTTGGCGCGGTAATGCCACGTTCAAAATCCCAGCCGTTACAGCTGACAAACGCCCAGTCAGGCCAGATATTTTGCAGTAGTTTGCGTCCGTGCTCGCCAATGCATGACTGGCTGGAATCATCAATGCGTCCGCCGATAATCGTCACTTCAATCTGCTTAAATTCCGAGAGAAACAGCGCGATATGCAGGTCGCTGGTGATCACCCGCAGCGGCAGATGGGTTAACTGGCGCGCCAGTTCAATCATCGTCGTTCCGGCATCCAGCACAATGGCGTCGCCCGCTTTCACCAGCGCCGCCGCCGCGCAAGCAATGGCGTGTTTCTCCGCCAGGTTACGCTGCATTTTCTCGCTGGTGGTGGGCTGCGAGGGGATAAACCGGTTCAGCGTCACACCGCCGTGGGTGCGGCTGATGACGCCTTCCTGATCGAGTTTAATCAAATCGCGGCGAATGGTGGCTGGCGAGGCATCGGTTGCCGCAACCAGTTGATCCACCGTCACCAGATTATGCCCTTTCAGGTAATCCATTATCTGCTCTAACCGGTTATATCCCTTCATATTATTCCCGTGTAATTTGCATAGCTAACTGGATGGATACCGCCATACTCTCTGCTTTCGCTTTGCCGCGCCAGGCGATATCAAATGCGGTGCCGTGATCCGCCGAGGTACGGATAAAAGGCAGACCCGCGGTGATATTAACGCCATCATAAAATCCCAGCAATTTTAACGGAATATGACCCTGATCGTGGTACATC
This sequence comes from Kosakonia radicincitans DSM 16656, assembly GCF_000280495.2. NCBI lineage: Bacteria > Pseudomonadati > Pseudomonadota > Gammaproteobacteria > Enterobacterales > Enterobacteriaceae > Kosakonia > Kosakonia radicincitans. Next base: position 2,955,272 of record NZ_CP018016.1, read on the forward strand.
GCCACTACCATGTCATACATCCCTTCGTGGCACTGCATAAACACCGTATCCGGCGGGCACGGACCGGTAACATTCAGCCCTTCTGCTTTCATGGCTTCCACCGCCGGGCCGACAATGTTGATCTCTTCATCGCCAAACAGACCGTTTTCGCCGGCGTGCGGGTTAACCCCGGCCACGGCAATGCGCGGGTTATCGTAACCGACGCGTTTGAGGAACGTATCGGCTACGCGAATCACGGTTTTTACGCGATCCTGATTGAGGGTATCGAGGAACTTCCGCAGCGCAATATGCGTGGTGATGTGGATCACTTTCAGCTTATCGGTGTAAAGCACCATCGCGTAATCTTTGCTGCCGGTCAGGTGCGCCAGCAGTTCGGTATGCCCCGGATAGTGGTGCCCGGCAAGGTGCAGCGCCTCTTTATTCAACGGCGCGGTCGCTATCGCTTTTACCTCACCGTTCATTGCCAGCGCGGTCGCACGTTTGATGCAGCGATACGCCAAATCGCCCGCCTGCGCTTGCACCACGCCCGGTTGCAGCGCATCAGCATCCTCCAGCGGCTCATCAATGACGTTGATCACGCCCGGCGCAAAACGCGCGTCGGCAATCCGATCAATGACCTTCAGTTCCGCACGCGGGGTAATATTCATCGCCAGAATGCGCTGGAAGGTGCGCGCACATCCCACCACCACCACCGGCGCACCGGATAACTCGCCTTCGACCAGCGATTTAATAATAATCTCCGGGCCAATACCCGCCGGGTCGCCCATCGTTACAGCAATGATATTAGTCACTCGATTTCTCCTCGATAAAATGCAGAACCTTAAGCAAGGTCGTTTTGTCGCCAAAGCCACCCGCCCTGGTCATCACCGGTCGTTGCCACTCGCAACCTGTAAAATAGCCCCAGGGCACGCAACCTGCGGCTCGCCCCTGAATATGAAAACCACGCGCACCCAGCGCCTGCGCCACCGCCACAGCAACATCGCCGCCGGAGAGATAGAGCGCCGCAGGCGTCACCTCACTCAGCACCTCGCGCGTTAATTGCGCCAGAAATGCGCAAATTTGCTCACCCAGTTCACTGCGGCTCAGGCCGCGACGAGCGCACAGCGCCGCAATTTGATGACGCGCCTGCACATCCGGGCAGGTGTGTACCAGGCAGTGCTCGCCAGCGCGCAGCGCGGTAATAATCGCCTGCCGGTATGCGGCGCTATCAGCGTCCAGTGCCGCATCAACATCAATCAGCAGGCGCGTCACGCGCGGGTGCGTTGCGGTCTGCTCCAGTTGCTGTTGAGCGATTTCGCTCATAGAGCCAATTATTGCCAGTAGCGCGGCCGGTTTTTTCGGTGCCAGATGGCGTGCCAGCGCATCGCACAGCCCGGCGGAACCCACCAGCAGCGGCGGCGTGGCGGCGCGTGTCGTCTGGGCAATAATCAAATCGAGATCGGCATCGGTCTGCGCATCCACCACCAGCAACAGCGGTGCATCTGCGGTCGCCTGCGCCAGTGCTTCCGCCAGTTGCGCCGGTTGCAGATAGCGACATTCCGCCGTGCTGTGCGCCGCCAGCAGGCAGCCGATATCTGCGCTTTGCACCGGTGTTTTCGGGTCGCTGGCAAATTCGGTTTCCGTCAGCAGTACACCCTGCACATAACACTGCCCGTTGCGGGTGATGCGCCCGGCCTGGGGAAATGCCGGGGCGATAACGGCCGCCGTTGCCTGCAGCACTTGCATCATAGCGGCGACTTCCGCGCCGATATTGCCGCGCAGGGTGGAGTCGATTTTTTTCACTAACCAGCGCGGTGCGTAATGGGTGCCGATCTCCGCAGTCAGCGCGTGAATGCGCGCGGCGGCTTCCTGAGCCGTCAACGCCCGGCTGTCGCTGTTGTAGATTAGCGCCTGTGCCTGGCTTACATAACCTGCCGTCAGCGCCACTTCAACGTGCATGCCCGCCTGCGCCAGGCTGACACCGGCGTCGTTTGCGCCGGTGAAATCATCCGCGAGGATCACGACCTCTTTCACCACCAGTTGTTCGTTCATCCCTTCTCCGGGTCATTATGTTCTGGTTATGATTATATTCAATCATGATTGATTATATGTGAGCAAGATCAACTTAATCAGTTTGTGAATAAATTATAAATTTAGGCCATGTAGTGACGGTGATTGCTATCTGATGATTGAGATTAATCACCATAACAGAGACAGGAGAAGGTCGTGGTAACCATTAACAGCACACTGATTAGCGGCGCGGGGGCGATTCCGGCCATTGCTCCGCTGCTGGCCGGTAAAAAGAACGTCCTGCTGGTCAGCGACGGCAACATTATTAAGCTCGCAGCGACACAACAGATTCGCGCCCTGCTGGAGAGCGATGGCAGACACGTTCAATTGATTGACAATGTACCGCCGGAACCAAGCCAGCACGACGTCGCGAAAATTGTCGGTGCATTACATATCACCGCATTTGATCTGGTGGTTGGCATTGGCGGCGGTAGCGTGCTGGATGTGGCGAAGCTTCTCTCCGTGCTGTGTCACCCGGTGTCACCGGGTCTTGATGCGCTGTTGAAAGGCGAGAAGCCGACGGCGCGCATCGGCTCGCTGCTGATCCCGGCCACTGCCGGTACCGGCTCGGAAGCCACGCCGAATGCGATTCTGGCCATTCCTGAACAGGACACCAAAATCGGCATCATTTCACCGGTAATGCTGCCGGATTATGTGGCGCTGATCCCGGAGTTGACCACCAGCATGCCCGCGCACATTGCCTCTTCGACCGGCATCGACGCGCTGTGCCATCTGATTGAGTGCTTTACTGCCACCATCGCCAATCCGGTCAGCGATAACGTCGCGCTGATCGGCCTCTACAAGCTGCTGCGCAATATCGAAACCGCAGTTAATGAACCGCACAATCTCAATGCGCGGCTGGAGATGCTGTGGGCCTCTTATTACGGCGGTGCGGCGATTACCCATGCCGGAACCCATCTGGTGCATGCGCTCTCTTATCCGCTGGGCGGCAAATATCACCTGCCGCACGGCGTGGCGAACGCCATTCTGCTCGCGCCCTGCATGAAAGTGGTGCGCCCGCACGCCGTGGAGAAATTCGCCCAGGTGTGGGATCTGCTGCCAGATGCGGACACCTCGCTGAGTGCAGAGGAGAAATCCCATGCGCTGGTGGCGTGGTTTGCTGCGCTGGTGAAGCGCCTGAATCTGCCGGACAACCTCGAAGCGCTCGGCGTACCGCGTGCCGATATCCCGGCGCTGAGCGACGCGTCCCTCAATGTTAAGCGGTTGATGAATAACGCGCCCTGCACCGTCAGTCATGCGGATGTACAGGCGATTTATCAGACATTGTTTTAATGCATGACGGATTGTCGGATGGCGCAGCCGCCATCCGGCGCAAACAGAGGAATTGTGATGAACAAACCGATAAAAGGCGTACTGACCGCCATTGTCACGCCTTTTGACACCGGGGGAGCTTTCAACCCACAGGCGCTGAAACAGCAGATCAATCGCCAGCTCGACGCCGGAAACGGCATCTTTTGCGGCGGCACCAATGGCGAATTCTTCGTGCTGAACGCGCAAGAAAAAGTGGCCGTCGCCGCCACCTGCGTCGATGAAGTGGCCGGTCGCGCGCCGGTCGTGGCGCATATTGGCGAGATCTCGACGCGGGAAACCGTTCGTCTGGGCAAAGAGATTGAAAAGCTCGGCGTCGATGCCGTTTCAGTGATCACCCCCTGGTTCGTGCCGTTGAAACAGGATGAACTTATTGCCCATTACACCGCCGTGGCGGACGCGTTAAGCGTGCCGGTTTTTCTCTATAACATCCCGGCGCGTACCGGCAACACTATCGAACCGCAAACCGCGCGCACGCTGGCAGCGCACCCCAATATCATCGGCATCAAAGACAGCGCGGGCAGCTATGAGAGCCTGAACGGTTTTTTGCATGCGGTCAGCGATATTAGCAGTTTCGACGTGTTAAACGGCCCGGACTCCCTGATCCATCAGGGATTCGTCGACGGCTGTTCAGCCTGTATTTCCGGTCTGGCAAACGTTGCGCCGCAGGCGATCAATGCCATCTGGTCATGTTTTACCACCGGAGATATTGCCGGTTCCCACGCGGCGCAGGAGAGCGTCACCAGGCTGCGCACCGAACTGTATAACGTGGCGTTTTCCCCGGCCGCGGTCAAAAAAGCATTACAAATCATGGGATATGACGTTGGCGACAGCCGTTACGCCGTCACGTTTAGCGAGCAACAATTACAACAGATCCGCCAGCTAGTGACGCAATACCTTCACTGATTGCGGAGTCATTCGTCATAAGAAAACCGGGCGCTGCAGGCGCCCCGGATTCACTCGCCCTGAAGAGAGGCAAAGATGAACACCTTTACATCTCAAGATACCCTCATCATCGTCGGCATTGTGGTAGCCTACATTCTGTTCACCACCTGGCTGACATTCCGTTTACGCAGTAAGAACACCGGCGATTTTATGGAAGGCTCGCGTGCGATGCCCGCCTTTATTGTCGGCATTCTGTTGATGTCTGAATACATCGGCGCAAAATCCACCGTCGGCACCGCCCAGGCGGCGTTTGAGGATGGTTTTGCCGCCTCCTGGTCGGTGATCGGCGCGGCGATTGGCTTCCCGCTGTTTGGCTTTCTGCTGGTAAAACGCATCTATAACACCGGCAAGATCACCATCTCCGGCGCGATTGCCGAGAAGTACGGCAACAGTACGAAAAATATCATCTCCATCATCATGATCTACGCTCTGCTGCTGGTGAACGTCGGCAACTACGTCAGCGGCGCGGCGGCGATTTCGACGGTATTGAAAGTGAATCTGCCGGTGGCGGCATTTATCACTGCCATTGTCAGTACCTTCTACTTCGCGTTCGGCGGCATGAAAGGCGTGGCGTGGGTGACGCTACTGCACAGCGCACTGAAATATTTCGGTATTCTGGCGATCATGGGCTTTGCTCTGTCGAAAACCGGCGGTTTCACGCCGATGATCGAGAACATGCCGAAATACTACTGGACCTGGGATGGTAACTTCGGCGCCAGCACCATTTTTGCCTGGCTGATTGGCACCATCGGTTCCATCTTCTGCACGCAGTTCGTGATTCAGGCAATTTGCTCGACCAAAGATGTGAAATCGGCGAAGCGTTCCACTTGGGTGGCGTTTTTCTTCTGCCTGCCGATTGCGCTGGCGATTGCGGTGATTGGCGTGGCGGCGAAATACCTGCACCCGGAAATCAACAGCCTGTATGCGATGCCGATTTTCCTGCAGGATATGAATCCGTGGGTTGCCGGTTTGGTGACAACGTCACTTGTTGCTTCCATCTTTGTCAGCGTCAGTACCGTTGCGCTGGCTATCGCCTCGCTGGTGGTAAAAGATTTTTACGTCCCCTACCGCAACCCGACGCCAGAACAGGAATTTAAAGCCACGCGCTGGCTGTCGCTGCTGATTGGTTTCCTGCCGCTGATTTTCGTGCTGTTTGTCCCGGAAGTGCTGAAGCTCTCTTTCTTTACCCGCGCTATTCGCCTGTCTATTTCCGTGGTCGCGGTCATTGCTTTCTATGCGCCGTTCTTTAAGAGCGCACGGGGCGCGAACGCCGGGCTGATTGGTGCCTGCGTGGTGACCTCGGTCTGGTATCTGCTCGGCGATCCGTTTGGCATCAATAATATGTATATCGCGCTGATAACCCCGGCGGTGATCATGGTGCTGGACCGCCTGATCCCCAACAAAGCACAGCAAAAAGCCGGTTCTCATGCGTCGCAACCTGTTCAACATAATGGAGTCTGATATGTCCGCTACCAATCGTGATGGTGTTTTACGCCCGCAACCGCATGACGCGCGCGTTATCACAGCGATGCTGCCGTCACCCTGCCCGCAAAACCATGCAGCGAATATTCTGCCGCTGCCGGACGGCACGTTACTCTGCGTCTGGTTCGGCGGCTCGCAGGAAGGCGTCGCGGATATTTCCGTCTACGGTTCGCGCCTTGCGCCGGGCGCGCAGCGCTGGAGCGACGCGGTGAAACTCTCGGACGATCCGACGCGCTCCGAGCAGAACCCGGTACTGTTCCTCGCGCCGGATAACACGCTGTGGCTGCTGTGGACGGCTCAGATCTCCGGCAACCAGGACACTGCCATTGTGCGCTACCGCCAGTCGGCTGACTTTGGCGCAAGCTGGGGGGAAATCGGCACGCTGCTGGACAAACCCGGCACCTTTATTCGCCAGCCGATTACCGTGCTGGAGAATGGTAACTGGCTGCTGCCGGTGTTCTATTGCCGCACGCAGCCGGGTGAAAAATGGGTCGGCAATGACGATATCAGCGCGGTAAAAATCTCCGCCGATCGGGGGAAAAGCTGGCGCGATGTCGACGTACCGCAGAGCCTTGGCTGCGTGCATATGAATATCACCGCCCTGCCCGGCGGTACGCTGGTGGCACTGTTCCGCAGCCGCTGGGCAGACAATATTTATTACAGCCACTCCACCGATGGCGGCGAAAGCTGGTCGGTGCCGGAACCGACCGTGCTGCCGAATAACAACTCATCGATTCAGGTAACCACGCTGACCGATGGCACGCTGGCGCTGGTGTTTAACCACATGAGCGCCGCCGGGGCCACAGAACGCCGCGCCTCACTTTATGATGAGATTGACGATGGCGACGGGCGCAAAGAACCGACGGTCACCAGCGGGCGCAGCGCCTTCTGGGGCGCACCGCGCGCGCCGATGACGGTGGCTATCTCGCCGGATGGCGGTAAAAGCTGGCCGTGGCAGCGCAATCTGGATGAAGGCGATGGCTACTGCATGACCAACAACTCGCAGGAAAAGCTCAACCGCGAGTTCTCTTATCCCAGCATCAAACAGGGCGCTGACGGCGATCTGCACATTGCTTATACCTGGTTCCGTCAGGCCATCAAATATGTGCGTGTTTCTCCAGCGTGGGTGAAGGAGTAACAGATGATTTTAGGGAATCTGAACGCCCTGCCGCAGGCCGGCCTTCCCGCCGCGCTGCGCGACATCCTTGCGCTGCCGCAGTGCTCGTTGGCCGCGCTGCAGGCGCACGATGACGGGCGTTTGCAGCCAGAACAGGCTGCGTGGTTTTGCAATATTGGCCCGGCAAAAACCCAACCGCAGGCGCAGCGCCACACCGAATATCACCGGTTATGGGCAGATATTCAGGTGCTGCTGACCGGTGAGGAGATGATTAATGCCGGAACACAATATCTGGCGCAGGAGAGCGATGAACAGCGTAAGCCGGATTTGTATATCACCACCGCCGCTGCATTGCCGGTGAGCGTGACGCTGCGCGCCGGGGATTTCGCCGTGTTTCTTCCCGGCGAGCCGCATCAGGCGCTGTGCGCGGTGAATGAACCGATGACCGTGCGTAAAGCGGTGTTCAAAGTGCCGTGCGAACTGCTGGAGGGTTAACACCATGCCGCATGCTGTGGTTACTGGCGCCAGTTCCGGGATTGGCGAAGCCATTGTCGATAATTTGCTGGCGCAGGGCTGGCAGGTCACCGGGCTTGCACGTTCGCGGGTTGAACGGGCGCATCCTGCGTTTCGCAGCCTGCAAGTGGATTTAAGCGATGAGCAGGCGTTGCGCCAGGTGCTCGCAGAGGTACAAACGCCGCAGGCGGTGATCCACGCCGCCGGAATGATGGCTGCCGCGCCGCTTGGCGAGCTGGATGCGACAACCAGCCAGCGCCTGTGGCGGCTGCATGTGCAGGCCGCCGAAATGCTGGTTAACCACTTTGCGCCGCAGCTACAGCCAGGCGGACGAATTGTGGTGATTGGCAGCCGTACCTCGCGCGGTGCCGCCGGGCGTTCGCAGTATGTCGCCACCAAAGCGGCGCTGCTCGGGATGGTCAGAAGCTGGGCGGCAGAGCTGGCTCCGCGCGGGATCACCGCCAATGTGGTCGCGCCAGGAGCCACGCAAACGCCGATGCTCAGCGCGCCAGGACGGGAAAGCTCGCCGCCGAATGTACCACCGATCGGTCGGCTGATCGCACCAAGGGAAGTCGCAGCACTGGCGGGGTTTGTGCTCTCGCCGGATGCCGCAGCCATCACCGGCCAGGAGCTGGTGATCTGCGGCGGCGCATCATTAACATAACCATGAAATACCGGATGGCGCTGTGCTTATCAGATCTGGGCAAGCGCCGTGCTTACCGGAACAGGGAGCGAAATGAGTATTTTTGCTTCAACCAGGGCACAATCGCCCTGGCCGGATAAGACGAAGCCACTGCGGCGATGGAATTAGCGCAGATAGACTTTTCCCAGCAGATAGAGCGTCGCCTGGCCACCGATGAGCACGCGGTCGCCGCGCCATTCGCAGCGTAAATCGCCGCCGCGTGCGGAAACCTGCCGCGCCTGCATCACCGTTTTATTCAGCTTCTCGCCCCAGTACGGGATCAACATGCTGTGCGCCGAGCCGGTCACCGGATCTTCCGCCACCGATTCGCCCGGGCAGAAAAAGCGGCTGACAAAATCGTACTCATCCCCCGGCGCGGTCACGCAGACCATTTTTCCCAGCGGCTTCATGGCGGCGATATCCGGTCGTAACGCTTCCACCTGCGCCTGGTTCTCCAGCACTACCAGATAATCACGGGCCACGCGCACCTCTTTCGCCGTACTGATGCCCAGCGTTTGCAACAGCAGTTCCGGCGGCATGCTCACCTCTTGTGTTGCCCAGGCCGGAAAATCGAGCGTCAGCCAGTCACCGTTACGCGAGACCGTCAACGGGCCGACAAAACGGGTGGCGAAGAGAATTTCCGTCGACGGGTAATCCAGATATTCAAAAATCACGTGCGCGGCGGCAAGTGTGGCATGCCCGCAGAGGTTAATTTCCGCCTGCGTGGTAAACCAGCGCAGCTCAAAACCGGTGTCATTGCGGACAAAAAACGCGGTCTCGGATTGATTATGCTGCTGCGCCATTTTCAGCAACAGATCGTCAGGCAGCCATTCGGTAAGCGGGCACACGGCAGCGGCATTGCCGCCAAAAGTTTGGTCGCTAAACGCGTCCACCATATAAAAGTCAATTGTTTGCATAGCCGTTTCCTCTTTATCGTTCTCTGTTTCTGAACGCTATTGTCAACCGATGCAATCGGTATTTATTTGCTGAATGAAAAGTGAGATCTACATCACAAAATGTTTGTATTTTCGCCAACAAAAGCTTTAAGATCACTTCCTCTTCTTTTTTTTAACCAAGCAAGAACACCTTATGACTACGAATACCGTTTCACGAAAAGTCGCGTGGCTTCGGGTCGTAACGCTTGCCGTTGCTGCTTTCATTTTTAATACCACCGAGTTCGTGCCTGTGGGGTTACTGTCGGATATCGCTCAGAGTTTCGACATGGAGACCGCGCAGGTGGGGATTATGCTGACCATCTACGCCTGGGTTGTGGCGCTGATGTCGCTGCCCTTTATGCTGCTGACCAGCCAGATCGAGCGTCGTAATCTGTTGATTGGTTTGTTTGTGTTGTTTATTGCCAGCCATGTACTGTCGTTTCTGGCGTGGAACTTTAAGGTGCTGGTGATAAGCCGCATCGGTATTGCTTTCGCCCATGCGATTTTCTGGTCGATCACCGCCTCGCTGGCAATCCGCCTGGCGCCCGCCGGTAAACGCGCGCAGGCGCTGAGCCTGATCGCCACCGGTACCGCGCTGGCGATGGTGCTGGGCCTGCCGATTGGCCGCATTGTCGGGCAATATTTTGGCTGGCGCACCACCTTCTTTGCCATCGGTCTTGGCGCCCTCATCACACTGGTTTCTCTGATAAAACTGCTGCCGCCCCTGCCAAGCGAACACTCCGGATCGCTGAAAAGCCTGCCGCTGCTGTTCCGTCGTCCGGCGCTGATGAGCATCTACCTGCTGACGGTAGTCGTGGTGACCGCCCATTACACCGCTTACAGCTATATTGAGCCGTTTGTGCAGAATGTGGCTGGCTTTAGCGCCGGTTTCGCCACCGTACTGCTGCTGATCCTCGGCGGCGCGGGGATTATCGGCAGTATCTTGTTCGGCAAGCTGGGCAATCAGCACGCGTCCGGTCTGGTGTGTAGCGCGATTGGCCTGCTGGTGTTGTCGCTGGTGTTCATGCTGCCCGCTTCCGGCAGCGAGACGCATCTGGCGGTGCTGAGCGTTTTCTGGGGCATGGCGATCATGATTATCGGCCTCGGCATGCAGGTGAAAGTGCTGGCGCTGGCGCCCGATGCCACTGACGTAGCAATGGCGCTGTTTTCCGGCATTTTTAACATTGGCATTGGCGCCGGTGCGCTGGTTGGCAACCAGATCAGCCTGCACTGGTCGATGGATATCATCGGCTATGCGGGTGCGATCCCGGCGATTGCCGCGCTGGTATGGGCGGTGGTGATTTTCCGCCGCTGGCCGGTAAAACTGGAAGAACAGGTAAGCCACAGCCATATGTAGCGGCTCGTGGCTCAAAGTGTTTCGGACACCATTTTATCCATCACCGCGGTTTGCCAGTCAAACCACGGGTTCCAGGTCAGGCGGGCATGAATTTTACCCGCTTCGACCAGCCCCCAATCGGAATACCACACCTCTTCCCCCTTCAGACAGCGCTGCGCCGCATCGTCAGGCTGACCGTTGGCGCAGAGCAGTACGCTGCCTTTGCGGCCATACAGCGGGTTTTGCGGCGAAAACAGCACCGACATATGCGAAAACTGACTGATGCGATCCTGCGGCAGAAAATCCGTTTTCACCAGAATGCGGGAGACGTTCGCCACTTCCGGACGCGGCGCGCCGTACCAGATCACCCGGCTGGCGGGATGGGGAAAGCTGCGGTCAAAATGGTCGAGGATCCAACGGGTATTGAGCACGGAATCATGCTCGCTGAGCACAATCAGCGCCGGCTTGTCCCAGCTTTTACGCGCCAGCCACTGCTGCGCGCTGGCGCTGGTGCGCCAGAACTGGGCAAACCCATTCGTCGGTACGCGTAAATAACGGGTGGCGATCTGCTGCGGGAATACCGTGCTCGGCGGGCGCAACCAGTCGCGAAATAGCGCCACCGTCGGGGCGAGAAAATCGTAGGCGGTGTTGGATTTAAACGCCGGAGAGAATAACAGCAAGCCCTGCACCCTATCGTGATGCGTCATGGCATACTCCAGCGCCAGATTACCGCCGGTGGAGAAGCCGCCGAGCCACAGCGTATCCACCTCTTTTGCCAGGATATCGGCCTGTTCACGCACCACCTGCCGCCACTGTTCGACGCTGACGTTCAGCAGGTCAGAGGGCCGTGTGCCGTGCCCCGGCAAAAGGACAGTGCGCACCAAAAAACCCTGTTTCGCCAGCGCTGGCGCAATATCGACAAACGAGCCAGGCCCATCGCCAAGGCCGTGGATCAGTAAAATGCCTTTACGGGCAGGCTGCGACGGGCGCCACTCCTGCGGCGTGTTGAGCGTCAGCTCCGCCGTTTTATCCAGCGTTTGAAAGGCCCGATGCGCACGTACATAGTCGCGGGTTTGTAACTGATAATCGGCAAAGCTTGCCTGCCCCAGCGGCGGTTGCGCGGTTTGTTGATGCTGGCAGCCTGTCAGCATCAACATCATGATCGCCAGCACAACCCCTCTGCCCATCAGGCGGCTCCGTGGAAAGTGGTAATAATCTCCAGCACGCCGTTGATGATAAATTGCACGCCCATGCAGACCAGCAAAAAGCCCATTAACCGGGAGATCGCTTCTATTCCGCCCTTGCCGACCAGCCGCATGATCGCGCCGGAACTGCGCAGACTGCCCCATAAGATCACCGATACAGCGGCAAAGACGAGCGGCGGCGCAAGGAAAATCACCCAGTCGGGAAATGTCGAGCTGTGGCGGATCGTCGATGCCGAACTGATGATCATGGCGATAGTTCCCGGCCCGGCGGTGCTGGGCATCGCCAGCGGTACGAAGGCGATATTGGTACCGGGCTCATCCTCCAGCTCTTCAGATTTGGTTTTTGCTTCTGGCGATTCGTGCGGTTTTTGCTGCGGGAACAGCATGCGAAAACCAATAAAGGCGACAATCAACCCACCGGCAATCCGCAAACCCGGGATCGAGATGCCGAACGTGTTCATCACCAACTGCCCGGCATAATATGCCACCATCATAATGATGAAGACATACACCGACGCCATCAGCGCTTGTTGATTACGCTGGGCGTTATTCATATTGCCCGCCAGCCCTAAAAACAGCGCTACGGTGGTTAACGGGTTCGCCAGCGGCAGTATCACCACCAGCCCCAGACCGATAGCTTTAAACAATTCAAGCATGATGCGCGACGCTCCTTGTGTGGTCAAAGCCCGGGCAGTATAGCGTTAACACAGCGGCAATGGGATGTTTGTAGACTGGCAACAGCACCTTAACGCAAACCGATTCAGTTGTTTACGTTGTGTAAAATTTTACCGTTATGAAACGTTTTAGCAAATAGTGGCATCCGGGAATCCATTCTGTTGACTTATATTTGCCTGAGCAATAATATCTGCCGTGATTAATCTACTTGCCGGGGCAATCATTGTGAAAAGCACGAATGATCTGTTTAACGATATCATTCCTTTAGGCCGCTTAATCCATATGGTTAACCAGAAAAAAGATCGTTTACTCAACGACTATTTATCGCCGCTGGATATCACTGCCACCCAGTTTAAGGTGCTGTGTTCTATCCGCTGCCAAACCTGTATCACCCCGGTAGAACTAAAAAAAATTCTTTCCGTCGATCTCGGCGCCCTGACCCGCATGCTGGACAGACTGGTATGCAAAGGCTGGATCGTGCGTAACCCGAATCCGAATGACAAACGCGGCGTGTTGGTGCAATTAACGCCCGACGGCGCGGCGCTTTGTGAGCAATGTCATCAATTGGTAGGGAAAGATCTGCACCAGGAATTGACAAAAAACTTAACGGCAGAAGAAGTGGCAACCCTTGAGTCTTTGCTCAGGAAAATATTGCCGTAAAAAACAAAGAGGTATGACGATGTCCAGACGCAATACTGACGCTATCACCATTCATAGCATTTTGGACTGGATCGAGGATAACCTGGAATCGCCGCTGTCACTGGAAAAAGTGTCAGAACGTTCAGGTTACTCCAAGTGGCACCTGCAACGGATGTTTAAAAAAGAGACCGGTCATTCGCTGGGCCAATACATTCGCAGCCGCAAGCTGACGGAAATTGCGCAAAAGCTCAAGGAGAGCAACGAACCGATCCTGTATCTGGCGGAACGTTATGGGTTTGAATCGCAACAAACCCTGACCCGCACGTTCAAAAACTATTTTGACGTGCCGCCGCATAAATTCCGCGTGACAGATATGCCTGCTGAATCAAGGTATCTCTACCCGCTAAACCATGCTTGTTAATTATCGCCTGTTTTAAAGACGTATCGAGGAATGTATGAAACGTATTGCCTGTGCCGCCATCTCGCTGATGGTTCTGTTTTCCGGCCAGAGTTATGCGGAACAATTCAATCATCCGGCACCGCAGGATTCCCGCGACGCGATGATTTTACCCGCCCCCCAACAAACATCGCCGTATGACTTTAACCATATGGGTGTGGGCAGTGACAAATCCGACGTATTAGGCGTGCCCTATTACAATCAGCACGGCTAATCGTTTTGCCCCGCATAAGCGGGGCTTTTTTTTATTCCCTGCCTGATTAGCCCTTTCCCGACAAACCGCAGTGTATTAGGCCTGCACCGCACGGCGCAGACGAAAACCAAAAACGTTGATATACAGACCGCCCATCACCAGCACTGCGCCTGCCAGCTGCAGGGCCGATAAGGTTTCGCCCAACAGAATTGCCGCGCTCGCCATGCCGACGACCGGCACCAGCAGCGACAGCGGCGCGACGCGCCAGGTTTCATAGCGCCCCAGCAATGAACCCCAGATGCCGTAGCCGATGATGGTCGCGACAAACGCCAGATAGACCAGCGACAGCAGCGTGGTGGTATCAATACTCACCAGGCTTCGCAGCATCAACGCCGGACCGTCGAACACCAGAGAAGCAATCATAAACGGCACAATCGGAATTAAGGCGCTCCATACCACCAGCGACATCACCGCCGGTCGTGAGCTGTGCTGCATGATTTTTTTGTTGAAGATATTGCCACAGGCCCAACTGAACGCCGCCGCCAGTGTCAGCACAAAGCCCACCAGCGGAATGTGCTGACCATTAAGACTCGATTCGATCAACACCAGCACCCCCAGTACCGCCAGCGAAATGCCGACCAGCTGTTTTGATTGCAGCCGCTCGCCAAAGACACCCGCGCCGAGAATAATGGTGAAAAAGGCCTGCGCCTGTAATACCAGCGATGCCAGCCCGGCAGGCATGCCGAATTTGATGGCGCAAAACAGAAAGGCGAACTGACCGAAACTGATCGTCAGCCCGTAACCCAGCAACAAACGCAGCGGAATGTTGGGCCGCGCGACGAACAAAATTGCCGGGAACGCCACTAACACAAAGCGTAAACCTGCCAACATCAACGGCGGCATACTGTGCAGGCCAACTTTGATCACCACAAAATTCAGCCCCCACGCCACGACCACCAGCATTGCCAGCAGTACATCTTTACGCGTCATTCTTCGCCCCTGTAGTTTCAACTTTTGTAAAAAAGTTACGTTAACGTAAAAAATAGTACAGCGACAGATCATTAAATTCGGTAGGTCAGTTTAGGCATTTGTCGCTAAATCAGCCGTTGTACATAGCGGTTTATGCATGTTATTGCTGTATACATCACAAAAAACTATAACAACCAGCATGTCGGGCAAAACATGACCACACCACAAACACGATCCACCGTCGCACTACTGGCGTCCTCTCTGTTATTAACCATTGGTCGCGGCGCAACGCTGCCGTTTATGACCATCTATCTTAATCGCCAGTACGGCATGGCCGTCGATCAGGTCGGTTATGCCATGTCCGTCGCGCTGACTATCGGCGTTGTCTTCAGCCTTGGTTTCGGCATGCTGGCGGATAAGTTCGATAAAAAACGCTATATGTTGCTGGCGATCGTCGCCTTTATCACCGGTTTTGCTGCCATCCCGCTGACGCATCACGCCGGGCTGGTTGTGCTCTTTTTCGCCCTGATCAACTGCGCTTATTCGGTCTTCTCCACGGTGCTGAAAGCCTATTTTGCCGATACGCTCACGCCGACGGCGAAAGCGAAGGTCTTTTCGCTTAACTACACCTTTCTCAACATCGGCTGGACCGTCGGCCCGCCGCTGGGCACGCTGCTGGTGATGCAAAGTATTAATCTGCCATTCTGGCTGGCGGCTGTCTGCGCAGCATTCCCACTGGTCTTTATCCAGTCTTTTGTCCGCCGCGTGGCCGTGGGCAGCGGCATGGAGCCTGCGGTTCCCTGGTCGCCATCGGTGCTGCTGAAAGACAAAGCGCTCGGCTGGTTTACCCTCTCGAACCTGCTTGCTTCCTTCGTGTGCGGCTCTTTCGCCTCCTGCCTTTCCCAGTACGTGATGGCCGTAGCGGACAGCGATTTTGCGGAAAAAGTGGTGGCCGTCGTGCTGCCGGTCAACGCCGCTATCGTGGTTTCGCTGCAATACGCTGTCGGGCGCAAACTGACCGCGACCAACCTGCGTCCGCTCATGGCGTTCGGCACACTTTGCTTCGTGGTGGGGCTGGTGGGATTTATGCTCTCCGGCAACAACTTATGGTTGTGGGGGCTCTCCGCTGCGGTATTTACGCTGGGCGAAGTGATTTATGCGCCAGGTGAATATTTGCTGATCGATAACATCGCGCCGCCGGGGATGAAAGCCACCTATTTTTCCGCCCAGGCGCTGGGCTGGCTGGGTGCGGCGATGAACCCGCTACTGACCGGGATCATTCTCACCACCCTGCCTGCCTGGTCACTGTTTGTGATCCTGATCGTCACCATTGGCATAGCATGGCTGATGCTGGTGAAAGGGATGCAGGTACGGCAATGGGGCGCGGTGCCAGCGCAATAAATAGCAGGTGCCTGATGGCGGCCACGCCATCAGGCACTCACAACGCTTTACCGACTCACCACACTTGTGCGGCGATATTTGTCACCAGACGCACTTTGTCCCACTGCTGCTCCGGCGTTAGTGAGTTGCCCTCTTCGGTGGAAGCAAAACCGCACTGCGGGCTAAGGCAAATCTGGTTGATATCCACATATTTTGCCGCTTCCGCGATACGCGCTTTCACCCCTTCCGGGTTTTCCAGCTCGCCGTTTTTAGTGGTAATAAGCCCCAACACCACCTGCTGTTTACCCGGACGAACGAAGCGCAGCGGTGCAAAATCCCCGGAACGATCGTTGTCATATTCAAGGAAGAAAGCATCAACATTGACGCTGCCGAACAGCACTTCTGCCACCGGCTCGTAGCCGCCTTCGGAAATCCAGGTCGAACGGAAATTGCCGCGGCAGACATGCAACCCGATGGTCAGATCCTCCGGCTTACCTTCCAGCGCTTTATTGAGTACGCGGGCATAAATGCGCGCCAGTTCATCCGGATCGTCACCGCGTTCGCGGATCTGGCGACGCTGATCGTCAGAGCACAGATAGGCCCAGACGGTGTCATCCAGTTGCAGATAACGGCAACCGGCGGCATAGAAAGCATGAATGGCATCGCGCCAGGTGGTCGCCAGATCGTCAAAATAGGCATCCAGTTGCGGATAGACGGTCGCATCAATATCTTTACGCCCGCCGCGGAAATGCAGCACGCTCGGGCTGGGGATGGTCATCTTCGGCTGCGCGTTGCCGCTGATGCTTTTCAGATAGCGGAAATCATTCAGCATTGGGTGATCGCCAAAACGCAGTTTGCCGGTGACACGTACGCCGTGGGCTTTGGTTTGTACGCCGTTAAACTGAATACCTTTCTCCGAATCGTAACGCTCAACCCCTTCCAGCCCGTCGAAGAAATCAAAGTGCCACCAGGCGCGACGAAACTCCCCGTCCGTCACCACATGCAGACCACAGGCGCACTGCTGTTCAACCACATGACGGATGGCCTCATCTTCGACACTGCGCAACTGCTGTGCGGTGATCTCGCCCTGCGCAAACTGCTGGCGGGCATTTTTGATGGCATCCGGTCGTAAGAAACTGCCGACTACGTCTGCGCGGAAAGGGGCCTGATGTCGCTGCATGGTTATTCTCCTCGAACGCCGGAGCAGATGATTACCCGGCGTGATAATTCATTATTTGAATTTTTAGCCTTCTGGATGGCTAAATGTCCAAATAAAATGTCACACCGGGCAGAGTGCAGCAACAGAGAAAATTTCACCATACATGAGAGAGTTTCATGATGACGTAATGAAGATGAAAAAAGAGGACTAGAAATCCGCTTCGCTCTGCCCGCTGGCGAAGGCATAACCTTCATCTTCCCAGCCGGTGATGCCACCGATCATGATTTTGACCGGTAGTCCCAGCCGCGCCAGTTTCAGCGCCGCGCGATCGGCACCGTTGCAGTGCGGCCCGGCACAGTACACTACAAACAGCGTCTCCGACGGCCAGGCGGACATGCGGTCGGCAGTCATCATGCTGTGCGGCAGATGCAACGCGCCGGGAACGTGACGACGAGCGAAGGCATCCGGGCTGCCAACCACATGCAGCAGGACAAAATCTCTGTCGTCATGGGTGATCGCGTCATGCACATCGGCGCAATCTGTTTCAACGCTCAGGCGGCGCAGAAAATGGCTGGTGGCTTGTTCAGGGGATGCGACGGGAAAATCAGTAACGTAGCTCATCGTGCTTTCTCCTTGTTTGTGTTAACAGTAATCTAACCAAAACAGGACAACTTAGCTGCACCGTTCTATGCCAGATAACACCAGGATAATGACAACATTACGACATCCCCCCGCACCGCACCGTGTTGTTGCCCTCGCTTATGATGGGCTTTGCACCTTTGAGTTTGGCGTCGCGGTGGAGATCTTCGGTCTGCCGCGCCCGGAAATGGGCGATAACTGGTACCACTTCGCCGTTGCGGCAGTGGATGCCGGGGAACTGCGGGCGACCGGCGGTATTCGTGTAACGGCTGAAGGCGGGCTGGAGCTGCTGGCCGACGCGCAAACCATTGTCGTGCCCGGATGGCGCGGCGCAGAGTCGCCCGTTCCGGCTGATTTGTGCGCTGCGCTCCAGCAAGCCTGGCAACGGGGTTGCCGCATTATCTCCATCTGTTCCGGGGTGTTTGTGCTGGCGGCGGCGGGCCTGTTAAACGGGCGCAAAGCCACCACCCACTGGCGTTATACCGATGGGCTGCGCGAGCGCTATCCGGCCATTGTGGTGCTGGAGGATGCGCTCTATTACGACGAAGGGAATGTGATGACGTCCGCGGGCAGCGCGGCGGGGATTGATCTCTGCCTGCACGTGGTCCGTGAGGATTTTGGTCTTGAGGCGGCGAACATGGTCGCCCGGAGACTGGTGGTTCAGCCACATCGCGATGGTTCGCAGACGCAGCAGCTTATCCGCCCGGTCGCCCGCACGCGCGAGAGCCGCCAGTTGGGGCTGCTGTTTGATTTTCTCCACCAGCAACTTGCGGAAAATCATACCGTGGCATCACTGGCGCAACGGGTGGGCATGAGCCCGCGCACCTTTTTACGCCGCTTTCAGGAATCGACAGGCACCACGCCGGCACGCTGGATTTTACAGGCGCGGTTGCAGCGCGCTCAGACGCTGCTTGAACAAACACGCATGCGTATTGATCTGGTCGCCGGGCAGGCAGGATTTGGTAATGCCGCGTTGCTGCGCCACCATTTTCATCAGCAATATGGCATCTCCCCGGCGATGTACCGCAAGAAATTTGCCGAAACAGCGAAATAACGCGCGCCATTCAGGCTTTATTGAGGTTCACCAGGTTATTATCTCTCCATCGCGGCTAAATAATTAAGGTAAGAGAGGCAAGTTGGTTAATTAGATGGAGGTTTAAAATGATGGCAAATATGCATGTCTTTATGGCAGTACTGGGAGTGATTCTTTTTTCCGGATTCCTTGCTGCTTATTTTAGCCACAAATGGGACGACTGATGAACAGCGATAATCCCCCACCGGGAAGGCCCCTTGCGTAAATGCGTGAGGGGCCTTTTTCGTTATGCCCCAAAAAAAACCGCCGTATCGGCGGTCAATGCTTGCATGGATAGTTTTATATTATTCTGCACGTTCACTCAACGGGATGGGTAAACGCCGTGCTGACTACACTAGCAGTTACTGCCTCAATGAAGGTTAAACAAAGCTGAACTGGCGATAAAAAAAGCGCCAGCGAAACGTTTTGCTATTGAAATTATTGAAGATATATCTTTCAGCGCAATAAGAATATGTTAACGTCGAATCACCACTTCACAGACCGGAGGGGTTATTCCCAATCTCAAATTTCAGTGCCCGGTTTGCAGCAGTCAAAAGTTTTTATTCACCACATTCTGCCAGGAGCGGCAACAGCCGCATGGCGCAATTTGCTCAGTATGTGGAACAAGACTGACGGCAAGAACCTGTATATCTACGCCACGCCGCAGACGCTGGCCTAAACCGGTAATGTAAATGGGCCTCGTTGAGGCCCTTTTGATTTTTATATTTTGCATACTGCATGATAATTCAGGTAACTGCACAAACTACCCGCATTTTATTTTCCGCTATTTGCACGAAACGCTAACGTTCAATTCTGGCTGCGACATGGCGTAAAAAAAACCGCCCTCAGGCGGTCGTTAATTAATAAAATTTCCGGATAGCCTGTTCGGTTTCCTGTTGGCTCACCAGATCGGAGAAACGGGCAACCAGGAAGGTCTCGCCATCCAGTTCCCAGGGCTCAATCGGGATTTCGAGAAATGAGCTTTGCTCATTTTTGAATGTGACCGATTTTGCGTTGTCTTCCACGGTCACGTTTTCAACCTTACCACCGGCGCGTATTACCACTACATTTTTGGTCATGTCGGTTACCTCAGTTGCTCAAATTTGATTCGACATTAGCACAGTCACTGTCTGAATGCCTGGGTTATGCCACAGAATGTTAACGTTCAAATCAGGTCCTTTAATTTGGCTTAATGAACGACATAACGCCACGGTAGTAAATGTGAGGTAGCCCACACTTTAACAACTGAGTGGGCTAAAAGCGGCAATTAACGCAGTGAAAAGAGAGGAAAGTAAAAAGCCAGAGGCCCGATGATGCAGGCCTCTGGCTGAGGAGTTTACGGTGATGCCGGGTGCCTCCCGGTGAGTTCGCGCCAGCCCACGAAACCCGCGATACCCCAAAAAGGTTTGACTGGTTGCCCCTCCGCGCAGGGGGATTCATCACCATCTGTTACGGTATTTCTCACGTGGAAACAGGTCAATAACCCTGCGGGTTATGTAACTTTTTAAAGCATTTCCGCCCGTGATTAATCACTTAACCCGCGATTTTTCAGCATCGGCTCGATCTGCGGATCGTGGCCGCGCCATTGCCGATAAAGTTCACCGAGATCGCTACTGTTGCCGCGCGACAAGATGGCTTCGCGGAATCGTTGCCCATTTTCACGGGTTAAACCGCCCTGCTCCACAAACCACTGATAGCCGTCATCGGCCAGCATCTGCGTCCATAAATAGGCGTAATAGCCAGCCGCATAACCGCCACCAAAAATATGCGCGAAATAGCTGCTGCGATAGCGCGGCGGAACAGCCGCCAGATCGAGCCGCTCCTTGCGAATAGCTTCACGTTCAAACTCATCGACATCATTCACCCCGGCGCCATCGGCCAGCGCATGCCAGTTCATGTCGAGCAGCGCCGCGCTCAGCAGTTCCGTCATGTCGTAACCTTTATTGAACTGGGTGGCTTGCAGCATTTTCTCGCGCAGCGCCTCCGGCATCGGCTCGCCGCTCTGATGATGGCGGGCGTAGTGAGCGAAAACCTGCGGCTGGCTGGCCCAGTGCTCATTGATTTGCGAAGGGAATTCAACGAAATCGCGCGGCGTATTGGTGCCGGAAAGCGTGGCGTAACGCTGGCTGGCAAATAGCCCATGCAGCGTGTGGCCAAACTCATGGAACAACGTAATCACTTCATCCCACGTCAGCAACGCCGCCTGCCCTGCGGCCGGTTTCTGGTAGTTACAAACGTTATAGATCACCGGCTGCGTGCCATTCAGCGTCGATTGTTCAACAAAATTGCCCATCCACGCGCCGCCGCTTTTTGAGTCGCGGGCGTAGTAATCGCCGTAAAACAGCGCCAGACCGCGGCCATCAGCATCGAAAATCTCCCACACGCGCACATCCGGATGATAAACCGGAATATCAAAACGCTCGCTGAACCGAATACCAAACAGCTCGCTCGCTGCCCAGAACACCCCGTCCGTGAGCACAGAGTTCAGGGCGAAATAGGGTTTTATTTGCGATTCATCCAGCGCATATTTCGCCAGACGAACCTGCTCGGCATAGAACGCCCAGTCCCAGGCCTGCGCGGTAAAGCCGCCCTGCTGGGTGTCAATCATCTGCTGAATGTCAGCCAGTTCCCGCTCGGCGCGCGCGCGCGCGGCAGGCGCGATATCGCGCATAAATGTCAGTGCAGCCTGCGGCGTACCGGCCATCTGATCGGCGATCTTCCAGCTGGCGAAATCGTTAAAACCCAGCAGTTTCGCCTGCTGCGCGCGAAGCTGCACCAGACGCAGCACTATCGCGCGGGTATCATTGGCATCCCTTCGCTGTGTGCGCAGCCAACTGGCGGTAAACAGATTTTCGCGGGTCTGGCGATCGCGCAGCGCAGCGAGCGCCGGTTGCTGGGTGGTATTGAGCAGAGAGAGCAGCCAGCGGTTTTCCAGCCCTTTCGCCTTCGCCGCTTCGGCGGCCGAGGCGATCTCTTCGGCACTTAAGCCATCAAGTTGATGGACATAATCCACCACCAGCCCGCCCGCTTTATCTGCGGCCAGCAAACGCTGGTTAAACTGGCTGGTCAGCGCCGCCGCTTCGGTATTCAGCGCTTTCAGCGTCGTTTTATCTTCTGCGCTCAGCGTCGCGCCTGCGAGGACAAACTTCTGATACGTCGTTTCGACAAGGCGCAACGATTCTGCATCCAGCCCCAGCGCTTCACGCTGATGCCATACGCTTTCCACGCGGGCAAACAACGCATCATCAAGGTAAATATCGTTTGCCAGTTCCGCCAGCTCCGTGGAAAACGCCTCATCAAGTTGCTGTAAAAAATCGTTGGTATGCGCGGAAGTCATGGCGAAAAAGACGCTGGTCACCTGATTTAGCAGGTGGCCGCTCTGCTCCAGCGCCAGCAGCGTATTGTCAAAATCGGCGGCAGCCGGGTTCGCCGTAATGGCGGCGATCTCCGCGCGCTTTTGCCGTACGCCTTCGTCAAACGCCGGGCGATAGTGTTCATCAGTAATCACATCAAACGGTGGCGCCTGATACGGCAGCGGGCTTGCAGAGAAAAAGGGATTGGTAACCGACATGTTTCGCTCCTGAACACAGTGAATCTTTTCAGAGTAGGCATCCGCTGCGCGCATCGCAATCATTTCTCTCTCTGTTGCCGCACAAGCGTGCGTTTTTTGCCACACTGTAAGGCGGGATAACTTGTGTTACCGCAAACATGCGGTCATGCTAGGGTTCAACACCACAAAAAGCGTTGAGGAACAGTGAGATGATTATTCTGGTTACCGGGGCAACGGCAGGTTTTGGCGAAGGTATCACACGCCGTTTTATTCAGAACGGCCACAAAGTGATCGCCACAGGTCGCCGTCAGGAACGTTTACAGGAGCTGAAAGACGAGCTGGGGGATAACCTCTACATCGCGCAACTGGACGTTCGCAACCGTGCGGCAATTGACGAGTTGATGGCTTCCTTGCCAGCACAGTGGCGAGACATTGATGTGCTGGTCAACAATGCCGGTCTGGCGCTGGGCCTTGAGCCCGCTCATAAAGCCAGCGTTGATGACTGGGAAACGATGATCGACACCAATAACAAAGGCCTGGTTTATATGACCCGCGCGGTACTGCCGGGCATGGTGGAACGTAATCGCGGCCATATCATCAATATCGGTTCAACGGCGGGGAGCTGGCCGTATGCAGGTGGCAACGTCTACGGCGCGAGCAAAGCGTTTGTGCGTCAGTTCAGCCTTAACCTGCGTACCGATCTGAGCGGTACGGCAGTGCGGGTGACCAATATTGAGCCAGGTCTGGTCGGCGGTACGGAGTTTTCGAATGTGCGCTTTAAAGGCGATGACGCTAAAGCGGGAAAAACCTACGAGAATACCACTGCGCTGACGCCTGAAGATGTGACCGAAGCGGTCTGGTGGGTGGCGACGTTGCCGAAGCATGTCAACATCAACACCCTGGAGATGATGCCGGTAAGCCAGACGTATGCGGGATTAAGCGTTCACCGTCAGGGTTAAATTTCCCACCCGGCCTGCGGGCCGGGTATGGGATGTACCGTAAATAAATGGTATGGTAGCCGGGTTAACCCTTTAAAAAGTAAGAGCGAATGGCCGCTGAAACGCAACTCAACCCTACACAGCCCGTAAATCAACAAATTTACCGCATTCTACGGCGGGATATTGTGCATTGCCTGATCCCACCGGGTACGCCGTTGTCGGAAAAAGAGGTGTCGGTGCGTTTCGACGTTTCGCGCCAGCCGGTGCGTGAAGCCTTTATTAAGCTGGCGGAAAACGGCCTGATCCAGATCCGCCCGCAGCGCGGCAGTTACGTTAACAAAATTTCCATGACGCAGGTGCGTAATGGCTGCTTCGTGCGCCAGGCTATCGAATGCGCCGTCGCCCGCCGCGCCGCCACGCTGATTGATGACAGTGCCTGCTACCAGCTTGAGCAAAACCTCAACCAGCAGCGCACCGCCATCGAGCGCAAGCAACTGAATGATTTTTTCGAGCTGGATGACAATTTCCACCAGAAGCTGGCGCTGATCGCCGATTGCCAGCTGGCATGGGATACCATCGAAAACATCAAAGCCACCATCGACCGCGTACGCTATATGAGCCTTGACCACGTTTCGCCGCCGGAAATGCTGCTGCGCCAGCACATGGATATCTTTTCCGCACTGGAAAAACGTGACCCTGACGCAGTCGACCACGCCATGAGCCTGCACTTGCAGGAGATCAGTGAATCAGTAAAAACCATTCGCCAGGAAAATCGCGACTGGTTCAGCGAGGATTAACGTCCTCGCCGGTCACAGACATCTCGTGGTGAGCCACCCTCACCGGTAGCTCACCGCTCTCCTTTCAGATACCTCTCGCGTTAGCGTTTAAACCGGCATTCCGGTGTCCGTAGCGACCGGCGCCGGCTCACGGCGGGATTCGCCTTTGCTCAGGTTGTACCGATCAACAGTGTCAAACATCTCGGTAAAAAGCGCGTCATCCTTTCGCGCCCAGAACGTATCCTGATCCTCGCCGCCCCAGATCTCATGAGTATGACAGGCGAACTCCAGTAAGCCGGAGTGATGCGGCGTGAAATCGATACGCTTCTGCGTCTCCTGCGGGACAATATTCTGATAGAAAAGCACAACTTCACACTCGCAGCCTTTCGCGTTGTACAACGACAACAGTTCATTCAGATGAGCTCTTAGCAGTGCAAGATCGGAATCCGCCGTGACGCGGTGATGATAAAGGAAGACAAAATTTTTATTTCCTCGCCAGGCGAGCTGACGCTCAATACGCCGTTTGAATGTCTGCTTGTCAGCGGAAATGCTGAGGGGATCGTGATGGGTGAATTCAAATCCCAGCATATGTCTTTCACTGTACTGGCCAACGCAATGCTTATAGTAGGTGGAGCGTACAACAGAGTGGTCGCCATCAGGAAAATGTTGCAGATGCGTTTTGTCCAGTAAATTCTGGTAATTATCTTTTTCCATCTGAAGAATATATTCTATATTAGATCGCCCGGAGGAAAAAATAGAACTGAACGATTTCCTGTTGTGCCGACGAAGGATATCATCAGGCAGGCAATTTTCTCCAAGGGAAATCCAGTACACATCCGAATCACCGCTATGACGATATTTCCATTTCTTGCGCAGATGCGTAATTGTGCGTTTAAGCGACTTAAGATGATTTCTCACCTGTTGCTTGACAACCTCACTTTTCATTATGCCATCCCCATTCCGTATCGTTATAACACCATTAAAATGAAGCGATAAAACATCTCGCATTCATTAAAATCACCATCAAGATCAATGAGTTAAAATAAAACTATCTTATAAAAGACGTTCATACTCTTCGCCTGTTTGTTAATAAACAGACGACATTAAATGAAATAATTTCAATTCGTGATAATTCCAGATATATCTTTATTCTGTTGTTACTTACAGTAAGTTCAGTACAGAATAGCCAGCGATAAATTATGCTGTCGACCTTCATCACTTGCCGACAAAAACCAGGCTTCCCGCACTCTTCTGTCGCTTCATTTTTATTTAAAAACGATCGCCATATTTTATTCAAAAGAAACCCGGCGCAGGATTCCACTGCGCTAAAAATAGAAAACGCGAAACAGTCTCTAACATATCGTTACAGAGTGTACGCGTTATCGCGCGGCAGGTAATAATCAGGAAAATCTTAAAAGCTTTTTATCATTAATGAATGAAAATAGAAGCGGGGAAATAAACGCGCGGTTTTTACCTATATCCGGTTGATTTAAGGTGTTTGTCATTGCGTGATGCCAAACATTTTTTCAGCAAAAAAGTGTGATGTTGATCAAAAACAAAAACTTGTCATCTCAGAAGCGTATTTATAAGGCGTCCGTAGCGGGGACATCTTCTGCCCCGTTTCGTTTTTTGGATATCAACAAGGAGAAACCACCATGGTGACTTATGATCGTAACCGTAATGCGATTACTACCGGCAGCCGCGTAATGATTAATGGCACGGGCCGTACCGGCAAAATCATTGCGATTCACGCAGCCGGGCTGGACGCCGCACAACTGCGCCGCAGTAAAACGGTAGAAGTGGAAGGTTGTGAAGGTAAATTCGAACCGGTTGAACTGATCCGTCTTGGTCTGCACTAAATGGTGAAAATGCCCGTATAACGGCAAAAAAGAATGCCGCCCCGGCGGCATTCTTTCGACGATTTACAGCGCAGCGGCGTATTCTGCCACCGTCGCTTTCGCCCCTTTCTCCAGCAGTGAACGATACGCATTCTGTACCTGCGCCACAAAAGCCGCTTCTTTCGGCAGTTCGTTGCCAAAAATCGCTTCGATGCCCAGCAGAGCCTGCACGCGCGCTTCACCTTCCGCGCTTGCGTTAACGGCGCCCTGAATCACCGTCAGCAGCGGATCGCACACTTCGATCGCCTGACCTTGTTCATCAATACCGCCGACGTAGCGCATCCAGCCCGCCACACCCAGCGCCAGCAGTGCAAAGGAATCCTGATGCGCTAAATGCCAACGTACGGAATCGAGCATACGCTGCGGTAATTTCTGGCTACCGTCCATCGCGATCTGCCAGGTACGGTGGCGCAGCGCAGTGTTGCTGTAACGCGCAATCAACAGATCGGCGTAACGCGCAAGGTCAACGCCCTTCACTTTCAGCGTTGGTGCCTGCTCTTTCAGCATCAGCGCGTGCGCCGCACGGCGATAGTTATCGTCGTCCATGCATTCGTTGATGTGCTGATAACCGGCCAGGTAGCCCAGATAAGCGAGGAAGGAGTGGCTGCCGTTCAGCATACGCAGTTTCATCTCTTCAAACGGCACGACGTCGGCAACCAGTTCGGCGCCCGCTTTTTCCCATGCCGGACGCCCCGCGACAAAGTTATCTTCAATCACCCACTGGCGGAACGGTTCGCAGGCCACACCGGCCGGATCGCGCACGCCGGTAAGCTGTTCGATTTTATCCAGCGTTTCAGCCGTTACCGCCGGAACAATACGGTCCACCATGGTCGACGGGAACGTCACGTTGGCGTCAATCCAATCTGCCAGCTCCGCATTCACTGCACGGGCATAAGCGCACACCACATTGCGGGTAACGTGGCCGTTTTCCGGCATGTTATCGCAGGACATCACACTGAATGCCGCCAGCCCTGCCGCTTTGCGACGCGCCAGCGCTTCCACCACCACGCCAGCTGCGGATTTCGGCTGCTGCGGGTTTTGCAGGTCGCCAACGATTAACGGATGATCGAGCATCAGTTCGCCGGTCGCCGGTGAGTGGCAATACCCTTTTTCGGTAATGGTCAGCGAGACAATCGCCACCTGCGGCTCGCACATGGCGGCCAGCACAGTTTCCAGGCCATCAACCTGCGCGTGAAGAGCGCGTTTCACCGCGCCAACCACCCGCGCTGTCCACGCGTCGGCAGACATTTCCGCCACGGTGTACAAATTATCCTGCTGTTTGAGGTCGGCAATCTGCTGCTCACCGCCAATCAGATTGACTTCGCAATAACCCCAGTCGCTGCCATGCTCTGCAGCCAGAATATCCGCATACACCGACTGGTGAGCACGGTGAAAAGCGCCAAACCCCAAATGCACAATGCGTGGAACCAGTTTGTTACGATCGTAAGTAGGTAACGTGGCTTTCGCCTTTAATAGCCTGTTTTCCATGGTGGGACTCATCTTATTAAGTGAAACAGTGGTTCAATAGATTACGGGCTGTCGCAAATCAGACGTTGATTTACGACAGCATTTGCGGACTACACTAACTAGAATGGTAACCAAATGTGTCAAAATCCCTTTAAATTACCCCTGGCTCAGCGTTCACTTCCGGTAATCGATAAGGCGTTTCAGATATAGTTACGGTTTCCCACCGGTTGAGTCACAGCACGCGGTTCAGCCGCGTCTTGCAGAATATTCAAATCGCGATCGCGCACTTCCGGCATCAGTACGGCGGAGAGCAAACCAATCAGCGAGTAGGCCACCAGCATAACGACTATCGGCCACCAGGAGCCGGTCATATTGCAGAAGATCCCTGCCAGTACTGGCCCGAATCCGACAGCCACCAGCCCACCTGCCTCTTTCGAAATGGCCATCCGCGTGAAGCGGTTACGTGAGCCAAACATCTCCGCCATGGTGATGTTTTCCAGCGCGAATAACCCGAGCACGGCAACGTTATGAATGACGATGATCGACAGCATAATCACGCCAGGGTTGTAGCTCTTATCGACGATGATCGCCATCATCGGGTACGCGAGAATGATCGCCGAAATACACAGGCAGATATAGGGTAAACGGCGCCCCACTTTGTCGGACAGCCAGCCCAAAAACGGAATGGTAAGAAAGCCAACAATCGAACTGATCATCAGGGCATCGGTCGGAATGCGTTTTTCGAACAGCAGGGTTTGTACCAGGTAACCCGCGAGGAAAGTCTGGATTAACCCGGAGTTACCGGCCTGACCAAAGCGCAAACCGGTCGCCAGCCAGAAAGTTTTGCTGCTGAACATCGCGCCCAGCCCCATTTCCGCAATTTGGCTTTTCGGCGCATGTGCGCCTTCGTGCACCTTCTCAAAGACCGGGCTTTCTTTCAGGTTCAAACGCAACCAGATGGCGAAAATCATCACTACCACACTGGCGATAAACGGCACCCGCCAGCCCCAGGCCAGCAATGCTTCGCGATCCAGCGCGAAGAACATTACCGCCCAGATCGCCGTTGCGCTCAGCGTGCCGCAGTTGGTCCCCATCGCGACCAGTGAAGAGATAATGCCGCGTTTCCCTTTCGGCGCATATTCCGCCAGCATGGTTCCGGCACCGGATATTTCCGCGCCTGCGCCAAGGCCCTGAATAATGCGCAGTGTTACCAGCAGTACCGGCGCAAAAATACCGATCTGCGCATAGGTCGGTAACACGCCAATCAAAGTGGTACAAATACCCATCATCGTAATGGTGATGAACAATACTTTTTTGCGGCCGATACGATCGCCCATTTTACCGAAGATAAACGCGCCGATAATGCGCGCCACATAACCCGCTCCGTAGGTTCCCATCGCGAGGATCAGCGCCATTGCCGCTGATTGCTCCGGGAAGAAGATCTCATGAAAAACCAGCGCCGCACCCAGCGAGTAAAGCTGGAAATCCATAAACTCAAGCGCGGTACCCAGCCAGCCGGAAACCGCGGCTTTCACCAGATCTGAGGTTGTTCTTTCAGCGTTAACTTGCGTCATAATGGCTATCTCGAAAAAGAAGTATGCGTACCGCTCAACCGCATTTTTCGTTGTAATTAATTGAACGTTAATAAGACCTTACAGCAGTGCCGCTGATCTTTTTCAAACAGTTCAATCGCATCTGTGACATGTTGATAGTCAAATTTATGCGTCACTAACTTCGTCGGATCGATCAGGGCGCGAGCCAGCCAGTCGATCACCACCGGGAATTTGCCCGCGTTAAGACGCGAAGAGAAAATAGACAACTCTTTACCTGTGATGCCCTGCTGGATTATCTGGCTGGGTTCGCTGGAAAATCCCATGATCACAATACGCGCGGCCGGAGAGGCCAGCGCAATCGCCTCCTGTAGAATGGATGGATGACACGCCGCATCAACAATCAGGGTCGGTTTAATGCCCTGCTCTGCCAGCGCTTCCGCCAACGGTTGCTGGCTGTTGTTAATCACCCAGTCCGCGCCATTGCGCTGCGCCATTGCCAGACGCTCTTCAATACGATCGGCAACAATCACCTGCTGCACGTTGTAGACATTTTTCAGCGCCTGCAGCGTGGTTAACCCCATCGGCCCGGCACCATAGATCAGCACAATGTCTCTCTCCGTTGGTTGCACCTGGCCTGTGACGTTAGCCGCGATGGTAAACGGCTCGATCATTACCGCATTCTCATCCGGGATTGCCGCCGGAACAGCCCACGCGTTACGTGCCGGTACAGTGGCGTATTCGCTAAAACCGCCATCGCGATGCACGCCCAGCACTACCAGTTCGTTGCAGACGTTCGGTTTGCCAACGGAGCACGGATAGCAATGGCCGCAGCTGATCACCGGATCAACAACCACGCGTTCGCCCAGCCTTTCCGCCGATACACCTTCACCGACGGCATCAATCAGACCGTAGAATTCATGGCCGATAACGCGCGGGTATTTGGCGAACGGGTTGTGCCCGCGATAGATGTGGCTGTCGGAGCCGCAGATCCCGGCGAGTTTGACCTTAACGCGCACCTCACCGGCTGCGGGTTGCGGCAAAGGGCGTTCAGCGAGCGTTAATTGGTTGGGCTGTTCAATCACCACACTTTTCATTTTGCTTTCCTCTGTTACCAGTTCCACAACGTGCCATCTTCCAGCCGCGCGACCGGCAGATACGCGGGATCGTAGGGGTATTTCGCCGCCAGTTTTTCGTCAAAGCCGATGCCCAGACCGGGTTGATCGCCAGGATGCATATAGCCTTGCTCAAAGCGCCAACTGTGCGGGAAAACTTCCAGCATCTGTTCGGAGTAACCCATATATTCCTGCACACCAAAGTTGGGCACCCACAGATCAAAATGGAGGGCTGCCGCATGGCAAATGGGTGAAAGATCTGACGGGCCGTGCGAGCCAGTACGTACCTGATACAGCGAGGCGAAATCCGCAATGCGCCGCATACCCGTAATGCCACCGGCATGAGTGATCGTGGTGCGGATATAGTCGATCAGCTGTTCTTCAATCAGTTGTTTGCAATCCCAGAGACTGTTGAACACTTCGCCAACGGCAATAGGGGTAACGGTGTGTTGGCGGATCAAGCGGAAGCACGCCTGATTTTCTGCCGGGGTGGGATCTTCCATCCAGAACAGGCGAAAAGGTTCGATGCTTTTACCAAAACGCGCGGCTTCAATTGGCGTCAGACGGTGGTGCATGTCATGCAGCAGATGTTCGTCGAAACCAAATTGACTGCGCACGGCGTCAAACAGTTTCGGGGTGAAATCGAGGTATTTTTCCGTCGACCAGAGCTGCTCTTCCGGCCACTGGCCTTTGGTGGCCGGTTCATACGCCTGGCCTTTGCCTTTTGCCATGCCGTAGGTGGTTTTCATTCCCGGCACGCCGCACTGCACGCGGATGGCTTTAAACCCCATCTCTTTATGCCGCGCGTAATCTTCCAGCACCTCATCAATGGTGTGGCCGGTGGTGTGGCAATAAACCATCACCCCTTCACGGGAAGCGCCACCAAGCAACTGGTAGAGCGGCATATTGGCGGCTTTGGCTTTAATATCCCACAGCGCCATATCAATGGCGGAGATAGCCGACATGGTCACCGGACCGCGCCGCCAGTAAGCGCCTTTGTAGAAAAACTGCCAGATATCTTCAATGCGCTGCGCGTCACGGCCAATAAGTTGCGGGCACAAATGATCTTTCAGGTAGGAAGCAACGGAGAGTTCGCGGCCATTCAGCGTGGCGTCACCAAGGCCGACGATCCCCTCTTCGGTGGTGATTTTTAATGTGACAAAGTTGCGCCCCGGGCAGGTAACAAAGACATCAGCGCCAGTGATTTTCATGCGGGTTTCCTTGCATCGACGTAATGTGATGCGGAAAACTTACGCAATCAGGCAACTACCATACAAGTATAATGATCAAGAAATACGCAATCGATCACAAAATATTAACGATTAGTTAAGTACGTCCCCATCCGGCGACAATGATTAACATACCGCATATCGCGACAACGGCACCCAGCCAGTCATAAAGACTCAGCTTCACGCCATCCACCACGCGCAGCCAGATAAGCGCCGTGCAAACATACACTCCGCCGTAAGCCGCATAAACGCGCCCGCTGGCCGCCGGATGCAGTGTTAACAGCCAGACAAACAACGCCAACGCCAGTGCCGCAGGCACCAGCAGAAACGGCGTCGCGCCGCGTTTTAACCACAGCCAGGGCAGGAAGCAACCAAGGATTTCACACAGTGCGGTAGCAAAAAAAAGCAGCGTTGTTTTGAGCATTTCTGGCACTATTATTCAGGATTGGTTGAACCATCATACCCGATAATGTTCTGAGAGTGAGCGCCGCCCCAGTATGCTGGCAGCCTGAGATCGCATAGAATAGAGAGATGTGGGCTACCCGTTTCTCCCTCAATTTAAGGATATCGCAATGACAACTACACTTAGCAAACGCCTGTGCCTGACCGCAATGCTGACGCTGGGTGCCATCGTGTACACCACCTCCGCAATGGCAGAAACCAACCGTCTGATTATCGAATCGGGCGACAATGCACAAACCCGTCAATCTGCGGAGATGGAAAAAGAGCAATGGAATGACACCCGTACGTTGCGTCATAAAGTGAACAAACGCGTTGAAAAAGAGTGGGATAAAACCGACGTGGCGTTTGACGCACAGGATAACTGCCAGAAAAGCAGCAACTTTAACGCGTACTGGGAACCCAATACCCAGCGCTGCCTCGATCGTCGTACCGGTCGTCAAATTCAGTAATTTCACCGGGCGCGCACCGCGCCCGCTTTCTGCCTGCAGAAAAACTTAAGTGACGCAGCTATACCGCTCAGCTTCATCCTCCCCTGCGCTTCGCCCACCGCCTGATAACTTTTCGTAGGCCCTACCTGGGGTACGGATGAGGCTCACGCGAAACCGGATATCAGGCAAAACCCTTGCCAGTTCTCATATTATGAAAGAAACAGCAGGTGAAGAGTCAGTCCCGCAACCGCGCAACCGGCGATGACATGCGTTACTTTTGCTTTAAAGCGAAACAGAGCAATTGCCGCAGCCAGCGCAATCAGGGCCGCCGCCCAGTCGAGGTTGCCAGCAAACCCTTTCGGCCATAGCACATGATAACCAAAGAACAGGGCAAGGTTGAGAATGACGCCGACGACGGCCGCTGTTATCGCCGTGAGTGGCGCGGTGAATTTGATATCGTTGTGGGTTGTTTCAATAAAAGGTCCACCAGCAAAAATAAACAAGAAAGAAGGCAGGAAGGTGAACCAGGTAACCAGTATTGCGGCAACCACACCTCCGAGGAAGAAATGATCCGGCCCAAACACGGTATTGGCATATCCGCCGACAAATCCGACAAAGGCGACAACCATAATTAAAGGACCGGGAGTGGTTTCTCCCAACGCCAGACCATCGATCATCTGGGTAGGGGTTAGCCACTGATAATTAACGACTGCCCCCTGATAAATGTAAGGCAGTACGGCGTAAGCCCCACCAAAGGTGAGAAGCGCCGCTTTGGTAAAGAACCAGCCCATTTGCGTTATGGTATGTTCCGGGCCCAGGGTGAGATAAAGCGTCCCCATAGGGAGCACCCACAAAAGAGCGCCAGCAATCACTATCCACATCAACCGTGACCATTTGAAAACGGCATGTTCCGGTGTCGGGGTATCATCATCAATCATGGCGGAGCCATAAGATTTGTCGGTTCCGGCATGCGCGCCGCCACCCTTGAACCTCTCCGGGGAGAAACGCCCGCCGATGAAACCAATGAGCGCGGCCGACAAGACAATAATCGGGAACGGGATATTTAAAGCAAAGATCGCCACAAAAGCGGCTGCGGCAATGGCCCACTGAGTATTGTTGCGTAACGCTCTGGTACCGATGCGATGCGCCGCCTGTACGACAATCGCGGTGATCGCGGGTTTAATGCCATAAAATAACCCCATGACGACAGGCAGGTCGCCCCAGGCGATATAAATCCAGGAAAGCGCGATTAACACCAACAGTGAAGGCAGAACAAACAATGTGCCAGCCACGATACCGCCCCTGCTACGATGCATCAGCCAGCCAATATACGTTGCCAGCTGCTGCGCTTCAGGCCCTGGTAGGACCATGCAGTAGTTCAATGCGTGCAGAAAACGTTGTTCTGAGATCCAGCGTCGGTTTTCCACCAGTTCCTGATGCATGATGGATATTTGCCCTGCCGGGCCGCCAAAACTGATAAACCCCAGCTTCAGCCAGAATAGAAATGCTTCCCGGAAACTGACGTGATGAGGAGTTTCTGTATCGGCCATAGCGAGCGATGGGCTTTTACTCATGGTGTGCTGATCCCATTTGGTAAGTCATTAACAGGCCGTCAAACAGCATAGATGCTGTCTCCAGCAACTTGTCATCGTCCGTAATGTTCTTCAGTGATACGCTCAACGCCAGCCGCCCCTGGGGGCTGAACTCCGCCAGTATCCAGGTAATCAGATTATTTTGAAATAAAACCAGTGATGATTACGCGCCCCTAAACAACTGTCTCAGGGACTCATTGCCATAACGGTCATGAACCGCCTGCCGCCACCGCGCCGTAAGCGCGGCGGGGAACTGCATCAATAATAGGAGATGGTATTTTTGATGCTGTATTTGTGGGTAACCTGCGGGGAAGCGCTCAGATCGACAACCTCCAGCGTGCAGCTCAACGGATTGTCGTGGCTGTCGTAGTCGCAAGCCTGTTTCACGCTGCCGAGCGGCTTGTCATTCAGCGTGCTGAGCGATGTGTAATCGAGTTTTTTCCGTTTGTCTTTGGAAGGCGTCGAGGCCACTGTCAGATGCTCGTCCTTCGAGGTCGTGGATTTGCCCAGCGGGTAACCTTCCTCATCGTAACGGTATTTCACTTCCATCTCTTTCCCGGTCGCCAGCACGACAAAACCGTTGTCATCGGTGTCCCACGTCACGCCCGCCGCCGGAAACTCAGCTAACTGGCATTTACCCTGCAAGCGCAGCCGCTTCTCTTTTGTTTCCGCGTCGAGGTAATAATTGGCATCCAGCACCAGCGCGACGCCGCTGTTGTTCTCCAGATCGTGCAGTTCCAGCGTATCGAAACAGCCCTCTTTCGACATCGTTCCGCTGACGCGTTTTGTTACTTCGCCCTTCTCATTTAACAGCGTCTGGCTGAACTCTTTCACCGGGCCACGCAACGGATCAAAATCGAATTCATTGGAGAAGCTCGCCATCTCTGGCGTAAACGATACCGGTCCCTTCGCGTCATCACATCCGGCGAGCAGTGCTGCCACAGCGATGAGCAATAGCTGTTTTTTCAATGGGTTCACCACATTTTTCTTCTGGATTGCGCTTATCTTAGCAAAATCTTTACATAGTCGGGCAAACACTTATTTGTCTTACGGCCTAAAACCTGCCAACGAATACACGCTGCCCACCAAATTTAGTAGCCGGAGCGGTCATAAAACGGCGGCGGTTATGTGTTCCGCCGCAGATAACGTTACTGCCGCATCAGCGATCGCATCGTCAGATAATTCAGAGATTTATCCGGCCCTGACGCGGAAACTGCTAAGCTTACTGCGGGCAAAACTGAAGGAGATGAGAATGCAATATTCACGTTGGTTATGTGCATTACTGCTGGCGGGCGCGGTTCCTGCCTTTGCTGCGCCCGATTCATGCGAGCGGGTCAAGGCGGATATCCAGCAGCGCATCATTAATAACGGCGTCCCGGAATCGGGATTCAGCCTGACAATTGTGCCGAATGACCAGGCAGACCAGGCCGGTTCGCAGGTGGTGGGCCACTGTGCGAATGACACCTACAAAATTCTCTACACCCGCAACAGCGGCGCCACCCCGCAGAACGATCAGGGCGCCGATACGCAATAAAATATAATCCCCCTGAATATTAGGGGGATTATCCCGCAGTTGATCGTGGTTAAAACTTATCCCCCCCAAATGGTTACCATAAACACTTCATTAGCCTGCTTCTAATATGAGCGGTTAATTTCTTTTTATTATAAATAATAATGGAGTGAGCTATGTCCGACATTGAACACCAGGGGGGGATCAGCCGACGAACGTTGGTGAAATCTACTGCGCTGGGATCGCTTGCACTCGCAGCGGGTGCAATCTCCCTTCCTTTCGGCATGCGCTCCGCTGCAGCCGCCGTACAACAAGCCATGCAACCCGCGCCCGATAAAGTCGTCTGGGGCGCCTGCTCGGTAAACTGTGGCAGCCGCTGCGCCCTGCGTTTACATGTGCGCGATGACGAAGTGTACTGGGTGGAAACCGATAATACCGGCGATGATATTTACGGTAACCACCAGGTCCGCGCCTGCCTGCGCGGGCGTTCGATTCGCCGCCGCATCAATCATCCCGATCGTCTTAACTACCCGATGAAGCGCGTGGGCAAACGCGGTGAAGGCAAGTTCGTGCGCATTAGCTGGGACGAAGCTCTCGATACGATTGCCAACAGCCTGAAAGGCGTGGTGCAGAAATACGGTAACGAAGCGGTTTACATTAACTACTCTTCCGGCATCGTCGGCGGCAACATTACCCGCTCTTCACCTTCCGCTTCGGTCATTGCCAGGCTGATGGCGCTATACGGCGGTTTCCTTAAACAGTACGGCACTTACAGCACTGCGCAAATCTCCTGCGCGATGCCTTATACCTACGGCTCCAACGACGGCAACAGCACCTCGGATATTGAAAACACCAAACTGGTGGTGATGTTCGGCAACAACCCGGCGGAAACCCGTATGAGCGGTGGCGGCATCACTTACTTTCTTGAACAGGCGCGCGAACGCTCGAATGCGCGGATGATTGTTATCGATCCGCGCTATACCGATACGGCTGCCGGACGTGAAGATGAGTGGGTTCCGATTCGTCCGGGTACCGATGCCGCATTGGTCGCAGGGATGGCATGGGTATTGATCAGCGAAAACCTCGTCGACCAGCCGTTCCTCGATAAATATTGCATCGGTTACGATGAGAAAACCCTGCCCGCCGATGCGCCTGCCAACAGCCACTACAAAGCGTATATTCTCGGTCAGGGCGATGATGGTATTGCCAAAACGCCGCAGTGGGCGTCGCGTATTACCGGTATTCCGGCCGATAAAATTATTAAGCTGGCGCGGGAAATTGGCAGCGCCAAACCGGCCTATATTTGTCAGGGCTGGGGGCCGCAGCGTCAGGCCAACGGCGAGTTGACTTCGCGTGCCATCGCCATGCTGCCGATCCTCACCGGTAACGTGGGCATTAACGGCGGCAACAGCGGCGCGCGTGAATCCACTTACACTATTACCATCGAACGTATGCCGATGCCGGAAAACCCGGTGAAAACGTCGATCTCCTGCTTTACCTGGACGGATGCCATTGCCCGCGGCCCGGAAATGACCGCCAAACGCGATGGTGTGCGTGGTAAAGATAAACTCGATGTGCCGATCAAATTCATCTGGAACTACGCCGGTAACACCATCACCAACCAGCACGGCGATATCAACCGGACTCACGACATCCTGCAGGACGAAAGCAAGTGCGAAATGATTGTGGTCATTGAGAATTTTATGACCTCTTCGGCAATGTATGCCGACATTCTGCTGCCGGATCTGATGACCGTTGAACAGGAAGACATTATTCCGAACGACTACGCAGGGAATATGGGCTATCTGATCTTCCTGCAGCCGGTCACCGCACCGAAATTCGAGCGCAAACCGATCTACTGGATTACCAGCGAAATCGCCCGTCGTCTGGGGCCGGATATCTACCAGAAGTTCACCGAAGGCCGCACCCAGCAAGAGTGGCTGAAGTATCTGTACGCCAAAATGGTCGCCAAAGATCCGCAGTTGCCTTCCTATGAAGAGCTCAAAGCGATGGGGATTTATAAGCGCAAAGATCCGAACGGACACTTTGTCGCCTATAAAAAATTCCGCGATGATCCGGTTGCTAACCCGCTGAAAACGCCCTCTGGAAAAATTGAAATCTACTCCAGTCAACTGGCGAAAATCGCCAACAGCTGGGAGCTGGAGAAAGACGAAGTCATCAGTCCACTGCCGGTTTACGCCTCAACCTTTGAAGGCTGGGACGATCCGGCGCGGGAAAAATTCCCGTTGCAACTGTTCGGGTTCCACTACAAAGCCCGCACGCACTCCAGCTACGGCAACATCGATGTGCTGAAAGAGTCCTGCCGCCAGGAAGTGTGGATCAACCCTATTGATGCCGAGCGTCGTGGTATCAAGCATGGCGACATGGTGCGCGTCTTTAATGAGCGCGGCGAAGTGCGCATTGCGGCGAAAGTAACACCGCGCATCATGCCGGGCGTCAGCGCCATGGGCCAGGGCGCCTGGCACCGGGCCAACATGGAAGGAGACCGTGTCGATCATGGTGGCTGCGTGAATACGCTAACCACCCACCGCCCGTCGCCGCTGGCGAAAGGCAATCCGCAGCACACCAACCTGGTCGACATTCAGAAGGTTTGAGGAGTAACCGATGACAACTCAGTATGGATTTTTTATTGACTCCAGCCGTTGCACCGGTTGCAAAACCTGCGAGCTGGCCTGTAAGGATTACAAAGACTTAACCCCGGACGTCAGCTTCCGCCGCGTGTATGAATACGCTGGCGGCAACTGGCAGGAAGATAACGGTATCTGGCACCAGAACGTCTTTGCCTACTACCTTTCGATCTCCTGCAACCATTGTGAAGATCCGGCCTGCACCAAAGTGTGCCCAAGCGGCGCGATGCATAAGCGTGAAGATGGTTTTGTGGTGGTGGACTAAGATGTCTGCATCGGCTGCCGCTACTGCCATATGGCCTGCCCCTACGGCGCGCCGCAATACAACGCCGCGAAGGGACACATGACCAAGTGCGACGGCTGCCACGATCGCGTCGCCGAGGGGAAAAAGCCCATCTGCGTCGAATCCTGCCCGCTGCGCGCGCTGGATTTCGGCCCAATCGAGGAACTGCGTAAACAGCACGGTTCGCTTGCTGCCATCGCCCCCTTCCCGGCTGCGCATTTTACCCGGCCGAATATCGTGATCAAACCTAACGCCAATAGCCGCCCGACGGGTGATACCACCGGCTATCTGGCCAATCCGCAGGAGGTATGAAATGGGAAACGGATGGCATGAGTGGCCGCTGGTACTGTTCACGGTACTGGGCCAGTGTGTGGCTGGCGGCCTGATTGTAAGCGGTATCGTCTGGATGAACGCCAACGACGATCGTATCGGGCAAGTGCGCATTGTACGCAGCCAGCTTCTCCTCTGGGTGCTGATGGGCGTGGGTTTTATCGCCTCGATGATGCACCTCGGCTCGCCGCTGCGCGCCTTTAACTCGCTAAACCGCGTCGGTGCGTCGGCGCTCAGTAATGAAATCGCCGCCGGTTCTCTGTTCTTCGCCGTCGGTGGTTTCTGGTGGCTGGTAAGCTGGCTGGGGAAAATGCCCGCCACCTTAAGCCGCATCTGGCTGGCGGTCAGCATGTTGCTTGGCGTGCTGTTTGTCTGGGCCATGACACGGGTCTATCAAATCGACACCGTGCCGACCTGGCATAACGGCTACACCACGGCAGCATTTTTTCTGACCATGCTGATGGGCGGCCCGCTGCTGGCCGCACTGCTGCTGCGTCTGGCGGGTATTCGTTTTCGCGCCTCGCGCTTCGCCGCGCTTAGCGTTGCGGCGTTTATCGCCAGCATTGCCGTAGTGATGCTGCAAAGCCAGCAACTGGGCGAGATCCACAGTTCCGTCCAGCAGGCGATCGCGCTGGTACCGGATTACGCTATGCTGCAAGTGGCGCGCCTGCTGCTGGTTGCGCTCGGTCTGGGCTGCTGGATCTGCCCGCTGGTGATGCGTAAACAGCCGCAGGTGCTTAGCCTGCTGCTTGGCATCGTGCTGGTCGCCGCCGGGGAAGTAATCGGGCGTGGTCTGTTCTATGGGCTGCATATGACCGTGGGCGTCGCCGTTGCCGGTTGATGATGTGCGCCGGATGGCCGTGCCTGATTCGGCCTGTGTGTTCCGCATGATGCGCAGGCCGGATAAACACCGCGCCATCCGGCAATTTTTCAGGATCAAACATGACTGACCTAACCGGTGAAAATTTTGTCGTGACCGCCCGCGTTCTGGGCGCGCTGTTTTACTACCCGCCGCAGAGCGAGCAGTGCCAGCCGCTGATTGCCGCGTTCACACAGGGAGACTGGGCGAAACAGTGGCCGCTCCCGCAAACCGACCTTGCGCCGCTGGTGGCTGAGTTCGCCGCGCCCTGTGACGAACCGCTGTCTGAAGCCTGGCAGCGCCTGTTTATTGGCCCGTGGGCGCTGCCTGCGCCGCCGTGGGGTTCCGTATGGCTGGATAAAGAATCGGTGCTGTTTGGCGATTCCACGCTGGCGCTGCGCCAGTGGATGCGGGAAAACAATATCGCCTTCGACAGCCGGCAAAATGAGCCGGAGGATCACTTCGGCGCACTGCTGTTACTGGCGGCGTGGCTGGCTGAAGAGGGAAATAGCGACGCCTGCGAGCGGCTGCTGGCCTGGCATCTGCTGCCGTGGGCCGGGCGTTTCCTGACGGTCTTTACCAACGAAGCGCAGCATCCTTTCTGGTGCTCAGTTGGAAAACTGGCGCAGCTGACGCTGGCCAGTTGGCAATCGCGCTTGCTGATCCCGGTCGCACAAAAACCCTTGTTTCGTTAATCCCGACCCGGCGTAACTGCCGGGATTTCCACGCTTTGTCATCATATATATGTGACATTGTCACTTTAAACCGGTGCTTTTAAGACAATTCTTTACTTCCGGTTCGCAACCGTTATCTCATCAGGTCTGGCGTCTCTTTCCGGCATCATCCCGGCGCAAAGTAAATTTCCCCGTCACTGGAATCCTTCCCAGGCGCTTGCTATAGGTCAAGTCACCCTGCCGAACATGGCATAACAACACGCAACGCCCGTTGCCATAACGCATGCAAACAGGGAGAAACATTGCAATGCAACTATCCGTACTTACCCGCGCCCTGCTGTTTATCGTCGGGATCGCCATAGTTCTGGCCCTGCTGACCTGGGGAATTGGTCTGGACACCCTCAAAGCCCGCCAGGTCGATCTGCTTTATCTCGGGCAGCAGCACCTGATTCTGGTGTTCAGCTCAATGTTCTTCGCCCTGCTGGTGGGCATTCCGAGCGGTATCGCGCTTAGCCGTCCTGCCGCACGCGGCGTGGCGGAATACGTGATGCAAATCTTTAATGTCGGCAATACGCTGCCGCCGCTCGCCGTTCTGGCACTGGCAATGGTGGTGATTGGCATTGGCGATACACCGGCGATCATTGCGCTGTTCCTCGCGTCGCTGCTGCCGATTGTGCGTAACACCTACGCCGGGCTGTGCTCGGTGCCTGCGTCGTTAATTGAAGCCGCGAACGGCATCGGTATGACCAAATGGCAACGCCTGCGCCAGGTGGAGATCCCCAATGCCATGCCGGTGATCCTCTCCGGGGTGCGTATTGCCACCGCCATCAACGTCGGAACTGCGCCGCTGGCATTCCTGATTGGTGCCAGTAGCTACGGTGAATTGATCTTTCCGGGAATCTACCTGAACGACTTCCCAACGCTGATTTTAGGCGCTGCGGCCACCGCGCTGTTCGCCCTGATCCTCGACACTCTGCTGGCGGCGCTGGGCCGCTTCCTTAGCCCGCACACGGCCTGAAAACAACAAGAGGGAACCTGATGAAAAGATTGACCCGCTTGCTCGGTGCGCTTGCCGCTGCGGTCTTATTTTCCGCCAGCGCGCATGCCGCGCCGCTGATTCTGGCGACCAAAAGTTTTACCGAGCAGCACATCTTGTCGGCGATGACCGTGCAGTATCTGCAAAAACGCGGTTTCCAGGTACAGCCGCAGACCAATATCGCCACGGTGATCTCACGTAACGCAATGATCAACAAGCAAATTGATATGACCTGGGAGTACACCGGCACCTCGCTGATTATCTTCAATCACATTAACCAGCGCATGTCGCCACAGGAGTCTTACGACACGGTAAAACGCCTCGACGCGAAGCACGGACTGGTGTGGCTGAAGCCAGCCAACATGAATAACACCTACGCCTTTGCCATGCAGCGTAAACGGGCAGAAGCCGAACACATCACCACCATGTCGCAGATGGTGGCGAAGATTGAACAGATCCGTAAAACCGATCCCAAACACAACTGGTTGCTGGGGCTGGATCTGGAGTTCGCCGGGCGCAGCGACGGCATGAAACCTCTGCAACAGGCCTATGGGATGGCGCTGGATCGCCCGCAAATTCGCCAGATGGATCCCGGGCTTGTTTATAACGCCATCCGCGATGGCTTTGTTGATGCCGGGCTGGTCTACACCACTGACGGGCGCGTGAAAGGCTTCGATCTCAAAGTGCTGGAAGATGACAAAGGTTTCTTCCCGAGTTATGCGGTCACGCCCGTGGTGCGTGAAGATACGCTGAAAGCCAATCCGGGGCTGGAAGAGGCGCTGAATACCCTTTCGGGGCTGTTAAATAACGACGTCATTATGACGCTTAACGCCAAAGTGGATATTGACCACCAGACACCGCAGCAAGTCGCCCACGATTTCCTGCATGAAAAAGGGTTGTTGTAAGGAGAGCCTATGGAGACGATTCATTACATGATGGACAACGCAGGCTATCTGGCAAGCCTTACCTTCCAGCATTTGTGGCTGGTACTGCTGGCCGTTGGCCTGGCGATTATCATCGGCGTTCCGCTCGGCATTCTGATTGTGCGCCATAAGTGGCTGGCGACGCCGGTTCTCGGGCTGGCAACGCTGGTGCTGACCATTCCGTCAATTGCCCTGTTCGGGCTGATGATCCCGCTGTTTTCGCTGATCGGTCAGGGGATTGGCGCCCTGCCCGCCATCACCGCCGTTTTTCTCTATTCACTACTGCCGATTGTGCGTAACACCCACACGGCGCTGGACAGCCTGCCGCCGGGGCTGCGCGAAGCCGGACGCGGTATCGGCATGACCTTCTGGCAACGCCTGCGCTGGGTCGAAATTCCGATGGCGCTGCCGGTGATTTTCGGTGGTATCCGCACGGCTGTGGTGATGAATATCGGCGTGATGGCTATTGCCGCCGTCATTGGCGCAGGCGGTCTGGGATTGCTGTTGCTGAACGGTATTGGCGGCAGTGACATTCGTATGTTAATTGCCGGGGCGCTGATGATTTGCGTACTCGCGATTGTGCTCGACTGGTTATTGCACCGCTTACAAATTGTGCTGACGCCGAAGGGGATTCGCTAATGATTAAACTGGAAAATCTGACCAAACAATTTACGCAGAAAAACGGCCAGACAGTGAAGGCTGTCGATAACGTCAATCTGACTGTACCGGAAGGTGAAATGTGCGTACTGCTCGGCCCTTCCGGCTGCGGTAAAACCACCACGCTGAAGATGATCAACCGCCTGATTGCACCGAGCAGCGGCTCGATTTTCATCAACGGTGA
Source organism: Kosakonia radicincitans DSM 16656 (assembly GCF_000280495.2). Classification (NCBI taxonomy): domain Bacteria; kingdom Pseudomonadati; phylum Pseudomonadota; class Gammaproteobacteria; order Enterobacterales; family Enterobacteriaceae; genus Kosakonia; species Kosakonia radicincitans. The sequence continues at coordinate 2,998,157 of NZ_CP018016.1, forward strand.
AGACACCAGCGCCATGGATACCGTCACCCTGCGGCGCAATATTGGCTACGTGATTCAGCAGATTGGTCTGTTTCCCAATATGACCATCGAAGAGAACATTACTGTCGTTCCGCGCATGCTGGGCTGGGATAAAGCGCGCTGTAAAAGCCGTGCCGAAGAGTTGATGGAGATGGTGGCGCTGGATGCGAAAAAATTCCTTCATCGCTACCCGCGCGAAATGTCCGGCGGCCAGCAGCAGCGTATCGGCGTGATCCGCGCGCTGGCGGCCGATCCGCCGGTACTGCTGATGGATGAGCCATTCGGCGCGGTCGACCCTATCAACCGTGAAGTGATCCAGAACCAGTTCCTTGAGATGCAGCGCAAGCTGAAAAAAACGGTGATGCTGGTCAGCCACGATATCGATGAAGCGCTGAAGCTCGGCGATCGTATTGCGGTGTTCCGCCAGGGACGCATCGTACAGTGCGCCAGCCCGGATGAGCTGCTGGCCAAACCGGCCAATGAATTTGTCGGTTCGTTTGTCGGCCAGGATCGCACACTGAAGCGGTTGCTGCTGGTTTCCGCAGGCGACGTCACCGATCAACAGCCGACGATTACGGTGCGGGAATCCACTCCGGCGGCGGAAGCCTTTGCCACCATGGATGACAACGATATTCGCGCCATTACCGTCGTGGATTCGGCGGGTAAACCGCTGGGTTTTGTTAAACGTCGCGAAGCGCGAAACGCGCCGGGCAGCTGTTCCGATTTGCTGCATCCGTTCCGTATTACCGGGAAAGCGGAAGATAACCTGCGCGTGGTATTGTCACGGCTGTACGAAAGCAACACCAGTTGGATGCCGATTGTCGATGAGGATGGTCGTTATAACGGTGAAATTTCGCAGGACTATATTGCGGAGTATTTAAGTTCGGGCAGAACACGCCGGGTACTGAATATTCATGATGCGTAACAGAAGCCCCTCAGATGAGGGGCTTTTTTCAGGCGAGGATGCGGTCGGCAACTAACATGCCGGTCGCCATCTGCAAATTGATGTATTGCGCCAGATCGCGCTGCTCGGCGCGCGGCAGATAGGGTAACTCACCAACCAGCGGCGCAGGCAGTTTTTTGCTCAGCACATTGATAATTTCAGCATAATGCGCCAGCCCTGGGTTGATACGGTTCGCCACCCAGCCAATCAGCGGCAGACCGTCGCTGGCAATCGCCTGCGCGGTCAGCAAAGCGTGGTTAATGCAGCCTTCCTGGATACCCACCACCATCACCACCGCCATCTGCTCCTGTACCACCCACTCGGAGAGCGGGCGCAAATCATTCATCAGGCTGCGCCAGCCGCCGGTTCCCTCGACCACCACGTGATCGACTTTTTCACACAGGTTGACCAGGCCGTTAGAAAGCAGGCTGTAATTGATGGGGCAACTGTGCGCAACGCTACTTTCCTCTTCGCTCAGGGCAATCGGGTTTATCGCCTGGTAAGGTAAATCCAGCGAGGAAACGCTTTGCAGTACCAGCGCGTCTTTGTTGCGCAATCCTTCCGGCGTCTCTTTGCTTCCTTTAGCAACAGGTTTGTAACCTGCCACTGTTTTGCCGCTGGCAGCCAGCGCCTGGAGAAGCGCGCGGGATGCCACTGTCTTCCCGACAGAAGTGTCTGTACCCGTTACAAAGAAACGCTTAAGCATCTCGATTTCCACCGTTGTTCTACGAAAATATAAACCAGGAGAATAATTCAGTGGGGAAAGTCTAAGATAAGTATCATCGGCCCAGCTTGAGGTAGCGCAATTTTTACGACAACAATGTAAAAATGTTACCCCTGCAACAAACGGATAAGCAAAGATCCGTTATACATCGCGTCTTTTACCAGCGCGGCACCAGCCATCGTGCCCTGATTGGTGAACTGGGTACTCTCAACGGAAATATGCTGGCTGTATGCCGGTAACGCCTGCTGGCGAATGCAATCGGCAATAGCGGGAAAGAGAATGTCTGCCGCTTTGCTCAGCGGCGAGCCAATGAGTATTTTTTGCGGGTTGAACAAATTCACCATAATGGCAAGGATACGACCAATATTCGCCCCGACGCCGCTGATGATATCTTTCGCCAGCAAATCGCCCTGCTGCGCCGCCTGACATAACCACTCCACCGTTAACGGCTTCTGATGCAGCATTGAACTCATCGACTGGCTCATGCGTAACTGCGCCAGTTCCAGCACGCTTTCAACGCTGGCAATGGTTTCAAGACAACCGTGGTTGCCGCAATAGCAGCGCTTACCGTAAGGGTCCACCTGGGTGTGTCCAATCTCCACCAGGCTGCTGCTGCCCGCGTGCAGCAAGCGTCCGTCGGTGATCACTCCGGCGCCAACGTTGTGGTCAATCACCACCTGAATAACATCGCGCGCGCCGCGTGAAGCGCCGAACAGCGCTTCTGCCATGGTCCACGCGCTGATGTCGTGCTGCACGTAAACCGGCACGCCGGTGTGCTTCTCCAGCGTTTCACCCAGCGGCATATCTTTCACTTCCGTGTAAAACGGCATACGGTGAACGATACCATTCTCGGTATCAATGATTCCCGGCAGCGTGATGGCAATTGAGGTCAGACGCTCCAGGCGATTCTGGTGGCGGGTAAAAAAGCTGTCGATAAGGTGAATAATGCGATCCAGCAGCGGCATCTCATCGCCCAGCGGCAGTTCAAGCCGGTCTTCCACCACCAGCTTGCTGCTGAGATCGCGCAGCGAGAGAAAGATTTCCCCGCGGCTAATACGCAGCGAGAGATAGTGCCAGGCTTCGGTCTCTACCACCAACCCGACCGCCGGACGCCCACGGCTGCCCGGCTCCTGGATCTCCGTCTCCTGCACCAGATGTGCTTCCAGCATTTCACGCACAATTTTAGTAATGCTCGCCGGCGCGAGTTGCGCCAGACGCGATAAATCGATGCGCGAAACCGGGCCAAGCTGATCAATAAGGCGATAAACCGCCCCCGCGTTGGTCTGCTTAATCTGATCAATATGCCCAGGCTGACTATCAGCAACCACCTCTGACTCCCTTATTTTCGCGCTTCGAAATAAACGTTCAGCTATGGTGAAGCACTTCACCAGGCGCCGTCAAATTTTTACCCCGGCTTGTGAGTTACAGCACATTTTGCAATGACTTATGCGTAAAAATCAGCCGATTGCGGCATGTAGAAGTTGCTGCTTGAAACGCGCGGCTGCCGTTCCCTGTTCATGGTGTTTTGCCCACACCAGCCACATTTCGGAAACCGCATCCGCTTCAATAATCGGCACCCAGCGTATTTCATTGAGTTGCACCCGGTGAAACGACGCCGGGAGGATCGAGACGCCCAGCCCGGCCGCCACCAGCCCGATGATCGTCATCGCTTCGCCCACTTCCTGGGTTATGGTGGGGATTAATTGATAGCGCCGCATCAGCCCGAGGATCTCGTCATACAGGCCAGTGCCGACGTGCGGATCAAAAAAAACAAACGGCTCCTGCGCCAGTTCCTTCAGCGACACCGCCTTGCGCGCCGCCAGCGGGTGGTCACGGTGGATCATCGCCAGCAGCGGTTCACGCAAAATCACTTCCCATGCCAGCGTTTCAGGCAGCGGTGTATTGCGCATCAGCCCCAAATCCAGCGAGCCTTCATTCAGGGGAGCAATCTGCTCGCGGGTATTGATCTCCCGCGTCTGAATGTGCACATCCGGGTAGCGCTGGCGAAACGATGAGAGTGTATCGGAAACCGCCTTGATAAACGGCGCCGAAGAGGTGAAACCGATACGCAATTCACCGGTTTCCCCCTGATGCAGACGGGCAGCGCGGGCAGCGGCTTCATCGACCAGGCCCAAAATCTGTCGACTGTCGGCAAGAAACTGTTTGCCGGCGGCCGTCAGCGCGACGCTGCGGTTGGTGCGAGCCAGAAGACGCGCGCCAACCTGCTGTTCGAGCAACTGGATCTGCTGGCTCAGCGGCGGTTGGGAGATATTGAGCCGTGCCGCCGCATGACCAAAATGCAGCTCTTCGGCAACGGCGATAAAGTAACGCAGATGGCGCAGTTCGATATTCATATTTTAAAAGTATTATTTGAGATTATTAATATATTAGACAGAATATTACACCTTTCATACTCTTATGTCCGTGGTAAGCCCGTCACCAGAATCACGGGTATGAAATGTAAGGATCTCCAGTGAGTCGTACAACAACCGTTGACACCGAGCCGGCAAGCGTTGTCAACGAAATTCCTGTCGCGTTGCCGGGACAATTTATTAAACGTGGTACCCCCCAATTCATGCGCGTTACGCTGGCGCTCTTCTCCGCCGGGCTGGCAACTTTTGCCCTGCTCTATTGCGTGCAGCCGATTTTGCCGGTGTTGTCTCATGAATTTGGCGTCTCTCCTGCCAGCAGCAGTATTTCGCTGTCGATTTCCACCGCCATGCTGGCGATTGGCCTGCTGTTTACCGGCCCGCTTTCGGACGCCATCGGGCGCAAAAAAGTGATGGTTACCGCCTTGCTGCTCGCTTCCTGCTGTACCCTGCTGTCAACGATGATGACAAGCTGGCACGGTATTCTGGTAATGCGCGCGCTGCTTGGTCTGTCGCTGAGCGGTGTGGCGGCGGTCGGGATGACCTATTTAAGCGAGGAGATCCATCCGAGCTTTGTCGCCTTCTCAATGGGGCTGTACATTAGCGGCAACTCGATTGGCGGCATGAGTGGGCGTTTAATCAGCGGTGTGTTTACCGACTTCTTTAACTGGCGAATTGCAGTCGCGGTGATTGGCTGCTTTGCGCTGGCATCAGCGCTGATGTTCTGGAAAATCCTGCCGGAGTCGCGCCATTTTCGGCCCACTTCGCTGCGCCCGAAAACGTTACTGATCAACCTCCATCTGCACTTGCGCGATAAAGGGCTGCCGCTGCTGTTCCTTGAAGGCTTTTTGCTGATGGGATCGTTCGTTACGCTGTTTAACTACATCGGTTATCGCCTGATGCTGTCGCCGTGGTCGCTGAGCCAGGCGGCCGTTGGCCTGCTGTCATTGGCCTATCTTACCGGCACCTGGAGCTCGCCGCGCGCCGGGGCAATGACCAGCAAATATGGTCGCGGTCCGGTGATGATCGGCTCTTCCGCCATCATGCTGTTCGGGCTGCTGCTGACCCTTTTCTCTTCGCTGTGGCTGATTTTTCCGGGCATGCTGTTATTCACCGCCGGTTTCTTTGCCGCACACGCCGTCGCCAGTAGCTGGATCGGCCCGCGCGCGCGGCGCGCCAAAGGCCAGGCCTCATCACTCTATTTATTCAGCTACTATCTGGGTTCCAGCGTGGCCGGGACACTGGGCGGGGTTTTCTGGCACAGCTATGGCTGGAATGGCGTCGGCGGCTTTATTGCCTTGATGCTGCTGATTGCCATTCTGGTGGGCAGCCGGATCCACTCTCGTTTGCATTAATGCAACGACGAAAGAAGAGCCTCGCGTGTGCGGGGCTTTTTTTGCTCCGTGCGGATGTGCGTTAAAAGAGGCTCAAAATCGAGGTTGCGCCAACCAGTTCACGCACGGCATCCAGCGCCATCAGAGCAAAAATGATCCAGACAAAAGGATTTATGGTTGTCACTCTGTTGTCTCTTCTGCGGGTGTAAAAATCCTGTACTTCTATTATGGTACAAACTGGCCAAATGAAAGCCGGACTACTATTTCAGGTAGTTATAGAAAAAACGCTAACGAAAATAGAGGCATTATGGACAAGCAGAACTACCAGCAACTCACCCGCACTTTCCAGCGTCTGTCGCGCTTCTCACACCTCTCCGCCATCGCCAGCTGGGACATGTTCACCATGATGCCGCCAGGCGGTAGCGCAGCACGCGGCGAAGCGCTGGCTGAACTCAGCGTGCTGCAACACCAGATTCTGACCGATAAGCGTGTCGGCCAGTGGTTACAGGCGGCAAAGCAGGAGACGCTGGACGATATTGAACAGGCAAACCTGCGCGAAATGACGCGTCACTACCAGCAGGCGGCGCTGCTCCCGGAAGCGCTGGTCGAAGCACAGTCGCTGGCAGGCAGCAAATGCGAGCACGCCTGGCGCACACAGCGCCCGGCGAATGACTGGGCGGGTTTCAGCGCCAACCTGAAAGAGGTGGTCAAGCTTGCCCGCGAAGAGGCCAGCTTACGCGCAGCGGCCAAAGGCTGTTCACCGTATGATGCGCTGCTCGACAAATTCGAACCGGACATGACCAGCGCCCGCCTGGATGAACTATTTAGCGAGGTGAAAAGCTGGCTGCCGGATTTACTGAACCGCGCGGTGGCGAAACAGGCGCAGCAAACACTGATTGCGCCGCAGGGGCCGTTCCCGCAGGCCGTGCAGCGCGAGCTGGGATTGCAGGCAATGCAGGTATTGGGCTTCGATTTCAACGGCGGGCGTCTTGATGTCAGCGCGCATCCCTTCTGCGGCGGCGTCCCGGAAGATGTGCGCATTACTACGCGCTACGACGAAAATGAACTGCTGAGCGCGCTGTTCGGCGTAGTGCATGAAACCGGTCACGCCCGCTACGAACAAAACCTGCCGCGCGCCTGGGCCGGCCAGCCGATCGCGCTGGCGCGATCCACGGCGATTCATGAATCGCAAAGTCTGTTCTTTGAAATGCAACTCGGGCGCAGCGACGCGTTTCTGCGCCGCCTGCAACCGGCGATTGTCGAGAGTTTTGGTATGCAACCAGCCTTCGAAGAGGGCAATTTCATTGCCTGGAATCAGCGGGTGAAACCGGGTTATATCCGCGTTGAGGCTGATGAAGTCAGCTATCCGGCGCACGTGATCCTGCGTTACGAAATCGAACGCGCGCTGATCGACGGCGACATTGAAGTGGAGGATATTCCGGCGCTGTGGAATGAAAAAATGCAGGCCTGGCTGGGGCTTTCCACCGAAGGCAATTACCGCAATGGCTGCATGCAGGATATTCACTGGACCGATGGCGGATTCGGTTACTTTCCCTCCTACACGCTGGGCGCCATGTACGCCGCGCAACTCTTTCATGCGGCACGCGTGGCCCTGCCAACGCTTGATGAGGCCATTGCGCAAGGTGATTTTAGCGCCCTGTTCGACTGGTTGCGGCAGAATATCTGGCAGCACGGTAGCCGCTTCAGCACCTCGCAACTCATTGAAAATGCAACAGGAGAAGCATTGAATGCCGATTATTTCCGCCAGCATTTGACCCGCCGTTATCTCTGATGACATCGCGCCGGAACCCCCGTTTCGGCGCGGTACATCACGTTTGTACATTCCGTTACACGCCGATACCAATCACTCACGGAAACCTCGCATTTACAGGGATATAGTTCTTTCAACGGCCCCGCAGTGGGGTTGAATGATGAAACCAATTCGAGGATATCGGAATGAAAAAAGTATTAGCTCTGGTTGTTGCCGCTGCTATGGGTCTGTCTTCCGCTGCATTCGCTGCTGACACCGCTGCCACCTCTCAGGCTCCGGCTGCTGCTCCGACTGCTACCACCGCTGCACCGGCTGCTACCGCAACTAAAGCTCCGGCTAAAAAAGTGCACAAAAAACACAAAAAAGCTGTAGAGCAGAAAGCTCAGGCTGCAAAAGTGAAAAAACATCACAAAAAAGCAGCTAAACCGGCAGTAGAGCAGAAAGCACAGGCTGCTAAAAAACACAAAAAACACGTTAAACACACTGCAACTAAACCGGCTGCACAACCGGCTGCATAAGTAAACGTGTCTGATTCCGGCGTCCTTAACGGCACGCTGTGACAAGTCGGCGCTGAGCCCTTCGGGTGAGGCGCCGTTTTTCTCTGGAGGGCATATGCTGCGACGTTATCGTTTTGAACTGATTCTGTTAATGCTGATTATTTGCGCGCTTATTGCCATCCGTTTTTATCTTTACTGATGTAGCACGCTGATTTTACTCCCACTTTCCTCGCGTCCCGTCTATATTTATCTGGGCTTACGTTAATAATCATAATTACCCACCAGAGTGTGATATGCGAAAAACTGTTGTGCTGATGCTGGGATCGCTGTTTCTGTTTTCCGCTGCTGGTCATGCTGACGATGGCGAGGATGACGCGGTTAACGCCCGTGATGTAAAAACGCTTTTTTTTGGTCATGACGATCGCGTCCCGGTTCCCACGCCGACCAAAGCGCCGTGGGATGCTATCGGCCAGCTGGAAACCGCCAGTGGTAATCTGTGTACTGCCACCCTTATCTCTCCGCACCTGGCGCTGACCGCCGGACACTGCCTGCTGACGCCGCCGAACGGGAAAGCAGACAAAGCCGTCGCGCTGCGTTTTGTTTCGCAAAAAGGGACCTGGCGCTATGAAATTCACGGTATTGAAGGGCGTGTTGACGCCTCGCTCGGTCATCGTCTGAAACCCGATGGCGATGGCTGGATCGTTCCCTCTTCCGCCGCATCGTGGGATTTCGGTCTGATCGTCTTGCGTTATCCGCCGTCCGGCATTACACCGCTACCGATCTTTGTTGGCGATAAAGACGAACTGACAGCGGCGCTGAAAACGGCCAACCGGAAAGTGACGCAGGCAGGCTATCCGGAAGATCATCTGGATACGCTCTACAGCCACCAGGATTGTACGGTCACCGGCTGGGCGCAAAGTAGCGTGCTGTCGCACCAGTGCGATACCCTGCCCGGCGACAGTGGTTCACCATTGATGCTGAAAACCGACGCAGGCTGGCAGTTGATTGCCGTACAAAGCTCAGCACCGGCGGCAAAAGATCGCTGGCGCGCCGATAACCGCGCCATCTCCGTAACCGGTTTTCGTGACAAGCTGGAAGCGCTGGCCAAAGAGAGCGAGTGATTCAGCCCAGCCGCTGCAAACGCAGTTGCAGGATGTCGTGCAGCGGCATCGGTTCACTGAAGTAATATCCCTGAAGCTGATCGCAACCGGCCAGTCTTAACAGTTTCATCTGCTTTTCATTCTCCACCCCTTCCGCCACCACCTGCATGCCCAGCGCGCTGGCGATGCGGATAGTCCCGCTCACTAGCGCCGACGCCTGCTCATCATCGTCCACCAGCCCGGCCAGTGATTTATCAATTTTGATGGTGTCGAAATTAAAACGACGCAGATAACCAATGCTGGAGTAGCCAGTACCAAAATCATCCAGCGCCACCGCCGTGCCCAGCGCTTTTAAGTTGGCAATGGCCGAACGGGCGCGCTCGGGATTTTCCAGCACGTAGGTTTCTGTTACTTCCAGTTGCAGGCGGTGCGCCGGAAAGCGGCAGGTCTCCAGCACGCTGGAGACTTTGTTCTCGAACTCCGGATCGCGAAACTGCGCTGGCGAGATATTCACCGATAATTTCAGATCCTCTATCGGCTGGAGATCGCTGCAAGCGCGGCGCAGGACAAACTGTCCCAGCGAGTAAATCAGCCCGCTGGTCTCTGCAATCGGAATAAATTCATCCGGTTTTAGCTCCCCGGCAGGACGTCGCGGCCAGCGCGCCAGTGCTTCGATGCCCACCATCATCTGGCTTCGGGCATCGACAATCGGTTGATACCAGACATCAAACTCCTCACGCTCCAGCCCATCGCGGATATCACTTTCAATCAATAATTGCCGCTCGCGAGCGCTGTTCAGCGCCGCGTCATAATGCGTTAGCCTGTCTTTGCCGGTAATTTTCGAATGGTACATCGCAATATCTGCGCGGCGAAACAACTCGGAACTGGAGCATTCCAGCAGCGTGCCGCTGGCGATGCCGATGCTGGCGCCAATGTGGATGGTGCGTTTACCAATGCGCACAGGATGATTCAGGTATTGCAGGACGTTATTGGCAAAGTCGGTGGCCTTCTCCACCGACCACGGCCCGCTCAGGGTCATGGCAAATTCGTCGCCGCCCATCCGCGCCAGCATGCCGTCAGTCGGCACTTTCTCACGCAGGGTCTGGGCAATGGTGACAATCAGACGGTCGCCAACATCGTGCCCGTAGATATCATTCACATCTTTAAAACCATCCAGATCGATAAACACCACGCTTATCGTATCCGGATCGCCCATCGCGCCCAGTTTTTCGATGTTTTCGATGAGCGCCCGGCGGTTGGGTAACCGGCTGAGCCAGTCCGTCAGGGCGATTTTGCGCGCCAGCCTTTCCCCACGCGCCAGCTTGTACAGCCCGGCGCTGCTCAGCACGATAAACAGCAGGATCAACCCGGACGCCAGCATCGCAATCTGGCGAATATTCGACGCCGCCGCCCGCGCGGCTTCTGCGCCCGGCAGACGCGGCGTCCAGCTCAGATAGCCGAGCTCCTCGCCCGCCGAGTCACGCAGCGGAACGCTACTGGCGGCGGTTTTCTGCGGTGACAGGCGTAAGTCTGTAATCTGGAAGGTTTTGCCAAGGTCGCTGAGGATCTGCGCATCCAGATGGCGGGTAATCACCAGATAGCGGCGAGTGCCGTCGTAAACCTCAAGACGGCCAACCATCGGGCGCACCAGCCCGATACTGATAAACGCCACGCCGTCCCGGGTCTGCGTAATCCCGGCGTAGACCTCTTTCCCGGACTGAAGCAACTGGTTATGACCGCGGATCAGCGCCCGCAATCCACTGCCAAAAAAAGTGAGATCGCGCTCCGTGAAAAGTTGGCTGCGAAACGCGCCCCACAGCACATTGAATTGCTCATCCAGCACAAAGGTGCCGTCATACAGATTGTTGATTTTATAACCAGCCCCCCAGGTGTTGTACAACCACTGCGTATCCAGTTGTGGCCGATAAACTTCCCGCACCGCATCGTCCCAGACGCCATTATCAATCACCAGCGAGCGGATTCGGTTAACCGACGTCTGAATCGCGCCCTGCACCGCGAGCGCAGTGCGGTGCTCATCAATTTCATTGGCTTTGCTGCTGATTAAATTCAACGAGAGGTAAAGCAGTGCAACAACGGAGACGATTAAGCCAATCCCCGCCATAAAGGTCATGACAAATAACGTCCTTGCGCCAGGAATATTGCGCCAGCTAAACGGATTGAACATTCATCGCCCCCTGCAGGTGGCTGAAAAAGTCGCGTTGCGTTAGTTATTGAGTAAAGCGTAATACAGACTGCAAAATTCGCTGCCCGTAAACGCGGGCAGCGTCACATTATGCGAGTTTAATCAGCAACATACCCATAATTAACAGCAGCAGACCAAACCAGCCTTTACGGTTCAGGCGCTGGCCGAAGAGGATCCAGCCCGCCGCCAGCGTAGCGACAATACCAAATCCGCCCCACAGCGCATAGGCCACGGAAAGATCGATCCCTTTCACCGCCTGTGACAGCGCGCTAAACGCCGCCAGCACCGCCAAAAGCGACCCGCAACCGTACAGTTTGCGACGAAAACCGTCAGAGAATTTCAGAAAGATATTCGCCACGATCTCCAGCCCAATCGCCATCGCCAGCCAGAGAGCGTGGATCCACTCAAACGGCTGCATGATTGCGCTCCTGACGCGGCTTACGCGTCCCGGATTTAATCAGCACAATGCCCAACACCAACGTTGCCAGCCCGATCACTTTTAATACCGGGAGTTGTTCATCAAAAAGAAATACGCTGAACAGGGTAATGAATAATATGCCAATGCCTTCCCACATTGCATACGCCACACCGAGGGCAATTTTTTTCACCGCAAATGACAGAAAAATATACGACAGCGCAATCATGGCCAGCATTAGAATAAACCCTGTCTGGCTATCGTTGACGCTGGCCCATTTCATTGACAATGTGCCGGTTATTTCAGCAACAATTGCTAAGATCAGTAATATCCAATAAATCATTTTTTCTCCTGCTTGAGAATATATATCCTTGCGCGGCTTACCGCAGCGCGGGAAACCGGAAAAACAGCAATATCAGCCGGACGCAGCGCGCCAGCACAGGCAGGAGGAGACTATAGCGCTGAGCGCCAGTATTGTTCACCCGCAAGCGGGCAGCAGGAGGAGTGGTGACGGGAAAAAACAGAATTTAAAATGCTGAACAGAATGTCCATATAATTACAATTATCCGCGAATTGCTTCTCATCATGCGGATGAAAATTGTCCTCAGTCGTTAAACACCGCTTATTTCTATCACAGCCCAGGATTTTACTCAAAAGCTTTTCAATTCTTTACTCTGCTGTGGAATTTATATTATTTTTGCAGTGCGTGGTTTTCTTTTTATACCGCATTTATATCAGGCGATAAATAATCCTCTTCAGCCGGTAATAACTCACGATGAGGAAATATATGTCACGTTGCCAATCGTGCGGCCATAGTTGGGAGATGGCGCCCAACGAATATGACAATGTTTACCACGGCTACGTGCATCGCGTTTTATGGCCGGTTTTCCATAACCGCCCCGACTTAGCCCGCTACCAGAAAGCCTGGTTTATAACCTACAAAACCTGTACGCGAACGGTGGCCTGCACCCTTTACGGCATCTTTGCCGCGCAGCGCCTTTATTGAGGCGGCGTTGGCGGGCTGTTTTTTGCAACGCTCGCCCGCGCTTCCGCCAGCAAATTCCACGAGGTGATAAACAGCGCAGCAATCATGGGCCCAAGGACAAAACCATTAATGCCGAAGAATTGCAGGCCGCCCAGCGTGGTCAGCAGAATCAGATAATCCGGCATGCGGGTATCTTTCCCGACCAGCAACGGACGCAGAAGATTGTCGGCCAAACCAACGACGATCACGAAGTAGAGCGTCAGCACCGTTGCCGTAACAAACTCGTCGGTCGAATAGAGAAAAATCACCGCCGGGATCCAGACAATCGCCGTTCCCACCGCCGGGATTAACGACAGGAATGCCATCAGCGCCGCCCACAGCAGGCTGCCGTTGAAACCGGCAAACCAGAAACCGATGCCGCCCAGCGCGCCCTGAACGATGGCAACCACCAGCGTCCCTTTTACCGTAGCACGCGCCACACCGGCGAATTTCAAAAACAGGCGACGCTTAATGGTCGCCGTCAGCGGCATAACTTCGTAGATCTGGCGCACCAGCGTGGCGCCATCTTTCAGCAGGAAGAACAGCAGATAGACCATCAAACAGAAGCTAACGGTAATGCCCAGCGTACCTTTGCCAATGATCACCGCGCTGCCCGCCAGGTAACGCCCGACGCTCAACGCCACGCCGGAGAGTTTTTCCCGGATTGCATTCACCGAATCAAAATCATTGTCGCGCAGATAGCCCTTCGCCCAGTCCGGCAGATGTGCAATGCCATTACTTAATAGCTGCGGCAAATCGGTCGCGTTATTTTGCAGACGCTGGTACAGGCTGTTGATCTCCACGGCCAGTGAAGAGAGCACCATCATCATTGGGATAAACACAATCACGCAAATCAGCAACACAGTGATCAACGAGGCAATGCCGTTACGCCCGCGCAACCATACCGAGAGCTGCATGCGCAGCGGATAGAAAATCAACGCCAGGATGATCGCCCAGATAATCGCGGAATAATAGGGCTGGATCAGGCCGAAAAACGCCACGCTGACCAGCAATAATAAAATGATAAAAAAGAACTGATTACTTTTAAGTGTTGACATCGGCCCGTCCAATGGAGAAACAACCATTAAGTGTAGTGCCTTACTCATTGATTGTAAAAACAATCCCCTGCCCTGACGGTTGTACACCGCTAATAACCTTTCCTTTTTTATCAACTGCACGCCATCAGGATTTTCGTACTCAACGCGTATTTAAGAATGAGACGATAAATCGATGCCCTATTGCCGCTTATGATGACGCCACCGAATTGCGCCAGACAACACCAGGAATAGTGCATCGGCTATCTGGCTAACTGGTGGGGAAAAAGCAGTTGGTTAATATTGGCGACGCAGTAACACATTGTCGGGTTGTTTTATCCGTTATCTGTCTATTGTCGTGATAAGCATAGAAGCACCTTTAAATCAAAAGGTTATATTTCACAAAGAGGAGATACAGTATGACCATTGTAATGCTCATGTCTACCGATGCCGATATTGTTAACACGCAACTGAATGCCGCCTGGAACCCCATCACGAATCGCTATACGTGGGCACAGGTCAGTTCCATGAATTTAAATATTATCAACGGCGCGACCATTGTGGTTATTGCCCATGGTAATGGTACGGAAATTGGCAACGCGGCTCCGAGCGTTGTTGATGTTAATGCCGAAACCTTTCTTGCTCTGGTTCAGGGAAATATGGCGAACAAGGCCGTTCCGGCAAGAATTTATATTTCCTCTTGCGGTCCGGGCATCGCAGAGTTTGCCGCTAATGTGCGGATAGCGGCGCAGAATAATCAGATTTGGCACAACACGCGTATTTTTGGTCATAGCGATCCGGTTTCCGGCCCGGTACCGCCCGCCAACGATATCCGCTGGACGCGAATTTTTTAAGCTATCGCTAGTACATGATGCCAGGCGGTGGTTGACACGGCCTGGCATCCCCGCCGCATAAATTTCATGTGACTTCAGTAGCTTTATTATTTTCTGCCGCAAGCGGCTTGCTCTCTTCACTATAATGGTGGTTTGACGCCGAATGAATCAGAACGCTTGTTCTGGAAATCTCTAAAGCCGTGGCCAATTTTTGTTGACCACTACAACTAGTTTTTATTTAGCGACAGGCAGGTCTGAATAGCGCGTAGTATAAGATGGTGATAGCATTTCACGCTTCATTGCCCAAGGTTTCTGGATGCCTTGACCAGCAAACCAGACCTTTCCTTTTCCTGACGAGTTAATGCCGTCGATTACCGCCATCAGTGCAGTGCTATTAGCCTTTGGGGCGGTATCATCAAACAAATTAAGCTGTGCAGTGCCACGACTAAAAAAGTCAGCAAGCATTACGCCAGCTTTCATGTAGCGATAACCATCGACCCATATCCGGTCTAGTGATTCTGTAGATGCACGTATAATGTCACGCGTATCATTAGATGGTATCGATAGTTTCGTAGATGATTGGTTCTCATAATAAATTTCATTATCTGCGTGCGGGCTGGTGCGTAGAAATACGCTGACAAAAGCACAAAACTGGTGTTCGCTACGCAATTTTGCTGCGGCGCGTTCAGCATAGGCGCAGACAGCCTGGCGCATATCTGCATACTCGGTAATACGATACCCAAAAGAGCGGCTGAACATAATCTGTTGTTTATCCGGCACGAATTCCTCAAGCTCCAGGCACGACTCACCGCGCAGCTCACGCAGCGTTCTTTCCAGAACAACGTTGAAATGTTTTTTGATTACCCAAGGTGAGCTATTGGCTAAGTCCAGCGCTGTATTGATCCCCATATTGTTCAGTTTTTTGCTGATGCGCCTTCCTACACCCCATACATCCTCCACAGGCACTCGTTCTAACAGCTTCCGCTGACGTGATATGTCGGATAGATCAACCACGCCACCCGCACTCGCCCATCGTTTTGTTGCGTAATTTGCTAATTTTGCTAACGTTTTGGTTTGCGAAACTCCGATTCCGATCGTGAGCCCGGTATTTTTAAGTACCTGGTTCCGCACGGCCTTCCCAAAATCTGTCAGCGACATGTAGCTGGCTATGCCGGATAAGTCGATAAAGGCTTCATCAATTGAATAGATCTCGATGGCTGGCGCCATCTGCGTCAGCGTCTGCATAACCCGCGCACTGAGGTCAGCATAAAGAGCATAGTTCGAGCTAAATACGTGCACTTCAGATGAGAACGTTTTATTTTTCAGTTTGAAAAAAGGCTCTCCCATGGCGATGCCAAGCGCTTTTGCCTCTGCTGAACGCGAAATTACGCAGCCGTCGTTGTTAGAGACCACTACCACGGGTTTTCCCTTTAAATCCGGGCGGAATACCGTTTCACAGGACGTATAAAAGCTGTTGACGTCAGCCAAAGCAAACATCGTCATTTATGTGACTTCACTGAAAATGTTACTACACCAAATATTTCTAGCTCTTCTGGGTTATGAAACGTAATGGGTGAGTAATTGCTATTGTGCGGAACCAGGCGTAAGACAGGATGAGTACGTAGTTCCTTGACAGTAAACTCGCCAGCTACAGCAGCAATCACAATATCGCCATGGCTTGCCGACAGCGAACGATCAACTACCAGAAGGTCACCATCCCCAATTCCAGCACCAGTCATGGAGTCACCGCTGACTTTAATAAAATATGTGGCGCAAGGATGGGCTATCAAAAGCGTATTGAGATCCAGCCTATCTTCAACATAGTCTTGCGCGGGACCAGGAAAACCACAAGGTACCCGCTCCGTAAAGAGAGGAAGATGGATAGAGGGGGCAATCTCTAAGGGATAAAAAAGCTGCATAATGAGGAACTCAATATAACTGTATTTATATACAGTATCTCTGATTTTTTCGCACGTTCAATCTTCTTCTAAGAAGGTTTTCGGAACCGTTTGAAGTTGCGAGGTATTTAGGTTTTACCGTGTGAGCAGCAAGCCGGGTAAGTTTGCTTTTCACTACAGTCACTGGTCACTGGTCACTGGTCACTGGTCACTGGTCACTGGTCACTGGCACGATAGCTCTGATTTTCCGGTTTTCGGTCCCTGATTTATTCCAGCCGGTGCATGAATAAAGCACGGGACAGCGCGTTACGCAGGCTTCACCTTAATTCAGCCCCGCCTGTACCCGCCGACGCAGTGAAATGACCTGTACACGGTTGATTATCACAAGCCAGTGTTAGTCCTACATCTGATACACAATGGCTTAAAGAACCGCTCCTTGCTCAAAGCCGACCTGGCTATATCTGGATTTGCCACTTTGTGCCAGAAACGATCTGATCCGCTCATAAACGCGTGAATGACGCGTGATTAATGCAGCCCTGGCCGATTAACGTAGTCCGCACGGCCTCAATCAGCGGGGTATGCGGTTCGTGGCCTAAAAAGTCGATCAGTTTTGCATTGTCCATCTGTATCGGCTGTTCCCATAAATACCGCATCTCGCGCATCTCACGCAGCGTGGTATTGAACGGCGCCATCGCAAAGATAAGCCACCAGGGAAAAGAGGTTATCTTCGCTTTAATACCCGCAAATTGTGCGACACTTTTTATGGCTGCTGCCATCGCCGTACCATCGGCATCCCAGTGCCCCCGCATATGAAAACAGGCAAACGGTTCGAGTTGCTCCCGACGCGCCAACAGCGCAGACAGCGTTTCGGCGACATCCGGCAGATAGGCCCACTGATGGCCTGTTCCGGCTTTACCCGGATTTTTAATTGTCCGGGGGAGTTTACCTGGCGTGATCCATCCCTGTGAAAACCAGTTGTTGCCTGCGTCAGGGCCAAAGAAATCACCGGCCCGCAGAATCAGCACTTTTCCGCCACGCTGCGTGTAGGCGTTCAGTGCCTTCTCCATTTGCACCCGTATGGCCCCTTTTCTGGTGACAGGATTTTGGGGAGAGTCTTCCCGTAAAAGTGGAAAGGCGTCCGGACCGTAGTTGTAAACGGTGCCAGGGAGAACGATTAAGGCACCGTTTCGCTCCGCCGCATTGATGGTGTTCTGTAACATCGGCAAAACCAGTTGCTCCCAGTTTCGATAACCTGGCGGATTAACGGCATGGACAATCACACTACACTCTGACGCCGCCGCCGCGACCTGCTCAGCATTCAGCGCGTCACCCGTTATCCACGTCATATTTGCGGGCTCTTCATTTTGCGGAGCGCTGCGGCGCAGTGCATGAACGTCCCATTTTTCGCGAATGAGTTTACGGGCGATTTCGCCACCGATTCCGCCTGTTGCGCCCAGTACGAGTACCTTGTTTCTGTTTTTCATCGCCTTGCCTTTACCGGATGTGTGTGCTTGACATCGTAGTGTTTGCGCGGACTAAATGTAATTGCATGACATCAGGTAGCAGGTATGCATTTTTGTATGACTATAAATATTCCATGGGAATGGTATCGAACCTTCCTGGCGGTGATGAAAGAAGGCTCCCTGTCGGGGGCCGCCCGTATGCTTGCCATTACCCAGCCCACTGCGGGGCGCCACATAGCGGCACTGGAATCCGCCCTTGGCCTGGTTTTGTTTACGCGGTCGCAGACTGGTCTGCAACCGACGGATGCGGCAGCCGCGCTGCAAGGCCATGCGCAAGCGATGGAAAACACGGCCAGTATGATTGCGCGAACGGCCGCCAGCTTCAGCACGCACACCGCCGGGTTGCATGGCGTGGTACGCGTTTCTGCGAGTGAAATTATCGGCACGGAAGTTCTTCCTTCCCTGATTGCACGAATCAAAGAGGATTATCCGCAGCTTACAATTGAATTGGTTCTCTCTAACCGAATGCAGGATTTATTGAACCGGGAAGTGGATATTGCGGTACGCATGACCACACCGGTGCAGGAGCAACTGATCGCACGTCGGTTGGGCCGTATTGAAATTGGTCTGCATGCATCACATTCCTATCTGGCCCGGCATGGTGAACCGGAAAGTATTGACGAGCTGTTCAGCCATCCGCTTGTGGGCTTTGATAAAATGACGCCGTTTATTTTACAGGCACTGAAACACTACCCTCAGCTGAACCGTGAAGCATTTACCTTACGAACTGACAGTGATGTGGCGCAGTTGAACCTTATTCGCGCAGGTGCGGGTATAGGGATGTGTCAGGTTCAACTGGCCGATTTTCCTGTCCCATTAAAGCGGTTGATGCCTGATTTCTTTGCGTTCCGTCTTGATACCTGGCTGGTGATGCATGAGGACTTGCGCCACAGTCAGGCCTGTAAAACGGTATTCGATATTCTTGCCGGGGGCTTACAGGCGTATATCAATAAGGCAGGTTTGTGACACGCAGTACAGGAAATCAAGGCGTTGTCGTTCTCGAATGAGTGCGAGATTCAATGCTATTGTTTCCGCTTAATTTGACGGCTTTCAAGAATTCCCTCATGTTCACAAAGGAGTCGACCTATGCAACATCTCCCCGAGATTATTGGCATTGCAACGGCACTCGCCGCTGGCGCTGCAAGCCCGGGTCCGAGCTTCGTGATGGTGGCACGCACATCGGCAAGTATGGGCCGACTCAACGGCTTGCTAGCCGCGTTGGGGATGGGGGTTGGAGGATTGATTTTTGCAACAGCATCGTTGCTGGGACTTCATGGCGTTTTGCTTGCAGTCCCGTCGTTATATTTGCTCCTGAAAGTTGGCGGTGGTCTTTATCTGGCTTATTTAGGCTTCCGTATCTGGAGGGGCGCTCGTACCCCTCTTGTTGCTGAAGTTCAGCTGCATGATCGGTCAATTCCACTCTCTTCACGATTTCTGTTCCTGGGCCTTACCACTCAACTCAGTAATCCGAAAACGGCTATTGTCTATGCCAGTGTTTTTGCCGCCTTTCTTCCACCAGATAGCGCTCTCTCCTTTAAGGTTGTCATTGCATTGCTCGTCTTTTTAATCGAAGCCAGCTGGTATGCGCTTGTCGCGATTGTTCTTTCTGCGTCTAAACCTCGAAATTTGTACCTTCGCGGAAAAGCGTGGTTTGACCGGGCCGCAGGTGGCGTGATGATGGCCCTTGGGATTAAGTTAGTGACTTCATATGAAGGAACATGAAGACGGCCACGTCTCTACCCTTAATGCCATTTTCCGTGAAGTTCTGCTTTTTCCCGGTACGCTCTCGTTACGGTAAATTGACGTAACAAATGAAAAAGTTTCTGGTGCTGATTGTGAGTTTCGTCGTTATCAGTACTACCAGCGCAGCACCGGCGGGTGGCCTCGCACAACGTAAGGGCACCCTCTCCCCTTTTTGAACATTGAATATACGTTTTGTGCCAGAGCAGTCGTTGCGAACATCAGTTCGTGTTAATCAATGGAGAGCAGCTCAAAGCGGGCACTGAATCAATGGAAAAACAGAGAAATTGTGCATACTGTCAGGCCTGCTAATAAACTGATTATTGATTAGTTTTTTCGAAAAAAGCCTCAAGCTCTGAAAAACTGATGGCATGTTTTGCATAAGAAAAAGTGCCATTACCACTGATTTCTCGTGCAGCCTGAACAAACACTCCATAGGCGAGCCGGGCCATTGAGGCTCCCACGCTTATACGCCGGACTCCGGCATGTGAAAGTTCTTCAACACTGTAAACATTTCCGGGCAAGCCCATGACAACATTCACCGGTTTTGTAACAGACCTGCAGAGGGTATGAATCATAGAAAGATCATGAATTCCAGGGGCATAGAGGACATCTGCGCCTGCTTTTTCGAAGGCCTGAAGTCTCAGAATTGTTTCATCAAGATCCTCATTGCCCCACATGAAATTTTCAGCGCGCGCAGTAATAACAAAATCAGGATCACAAATATCACGTGATTCAGCCGCTGCCGAAATCCTCTCGACTGCAAGACTTAAATCGAAGACAGGATGTTCTGGTCGGCCGGTATAATCCTCAAGGGAACAGCCTGCAAGGCCGGCATCCACGGCAATCTTAATGGTTTCAGCGGCGCTATCCGGACTGTCACCTGTTCCTTTCTCCAGATCGGCTGACACCGGCAGAGAGGTTGCTGCTGCGATGTTCCGGCAATGATGGATTGTCTGTTGCCAGGAAACCTGACCTTCTGCCACCCCCAGAGAAAAGGCAAGGCCTGCACTGGTTGTGGCGAGGGCCAGAAAGCCCATTTTTTCAAGTATTCTGGCTGTGCCAATGTCCCATGGATTAGGAATGACAAAGGTATTCCCGGATTCGTGAAGAAGACGAAAAGCTTTGCTTTTGTCGCTCATAAATCTCTCATGACTTCTGCTGTTCTTCCTGATTAACGATATACCATAAATACTGCATTGAAATTCTATTTCCCATAACAACCCATACGATGTATCGATGATCACACCCGCAGAACGCTTTCGCCGATGTATTGCCAGTTCAGGCTCCCCCTCCCGTCACTGTTACGTGATAACTGGAAAATTATGCGAATACTCTCCCGGACGTGATTACAATCGTTGGCACGTCACTGGTTGTCTGAAACCAGCCCTCCTGTATCGGTATCAATGTTGCGTATAATGACGCAGTGCATATGAATGTTTTATTTATCAGGCAATTCAGTTCATTATACTAAAAGTGGGATATATATAATATATATATCAATATTATCGATTAATTCTTTCTCTTTAATTTCCGATAAAAAGATTAAGCGCAGCCTGATACCGAAAGGCCTGCGCAATACCTGCCTATACAACAACAACAGGTTAGCATGCTATGAAATTATCCTTTGCGCATAAATTGTGGCTTCCACTTGCTGTCGCACTGCTAAGCCTTGCCGGGTCATTATTCTTTGGCTCAGTAAAAATTAAAGATGACCAGCTGGCGCTACGAAAAAAGGAATTAATGTATGTTTCCCAGTTAGCCCTTAACGTGGTGAAAACGCAGGCTGCACTTGTTGATAAGGGGCTGATATCAAAAGAGGAAGCACAACAGCGTTCAATCCAGATCATTAAAGACTTACGTTATGGCGACACAGGATATTTTACTATTCTGAATAACCAGGCACAGGTCATTATGCATCCCATTAATGCCGCGTTAATTGGCAAGGGGCCGGATGTTGCCGATGTCAATGGCGTCTATATTTACAGAGATATGGTCACGGTGACGAAGGATGGCCATGATGGTTACACCGCCTATAATTTTCCGCGACCGGGAGACACCGAACCAAAGCCCAAAATTGCCTACAACATTCCCTGGGTTCCCTGGGGATGGATTATTACGACGGGTCTTTATGTTGATGATATCCATGAAGCATTTCTGGGTTCTGTTTATCAGAACCTGGGAGAATTTATTGTCATCAGCATCCTGCTCTCGGTGCTGGTTTATATGATTAACCGCAGCACGCTGAAAACACTGGGCGGAGAACCGCGTTATGCGGCTGAGGTTGTATCGCGAATTGCCGCAGGGGATTTATCGCAGAGCGTGAATAAAAAAGCCAGTGATAACGCCAGCCTGTTACATGAGATGGGGGTGATGCGCGAGCAACTGACTTCCGTTATTGCGGAGATCCGCGATGGTGCTGAGAGGATCAACACCAATACCCAGGATATTGTCGCCGGTAATCAGGAAATCGCCGGGCACACCGATCAGCAGGCGGTATCTCTGGAAAAAACCTCCTCCAGCATGGAAGAGATCACCGCAGCCGTAAAACAGAACGCTGAAAACGCAGGACAGGCGCGTGAACTGGCGCGTGGCGCGGTGGATATTGCCTCGCGCGGGGGTGTGATGATGCAGAATGTCAATGACACCATGAACGGTATTTCTGAAAGCGCCGGTAAAATTGCCAGTATCATCGATGTGGTAAACAGCATTGCTTTTCAAACCAACATTCTCGCGCTGAATGCGGCAGTTGAGGCGGCCAGGGCCGGAGAACAGGGGAAAGGCTTTGCCGTGGTGGCCAGCGAGGTACGCAACTTATCCTTACGCAGTTCTCAGGCAGCCCAGGAGATTAAAGAGTTGATTGAGGAGTCCGTCAGCCGCGTCAACAGTGGCTCGTCGCAGATTAAAATCGCCGGCGATAATATCGACGAGATGATTGAAGCCGTGCAGCGTGTTTCGGACATTATGTCGGAAATCTCCGTCGCGACGGATGAGCAGAGCATCGGGATTAGCCAGGTCAATGAAGCCATCGTACAAATCGATTCTGTCACCCATCAGAACGCGCAGCTGGTTCAGCAGGCGGTCATTGCCGCGAATGCGCTGGAAAAACAAACCCGGCGGCTCACGCAGACCGTGGCGTTCTTCACTACGGCTTGATAAAGGGGATAAAGTTGGGGCCGTTATATTACCGGCCCCGCCTTCTTCGCCGTAATTTCTGCGAAAAAATCTATGATGTGAACCACGCGCAATTACCCGAGCGTTTAATAGTACAGCGTGGCACTTTTCGCTCATATTTGGTTTAACGATTTTATTATTTCAGAAGCGAAATGCGATATTAACTCATCGCTGTGTTCGGATAGTAACGAAAAACGGGGTAGTTCGAAGATAAGACGCTCTCTGGTTGGCTCGAAATAGTCGGGAACATTCGGTCCTGTCTCTACGCAGCACTGAGCGAATCTCCATAAGATATCGAGTATTTCAACCGTAAGTAACTCATCTGCGCTATCAAGAATCTCTAATATAAATGGAAGGGCAATATATCCTGCTGGCGCCATAGAAACATGCTGATGACATAGTCCGCACCAAAGCTTATGACTGGCGGTCTTTGCTACCTCGTGATCATCAGATGCTAATGTAATAATAGTTCAGGAACATCATTTGCGGGTCCATATGCTGTATAGGATGAATTCCAGTTTACTGCATAAATTCTGTCCTCGAGTGATGTATTATTTATCGATAATTTCCTTTACTATTAATGAGCATAGTTAATTGATTGTTCCACATTAACTATAAGTATCCCTGCAAACCGGCCCATTCACTTTTAGAGATCTTCCGACATACTAATTATGTCCCCGTGAGGAGATCGCCATGCGTAAGCCCGATTCACTGAGTTAGTTCACTGAAGCACGTTTTCGTTACATTACCCTCCCCCTTATGACGGCAATTTTAACACTTCCCGGGTTCCACTAACGGCATGTCAGCATTCCGCCATCGGAGCCATCCCCCATGATGTCAGCGCCAGAGGATGGTGCTCCTGACATTTCAGACTGACCTGCACCAGAAGATCGGAAGTGTCTGGATTATCAGTATCCAGTACGATTGAAATAGTCATTTACCGCCGTGGTAAGCATATGATGTAAAAGCCAAACACCGGCATACACACAGGTATTTTGCCATGAAAATTTTATTCAAATCCCTGCTGATCGCTGTTGTCTTATCCTCTGTCTCTGCTCATGCGGGCACCACAATCTACCATGATGGCGATACAACTTATGTGGACAGCGACAAGGGCAGCACCACTTATAAAAAAATAGGAGACAGAGTCTTCGGTAGTGATGGCAGCAACACCTACCAGGCTGGTAACAGGACCTTTAGAGAAAATAAAGACGGACCTACAATTTCATATTACGAATCTGCCGGCATAATTTTCGGAACCGATGGCAGTAGAAAGCAAACCATTGGCAAATATACTTACATTACCGACGCAAACGGCAAAACCCAGACTTGTTATGACGAGGGGCCCCGGACGTTTTGTAACTGAACACGACCGGTTGCTGGTTTGACCTAATCTTCCCCTGCTCCTGTGCAATAGTGCCAGGACTGACACAGACCGGCACGATGCCGGTCTGCTGCACAGGATCGTTTGCTATATCATTACCCTATACGGAAACCCGGACGGACCGGGTGCGTTCAGTTCTGCGCTTTTTGTATCGCGGAAAGGTTCTGCTGTGATGAGGGTGAATACCGTGATGTTTTTCGGTGTCGCGTTCTGTGCCGGCATCACAATCAGGCCAGGTGTCCCTGGACAGCCCCAGCGCATCATTTTTCCAGGACCGCCATTCTCATCTTTCGGGCTCTGCTCTTCCGCCAGCTTCCGGACAGCGACCTTTTCCTGAACTTTTTTCATTTTGATTGATGAAAACCCCTACGTCACACGTTTCTTCATTGAATCATACTTTTCCTGGTTCGCCAGCCTTGAAATGCTGTGAATCATGCTACGATTGTGTTTTGCCAGCAGGACGCTGGATTTGTATAACATACCGTAATCAAAAAGCTTACCTGTCTGCCAAAGGGAATTACCGGATGTCCACTCAATGTAATGCTGACCGGTGCTGAGCCATGCCAGCATCCGGGTACAACACAGAGCACACGACGGAAATCAATACGCAGGCCGTAACCTGGCTGGTGCGATTGACCTCGGGTGATATCACCAGCGATGAGCTGGCCGCTTTTGAGCGCTGGCGCCGCGCCGACAGCCGCCATGAAGCCGCGTTGGTCGATGCTCGCAGTCTGTGGGTCAGCATGGGAATGTCGCTGGAAAACTACTATCAGCCGGATGCTCTAAGCGGTATATCTCCGCATGAGCAGGCACGGCGCCGCTTCTGGCGGTGGCAAATTATGCTGCCCACTGCGGGCCTGCTGTTATTCTCGGCTATAATGACCCAAAACTGGCTTTCGCGCTGGCAGTACGACCACTACACTTCCAGCGGAGAGCAGCGCATGCTGTCGCTGGATGACGGCAGCCGCATGTGGCTGGATGCTGACAGCGCGGCGGATGTGCGGGTGAATTCCGGGCAGCGCTTCGTACGCCTGGCTCGCGGTGAAGCCTTTTTTGACGTGGTACATAACCCGTTGCAGCCGTTTATCGTTGATGCTGGCGTCGGGGAGGTGAAAGTGCTGGGCACCGCCTTTGGCGTGCAGCGCGACGGTGACGGTATGGTGGTCACAGTGGAGCGTGGCAGAGTAGAACTGAGCCGCAAAGATCATCCTGATATGCAGCTCAATACCAATCAGCAAACAGAACTACACGGCGGGCAGGACAGCGTAAAAATTACCACGGTCAATGCCAGGCAGGTTCTCTCCTGGCATCAGGGGAAACTGATATTTGAAGAGCAGCCGCTGGGGACCATTCTCACCACCCTAAAGCGCTACGATAAGCGGGTGATTGTGTTTAACAGCGATCGCCTGGCCGCCATTAAGCTTAATACCATTATCGATATCAATCATCTCGACGACTGGTACGACGGTCTGCAGAAGTCTCTGCCGGTGAATATCAGCCGGGTAGGTCCGGTAGTCTGGCTGCGTGAGCGCAAGTAAGCGCTAAGGTCACAGCCTTAGCGCGCCGCTATCAGTCTCGATCCGCCATCGCCAGCTCATTCAGTTGCTCCATGGTCAGCAACTCCCAGCTTCCCCCTTCATGTAGTCGCAGCGCCTTGCGGTGAAAGCGCATTACGCTTGGCCGGTGCCCGACGCTGATCCACGCCGTTCCTGCTTCTTCCAGCAGTTGATACAGCGCCGCCTCGGTCTGCAAATCGACAGCGCTGGTAGCCTCATCCAGAAACAGATAACGCGGCTTAATCAATAGCATACGGGCGAAGGCAATTCGCTGCTGCTCGCCCAGCGAGAGCACGCGTGACCAGTCGGCAACCCGATCCAGCGGCCCGTGGCGGGCCAACAGATCACCGAGGCACACCTTTTCCAGCAGCCCCGCCAGTTCGCCGTCACTGACTGGTGACTGTGCAGCGGGATAGCATATTTGGCTACGCAGATCGCCTTCAAAGGTATAGGGGCGCTGGGGCAGGAACAGGCAGGCCCCCATCTCCAGCGGCAGCGTCACGCTACCCTGCCCGTTCTGCCACAGCCCACCGATAGCACGCAGCAGCGAGCTTTTCCCCACGCCGGTACGGCCAACGATAATCAGGCGGCTGTCTTCCGGCAACTTCAGGTTGAGGTTTTGCACCAGCGACTGCTCACCGCCGGGCGTTTTCAGGCTAACGTTGCTCAACTCAATGGTTTTACCGGGCTTCATGACCAGGTTATTTTTATCGTCGACCTGAGCTTCCTGCAACCTGAGGAAGGTTTCGTGTATTTCCGCCAGCCGCACCACGTTCGGCACGGTCTGGCTGAGTAACGGAATATAGGTGGTCAGCACCGACAGGCTGTTGAGGAGCATAGTGGCAGAGGCGGTTGCCTGCGCAATGCTGCCGTAGCTGATATCGCCACGGAAATAGACCGGAACGAGGATAATCAGCGGCAGATAATTCCACACCTGGCCAACGCCCTCGTTCATCAACTGCATATAGATGCTGTAGACATTTGCCCGCATCCGTTTGCGGATGGCGTTCAGCAGTCGGGTAACGATATGCTCCACCTCCACCGCTTCTCCGCGATAAAACGCAATGTTCTCAGCATTATTCCGCACGTGGGTCAGCCCATAGCGTAAATCAGCTTCGGCCACGGTGACATCGAAGTTTTGCTTGATGGTTGGCCGGTTGATGTAATACATCGCCACCGCCTGGAACAGCGCAAATCCGATAACCCCAAAGAACATCGGGGTGGAGATGCTCATCATGATAGTGGTCTGTATGCCCATATCCATCAGCGAACCAATAAACTGGCGGGGGAATGCGCCCACCGTGCCGCAGAAGGGTTCCACCTCCTGCTGAATACGCTGGTCAGGATTATCGATCTTCTCATCCTGCAATATATAATAATAGGCGTGACGGTAGAGATAGTTGTCCATAATGTATTCTGTCAACCAGCGCCACCAGTGCATCGCCAGCATCGAATCAATCAGCTGCTGCACCATATCCGCGCCAAAACGCAGCACGCCGAACACCGTCAACCAGGTAAACAACTCCCAGTAGAGATCGGTCCGTTTATCCACCAGCGCATTAGTGACATCGGTGGTGAGCTGGGTAAGCTTTGCTCCCGCCAGACTGAAGCCGCCCATCATCAGGCAGAGAATGCCCACAGTCAGCCAGGATTTCCAGGCGTCTTTGCGGGTCCAGTATGGTGCGGCCAACTGCCACACGCGGCGGAAGAACAGGCGATTTAACCGGTGCCGGTTTTGATCGTTTTTTAGTTCCGATAACATCACAGCCATCCGTTATGCCCTTCAAAAAATAAGAGGATCAGACCGCCCGGGCCTGAATATGATATGAAGCTGCATCATCCCCCTGCTGTTCCGCTTCACTGTGCTGCGTCAGCCGCCACTCGCCATGGGCCATCAGGTGCAACTTTTGCGGATGGAACTGCATCAGCGTTTCGCGATGCCCGACGCTGATGCAGGTGATTTTCGCCTCGCCGAGCGCGAGATAGGCCAGGTGTTCTGTTTCCACATCCATCGCGCTGGTGGCTTCATCCAGAAACACATAGCGCGGTTGATGCAGTAAAATACGGGCAAACGCCACCAGTTGCTGTTCGCCCAGCGACAGTACTTTCCGCCAGTCTTTAATGCAGTCCAGCCCACCCTGCTTCGCCAGAAAATCCGGCCTGCCAAGGCGGGTAAACGCCTGTTGGATGAGCCGGTCATCCCCGTTTTCTGTCGGTTTCGGGTACAGCAATTGGGAGCGTAAATCGGTGAGGACCATGTAAGGTTTCTGTGGAATAAACATCATTTGTTGATGTGGCGGCAACTGTATCTCACCTTTGCCGCGCTGCCACAATCCGGCAATCGCGCGCAGCAGCGAGCTCTTCCCTACCCCAGTCTGTCCGACAATTAACGTATGCTGGCCTTCGGCCACACGCAGGGAGAGGTCACGTACCAGCTGCTGCTCGCCGCCGGGTGTGGCAACATCAACATGTTCCAGAGTGACAATCTCCCCTTGACGGCAATGAATGTGAGTCTCCTCGTGGGTTCTCTGCGGATCGTTTAGCTGATTGAATTTTTCCTGGATCTCGGACAGCCGCACCACGCTCGGCATGGTGCTAGTCATAGTGGGAATGAAATTAGAGATCACCGACAGGCCAGATAGCACCATGGCCGCCGCCGCCGCAACCTGATCGATAGAACCATAGGCCACCTTGCCGCTGAAGTAGAGCGGCACAACAAAAAAGATTGGCAGCAGGCTGAAGATCAGGCCCATCACCTGATTCACTACACTCATGCGGATGCCGTAAAAAATCATCGTCATTTTGACCTTCGCCACATCGTGTAGCCGTTGATGCAGTCCCTTTCTTTCGCTGTTTTCTCCGCGATAGAAAGCGATAGTTTCCGCATTGTCACTCAGGTGCATCAACCGCGATCGCATGCGCGCCTGAGCCACGGTCAGATCCCAACTCTGCTTAATCGTCGGGTTATACAGCCACATTGACACCAGCGTATTCACCCCGGCATAAATCACCACCGCCCAGAACATATTTGGCGATACCTGAACAATAATGTTGGCCTGTACCGCAATGGTCATCAGCGAGCTGAGAATAAACTGCGGTATGCCAATCACCGTCTGGCACACCGACGGCACCTCCTCCTGCAACCGTTGATCCGGGTTATCGATAAACCCGTCTTTCTCGATTTCGTAGTAGGTGCGGTTGTGCATATAGGCGTTCAATAAATGCCGTGTCATCCATTTACGCCAGTCCAGCAAAAGCCATGAACTAAACCAACTGGTCATCTGCACCGCTAGCGTCTGCATCAGACCGACAAAGGTCATCCAGATCATGATGCGCCAGTAAATGCTCTGTTTCGCCACCAGCGCATTAGTGGAGTCTGCCACCAGATTGGAGATATAGCCGCCAACCAGGCTGAAGGCTGCAGCGGAGGAGAGCAGCATCGCCATAATTGCCCACGCTTTCCACGCCTCAAGGCGGCACCAGTATGGCGCGCTTAGCGTATAGAGCCGACGAAAAAACAGCGCGTTCAGTTTGTAGCTGCGGGCAGCAGCGGGTTGTTCATCAACTGACATTGCAAATATCCACACGATTTCCAGATACCCAGAGAACGAGTAAGGAGCCGTAAATCCACAAACGTGCAGCCAAATTGTGGAAAAGCTTTACCTGACTCGTTCTATCGGCACTGACTTTTTTCGATACATCACCTGTTTTGGAGCCTGCATGAACGACGTAACGACGGCCGTCCCCACTCTGACGGCCACGCTGCCCGAGATCCCCTTTCAGCGCTTTACCCTCGATAACGGCCTGACTCTGCTGGTGTATGAAGATGCCAATTCACCGACTGTTGCTGTCCACCTGGCCTATGGCGTAGGTGCGAAGGATGAGCCCACCGGCCGATTTGGTTTTGCTCATCTTATGGAACACCTCATGTTTTCCGGCAGTGCGGCACTGCCGGGCAGCTATATCAGCCACCTGGAACGGGCAGGAGCAGAAGGGCTAAATGGCGTGACCAGTGCTGATGTCACCCAGTTTTTCCAGTCGGTGCCGCCGGGATCGCTGGATTATGCGCTGTTTGCCGAATCGGATCGGATGGGATACCTGCTTGGTGGCCTGGTCCCGCAGGCACTGGAGGTACAGCGGGATGTAGTTACCCGTGAAATGGAAGAAAACGAGCTTCAGCCGCTGGGGGCTGTACAAGGACTGATCCTGCGGCATCTGTTCCCGGAGAAGCATCCTTATGCCCATAAAGTTGCAGGTGAACGGGCTGATTTACAGCAGGTTAGCTTTGCTGATGTAAAGGAGTGGTACCAGCGTTATTACCGGCCCAATAATGCGGTAATCACTCTGGCTGGCGCAATTACCCCCGAAGAGGCGCGGGAAAAAGTACAACGCTGGTTTGGCGACATCGCGCCGGGCGAAACACGGGAAACTGTGCAGCGCTGGCTACCTGAGCTCAGGCATGAAAAACGCCTGCACCTGCAGGATCGCATTGACAACCAGCTGCTACGAATCTGTTGGCCAATCCCACCCTACGGTGAGAATGACACTACGGCGCTGGAACTGTTTGCCGGGGTGCTGGCCGATACTGCCTTGTCGCCGCTGGTGATCCGACTGATGGTCGATAATCAGTTTGCTACCGCAATATCAGCCTTTGTTGAATCCGGCATGCTGGCGAGCTATTTCAATCTGCGCATCGAACTACACCCGGGCGTCAGAGCTGACGATGTGGAGCATCACACCATGGCGGTATTGGAGGAGATGCAAACCACGCCGCTGAACCCCGATCTGCTCCAGCACAGCCAGCAGTTGCTGCTGGAAAACTCACGGTCTGACTGGGCCGATCCCCTGACGCTTGCCGCAGCTCTGGGGCGACATGAACACTTGCCAAAACGCGCCGAAGGTCTGCGCCAGCGCGTGGTCCAGGCGCTGAATATGTCTGCCGAAACTGTAGTCGCGGCGGCACAGCGATGGTTAAAGCAGGGGCGGCTGGTCGTGCAAGTCGATCCGTTTACCGCCGTGACCGGCAACCATCATCCTGCGCCAGCACGTATAGCTCCGCCAATTATTATCGCGCCGCTAGCTCCTGTGCCTGCGGCACAGCGGCGAGTACTGTCAAACGGACTAAATATCGTCGTCATTCCTGCAATTCAGCAGGGATTGCTTAGCGCCAGTCTGATCGTCGAAGCCGGATCGCAGTTCGATCCGCCGGAATACAGTGGCCTGGCACAACTGGTCGCAGGACTGATCGCCAGCAAGGAAAACGACGGTATAACCCTTGAACAATGGCTGTGGTCGCAGGACGCGGGCATGGTACTTGACGTCGGTGTGAGCAGTATCGCGCTCAGAATGCAGATGCCGGAGCCGAGCGCCGAACTGGTTTTCCATCACCTGTGTGATGTATTGCGCCGCTCTCCAGCCTCGGCGGAGAGCATTGAAGCACATCGCGATCATTACCTGCAGGTGCTAAACGATCTGGACAGCGCAGCATGGGCCCTGCCTGCCATTTGTTTCCCTCCGTCACATCCGTTGCGCCGTCCGGCGTTTACCCAGGGCACCGCCGCCAGCCTGGCACTAATCACGCCCGAGGCGGCGGATGCGTTTTATCGGCAACACTATCAGCCACACAACGCCACCCTACTGCTTTGCAGCTCGCTGCCCATTGAGCGGCTGAGCGCGCTGCTGGAACGCAGCCTGGCGCAGTGGCAACTTGCAACTTCGGCGGCCCCAACACCACCAGCAATTCCCCCTGCCGATACCGCTGGCTCACTGTTGCTGATCGATAACCCCACAGCGGCAGTGACGACGTTAATGGCGTGGTTTGTACTGCCGGGCATCGGATCGCCACACGATGCCGCTGTGCAGTTGATCCATCCTTTACTGGTCACCAGCTTTGCTTCGCGCATTAATTTTTCCCTGCGCGAAGTGGATCGCCTGACCTACAACGTGACGCCGCTCAGCCAGTCACTGCCAGGCAGTCGCCTGCTGGGCTTTGAAATGACCCTGGCTGCCGAAAATACTCTGGCAGCGGTTAAAGCTATCCGCCGCGAATGCGATGCACTGCTGGGCAATCGACCGCTTACCCGGGAAGAGATACTGGGACTTATCCAGATAGAACAGCTACGACTGAGCCGACCAACAGGCAATGATTATGAAGCACTATGCCGACAGGAATCGCTACTGCGTGAGGGACTAGCAGAAAATTACCGTCAGCAACTGATGGATTCTCTGACTGCACTCAACGAGGTTCAGATCGATCCTCTGCTACGCCAGGCAATCGCACCAGGATGTGGAAAATGGCTTATCGAAGGCCCGGTAACCGCCGTAGCTGACAAACTAGCGGACATACTCGCGCTGCCTGCCGGGTATTATCCCCATAATCCCGAGGCGCTTTATAAATAAATTCCTTCACCACACGTTTTCCGTTGCGATGTTTTCACCGCTAATTCGTTTTCTCTGAGATAACACTAACTCATGACTGGAATCACACTTTATGGCATCGAAAAACTATCACTCCTGGCTGATGCTGGCGGTGCTGGGGGGAAACCTGGCGGGCACCTCATCCACGCTGGCGCAGCAATCTTCACCAGCCGGAGACAACGCCAGGCAGGTACAGCGATATAATTTCAGCATTCCTGGCGGCGGTTCGCTGGCCGAGGCGCTACTGGCCTTTGGTCAGCAGAGTGGCCTTCAACTCATTGTGCCAAGCGAACTGACCAACGGGCTTTCGAGTGCGGGCTTCAGCGGCAACTATTCGGCTGATGACGCCCTGCGTACGCTGCTGTCGGGCACCCCGTTGAGTTTTAAATATGTCAACACCAATACCATCCAGATCTATAGCACCGCACAGGCCTCAACCGACGGTACCGAAGTTTTAGGTACGGTTCAGGTAGATGGCGCGCTGGATCAGGGCAGCGACATCAAAGGTGTTAATGGCAGCACGGACATTACCGCAACCGAAGGGTCCGGCAGTCTGAATGGCGGCATGCTTACCGTCGGTTCCAAGGGAGCAACCAGCGTTAAAGATACGCCACAGTCGGTCAGCGTTATAACCAGTGAAACCATGCAGCAGCAAGGTATTCGTACCTTGAACGATGCGATGCAAAAAGGCACTGGCATCACAGTGCAACAGGGCAATAACTCGCGCGAGAAAAATTTTTACTCGCGTGGATTTCAGATCACTCGAGCCAGCATCGATGGTGGATCGCCGATCGATATCACCGGCGGCACCAACTATAACAACCGCTTTTCTCCTTCTTTTGATATGTCGATGTACGATCACGTGGAGATCCTGCGCGGTGCCGACGATCTGTTTAACGGTTTCAGCACCACAGGCCCGGGCGGGACTGTTAACCTGGTACGTAAACGCCCGCTCGATCACTTTCAGCTAAAGTACGACGGCTCGGCGGGCAGTTGGGATAACTATCAGAACTCGCTGGACCTTACTTCTCCGCTGAATGACGCTGGTACGCTGCGCGCCCGTGCCGTCTTAACCCGCAAAGACAGCCACCATTTTTACCGCACGGCAAAAGATGAAAATACCGTGGCCTACGGCACGTTGGAAGCCGACCTGACGTCATCCACCTTGTTAACCATAGGCGGCAGCTATCAGCGCATTCGCGGCGTACCACTTACTAACGGCCTGGAGCTTTACCCGGATGGCAGAGATCCCCATTTCAGTCGCAAAACGGCGTGGGTGTTTCCCTGGGAAAAGTCAGACTCCGATACGCGTGAAATCTTTGCTAAGCTGGCTCAGAAAATTGGCGACCGCTGGAACTTCAACCTGAACTATACCGGGCTGTATCAGCGTAACAGCACTATTTACTCTAATGTCGCCGGAAATATTATGCCGGATACCGGCTTGTTCTCAGCCGAGCCCATCTCCGCCGACGGCAGCAATAGTAATAACAAACAGTTCTCTTTTGACTCCACGCTGACCGGAGAGTTTGACGTCTTTGGCCTACCGCAGAAGCTGACTTTCGGTGGCAATTATTCCAAAGAAAACTACTGGATGACCTCCCCCGATGCTGCCAGCATGGTCAACGGCTGGTTCGGTACCACTGGCCCGATAATGGACCCGTGGCACTGGGATACCTCGGTGCCTGAACCGTCAATTCCGGCGGGCTATTATGCGTATATGAGCAGCGGCTCCTCAGTAAACTGGGGGATGTACTCGCAACTGGTACTTACCCCGTGGAAACCACTGCACTTTGGCCTCGGTCTTCGGCTGAACGCCTATAAAAGTAATACCCATACCAGTACCGCCAGCGATCAGAGCGACATCAGCGAATCCACCCGTAAGTGGGAAAGTCCTTACTACTCGGTCAGCTACGATATTAACGATGACCTGAGCTGGTACGGCAGCTACACTAAGATCTTCATCCCGCAGAGTAATATGATCGCACCTTCAGGACAGCAGATCGATCCGGAGACCGGCAGTAATCTGGAGACCGGCCTCAAGTACGCCCAACCGGGAGGTCTGCTGAATGCGTCGCTGTCGCTGTATCAAATACGTCTGGTGAATCAGGGGCAACTGATCGGCGCTGATTCTGTAAATCTGGGCGGCGGACGTACGGGCTACTACCGCAACGCGCCGGATGCGAATATCAGCAAGGGGGTGGATCTTGAGATCACCGGTACCGTACAGCCGTGGTGGCAGACCTCGTTAGGATATACCTATAACTTTAACAAGACCTCTGATCTATCGTCGGACGGACTTAACGACAGCATCACCACCTTCACACCAAAGCACACTATTAAATGGTGGAACGACTTCCAGTTTAACAATGCCGGGGAGACGTTAAGCAAGTTCAGCTTTGGCGTTGGCGTACAGGCGCAGAGCAAGACCAAACAGATTGGTAGCTGGTACGACGATGATTTTAACCAGCACAACTACAACGCCAATACTGCATTCTATGCGGTGTATTCCGCCAGAATCGGCTACGCTATTAACCGCAACTGGAGTGTCGCCCTGTTGGGCAATAACCTGTTCGACAAAACTTACTACTCCACCGTCGGCAACTTACACGGCGGCTACTGGTACGGCGATCCACGTAACTTTGTGCTGTCAATTAGCGGGACCTTTGACTAACCAACTTATCGCCTGCTGCTGCACCCCGAATCATGATTCGGGGTTTTTTATGCGCCGGAAACGGCACAAAAAAAACCTGCCCCGGGAACTGATGCCGATCGGTGAGGATAGATGGCGTCATGCCCGCAGGCAGGTTTTTGATTTCAGGTCATTATGCAGCGTCAGGCGCCTGCTTCATCAATTGCAGGAAACGCGTTCTGAATACCTGTATGCGCTGCGGCTCTCCCGCCGCAAAATCTTCGTTAAAAAGCGCTTCTTTCTGCACATAATCAGCAAACTCAGGTGACTGCTGCCGCCATTGCAAATGCAGCGTTTCTAATGCGCCTTCTGATTCCTCCTCCGGGATTGCCGCCAGTTGTGGTTCAATCCACGCCCAGCGTCGATCCGCCATCGCCAGTTCATCCCTGCTCCAACCTGCGTTAATTTGCTCCAGATGGAACTGGATCTGATACCAGTGATGCTGAATAGTACTCGTCGCATGCGTATCGTTGAGCGCCGACGGCGGCGAAAGGATAGACAGCAGAGAACAAAGATGCTGTTCAAGATCCTGCCCACTCTGGCAGGAATCGTGATGTTCTCTGGCTTCCTGTTGAATCTTCAGCCATACCTGCCGCGGTGTCTCCCGCCCGGTCAGATAGTGGTGTGTCAGTTCAATCCAGTGTAGCCGTAGCGTATTCAGCGAAGACGAAAGCACTGCAGGCCAGCGGAGATCCGCATCTTCCAGCCACTGCACCAGTAAATGCAGTGGAACATCGCCGTAGGCTTTTCCGCTCGCCAGAACGGCGATCAGTTCGTCGATCTGCTGCGGGGTGACAAAATCGAGAACCTCCAGCCACAGCGCCAGTGCGGGTGGCAGGCCGGAAACACGTTCAAATACATCCAGCGATTCCTGTCCTGCCAGCACGTAAGGTGCGGTCAGCAGATCTTTCGGGCGCGGGAAGGCATAGTGAGAGATTTCAGCGGCCAGTGCTTTCTCTTTCAGGCGCCCGGTCAGGAACCTCCGCAGTTCGTCGTCACCGTAGAAAGATGGCCAGGGCTGTACCTCGGGCACCACCACTTCTCCCTCAGATTCAATTACAATCCCTTGCGATCTCAGCCAGTTATTAAGATCTGAAAGTGAATCCACGCCCACTTTACGCGCCACTTCGCTACCGTTGCGGAACAGGAGTAGCGTAGGGATGCCGCGCACACGGAAACGCGGCAGCAGATGTTCATACTCCTCCACGTCCAGTTTAGCCACCGTCAGTTGCCCTTCCGTTGCCGCCGCCACTTTCTCCAGCAGCGGAGCAATAGCCAGGCAGGGGCTGCACCAGGGAGCCCACAGGTCCAGCAGCACTGGCTGCTCAGCATGGTTCAGGGCATCGTCCAGCGTGCGGTCCGTCAGGTTAATAATGAGATCAGACATAGTAACTCCATGATGTTGGAAAAAGGGCTGCGCGTTGTGCTGTGGTCATGCTTAGTCATAAAGCGCATCGCCGCCGTCGTTGATAACGTGCAGATTGCCGGGGAACATCGCGGCAAGTTCTTCCCGGAACAGACTGGTATCCCCGGCAATCACCCAGGTCAGCCGTTCAGGGGAGAACAACTGCTGTGCCAGATCGTTAATCTGCTCCAGCGTGATTTCGCCGATACGCTGCTGATGAGCCTGCCAAAAATCATCGGGCAACTGACTGCGCAGCAGCCAGGAGATCATATTGTTCAGTCCGGACAGGCTTTCGGCGCTACTGCTAAAACCCAGCAGACTGGTACGGCGAACCTCTGCCAGCTCATCCGCCGTCACCGGCCGCTCGCCGATCAAAGCCCGGTATTCCGCCAGAATTTCACTGATGGCATCGCAGGTACGATCGGCCTGGACTTCGGTTTGTACGTAGTGAACCCGTTGTTGAAAATCGTTAATCAGTCGCCCTTTTACGCCATAGGTCCAGTTTTTATCTTCCCGCAGGTTCAGATTTATACGGGAGGTAAAACCGCTGGCGAATACTGCGTTCAACAACTCAAACCCGGCTTCATCGGTGTCGCTAACACCCGGCAGCAGTGAAGCTGCGGCGATGGAGGTTTGCTCTGCACCGGGGATATCAAGAATCCAGACACGGGGATGCATCGGCGGGTCTGCCTGCGGTATCGCAGCATTATCCATTGGCAGCCCCGCCAACTGCCCTACTGAGGTATTCAGTAGCGGCAACAGCACGTCCAGGGTTATATCGCCGGTGACAACAAGTGTGGCCCCCTGGACATTAAGCAGTTGCGGTAGAGCCGCCATTAACTCGGGAAACGTGGTCTGTGTCAGCCCGGCGTGGGTGCCTTCTGACCCGCCAGGCACCCGGCAAGGATGACCTGCGGGATAGAGCAGGCCCGGCAGGACGCGCACGACCAGCGCACTGGCAATCTGCTGCTGTTCGGTCAGCGCATCAAGCTGGATTGCTCGCTGCCGCTGGAAATCTTCCTCCAGCAATACACTATGCGCCAGGCGATCGCTGAGCAGCGCCAGCGAGGCAGGCAACTGCGGGCTGCGACAGGAGAGCAAAAGCGAAAAGTGTCGCAGCCGCCGGCGTAGCTCCATGCGGCAGCCCAGATCGCGGCAGGCCTGGTTGAAGGAGAAAGCATCCCGTTCACCGGCTCCGGACTGGTTAAGCAGCTCGCTCAGCAGTTGATGCTGACCGGGTCGCGGTAGCGCAGCTGTAGGCAACAACAGATCGAGGTAGATATCGTTCTGACCATGCCGTTCCAGCAGCACCAGTCGAATGCCGTTAGCCAGCCGGGCATGCTGCACCTGCGGCAACACCAGTGGCACCGGAGGCTGGATTGCTGGCGGCGGCGTGCGCTGGGCGGCGGTTGCCGTTTCATCCGTTCTGGCGGTGAAGGGTTCTATCTCCAGCGTATAGTGCGGGCGGCTCAACCAGCGCCGGGCGACCTGATGCAGATCGTCAGGCGAGGCGTTGTCCAACTGGCTGAGCTGCTGGCGAAAGGCATCGGCATTGCCCAGCGTCACCTGGCAAACCGAGAGCAATGCGGCTATCTGCGCCGAAGTCTTATAACTATCGCGGAACAGGTTAAGTGCATCATTCTTCACCTCACACAGACGTTGGTCATCGCATGGCTGCGCAAGAAAAGCGTACACTTCCTCCAGCAGGCTCTGCTCCAGCGCGGACAGCGCCTGTCCTTCGGCAACGGTAGCACTGATAATAAACTGGCTGCACAATGCACCGTCAGCGACCATAGCCTGCACACTACTGGCTATCTCCCTGACGTACACCAGATTTTTGACCAGTACGGAAGACAGCCCTGATGCGAGATAATCCGCCACCAGCGACAGTAACGTGGCATCCGGATTACCTGCCGGAGGAATGTTCCATACCAGTTGCAGTGTACCGTTGGCGACTTTCGCCTGGTAGCGATCGCGGCGCTGCGGAGTGATATCGGCGATCCAGCTTTCAGGACGGGCCAGCGGCTGTCCGGCAGGAATATCGCCAAACCAGTGGCTGACTTTCTCCCGCGCGGTAACGAGATCGATATCGCCGCACAGCGCGAGCACCGCATTAGAAGGCGTGTAGTATTTCCGGAACCAGTGCTGCACATCTTCCAGTGTAGCGGCTATCAAATCCTCTTTTTCACCGATAACGGTATGGGCGTAGGGATGCTCAGCGGGGAAACAGCCCCGCGATTTAAACTCGTAGAGCTTGCCGTAGGGACCGCTCTCGGTCTCCAGTTTTTCGTTGAGCACTACCCGCCGCTGCTGATCCAGCGACAACTGACTGATGCTGTCGCAGAAATGCCCCATACGGTCCGACTCCAAAAACAGCGCATAGTCAAACGATCCTGTCGGCACAGTGGCGTGATAGGTGGTGCGATCGGTGCTGGTATAGGCGTTGAGGTTGGTGGCTCCAGCATGAGTCATCTTTTCCAGAAAGGAACCGGGTGCATGTTCGCTGCCTTCGAACATAAGATGCTCAAAAAGATGGGCAAATCCGGTCATCCCTGCGAGTTCATCTTTAGAACCAACCTGGTAAATTAGCTGATATGACACCAGCGGCACATCGCGGTTTTCTGCCACGATAACCGTTAGTCCGTTATCCAACGTGAAGGTACTGGTGGGGAAAGCGATATCGGCCAGAGGCTCGCGCTTATCCGATATGGGTCGTGGCCTGTACTGCGTTGTCAAAATCTATCCTCTCTCGGTTATGCATGACATATCAGAATGCCGCTCAGCGGCATTCAGGGAAGACCCATTCAGGGGCCGGACGAGAGAGAAACGACTGAACAACAGAATTTTCGCAGCCGGTAGTAAAAAATATTTTCTGTTGCCGGCTCATCACCTTCATATACAGGCGCTGGCGCTACCGGCTGATTCAACAAGAATAATTATCTGGCCATTAATTTTAATTTGGCAAAAAAAACTAAAAATCACACGACATTAAAAATATCGAGTTTTTTTGCTGCGGCGGGTGATGAAAACGGCAGGTAGGGTCGTTTTCATCGTATCACCACAGCGTGCAGTGCTGACCTGCGGTATTCCGAATGATTTATGCCAGTGTAATGAGGAGTGAATGAGCGTGCATACCAATTCTGAAAAATCTGACGATGCGTCGGGTGCGGCAAAAATCCGCGTCAACTTCAGCTTGCCATTGCTGTTATTGATCGCAGCATCGATGGCCGTACGGGCTGAACCGCAGGCCATTCCGGTCAATGCGGTTTCCGCCAGCGCCACCAGCGAAAGTGTTCAGAGTCCAGTTCAGCCACACCTTATCCCGGCAACCACCGGAGCTACACAACCCGCTGGTACAACACGACCTGTCGTCACCGTAGCCGCAAAACCGCCGATGCTGACAGACTTTTCACCGCTCGCCCTCTATCACCACGCGGACCGGATTGTAAAAGCGGTGATCCTGATCCTGATTTTTTCCTCCGTACTCAGTTGGAGCATCTGGTCCGGTAAAACCCTGGAGTTGTTGGTGCGTGGTCGCCGCCTGAGAAAAAATCTCCTGCTGCTGACCGGTAAACGCTCGCTTCACCAGTGTGGCGAGCTCTCCGCGAAGAGCTGTGAACAAATGCGCCAGGTTGCGCTGAACGAGTTGGATCGTGCGAATGATCGCCTGTCGACTCAAGCGGTACAAGCGCTGCGCGACCGCGTTGTCGCCCTTATCCAGCGCATTGAAGCCGCGGAAGCGCGCCTGGCCACACGGGGTGCCAGCATCCTCGCCACCACCAGCGCCGTTGCGCCGTTTATCGGCCTGTTTGGCACGGTTTGGGGTATTATGCACAGTTTTATCTCCATCGCGCAGTCGCAGACCACCAACCTCAGCGTGGTTGCACCCGGTATTGCCGAAGCGCTGTTTACCACCGCGCTGGGGCTGGTGGTCGCCATTCCGGCGGTCATCCTCTACAACGTTATCGGTAGGCTTATCACCGGCTATCGCCTGCTGCTGGCCGAATCGATGACCCTGACCCTGTGCCTGCTCAGCCACGATCTGGATGCGCTGGAACAGAACTCTCATCCTCTTCTGACGAGAGCATCATAGCTATGGCCTTCTCCTCTCAATCCGCTGGCGGCGACGATCTGAACGCGCTTGCCGAGATCAACGTTACGCCAGTTATCGACGTGATGCTGGTGCTGCTGATCATCTTTATGGTAGCGGCGCCGCTCTCTACGGCCAATATTCCGCTGGATCTGCCGTCAACCACCTCCAGCCAGCCGACGCCTGCGCCGGAGCCAATTACCGTCAGCCTGAAGAGCGATAACCAACTGTACATCGGTGATAAACCGGTGAGCCGCGAAGATTTTATCGCCGATCTGGATGCCGGAACCCACGGCGATAAGGACGCGCGGATTTTCCTGCGGGCAGATAAAGATATCGACTATGCACGGCTGATGACCTTTATGGATCTGCTGCGCGATGGCGGCTATACCAAAGTGGCATTGATTGGCCTGCCCAGTGAGGCGGCGGGGAATCATCCATGACCAGCTTTATTCTCAATAATGTCCAGCCCCTGCGCGTAAAGCCGCGTGGAGAAAAGCTGTCGTGGTCAATCGGTCTGCTGCTGGCGGTTGCTGTACATCTGTTAGTGCTGATATATCTGCTGCGGAAACCGCCGGCACCACCGATGGTGATGCCCAACCCGGCAGCGGCACCGATGTCGGTTATTATGGCGGTGATGCCAACCACCTCGCAGATTTCCAGCCAGGAAAGCGTTGCACAGCAGGCTAGCCAACCCGTTGAATCAGAACCGCCACCTTCGTCCGCCAAACTGGATGTGGCGGCGAAAGAAGTGAAAAACGCCGAGGTCAAAGCGGTGGTCCACGACAGCAAGCAGAGGCCGAAAGCGGAGGCTAAACAGCCAAAACCACAGCGAACCGTTAAGCCACGCGAAGTTAAACCCCTGCCCAAAAAAGTTGAGGTAAAAAAACCGGCATTAATCACCACGCCGGACTCAGTGCGCAGCAACAGCAGCGAACGGCTTTCACAACAGAATCAGGCCCCGCAGGTCGGCGCCGCCAGTAATCAGGCCGCCACGGAGAAGCAGAACTGGCAGTCGATGATCCTCGCCCAGCTTCAGCGCGAGAAGCGCTATCCCGGCTATGCGCTGCGGATGAAACAGCAGGATACAGTGATGGTACGCTTCACTATCGACCGCAATGGCAATGTACTGGAAACTGCTATTGAGAAAAGTAAAGGTTATGTTACGTTGGATCGTGAATCGCTCCAGCTGCTGGAGCGAGCATCTCCGCTTCCAAAACCACCGGCCAGCGCGTTTACGCAATCGGATAGAATGGTATTAGTGGTGCCAGTTTCATTTTCTATTCGCAATGTTTGACTGAAGCCTAAAATAAAATTACCGCCATCGTCGTAATGCGAAGGTGGCGATTTTTTATCGTCTGCGCAAAAGTGAATAAATTTAAAAAATGGGAGTGAGAAGTTTTACTGGATAAATAAAATAACAAGGATGGAATAAAGAATAAAAGGGAAGTGATAATATATTTTAAATTACGACTGATTTTTCAGCAAAACTTCCCGACAGTGCAGCACTGCTTTAACCGCATATTTCTCTACCAGGCTACGGGATACGCCAAGCTTTTCTGCTATCTGTGCATGAGTCATACCCTCAACGCGGCTCATGTAGAGGATTTCTCGAGACTTTTCAGGTAAAGAGGATAAAGCATCATCTATCTCTTTTATTTGCTGCTTATAATGCAGGTTTTCTTCCGGGGTTGGCATGTAGTTTTCAAATAGCTCAAAAGCGCCTTTGAGTAGCTGGCTACGGCGTTGTTCGGTACGAACATAGTCCGTTGAGGCATTCATGGCGATGCGAATCAAATAATTTCGCGCGTCGTCATGAGTCGGAAACTGATTAGCCAGATTAAGTATGCGAAAATAAATATCCTGCGTCAGATCCTGAGCAACCTGCCGTGAACCGGTGCGATAGGTGATTATCCGCTGCAATGTCGGATGGAGATCAACAAACACATCGAGAATATTATGAGTTGCTATCACCGTTATAACTCCAGATGGACAAGGATAATTCAATATTAAACTAAATATAAACGAATTCAGCACACGACACTAATAGTATTTCCATATATAGATACTCTGAGAGTGAGTAAAGATTCGCGAAGATTTGGGCATGAGGAAACGGTATGAAAAGTACGGGCTGACAAAGACAGCCAGGATGTCCCTCTCTCAGCGCAAGTTCTGCCACATTTATAATGGGTATTTTTTCAGAGGAACAGCATCATGAACGCGATAAAAGTCATTAGCATCGATCTGGTTAAATCAGTCTTTCAGATCTGCGTCTGGATGAATGACGGGATTGCAATTACCCGTAAGGTTTCCCGAGCTAAATTGCTGGACTGCATTCTCCAGTTTCCTGCAGGTTTGATCGTTGGAATGGAGGCTTGTGCAACTTCACGTTCCTGGGGCACACTTTTCAAACAATGGGCTTTCCGTCCAACTTATCCCCACCCAGCACGTAAAAGCATTGACGCATCACCCAAAAAAGATGCGAATGATGCACTGGTAACTTGTGAGACGGCCTGTCAATAGACCTGTTTTAGTTCCATGTATTTTTTGAGTTCCCGGCCAAATAATGGTGCTGTCGGTATTTCTCCAGTATCAGATAGCAGGTGAGGCCACCTGAATTACAGAAAACGAGATCTGATGTTGATAGCTTTACATCTGCCTGATAATGGTTGAATTGGTTGATTTTTGCTTCCTGAATACGCCAGTCAAATCTGCCTTTCCGTTAATTTGCACCCGACATCTCGTTGATTAAAGCACGGAGTGGGATTACTGCTGTCCACAGTTCTGGCAAACAGTGAAAGACAGAACGAATAAGAAGGCCTGCGTAAAGAAAAATGTGTCGCGGCGAGTGATGCGAATTACCTTACAACAAACACAGGCAGTGAAGAACAGCGCCGGGCGGATTCCGGACGCTGTGAACCGACGCCATTGCTACGAAGCCTGATCCGGCTGCACCTCAGGCCATATAATAGCCTGTGCAACAATCACATCCTGCCCATTAAACGTCGCGGCGGGGGAACCATACAGTTGATAACCAAGCGCCAGCGCTTCTGAAACCCGATGACAAAATTTAGCGTCATCCTTACCTGTCAGGAGACGGTAACGAGGAAGACCATCCGGAGGTTCATGGCCCTTATTTTTTATTTCTGGATTGATCATGGTAGTACTCCTCTTTCAAATTTAGCCTGTTAGGCTCTGTCGTTATTCTCATCTTCACAAAACCGTAAAATACCACGATGGCCAGTCTGACCACAAAGCTCACGGCATGTTCAAATGCATTGTCCGGGTAATTGCGCGTGGTTCACACCATAGATTTTCTCCCGGCAATTTCGGTTAAGGTGCATGTCCGGATGCTGGAGGAGCGGAATATCGAATCAAGAAGCATTTTAAAATGCTCTCGTATTGTGAAAATACACGTATCAATAATATTGAGACACCGATCTGAAGGAACGATAAATCGTGCCACTACAGACTGTGGCAAACTGGAATCTCAGACTAAAGGCAGCGTAACCATCACCTCCAGCCCGCCGCCTGCCCGGCTGTTGACGCTGAGATCCCCGCCATGCTGCCGGGCAATCTGGTGCGCGATGGCTAATCCCAGCCCGGAACCGTTATGCCGGGCGGCAGTACCAGCTCCGCGATGAAAGGGCTTGATAATCAGCAATAAATCCTGCTCTGATACACCGGGACCGCGATCGCGTACCGCAATTTTGGCGACATTTTGTTCCCGCCAGCTGGCGACCTCTAATCCAGTCCGGCCATATTTGGCTGCGTTTTGCATCAGGTTTGTCAGCAGGCGCATCACGCTGACGGGGCGGAAAAGGAACACCGGCAGCGGGGCAAGGTTCAGGCTAAAGTTCTGTCCCAGCCCGGTAAAATCATGTGTCAGCTCGGTAATTATCTGGTTGATGTCACCGGGCTGAGTTAACTCCGTTGCACTGCCACGGGCATAATCAATAAATTGCTGAAGAATGTTATCAACGTCATCAAAATAACGACCAAAATCATCCTGGGTGGATTTCCCCTGCTCACGCATTGCCAGCGACAGCCTCAGCTTGGTCAGTGGCGTTCGCAGATCGTGAGAAATACCGGCCAGCATCTGCGCCCGGGTATTCTCCATCTCAGCCAGACCATCCAGCATGTGATTAAATGTCAGGCTGACCGTCTTGATTTCAGTCGGCCCTTCTGGCGATAAGGGACGCGGCCATCCTCCCTTTCCGACGTCAGTTGCGGCCCGAGCCAGTGATGTCAGTGGCCGGTTGATGCGCCGTTGCAGGGCATAAGCGGTGAACAATGCCATCAGGGACAAAACGACTGACAGCAAAATCGCGCTTATCAGGCCAGAAAGATGGTCCGAAGGCTCCACGGCCAGCGCAATCCAGTACGGCTGCCCGGCGGTGTTCACCTTCACCCATAATTTTTTTCCGGGTGCCTGCTCCCAGCGCAACTGAATGCCCGCCGGAAGTTGCTGATGCAGACTATCAAGAAAGACTTTCAGATAATAACGACGATAGAACCCAGCCAGTCCCAGCGTGGGTATTTCTATGGAATGCTGTGGTGGCTGAGCAACGCCCTGCACCGCCTGCACATAGCGATCACGATCCCTGGCTGGCACCGCTGCCAGCAGCTTATCGAGCATTACGATCTGCGAGGCAATCAGCGAGGCGGCGTCATTGACCCGGGGTTTCTGGATAAAAACCAGAAACACCGCCAGCGTGGTGAATTGCGTCAATGTGACCAGCAATATCAATAGGACACTGTTGCGTGCCAGCAGTGAGCGAGGCCAGAATTT
The DNA here is from genome assembly GCF_000280495.2 of Kosakonia radicincitans DSM 16656. Taxonomy (NCBI): domain Bacteria; kingdom Pseudomonadati; phylum Pseudomonadota; class Gammaproteobacteria; order Enterobacterales; family Enterobacteriaceae; genus Kosakonia; species Kosakonia radicincitans. The sequence continues at coordinate 3,043,090 of NZ_CP018016.1, forward strand.
TTTCACGTTTCGCTATCTACAATCAGCATGTAACCCATGCCCCAGACGGTCTTCAGCCAGCGGGGCTCGGAAGGTTGCACTTCAAGTTGCTGGCGCAGGCGTAAAATCTGCACATCGACGCTTCGGTCCAGCGCTTCATACTCGCGTCCTCTGGCGCGGTTCAGCAGATTCTCCCGGCTGATCGGCCGGTTAGGCGTGGTAGCCAGCGCAATCAACAGATTCATTTCAGCAGAATTTAGTGCCAGCGGTTGATCTGCGCGGTAAAGCGTCTGACGGGTGATATCCAGGCGGTAAGGGCCAAAACAGACCTCTCCCGAACCGCTGGGTGTTTCACCACGCTGCAACGCCTGCCGCCGGAAGATTGCTTTAATACGCGCCACCAATTCCTGCGGCAGGAAAGGCTTGGCGAGATAATCATCAGCGCCGGTTTCCAGACCAATCACCCGGTCTATCGGGTCACCGCGCGCAGTGAGCATCAGGATAGGCAACGTGTATTTCGCCGCGCGCAGGCGGCGGCAAACGGACAGACCATCTTCCGGTTCCATCATCAGATCCAGCACCAGCAGATCAAAAGGTTCACGCTGCAAATACCGGTCGAGTCGCGCGCTGTTTTCCGCCGTTCTGACTTCAAACCCCTGATCGCTTAAATAGCGTTGCAGCATGCTGCGCAGTTCATTTTCATCGTCCAGAACGAGGATTTTCTTCGCCTTATACCCGGGTTTCGCGTCACTCATAAATCATTCCCCCGACTGCGTCGCGCCTGCCAGGCCTCTTGTGCACGTTGCAAAACGACATAAAAACAAGGGACTAACAGAATGGCAAGCAAAGTCGCTGACAACATTCCCGAAAAAACGGTAATCCCCAGTGATTTTCTGGCGCTGGCGCTGGCACCGCTGGAAAAGATCAGCGGTACTACACCCAGGGTAAACGCCAGCGATGTCATGATAATCGGCCGGAAACGCGTTCTGGCCGCCGTCAGTGCAGCATCAATGATGCTACTACCGGCCAGGCGCTGCTGACGGGCATATTCGACAATCAGGATCGCATTCTTGGCGGCAAGACCGACGAGCAATAACACGCCAATCTGAGTATAAAGATTGTTAGCGATATTCAGCGCTAACAATGTGATTGCCGTACCTGATAAGGCAAGTGGGACACCAAGGATTACGCTGACAGGTAACCAGTAGCTTTCATATTGTGCCGCCAGCACCAGATAAACCAGCAGCAGTGACATGGCGAAGGCAATATAGATACGGTTTCCGGCCACTTTTTCCTGATACGACATATCGGTCCAGGACAGGCTGATATCCGGCGGCAGAGTGGCTTTAGCCAGTGTCTCCAATGCCTGCATCGCTGCCCCACTACTGTAACCCGGTGCGGGCATACCGGTGAGCGTGGCAGCCGGGTTGAGATTATATAAAGAAGCAACAACTGGCCCCCGGGTCGGGGTGAAACTGACCAGTGTCGCCAGCGAAACCGGCTCACCGCTGGCATTTTTTACCGTCAGTGCGGAGATTTGCTGTTGCAGCAGACGCTGATCTGACTGCGCCTGCACATAAACTTTCACGCTATGGTTCTCGCGGGTGATTTGATTGACATAGCTGGCACCAAGATACTGTTGCATCGCATCAAAGGCATCACCGGGAGATACGCCCATCGCTGCCGCGCGCGTTCTGTCCAGCGTGACATTGATCTGCGGCACATCAGCGCGCAGTGTGCTGAACATGCGCGACACTTGCGGCAGTGCCATCGCCTGTCGGGCAAAATTGTCACTCACCTGCTGCAGATGTCTGTAATCACTTTTCCCGTCATTCTCGCTCAGGATCATCTGCATACCGCCGCCGTTACCGACGCCCTGAATCGGCGGCGGCACAATCACCAGTGCATTGGCATCGGGAATTCCTGCCAGTTGTTTATTCAGGTTGAGATAGATTGAACGTAAATCCTGGTTCCTGCCACGCTGGTTCCAGGGCTTCAGGGTGATGTAAATCAGCGCCGCGTTGGACAAGGACGCATTATTGTCGAGCGGTGACAGTCCACCGATGACCACGACGTGATCTACCCCAGGCTGCTGATTCAGCATGCCCTCTACCTGTTGAGTAACATTGGCGGTTTTTCCCAGCGAAACTGCGTCTGGCAGTTGCAGCGATACCAACAGGTAACCCTGGTCTTCCAGCGGAATAAATCCGGTAGGAATTTTGAGGAAGGCAGCTAACGCCAGCACGATCATCACCATGCCACCGATAAGCGCCGCTTTGCTGTGGCGGATTAAGCGGCGAACACCGTTGAGATAAACGTTCTCCAGCCAGCCGAAAACCTAGTTGAACTTCCGGTAAACCCAGGGCCTGGTTCCCTCTTTCACTGGTCGCAGCCACTGTGCGCTCTGCACCGGTTTCAGCGTCAACGCATTAAGAGCGCTGAGCAAGGTCGTCACGGCAATCACCAGCGCAAACTGACGATACATCTGGCCGCTAAGCCCCGGTAAGAAGCTGGCCGGGAGATACACTGCCACCAGCACCAGGGTGATAGAAATAATTGGCGGCAACAGCTGGCGCATGGCACGCAGCGTCGCCTCGCGCGGCGTATATCCCTGTTCTATATGATGACTCACGCCTTCGACCACCACGATCGCATCATCAACCACGATACCGATCGCCAGCACGATGGCAAACAACGTCAGCAGATTGATGGAAAAACCCATCAGGTAAATGGCACCGAACGTGCCGATAAGGGTGACAGGTACCGTGGTGGCGGGTACCAGCACCGCCCGCCAGTTTTGCAAAAATGCCACGATCACCAGTAAAACCAGCAGACCGGCAATCAACAAGGTGCTGTAGACGTCATCGACTGAACTCTGAATAAAGTTGGTGGTGTCGAATGGCAGTGAATAGTGCATACCTGCCGGCAGTTGGGTTGACATTTTTTGCATCTCTGCAGCGACTGCTGCGCCAACGTCCAGCGCATTGGCATCCGGTAACTGTGAAATAGCAATCCCTGCTGCAGGTTTACCGTCCATGGTGAAAAATTGCGAATAACTCGATGAACCCAGTTCGGCATGGCCGACATCCTGTAAACGCACCAGCCTGCCACCATCCTGGGTGCTGCTTTTAATAACGATCTGATTGAACTGGCTGGCATCGGTCAGCAGGCCATTAACGTTAAGCGTCAGTTGCCTCTGCTGGCCACTGTCGACGGGTGGAGCGCCCAACTGCCCGGCGCTGACGCTGCGGTTTTGCGCTTTGATAGCGCTGATGACGTCATCCGGTACCAGGCTGTATTGCTGCATACGCGCCGCATCCAGCCAGATGCGAATGCTGTAATTTCCGGTACCAAACACCGTGACATCACCCACGCCAGGTATGCGCGCCAGTGAGTCGCGCAGATGATTAGTGACGTAGTTGCTCAAAAACAGTGTGTCCTGAGCCGGGTCGCTCGATTGCAGACTATACAACTGCAAAATGGCCGTTGATCTTTTACGCACCGTTACCCCCTGCTGCTGCACCGCATCCGGCAGTTGGGAAAGCGCAGCCTGCACACGGTTTTGCACCAGGATTTGAGCCTGGTCGCTATCGGTGCCGATAGCAAAGGTGATATTCAGGGTATAGGTACCATCGTTGCCGGTGGTGGATTTCATATACAGCATGTTCTCGACACCATTTACCTGCTGCTCAATGGGGAACGCTACCTGCCCCTGCAAAGTCTGTGCATTGGCTCCTGGATAGTGAGTCACCACCTGAACCGTCGGCGGAGTGATGGGGGGATACTGCGACACCGGCAACACCCATAACGCAGCAGCGCCGAGGATCAGGATAATCAGTGACAACACATTGGCGAAAACTGGCCGGTCGAGGAAGAACTTAATCATGCTGGCTTTGCGCCTCGTTGCTGATGTTCACCTTTCTCCCCAACAAATCCGGACGGGCAAAGGTCAGGACGCGTTGCGTGTTGTCAATTGCGCTGAGCAAAATGACATGCTCACCGCTACCGGGAGCCGTTTTAACGCTAAGGCGGCTAACCGTGCCATCCGCGGCAACCGGGAAAATACTGTCGCCCTGCACTGCCGTGGCCGGAAGTTGCAACTGGCTCACTGGCGCTGCCGCATGCAGAGTGACCTGGACAAACATACCCGGCAGCAGGTTAACTGGCGGCTGATGCAGAGTCGCGCGCAGGGTGATATTGCCGCTGGCGCTGTCAAGCTGGTTATCGACAAAATCGATGGCGGTATGCAGAGGCTCACTTAGTCCGGGAATGGTGATATCTAACGGCTGATGCGCGACAGCATCGCTGCGTGCGGCGATAATGCCAAAACGCGTCGCGTCTGACTGATTAAGGCTGAAAGTGACATACAACGGGTCGATTTTATTCAGCGTGGCTAACACGGTATTACCGCTGGTACCCACCAGATTACCGACATCAACGGTGCGCCGCCCGATGCGTCCGGTGAAAGGTGCGGTAATACGCGTATAACCAAGATTAATTTGCGCAATATCCCGCTGTGCCAGGGCCTGATCTCTGGCGGTTTGCGCGTCCTGCAAGGTTGACAAGGAGATAACGCGTGACGGATAGAGTGCCTGGTCGCGGTCGGTTTCACGCTGGGCATTTATCAGCGTGGCCTGATCCGAATTAAGCTGTGCCTGTAAGGCAGCCGGGTCTAACGTAAACAACACTTGTCCGGCCTGTACCAGGTCGCCGTCTTTAAAATTGACAGATTGCAGCGTCGCAGCGACGCGCGCTGCAATCTGCACCTGCTCTGAAGCACTCAGTGTCCCGGTGACGGTAATTGACGAGTCAAATGTGAGTTTTTGCGGCACGCTTACCGAAACCACAGGAACCGACTGCCGGGGAGCGTTTTCCTGTGGCTTACAGCCCGCCAGAAAACAGCCGGCCATCAACAACAGTCCATACCCGCATGTCACACTAAGCGTCTTCATGGATAGCGCGTTCATGGGGTTGATTATTTTTTCGCAGCCATAAATGCACTGAGTTGCGAGAGGGTGATATAGCCATTTTTCGCGGTATCTATTTCTGAAAAGTGCCGGGCGACGCGTGGCATACCAACCTGCGCCTCGGCCAGAGTCAGTTTTCCATCATGATTGGTATCCGCGGCAGTAAAGCGATTTTGCATACGTTGTGCGAGGCTATCCGCCGGTGCTGCGCTGGCAGCACTGATAAAGACGAAACCTGCAGCCAGCATCAGAAACTTTTTCATTTATTACCTCGAGTTACCGTTAATGAGAGCGTATCGGGAAAAGCAGAACCTCACGGAAAAAGAATATAGAAAAGCCAGCCAGGAAGGGTTTCTGAATTGTTCCAGACTTATGTCATCGCATGTCATGGGAACACTGAGCTGACTCCCGCTCAGTTCAGGATGCGCGGCGTAACCACGTTGGCGGAGATGTGCATTAAGGAGATGATTGGCACCAGGTTGGGAGATGCAAGCGCGCAATCGCTTCGTCACTGAGTTTTTCGGGGAAGGTCATCAGCGCGCATATTGAATTTGCATGCGCCACAATTAACGCCGTTTTACCGACGCGTAATTCAGATACCACTATCTGTTGCCAGTAAGGAGGTATCCGATGCGGGTCACAGGTCGATGTGATTATTCGTATAAGGATGCTTCACCTGCTGGACGGGTTTTAAACCGGCGGTGCATCCACAGGTATTGTTCAGGGGCACGGAGGATTTCATTTTCGATGATTTTATTCATGTAACCAGCTGCGACGACCTCGTCGCCCTCGGGATAGCCTGATAACGGATTACTGATATACATCTGATAACCTTTTTTATCGCTCCGTCGGATCATGCTAAGAGTGATCAAATCTGCGCCAGCGAGTTTTGACAGTGCATATGTTCCATTCGTCGTGGCTGCATTTTTTACGGAGAAAAAGGGAGCGAAAACGCTGCCCTTAGGCCCATAATCTTGATCAGGTGCAAACCACACAGCTTCACCGGCCTTAAGAGCATGAACAAAGCCAGATAAATTACGTCGATTAATCATCGCTTTATTTGAACGCATACGCCCTTTTGTCTGAACCCATTCCATCAATGGATTATTGTGTGGGCGATACGTTGCCATCATAGGATGACATAACCCCATGACTCTTCCGCACAATTCAAGAGACATAAAATGAATCCCGACAACCATTACCCCTCTGGTTGCATTGGTCAGGTTTTCAACCCCTTCGACATCAAACCATTTCTTGACTCTCGCATCGCTCCAGAACCAGGCCATGCCCGTTTCCATCAGTCCCAGACCGAGAGAAACAAAGTTTTTATTGACCATCTGGCTTCGGGCAAATGGTGTCATTTCGGGAAAGCAGAGCTCAATATTTTTAATCGCAATACGTTCCCGGCGTTTCAGAAAGTGTCTGGATATTTTTCCAAGACCAGAGCCCAGAATATGTAAGACCGGGTAAGGAAGTTGAACTATAAGCCACAGCAGGCCCAAACCAGACCAGGTAAACCAGTAGCGGGGATAGAGTAAATTATGATTAAAGGGTTGTGACATAAATTTCCTTAATGCTAATGAAAGTTGTAACGCATAAGGAAAATAATGAAGAATTCGTCTTTAGCGATACACATCGTTTTAGACAGTTGCAGACTGTTTAAATTCAGAAAATAAAACAATCCTGCAAGTAATGGTAAAAAATATGGAGAACCGGGAGAAAATAGTGAAGCAGTAATTTTTTTGCCATAAATTTATGGGTTGATTATTGGCATGCAGGAAGTTGTCTTCTGGATTCATCATCCTCAGGATACTCAAAAGCGAAAAGGTGAATTTGGGTAAGGTTATAAAACCATAACCTTTTCGTTGAATAACTTCGCCCGGTTTGAAACATACCCCTGATATTTCACGAATAATTGCATAGTGGCCATTATTAAATCTGGCCCGGTGGATACCGAATACAGAAAGATTGACCTGCCTGTCTGTGACGGCTGTTCGAAAGGATATCTCCTTCAATAAAAACAGATTTAATAGATTTCATTATCATGGCCTCTACCACAGCAGTATAAGAGAAATGTTGTCATTCCCGGCATCGTTTAGATTAGGTTGCGGGGCTGATAAGCCCCCAATATATCCGCATTCTGATGATCTGAATAATAGCCAGCAGGCAGAACACCAGATATTGAAAATTGAATGTCTGATTTATGATACAATACCCTTCCATGAGAAATTTATGATGAAATCAGAAGACACCCTTGACTGGTACCCGGCACAGTTGCCGCCCGTGAAAATTATTCTTGGTGAAGCCGTGCTGGCTGTGGGTAAACAGGGCCGACCGATTAATACCCGAACGTTGCTTGAATACCTTCAGGTTATGCAGGGCAAGCAAAAAAGGCGGGATGACAAAGTCGCCATGCAAACTGCGATTGATGTTCTCAGGGATAATCAGCGCATTAACGGCAGACGTTAATGCGCGTCTGAAATCAGTATCCGTTCTGAATGATTTCAACCGTATGGTTTTGGCCATCATCCCGCAGTGGGATTCTGTCATCAGGGAGGAGAACGCCATCCAGCGTAACCCGATATTCTCCTTCGCCGCGTGAGACACTAATCTGATAATGGCTTTCGCCATATTGATATCTCATAGAAAAAGACGGCCACTCATCTGGCAACCGGGCATGAACAGTAAAGGCAGCACCGGAGCGTTTTATCCCCAGTAATTCATCAGTAAGTAAACGCAAGGCCCAGCCTGCGGAACCGGTATACCAGCTCCATCCTGCTCGTCCGGTATGGGGAGCGACACTGTAGACATCAGCACTCATGACATAAGGTTCAGCTTTATAGATCCCGACCGAGTCCGCATTCAGGGTATGATTTATCGGGTTGAGCATTGACCAGAGTTGCCAGGCGCGTTCTGCATTCCCCATTCGGGCAAATGCCATCACTGCCCAGATAGCGCCATGTGTATACTGTCCCCCGTTCTCCCGCACTCCGGGCAGATACCCCTGGATGTAACCCGGATTAGGACCGTGCCCATCAAAAGGAGGTGTTAAAAGCTTTATCAATCCCCCCTCATTATCCACAAGGTGCTTATCCAGCGCCTGCATGGCCTGCGCGCAGCGAACCGGGCTTGCGGCCCCGGACAATACAGACCAGCTCTGTGCAATCGCATCAATCCGGCAGTCCTGCGAGGCTTTCGATCCCAGGGGCGTACCATCGTCAAAGTACCCGCGCCGGTACCATTCGCCATCCCAGGCATGGGCTTCGAGATTGTTTTGCAGGCGCAGGGCCTGTGAACGGCACATCGAGGCGACAGTGTCATCCTGCCTGCGCTCCGCCAGCGCTGCAAACCGCTGCAAAATATCGTACAGGAAGAAGCCCAGCCAGACGCTTTCACCTTTGCCTTCGATACCTACCTGGTTCATCCCGTCATTCCAGTCACCTGCCCCCATCAGCGGCAGGCCATGCTCTCCGAACCGCAGACCATGTTGAATCGCTTTGACGCAGTGTAACCAGAGTGTCTCTTCGGTGCCGCTGATGACCGGCGTGTCATAGACAGACTCCTCACCAGGCTGAAGCGGACGTCCCTCCAGATAAGGGATGAGGATTTCCAGGGCATCCTTATCCCCCGTCGTTTCAACATAGTGGCAAACGGCAAGTGGAAGCCACAGGTAGTCATCAGAACAGCGGGTACGAACACCGTTGCCATGTGGAGGGTGCCACCAGTGTTGCACATCTCCCTCGATAAATTGCCGTGATGCACACAGTATTATCTGTTCACGCATCCGGTTCGGATCGGCATGACTCAGTGCCAGTGTATCCTGCAGCTGATCGCGAAAACCAAATGCGCCGCCAGACTGATAGTAACCACTGCGGGCCATAAGACGACAGGCGACTGTCTGATACATTAGCCAGCCATTAACCAGTAAATTTACGGAAGTGTCGGGGGTGTTAACCACGATTTTATCGAGCACATTGTGCCAGTGGTTGTGAACCCGGTTTAGCTCCTGGCGGACCGTATTCTCATTCATATAATGGGCAAGCGTCTCCTGAGCACGTGCGTGATTTTCATCTGCGCCGAGGATAAAAATAAACGTCCTCTGATCCCCATCAATTAATGTGACCGCCGATTGTACCGCCCCGCAGGGATCCAACCCTGCCCCCGTCTTACCCGAAAGTTTGCGCAGTTTCATAGCAGACGGATCGTGCAGGGAACCATTACGGCCGATAAACTCGCGACGGTCGCCTGTCAGTGAACAATCATTACCGCTGACGGCAAAAAATGCAGTACGCCCGCCACCGTTATCACCGTAAAAATTGTTCGCCAGCACCCCGCAGCCGCTAGGGATACTGGCTGCCTGTGTCACAATGTGAGGTGCTGAGCGCGTTCGGGCTCCACCGAGTGTCCACTCCACATAGCCAGTGACAGAGAGTTTTCGTGTTCGTCCCGAAGTGTTACTGAGCGTCAGGAACGCCAGTTTTACCGGCGCCTCTTCGGCAACCAGAACCGTCAGCTCGCTGTCTATACCGTTCTCACGATGGGCAAAAACACTGTAACCAAAACCATGGCGGGTCAGATAATCACCGTGTCCGCGAACAGGCAAAGCCGTCGGTGACCAACACTCACCGCTCTCTTCATCGCGCAGATAAAACGCCTCGCCGCTGCGATCGCTTACCGGATCGTTCTCCCATGGTGTTAACCGGTATTCATGCGCATTCTCATACCAGGTGTAAGCCTGTCCCGCCTCTGAAATCACGCTGCCAAAACGGGAATTTGCCAGTACATTTGACCAGGGTGCCGGTGTCAGCGCATTTTCCCGCAGGACAATCTGGTACTCCCGACCATCCTGCGAAAATCCACCGTACCCATTGAAATGGCTTAACTGACTGATGTCGGGGATCCAGTCCGTATGTTGATTACGCTCCCGCACAGCACGCGGAACGAATGCTCTTACCGGAGGTTTCAGGGTATGAATACGCTGGTTAAGCTGCTCATTAATTCCACCTGCGCGGTCATCAAGATAAAGACAGGCCACGCTCATCAAAAGCAACTTATCCTCAGCGGAGAGGTGCTCACCGTTACGGACGAAAAGCCCGCCCGTTTTATCCAGCAGGCTGGCTTCAGACCCGGCATAAATTAAATCCATAATCTTATTTTGTAATCCCTGCTGGTAGCCGCCGGGGCTGTTATTCAGGATCACCAAATCAACATCCAGTCCTTTCTGTCTCCAGTACCGGTGTGCCTGAATCAGTGTGGTAACGGAGGCGATACTTTCCTCACTGGTAATACTAAGCAGCACTATCGGCAGATCACCTGAAATTGCCCAGCCCCACAGACCGGACTGACCACGCCGGTTACGGCTGATCACCTGACCTTCGGCGCGCAGCTCCTGGACAGGGTAAAGCACTGCGCTGGCGAGACGATTAAACAAAGTGGCATCATCTTCACTGGCGTTCATCTGGCGTAATACCACCAGACTGTGCGACCAGGCCAGTTCAAAGACGCGATCGGCAATAGGGTAATCGCGATATTTCTCCAGCAACGCCAGACTCTGCTGGCGGGTATCGCTGATACCATAAATGATATCAATCGTGACCGGCTGCCCCGGCTGCAGAATGATGGTGTTGCGTATCGCCAGTATAGGGTCCAGTACTGGCCCCGACGTGTTGCTGAGCGGCCCTCCGCCCTCTATTGCCAGGGCATCAGCAGAGGTTCTGCCACGACCAAGAAATTTTGCCCTGTCCGTTTCAAACGAGACGTTATGACGGTTATCGCCATGCACCACCATCATGTGAAACAGGCAAGGACTCGGTTCATCCGGTGAGCGCGGGCGCCGGTGGCAAAGAATAGCGTCACGCTCAGGATTCAGCTCAGTCTGAATAAACAAATTGCTGAATGCCGGGTGTGCCAGATCGCTGGCATCAGGCGCCAGTACCACTTCGGCATAGGTTGTCAGCGCCAGGGCTCGGGGCTGGCGACCACGATGAATCAGTGTGAGCCGTCGCAGCTCAATATCATCCTCAGGGGAGATCACAACCTGAGTTTTGACGCTGAGCCCAGCGAAGGTTCGTCTGAATTCAGCGCTCGCATCGGTGAAGATCACTTCCTCGTCGTGTTCGCTGGCGTTGCCTGTCGGCTGCCAGGTATTGCTCCACACGTCGCCCGTCTGCATATCGCGGATATAGCAGAATGTTCCCCAGTTATCGCGCGTGGTATCACTGCGCCAGCGCGTAAGAGCAATATTATTCCAGCGACTGTAACCTCCCCCTCCCGCTGTCAACATCAGATGATAATGGCTGTTGGACAGCAACTGAATATCCGGGGCGGGTGTGTCCACCCCATTGAAAATTCGGGGTTCATAGCGAACGGGTTTGACCCTGCCCTCATGAGATTCAAAATGACGGCGTGGGCTGTAGAGATCGACCGCATCCGGCACGCGCTCCTGTAACAGCAGACTCGCTGACCGGAAAACTGTACTGGACATGAATCGCTCAGCCATGGGGGCACCAAGCAGCACATGGGCCAGCGCCTGAAAAGCCATGCCCTGGTGATGTGCCATCCATGACTGCACAACCGCATAGAGCTGACCGGTTGCGAGGCGTGAGGGGGTATAGTCCAGCGCTTCGTAAAAACCGTATTCGCCACGCGCACCATTTTTTTGCAGTCTGAACAGATTCTCACAGGCTCTCTGTGGTGAGACTATCAGCGCCAGCAGTGTGGCGTACGGGGCGACAACCATGTCATCGGCAAGTCCCCTGCGCAGACCGAGCCCCGGCACGCCAAATGCCTGATATTGATAATTATGCTGAACATCAAAAGCATGATAACCAGACTCTGAAACGCCCCATGGTACCCCACGTTCTTTCCCCCAGTGAATCTGGCGCATAACCGCCGACTGACTCATCTCATCGAGCAGACTGCCAGGCCAGGTGGGCATCACCAGATTCGGCATCAGGTATTCAAACATAGACCCGCTCCATGACATCAGGGCAGTTTCATTATCAATCGTGGTAAACAGCCGCCCCAGCGCGTACCAGCTTTTAAGAGGCAACTGATTAGTCGCAATGGCGAGAAAACTGGTCAGGCGGATTTCAGATGGCAGGAGATCATAATGGCTCTTATCAGGTGTATTCGTGTCACAGTTATAACCGACACTGAGCAGACTGGTTGTTTCGCTGTACAGAAAGGCGAAATCCATCCGGGCATGCTCATTCAGCCGCTGTTCAAGCTCGGTGATAATATTCAGTCGCATCCGGGCCTGCTCCGTCGCTGACGCCGGAGGTGTTCCCTTACCGGTAAATGTCGCACGGGCAAGCTCGCTCAGAGTCGGCAGCGGCTGTTCGTTCCAGGAAGCAGGTAACCAGCCAAGCAGCAGCGACCACTCATGGCAAAGCTGTACCAGTTGATGCTCCAGGTGCCCTGCCCAGCGCATCTGAAGAGGAGACCCCTGATGACATTGCGTTGTCAAATGGTTGCACTGGGTGCGCATTTTTTTCAGCTCGCTGAAAAACGCCTGCGGAGGTAGCAACACCGCGCTCAGGTAGTGTTTGCGCAGCAGTCGCAGGCTATCAGGCGGGTTCTGGCCCCACTGTTTTTCCAGAATATCCAGCGTATCGTTCACTCCTGCCAGTATCCGTTGGATGTTTAAAACGGGCTGATGACGCATGGCGGACAGCCCTTCACGCAGTGTCAACAAATGCCCCGCCATGTTTCCGCTGTCGACGCTTGAAACATAGCGTGGGCTGAGGGGGGCCAGCGTACGGGTGTCATACCAGTTATAGAGATGGCCCCGGTAATGCTCCATTTTATCCAGTGTGTCGAGGGTGAGTGACACGCGCCGGAGCACCTCTCCGCCGGGCAGATAGCCAAAATCCCAGGCCGTCAGGTTAGCCATAAGGGAAAGGCCAATATTGGTAGGAGAAGTACGATGGGCCACCGTCGGTTGCGGTATTTCCTGGTAGTTATCAGGTGGAAGCCAGTTTTCTTTTTCTGTGGCAAAGGTCTCAAAAAATGCCCAGATTTCACGGCTTGTCTGGCGTAACAACTGTTTTTGTTCCTGATTTGGCGAAAACACCTTACGCACAGGCTGGCGACTCAGCCAGCTCATCAGCAGTGGTGCCAGACACCATAACAAACCGATCGGCAAAGCAATCGCCAGCAGTGGCGGCGCATATTGTCCGGTCAGTATTATAAGCGTCACGCCACCTGCAACATTCAGCCACATCGCCTGATAAAATCGCGCAACAGAGGGTTTGTCCTGATTGCTGTCCAGGCTGTGACTGACCCACTGGCTGAGGTGACGCCTGCTGACCCCCAGTCGCCATAGCGTCACGGCAATTGCCTTGAGCGAATATCCGGCTTCATGCGGCAGTACCGCAAAATTAAGGCCGATGCCTGACAAACGCTTCAGCGCGCCTGCCCCCACCAGTAACAGATGCGGCTTCAGGCGACGACGCAGAGGTTTATGCAGAAAGTTGTGGGCGATGCTGAGGATTGCAGGTAACAGCCATATCAGTGCCAGTACGCCAAGCCAGTAAAATGGATTGGGTACCCAAATCAGGGAGAAGAACAGCAATACCAGTAAAGAAGGTGCGACCAGACTGCGACGCAAATTATCGAGTAATTTCCAGTAAGAAAGTGTGGACAGCGGGTTCTTATCCCGGGTTCCATCAGTTTTTCTGACGTGTGGCTTCAGCCAGTTAAGCAGTTGCCAGTCGCCCCGGATCCAGCGTGAACGACGCGCGACGTCCGAAAGGTAATTATTGGGGTACTGCTCGTAAAGTAAGACCTCACTCAGTAGCCCCGATCGTGCATAGCACCCTTCAAGTAAATCATGGCTGAGAACCAGATTTTCCGGGCAAGTGTTGGCAGTGGCCAGCACAAAGATATCGACATCATAAATCCCTTTACCGACGAACGATCCTTCCCCAAAGAGATCCTGATAGATATCCGAAGACATCATCGAATAAGGATTATTACCGGGCACGTTACTGCGTATGGCGGCATAACGTCCCTGACCGTTGCGTGGTATCTCCTCCGCGAGGCCGGGTTGCAGAATGCCGAATCCTTTAATGACCCTCTGGCGTAGCGGATCATACTCTGGCTTATTCAGCGGATGCGCCATTGTCGCGACCAGCTTGTGTGCCGTATCGCGCGGCAGCACCGTATCACTGTCCAGGGTAATGACGTATTTAATGTGACCCGGTAAAAGATGAGCTGGTATATCCGCAACACTGACGAATTGAGTCCCCGGATGACGCAACCAGCTGTTCAGCAACGCCAGTTTTCCCCGCTTGCGTTCATAGCCCATCCACGTTCCTTCAGAGGGGTTCCATTCAGGTTCCCGGTGTAGCAGATAGAAACGTGGGCGGCTGGAGGGATAGCGGCGATTAAGCGCCTGCATATCGGCGATAGCCTGTCTGAGCAGGGCGTTATTTTCCGGCGAGGGTTCATTCTCAGAATCAGCGAAATCGGTGAGCAGAGCGAACCTGAGATTTTCGTTTTGATTCCCCAGCCAGCAGACTTCAAGGCTGGTGAGGAGCTTGCTGAAACTATCGTGGCTGGTCAGCATGCAGGGAATAGCAATCATGGTTGCGCTGTCAGCAGGAATGCCGGTTGAAAAATCCATCCCTGGCAATGGATAAGGAACGCGAAAACGGGTGGTTGCGTCACTGAGCAAATCACTCATTAACTGAGTTAAAGCGATAATCAGAGGCAATGCCACCGCGATCAACAGCCAGTCTGCGCCCTGCAGAGCAGTTTCGTGCAAAACTGCCGCTGTCGTTGCTGTTGTCAACAACGCCAGGCTTCCAAGCCAGGACAACAGAGTTATTCTGTTGAAACTGTGCCGCAAACGTATGAGCCTGGAGGTGTCAGCCAACAGATGAATCTCCAGCTGCTGTCGACCTTCGCCCGCCAGATAATAGCCAACGTGATGTTCCTGTGTGTCGGGAGCACTCTCCCCCGAAAGCGCCAGCACCCTGCCCGCAACCTCAGGCTCACTGAGACCACTGTCTCTGGCAAGGATCTCAACAACGTGGCGGTAATGATCCCGGGTATTAAAGTGCATCCGGGGATAGATACCGGCAGGATCATTGCGTAATGCCTGTTCGACGACACTGATCGTTTCGGCGAAATCAGCCCAGTCCGTTTCGCTCAGTAATCGCAGACCCGCGATGCTGTTACTGACGGATAGCTGGCTGGCGGCAAGCTGTTGATTGAAGCTATGTATGAGAATGTCGGTGGTGACTCCCTGTTCCCGGAGGCACTGATCAACCCAGGTAAGAGGTAACGACAGCGCGTTGCCATGTCCCTGCAGGCGCCGCACCAGCTCTGCGACAAACGCACTGGTTAACGGAGGACGAGAGCGCGCCATATCGGCCACCACCATGATTAAATCACCAGGCTCGTTCTCTGCACATTCGAAAATCCTTGTTATCCACGTATCGGCCAGGTTTCTGTCCTGCTGAGCTTTTATCACTTCCATGCTGATACGACGAAGATTTTCAATCAGCGCCAGGCGCAGCATCCCCGGCAAGGCCCAGACTTCACCTAATGTCAGCGGTGCCACCTGTTGATAGGCGGTGAGGTAGCTGGTCAGACTGGCGGTATCCCAGCGGCCATCACCGTGAGCAATGGCCTCTGATGCAATATTGTAAATTCGCGGACAATTCAGTGGTGACATCAGCGACGGGAGACCTTTGCCAAAGCTTTTCGGCAAGTGCTGACGGACAGTGCGGATTTGCTCCTCAATCAGATAATAATTGTCCAGCAACCATTCCCCGGCGGGCATGATACTCGTCTTTTTACCCGCGTTAAGCTCATAGCAGTTTTGCGTGATGACGATCTCATTGTCGGCGAGCCTTTTCAGCAGGTAATAAGGAAGTTTATCCGGCGATAATTTATGTGTGCGCGCCAGTTTCTGACCGTAGCGTTCCATCTGGGCAGTCGAAAAGAGCTCTGACCGCGGATTGCTTTCACCGTCAGGATCGTTCGCAGAAAACGTCATGTTTTCTGCGTCATTCGTAGGAATACGGGAGTGGTTAAACCACGCTCTGGGGTTCATTTTCATAGCGTTGCTCTGATGCGACGTTAGCGCGCAGGAGCAGTTGCGAAATCAGTTCAGAAACGTTCTCTCAGGATGGGCGTAAGGCATCAGGGATTTAACAGCTGCTGGAATTTAACTTAGGTATAAAATGTGGGCTCTGTCTGAGGTTTTTCGGTCGGACTAGCGTCGGGAGATAAACAGGGCTTTACACCCTGGGCACATCATGGCCTGATTGCGACGGATTTTTGACACCGGTTGAGCTGATTTCAAGCCACAAACAGGGCAAGCGGCAGTGGCGGTAGAAGCACCGCTGAAGAGTTTCATTGCGTAATCGATAATGGACATAATCATTAACCTTTCAATGAATGAGCCTCACCGTATCACACTTGGTTAAGTTTTAATCTATTTATTTTGGTGCACTGAAATTCAGGAAAGATAGATGTTCGCAGCCACAGGCCCCCTGGGACCGTGAATCCGACAAAATTCAATACGGCTTCCTGGAATGGGTAATTCCGATTCGCGTGAATTAACGGCTGAAATATGAAGCAGAACATCTTTTCTGCCATCTGAAGGGGTGATGAAACCTTTACCGCTGAGAATGTCAAAACTTTTGACAATTCCTGTCATTTTATGGGACAAGTCAATTCCTTATTGAAAACACGCAAAGACTATACCCTGAAAAAATTATATTGCCACTTTTAATTTTCCTTGCAGGACCTCTGGATGGCTAAAATATAATTTGCTAATTATGACTTCCCGTGCCTTAATGAATCCCATCAGTTCGATGTACAAACGAACGTTAAACATTTTCCGGGCAGTCCTCATTACCAGGCGTTATCGCTGATATCCCCTCTTTTGAGTCCATACGTTTAATACTATACGTTTACTATCAATACTATAATTTGTGACGGGAATCAGTATGACCTCAAGAATTAAAGGCCTTGTAAAATGGTTTAATGAAGACAAAGGTTTTGGCTTCATCTCTCCTCTTGATGGGAGCAAAGATATCTTTGTTCATTTTTCAGCGCTTAACGGAGACAACTTTAAAACCTTATTTGAAGGGCAGAAAGTTGAATTCGCAATACACAGTGGAGACAAAGGTCCTGCTGCGGCAAACGTAATACTTTGCGATAAATAAATCTTTGTGGGTCTGCGACAACGATGAAGGATTATTCCTGAGTAGACAGATCCATAAATTAATTTAGCGAAAGGCCGTTTATTCTTAATATCAGGTCAGCATATTTTTGCACATCTATGAGTGTGCTGACCGATGTGATGAAGTGCAGGTCTGCTGCATGAAAAGTCTAAAAGCAGAAGCTAACTGCTTGTTAAATAATAAAGTGCGTAAGAGGTCAGGCAGCCTCCGAAAGCATCACGTCCTTGATTCTACCCTGTTTTAATTTTCTTTAGCCTTCAAAATTTAAAAAAGAAGAAAATTGCCAGACTTTTGTAAATATCACATAGTCCGCGCAGGTAGATCACAAAAAATTATTTCCTGTATCGAAGAGATTGCCTTATGGAAAAAACCAACAGATGATAAAAGTCCTTGTGTTTTTTAATGCTGAATCCTGTAAGGTCATGACCGTTCTTGAAGGTATATCCTCTATTAAGCAGGAATATCCAAACGGTGAAGAAACTCATCTTCGGATTATGTCAGCAGGTTTTCCTTCTTTGACCGGAGATCATGGTGTTGTTCACGTGGCTTCTGACAGGGAATTGAGTTCTCAGGAGATACTTGATGCTGCCAGGAAATATTTATAGCATTTCATTAAGTTCTCTGCTTCACATTTAATTGCGCACGATCACTTACCCTATTCAACAGATACAACTAAAAAAATGAGTAAAAACCCTTTATCGCCTGCTAACTGCAGGCTTTTTTTTATAACACATTCAAAATTTTATAAGCGTTTACCCTGAGAAGTGAAAATGACTCTTTGTGTACTGACAAATTGTCGATATCGCTCTAATCCCCTTCATGCTATCTTGCCTTTTATGGTGAATCCTCCTAAGCGGCGGGGCTAATTAACCTGATGACACTTTTGCTGGAATGTTCATCATGCACGACTGAAGCAGCGAGCCATGGGGGGTTACCCAAAGGCTTACCGGGAGGCACCCGGCATCATATGTATAAGCCCCTGCAGCAATGCGGGGGCTTTTTCACAAATATGACCGGTATAAATTCAGAAAGCCGGTTGATGTGGGATCAGTACGGCTGACCTATATTAATAATTGTGCTCACCGTATCACCAAAGAATGTCAGTCGACTCAGGATAATACCTGAAAGTGCAATGATAACCGTTGCAATGGAAACTGACGCTTTCTGGCGCTGACAGGACAAGACGAGTGTTAGCGCGAAACAGATTAAGCCGGACCAGAAAAAAGGAGATGAGCTCCATTGTTCTGCGGTCATACGTGCAATCGTTCCACCGCTGCGCCAGATAACCGGTGCGATAACCATGGCCAGAATCAGCAACACCAGCCCCTGGCGTAAGGGGGAAAGTGCCGGAGACTTATCCAGCAATGGGAGCATTGCCGCCCCCATTACCCATGCCGTTAACAGGTAGAGAATCATCGGCAGCCCGTTATTGATGGCGATCATTGCGGGTGCTGCATATGTCAGTCCCTGCACTGCAATCAGAACGATCCCCATCACTGCCGCTGCAATCACGGTCACGACTTTTCCATCGGTGAACAGTGCCAGCGCAATCGTGACGGCAAAAAGGCTTGCTGCCAGAATTTCTCTGCTCAGCCATGAATGTCTTAAGTTAATAAAAGCATTATAGCCATGGAACGGATCGGCCAGATGGAAGGTTGCTCCAATCAGGGATATGCCCAGGACCACGCCCGTGATAAACCATGACCTGCGCTGCGGTATATCACGGTTATAAATGCGCCGCCAGGCAAGAAACAGGGCCATTCCGACAGACGTCTGGCTCAGCGATGTAAAGAAAACCAGTGGTAACTCATAGTGTTCCATGATTATTCTCCAGCCTGATGCGGTGTGCGGGGCATAATGAAGCGGGTCCCGGGGTTCAGGGATGGCATAACAGGGTATCCGGGGGGATACTGTATGGCATTTCCGGGGGCACCCTGTCCATCCAGATCTATCATGGTTAATGCACCGACAGGGCAAGCATCAATGCAGGCTGTTTGTAAACCTGCATCTAACCGTTCATAACACATACTGCATTTTTCAGCCTTATGAGTGACTTCGTTAAATCTGGGGGCACCATAAGGACAACTGCGCAGGCAGTTTTTACAGCCTATACAGCGAGCAGGGTCATGTACGACGATACCATCTTCGCGCAGGGTATAGGCCTCAACCGGGCACGCATCCAGACAGGCGGGATGCTCACAGTGGTTACATGCCAGTGAGTAGAAAGCCCTTTCTTCGTGCGGATAGATGGAATTCCCCAGCGGGTAGACATAGCGCCAGAAAAGATCAGGCTCCAGTTGATTAAAACTTTTACAGGCCATGGCACAGCCACGGCACCCGATACATTTTTCACTATCGACCAGGAATGCACGTCTCATGCTTTTGCTCCTTGTATCGATTTATCCTGTGCTGGCATTTTTGTTAACTCTATATCAGCAAACTGACAATGGATGGCGGAACCCGGTGAACCGGTTTTCATTTGCCCCATGTCTGATGAGGTATCATCGACCACATTCTGAACGTTAAAACTCTTTTTCGGGAACCAGGCCTCATACATCACCAGCATATCTTTCGGTACGTTCGTGGTGAGTCTGGCCCTGACAGTCACGTCACCAATGCCATTAAAGACACGAACCCAGTCCAGTTCCTTGATACCTTTGAGTTGTGCCGCTGCGGGATGGAGGTAAACAAATGGTTCCGGGTAAAACACCTTCATCCAGTCCAGATTAATGAACTGTGAATGGATGCCAAATAATGCATGCGGAGTAAAAAGCTGGAATGGATGGGTTTTCGCCCTGCCCGGTTTATATTCAGGTAAGCGTGAGTGGCCGTTCTCCTGACTCAGCGCCGAAGCAAATTCGTATTTACCGGATGGTGTTTTGAACTTGAAGTCGTGCCAGGCCGCAGGATGTGGCAGTTTAGCTTTGACAGGGCCATTGAGCAGCTCTTCCCAGGATGAGATGCCAAACAGTTTGTAGATCCCATCGTTAAATTCTTTCGCCACCCATTCTTTACCGTCAATCTCCTGTGGGAATGTACAGGAGCCAGGAGACAAGCGATTCATGGTTCGGGAGAGTGCCGCCGCTATCTCAATATCCGATTTCGACTCATACATTGGTTTAATCGCCGGCTGGTTAATGGTTAACCAGTAATGCCAGTACGATACCGAGACATTCCACTCCTCCATTTGGGTTGTGGCAGGTAAAACAATATCGGCCTGCTCCACGGTTTTATTGAAAAAATGGTCCACGCACACCACCATCTCCAGCTTTTTGAAAGCCTTGAGCATTTTATTATGATCAAAATCCTGTGATAGCGGGTTCTTACACGCCACCCACAACATACGAATGGGCGGATCATTCGTGTCCAGTATGGCCTGCGCGGTTTTGTTTATATTCACGCTGCGGTCGGTATAACTGGCTTCCGTTTTTGCCGCAAAATCAAACTCCCCTTTTGGTCCTTTCTGTCCGCTAAACCCAACCGATCCCTCAGGTTGTTTTTGCAGCATGGCGTGATAATTGAATCCCCAGGTATAAAGGTGACCATAACGTGCGCCTCCCCCTTCCAGACCGATATTCCCCGTCATGGCGACCAGCGCATCAATGGCACGCACATTTGCGCCACCATTGATATGGCGTTGCATACCGTAACCGATCCAGATAGTCGCTGGTTTTACTGCAGCAAAATCTTCTGCAAGCTGACGAATGGTGTCGGCAGGAAGGCCGCACTGCTCCGCTGCCCACTCCAGGGTGATGTTTTCCTCTAAATACTGTGCAAAATCAGAAAAACCGACGGCATACTGGGTAGTAAAGTCTTTATCCACCAGACCGTTGTCTAATAAGTGGCGAGCCATACCCAGCGCCAGCGCGCCATCGGAGGCTGGTTTTATCCGTAAGTACAAATCGGCTTTGGCTGCTGTCTGCGTCAGGAGGGGATCAATGACAACCACTCTGGCGCCACGCTCGCGCGCCTGATAGATGTATTTCATGCTGTGCATGGAACACCAGGCAGGGTTAGCGCCCCAGATAATGATGTACCGGGACTTGACCATATCTTCGGGATCGTTACACCACATATCCCCCATGTCATAGCTCTGGGCATCAATTCCTGCAGGCCAGCAGGGAGTGCCGACAAAACGGGTGGTGTAACCCAGCGAGGACATCATGCCTTCAACACCGTAATTAAGAATGCCCAAATTACCTGAATATTTCGTGAGGCCCAGTCCCAGAAGCGAGCCATCTTTCTTTTTAATCTCCAGAATTTTGCTGGCAATGCGTTCCATTGCGTCTTCCCAGGAGATGCGACGCCATTTACCGGAACCCCGGCCATCCTGAATCATCGGGTATTTAATCCGGTCAGGACTGTAGACCCGGCGGGGATAGGTCAAACCTTTTATACAGGGTTGACCATGCGTGAAAGTCGACTCTTTTGCTCCGTCAATATAGTGGATGACACCGTCCTTAACGTGAGTTCTCAGGCTGCAGGTGTCATAGCAATTGCGGGGACAGGAATTTCGATAAAGGGTGTAGTTATCAGGATTGTAAGGTATCGGGGGCTGTGCTGCAGCCCGGCGAGGGGTCAACAGCCCGCCTGGCAGGCTGGTAGCAACGCCTGCGAGGGCAAGATTTTTGATAAAGCGCCGCCTGGCGGGGGAATCAGGTGTGTCAGTCATGGAGAATTCTCCGCTGTAAATCGAAAAACCAAAGCGAAAGTACGTCAGCAACTGAGTCAATCAGCGGCGTTGATACATGGGCTTTGATACGGGTAATAAAGTCCGGCAACCATTTACTCAGGTGCTGATGCGTCAGCCAGTTCAGTACTTCTCTCTGTTCTGGCGTCAGTTCAGGTAACGATACCAGTAGCAAACAGGCCTCAATTTCATAACTGATTGAATCATCGGGAAATTGATTTTCTAGTGAAACTTCGAAACCCAGTTCGTGATAACACTTGCGTATTTCGAGCGTACTTTTTCCCATCACTTGCGGCTCTGTATGCAGATATACGGAAGCATAAGGCGGAGCCAACAAAGCCATGGGACCTACAAATAGCCGGTTAAAATCGTATTCGACTTCAAGCCAGTCCCCGGAGGAAGGGATAGCGGGTAACCCCGGATGGCGCAGGCATAAATCCTGGAGTCTGTTACTGATTTCAGCCAGTGAGCCTGATTGCGGGAAAGCAAAAAAGTCGCGGAGACAGATCCCTGTTGCTATCCATTCTTCACGAGAGAAGGACACGGGTAAGGCCGATAAAGAGGGAGGAAGTGTTTCACCCTGCTCTTCCCTGTCTGAAGAAAAAAACATATGAAATATCCTATATGCTTAAGAATAATCTCACTGTAAAACTACCGGCAGAGGATGTTTTTTGATCATGGATACGTTTTTATTGTTTTTTTGAGGCCGGGAGGATAAATCGTCACACAGTGTGCTGACGCTCACGATTAAAGCGTGGAGCAGGTCGCGATGAGTTCAGCAGATCATCTGTAGCCGCTCATTTGGTCACCGCATCACTCAATATAGCGATATGTATCAGGCAGGGTGCGCCTATGCGGAGCGTGCGGCGGAGAAACTCCAGGCTGGAAGAAAACGTTGCTGCGTAATAAGCGTTTTTATACGCGCCAGCCCACATGACGAAAATAAAACCTTCTATAACCCGCAGGCCAGCGGCCGGCTGACTATTCCCACGAGGCACCGTCTGGTTTGCCGGTCAGGGCATTCAAAAAAGCTGGGCCATGAAGCGAGAGATGCTATCGCCGGGTTATACAACACGCTACGTTGATTTACCGATCGTCAAATAAAAACGCTGTCGATATATTTATACAGGCGTTCTTTCAATCTATTTATTTAAGATCAAAAAGAGATAAATATTATTCTTATTAAGAGACAAAAATCATTCTCTTTGTATTATTAAACAGGTTTCCCGATCTGAAAATAACATTCACTACGTAATGGAGCTACTGAGATGAGAGTTGTCGTATTTCAAGGACAATATGGTATTTTTAAACGCGAAGGTTTAGACCTTTCTATGCCAGCGGTACAAAGTTGTTTGGGGTTGTATGCATTATCCGATCAGCACGATTACTTGCTATGCGCGCATTTTGATACGGCTCTGGCGCTACAACAGAACCTGGAAGATATTCAATGCGCGCTGGAGCGGAAAGGGATCAGTATGAAAAGCCTGCACGGTATGGTTTTTGGTGGCGACGGAAAGCAGAGCTACCTGCGCTGTTCTTCACCCAGTAGCGATATTGGCAATACCATTGTTAATTTTATAAAAGCCCGGGGCGGCACCGCTGAATATTCAGCCCAGTATTATTCCGGTGTGATTCCCCAAACGTTTAACTTTTACTACAAACGACGTTACGGGATCACTGAAGGCCGAAACGCCAGAGATTTTATGGGCGGTCATCAGCAGGCCGAAAATATCGCCAGACAGCGGATAAAACTCAGGCCGTCGGAGTATTCGCCAGCGCAGGCAAAAATGACGGATATTAGTCACTTATATTAAACAGCGGGTTCCATGCAGAAACCCGCCAGTGAAAGGCAACACGAAAATCACGCCAGACCATCAGCGGCTGCGTTTGGCGTGGCGCTCCCAGTTTTCCTGCTTTGCCTGCTCCGACTTACGCAACGCCACGTAGCAAGCACCGTTGCCACCATGATGCGGCAGCGCCGCACAAAAGGCCTGAACATCATCAAACTCGGTCAGCCAGCGCGCCAGATAACTGCGCACAATATTCGGATGCGAGCCATCTTCCCGCCCTTTGCCGTGAATGATGAGCACATTACGCAGACCATCAAGCCGCGCCTGGTGCATAAAGCGGAACAGCATCTGGCGGCATTGCTCAACCGGCTGGCGTAGCAGATTAAGGCTTGCCTGCTGGCTGTATTTCCCCTGCCGCAGCTTATCCAGCACGCCGTTCTGCAACCCTTCGCGTTTAAACTCCAGTGGCGTACCAAGAGGGATAATGTCAAGAAAACCGGTGGTGAGAAAATTATCGAGCTGCAGGGTATCGATACGCTGCTGCGCGCGAGGATTAGGTGTTCGCTGCCAGTGTACATCTGCACAGCGCTTCAGGGGCTGAACGTCCTCCATGGCGTCAAGAAAAAGCGATTTGTCGTCAGGGTTCATCAGGCACTCCTCCATCAACTTCTGCTCATGTACTATAACGGGCGTACCCCGCCCCTACAATGGCTCTCGAGGATTTACCTTAAGTCGGACAAACAGTTAATGTTCTCGCCTGTTTAATTGCAGCCAAAAACCATAATAAATTTGTGAGTACAAATTTAACTTAACTAAAATTATTATCGCACTGGCGACCTGAATTTTAGTTAAATTATCGTGAAATCAATCACCATTTCTTACTGGAAATATTTACGCGCATCGCTATAACTATATTTACCGCACACGGAGGACACTGCAGGAAATAACGAAAGGAAGCGTCATTGTGTGTACTGTAGAGCCTGACGGATGTCGGCAGGCTCTATTTTTTTATCAGCGGGAATAGATAATATATGATCTATTAGATAACGACACATTGTCTGTTTATTATTCTGTTCCTCGCCTTGACATAGTGGAATAAACGTACTTTTGGGGTATGGTGGCACAGCAAGTCGTCTGCTAGGATTGGCGAACTTTGCCGCGGTTAAGGACGCCAGATGTTAACGTTACTTGAGGACAAAATATCCACCCCGCTTGGCCCGCTATGGATAGTGTGCGACGAAAGTTTTCATCTGCGCGCCGTGGAGTGGGAAGAGCACAGCGATCGTATGAATAAGCTACTGGATATTCATTATCGCAGTGAAGGCTATCAACGCATCGCCGCAACAGATCCTGGCGGATTGAGCCAGAAACTGCAGGACTACTTTGATGGCGATCTGGCTGTTATCGACACCCTCCCCACAGCGACCGCTGGCACCCCTTTTCAGCGTGAAGTATGGCAAGCGCTGCGCACGATCCCGTGTGGCCAGGTGGTGCATTATGGCCAATTGGCAAAAACGCTGGGACGCGCAACGGCGGCGCGGGCTGTGGGAGCCGCCAATGGTTCAAACCCGGTCAGTATTGTCGTACCCTGTCACCGCGTCATCGGCAGCAATGGCACCCTGACCGGCTATGCGGGCGGCGTACAGCGCAAAGAGTGGCTGTTACGCCATGAAGGCTACCTGCTATTGTGAGAAAAAGCGCATAAAAAGGCTTTTTATCAGGACGTATTGCGATAAAAACCTTAACGAAGTGAAGGAATTTCAACGAGATGATGTAGATTCATTTCGTTGAAGCTCGCCCGCCTGTTTTAATAATCGTGAATTGACGTTTTACCAGACTTACGTGCTCAAGAAAAAGATGTTAAAATTGACAAATATCAATTACGGCTTGAGCAGACCTATGATCCCGGAAAAGCGAATTATACGACGCATTCAGTCAGGCGGATGTGCAATCCATTGCCAGGATTGCAGCATTAGCCAGCTTTGTATCCCTTTTACTCTCAATGAGCACGAGCTGGATCAGCTCGACAACATTATTGAGCGTAAAAAGCCCATCCAGAAAGGTCAGACGCTGTTTAAAGCAGGGGATGAACTGAAATCGCTGTACGCTATTCGTTCCGGTACGATTAAGAGCTACACCATTACCGAACAGGGCGACGAGCAGATCACCGGGTTCCATCTGGCGGGCGATCTGGTCGGCTTCGACGCGATTGGTACCGCTCATCATCCCAGCTTCGCACAGGCGCTGGAAACCTCGATGGTCTGCGAAATCCCGTTTGAGACGCTGGACGATCTCTCCGGCAAAATGCCGAACCTGCGTCAGCAGATGATGCGTCTGATGAGCGGCGAGATCAAAGGCGATCAGGATATGATCCTGCTGCTGTCGAAGAAAAATGCCGAAGAGCGTCTGGCGGCGTTTATCTACAATCTCTCACGTCGTTTTGCCCAGCGTGGCTTCTCACCGCGCGAGTTCCGTCTGACCATGACCCGTGGCGATATTGGTAACTATCTGGGGCTGACGGTAGAAACCATTAGCCGCCTGCTCGGTCGTTTCCAGAAGAGCGGAATGCTGGCGGTGAAAGGTAAATATATCACCATTGAAAACAGCGATATGCTGGCGCAGCTGGCTGGCCATACGCGCAACGTCGCCTGAGTTTTTTCTCCTGCCTTCAGACCTTTTGCCGGACTGTGTAATTTTCGTGATTTATTGATCTGGCAAAAGGTTTTCCCTGTTTCATTCAGTGCTTATAGGTTATCTTTTATTTACAGACTGTGGTGACAGATGTAAGGAGACCCTGTATGGCTAAGTATCAAAACATGTTGGTCGCCATCGATCCTAACCAGGACGATCAACCAGCATTACGGCGTGCTGTGTATTTGCATCAACGGATTGGTGGCCGCATTAAAGCCTTTTTGCCAATCTATGATTTCTCTTACGAAATGACCACCCTTCTGTCCCCCGATGAACGCACCGCTATGCGGCAAGGCGTTATCAGCCAGCGTACCGCGTGGATCCGCGAGCAGGCGAAATTTTACATCGATGCGGGCGTGCCGATTGAGATCAAAGTGGTCTGGCATAATCGTCCCTTCGAGGCCATCATCCAGGAAGTGATTTCCGGCGGTCATGATTTATTGCTGAAAATGACCCACCAGCACGATCGGCTGGAATCAGTCATTTTCACCCCAACGGACTGGCATTTGTTGCGCAAATGCCCTTGCCCGGTATGGATGGTCAAAGATCAGCCCTGGCCGGAAGGTGGCCGCGCCGTGGTGGCGGTCAATCTCGCCAGTGAAGAGCTGTACCACAATTCGCTGAACGAAAAGCTGGTCAAAGAGACGTTGCATTTGGCCGAACAGGTCAACCATACCGAAGTGCATCTTGTCGGCGCTTATCCTGTTACGCCAATCAATATCGCCATCGAACTGCCGGAATTCGATCCCAGCGTGTACAACGACGCTATTCGTGGTCAGCATCTGCTGGCAATGAAAGCGCTGCGGCAGAAATTCGGTATTGATGAAAAATTGACGCATGTAGAGAAAGGGTTACCGGAAGAGGTGATCCCGGATCTGGCCGAGCACTTACAGGCCGGGATTGTAGTGCTGGGTACCATCGGGCGAACCGGGATTTCTGCGGCATTCCTCGGTAATACGGCCGAACAGGTAATCGATCATCTGCGCTGCGACCTGTTGGTCATCAAACCGGATGATTATCAAAGCCCGATCGAACTGGACGACGAAGACGATTAAATAAAAACCCGCCATGAAGTGAACCCCATTTGTTGGAGTATCCAGCTTTCGGGGTTCACTTCAGCAAGGCGGATTTTTTATACTGCCGGTTCACCGCGCTGCTCAGCCGCCGGGTTTTCTACCGCCAGCCCACCTTTTACTACCACGCACGGCAGCGCCAGCGCGATCCCCTCTTCTGCCAGCTTTTCCATAATGCGGATATTAATTTCCTGCTGAATATCCATGTACTTGTTGTAATCCGCCGTGTTGACGATATGCACGACTTCAACATTCAGCCTGTCGGCAGCGAATCCCTGAAAATGTGCGCGGTCAAACTTCGTTTCACCCACGTCGGTAATGATGGCCTGCACCATTTCACTCACTTTCCGCAATTTGTCCGGCGGCGTACTGACGGCCAGACCGAAGGTGAAAACGATACGCCGCGTCTGCATGCGCTTATAGTTATGCAGCGTTTGTTGCAGCAAAATCGCATTGCCGCAGACGATTTGCTCGCCGCTCAGGCTGCGAATACGCGTGGTTTTAAGACCAATATGCTCAATGGTGCCGGCAACATCGTTAAACACCACGAAATCGCCAATTTCGAAGGGCTTATCGAAGCCAATGGAGAGCGAGGCAAAGACATCGCTGAGGATGGTCTGCACAGCCAGTGCAATCGCAATACCGCCCACACCAAGGCTGGCAACCAGCGCGGTGATATTGACGCCCGCGTTTGCCAGAATCGACAACAGCATGATGGTCCATAGCATCATGCGCAGCAACAGACCGGCAATAACCATAGTCACCGGATTTCGGCTTGCACCAGGCGTATACATCAAATGACGCATCCACGACACCACGCCCTGATCGAACCAGATGGCAATCTGAATCGCCAGCACTAAAAACCAGGCGTGTCCGAGGGTATTAAACAGGCGGTCGGGAAGATCGATGAAACGCAGACTGAAAAGTAATGCAGCAATAAAGAGCAGGAATTGACTGGTACGGCTGAGCATATCGACCAGCACATGCTGCATTTTGCCAACGCCACGCTGTTTCTCGCTCCAGTTATGCGCTCCTTTCATCACCATCTTCAGTAAGCGAGTAAACAGCCAGTAGACCACCAGCGTGACCACCACCACTGTCGCCAGACCTGCCCAGAATGCGGGCGACATCAATAAGGATATAAAGTCAAAATGAGGCAAAAACGTCATCCTTCCTCCACATAAAAACATGAAGAAAGAAGTATAGTCGCTCTGCTCATGCTGGTTACGGGCAAAAAAATACCGCTCCAAAGAGCGGTATGTATAAGCGGTATAACTTACAGCGCTTTGAGGATAGCATCGACGCTGGCTTTGGCATCGCCAAACAGCATCTGCGTATTCTCTTTGAAGAACAGCGGGTTCTGTACGCCAGCATAGCCGGTGTTCATCGAACGTTTGAAGACAATCACGTTCTGCGCTTTCCACACTTCCAGCACCGGCATCCCGGCGATGGGGCTCTTCGGATCGTCCTGAGCCGCCGGGTTAACGGTATCGTTCGCGCCGATCACCAGCACCGTATCGGTATCGGCGAAATCATCGTTGATCTCATCCATTTCCAGCACGATGTCGTACGGCACTTTCGCTTCCGCCAGCAGCACGTTCATATGGCCCGGCAGGCGACCGGCGACCGGGTGAATACCAAAGCGCACTTTCACGCCGCGCGCGCGTAGTTTTTCGGTGATTTCCGCCACCGGATACTGCGCCTGCGCCACCGCCATACCATAGCCCGGGGTGATGATTACCGAGTGCGAATTTTTCAGCAGCTCGGCAGTCTCTTCCGCGTTAATTTCGCGGTGCTCGCCCACTTCTTCATCGCCGCCGGATGAAGAACCGTCGGTACCAAAACCACCGGCAATCACGCTGATAAAGGAGCGGTTCATCGCCTTACACATAATGTAAGAGAGGATCGCACCCGACGAACCGACCAGCGCACCGGTCACGATCAGCAGGTCGTTGCTGAGCATAAAGCCCGCCGCCGCTGCTGCCCAACCGGAGTAGGAGTTCAGCATGGAAACCACCACCGGCATATCCGCGCCGCCAATGGACGCCACCAGATGCCAGCCGAACACCAGCGCGATGATAGTCATCAGCAGCAGTGCCAGAACTTGCAGGCCGACGCTGTCGGTACGGACAAACACCAGCAGCAGAACAAAAGAGACAACCAGCGCAGCAAGGTTCATTTTGTGACGATGCGGCAGCATCAGCGGTTTAGAAGAGATCTTACCGCGCAGCTTGCCGAACGCCACGATGGAACCGGTAAAGGTCACCGCACCAATAAAGATACCGAGGAACACTTCGGTCAGGTGAATATTTACCAGCACCGGTTCCAGGCCCGCATCGTGATACAGGTAGCTGTTAAAGCCGACCAGCACCGCCGCCAGACCAACGAAGCTGTGCAGCACTGCGACCAGCTCCGGCATCTCAGTCATTTCTACTTTCTTCGCCAGGCGAATACCGATCGCGCCGCCGATGATCATGGCCACCAGAATCCAGGCAACGTTGCCGGTATCCGGGCCAAAGATGGTGGCGATCAGCGCAATCGCCATCCCGGCGATACCGAAGTTATTGCCCTGCTGGGAGGTTTCGTGCTTAGAAAGCCCCGCCAGGCTGAAAATAAACAGGATCGCGGCAACAATGTATGCAGCAGTAACTAATCCTCCAGACATATGTTACCCCTTAGTTCTTCCGGAACATTTTCAGCATGCGCTGAGTGACGGTGAAACCACCAAAAATATTAATGCTGGCAATCAGTACCGCAATAAAACTTAAGAAGCTGACCCAGCCACCATGGCCGATCTGCAACAGCGCACCGACGACAATAATGCCGGAAATCGCGTTGGTTACCGACATTAGCGGCGTATGCAGCGCGTGCGACACGTTCCACACCACGTAATAACCCACCACGCAAGAAAGCGCGAAGACGGTAAAGTGGCCAAGGAACTCTTTCGGCGCGACATCCGCCAGCCAGCCAAACAGAATGATCGCCAGCGCCATCAGCGCATATTTACGCCACGGCGAGGCCGGTTTGGCCTCTTCTTTCGGCGCTACTGTCGCTTTTGGGGCTGCCTGCGGCTGCGCGGAAACCTGAATCGGCGGGGCCGGCCAGGTGATTTCGCCGTCGCGAACCACGGTCACACCGCGCACCACGACATCATCAAAGTTAACCACTACGTTGCCGTCTTTTTCCACGCACAGCAGTTTCAGCAGGTTAACCAGGTTGGTGCCGTAAAGCTGGGAAGACTGCGTCGGCAAGCGGCCTGGCAGATCGGTATAACCAATCACTTTTACGCCGTTGGCCGTAGTGTTGATTTCATTCGGCACGGTGTATTCGCAGTTACCGCCGTTTTGCGCCGCCAGATCGACGATCACGCTGCCCGGCTTCATGGAATCGACCATGTCACGGGTAATCAGCTTCGGTGCCGGTTTACCAGGGATAAGCGCAGTGGTGACAATGATATCGACATCTTTCGCCTGCGCGGCAAACAGTTCCATCTCCGCCTTGATAAAGGCTTCGGACATCACTTTTGCATAGCCGTCGCCGCTGCCGGCTTCCTCTTCGAAATCGAGTTCGAGGAATTCGGCGCCCATACTTTGCACCTGCTCCTTCACTTCCGGACGGGTGTCGAACGCACGGACAATCGCGCCAAGGCTATTTGCGGCGCCGATGGCGGCCAGACCGGCCACACCCGCGCCGATAACCATCACTTTTGCTGGCGGAACTTTCCCTGCCGCAGTGATCTGCCCGGTAAAGAAGCGGCCAAACTCATGCGCGGCTTCAACAATGGCACGGTAACCCGCGATATTCGCCATTGAGCTGAGCGCATCCAGCGACTGCGCGCGCGAAATACGCGGTACGGAATCCATCGCCATCACTGTCACGTTGCGCGCCGCCAGCTTCTCCATCAGCGCAGGGTTCTGCGCAGGCCAGATAAAGCTGACCAGCGTCGTGCCAGGATTGAGCAGAGCGATCTCTTCATCGTCCGGCGCGTTCACTTTCAGGATCACGTCGGAATGCCAGACGTTGCTGCTATCGACTATCGTTGCCCCTGCCAGAGTAAACGCATCGTCATCAAAACTTGCCAGCTTGCCCGCGCCGCTTTCAACCGCAACGCTGAAACCCAATTTAAGCAATTGCTCGACCGTTTTCGGTGTCGCCGCAACGCGGGTTTCATTGGCCAACCGTTCTTTAGGTACACCAATACGCATAGTTTTCCCTTCCATCGGATTTAGATGATGGTTTGTCAGTCGTCCCGGAGGCGTTTTACCTCTGTTTTCACAAAAGCCCCGGAAAATAAAACAGTAACAAACTTTCTATAACCTACTGAAAATAACGCCTGTGATCCACAGCCGAAAAAGAGAAATTGTGCTTTTATCCGCGAATATGAATGGTAGAGGGATTCTGGCAGGGTTATTTTCCTTAAATTCGCTATAACAGGCCGATATTCCGCTCAAGCGAAGCGGCAAAACACGATTAATCTCCAGCGCAGAGTCGTCATTTAACAATGTATTAACGTTAAAAGTTGTATGCTATATCGCTTTTGCTGGTCAAGCGTCTGTTTTTTCAACATATCACTAAAGGTTATCGTTATTTGCCTCCTCACCGCACACTCAGTGAAAAATGACGCAGACAGTAGCGCTGTTTAAATGCAATAATCACCGACGTTTTCCCAACAACAACACCAGTTTATGGTTTGCGCAAGGCGAAGGACTATTTTTATGAAGCTTAAGTACACCCTCCTGGCGTCAGCTCTTTTATCTGCCACAGTGATGACAGCGAACGCAGCCACGGAGTTAACACCGGAGCAAGCAGCGGCAGTAAAACCCTACGATCGTGTCGTCATTACCGGTCGATTTAATGCCATTGGCGATGCCGTCGATGCGGCATCCAAACGCGCAGATAAAGAAGGCGCCGCAGCATTTTATGTTGTAGATACCTCTGATGCGGGCAACAGCGGCAACCAACGCGTCACCGCCGATCTCTATAAAGCCGACGCACCAAAAGCAGAACGTCCGGCCTTCCGCGTGATCAACGGCGTAACAGAATTACCGAAAGATGTCGCCATCGCGCTTGAGCCGTACGATACCGTCACCGTTCAGGGCTTCTATCGCACGCAACCTGAAGTTAACGACGCCATCACCAAAGCCGCCAGCGAAAAAGGCGCCGCGTCTTTCTATATCGTTCGCCAGGTCGATGCGAACCAGGGCGGCAACCAGATGATTACCGCTTTCATCTATAAAGCCGACGCCAAAAAACGCGTTATTCAGAGCGCCGATGCTATTCCACGTGATTCCGAAGCGGGCCGCGCTGCGCTGGCTAAAGGTGGTGAAGAAGCGAAGAAAGTGGAAATCCCGGGCGTTGCCAGCGATGCAACTCCAGGCGTGGGTATTGGCCGTTTCTTCGAAACGCAATCCACTTCCGGCGGGCGTTACAGTGTCACACTGCCTGACGGCACCAAAGTCGAAGAGCTGAACAAGATCACGGCTGCGCAGATGGTACCGTTCGACAGCATCAAGTTTACCGGCAACTACGGCAACATGACGGAAATCTCCTATCAGGTTGCTAAACGCGCCGCACAGAAAGGCGCGAAGTATTACCACATCACGCGCCAGTGGTCAGAAAGCGGCAACAACATGACCATCAGCGCCGATCTCTACAAGTAAGCGCATTCCTGAATCAGGCGGCTACGGCCGCCTTTTTTTCGCTTTTTTCCCGCTTTTTCGCAAAATTGTCACCGACAGCATTGCATGCCCTCACGACACTCCGTAAAATCCCGCGCCTCAGTGATATCCACCATATTTATGCGCCACGGCAAAATAATTATTCTGGATTAGCCGTATTTGTTGACAGGATAACAATGGAAAAAAAACTAGGCCTTAGCGCTTTAACTGCGCTGGTTTTGAGCTCCATGCTCGGCGCTGGCGTATTTAGCCTGCCGCAGAATATGGCGGAAGTCGCCAGTCCGGCGGCATTGATCATCGGCTGGGTGATCACCGGCGCGGGAATACTGCTGCTCGCTTTTGCGATGCTGATTTTGACCCGAATCCGCCCGGATCTGGATGGCGGTATTTTTACCTATGCCCGCGAAGGGTTCGGCGAGCTGATCGGCTTCTGCTCGGCCTGGGGATACTGGCTGTGTGCGGTTATTGCTAACGTCTCTTATCTGGTGATTGTCTTTTCCGCGCTGAGTTTCTTTACCGATACTCCCGCGTTGCGTCTGTTTGGCGATGGCAATACCTGGCAATCGATCGTCGGCGCGTCTGCGTTGCTGTGGATTGTTCACGCGCTGGTCCTGCGTGGCGTGCAGACGGCGGCAAGCATTAATCTCGCTGCCACGCTGGCGAAACTGGTGCCGCTTGGATTGTTTGTCGTACTGGCGGCGCTGGCGTTTAACCTCGACAAGTTCCGTCTGGACTTCAGCGGCATCGCACTCGGCGTTCCCGTCTGGGAACAGGTGAAAAACACCATGCTGATCACGCTGTGGGTGTTTATCGGTGTGGAAGGCGCCGTGGTCGTGTCAGCCAGAGCGCGGAATAAACAGGATGTCGGTCGCGCCACCCTTCTGGCGGTGCTGGCGGCGCTTACGGTCTACCTGCTGGTCACCCTGCTTTCGCTCGGTGTGGTTCCACGTCCCGAACTGGCCGAAATGCGCAACCCGTCAATGGCCGGGTTAATGGTCAGGCTGCTCGGTAGCTGGGGTGAAGTGGTGATTGCCGCCGGATTGATTATCTCCGTGTGCGGCGCTTATCTGAGCTGGACCATTATGGCCGCCGAAGTTCCGCTGCTGGCGGCGACACATAAAGCCTTTCCACGCATTTTTGCGCACCAGAATAAAAACAGCGCGCCAGCCGCCTCGCTGTGGCTGACCAACAGTAGCGTGCAGGTCTGTCTGGTGCTGATCTGGCTTACCGGCTCGGATTACAACACACTGCTGACCATTGCTTCAGAGATGATTCTGGTGCCCTACTTCCTCGTCGGCGCGTTCCTGCTGAAAATGGCCCGTCGCCCGCTGCATCAGGCTGTCGCCATTGGCGCCTGTCTGTACGGACTGTGGTTACTGTACGCCTCCGGGCCAATGCACCTGCTGCTCTCCGTGGTGCTTTACGCGCCAGGCCTGCTGGTCTTTATGTATGCCCGCCGCACGCACGAAATGACCGACGCGCTGAAACAGCGGGAAAAAGCACTGATCGGCCTGCTACTGATTGCTGCTGTTCCGGCAACCTGGATGCTGGTGCGTTAATGGGTGCGGCTCCAGACAAAAATTAGCAGCCAGGCGCTGAGGCACCAGCACACTACTGCGCAGCCCAGCGCCGGCCAGACGCGCATCATACCGGTGAAATACCACAGTGACAGCAGATAGACGAAATAGGGAATGATCGCCCACATACCGAACACGATGGTAGTGCGCAACGCTTCCACACCGCGCTCGGTCGCGACGATATAGTGGGCGATCAGCGCAAAAGTCGGGAACAGTGGGATCAGCCCGGCAATATAGTAATTTTTTGTTTTTGCTAATACGCCGATCAACAGCACCACCAGCGCGCCCAGCGCGGCTTTAAAAAACAACCCCATAATTTTCCCTTTAATACTTTAACAACAACGACCTACAGCATAACTGAGCGCATATCGTTTAGAAAAGAGTAATGGCAGCTTACCGCAAGGCGGTGTATGTTTACGTTTTTATCGATAACACTGGCATATGAATAAGATCGTTTTTGTGGAAGACGACCCGGAAGTCGGCGCACTGATTGCGGCTTATCTGGGCAAACACGATATGGATGTCATTGTCGAACCCCGCGGCGATCGCGCCGAAGAGGTGATCGCCCATGAAAAACCGGAGCTGGTGCTGCTGGATATTATGCTGCCGGGTAAAGACGGTATGACGCTGTGCCGCGACCTGCGAAGCCAGTGGAATGTCCCGATTGTGCTGCTCACCTCGCTCGACAGTGATATGAACCATATTCTGTCGCTGGAGATGGGCGCAAACGACTACATCCTCAAAACCACGCCACCTGCGGTGCTGCTGGCCCGGCTGCGGTTGCATTTGCGACAGCGTACTGGCGTCGCGGCGGAACCTGCATCCCCGTCGCTGAAACAGCATAAAGCCATCAGTTTCGGCACATTGTCGATCGATCCGGTTAACCGCCAGGTACTGCTGGCAGGCGAGCAGGTTTCGCTTTCGACGGCGGATTTTGAGCTGCTGTGGGAACTGGCAACCCACGCCGGACAGATCATGGACCGGGACGCGCTGTTGAAAAACCTGCGCGGTGTCAGTTATGACGGTATGGATCGCAGCGTCGATGTCGCGATCTCCCGACTGCGGAAAAAGCTGCTCGACAGCGCCACCGAACCTTATCGCATCAAAACCGTCCGTAACAAAGGCTACCTGTTCGCGCCGCACGCGTGGGACAACTGAAGCTCTTAACCAGGTGTCACGATGAAAAAACTGTTCGTCCAGTTTTACCTTTTGCTGTTCGTCTGTTTTCTGGTCATGACGATGCTGGTGGGTCTGGTTTATAAATTTACCGCCGAGCGCGCGGGACGTCAGTCGCTGGACGACCTGATGAAAAGCTCCCTCTACTTAATGCGCAGCGAACTGCGAGAGATCCCGCCGCATCAATGGGCCAAAACGCTGAAAGAGCTGGATCTGAATTTGTCGTTCAATCTGCGCATTGAACCGATGAATAAATTCACGCTTGAGGAACACGCAGCCCAACGGCTGCGCGAAGGCGATATTGTGGCGCTGGATTCTGAATACACCTTTATTCAGCGCATTCCACGCAGCCATTACGTGCTGGCTGTCGGCCCGGTGCCCTATCTCTTTTTCCTGCATGAGATGCGTCTGCTGGATATGTCGTTGATGGCGCTGATTGCCATCTCACTCGCTTTTCCGGTGTTTATCTGGATGCGCCCGCACTGGCAGGAGATGCTGCGGCTGGAATCTGCCGCGCAACGTTTTGGTGAAGGCCATCTTGAAGAACGTATTCATTTCGACAGTAACTCCAGCTTTGAGCGGCTCGGCATCGCCTTTAACCAGATGGCCGATAACATCAATGCGCTGATCGCCAGTAAAAAACAGTTGATTGACGGTATCGCCCACGAGCTGCGCACGCCGCTGGTCAGGCTGCGTTACCGGCTGGAGATGAGCGATAACCTGAGCGAAACCGAACGCGCGGCGCTGAACCGTGATATCGGGCAACTGGAAGCATTAATTGAAGAACTGCTGACCTATGCCCGGCTCGATCGCCCGCAAACTGAGCTAAAACTCACTACCCCGGATCTGCCCGCCTGGTTTCACAGCTATATGGATGATGCCCGCAGCATGAACCCGCAACACACCTTGTTGCTGACCGCCACACCGGGCGAAGAGTATGGTGCGCTCGATATGCGCCTGATGGAGCGCGTGCTGGATAACCTGGTAAACAATGCATTGCGTTACAGCCAGCAAACCGTGAGGGTCACCTTACAGCGCCAGGGCTCGCAGGCCAGCATGACCGTGGAAGATGATGGTCCAGGCATTGCGCCCGAAGAGCGCCAGCGTGTGTTCGAGCCTTTTGTCCGCCTCGATCCCAGCCGCGATCGCGCAACCGGCGGTTGCGGCCTGGGGCTGGCCATTGTGCATTCAATAGCCCAGGCGTTCGGCGGCGAAGTCAGCTGCTCACAAAGCGAGTTGGGTGGCGCGCAATTTACTTTTAGCTGGCCCATCTACCACCACATTTCACTGCCCTCCTGAACCATAGCGGCACAGTGGCCGGATGCGTGCACCTGTGCTATAAATTAAAAAGTATGTTGTAACTAATGGAGAAACCAGGATGGCAGCGCTGGATCTTATCGAACGTCTTAACACCACTTTTCGGCAGCTTGAACATGAACTCGGCGCATTGAAAGCGGCGCTGGCGGAGTGCCGTCTGATGGCCGGGCGCGTCTTTACCTTGCCGGAAATTGCCAAAGGTGCGGAGCACGATCCCCTGCCTGCTATTCACGTCAAACAACATATTGGCCGCCGCGCGGCAGAGCTGGCGCTCAACCATTACACGCATCTGTTCATTCAGCAGCAGTCGGAAAACCGCAGCAGCAAAGCAGCGGTGCGGCTGCCGGGCGTACTGTGTTATCAAACCAATGAGGCGACTCGCCAGGCGCTGGAACAGCGCATTAGCGCGATCAATTCGCTGAAACTGAACTTTGAACGGATTGTTACCGTGGAATCCGGGCTGGTGCCCGCCGCCCGTTTTGAGTGGGTACATCGTCATTTACCAGGTCTGATCACCCTCAATGCCTACCGCACGCTGACGTTGATTCATTCTCCCGCCACCATTCGTTTCGGCTGGGCCAATAAACACATCATCAAAAACCTCACGCGCGATGAGGTGCTGGCACAACTGGAGAAAAGCCTGAAATCACCGCGCGCTGTTTCCGCCTTCACGCGGGAGCAGTGGCTGGCGAAAGTCGAACAGGAGTACAACGATGTTGCCGCACTACCCAAACAGGCGCGGCTGAAAATTAAACGTCCGGTGAAGGTACAGCCGATTGCGCGCATCTGGTATTCCGGTTCACAAAAGCAGGTGCAGTACGCCTGCCCGACACCAATGATTGTGCTGATCTCAGAGGAAAATGGCGGGATGGTGCCGGATATTGGCGAACTGCTGGATTACAACGCCGACAATATACAGCACCGTTTCAAACCGCAGCCGCAGCCGCTAACGCTGTTGATCCCGCGGCTGCACCTCTATCTGGCGGGTTAGGCCTGTTTCATGCTGCCGACCATCGACTCCGGGCGTACCCAACTGTCAAACTCGGCCTCGGTCAGATAGCCGAGCGCCAGCGCCGAGGCTTTCAGCGTCAGCCCCTCTTTATGGGCTTTTTTGGCAATTTCCGCCGCTTTGTCGTACCCGATATGCGTATTCAGCGCCGTCACCAGCATTAACGACTCATTGAGCAACTGGTCGATACGCACACGATTGGGCTCAATGCCCACCGCGCAATGCTCGTTGAAACTCTCCATTCCGTCCGTCAGTAAACGCACCGATTGCAGGAAATTATGGATAACCAGCGGGCGGAACACATTCAGCTCGAAGTTGCCGGATGCGCCGCCAATATTGACCGCCACATCGTTGCCCAGCACCTGGCTGCACAACATGGTCATCGCTTCGCACTGCGTCGGGTTAACTTTGCCTGGCATGATCGAGCTACCCGGCTCGTTTTCCGGAATGGCGATTTCGCCGATACCGCAGCGCGGGCCGGAAGCCAGCCAGCGCACATCATTGGCGATTTTCATCAGCGATGCCGCCAGCCCTTTTAACGCGCCGTGAGCCTGCACCAGCGCATCACAGGTGGCCAGCGCCTCGAATTTATTGGGCGCAGTGACAAACGGTTGTTGCGTGAAACTCGCCAGCTCTTTCGCCACACGCTCTGCATATTCCGGGTGCGTATTCAGCCCCGTGCCTACGGCAGTGCCGCCCAGCGCCAGCTCGCTTAAGTGCGGCAAACTTAATTCGATATGCTTCAGGTTGTGTTCCAGCATCGCGACCCAACCGGAGATCTCCTGGCCAAGCGTCAGCGGCGTTGCATCCTGTAAGTGGGTTCGGCCGATTTTCACAATGTCAGCGAAAGCGCGGGACTTCTCCGCAAGCGTGTTTTTCAGCACCAGCAATTGCGGCAGCAGATGTTCGCGCACGCCAATCACCGCCGCAACATGCATCGCGGTAGGAAAAACGTCGTTGGAGCTCTGGCTTTTGTTTACGTCGTCGTTGGGATGAATTTTGCGATCCATACCGCGCACGCCGCCGAGGATCTCGCTGCCACGATTCGCCAGCACCTCGTTCATGTTCATGTTGCTCTGCGTGCCGGAGCCGGTCTGCCAGATGGCGAGCGGAAACTCATCGGGATGTTTCCCCGCCAGCACTTCATCTGCCGCCGCGATAATCGCGCGGGCCTTCTCTTCAGGCAACAGCCCCAGATCCTGGTTCACCTTCGCCGCTGCACGCTTGGTCAGCGCCAGCGCGTGGATCAGCGAGACCGGCATCTTCTCGGTGGAAATACGGAAATGCTCCAGCGACCGCTGGGTTTGCGCGCCCCACAGTTTATCGGCCGGAACATCGATGGCGCCCATCGAATCTTTCTCACTGCGATGCGTTGTCATTACTTTCTCCTTGGCTACAAAGTGGTGTTGAGTGCTGACATTGCTCACCTGCAAACAAGTAAAAGTATTGATGCTATTTATGATGTTGTTTACTGCTTTGTGCTGAAACAGGTCTGTCGGAGAGCGGCAGCCCCGAAAAAAACCGCCCCCAGGGGCGGTCTGAATCATTTCACACAGCGGGCGCACTGGCCGGACTGGATCTGCTGGAAGAAGTCATTGCCTTTGTCATCAACAAGGATAAAGGCCGGGAAATCTTCCACTTCAATCTTCCAGATGGCTTCCATTCCCAGTTCCGGATAAGCCACGCACTCCAGATGCTTGATGCTGTTCTGCGCGAGGATAGCCGCCGGGCCGCCAATGCTGCCAAGGTAAAAACCGCCATGTTTATGGCAGGCATCCGTCACCTGCTGGCTACGGTTGCCTTTCGCCAGCATGATCATGCTGCCGCCCTGCGACTGCAACTGATCGACGTAGGAATCCATCCGCCCTGCGGTGGTTGGGCCGAGGGAACCAGAAGCATAACCTTCCGGCGTTTTCGCCGGGCCAGCGTAATAAATCGGGTGATTTTTCACGTACTCCGGCAGATGCTCGCCGCTGTCCATCAGCTCTTTCAGTTTCGCATGCGCAATATCGCGAGCGACAATGATCGTACCGCTGAGCGACAGACGCGTGGAGACCGGGTACTGCGACAACTGCGCCAGGATCTCTTTCATCGGACGGTTGAGATCCACTTTCACCGCCTCGCCTTCACCCGCCTGGCGCAGCGCTTCGGGAATGTATTTACCGGGATTCTGCTCCAGCCGCTCCAGCCAGATCCCTTCACGGTTGATCTTGCCTTTGATGTTACGATCGGCCGAACAGGAAACGCCCATCCCCACCGGACAGGATGCGCCGTGGCGCGGCAGACGGATCACGCGAATATCATGGGCAAAGTACTTGCCGCCAAACTGCGCGCCCAGACCGAGATTCTGCGCTTCCACCAGCAGTTCCTGCTCAAGTTGCACATCGCGGAATGCCTGGCCGTGCTCATTACCTTCCGTCGGCAACGCGTCGTAATATTTGGTTGATGCCAGTTTGACCGTTTTCAGCGTCGCTTCCGCCGATGTACCGCCAATCACGAACGCAATGTGATAAGGCGGACACGCGGCCGTACCCAGGGTGCGCATCTTCTCAACAAGGTAATTTTTCAGCTTCGCCGGGGTGATCAGCGCTTTGGTTTCCTGGTAGAGATAAGTTTTGTTGGCCGAACCGCCGCCCTTGGCAATACACAGGAACTTATATTCATCGCCGTCCACGCTGTAGAGATCGATCTGCGCTGGCAGGTTAGTGCCGGTGTTGACCTCTTTGTACATATCCAGCGGCGCATTCTGCGAGTAGCGCAGGTTATCGTTGATAAAGGTGTTATAGACGCCACGGGCCAGCGCGGCTTCATCGCCGCCGCCGGTCCATACGTTCTGCCCTTTTTTACCCATGATGATCGCCGTGCCGGTATCCTGGCAGGTTGGCAGAACGCCGCGAGAGGCGATCTCGGAGTTGCGCAGGAATTGCAGCGCGACATATTTATCGTTTTCGCTGGCTTCGGGATCGTCGAGGATATCGGCAACCTGCTGCTGGTGCGCCGGGCGCAGTAAAAATGCAGCATCGTGGAAGGCATGTTGCGCCAGTAGCGTCAGTGCCTGCGGGTCAACTTTGAGGATTTGCTGGCCGTCAAACTCGGCAACAGAAACATAGTCACGGCTTAGCAGATAGTATTCGGTCTCGTCCTTTCCGAGCGGGAAAGGATCCTGATAGTAAAAGGGTTTATTCGACATTGTTCTCTCACTTACGGCACGATCTGGTTATTGTTCAGGCAGCCATTCCCTCTGCCTGTGTTAAAGCGAGTTACCATATCCTACACAATTTTTTAACAAAAACTGAGACTAATACGACTTTTTATCCCCGCAGGTTACTTCTGCCGGGTTTGTTGCTTTAATGACGCCAGTATTTCATTACTTAGAAAGGGCTTGATAATGCAAAAACTCATCAACTCAGTGCAGAACTACGCCTGGGGAAGTAAAACTGCGTTAACGGATCTCTACGGCGTGGCGAATCCGCAAAACCTGCCGATGGCAGAGTTGTGGATGGGAGCGCACCCGAAGAGCAGCTCAAAAGTTCAGGACGCCAGCGGTCAGACCCGCGCGTTGCGTGACGTGATCGAGCAGGACAAAACCCGCCTGCTCGGCCAGGCAGTGGCAGAGCGTTTCGGCGAACTGCCGTTTTTATTTAAAGTGCTGTGCGCCGACCAGCCGCTGTCGATTCAGGTTCATCCCAACAAGAAAAACTCAGAAATCGGCTTTGCCAAAGAGAACGCCGCAGGCATTCCGCTGGACGCGGCGGAACGTAACTACAAAGATCCAAACCATAAGCCGGAACTGGTGTTCGCCCTGACGCCGTTCCTGGCCATGAATGCCTTTCGCGAGTTCTCCGACATAGTCTCTCTGCTGCAACCGGTCGCGGGCGCGCATCCGGCTATCGCCCACTTCTTGCAGGCGCCGGGCGCTGAGAGATTGAGCGAGCTGTTTGCCGCGCTGCTCAACATGCAGGGTGACGAAAAATCCCGCGCGCTGGCGGTGCTGAAATCCGTGCTGGAAGAAAAACAGGGTGAGCCGTGGCAGACGATCCGCACGATTGCTGAATTCTACCCCGATGACAGCGGCCTCTTCTCTCCACTGCTGCTCAACGTAGTGAAACTGAATCCAGGCGAAGCGATGTTTCTGTTCGCCGAAACGCCGCATGCCTATCTGCAAGGCGTGGCGCTGGAAGTGATGGCGAACTCTGATAACGTTCTGCGCGCCGGATTAACGCCGAAATACATCGATATTCCGGAACTGGTGGCGAACGTCAAATTCACACCGAAACCAGCCGCAACGCTGCTCACCGAACCGGTGCGCCAGGGCGCGGAGCTGGATTTCCCAATCCCGGTTGATGATTTTGCGTTCTCGCTTCACGATCTCTCCGCCGCTGAAACCACGCTGGCGCAGCAGAGTGCGGCGATTGTCTTTTGCGTCGAAGGCGAAGCGGTGCTCAGCAAAGGCAGTGACCGTCTGGTACTGAAACCTGGCGAGTCGGCATTCATTGCTGCTGATGAGTCGCCAGTGGCCGTCCGCGGCACCGGGAGAGTGGCGCGCGTGTTCAATAAAAACAACTAAGTTACTGAACTTTTTAATAAGGGTTGCTAAGCTTGCTGTAACCTATTTCGACAGTCCAGGCGGCCACCACCGCCTGGTTTCATTTTTTATGGATAAACACTATGAAAAAAACGTTGCTTGCCGCAGGGATCATTGTTGCACTGGGTGTCGTCTGGACCGGCGGTGCCTGGTACACGGGAAAACAGCTTGAAAGCCGTCTGGCGGAGATAGTGAACGACGCCAATGCGCAGATTAAGCACAACGCGCCGGAGGCCAACGTGGAGCTTTCCGCGCAGGATTATCAGCGCGGCCTCTTCTCCAGCCATTTTACGCTGCATATCAAGCCAGTTGATGGCGCCACCAATACCTGGCTGAAACCGGGCCAGAACATTGTTCTGCAAGAAACCGTCGATCATGGCCCCTTCCCGCTGGCGCAGCTTAAGTCGTTCAGCCTGGCCCCGGCAATGGCCTCTGTGCATACGCAACTGGTTAATAACGATGTCACCAAAGCACTGTTCGACATCGCCAAAGGGGAATCGCCGTTCTATGCCGAAACCCGCATTGGCTACAGCGGCGATACGCGCAGCGATATCACCCTGCTCCCGCTCAGCTCTGAAAAAGAGGGCGAGAAAGTCGCCTTCAGCGGTGGCCAGTTCCGTTTCAGCGCGGACAAAGATGGCAACGTGCTCACCCTGAGCGGAGAGGCGCAGAGCGGGCTGGTTGATGCTGTGAATGAGTACGGACAGCGCGTGCAACTGTCGTTTAACCAACTGAAAACCGATGGCAAAAGCGAAATCGCAGCTTTTGATGAGCGCACCGGTAGCCAGAAACTCTCACTCGATAAACTCTCTATTTCGGTGGAAAACAAAGAGCTGGCCGTGCTGGAAGGCATGAACTTAACGGCTAAATCCGACGTGGCGGATGACAAGAAAAACATCAACAGCCAGCTCGATT
Source organism: Kosakonia radicincitans DSM 16656 (assembly GCF_000280495.2). Lineage (NCBI taxonomy): Bacteria > Pseudomonadati > Pseudomonadota > Gammaproteobacteria > Enterobacterales > Enterobacteriaceae > Kosakonia > Kosakonia radicincitans. The sequence goes on from NZ_CP018016.1 coordinate 3,086,740, forward strand.
ACACCCTTAATAGCCTGAAAGTTCAGGGCCAGGATCTGGGCAGCGGCAACCTGACGCTAAAAGTGGGCCAGATCGACGGCCAGGCGTGGCATCAGTTCAGCGAGCAGTACAATGCGCAGACGCGCGCGCTGATGGCGCAGCCGGAAGTGGTGCAGAACCCGGAACTCTACCAGCAAAAAGCGACGGAAGCCTTCCTCAATGCTGTACCGCTGCTGCTGAAAGGTGAACCGGTGATTACCGTTGCGCCGTTAAGCTGGAAAAATGCCAAAGGCGAAGCCACCTTCAATCTGTCACTGTTCCTGAAAGATCCTTCCACCGCCACCGGCGCGCCGCAAACGCTGGCCGACGAAGTGGATCGCACGGTGAAATCGCTGGATGGCAAGCTGCTGATCCCGGTGGAGATGGCCACCGAACTGATGACCCAGGTCGCGAAACTGGAAGGTTATCAGCAGGACGAAGCAGCAAAACTGGCTAACCAGCAAGTTAAAGGGCTGGCGGCGATGGGCCAGATGTTCCGTATCACCACGCTTGAGAACAACAATATTCTCACCAGCCTGCAATACGCGAACGGTCAGGTGACGCTGAATGGCGAAAAAATGCCGCTCGAAGAGTTTGTCGGTATGTTTGGTCTGCCGTCGCTTCAGCCCGCACAGCCGGACAACGCCGTGCCTCCGGTGCCGGAAGTACCGGCAGCGCCGCAGCAGTAATCTCTAACCCCTCTGCGGAGGGGTTAATTTTTTGCCAGACAGCAACGCACCTCTCAGCATCAGCGTGTACAACTCATACAACTCGGTGATATATATACGCAATATATTTCAGTTCCCTCCCATACCGCTGATTTTGTGAGGCTGAATGCGTAAAATGGCGTATGAAGATCTTGTCGATACGGTGCTGAAAGACGCCGTTATGGCATTGCTGGCGTCAGAGAGTAAGATCTCTTTCGCCACGCTTGTGCAGCAACTCCAGCAGCATCTGCAGGAGGCGTGCGATGATGAACGACACCACGCGCTTCAGGCGGCTATCCGTGCCGTCTACCTCTACCAGAGCAGCAATACGCGCCATACCAATCCGTTTCCGTTAACCGGGCTTTCAGCGCGGAATAATCTGCCCAGACATTAACCCTGCGGGCAAAAAAACGCCTTCGCGACAGGCGAAGGCGAATCGAGGACACATTTTTTTGATTACAGATCGTCGGGCGTTTTCTGCACGACCAGCTCTAATGCATTGCGATAGATATCCTGTCTGACCACATCATCTTCTGTTTCCAGCAGCCCGATCAGCGCCAGAATCAGATGCTTATTACTGACCTCTACATTCTTTAACTGCAGGTTATGCATGATCTCGTGGATTATTTCCTTTTCCGCTTCATAAGTGCGCGCATCTGTTCCGAAATACGCATTAAGTTGCTCTTCTGTGGTTGTCGTCTGCATAGTAATCCTGAATAAAAAAGAGAGCCCGGCCTCCACGGTATGGCGGGAGGGTTTTGATTCGACAATAAAAAATAGTCACGCTTTTTCACCTGTGCAACTTAATTACATAACAATTTTTTATCTATTTCCCCTGGCGACATTTTTTACCGGCATAAACTCCACACGCCAGAATTTGAAAACCGTTGCGCTTAGAGCTTCTGCGCCACGGCGTCTATAAATGAATGAGTTTTTTTGACCAGCAGGAGGAAAGAATGCCAGTAGTGGTGATTACCGGAGGGACAGCAGGTGTGGGGCGCGCAACGCAATAAACTGGGTAAAAAAGCCCGTCCGGTGGCACCTGTTTTCCAGCCGGAGACGGCCGCACGCGACATCTATCGGGCCAGCCAGCGGCGCGTGCACGAAGTCTGGCTGGGCAGTTCCAGTATTCAGTCCATTGCCGGGAACATGCTTTTCCCCGCCCTTTTTGATCGTCTTCTGGCGAAAAAGGCCTGGGGCGGCCAAACGGAAGAACAACCGCTATCGGCAACCGCCGATTACCTGGATGCGCCGGTTGATGACCTGCATCATGCGCTCGGCCGCTTTAGCGATGAGGCCAAAACACATACGCTGAGCGAAAGCGCCGATCTGCCCGGCAAAGTGGTTGTTACCCTGCCCGGCCTGCTGGCGTTAGGGCGTTTTATGCGTCGTCGCTGAGGTCCGGATTTTTCACCACGCCGAACCAGCGGTAACCATATCCGGCCAGTTCAATGTCGCGCGGATGGCGCGTGCAGTCCGTCGCTGAATAGGCTCTGTCGGCCAGGCATTCTGTTAGCTCAACATTGCCGAATGCGCGGAGATTTGCCGTCACACTCTGGCGGCAAAAATTCACCAGCATCAGTAAGCTCTCCCCATCTGCCTGATAAAACAGCCCCAGCACAGCGGGATTGCTGGTATCCAGCACCTGATAATTGCCCGAGCCGATCTCCTTTAACCCCAGCCGGGTGCGCGCCATATCGCTGACGCGTCGCAGCAACGAGTTGGCCTGCAACTGCCCGGCACCAACATTGATTTTTTGGTAGCGAAAAGGACCGCTATCGACCGGCGAAACCAATAAACGGTCGGCATCCGCCGTTGAAAAACCGGCAGCATGCGTACCGGACCACTGCATCGGCGTACGGACAGCCTGACGTTCTGGCAAACGCAAATCATCCCCCATGCCGATCTCATCGCCGTAACGCATCACTGGCGTGCCGGGAAGCGAAAAGAGCACCGCGTGCGCCATCGCAATCCACGCGGTATCACCTTGCAGCATCGGCGCCAGCCGCCGCCGGATGCCGCGTTGATAAACTCTCATCTCCTCATCTGGCGCAAACGCCGCCATCACCTCTTTCTTCTCTTCATCACTGAGACCGTCGAGATCCAGTTCGTCATGGTTACGTAGCCAGTTGGCGAAACAGGCGCGTAGCGGCGGTGCAGGGATTTCACGTAACGCATCCGCCAGCGGCGTGGCATTCTGCCGGGCGAGCGCCAGGAAGAAGTGTTTATTAATGTTGAAACTCAGCAACATATGCAGCCGATCATTGTTGCCGAAGTAGTCGGCATACTCATCAACAGCGACATCCACTTCCCCCAGCAGGATGGTTTCAGGCCTGCGCAACATGACAAAATCACGCAGATGGTTCAGAAGCCAGTAACCTTTATCAGCATCGCCACCACCGGCCTGCTTCACCATGTGCGATGCCGCATCAAGGCGGAAACCAGAGACGCCAAGCCGCAGCCAGAAAACGATAATGCGTTCGATCTCTTTAATCACCTGTGGGCACTGAAGATTCAAGTCGGGCTCGTGGCGATAAAACATGTGTCGGTAATACTGCTGCGCGGCCTCATCCCAGCTCCAGACGCTCTCTTCGACGCCGGGAAACATCGGATCATCATCCTCTTCTGGTGGCTCATCAGCCCAAATGTAGTAGTCGCGATAAGGGGAGTGTTTATCCTGCCGGGCCGACTGAAACCAGACATGCTGATCGGAGGTATGCTGCAAGACAAGCTCAATAATGACATGGATCCCCAGCTCTTCCGCCTCTTCCAGCAGTAAGACCATATCGGCGATATCGCCAAAACGCGGGTCAATTTGCAGGTGATCCTGCACATCGTACCCGCCATCAAGAAACGGAGTGAGATAAAAAGGTGTTAACCAGACGCCCGTCGCGCCCAGGCCGCGAATGTAATCCAGGCGGCGGCGAATACCCTGCAAATCACCGCAGCCATCGCCGTTCCCGTCCAGAAAAAAAGGGGTATCAATCTGATAGATGACAGCATTTTTATACCAATCACTTCGCATCCAACGCTCCTCTTGCTGCTGTTCGCTTACAGAGTGAAGGATAGATGTTTTTCTCGCCCGACAGGCCGCAACAGCGCGGTATTCATGGAATCTGAAAAAAACAGGCAATCTGCGTTACGTGCGCCACATCGCACCAAAAATCGGAGAAATCTTTACCCTGTGCGCTTTCGGCTTTGGCCTTTGCGAACTAAGGATTAGTGATGACGGTAAAAACCGCCCAGAAAATAACATTGTGGGAATTTTTTCAGCAATTAGGTAAGACATTTATGTTGCCGGTCGCCCTGCTCTCATTTTGCGGGATCATGCTTGGCATCGGCAGTTCACTGAGCAGCCGCGATGTGATTACGCTCCTGCCATGGCTTGGACACCCGCTGTTGCAGGCAGTGTTTATCTGGATGAGCAAAATCGGCGCATTTGCCTTTACCTTCCTGCCGGTGATGTTCTGTATCGCCATCCCGCTGGGGCTGGCCCGTGAAGATAAAGGCGTTGCGGCGTTCTCCGGGTTTGTCGGTTATGCGGTAATGAATCTGGCGGTCAATTTCTGGCTGACGGCAAAAGGGGTTTTGCCCACCAGCGATGCGGCGCTTCTCAAAGCGCATAACGTGCAGAATGTGCTGGGCATTCCCTCCATTGATACCGGCATCCTCGGCGCAGTGATTGCCGGGGTGATCATCTGGCGGCTGCATGAGCGCTTTCATACGCTGCGCCTGCCGGATGCACTGGCTTTCTTCGGCGGTACGCGTTCGGTACCGATTGTCACCAGCATTGTGATGGGCATGATTGGCCTGGTAATCCCGCTGGTCTGGCCGTGGTTTGCGCTGGGGATTAGCGGGCTTGGGCACATTATCGATCGCGCTGGCGAGTTCGGCCCGATGATTTTCGGCACCGGCGAGCGGCTGTTGCTCCCTTTCGGCCTGCAACACATTCTGGTCGCGCTGATTCGTTTTACCGAAGCGGGTGGCACCATGGATGTGTGCGGTCATACGGTCAGCGGCGCGTTAACCATTTTCCAGGCGCAGCTTGGCTGCCCGGAAACCCACGGTTTTGCCGAGAGCGCTACGCGTTTTCTGTCGCAGGGTAAAATGCCGGCTTTCCTCGGCGGCTTACCGGGCGCAGCGCTGGCAATGTATCACTGTGCCAGACCGGAAAATCGTCATAAAATTAAAGGCTTAATTATCTCCGGCGTGATTGCCTGTGTGGTCGGCGGCACCACCGAACCGCTGGAGTTCCTGTTCCTGTTTGTCGCCCCGGCGCTCTATGTGCTCCATGCCCTGTTAACCGGTCTTGGTTTCACCGTGATGGCGGTGCTCGGCGTAACTATTGGCAACACGGACGGCAATATCATCGACTTTATCGTTTTCGGCATACTGCATGGCATGGCGACCAAATGGTATCTGGTGCCGGTCGTTGCCGCCGTATGGTTTGTGACGTATTACGCGCTGTTCCGTTTTGCTATCACCCGCTTCAACCTGAAAACACCGGGGCGCGAGATCGACACGGCCAGCGAGGCGAACAGCGTAACGACAAGTGCGCAGGGGCAATCGGGCTATAATGTCCCGGCTCTACTGAACGCGCTCGGAGGCGCAGAGAATATCGATTCGCTGGACAACTGCATCACCCGTTTACGTCTGGTGGTGAAGGATATGTCGCGCGTGGACGAGGCCGCCCTGAAAGCGAACCGGGCAATCGGCGTGATTAAAGTTAATCAACATAACCTGCAAGTGGTGATTGGTACGCAGGTTCAGTCAGTGAAAGATGAGATGGTGCAGTTGATGCGCGCACCGCAGGCGGTAGCCCAGACGGAGGCAGGATAAAATGACAGACACAACCTCTTTCGATTTTGCCACCCCAATCGATCGCCACGGAACCTGGTGTACGCAGTGGGATTACGTTGCCGATCGTTTCGGCCACGCCGATTTGCTGCCTTTTACCATCTCCGATATGGATTTCGCCACAGCACCCTGCGTCATTACCGCCATGCAGCAACGGCTGGCGCACGGCGTGCTGGGCTACAGCCGCTGGAAAAATGACGATTTTCTCGGTGCGATTGAACACTGGCTGGCCAGCCGTTTTAACTGTCCGTCAGATCGGGAAACCTTTGTTTACGGCCCATCAGTGATCTGGATGATCGCCGAGCAAATTCGGCAATGGTCGCAGCCTGGCGATGGCGTGGTGGTGCATACACCCGCCTATGATGCGTTCTACAAAGCGATCGCAGGGAATCAGCGCCAGATGTTTTCCGTGCCACTGGAGCGTAACGATGCAGGCTGGTACTGCGATATGACGCGTCTGGAAGCGGTGTTAAGGCGCCCGGAAAGCAAAATTCTTCTCCTGTGCAGCCCACACAACCCAACCGGCAAGCTCTGGACACGGGAAGAACTGGAAACCATGGCCGCGCTGTGCGAGCGGCATAACGTCAGGGTGATCAGCGATGAAATCCATATGGATATGGTCTGGAGCCAGCGTCCACATATCCCATGGCATACCGTGGCGCGCGGCCCGTGGGCGCTGTTTACCTCGGCGTCAAAAAGCTTCAATATCCCGGCGCTGACCGGCGCATGGGGAATGATTGGCGATGCGACGTCGCGCGAGAACTGGCTGGATGCACTGAAAAACAGTAATGGTCTCTCCTCACCGGCGGTGTTATCCGTGGTTGCGCATATTGCCGCTTACCGCCAGGGCGCGCCATGGCTGGATGCTCTGCGAACGTATCTGCGCGCCAATCTGGAGTATATCGCCAGCCGGTTAAATCAGGCGTTCCCGTCGCTTAACTGGCACATCCCGGAATCAACCTATCTGGCGTGGATCGATTTACGTCGCACTGGAGTGGACGACGATGCTCTGCAAAAGGCGCTGATTGAGGAGCAAAAAGTCGCCATTATGCGCGGCGATGTTTACGGCGCGGAAGGTCAGGGATTTATTCGTTTAAATGCCGGTTGCCCGCGAATAAAACTTGAGCGCGGCGTCGAAGGATTAATTGCCGCATTAACATCGCTAATGTGATGTCTACGTTTGTCAGCACCAATGCTTTTTAGGCGGCTGAAGAGATTACGTTCACCGAACACCGATAATATCGGCCATTGCTCAAAACAGAGTCGCCTGCAGGCGGCTCTGTTTTATCGCTAATAATCGCGGAATATTACCCAATGCTTCCGCTCAGGCAACTGACAGAAATGATAGTGGATCAACCATAAAATTGGGTTGTTATTCTCCGCGAAAGCCTTTTCATTCAGGGATTCATAAATTTAGCTGTATTTTTAATAGCTTATTGAGCTGTGGTATAATGGTATGCACTTTAGCAAAAATAAGAGTGCGACCATGATAGATCCAAACCTGCCACTAACTGACATCCATCGCCATCTCGACGGCAATATCCGCGCCCAAACTATTCTGGATCTTGGCCGCCAGTATAATTTACCCCTGCCCGCGCAAACGCTCGACGCGCTGCGTCCGCATGTGCAGGTCACCTCGAACGAACCCGATCTGGTCAGTTTTCTGGCGAAACTCGACTGGGGCGTAAAAGTGCTGGCTTCGCTGGATGCCTGCCGCCGTGTGGCGTACGAAAATATGCAGGATGCGGCCCTTAACGGCCTGCATTATGTCGAGCTGCGTTTCTCTCCAGGCTATATGGCCATGACTCACAACCTGCCGGTTGCTGGCGTGGTGGAAGCGGTAATTGCCGGCGTGCGTGAAGGCAGCCGCGATTTCAACGTCCAGGCGCGGCTAATCGGTATTATGAGCCGCACCTTTGGCGAAGCCGCCTGTTTGCAGGAGCTGGAAGCCTTACTGGCACATCGCGACGGGATCACCGCGCTGGATCTGGCGGGCGATGAACTTGGCTTCCCTGGCAGCCTGTTTCTGTCGCACTTTAACCGCGCGCGGGATGCGGGCTGGCGCATTACCGTGCACGCAGGCGAAGCAGCCGGGCCGGAGAGCATCTGGCAGGCAATTCGCGAACTGGGCGCCGTGCGTATCGGCCACGGTGTCAAAGCGATTGATGATGCGGCGCTCATGGATTTCCTTGCTGAGCAGCGTATCGGCATCGAATCCTGCCTGACGTCGAATATTCAGACCAGTACCGTGCCTTCGCTCGATCGCCATCCACTCAAGACTTTCCTCGAACATGGCATTCTTGCCAGCATTAACACTGACGATCCGGCCGTGCAGGGTGTGGAAATTGGTCATGAATATCAGGTTGCGGCACCCGCAGCAGGGCTGAGTCGCGAACAGATTCGCCAGGCGCAAATCAACGGGCTGGAGATGGCGTTTCTCAGCGAGCAAGAGAAACAGGCATTACGGGAGAGAGTGGCAACCGCCTGAAACAAACCGCTCACGCAGCGGCGTGAGCGGTCAATTGTCAGGTCAGGCTCAGGGTGGCGCGATGTTTTGCGGACTCAATCCCCAGTTCGATTAACTCCATAATCTGAATAGCCTGGCTGGCCGGAACCGGGTTTTCACCGACGCCATTAAGCGCATCGCGAATCGCAGCATAGTAGGCCGGGTAGTTGCCCGGCACGGTCAGCCAGCTCTCTTCCCTGCGTTCTTCGCCTTCCACGCGCGTCAACACGCCGTCGCGCATATCGTAGCCCCAGTCAGCCTGCGGCAAACGCGCGCCATTTTTCAGGCACTCTTCCTGCGGATCCAGACCATATTTCACATAGCTACCACGACTGCCGTGCACAATGTAGCGTGCCGATTCCGCCGCCGCCAGCAGCGTACCATGCAGCACCACGCGGCGTTGCGGGTAAGTCAGTACGGCATGGAAGTAGTCGGTTGATTGTGCACCCGGACGCAACTGCGCCAGATCGACCATCAGCGATACCGGCAGACCGAATAAATTGACCGCCTGATCGAGCAGATGCGGACCTAAATCGTACCAGATGCCGCTGCCCGGACCGCCCTGTTCGCGCCAGCGGTTGCGTACCTGCGGACGAAAACGGTCAAAATGGGATTCAAAATAGGCCACCTCGCCCAGAGCGCCGTCCGCCAGTAGCGCTTTTAACGTCAGAAAATCACTGTCCCAACGCCGATTGTGGAACACAGACAATACGCGCCCAAGACTACGCGCCAGCGCATCCAGTTCGCGGGCTTGTGACAGTGTCACTGTAAAGGGTTTATCCACGACCACATGCTTACCGGCTTCCAGTGCCGCTTTCGCCAGCGGAAAATGGGTATCGTTGGGCGTGGGGATCACAATCAAATCGATTTGCGGATCGTTGAACAGATGTTTCGGTTCAGAAACAACCGGCACGACGGGCCAGTCAGCTTTGACTTTTGATTCATCACTGCTGGAAATAGCCGCCAGTTCCATCCCTGGCGTTCCGGCAATCAGCGGCGCGTGAAACGTTTTACTGGCATAGCCATAACCGACTAAGCCAACACGGATCTTATCACTCATATCATGGCCCCTCCTTTTAGAGCACTTATTTGACACCATCTGTCGGATGGCGACAACCGCTTCCTCTATTCATAAATTTCATGAATGATTTAGTCCCATTACGCCCTGGTTTCCGGTCGAAAAATCTGCTTAAATCTGCAACCAGCGCCTTTTCGAGACATGATGGCGTTTTTTATACGTGGATTAACATCAGGGAGTTGTAGAAGTATGGCCGGAATAATCAATCGGATCATTGAACTAATGGGGTGGGTGGTGCTTGGCGTATCGACCGTTCTTTTGGTTTTCGCCAGCCATATCGATAATTATCAGCCCCCGGAACAGAGTATTGTGGCGCAGAAAAAATAATAACGAAAACTCCTGGTAAAGAGAGTAAATGCTTATTGCCAGCGGTGGTGAAGAACGTTAATCTTCTTCTCCGCCGCCGTTCTGGCATCTGTTTTCATTCGAAAAGAAAACTCTTAATTTAATAGTAGAGCTATTTACGTTGCGATAATAATAATGTTTATTATTCGAACGAATTAGCCCCATTTTATTTACGCCTCTTTCAATATATGGATAACCCACGACATGACCGTTCAGGACTATTTATTAAAATTCCGCAAAATCAGTTCGCTCGAAAGTCTGGAAAAATTGTTTGACCACCTCAACTACACGCTTACCGACACTGCCGAAATCATCAACATGTACCGCGCCGCCGATCACCGCCGCGCTGAGCTGGTCTCTGGCGGCCGCTTGTTTGACATTGGGTGCGTTCCACGCTCTGTCTGGCGCTACGTGCAGTAACGCCTCTGGCATTTGGCGCGTAATGCTTTATACTCGTCGCCCGGCGAAATAAATGCATTACATTAAAGCCTTAACAGAGGAATACACATGACGACAACGCCTGCAGAACGAATCGGAGGCTGGTTACTTGGCCCTCTGGCCTGGTTGCTGCTCACGTTATTAAGTACTTCTCTGGCATTAATGCTCTATGCCACCGCACTATTAACGCCACAGACGGTCGCGGCGCTCGGCGCGCAAACGCTGAAAGAAAACGTTTTGTGGTTCGTTTCATTCGCCTTTGCTATCGCCATCTGGTATTACACGTTCTGGCTGGTGATCGCCTTTTTTAAGCGCCGCCGCAGCGTACCCAAACACTTTATAATCTGGTCGTTAATTTGCGTCCTGCTGTCGCTGAAAGCGTTCGCTTTCTCTCCCGTTTCCGACGATCTGGCGGTGCGACAGCTTCTGTTCCCACTGCTTGCCGCTGCGCTGATGGTGCCTTACTTCAAGCGTTCTCAACGCGTGAAGAAGACCTTTGTTAATCCGTAATAACCTTACAGTTATCCTGTTGTCGCCCGGTGCTGTTTGACCGATAATAGGCGGCTTTTTTATTTTCAGGCCAAATAATGACAGATTATCTGCTGCTATTTATCGGAACGGTGCTGGTCAATAACTTCGTACTGGTGAAGTTTCTTGGCCTGTGTCCGTTTATGGGCGTATCCAAAAAACTGGAAAGCGCCATGGGCATGGGTCTGGCGACCACCTTTGTGATGACGATGGCGTCGGTGTGCGCCTGGATTATCGATACCTGGGTTCTGATTCCGCTGGATTTAGTCTATCTGCGCACGCTGGCGTTTATCCTGATTATCGCGGTCGTTGTGCAGTTCACTGAAATGGTGGTGCGCAAAACCAGCCCGGCGCTCTATCGCCTGCTGGGGATCTTTCTGCCGTTGATTACCACCAACTGCGCGGTGCTGGGCGTTGCGCTGCTGAATATCAACCTTGGTCATAATTTCATGCAATCGGCGTTATATGGCTTTGCCGCCGCCGTTGGCTTCTCTTTGGTGATGGTGCTGTTCGCTGCGATCCGCGAGCGTCTGGTGGTTGCTGATGTGCCCGCCCCTTTCCGCGGCAATGCGATTGCGTTAATCACTGCGGGCTTAATGTCTCTGGCCTTTATGGGCTTTAGTGGTCTGGTAAAACTGTAATGAGTGCAATTTCAATTGCCGTTGCAGCTCTGAGCGTGCTAGGGCTGCTGTTCGGCCTCATTCTCGGTTACGCATCCCGCCGCTTTGCGGTTGAGGACGATCCGGTCGTTGAACGTATTGATGAGCTGCTGCCGCAAAGTCAGTGCGGCCAGTGCGGCTATCCAGGCTGCCGCCCTTATGCAGAAGCAGTGGGCATCAACGGCGAAAAAATTAACCGCTGCGCGCCGGGCGGCGAAGCGGTAATGCTGAAAATCGCCACGCTGCTGAATGTCGATCCGCAACCGATTGACGGCGATGCCAGCGCACAGGAGCCGGTACGGATGCTGGCGGTTATTGATGAAAACAACTGCATTGGCTGCACCAAATGCATCCAGGCCTGTCCGGTCGACGCCATCCTTGGCGCCACGCGCGCCATGCATACGGTGATGAGCGATCTGTGTACCGGTTGCAATCTTTGTGTGGATCCGTGCCCGACGCAGTGCATTGAATTGCGTCCTGTGGAAACGACCACCGCGAGCTGGAAATGGGATTTAGAAACCATCCCGGTACGTATTATTCCTGTGGAACACCATGCTTAAGTTATTTTCCGCTTTCCGAAAAGAGAAACTGTGGGATTTTCACGGTGGCATTCATCCGCCGGAGATGAAAACGCAGTCTAACGGCACGCCGCTGCGCCAGTTACCGCTGGCGCAGCGCTTTGTCATTCCGCTAAAACAACATATTGGTGCTGAAGGCGAGCTGTGCGTCAGCGTCGGTGATACGGTGCTGCGCGGCCAGCCGCTGACGCGTGGTCGCGGCCGGATGCTGCCAGTGCATGCCCCGACGTCGGGTACCGTTATCGCTATCGCTCCCCACTCCACCGCTCACCCTTCAGCGTTGCCGGAGATGAGCGTCATTATTGCAGCTGATGGCGAAGATCGCTGGATCGAACGTGATGGCTGGAATGACTACCGCGCACACAGCATTGACGCGTTGCTCGAACGCATTCATCAGTATGGCGTCGCGGGGTTAGGCGGCGCGGGCTTTCCGACCGCCGCCAAACTGTATGGCGGCGGCAATAAAATTGAAACGCTGATCATCAATGCCGCCGAATGCGAGCCGTACATTACAGCTGACGACCGGCTGATGCAGGATTGTGCCGCGCAGATTATCGAAGGTGTGCGTATTCTGGCGCACATTCTTAAACCGCGTCAGACCCTCATCGGGATTGAAGATAATAAACCGCAGGCCATTTCGATGATGCGTGCGGTACTGGCCGACAGTCATGATATTCAGTTACGCGTTATTCCAACCAAATACCCGTCCGGCGGCGCAAAACAGTTGACGCAGATCCTGACAGGCAAACAGGTGCCGCACGGCGGTCGTTCTTCGGATATCGGCATCCTGATGCAAAACGTCGGCACAGCCTATGCGGTGAAACGCGCAGTGATTGATGGTGAGCCTCTGACCGAACGCGTCGTCACGCTAACTGGCGAAGCCGTCACCCGTCCTGGCAACGTCTGGGCGCGTCTGGGGACGCCAGTGCGTCATCTGCTTGAACATGCGGGTTTCTGTCCTTCCAGCGAACAACTGGTCATTATGGGCGGCCCGCTGATGGGCTTTACCCTGCCATGGCTGGATGTTCCGGTGGTCAAAATCACCAACTGTCTGCTGGCACCGTCTGCCTGCGAAATGGGCGAACCGCAGGAAGAGAAAGGCTGTATTCGCTGTAGCGCCTGTGCCGATGCCTGCCCGGCAGATTTACTGCCGCAGCAGCTTTACTGGTTCAGCAAGGGCCAGCAGCACGATAAGGCCACTGCGCATAACCTCTCCGATTGTATCGAATGCGGTGCCTGCGCCTGGGTGTGCCCCAGCAATATTCCGCTGGTGCAATATTTCCGCCAGGAGAAAGCGGAAATTTATGCCATTGCGCAGGAAGAGAAACGCACGATCGAAGCTAAAGCGCGCTTTGAGGCGCGTCAGGCTCGTCTTGAGCGCGATAAAATTGCCCGCCAGCAGCGCCACAAACAGGCCGCGGTGCAGCCTGGCGCTCAGGATCAGCAGGCTATCGACGCTGCGCTGGCCCGCGTGCGGGAAAAACAAGCTACCGCCACGCAACCAGTGGTGATTCAGGCTGGCGCTGAGCCGGATAACCGCGATGCCATCGCCGCCCGCGAAGCGCGCAAAGCGCAGGTTCGCGCCCGCCAGTCAGAGAAAGCACAGCTCGCTGAAGCAAACACGGCAAGCGGTGAAACGGACGATCCGCGCAAAGCGGCTGTCGAAGCCGCCATTGCCCGCGCGAAAGCGCGTAAAGCGGCGCAGGCTGAATCCCCGGTTGTCGAACAACCGCCGGAGCAGGCGCCTGTCGATCCGCGCAAAGCTGCCGTTGAGGCAGCAATTGCCCGAGCGAAAGCGCGCAAAGCGGCGCAGGCTGAATCTCAGGTTGTCGAACAACCGCCGGAGCAGGCGCCTGTCGATCCGCGTAAAGCTGCCGTTGAGGCAGCAATTGCCCGAGCGAAAGCGCGCAAAGCGGCGCAGGCTGAATCCCCGGTTGTCGAACAACCGCCGGAGCAGGCACCTGTCGATCCGCGTAAAGCCGCTGTCGAAGCCGCCATTGCCCGCGCGAAAGCGCGCAAAGCAGAACAAACTCAGGCGCAGGTAGCGGTAAATGAGGCATCACCGGTTCCGCAGGCCGCCAATGATGATCCGCGCAAAGCGGCTGTCGCCGCCGCCATCGCCCGTGTTCAGGCTAAAAAAGCCGCGCAGCAAGCTGTTAACGAGGATTAAATGGTTTTCCGAATCGCAAGTTCCCCCTATACCCATAACCAGCGTCAGACTTCACGCATTATGCTGTTGGTGACGCTCGCCACCGTGCCTGGCATTGCCGCTCAACTGTGGTTTTTCGGTTGGGGAACCCTGATACAGATCATTCTCGCCATTGTCAGTGCCCTGGCAGCGGAAGCGCTGGTGTTGTCGCTGCGTAAACAAAACGTGGGCGCAATTCTGGCGGATAACTCGGCGCTGTTAACCGGCTTGCTGCTGGCGATCAGTATTCCCCCTTTCGCGCCGTGGTGGATGGTGGTGCTGGGTACGGTGTTCGCCGTCGTTATTGCCAAACAGTTATATGGCGGGCTTGGTCACAACCCATTTAACCCGGCGATGATCGGTTACGTGGTACTGCTGATCTCTTTCCCTGTGCAAATGACCAGTTGGCTGCCGCCATACGAAATCGCCCATACCGTGCCGGGTTTTATGGATGCGGTACAGGTGATCTTCAGCGGGCATACTGCAACGGGTGCCACCATGGAAACCCTGCGTATTGGCATTGATGGCGTCAGCCAGGCCACACCGCTGGATACCTTTAAAACATCACTGCATGCGGGTCACAGCGTTGAGCAGATCCTGCAATACCCGATCTACAGCGGTGTGCTGGCGGGCGCAGGCTGGCAGTGGGTTAACCTTGGCTATCTGGCCGGCGGGCTGTTCCTGCTGTGGCAGAAGACCATTCGCTGGCATATTCCGCTGAGCTTCCTGCTTTCGCTTGCGGTGTGCTCCACGCTTGGCTGGATCTTTTCCCCGCAATCGCTGGCTGCACCGCATCTGCATTTACTCTCCGGCGCAACCATGCTGGGCGCTTTCTTTATTTTGACCGATCCGGTAACCGCCTCCACTACCAACAAAGGGCGGCTGATTTTTGGCGCGCTGGCGGGTTTGCTGGTGTGGCTGATCCGCAGTTTTGGCGGCTATCCGGACGGCGTCGCCTTTGCCGTACTGCTGGCTAATATCACCGTACCGCTGATTGACTACTACACGCGTCCTCGCGTGTACGGGCATCGATAAGGAGTCGCCATGCTAAAGACAATGCGTAAACATGGCGTGACGCTGGCGCTGTTCGCAGCAGGTTCTACCGGCCTGACAGCTGCCATTGATCAAATGACCAAAACCACGATTGCCGAGCAGGCCGCGCAGCAACAAAAAGCGCTGTTTGATCAGGTGATTCCCGGCGACAGCTATAATAATGCGCTGCAACAGAGCTGTTATCTGGTAAGCGATCCGGCGTTAGGTAAAGGCCAGCATCATCTGTGGATCGCTAAAAAAGATGAGCAGCCGGTGGCGGCAGTGATTGAAGCCACGGCACCCGACGGCTACTCTGGGGCAATTCAGTTACTGGTCGGTGCCGACTTTTCCGGCACCGTACTGGGTGTGCGCGTGACTGAGCATCATGAAACGCCGGGGCTGGGCGATAAAATCGAACTACGTATTTCTGACTGGATCACGCACTTTTCCGGGAAGCGAATTGAAGGTGCCACCGACCCGCATTTTGCGGTGAAAAAAGATGGCGGCGATTTCGATCAGTTCACGGGAGCCACCATTACCCCGCGCGCCGTGGTCAATGCGGTTAAACGTGCGGGTCTGTATGCAACGACGCTGCCTGAGCAGCTTTCCCGTTTACCGGGTTGTGGAGAGTAAACGATGAGCGAAGTAAAAGACGTTATCGTCCAGGGGCTGTGGAAGAACAACTCCGCGCTGGTGCAGTTGCTCGGGATGTGCCCGCTGCTGGCGGTAACCTCCACGGCGACTAACGCTCTGGGTCTGGGGCTCGCTACCACGCTGGTCCTGACGCTGACCAATTTGTTTATTTCGCTGTTGCGTCGCTGGACACCCGCAGAGATCCGTATTCCTGTTTATGTAATGATTATCGCGTCCGTGGTCAGTGCGGTACAGATGCTGATTAACGCTTACGCTTTTGGTCTGTACCAGTCATTGGGGATTTTTATCCCGCTGATCGTCACCAACTGTATCGTGGTCGGGCGCGCTGAAGCTTTCGCCGCGAAAAAAGGCCCGGCGTTATCGGCGCTGGATGGTTTTTCCATCGGCATGGGGGCAACCTGTGCGATGTTTGTTCTCGGCTCGCTGCGTGAAATTCTTGGCAACGGCACCCTGTTTGACGGCGCAGATGGTCTGCTCGGCAACTGGGCCAAAGTGCTGCGTATTGAAGTGTTTCATACCGATTCACCGTTTTTGCTGGCGATGTTGCCGCCCGGTGCATTTATCGGTCTGGGCATGATGCTGGCAGTGAAATATCTGATCGATCAAAAAATGAAAAAGCGCCGGGAAGCCGCTGCTGCTGTTAGTGACGCTGCGCACTCGTCGCCCGGGAAGGCATAATGAACAAAGCAAAACGGCTGGAAATATTAACCCGTTTACGGGAAAACAACCCACATCCGACCACCGAACTCAATTTCAGTTCGCCGTTTGAACTGTTGATCGCCGTGCTGCTTTCCGCCCAGGCGACCGACGTCAGCGTCAATAAAGCCACCGCGCTGCTCTACCCGGTTGCCAATACGCCAGCCGCGATGCTGGCGTTGGGCGTTGAGGGTGTGAAGCAATACATCAAAACAATTGGCCTGTTTAACAGCAAAGCGGAAAACGTGATTAAAACCTGCCGTATTTTGCTGGAAAAACATGGTGGCGAAGTGCCGGAAGATCGCGCCGCACTGGAAGCACTGCCGGGCGTCGGGCGCAAAACCGCCAATGTGGTACTCAACACCGCCTTTGGCTGGCCAACGATTGCCGTCGACACACACATCTTCCGCGTCTCTAACCGCACGCGTTTTGCGCCCGGTAAGAACGTTGAGGAAGTGGAAGAGAAGCTGCTGAAAGTGGTGCCGGCGGAGTTTAAAGTCGATTGCCACCACTGGTTGATCCTGCACGGGCGATACACCTGCATCGCCCGTAAGCCGCGCTGCGGCTCCTGCATTATCGAAGATCTCTGCGAGTACGACGACAAAGCCGAACTCTGACCGCCGTCAGAACGGCCGGAATACCGCCAGCAGAATAATCACTGCCACCACGACGATAATCAATGTGGTGGCATTGCGCACAGCGCCAGCCCCCTTCACCGCCTCACCTGCCGCCATCCGGCGTATCGTTGCAGAGAGAAAGCCGTGCAGCCCGGAAAGTACAATCACGGCCACGATCTTCACGACCAGCCAGAGATGCGGAAACTGACCGTGAGCGATAACCATGATCGCCCCGGCAATCCACAGCAGCAACATCGCGGGGGTGACGACTTTGCGGCTCCAGCGACGTACCGCCAGCAGCAACCCAGCCGTTGAGGTTTTATCACTTTGCAGCGCGCTCCAGCCGGCAACCACAGCCATCACCAACATGCCGCCAATCCAGACGATGGCGGAGACAATATGTAACGCATTGAGCCACGGGTGAAAGTTCATTATTTGACTCCAGTAGAAAGGGACAGGCAGCAGTCTGCCAGCAGCGCGGCGGGATGTCATGAACAATGCGCGGCATAACGTTAAAAAAGCCATGGTTATTGCCTTTTTACCGTATGCGGAAGCAATGAAAATTGGCAGAACTTGCTGATTTTCAGCAGATAACTGATGTGATATTACTCACATCTCTGCACATTGCCCATCAAGTCGAATTAATGTTCGAAAAATGATGAATTTGACAAATAATCGTTCACTTATGCGTATTCATTAAGACTTATCATTTTTTTAGAAGAAAAAAATACAACCGCAGTGTGATTATACTGACATTGCTAATGTGATGTTAAAAAAGAAGTTTATTGCCGGGAATTTCAGACCGTAGCGCAAAGTTTAGCCACTTATTTTCAAGACATATAACCATTAATGTTTGATAAACCAGTCCAATACACTACATTATAAGCAAAATAGCAGAACATATAGCTAATGACGTAATCCTACCCTATGATCCCAGTGGAAAAATCCATCTTTATTACATTGGTAAAATTTAACTCTGAATAACAAATACAATTACCGAGTAATGTAATGACAGAGATCTATGTAACAGAATATGTCAAAGGTATTGCCTGAAAGCCCAGGATAGTGAACATTACCCGCCGTTTCCCCTCCCAATATAACTATAAGCGTGATGAACTCTGGTTATTACGCGCTGAACACCCCCGTTAATATGGGATGTAAAAAAAGAGGTATATGTGTCAACTGCAAACAAACCAACCGAAAGCGTTAGCCTGAATGCTTTTAAACAACCGAAAGCGTTTTATCTGATTTTCTCGATCGAGTTATGGGAACGTTTTGGTTACTACGGCCTGCAAGGGATCATGGCCGTTTACCTGGTAAAACAGCTGGGTATGTCCGAAGCGGACTCGATTACGCTGTTCTCTTCCTTTAGCGCGTTGGTCTACGGCCTGGTCGCTATCGGCGGCTGGCTGGGCGATAAAGTCCTCGGTACCAAACGTGTGATTATGCTGGGCGCGATTGTGCTGGCGATCGGCTATGCACTGGTGGCATGGTCCGGCCATGACGCCGGTATCGTCTATATGGGTATGGCGGCTATCGCCGTCGGTAACGGGCTGTTCAAAGCCAACCCGTCTTCCCTGCTCTCTACCTGCTATGCCAAAGATGATCCGCGTCTGGACGGTGCATTTACCATGTACTACATGTCCGTTAACGTTGGCTCCTTCTTCTCTATGCTGGCAACGCCGTGGCTCGCCGCGAAGTTTGGCTGGAGCACGGCATTTGGTCTGAGCGTTGTCGGTCTGCTGATCACCATCGTTAACTTCGCCTTCTGCAAACGCTGGGTGAAAAATTACGGTTCAAAACCGGACTTCGCACCGGTGCGCATGGGTTACCTGCTGGCGACCATCGTCGGTGTCGCCGTGCTGATTGCTATCGCAACCTGGCTGCTGCACAACCAGGGGATCGCCCGTATGGTACTGGGTGTTGTTGCGCTGGGTATTATCTGCATCTTCGCGAAAGAGACGTTCGCCCTGCAAGGCGCTGCACGTCGCAAAATGATTGTGGCCTTCATTCTGATGCTTCAGGCGATCGTTTTCTTCGTCCTGTACAGCCAGATGCCGACGTCCCTGAACTTCTTTGCCATTCGCAACGTTGAACATACCCTGTTTGGCATCGCGTTTGAGCCGGAACAGTATCAGGCGCTGAACCCGTTCTGGATCATTATTGGTAGCCCGATTTTGGCCGCAATCTACAACAAAATGGGCGATACGCTGCCGATGCCGCATAAATTTGCGATCGGTATGGTATTGTGCTCCGGCGCGTTCCTGGTTCTGCCGCTGGGCACCAAATTCGCTTCCGATGCCGGTATCGTCTCCGTGAACTGGCTGATTGCAAGTTACGCGCTGCAAAGTATCGGTGAACTGATGATCTCCGGGCTGGGCCTGGCGATGGTTGCGCAGCTGGTACCGCAACGACTGATGGGCTTCATCATGGGTAGCTGGTTCCTGACGA
Source organism: Kosakonia radicincitans DSM 16656 (assembly GCF_000280495.2). NCBI lineage: Bacteria > Pseudomonadati > Pseudomonadota > Gammaproteobacteria > Enterobacterales > Enterobacteriaceae > Kosakonia > Kosakonia radicincitans. The sequence continues at coordinate 3,106,092 of NZ_CP018016.1, forward strand.
CTGCCGGTGCGAACATCATCGCAGGTTACGTCGCTAACCAGATGGCAATCCCGGAAAACGTGACCGACCCGCTGATGTCACTGGACATCTACGGTACTGTCTTCCTGCAGATTGGTATCGCCACAGCCGTGATTGCGGTGCTGATGATCCTGGCTGCACCGAAGCTGAACCGCATGACGCAGAGCGACGACAACGTGCGTGAAGCGTCGGAAACCGCAACAGCGTAATTGCTGCGGGGAGCACGAAATATTCAGCCGCTAACCCAGGTTAGCGGCTTTTTTTTTATTCCGCGACGTAATAACCTAATGCCCGAAATTGACTATAAGGAAAGCATAATGAAACTGTTTTACAAGCCCGGCGCCTGCTCGCTTGCATCGCACATTGCCCTGCGTGAAACCGGTAAAGACGTGACGCTGGTCAGCGTCGACCTGATGAAAAAGCGCCTGGAAAATGGCGACGACTTTTTTGCCATTAACCCGAAAGGCCAGATCCCTGCGCTTCAACTTGATGACACCACGCTGGTGACGGAAGGCGTGGCAATCATGCAATATGTCGCCGACAGCGCACCGGACAGCCAGCTTCTGGCGCCGGTCGGTACGTTGCCGCGCTACAAAACGCTGGAGTGGCTAAACTTTGTCGCGACCGAGCTGCATAAAGGCTTCACGCCGCTTTTCCGCCCGGATACGCCGGAAGAGTACAAACCGACGGTTCGCGCTCTGCTGGAGAAAAAGCTGCAATACGTGGACCAGTCCCTGGCGAATAGCGAGTGGATCAGCGGCGCGCGCTTCACTATTGCTGATGGCTACCTGTTTACGGTGCTGCGCTGGGCGCGCGCAGTGAAACTGAACATGGAAGGCCTGAGCCATATCGACGCGTACATGGCGCGTGTTGCCGCTCGTCCGGCCGTTGCGGCCGCGATGGCAGCGGAAGGTATTCAGTAAGCACTGATGGCCCGCGTGCGTTTGCGCGCGGCATTAATGCCAGTAAGAGAAAGGCGGGAAAATCCCGCCTTTTTTATTACAGCAAGGTTGCGCTGAACAGATGTTCCGGTTTCGCGATCCTGTCCTGCGCTGCCACCACTTGCAGTTCGTACTCCTGCATGCCCTGAGTGGTCAGCATAATTTCATACACCGCAGCCGTTACATGCTCCAGCGCCTCACGTACCGATGCACCCTGCAGCAGCTTCACCAGTAACAGCCCGCTGGTGACATCGCCGACGCCAACCGGCTGACGCGCGCCGAAATCGACCAGCGGACGGCTGATGTGCCAGGCTTCCTGCGGCGTCACCAGCAGCATCTCAAAACGATCCGCGCTCAGACCGGCGCGCGCCAGATGTTTCACCAGAACAATTTGCGGCCCTTTCGCAATCAGTTCACGCGCGGCAGCGACCGCTTCCTGCACGCTATTCACTGCATGTTCGCAAAGGATCTCCAGCTCAATCAGATTAGGCGCAATGATATCGCTGGCCGGTAACGCGTGGCGCAGATGGAATTCGGCGACGCCCGGCGCAACGATGCACCCTTTTTCGGGATGCCCCATCACCGGATCGCAGAAATATTTCGCCTGCGGATTGGCGGCTTTTACCTGACGCACGATACCGAGAATATGTTCGCCCTGCTCCGCCGACCCGAGATAGCCGCTTAGTACCGCGTCACAGCGCTGTAGCTGATCAATAGCGGCGATGCCCTGCACAATCTCCGTCAGATGCGCGGGCGGCATGACGCTACCGGTCCATTTGCCGTACTGGGTGTGGTTAGAAAACTGCACCGTATTCAGCGGCCAGACATTGGCGCCAAGGCGGCGCATCGGAAATTCAGCCGCACTGTTCCCCGCATGCCCAAAGACCACATGCGATTGAATGGCGAGGATGTTCTTCATTTTTGTAGCCTTGCAATGACGGGACGAAAAAGAAGGGAGTGATTTCTCACTCCCCGGGATATGACGTGAATTATTTCCAGCAGATCAGGCAGTAATTTTTCTTACCGCGACGCAGCAGCGTGTAGCGACCAAACAGGCGATCGCTGTCGGCGAAGGTGTATTCCGGATCGGACTGTTTTTCACCGTTGATGGTGACCGCATTGGAGGCGATGGTTTTACGCGCCTGGCCGCGGGATGGTTGCAGCTCGGAATCGACCAGCGCCTGCATCAGATCCGCACCTTTTTCCATCTCGACCATCGGCACGCCATCCTGCGCCAGCTGTTCGAAATCCGCTTCGCTCAGATCGCTCAGCGTGCCGTTAAACAGGCTTTCGGTGATGCGTTTTGCGGCAACCAGCCCCTCTTCGCCATGCACCAGTCGCGTGACCTGCTCGGCCAGCACATACTGTGCGCGCGGTGCTTTACCGCTGTTCTTGTCTTCTTCTTCCAGCGCGTTAATTTCGGCGATATCCATAAAGGTGAAGAATTTCAGGAAGCGATAAACATCGGCATCGGCGGTGTTGATCCAGAACTGGTAGAACTTGTACGGGCTGGTTTTCTTCGGATCCAGCCAGACCGCGCCGCCTTCGGTTTTACCGAATTTGGTGCCGTCAGCTTTGGTGATCAGCGGAACCGTCAGGCCAAATACCTGATTCTGGTGCAGACGACGGGTCAGGTCGATACCGGAGGTGATGTTGCCCCATTGATCGGAACCGCCGATCTGCAACGCCACGCCGTGCAGCTTGTTCAGGCAGGCGAAGTCGTAACCCTGTAACAGGTTGTAGGAGAACTCGGTAAAGGAGATACCGACATCATCACGGTTCAGACGCTGTTTCACCGCTTCTTTGTTAATCATCTGGTTAACAGAGAAGTGTTTGCCGATATCGCGCAGGAAGGTCAGCACGTTCATGTTGCCGAACCAGTCGTAGTTGTTCGCCGCAATTGCGGAGTTGTCACCGCAGTCGAAATCGAGGAACGGTGCCACTTGCCGGCGGATTTTATCCACCCACTCCTGCACGGTCTCTTCGGTATTCAGTTTGCGCTCGGTCGCTTTAAAGCTCGGATCGCCAATCAGCCCGGTAGCGCCGCCTACCAGCGCTACCGGCTTGTGGCCAGCCTGCTGGAAGCGTTTCAGGCATAACAATGGAACGAGATGCCCCAAATGCAAGCTGTCTGCGGTGGGATCGAAGCCGCAATAAAGCGCGATTGGCCCCTGCGCCAGTCGCTCTGCTAACGCTTCCTCATCCGTTACCTGAGCCACCAGGCCCCGCTCTTGCAATTGTTTAATCAAGTTACTGCTTGCCATCAAATTCTCCATGTATAAAACGGAACTGCACCTTTGCCGGTACACGACTTTTCGCCAGATGCGAAAGGATACTTCAGGGGGGCAGATAGAATAAAGCGCCGGAACACGGAGTACCAGCGCTTAACGCAACATTTTTCAGGGATTACGGAGCGAGACGATCAATTTTCCAGGCGTCATTTTCACGCTGGTATAAAAAACGATCGTGCAGACGGTTAGCGCCGCCCTGCCAGAACTCCATCTGCTCAATGCTGACGCGAAAACCTCCCCAGAAACTGGGCAGCGGAATTTCGCCCTGCTGGAACTTTTGCTTCAGTTCAAGAAACTTGCTTTCGAGGATACCGCGCGCGGAGATACGGCTGGATTGTTTAGAAACCCAGGCACCGATTTGACTGTCGCGCGGGCGGCTGTGAAAGTACTTCACCACTTCCAGCGTCGATAAGCGTTCTGCTTTACCGGTTACCATCACCTGACGTTCCAGCATATGCCACGGGAACAGCAGACTGACCGCCGGATTATGCTCAATATGGTGCGCTTTACGGCTACCAAGGTTGGTATAAAACACCAGCCCTTTTTCATCATAATGCTTGAGCAGCACGATGCGCTGATAGGGCTGACCGTTTTCATCCACCGTTGCTACCACCATGGCAGTCGGATCGACGAGCTGGGCCTCGCAGGCTTGCCCTAACCAGCGCTCAAAGAGTTTCAGCGGCTCTGCTGGCAGGTCGTTGCGGCGCAGACCGCCTTTTGTGTATTCACGGCGCAGATGCGCGATTTGCTGCAATTGATCGTTATCAGACATGGCGTTAGCAAAAAATAATCATCAGGGAGGGCTATTATGCGCCCCCCTGTGAAAATCTCAACGCTCTGGAATTAACTGACAGTTATTCAGCACGATGCGGTCACGTTTATAGACCGTCGCGCCGTTACCTTTCGACCAGAAAACATAAACGCCATCAGTATAGCGCGCGCCGGATGCCGATAACCCTTGTTGCAGCGTCAGTAGCTTGTCATCCCAGACGAAACTGGCCTGCTGGCGGGTACGGTTAATTTTCACGGTCAGGGGTTTTTCATCGCACTGGTAAACCAGCGTGTCGGTATGCATCCGTTCAACGAACTGGTTGTAATAACTACACCCGGCAAGCAGTGCGGGCAGGCAGGCAATCAGCAGTTTTTTCATTGGGTATCCCTGGACAGTCCTGGTCACGGAGGGCGAAACGCCCTCCTTAAATCCGGTCAGTCTAGCGATGTAACACCAAAGTAAAATTCGGTTAACTCTGATTCTGGCGTGGGTTCGCCGGATAGATGGCGCCAAGTACCGTCGGCGCAGAAGCCCCGGTCACCGACGGCAGATTGCCTGGTAACCCGGCGAGCGTTCGCCATGCCAGCCAGGCAAAAGCCAGCGCTTCCATATCATCACCGCTGATCCCCGCGTCATCCGTAGTGGAAACTTCGATACCCGGCAGCAGCGCCGCCAGACGCGCCATCAACAGCGGATTACGGCTGCCGCCGCCGCACACCAGCAGACGTTCACAACCGCCGCTCAGCAATACCTGTTCGGAAATGGTCACCGCCGTCAGTTCCGTCAGCGTTGCCTGGACATCGCTGGCGCTAATACCCGGGAAATGGACCAGGTGGCGCTCAAGCCAGCCATAGTTGAAATATTCGCGCCCGGTGCTTTTCGGCGGTATTGCCGCGAAGTAAGGATCGCTGAGCATATTTTGCAGCAACGGCAGCACCACTTTCCCTTCGCTTGCCCACTGAGCGTCTTTGTCATATGGCTTGCCCTTTTGTCGCCAAATCCAGGCATCCATCAGCATATTACCCGGCCCGGTATCATAGCCTCTGACCGGTTGACCGGGGATTAACAGCGACAGATTGGCAATGCCGCCAATATTGAGCACCATCCGTCGTTCAACCGGATGCGCCAGCAGCGCGTGGTGAAAAGCCGGAACCAGCGGCGCGCCCTGTCCACCCAGCGCCATATCGCGCCGACGAAAATCGCCGACCACCGTTACGCCAGTACGAGCGGCAATCTGATTGTTATCGCCTATTTGCAGCGTATGCGGTGCAACTCCCGTTGGTTCATGCCAGACCGTTTGCCCGTGGCAGCCAATCGCCACGATATCCTCCGGGTGCAGATGCTCGCGATCCATCAACGCCAGAACGGCATCAGCGAACAGTTTTCCCAGTTGCGTATCCAGCCGTCCCAGTTGTGAGAGCGTGAGCGGCTGCCCCTGGCAAATCGCGAGGATCGCCTCTTTCAGCGGCAGTGGAATAGGAAACGTAAGGCTTGCCTGCTGCGCGACCATGTTCTCATCGATGGCCGCCAGCACCACATCCACACCGTCCAGACTCGTTCCCGACATCACCCCAATGTAGCGACCCGATTTCATGCGCCTTCCTTAATTTGCGTAACTCAGGAGCAACACTCCACCATAAAGCAACCATTAACGCTATCGACTACAAACACTTTTTAACAATCCTGCCGTTTTACACTAAGTGAAATCCCATCAGGTCGCGTTTATAATCGCTTCGTTTAAATCTGGTTAAACAGACACCGGGTATTATTTTTGCCAGGATTAGGCAGAAGATACGACCTGGCATTGTAAAAATGCCATATAATTTAACCATGACGGATGCTCATAAGAGCATTTCATGGTGAACAGGAGATTCATAAATGATGTTACGTGCACTGGCAGTTTCGCTGATTGGTTTAACGTTGGCTGGTTGTGTCAACAACGATACGCTTTCCGGTGATGTTTACTCTGCCTCCGAAGCCAAACAAGTGCAAAATGTCACTTACGGCACCATTGTTCATGTCCGTCAGGTGCAGCTCCAGGGCGGCGATAACAGCAACGTTATTGGCGCGATTGGCGGCGCAGTGCTGGGTGGTTTCCTCGGTAATACCGTGGGTGGCGGCACTGGTCGTTCTCTGGCTACCGCAGCAGGCGCGGTTGCAGGCGGCGTAGCGGGTCAATCCGTTCAGGGTTCGCTGAACAAAACTCAGGGCGTTGAGCTGGAAATTCGTAAAGACGACGGTAACACCATCATGGTGGTTCAGAAACAGGGCAATACCCATTTCTCTGCGGGCCAGCGCGTCGCGATGGCCAGCAACGGCAGCCAGGTAACGGTCTCTCCGCGCTAAGCAGGAGGCTGGTTGTTGCAGTTGCGACCACCTTCAGACATAAAAAAAGCCTTGCGATGCAAGGCTTTTTCAATTCAATCCCGCGACTGTAGCTCAAGGATATTTTGTTCCAGCCGGGCAATCATCTTGATTAACAGATCCAGTTCTTCCGCAGAGATCCCGGAAAGAATTTCACCCCGGGTTTTGCGAATTACTGTCTCCATTTCATCGATAATCGGTGCTGCTTTTTCCGTCAATTTGATCCGTTTTGCCCGGCGATCGCTGGCGCATGTCTGGCGAGAAATAAGACCTTTCTCCTCCAGTTGGTCAAGCGTACGCACCAGCGAAGGCTGCTCAATGCCAATCGCTTTAGCCAGTTGAATTTGCGACTGCTCGGGCGGCAACTGATGAATATTGTGCAGCGTTACCCAGTGAGTCTGCGTTAATTCCAGAGGTTTCAGGCGATGGTCAATCAAAGCGCGCCATACGCGCACTAAGCGTGCCAGATCAGAACCTAATGGCGATTCCAATTTCATCTCCTTATAATTAGCTTGCTAACTTATTATACTCATTTTAAAATAGTTTGCAGTATTTGTATTGGTAAAACAAATGTATTGCTGTCCCGGTCAAGTAGTTTGCGAAGTCGCTCCCAGCTCTGACGTGGCATCTTTATCTCTTTTCTTACCGTTAAGCCCTGCCCGGCGATCCGTTTGACTGTACAGGACCCATAACCGTGAAGTGGAATTCGAGTTCGCTGGATTTACCCCTCCAGGACCTGATTTTCGGCGCATCAGTCTATTTCCCGCCTGTTTTTAAAGTCGTGATGCTTGGCTTTCTGCTGTGGCTTGTCGCCCACCGTTTGTTGCGTGAGTGGATCTACGCTGGCGAGATCTGGCACCCCATTCTGATGGATCTTTCCCTGTTTGTTATTGCGCTGAGTCTCGCGCTCGGCTTGCTCATCGTGTGGTAATTATGCATCTGAAATCCCTTAAATATTTCTCCACTTTGCTGGTACTGGCCGTGGCCATTGTCGCGGCGTGGTGGATGTGGAACTACTACATGCAAACCCCCTGGACGCGGGATGGGAAAGTTCGCGCCGAACAGGTCAGTATTACGCCGCAGGTTTCCGGCACGATTACCATGCTGGCGGTGAAAGATAATCAGCTCGTCAAAGCCGGGCAATTGCTGTTCCGCATCGATGACACGCCATACCACATCGCCGTTCTGAACGCCGAAGCGCAGTTGGCAAAAGCGCAAACCGATCTGGCAAAAGCCAGTAATGAAGCCAACCGCCGCCGCCACCTGTCACAAAATTACATCTCCGCAGAAGATCTCGATACCGCCAATATTGGTGTTAAAGCTGCACAGGCGGGCGTTGCAGTCGCCGAAGCGCAGCTCGCACAGGCAAAATGGCAACTGGCGCAGACCACCGTCAGCGCGCCGGTGGATGGCTGGGTCACGAATCTTTCGGCGCGCACAGGCAATTACGCCACCGCCGGACAGCCAGTCTTCGCCCTTGTCGATAGCCATTCGTTTTATGTCATGGGTTATTTTGAAGAGACCAAACTGCGCCATATTCATGAAGGTGCCGCCGCGAAAATCGTCCTCTACAGCGGTAATGTTACGTTACAGGGTCACGTATCCGGTATTGGTCGTGCGATCTACGATCAGAGCGTTGAGACGGACAGCGGCCTGGTCCCGGACATCAAACCAAATGTACCCTGGGTGCGGCTGGCGCAGCGCGTGCCGGTACGTATTCAGTTTGATAAATTACCCGACGGTCTGACGCTGGTTTCCGGCACTACCTGTACAGTGGCAATTGGCGAACAACCATGAAATCCCCTGCCTGGCTGTGGCAAAACCTGCCGTGGGTGAAAGCCACGCCTGCGCAGTGGCGCTATGCATTGCGCAACGGGGTCGCCATGTGTCTGGCGCTTACGGTGGCTTATTATCTCGATCTGGATCAACCCTACTGGGCGATGACGTCCGCCGCAGTGGTCAGTTTTCCCACTGTTGGCGGCGTGATCAGCAAAAGTCTTGGCCGTATTGCCGGTAGCCTGCTCGGTGCCAGCGCCGCGCTGATTATTGCCGGGCAAACGCTGAATGATCCGTGGTTGTTTCTGTTTGCCATGGCCGGCTGGATTGCCTTTTGTACCTGGGCTTGCGCGCAATTTACCAATAATGTCGCTTACGCATTTCAGCTTGCTGGCTATACCGCCGCGATTATCGCTTTCCCGGCGATCAACATTACCGATACCACCGAACTGTGGGATATCGCCCAGGCGCGCGTGTGTGAAGTGATTTTAGGTATATTGTGCGGCGGTTTTATGATGATGGTGATGCCCGGCACGGCGGACGGCGTCACGTTACTGGTGACATTAAAAAAGATGCATGCCCGTTTGCTTGAGCATGCCAGCCTGCTGTGGCAACCGGAAACAACCGATGCTATTCGCGCCGCCCATGAAAGTGTCATCGGGCAGATTCTTACCACCAATCTGCTGCGCATTCAGGCTTTCTGGAGCCACTACCGTTTTCGTCGGCAGAACGCCTTGCTTAGCTGGCTGCTGCACCAGCAACTGCGTATGACCAGCGTGATCTCCAGCCTGCGCCGCATGCTGCTTAACTGGCCGGACGCGCCAGCCAATTTGCGCCCGACAGTAGAAGAATTATTGGCCGCGCTGGCCAGGCCGAACGCGGACGCGCTGACCATCGCCAGGATAATCGCCCCTCTTGCGCCTGGCGAGCAGGATGATTACCGCCACCACGCATTCTGGCAGCGCTTACGCTATTTTTGCCGCCTCTATCTGGACAGCAACCGCTGGCTGGCACGTGTCGAGAACGCAACGCCGATCAGTGTCTATACGCCGCCGCGCAGCCCGGCGTTAATGCGCTATACCGATAATGCCGAGGCGCTGTGGAGCGGTATTCGTACTTTCTGCGCGCTGGCTCTGGTGGGCGCCTGGAGCATTAATACGCAGTGGGAATATGGCGCGGCGGCGCTGACGCTGGCGGCAATCAGCTGCGTGCTCTATTCGGTGTCGCCTGCGCCTTTTAACTCGCTGACGCTGCTGCTGCGCACATTGCTGCTGCTGTCGCTGTTCAGTTTTGTGGTGAAATTTGGCCTGATGGTGCAGATAAGCGAGCTGGGTTCATTTTTGCTGTTCCTGTTTCCGCTGCTGACGACCATGCAACTGCTGAAATTGCAACTCCCCAAACAGGCCGGGCTGTTGGGACAGTTGATCGTCTTTATGGGCTCGTTTATCGCGGTGACCAATCCGCCTGCTTATGATTTCGCCGATTTTTTAAATGACAATCTGGCGAAAATCCTCGGCGTTGCGCTGGCCTGGCTGTTGTTTGCCGTGCTGCGTCCGGGTTCCGATGCGCGCAAAAGCCGCCGCCATATCCGTACATTGCGGCGTAATTTTGTCGATCAACTCAGTCGGGTACCGCAACTGAGCGAAGATGCGTTCGAGTCCGTGGTCTATCATCACATCAGCCAGTTGAGCAACAGCCAGGATGCGCTGGCGCGGCGTTGGTTATTGCGTTGGGGAGTGGTGCTGCTGAATTGCTCGCATGTGGTGTGGCAACTTCGCGAGTGGGAAATTCGTTCCGATGTGCTGGCAAACGTGCGTGATATCTGCATTGCGTTATTGCGCGATGTAATGAGTGAGCGTGGCGTTCAGCAACGAACGCTGTCCGCCACGCAGGCGGAGTTACAACATATTTGTGTGACGCTGGGAAAACATCATCAGCCTGCGGCGCGCGAACTGGCGTCGGTTATCTGGCGTCTTTACTGTTCGCTTTCCCAGTTGGAGCAAGCGCCGCCCGAAGGCACGCTTATCGAACGAATCACTTGATGACGCCACAGGCATAACGCGCCCCGCCTCCGCCCAGCGGTTTTGGTTGATCGGACATATTATCGCCGCCGACATGAATCATCAGCGCTTTATCTTTCACGTCATCCAGCTTTTTCAGCCGCGGCGCAATCACCGGATCGGTCGCTTTACCGTCGTTATTGACTACCAGCACCGGCAGATCGCCTAAATGTCCGACGCCCTCCGGCCCTTCATGTTTACCCGTATGTTGCGGATCAAGGTGGCCGCCTGCAGCCTCAGCGGCAGAGGCTTTCCCCTCCTTCATAGCGGGTTCACAACTGCCTTTCGCGTGGACGTGAAAGCCGTGCTCGCCGGGCGGCAGGGCTTTCAGATCCGGCGCAAATTCCAGCCCTTTGTCCGTTTCACTGATTTTCACGCTGCCGATCGACTGCCCAATGCCCTGGGCAGTGACGAGATGCATCTCGACGTCTTCACTGGCGGCCTGCGCCCCCGTACAGACCAACAGCGCCAGCATTGCCAGACTAAAACGCTTCATATGACCTCCTTTGATATACGTTTACCCTGTCAGTTTAAACCAGGATGAACGATTTCACCGGAAGGCCTTTGCTTATGGCACGTCGTAGCCTAACGCCGCTTTGCGGATGCGGAACCACTGCTGGCGAGTCATCTGCAGCTCCAGCGCGCCAAGCGCTGATTTAACGCGTTCAATTTTGCCGGAACCGATAATCGGCAGCGGCGACGATGGCAGACGCATGACCCACGCGTAAACCACCTGTTCGATAGTTTCCGCGTTCAGCTCGCGTGCAACATTCGCCAGCTCATCGCGCAACGGTTGAAAAGCAGGATCATTAAACAGGCGACCGCCACCCAGGCACGACCAGGCCATCGGGCGAATGCGCAGTTGTTGCAGTTGATCCAGTGTGCCATCAAGAAGCAGCGGCTGATGTACCGGGGAGATCTCCACCTGGTTGGTCGCCAGCGTAAACGGCAGCCGCGATTGCAACAGCGAGAACTGCGCCGGGGTGAAGTTGGAAACGCCAAAGTTGCGCACTTTACCGCTCTGGTGCAGATGCAGGAACGCCTCTGCCACTTCATCGGCATCCATCAGCGGGTCGGGACGGTGAATCAGTAGCAGATCGAGATGATCGATAGCCAGATTACTCAGCGACTGTTCCGCGCTTTTGATGATGTGGTCGCGATCGGTGATGTAATGACCAAGCACATTTTCCGCTTTTGCGGTGGTCGCAATACCGCATTTGCTGACGACTTCCATCCGCTCACGCAAATGCGGAGCCAGTTTCAGCGCGTCACCAAACGCGGCTTCGCACTGATAGCCGCCATAAATATCGGCATGATCGACAGTCGTGATGCCCAGATCGAGATGTGCCTCGATAAAACTCACCAACTGGCGCGAGGACATATTCCACTCCATCAAACGCCAGTAACCCATCACAAAACGAGAGAACTCCGGGCCTTGCGGCGCAAGAGCAATACGTTGAACCATAATGGTATCCTCAAAGGTCATTTTCCTGTGAGTATACGCATTTTCAGGATCAAAAAAGTGAAGGTTGCTGAGGTTCTTCCGGGGGAAGGGATTTGTTTGCGCGCATTTTGCGCAGCCAGCGCTGACGGCACAGGCGGAGCACCTCTTGCTTTTGTCCGTCGCTCATATTTTGCCAGTTGAAACGCTCATCGCGGCTACGCATGCAGCCACGGCAAAAGCCCCGCTCATCTGACTGGCAGATGCCGCGACACGGACTCTGGACGGGAAAAAACTCCAGTTGTTCAGGCACGGTCGTCTCCGTTAATGCATGCACTCTCTCTATTGAAGACTGCTCATTGATAACGTGCAAGCCCTAAAGCGCATTGATTGCCACTTGCAGTGGACCGATCGGTCTAGTAGAGTGGCGAGATGAGCAGAAATACCGAACACGACACGCGCGAACACTTACTGGCTACCGGCGAGCAACTTTGCATGCATCGCGGGTTCACCGGTATGGGCCTGAGCGAATTATTGAAAACAGCAGAAGTGCCGAAAGGCTCGTTCTACCACTATTTTCGCTCAAAAGAGGCGTTTGGCGTGGCGTTACTTGAGCGTCACTATGCGGGTTACCACCAGCGGCTGGCTACCCATTTCGCCAGCGGGCCGGGAAATTATCGTGACAGGCTGCTGGCGTACTATCAGGAGACACTGAATCAGTTTTGCCAGCAGGGGATTATCAGCGGTTGCCTGACGGTGAAACTCTCTGCGGAAGTGTGCGATCTGTCGGAGGATATGCGCGCCGCGATGGACAAAGGCGCAAGCGGTGTTATCGCCCTGCTTGCGCAAGCGCTGGAAAAAGGGCGTGAAGATCGTAGCCTTACCCTTTCCGGCGATGCGCTGACGCAAGCGCAGGTGCTGTATGCTTTATGGCTGGGCGCCAATTTGCAGGCCAAGATTTCTCGCAGTGCCCTGCCGCTGGAAAGCGCGCTGGCGCATGCGAAAAACATTATCGCTATGCCTGTGTAATATCAGGCTTTTTTATTTCACATTTTACTAGTCGACCGGTCTATTCAGGAGTTGTTATGTCCAGTAAATTATTCACGCCGCTGAAAGTGGGCGCAATTACCGTTCCAAACCGTGTTTTCATGGCTCCACTGACGCGTCTGCGCAGCATTGAGCCGGGCGATATCCCGACGCCGCTGATGGCGGAATATTACCGTCAACGCGCCAGTTCTGGCCTGATCATCAGCGAAGCCACGCAAATCTCCGCACAGGCGAAAGGTTACGCAGGCGCGCCGGGCCTGCACAGCGCCGAACAAATCGCTGCGTGGCAGAAAATTACCGATGCCGTACACCGTGAAAACGGCCGTATTGCGGTTCAACTGTGGCACACCGGTCGCATCTCACACAACAGCTTGCAACCGGGCGGCGCAGCGCCTGTCGCGCCTTCGGCTATCAGCGCGGGCACCCGCACTTCGCTGCGTGATGCTAATGGTAACGCTACCCGCGAAGATACCTCTATGCCGCGCGCACTGGAGACCGCCGAAATTCCGGGTATCGTTAACGATTTCCGCCAGGCCGTTGCGAATGCACGTGAAGCGGGTTTTGACCTGGTCGAACTGCACTCTGCCCACGGCTACCTGCTGCATCAATTCCTGTCGCCATCTTCTAACCATCGTACCGATCAGTACGGCGGTAGCGTGGAAAACCGCGCCCGTCTGGTGCTGGAAGTGGTTGATGCCGTGAGCAAAGAGTGGGGAGCCGATCGCATCGGGATCCGCGTTTCGCCGATTGGCACATTCCAGAATGTGGATAATGGCCCGAACGAAGAAGCGGATGCGCTGTATCTGATTGAAGAACTGGGTAAACGTGGGATTGCTTACTTGCATATGTCCGAACCGGACTGGGCGGGCGGCAAGCCATACACTGATGCGTTCCGTGAAAAAGTGCGTGCGCGCTTCCACGGCCCGATCATCGGCGCTGGCGCTTACACAGTCGAGAAAGCAGAAGCACTGATCGAAAAAGGTTTGATCGATGCCGTAGCCTTTGGTCGCGCTTATATCGCCAACCCGGACTTGGTGAAACGTCTGCAACTGAAAGCGGAGCTGAACCCGCAGCGCCCGGAAAGCTTCTACGGCGGCGGCGCAGAAGGCTATACCGATTACCCGTCTCTGTGATCCTCGGATTGTTCATTTGATAGCGGCGGGTTTACGCCGCTATACTAAAACGATGTTTCTAACTGGAACGTTAATTCATTTATAAAAGAGGACATCATGCGCTTACTTCACACCATGCTTCGTGTTGGCAACCTGCAACGCTCCATCGACTTCTATACCAAAGTGCTGGGCATGAAGCTGCTGCGTACCAGCGAAAATCCGGAATATAAATACTCGCTGGCCTTTGTGGGTTACGGCCCGGAAACCGAAGAAGCGGTCATCGAGCTGACTTACAACTGGGGCGTCGAGAGCTATGAGCTGGGCACCGCCTACGGTCACATCGCGCTGAGCGTGGAAAATGCCGCAGAGTCCTGCGAAGCGATCCGCAAAAACGGCGGTAACGTAACCCGCGAAGCTGGTCCGGTTAAAGGCGGTACCACCGTTATCGCCTTTGTTGAAGATCCGGACGGTTACAAAATCGAACTGATCGAAGAGAAGCACGCCGGTCACGGCCTGGGTAATTGATCCCTTCGGGCGCACTTTGCGCCCGCTGTTTTACATCCCTTCGCAAAATTTGCCATAATGCGCTGCCATTTTCCCGTATCAAGAGATCCTGATGTCCGATAACGCTCAACTTACTGGCCTGTGCGACCGTTTTCGCGGTTTTTATCCTGTCGTGATTGATGTTGAAACTGCCGGCTTTAACGCCAAAACCGACGCACTGCTGGAAGTCGCCGCCATTACGCTGAAAATGGATGAACAAGGCTGGCTGATGCCTGACAGCACCCTGCATTTCCACGTTGAGCCTTTCGAAGGCGCAAATCTGCAACCGGAAGCGCTGGCCTTTAACGGTATTGATCCCTCGAATCCACTGCGCGGCGCGGTAAGCGAACATGATGCGCTGCATGCCATTTTCAAAATGGTGCGCAAAGGCATTAAAGATCAAAACTGCAATCGCGCGATTATGGTGGCGCATAATGCCACCTTCGATCACAGCTTTATGATGGCCGCCGCCGAACGCGCGTCGCTGAAGCGCAATCCTTTCCACCCGTTTGTCACCTTTGATACCGCATCACTGAGCGGGCTGGCGCTGGGGCAAACTGTGCTGTCAAAAGCCTGCGCCGCCGCGGGTATTGCCTTTGACGCCTCGCAGGCGCATTCGGCGCTGTACGATACGGAACAAACCGCCCTGCTGTTTTGCGAAATCGTGAACCGCTGGAAGCGTCTGGGTGGATGGCCATTGCCGCTCGCCGATGATTCACAGGCATAAAAAAAGCGACCGCAGGGTCGCTTTTTTATTGGCGGAAACTTATTCCGCAGCCGGCTCGTCTTTATGGTTTGCCGCCGCTTCTTTAATCAGCGATTGCAGTTCGCCGCGCTGATACATCTCAATGATGATATCGCAGCCGCCGACCAGTTCGCCTTCAACCCACAGCTGCGGGAAGGTTGGCCAGTTAGCGTATTTTGGCAGTTCTGCGCGGATGTCCGGGTTTTGCAGGATATCGACATACGCGAAACGCTCGCCACAAGCAGACAGCGCCTGCACAGCCTGGGCGGAGAAGCCGCAGCTCGGCAGCTTCGGGGAGCCTTTCATATACAGCAGAATCGGGTTTTCAGCGATTTGACGCTGGATTTTCTCAAGGGTTGTGCTCATTGTCTTACTTCCTTCAACTTCTTCTACGGCTGAGATCTGACATTGTAACGGTTCAGACAAGCAACGGAAAATAACATTTTATTCACCGTTCATTATTTTATCGTCTGTCACGTAAAGTTGCCTTAAAAATATGACTTAACCCAACTTGTCCTGCTCAACTCTTAATCGTCATAGAAACGTTTTGCTGCTTTTTTTTGCGCTTGCTAACGAAACGAAGTTATAGATGCAAAAACAGTATTAACTTTTGTGCTTTTTATGGATTAGAATCGACGGGTTTTGAAAAACCATACGCAGGCATATTATATGCTTGCCTTAACAGGGGATTGCTCAGTGGCGCGGATACCAAAAGCTTCGATCACGCTCTGTGCTTTGTTGTTCACCACGCTTTCTTTCACGCCATTGGCTAACGCCTCTGAACAGGCGCGAGCATCGGCCGTGCAAAAATCGCATCTGGCGAAAGCATCCGAACGTAAGAAAAAAACCACATCACAAAAAACATCAAAGAAAAGCAGTCGCAGTACGGCAGAAAAAACCACCAGTAAAAAAACAGCGGAACACAAGAAGTCACCGGCTAAGAAAAAAGTTTCCACCAGCAGCAAAGCCAGTCAGATTACCTCGCGTCGTAACAAAACCAGCCAGTTAAAAACTACAGAAGTCGCCTGGACGGAAAAATGCAGTACGCCGCGCAAAGGCCGCAAGCCTCATTGTGTCAAAGTCAAAAAAACCA
Organism: Kosakonia radicincitans DSM 16656; assembly: GCF_000280495.2. Lineage (NCBI taxonomy): Bacteria > Pseudomonadati > Pseudomonadota > Gammaproteobacteria > Enterobacterales > Enterobacteriaceae > Kosakonia > Kosakonia radicincitans. The sequence goes on from NZ_CP018016.1 coordinate 3,122,295, forward strand.
CGACCATTGCTGAGGCACATAAAGTACGTATCCAGAAAGCCCAGAAAACGGCGATGTCGAAACTAATGAACCAGATTGGTAAACCTTACCGCTGGGGTGGCACCTCGCCGAGTACCGGTTTTGATTGTAGTGGTCTGGTCTATTACGCCTATAAGGATTTGGTGAAATTCCGCATTCCGCGCACCGCCAACGAAATGTATCACCTGCGTGATGCGTCGCCGGTGAATGTGGCGGAACTGGAAAGCGGCGATCTGGTATTCTTCCGCACGCAGGGTCGCGGTACCGCCGATCACGTTGGTGTGTACGTTGGTAACGGCAAGTTTATCCAGTCTCCGCGCAGCGGCCAGGATATTCAGGTCACTTCCCTGAGCGAAGACTACTGGCAGCGCCATTACGTCGGCGCTCGCCGCGTCGTTACGCCGAAAACCATTCGTTGATCCCATCGCCTGTCGTCATTGCGACAGGCGATGTTCTCTTTTTCCCGTCCCCGCGATTTGTTACTCTAAGCCTCACACTCAATAGGGTTATTGGGTGTATTAAAATAATGAAGGAGAGTAGCAATGTCGTTCGAATTACCTGCATTACCGTATGCAAAAGACGCCCTGATGCCGCATATCTCAGCCGAAACGCTGGAGTATCACTATGGTAAGCACCATCAGACTTATGTCACTAACCTCAACAACCTGATCAAAGGCACCGCCTTCGAAGGCAAAACGCTGGAAGAGATCGTTAAGCACAGCGAAGGTGGCGTGTTCAATAACGCCGCTCAGGTCTGGAACCACACCTTTTACTGGAATTGCCTCGCGCCGCACGCTGGTGGTGAGCCGACTGGCGAACTGGCCGCTGCGATTGCTAAAGCCTTTGGCGGCTTTGCGGAGTTCAAAGCGCAGTTTACCGATGCCGCAGTGAAGAACTTTGGTTCAGGCTGGACATGGCTGGTGAAAAAAGCGGATGGCGGGTTGGCGATTGTCTCAACGTCCAATGCGGGAACCCCGCTGACGACGGATGCGACACCGTTGCTGACTGTCGATGTCTGGGAACATGCTTATTACATTGACTACCGCAACGCCCGTCCGAACTACCTTGAACACTTCTGGGCGCTGGTCAACTGGGCCTTCGTGGCGAAGAATTTCGCCGCATAAAACAAAGGAGGGGCATTGCCCCTCCTCTTTTTACTCGACTGCCGCACAGGCTCGTTCCGGCCGGGAGCGCCCGGAAAACAGCACCACCATCAGCCCAAGCCCCGCAATAATCGCCCCCATCACCGGGACAAAATCATATCCCAGGCCGCCGGAGATCACCGCGCCGCCCGCAGCCGCACCGAGTGCGTTACCGAGGTTAAAGGCACCAATGTTCACTGAAGAAGAGAGTCCTGGCGCTTCATGTGCGACGCGCATTACACGCATTTGCAGCGGCGGAACCACAGCAAAGGTCGCTGCGCCCCAGACCACCATGCTGATAGCCGCGCCTACTTCGCTGCGGGCCAGGAACGGAATAGCCAGCATGATGGCAATCAGCAGGATAAGAAAACCTTTCAGCGTACCGGTTACCGAACGATCCGCCAGTTTGCCGCCAAGGTAGTTGCCAATCGAGAAACCGACGCCAATCAGCACCAACATCCCGGTAACAAACACCGGCGTAGCATCAGTAATGGTGCGCAGCACCGGCGAAATATAGGTATAAAGCGTGAACATCGCGCCCGCGCCGAGCACCGTCGTCAGCAGTGCCGACAGCACCTGTGGACGAACCAGCACGGACAACTCTTTGCGTACATCCGGACGTTCGCCCGTTCCGCCGCCAGGCAGTGAAAAGTAGAGGCTCAGCATGGCAACCAGACCCAGCACGGCGGTCGCCATAAACGACATGCGCCAGCCGATGGTTTCACCCAGCCAGGTTGCAGCAGGCACACCGCCAATATTGGCGATAGTCAGCCCCATAAACATGGTGGCGACGGCGCTGGCTTGTTTCTCTTTTGCCACCACGCTTGCGGCAACAACCGATCCCAGACCAAAGAAGGCGCCGTGGTTGAGGCTGGTAACGATGCGCGCCAGCATTAAGGTGGTGTAGTCCGGCGCGATTGCCGACAGCACATTACCCAGCGTAAAGATCGCCATCAGGAAGATCAGCGCGTTACGTCTGCCACGGTGCGACAGCAGCAGCGTCATCAGCGGCGCCCCCACCATCACGCCAATCGCATAAGCGCTAATCAACATCCCCGCCGCCGGAATGGAAACATCGACGCCACGGGCAATAACGGGCAGCAATCCCATCGGGGAGAACTCCGTTGTACCTATCCCAAAGGCGCCAATCGCCAGGGCAAGCAGAGGGAAATTTACTTTCATCGTTTGACTCCGAAAAAGCCGTGTCGGTTGGAGACACTGTCGCAGAAGTCAAAAGTATGACAGCAATCACAAAAAACAGAAGTTAGCAGAATGACAAAAGATTATTGCAGAAGTGATAACAATGGCGGGGAAAGCCGAGGGAGAAGGCTCTCCCTCGTGCCAGATCAATGCAGCGCGGCGGTCAGCCCACCGAAAACAATCAGGCTCAGAACAATGACGGTAGTGACCAAAGAATACTTCAGATCGGTGCTCATCAATTTTTCTCCATTTTCATTTCCCCACAAAAAGTGAGTTTGCGCATTTTTGCACAAATAATCATAAAAATCTTGCAGGAATTAGGAGGAGATATGTTTTAGCGCTTCCCCTTTTGCTCAAGATAAGACAAAATTCGACGCTAAATTTATTAGCGTACCGGCCATTGACTCCCCTCCTGACGTTTAGTGTCTTTTTCCCGGCGTACCGCACTCACTTTGCTGGGGTTCAGGGTGATGGAAGGCAAACGTTTACCTTAAGTATTATCAGGAGCTTATGATATGGTCTGGAGTGATTTCTGATGGCAACGATTAAAGACGTCGCGAAACGAGCAAACGTTTCCACTACAACCGTATCACATGTAATTAACAAAACGCGCTTCGTCGCTGAAGAGACTCGCAATGCCGTATGGGCGGCGATTAAAGAGTTACATTACTCCCCCAGCGCTGTGGCACGTAGCCTGAAGGTCAATCACACCAAATCGATCGGTTTACTGGCCACAAGCAGCGAAGCCGCCTATTTTGCCGAGATCATCGAAGCCGTAGAGAAAAAATGCTTCCAGAAAGGCTACACCTTGATCCTCGGCAACGCCTGGAACAGCCTTGAGAAACAGCGCGCCTACCTGTCGATGATGGCGCAAAAACGTGTCGATGGCCTGCTGGTGATGTGCTCCGAATACCCGGAGTCGCTGCTGAGCATGCTGGAAGAGTACCGTAATATCCCAATGGTGGTGATGGACTGGGGCGAGGCGAAAGCCGATTTTACCGATTCGGTCATTGATAATGCTTTTGAAGGCGGCTATATGGCTGGCCGCTATCTGATTGAGCGCGGACATCGCGATATCGGCGTCATTCCAGGCCCGCTGGAGCGCAACACCGGCGCAGGCCGCCTCGCCGGTTTTATGAAAGCGATGGAAGAGGCGATCATTACCGTACCGGAAAACTGGATCGTGCAGGGCGACTTTGAACCGGAATCGGGTTACCGGGCGATGCAGCAAATCCTCAACCAGTCCCACCGCCCTACTGCCGTGTTCTGCGGCGGCGATATTATGGCGATGGGTGCGCTCTGCGCGGCGGATGAGATGGGGCTGCGCGTTCCCCAGGATATTTCGCTGATCGGCTATGACAATGTGCGTAATTCCCGCTACTTTACGCCCGCACTGACCACCATCCATCAGCCGAAAGATTCGCTGGGCGAAACGGCGTTTACCATGTTGCTCGATCGTATCGTCAACAAGCGCGAAGAGTCGCAGTCCATTGAAGTCCATCCGCGTCTGATCGAGCGTCGTTCGGTGGCGGATGGTCCGTTCCGCGACTACCGCCGTTAATCACGCCCTGCGGGGGCCGCTACTCCGGCTCCCGCAACCATTCGCTGTTCAGCGTCTCACTGTCCCCCAGATACTCCAGCAGCCAGTTCAACGCCGGTGATGCGTCATTTTGTTGCCATGTCAGGCAGCAGGCCGCATCCGGAAACGGGTTCTCCAGTTCCAGCGCCACCCAGTCGCCGCTGTCCAGCCGCGGACGCGCGAAATGCGCGGGCACCATCCCCACACACAGCCCGGCAGAAAGGCAGGCTTCTGAAGCGGACCAGTCCGGCACGATTACCCGCTTCTGGTTATCCAGCAGCCAGGTAATACGTTTTGGCAACGAGCGCGACGTATCTTCCTGGATCAACGAAGGCCAGTTGCGCAACGTTTCATCGCTTAGCGGGCCGGGCATTGATGCCAGCGGATGGCGGCTGGAGACCACGCATTTCCAGCTCAGCATGCCCATATCACGAAACGCGTACCGTCCACCGACCGGGATCGCCTGGGTCGCGCCAATCGCCACCTCAACGCGGCCATCTGCCAGCGCATCCCAGACACCGTTGAACACCTCCTGGTAAACCTGTAACTCGACATCGTTAAAATGTCGGTAGAAATCGACGATCAGTTGCCGTGTTCGTGCCGGTTTCACAATGTTATCCACGGCAATCGCCAGTTGGCCGCGCCAGCCGTTGGCGATCTGTTGGCACTGCTGGCGGGTGATCTGCATTTTTTTGATAACAGATCGCCCCTCTTTTAAAAACCAGCTTCCGGCGGGCGTTAACTCCACATCCCGATGACGGCGTTCAAATAACGGAACTGCCAGCCACTCTTCGAGTTGGCGCACCGTATAGCTCACCGCTGAAGGTACGCGGTGCAGCTCCTGGGCGGCACCGCTGAAACTGCCGTTGCGCGCAACAGCATCAACCACTTCGAGTGAATATTCTGACCACATAATCTGCCTGCAAAAATTTTGAAACCACTGCGCAAATATTAGCGTTTCACAAGCAGGAAAGCACTCCTTACACTCGACAGCCCTGAAGAAGCAACAAGATGAGAACTCAAATGCAACCTGGAAAAGGATTTTTAGTCTGGCTCGCGGGATTAAGCGTGCTGGGCTTTTTAGCCACCGATATGTACCTGCCCGCGTTTAGCGCGATACAACAAGATTTGCAAACCTCCCCGGCCATCGTCAGCGCCACGCTGAGTTTGTTTCTGGCAGGCTTTGCTGTCGCACAACTGGTATGGGGCCCCTTGTCGGATCGCTATGGCCGCAGACCTATTTTGTTGAGCGGGCTGACTATTTTCGCACTTGGCTGTCTGGGAACATTGTGGGTACGGGACGCCAGCCTGTTACTTGCGCTGCGTTTCGTACAGGCAATCGGCGTTTGCGCCGCTACGGTTAGCTGGCAGGCGCTGGTCACTGACCACTATCCGGCACACCGCGTTAACCGTATCTTCGCGACCATTATGCCGCTGGTGGGCCTGACGCCTGCGCTGGCCCCCCTGCTGGGTGCCTGGATGCTGGCGCACTTCTCCTGGCAGGCGATTTTTGCCACTCTGCTGGCAATAACTCTGGTGCTGATGGTGCCTGCCTGGCGGTTGAAAGCGCCCGCCCAGCCTGCTGCGCTGCATGAACAGCCGCTGACCTTTTACGATCTGCTGCGCAATAAAGCATATCGCGGCAATGTCATCATCTACGCTGCCTGCTCGGCCAGTTTTTTTGCCTGGCTGACCGGTTCGCCGTTCATTTTGCACGAAATGGGTTATGGTCCGTCAGTAATTGGTCTGAGTTACGTACCGCAGACCATTGCCTTCCTGATTGGCGGTTATGGTTGCCGCGCTGCCTTGCAAAAATGGCAGGGTTCGCGCCTGCTTCCGTGGCTGCTGAGCGCCTTTGGATTAAGCGTGATTGCCACCTGGATTGTGGGTTTGCTGCCGCAGACATCACTGACCGCACTGCTGATCCCGTTCTGTTTTATGGCAATGGCCAACGGCGCCATCTATCCTGTTGTGGTAGCACAGGCGTTACGCCCGTTTCCCCAGGCGACTGGCCGCGCAGCCGCGCTGCAAAATACGTTGCAACTCGGGTTGTGTTTCCTGGCAAGCCTGGTGGTATCAGGGCTGATTGCCACACCGCTGTTTACCACCACCACTGTAATGGTGGCGATGGTGCTGCTGGCCGCGTTTGGCTATCGCCAGCAACACCAGCGTAATACTGAAACGGTAAAAGATGAGGCTGTCCCCTCCTCTTCGCACGGATGATTATGTTAGCGACTATCAATAGTTAAGTGATTAGTTTGCTAACAGCTTTAAGTTGAATCACCTGATATTGAGGCCTATACTAATTTTCGGTTTTTAATAAATACGATAAATATTATGTAGTAACGGGCACCGGATTGTGCCCGCCATTCCAGGGACGGCCTTTCGGCAAGGGTCATCTCCCTTCCTCTGTTCTACGTCGGATATCAGCCTCACGGCGAAAACCGTGAGATTTCTCACAAGCCCGAAAAAGCGACTACGCTGTTTGAAGGTTCAGATCACTACGAGTGATGGAGAAGTTATGAGTTCATCGTGTATAGAAGAAGTTGGCGTACGGGATGATAATTGGTTCCGTATAGCAAACGAGTTACTGAGCCGCGCAGGTATCCGCGTTAACGGTCCCGCTGCTTCAGATATCCAGGTGAAAAACCCGGATTTTTTTAAACGCGTTTTACAGGAAGGTTCGCTCGGGCTAGGTGAAAGTTATATGGACGGTTGGTGGGAATGCGATCGTCTGGATATCTTCTTCACCAAAGTGCTGCGTGCCGGACTGGAAAAACAGCTTCCGCACCATTTCAAAGACACACTCCGCATTGCCGGAGCAAGATTATTTAATCTGCAAAGTAAAAAACGGGCCTGGATTGTCGGTAAAGAGCATTACGACCTTGGTAATGATCTGTTTACCCGCATGCTGGATCCGCAGATGCAATACTCTTGCGCCTACTGGAAAGACGCAGAAAATCTCGACGACGCACAACGGGCGAAATTAAAGCTTATTGGTGAAAAACTGAAGCTGAAACCCGGTATGCGCGTGCTGGATATCGGCTGCGGATGGGGCGGGCTGGCACAATTTATGGCACAGAATTACGGCGTCAGCGTGGTCGGCGTAACAATCTCGGCGGAACAGCAAAAAATGGCGCAACAGCGTTGTGAAGGGCTGGATGTCGATATTCGCCTGCAGGATTATCGCGATCTGAATGAGCAGTTTGACCGCATTGTCTCCGTCGGGATGTTTGAACACGTGGGGCCGAAAAATTACGCGACCTATTTCAGCGTGGTGGATCGCAACCTTAAACCGGACGGAATTTTCCTGCTGCACACTATCGGTTCAAAACGCACCGACCTCAATGTTGACCCCTGGATCAACCGCTACATCTTCCCGAACGGTTGCCTGCCTTCCGTACGCCAGATTGCCAACGCCAGTGAATCACATTTCGTGATGGAAGACTGGCACAACTTCGGCGCCGATTACGATCGCACGTTGATGGCATGGTACGAACGTTTTCTTGCCGCCTGGCCGGAAATTGCCGACAACTACTCTGAACGCTTCAAACGGATGTTCAGCTACTATCTGAACGCCTGCGCAGGCGCTTTCCGTGCACGTGATATTCAACTGTGGCAGGTCGTCTTCAGCCGCGGTATCGAACACGGCCTGCGCGTTCCGCGCTAAAGTAAAAGACCACCTTCTTAGAAGGTGGCTTTTGAGAATGCCCCCTGTAAGGGGGGCTATTGTCACTTCCCGCTTACTACTCTAGCAATTCCATTTGCTGTTCATGTATTTGTTCCGTTTTCTCCTGATGCCTCACATATCGTCTGATAATTTCCTCGTTCACACCGACAGTATCTACAAAGTAGCCACGTGACCAAAAGTGGTTGCCCCATAGCTTCTTTCTTATGTGTGGGAAACGATTGTAGAGTCTGATTGCGCTGCGACCTTTCAGATGCCCCATTAGAGTTGATATCGAGATTTTCGGCGGGACTATTACGACCAGATGTACATGATCTGGCTGAACATTTAGCTCCAGAACCTCACAATCCTTTATTCCGCAGAGAATGTAGATTGTCCTGTAAAGTTCCTTGCCCAACTTATCTTTCAGGATCCTGAAACGGTACTTAGGCGTCCAGACTATGTGATATTTACAACGCCAATATACATGTGATGAACTCCTGTAAAGCCCCATGTCGGTTTGTCTCCTTTTACTTGTGGTGAGTAAGCAGAGATATTCCGGCATGGGCATTCTTCAGGCTATAGCCTTACAGGATCAATCACCACCTCCCCAGGAGGTGGTTTAAGGGTGACAACAAAAAACCCCGGCAAGCCGGGGTTTTCTTTACTCTTCGCCGCTGATGACAGCGGCTTCTTTTGCCGCCAGCACACGCTCAACGGTATCGACCACGGCCTGCGTTTGCGGATCGATCTCAATATTGACGCGGTGGCCCAGCTTTTTCTCACCAAGGGTGGTGCGTTGCAGCGTTTCCGGAATCAGATGCACACAGAAACGGCTGTTTGTCACCTCACCGACCGTCAGACTAATACCGTCTATACCGATAAATCCTTTATAGAGGATATATTTCATCAAGGCCGGATCCTGCACTTTAAACCAGATCTGGCGGTTATTCTCGGAGGTGAGAATTTTAACGATTTCAGCGGTCGTCATAATATGGCCGGACATTAAATGGCCGCCAATCTCATCGCTGAATTTTGCTGCGCGCTCAACGTTTACCCTATCACCAATATTTAGCTCACCGAGATTGGTAATACGCAGCGTCTCTTTCATCAAATCGAAACTAATATGGCTGCCATTAATGGCCGTCACGGTCAGACAGCAACCATTGTTAGCAATGGATGCACCGGTCTCAATTCCCTCCAGCATCGTTTCAGGAAGCTCAACAACGTGGGTGCGGAAATTCGGTTTATCCTCAATCGAAACCAGTTTTGCCGTACCCTGTACAATACCCGTAAACATACTTACCACTCCTGTTCCATTCCTACGGCTCAGCCGTGTTCTTTACGCACAATAACAGGTGAAAATAGCCCATGCCAGTCTCATTCACCCCGCCGCTGCTTTTCCCGCCAGGCCGGTGATAAGATAAGCGCCCCGCTCCAGGCGCGGTAATAATTTTGCTTTATGGTCAACATGGAAAAAAGAGGCTGTAGCAGGTAATATTTATGCGCATGCCGCATCTTTCACACTGCGGCATTCTTGTTAGCACAAGGAAAACTCCTTCCTGATAAGCCGTTCCATTCTTTCTTATAACAACAATATAAAGGTGTTCACGTGCAGAAGTATGTAGCAGAAGCGCGTCAGTTACTGGCCCTTGCGGTGCCGGTTATTTTCGCGCAGGTGGCCCAGACCTCTATGGGCTTCGTTGATACGGTGATGGCGGGTGGCTACAGCGCCACGGACATGGCTGCCGTCGCCATTGGTACCTCAATCTGGCTGCCAGCGATCCTGTTTGGACACGGCCTGCTGCTGGCGCTAACGCCGGTGATTGCGCAACTTAACGGTTCAGGGCGCCGCGATCGCATCGCACATCAAATCGGTCAGGGGTTCTGGCTGGCAGGCACTGTCTCCATTCTGGTGATGGTGGTGCTGTGGAATGCCGGCCATATCATTCGCGCGATGCACAACATCGACCCGGAGTTAGCCAACAAAGCCGTGGGTTACCTGCGCGCGCTACTGTGGGGCGTGCCCGGTTATCTCTTCTTCCAGGTACTGCGTAACCAGTGCGAAGGCCTTGCCCGCACCAAACCCGGCATGGTGATGGGTTTTCTCGGCCTGCTGGTCAATATCCCGGTGAATTACATCTTTATCTACGGCCATTTTGGTATGCCAGAGCTGGGCGGCATCGGTTGCGGCGTGGCCACAGCCTCGGTGTACTGGGTGATGTTTATCTGTATGCGCATCTGGGTGAAACGCGCCCGCGTCATGCGCGATATTCAGCAGAACCAGCGTTTTGCGAAACCAGATATGAACGTACTAAAACGTCTGACGCAACTCGGCCTGCCAATTGCGCTGGCGTTGTTTTTTGAAGTCACGCTGTTTGCGGTGGTTGCACTGCTGGTGTCGCCGCTGGGTATTGTCGATGTCGCCGGGCACCAGATCGCCCTCAACTTTAGTTCGCTGATGTTCGTGCTGCCGATGTCGCTTGGTGCGGCAGTGACCATTCGCGTCGGTTTCCGCCTGGGGCAGGGATCAACCCTTGATGCGCAAATCGCAGCGCTCACCGGGCTGATGGTTGGCGTCTGCATGGCGGTGGTCACGGCGATTTTCACCGTGCTGCTGCGCGAGCAGATTGCCCTGCTCTATAACGATAATCCGCAAGTCGTGGCGCTGGCATCACACCTGATGTTGCTGGCGGCGATTTATCAGATTTCTGATTCGATCCAGGTCATTGGCAGCGGCGTGCTACGCGGCTATAAGGATACGCGCTCCATCTTCTTTATCACGTTTACCGCCTACTGGGTGCTGGGGCTTCCTTCCGGCTATATCCTGGCGCTGACTGATTTAGTGGTGCCAAGAATGGGACCGGCCGGTTTCTGGATGGGCTTTATCATCGGCCTGACGTCTGCGGCAATTTTGATGATGCTGCGGATGCGCTTCCTGCAACGCCAGCCTTCCGCCCGGATTTTGCAGCGCGCTGCGCATTAACAGGCCAGTAGCCGCCGGATGGCGGCTACTTTCCCGGCGTTTTGGTTAGTTGTTCCGCAATCGCGTGAATTCAGGAAGAAATTTGCCATTTTCCCCTTGCCACATCTCCGGGCTGCCGCTAATATTCGTCCCCGTTGTCAGCCACAACACTGCGTTCATAGCTCAGTTGGTTAGAGCACCACCTTGACATGGTGGGGGTCGTTGGTTCGAGTCCAATTGAACGCACCATTCTCTCAGTGCGTCCGTAGCTCAGTTGGTTAGAGCACCACCTTGACATGGTGGGGGTCGATGGTTCGAGTCCATTCGGACGCACCATTCTTAAGTTTCCTTTTTACTTCCCTTGTTTTATCGCTGCGTTACGCAGCAGACCGCCAACGCGGCCTGCCGGTGTTTTACGTTTACGCGCTCAGCGTTTTCATATCGATAACAAAACGGTACTTCACGTCGCTTTTCAGCAGGCGCTCAAAGGCGTCATTGATCTCATCCATCCGAATCAACTCCGAATCCGCCGTAATGTTATGTTCACCGCAGAAATCGAGCATTTCCTGAGTTTCGGCAATACCACCAATCGCGGAGCCGGAAACCGAACGGCGACCAATCAGCAGCGGGATGGTGTTAATGGTCGGTTCGAGTTCGCCCAGCAGCCCAACAAATACCAGCGTGCCATCCAGCGTCAGCGTTGACAGATAGGCATTGATATCGTGGGTGTAAGGCACGGTATCGATGATCAGCTCAAACTCCCCGTGTACCGCTTCCATCTGTTTCGCGTCTGTAGAGAGCACCACATGGTGCGCCCCCAGACGACGGGCATCCGCCTCTTTGCCCGGTGAACGGGTAAATAGCGTCACTTCCGCACCCAGCGCATGCGCCAGTTTCAGCGCCATATGCCCCAGCCCGCCAAGGCCGATCACCGCGACTTTACTGCCTTTTTTCACGCCCCAGCGGCGCAGCGGTGACCAGGTGGTGATCCCGGCGCACAGCAGCGGTGCGACAGCTTGCGCATCGAGGTTCTCCGGGATGCGCAACACAAAATCTTGCGAGCAGACGATCGATTGTGAATAACCACCGAATGTAGGACGGTGATCGTGCCGGTCAATACCGTTATAGGTCTGGACGTTCCCCTCTTCGCAATACTGTTCCAGCCCCTGTTTGCAGGGGTTACATTCACGACAGGAATCGACCATGCAGCCGATGCCGACTAAATCGCCGGGTTTGAATTTACTGACACCCGCCCCCGCAGACACAACGCGACCAATAATTTCGTGACCCGGCACGATGGGATACTGGCTGAACCCCCAGTCGTTACGGGCCTGGTGAAGATCGGAATGGCAAACGCCGCAATAAAGAATATCAATCACCACATCATCTGCCCGTGGGTCGCGACGCTCAAAATGGAAAGGCGCCAGCGGGGCTTTATTTGACTGTGCGGCATAGCCGAGGACTTTCATCGTCATGGTTGTTCTCCGTTTATTCTTCAGGCTTGATACAAAGGTGATAACACCCGATTGTGATCCTGTTGTTGCTCCCACACCGTCGTTCAAGTATGGCGCGTTGCAGTATCCACCGCCGTCCGATCGCACGCTTTGCACTTTCTGTCATCGGAAAACAAAAAAGCCCTCCGCAGAGAGCTTGATGTTAAAGAACTTTACTGAGGAACGCGGCGGTCCGGGGATTGGTGGGCGCGGTGAAAATCTTCTGCGGCGGCCCCTCTTCCTGGATCACGCCCTGGTCGATGAATATCACCCGGTCCGCCACTTCGCGGGCAAAGCCCATTTCATGAGTGACGATCACCATCGTCATCCCTTCCGTCGCCAGCGTTTTCATCACCTGCAATACATCACCCACCAGCTCCGGATCGAGCGCCGATGTCGGCTCATCGAATAGCATAATCGCCGGATTCATCGCCAACGCGCGGGCAATTGCCACGCGCTGCTGTTGCCCGCCGGAAAGACTCGCCGGCCAGGCATCACGTTTATCGCTCAGCCCGACTTTCGCCAGCAGGTTCTCCGCCAGGGCAACGGCCTCAGCGCGTTTCATCCCCTTCAGGTTCACAGGCGCCATTGTCAGGTTGTCCAGCACTGTCATATGCGGGAACAAGTTGAAACGCTGGAAAACCATGCCGACGCTTTCGCGCAGCTTGTTGATATCGGTTTTCGGATTGTGGATCGCAAAGCCGTTAACCTCAACGACACCTTCGCTCACCGACTCCAGGCCGTTCATACAGCGCAGAAAGGTACTTTTCCCCGAGCCGGACGGCCCAATCACGCACACCACTTCTTTCGGCTTGATATCGCAAGTGATGCCGCGCAGCACATGGCTTTCGCCAAAATGTTTATGCAGGTTTTTAATGTGAATCACTTTTGCCAAACCTCTTTTCCAGTCGATTAACCAGTTGCGCAAGCAGGAAGGTGATCACCCAGTAGACCAGCGAAATGGTCAGATAGGGTTCCCAGTAGGTGGCATACGCACCAGAAACGGTGCGGGCGGCATAGGCCAGATCCGCAAGACCAATCGCTGACGCCAGTGATGAATCTTTAACAATAGCAATGGCGTTATTACCCAGCGGCGGCAGAATGCGACGGAACGCCTGCGGCAGGATCACTTTGCGCATCGTCTTCCACCACGGCATACCCAGCGCACGGGAGGCTTCCATCTGCCCGCGATCGACAGACTGAATACCCGCGCGGAAGATCTCCGACACGTAGGCTCCGGCATTGAGCGTAATAGCGACGATACAGGAGAGAAACGCGCCATAGTCGGAGCGCAACCCTCGCGCCAGATCGCTGCTCATGATCCCACTGGTCACCAGAATGCCGTCACGCGGGTTAATGAACAGCGGCACCAGCGCAAAGTGTACGACCATAATCTGCACAAACAGCGGCGTACCACGAATAGCGCTGACATAAAAACGCACCGGAAATTGCACCAGATAGCGCAATACATATTTCCACGGCCCATGTTCAGCCTGCGCCATGCGGCCAAGGCCGAGCGTGAGGCCCCAAAGCGTGCCTAAAATAACGCAGATAATCGTGCATTTGATGGTCATCCAGGCGCCTTCCATAAATAACGGCGCGTACTCCTGGATTATTTCCCAACGGAATCCCGACATAAGTCATTCCTGAAAAAATGACGGCTACCGGAATGTTCACGGTAGCCGGAATAAAAAAGAAGCGAAGTGTTATTGCGCGGGCAATTCAGGCACGTGGTCGTCAAACCAGGTTTTATAAATTTTGGCGTAGGTACCGTCAGCCACAATTTTCTTCAGGCCGCTGTTAATTTTCGCCTGCAATTCGGTATTCCCTTTTGCCACCGCAATACCAAAATATTGACGTTCAAACTTCGCGTCAGGTACCAGTTTGAACTGTTTTTCCGGGTGCTGTTTGATGTAATACTTCACCACGCCCACATCGCCCACGGCCGCGCTGACGCCATCTTCGAATAACTCTTGCAGCATCAGCGGCGTGTTATCAAAGCGTTTAATCGCCGTGCTGTTTTTCCCCAACACGTCTGAAACCACGATATCGCCGGTGCTGGAGTTCACTACGCCGACTTTTTCATCTTTCAGTGACGCCAGAGAGGTCACTTTTGAGCTGGCCGGAACCACGATCGACTGCTCCGCCGGGAAGTAAGGCGCGGAAAAATCAACCATCTGCTTACGTTTGTCGGTAATGGTAATGCCGGAAATAATGATGTCGCGATCGCCGGAGCCCAGCGTGGCGAAGATCCCTTCCCACGGCGTGTTGATCAGCTTGATATTAAAATCCTCGGCTTTGGCGATGGCTTTAATGATGTCGATATCAAAGCCTTCTAACTGCTTCTGGCTGTTTTCAAACTCGAACGGACGATAAGTTCCCCCAGCGCCCACCACGTAAGTTTGCTGGGCAGCAAACGCACTGCTCGCCAGCGCAGCAAAAAGACAACCTGCCTGCATCCACTTCCTGAACATACACACCACCTTTTTATGCAAATTATGTGCATAAAAATACATATAAGCCGCTATGTATGCAATCTTTATTGTATACAATCAATAATCTGTCATTGGGTTATGCTACAAGCAGAGATTCAAGGTTCGGAAAGTCCACTTTCAGCGTCCAAACAAGACACCGGAGAGTTACGCAATGAATCATATTGTGCCTGATAGCGCTTTTTTGCATGAACTGGCCGATGCGGCAGATCAACAGACACTGCCGCGTTTTCGCGCGCAAACCAATCTGCATGTCGGCAGCAAACCCAAAGAGGGGTTTCGCTTCGACCCGGTAACCGACGCCGATCGCGAGGCGGAGCGTGTAATGCGCGACATCATCACCGCCCGCTATCCGGAACACGCCATTATGGGCGAAGAGTTCGGGGTGACGGGTTCTGGCCCGTTGCAGTGGGTACTGGACCCGGTTGATGGCACGCGCCCTTTTCTCTGCGGTTTGCCAGTCTGGGGAACGTTGATTGGCCTGACGGTTGAAGGCCGCTCGCGTATCGGCATGATGGACCAGCCCTTTACCCGCGAGCGTTTCTGGGCCGATGGCGAGCAGGCGTGGCATCAGGGGCCGCAGGGCACGACGCAGCTACAGACGCGCCGGGGAATCGCGCTTGAGCAGGCCATTTTCCACACCACCTCGCCTGAACCCGTGTCGCGTTTCCCGGCAATCAATTTTGCTGCGCTGGAAGCGAGTACGCTGATGATCCGCTACGGCGGTGAATGCTACGCGATGGCCATGCTCGCTGCCGGGCAGATTGATCTGTGTCTGGAATATGCGTTGCAACCATATGACATTGTGGCGCTGGTCCCCATTATCGAACAGGCAGGCGGCGTGGTGACAACATTAGACGGCGGGAGACCGGAATCGGGCGGTCATATCCTTGCTTCCGGCTGCCCTTTTTTGCACGAACAGGCATTACGTATCCTCAATCGCTAAATAACATCGCTAAAACGTTACAGCGTGCACACTTAACGTGTTTCACTTGTTGATATTTTATACGTTCAAATTTGTGAATCCGGGTCGCAGATTACCCCTGCTTTTATCCATTTGGCGGTAAAAGTGCAATTTTGGCGGTAAATCTGCGGATTTTATTTTTGGGCGAACTTAACACGTTGATAACACTTCGTTGTGAAACTGCACAGATGATTTTTGAAACACCGTTTTCATTTTCCTTTTCGCTGAAAATTGGCGTATAATGCCGACCTATTCACTCTTGAATGGTTTCAGCTGATTGAACTGTAAAACACCAAACTTAAATCATACTTTTCCCTGTTGGGCTGAAACTCAGGCACACATTACTCTGCACGCTTTTTTGATGTCACCTATCCTTAGGCAGTGGCATCGCTCTTTTCGTAACACAGGTTTGACTCCGGGGCCATTGCGCGCCAGCCGGAGCGTGAATTCCCAATCCTTCTCAACTCAAACTTAAAGACCAGAACTGTCATGAAAAAGACCAAAATTGTTTGCACCATCGGTCCGAAAACCGAATCCGAAGAGATGCTGGCGAAAATGCTGGACGCGGGCATGAACGTCATGCGTTTAAACTTCTCTCACGGTGACTATGCTGAACACGGCCAGCGCATCAAAAACCTGCGCAACGTATTGAGCAAAACCGGTAAAAAAGCGGCAATTCTGCTGGACACCAAAGGCCCGGAAATCCGCACCATCAAGCTGGAAGGTGGCAATGACGTCTCCCTGAAAGCGGGTCAGACCTTCACCTTCACCACTGACAAATCCGTGGTCGGCAATGCCGACACTGTTGCTGTGACCTATGAAGGTTTCACCAATGATCTGAGCGTCGGCAACACCGTTCTGGTGGACGATGGTCTGATCGGCATGGAAGTTACCGCAATCGAAGGTAACAAAGTTATCTGTAAGGTTCTGAACAACGGCGACCTGGGCGAAAACAAAGGCGTTAACCTGCCAGGCGTTTCCATCGCGCTGCCGGCGCTGGCTGAAAAAGACAAGCAAGACCTGATCTTTGGCTGTGAGCAAGGCGTTGATTTCGTTGCGGCATCCTTCATCCGTAAACGTTCCGACGTGGTTGAAATCCGTGAGCATCTGAAAGCGCACGGCGGCGAAAACATCCAGATCATCTCCAAAATCGAAAACCAGGAAGGCCTGAACAACTTCGACGAAATCCTCGAAGCTTCTGACGGCATCATGGTTGCTCGCGGCGACCTGGGCGTTGAAATCCCGGTTGAAGAAGTGATCTTCGCGCAGAAGATGATGATCGAGAAATGTATCCGCGCGCGTAAAGTCGTTATCACTGCGACCCAGATGCTCGACTCGATGATCAAAAACCCGCGTCCGACCCGTGCGGAAGCAGGCGACGTAGCGAACGCCATCCTCGACGGCACCGATGCCGTTATGCTGTCCGGTGAATCTGCAAAAGGTAAATACCCGCTGGAAGCCGTTGGTATCATGGCGACCATCTGTGAACGTACCGATCGCGTAATGACCAGCCGTCTGGACTACAACAACGACAGCCGTAAGCTGCGCATCACCGAAGCAGTTTGCCGTGGCGCCGTTGAAACCGCAGAAAAACTGGAAGCACCGCTGATTGTGGTAGCGACTCAGGGTGGTAAATCCGCACGCGCAGTGCGTAAATACTTCCCGGATGCGACCATCCTGGCGCTGACGACTAACGAAATCACTGCCCGCCAACTGGTACTGAGCAAAGGCGTTGTCCCACAGCTGGTGAAAGAGATCTCTTCTACGGACGATTTCTACCGTCTGGGTAAAGAAGTAGCGCTGCAGAGCGGTCTGGCCAGCAAAGGCGACGTCGTAGTGATGGTTTCCGGCGCGCTGGTTCCGAGCGGCACCACAAACACCGCTTCTGTCCACGTTCTGTAATAATAACCAGACAATTTAGACTGTTTAAAAAAGCGCCCTCGCGGCGCTTTTTTTATATTTCCGTCTCCAGCTTAAATAAAAAATCAAATCGGATTTCACTATTTAAGCAGCACATTATCTAAGATGAATCCGATGGAAGCCCGATGTTTTAACACACATTTTTTAACCATTTATTCAAAGTCGGTGCTTCTTTGAGCGAACGATCAAATTTAAGGGTATTCCCATCAAAAAAATATTCTCAACCTAAAAAACTTTGTGTAATACTTGTAACGCTACATGGAGATTAACTCAATCTAGAGGGTATTAATAATGAATCGTACTAAACTGGTACTGGGCGCGGTAATCCTGGGTTCTACTCTGCTGGCTGGTTGCTCCAGCAATGCTAAAATCGATCAGCTGTCTTCTGACGTTCAGACTCTGAACGCTAAAGTTGACCAGCTGAGCAACGACGTGAACGCAATCCGTTCCGACGTTCAGGCTGCTAAAGATGACGCAGCTCGCGCTAACCAGCGTCTGGACAACCAGGCTCACTCTTACCGTAAGTAAGAGTTCCTGTAATGAAATGGCGCACATTGTGCGCCATTTTTTTTGCCTGCGATTTACCCCTTCCCTGCTCCTACTGCGTTACCGTTTCTGCCGTTTCCGCATTCATGGCTGCCGCTTTCGTGCTGTTTTGCACCGATAGCACGCTTTCAGGGCTTGCGGCCTGCTTTGCCGCAGGGATTGTCACCGGATAACCTGCACGACGGTACAGCGCTTTTTCAATCGCGACTTTGTCGCCGCCCGCCTGGCTAATAAACGACGCCAGCGTTGGGGAGAAGGTTATCGGCAGCGTCTGGGTATTCTCTTCCACCGTCTGCGACAACGGGCGATGCACCTCAATATAGTGCCTGCCGTCCGGCTCAACCGCATACTTCACCGGCTCGTTGATGATAGTGACCTTTGTTCCCACCGAGACCTGGGCAAACAGCGCAGCGATGTCCGGCGCGTTCATACGCATACAGCCGGAACTGACGCGCAGCCCGACGCTGTCCTGCGCATTGGTGCCATGAATAAGATATTCGCCGTGACCTATCCCCAGACGCAGCGCAAAGCGCCCCAGCGGGTTATTGGGCCCGGCAGGGATTACTGGCGGCAATTCAATACCGTTCGCCAGTGAGCGTGCGCGGATGCCCGCTGTCGGTGTCCAGGTTGGATTAGGTATTTTCTGGCTAACCTTCGTCACAGACACCGGCGTTTCCAGCCCTTGCTGACCAATACCAAGGGGATAAACCTGAACGCTGTTTTTACCCGGCGGGAAATAATAAAGCCGTAGCTCCGCAAGATTGACCACAATACCTTCCCGCGGCGTATCGGGGAGCAACATTTGCGAAGGAATAGTGACCACCGTTCCCGGTTTTGGCACCGGGGCAATCGTGTCATTAGCTTCAATGATCAGCATTGCAGCGGTATCAAAATGACGGGCGATAGTTTGCAGGTTTTTATCCCCCGCCTGCACGGTGTACGTCTGGTTTTGACCGATGATACGGCTCCCGTTTCCCGGCAGGGTATATTCCGCCGCATGAGCCACCGAAAGAGCGCTAATCGCGCCAAAAAGACAGAGAGTTATCAAAGACACGCGTTTCATTGTCGTTCCTGTATTCACTGGCAAAACGCCAGAAAGCTGAAAACCAGCGAGGCGAAAAACGCCTCGCATAACAGAATGAAAGCTTTTCTTTGAGTTTAGCTAATGTTGGCAGCTTTGGAGCGGATTGCGCGGATCATTGCTTCCAGTCCCTGCGAACGAGAAGGCGTGAGATGTTGTGTCAAAGCGAGTTTTTCGAACCACGGACGAACATCAAACGCGACGATGTCCTGCGGCGTCATCTGCTGGTAGAGCGCAAAAACGATGGCAATAAGCCCTTTAACAATCGCGGCATCGCTGTCGCCCGCCAGCTCAATCACGCCATCGTCATTACGATGCATAACAATCCAGACCTGGCTTTGGCACCCCTGGATAATGTTTTGCGGGTTATGTTCCTCGGCGCTCAGCACCGGCAACCGCTGTCCCAGCTCGATAATATAAAGGTACTTCTCTTCCCAGTTGGCACAGCGGGCAAAATTGCGCAGCAATTTCTCTTTATCGGGTAATGCGGCCATTCTCGCCTCTTTCGTTAGCCCAGCAACTGATGAATACGTTTCAGGCCAGCCACCAGACGATCCACCTCTTCTTGCGTATTGTACATGACCAGCGAAGCACGACACATCGCAGGCACATTGTAAAACGCCATCAGCGGCATCGCGCAATGATGCCCGGTACGAACGGCAATACCGTAATTGTCGAGGAAACTGCCGACATCATAAGCGTGATGTTTACCAAGGTTGAAGGCAATTACCCCCTGACGCTGCGCCGGGCCGTAGAGTGTTAAATCCGGCACCTCCGCCAGCGCCGCCAGCGCATAACGCATCAACGTCTGTTCGTACTCGCCAATCGCCTCAAGGCCCAATGCGGCCACATAATCGATCGCCGCACCCAGCCCGATAATCCCGCCAGTATTCGGCGTCCCGGCTTCAAACCGCCACGGCGCTTTCGCGTAGGTAGTGCCTTCCGTCAGGCTGACAGTGGCAATCATTGAACCACCACCTTCCCACGGCGGCATAGCCTGCAAAATATCCTCTTTGGCGTACAGCACGCCAATGCCGGTCGGGCCATACAGTTTATGCCCGGAGAAGACATAGAAATCGCAGCCCAGCGCCTGTACATCAACCGGGTGATGCATCACCGCCTGCGCGCCGTCCACCAGCACTTTCGCGCCCTGCTGATGCGCCAGCGCGATCATCTCCGCCACCGGGTTTTCCGTCCCCAGCACGTTAGAAACCTGGGTGATCGCCAGTAGTCGCGTGCGTGCGTCCAGCAGTGTCGGTAGCGCCTCTAATTGCAGAGTGCCATTCTGATTAAGCGGGATCACGCGCAACTGCGCCCCCACACGTTCACACAGCATCTGCCACGGCACGATGTTCGCATGGTGCTCCATCGCGCTGATGATGATATTGTCGCCGGCACGCACCTGGCTGTTGCCCCAGCTATTGGCAACCAGGTTGATCCCTTCCGTCGTACCGCGCACAAATACCAGCTCTTCCGGCAGACGCGCATTAAGAAACGCCGCCGCTTTCTCACGTACCTGTTCCATACGCTGCGTCGCTTCCGCGCTGAGGGTATGGATCCCCCGATGCACGGCAGCGTAACCGTGGCGATAAAACTCCGCTTCGGCATCAATGACCTGATTCGGTTTTTGCGCGCTGGCAGCGCTGTCGAGGTAAGCCAGCGGCGTTCCGTTCACTTCACGCAGCAGCACCGGAAAATCGGCGCGTACCGCGTTCACGGGAAAACTCATGCTACGCCCCCTGCCAGGCGCTGACTGATACGCGCCAGAACCTGTTGTTTTAAAGCTTCGTCGCGAATCACTTCCGTCAGTTCAGCGGCAAAAGCATGGATGATCATTTTCTGCGCCGCCTGCTGGTTAATGCCGCGCGAGCGCAAATAAAACATCTGTTCATCATCAATACGGCCAACCGTTGCGCCATGACTGCACTTCACATCGTCAGCATAAATTTCCAGTTGCGGTTTGGTATCCACTTCCGCCAGACGTCCTAACAGCAGATTGTTGTTGGTCATCTGGCCGTCGGTTTTAATCGCGTGTTGCGCAACATTGATTAAACCGTTGAACACCGCCCGTCCTTTATCGCTGACAATAGTTTTATGTAACTGGCGGCTGTTGCAGTAGCCTTTGTTGTGCTCAAGCCAGGTACGGGTGTCACACACTTCCGATTTCACCGGCATCGCCAGGCTGTTGATATTAAGCTGCGTATTTTCACCATTCAGCTGCGTACTGGTGTTATGGCGCAGCACCAGGCCACCCAGCAGGAAGCTATGGCTGTCAGCCGCCGCATCGGCTCCCAGCAGAAGATCGTTATGCGCAAAGTGATAGCTTTGCGGGTTTTCAAATGCCAGTTTCACATGGTGCAAATGCGCATTCGCCGCCACATTCATCGTCAGACGCGAACCGGTAAAGTGCGGCTGTTCGCTGAGGCTGACATAGTGCTCATAAATCGTTGCTTCAGCACCCTGCGCCAGTTCGAGATGATGACGATAGTGCGCGGTGTTCATCTCCTCGCCTGCCAGCCCCTGCGTAATATGCATCAGCAGCAAGGGTTTCGCCGGGCGTTGATTGCGCGCGACCTGAACCCACGTCACGTTCTGCGCCAGGCTTTCAGTCAGGTGCAGGAACATCTCCGGTTGCACCGGCGCGGGCAGAGAATGGCGCGCGTCGCTGAACGTCACGTCAAAACCGGAACCAGCCGTGTCATCGCTTAACTCTGCGCTGAATTGCCCATCGACAAACACCAGCCTGATGGCATCTACCGGCAGCGCCAGCGCGTCACGCTGCGCGGTATTTACCGTGGCGCTCGCGCTAACAAACTGGCTGTTCAGTAAGCCATCGAGCGGAGTGTATTTCCAGTTCTCCTGTTTGCGCGTCGGCAGGCCTAAGCGCAACATTTGTTGCAAATGTTGTTGCGCCACTTCCGAGCGCGCGCCGCCCCGGGTTTCGAACAGGTGATGCCACTGCTGCAGCGCGTTACTGCTGTTCGGTAAGCCAGCCATAGCCCTGCTCCTCCAGTTGCTTAACCAGCGTGAAATCGCCAGATTTCACGATGCGCCCCTGATACAACACATGCACAAAGTCGGGTTTGATGTAATCAAGAATTCGCTGGTAGTGCGTGACGATAATAAAAGCCCGTTTCTCATCGCGCAGGGCATTCACCCCTTCAGCAACGATTTTCAGCGCATCAATATCCAGCCCGGAGTCGGTTTCATCAAGAATGCAGAGATCCGGTTCCAGCACCGCCATTTGCAGAATGTCGTTACGCTTCTTCTCACCGCCAGAGAAGCCGACATTCACCGAACGGGTCAACAGATCTTCAGGCATCTTCAGCAGTTTGATTTTATCTTCCATCAGATCCTGGAAATCGAAGCGATCAAGCTCCTCTTTGCCGCGATATTTCCGCACTGCATTCAGTGCCGTCTGTAAAAAGAACTGATTGCTGACGCCGGGAATTTCTACCGGATACTGGAAGGCCATAAAGACGCCTTCACCGGCGCGATCTTCCGGTGACAACTCCAGCAAATCTTTGCCTTTAAACTCCACGCTGCCGCCGACGACTTCATAATCTTCACGCCCGGCGAGGGTTGCAGAGAGCGTACTTTTCCCGGAACCGTTCGGCCCCATGATGGCATGCACTTCACCAGGACGAACGTCCAGACTCAAACCGCGCAGGATTGCTTTATCTTCAACGCTTACCTGCAAATCTTTGATACTTAACATTTATTATCCTTTAATTCTTAACCGACGCTGTGTTCAAGGCTGATAGCCAGCAGTTTTTGCGCTTCAACGGCAAATTCCAGCGGCAACTCGGAGAAGACGTCTTTACAGAAACCGTTAACAATCATTGAGATAGCATCATCCTCGCTGATACCGCGTTGCAGGCAATAGAACAGTTGATCTTCACCAATGCGCGAGGTTGTGGCTTCGTGTTCAAGCTGGGCGCTGTTATTGCGGCATTCAACATACGGGAAGGTATGCGCACCGCAGTCCGGGCCGATCAGCATCGAATCGCACTGGGTAAAGTTGCGGGCATTCGTCGCTGTCGGCATGATTTTCACCAGCCCGCGATAGCTGTTCTGGCTATGCCCGGCCGAGATCCCTTTCGAAATAATGGTCGATTTGGTGTTCTTGCCGATGTGGATCATCTTGGTGCCGGTATCGGCCTGCTGATGCCCGCTGGTCAGCGCCACGGAGAAGAACTCGCCAATGGAGTTATCGCCGCGCAGAATGCAGCTCGGATATTTCCACGTAATGGCCGAACCGGTTTCTGACTGCGTCCACGACATCTTGCTGTTTTCGCCTTCGCACAGCGCGCGCTTGGTGACGAAGTTAAGAATGCCGCCAGTGTTGTTGTCGCCGGGGAACCAGTTCTGCACGGTGGAGTATTTCACTTCGGCATCTTTGTGGATGATCACTTCCACCACTGCCGCGTGGAGCTGGTAGCTGTCGCGCACCGGCGCGGAGCAACCTTCGATATAGCTGACGTAACTGCCTTCATCGGCCACCAGAATAGTGCGTTCGAACTGGCCGGTTTTCTCCGCATTGATACGGAAATAGGTGGACAGCTCCATCGGGCAACGCACGCCTTTCGGGATATAAATGAACGTGCCATCGGAGGCGACAGCAGCATTCAGCGCGGCGAAGAAGTTATCGTTCGACGGCACAACTGTGCCGAGGTATTTTTTCACCAGCTCCGGATGATCGTGGATAGCCTCACCGAACGAGCAGAAAATAATGCCCTGCTCCGACAGTTTCTCGCGGTAAGTGGTGGCAACGGAAACCGAGTCGAAAATGGCGTCTACCGCCACTTCTTTCCCTTCACGCACGGGTACGCCCAGCTGGTTAAACGCGGCTTCCACTTCATCGGTCAGATAGGCATTCGCGCCCGTCTGTTGCACTGCACCCGGCTGCGAGGCGCAAGTGTCATCGCAATTACCGCAGGACGGGGCCGAATAGTAGCTGTAGTCCTGATAGTTCAGCTTGTCATAGTGCGCTTTCAGCCAGTGCGGTTCTTCCATTTCAAGCCAGGCGCGAAAGGCATTCAGGCGGAACTCCAGCATCCACTCCGGCTCGTTACGTTTCGCCGAGATCGCCCGCACGACATCTTCATTGATGCCTTTCGCCAGCTCATCGGTGGTTAATTGCGTGAAGAACCCCTCTTTATAATTGAGGTTACCGGTCCAGATTTTGACATCGTCAGTTGCTTCAGTATTACGAGACATAGTACCGCCTATACCCCAAAGCTTTCGCCACAGCCGCATTCATGCTGGGCTTTCGGGTTATGAAATTTGAAGATCTGATTTAACCCTTCACGTACATAATCCACTTCCGTGCCGTCAATAAAGGGCATCGCCTGAAGCGGAACGTAAAGGCGCGCGCCTTCGGATTCGTACAGCAAATCGTCAGCATTCGGTTCCGTCACCGTATCCAGCACATAACCAAAGCCCGCGCAGCCGGTCTGCTTAATGCCGAGCCGCACGCCCAGCACGCCGGCCTGTTTGCTGGCCAGCGTACGAATATGTTCAGCAGCGGCAGGCGTCATGGTCAGCCCGCGCCACGCAAAATCTTCCGGATTAAATGATTCCATCGCATTACCTCACATCACCAGATTCGAAGGGCTTGATGCTATGTTAGTGATAATAATTCTCACTTCAACCTCTTTCCCGCAGGGTTATTCCCCCGGTAGCCCCTTTTTTGGCTGTTGCTATAAGCATAGACGTTGCTGAAAGGCATTACAGATAAGTGAAAAATTGTTTAATAAATTGATAAATAATGACTTTAAATAGCCAGCCGCAGACAGTCCGGTGAAAAAGATAAGATGTATAGGCAATACCTATTTTTGAGATAGGATCGAAAAAAAAGTCGCATTAAAAACGTAGCGGATTATCAAAAAGTTATCGGCATCACCGAACTGACGCACAGGCTCCACTTTCCCCTTTCATCTTCGACAATCGCCATAAAATCCATAGTGGTATGAACATAAATCGCGATGGAAGAGACGGCACCATTTCCGGGAACGCATTGCTCACGGCTTAAGACGTTTCTCTGCAATTAGGATTTTCTCAGCCGACGTGGCGAAAATATCTCCTGTAAGATATCGCCTGGTTTAAATCCGGGCAGCGCCCTGCAAACATGGAGAGAGTTAATGAAGGCAACGATGTCATATTTAGATACTGGTTCAGGATTTCCCGTTTTACTCGGCCACAGTTATCTGTTCGATAAATCGATGTGGTCACCGCAGATTGAAGCTCTGGCTAAACAGTTTCGCGTGATAGCGCCGGATTTATGGGGCCACGGCGATTCTCCCGCCCTGCCCGCATCAACAACGTCGCTGGCGGATCTGGCCGCCGATCATCTGGCGCTGATGGATGCGTTGCAGATTGAGGAGTTCGCGGTGATGGGGTTGTCCGTTGGCGGCATGTGGGGAGCCGAACTGGCCGCTGCCGCGCCGCAGCGGGTAAAAGCGTTAATGCTGTTTGATACTTTTATCGGTGATGAAACCAGTGAAGCGCGCGAGCGCTACTTTGGCATGCTCAACGCCATTGACACCGCCGGTTTCATTCCGCCCGCTATGCTGGATTACATTGTCGGGCAATTTTATTCGCAGCATGCCGCACCGGCGGATGTCCAGCGGCTCACCGCGTATCTCTCTTCACTCACAGCGGAACAACTGCGCGGCAGTATCGTTCCGCTCGGTAAACAGATTTTTGGCCGCCCGGACAGGCTGTCAGTGCTGGATTCCATTCGTTGTCCGACACACGTTGCCACCGGTGAACTGGATCTGCCGAGGCCGCCGGTCGAAGGTCGTCTGATGGCAGAAAAACTGGGCTGCGATTTCACGCTGATCCCGAATGCTGCGCATATCAGCAACCGCGAAAATCCCGGGGAAGTGCTGAGCTTGATTGAGAATTTCCTCTCCAGACATTTATAACCTCCGTGATACTCCACTCCCCGCCGATGGAGAGTGGAGATCGCACGGTAAGTACACCGGTTTTAGTTCCACGCACTTTTTTGACGTACAGCAATACCGTATAAAAATACCGTGACCGAATTTTGTTATTTTCGGGGCTCATCACACTTGTTGTTTGCATACGAAATTCATTAATCGCAAATTTGAAAAAGTTTATTACGCTTTCTGAGCAGATTTATCTCTTTAAGGCTTTGCCTCTCAAGGGTACGCAAACGCAAGAGTGATATTGCCTTAAAATGTCATTTTATTTTTACTCTCCGCTTTTCTGCGCCGATATACATATTAAAAATACATGTTTACGGACATCATCCATGACAGAAAAAAGATCAAAAAAAATGAACAACGGATCGCGCCGAGTGAGGCAGTAACAAGCCACCCTCCGGTCGAAAAGCGGTGATGTGCGCTAAAGTTTACACTTTTGGCAAATCATTCAGCAGGCGATAAGAACGCATTAATTTGCGTTGAGTCCACTTTCCTGTCCAAAAACAAGGAGATAAATAATACAAAACGCAAATCATTAGTTGATAAACCTGACACAATAAAAATACTTAAAACAAAAGGCCACCCTTATTTATAGATTTAAGCGATCATTTTAATAATAGCAATAGATACAGACTATCGAAAAGAGAGGATCGATCATTCAAAACAATTTTCAAAGATTATGATTAGTTGTGTAAAATTGAAAAATTATATAGTGGTTAGACCTGTTCTTGTGAGTGGGGAGCTGAATCAGGGATAATGAATATAAAAACACTCGAAATTGCGGACAAAAAACTTAGCGTTACTGCAGAGTTCAAACCCGTCATGCACCTTTCTGGAAAAACTATTTTCCGCTACGAAGTTCTTGCCAAAATTTATAATGCCAGCGATCGTTGGCTTTCAGTGGAACAATCCTTCGATATTCTTGAGAGAGAAGCCATTAAAGCCATTAACGATTTTTTGTTTGAGACCGTCTGCGAACTGCTGAAAATGAAAGAAGGCATCACGGTTTCATTCAAACTTCCCGCTCAGTTAATGAATGATATGGCGTACCTTGCCAGCCTTTACCAGCAGTGCGGGCATCATCACGTATCGCCGCAACGCATTGAGATTGAGATTGGCGAGTGGCTGACTGATATACCACAGACGCCTCGTCAGGCATTTTTACAGCAGGCGAGAACCTATGGTTTTATGCTCTCGTTAGATGATTTTGGCGCCCGGGATGAAGCCGCCGACAGTCTGCGGCTGTTTCGCTTTGACACAATTAAACTCGCGCGAACGCTGGTCTACGGAATTGCCGCCAGCCCGGCAAAATTATCAACACTTCACAATTTGATCGACAAGGTGATCCCGGCAGGCACACATGTAATTTGCGAGGGTGTGGAACGTTCATCCGACCTTGCTCTGCTCAGCCGCTACAGCCATATCGGCATCGAGGGGTACATTTTCTCTCCCCCGTTAACCTTCAGTCAGTTGCGGCTGCTGGAAGACTTTTAACCTTACTGCCCTGCGTCTTTACGCGTACAGATGATAGCTTTGTCATCCGTGTGTTTGCTGTCCGAAAAGAAGAAGGCTTTTTTACCGCTGGAGAGCTGCGTGATGATGTTGATAGCGACCCAGTTGGTCTGGTTGTTCTGATCCTGGCTGTCGGTATAAATCAGCGAGCGACCAGTATAATCGTCAGAGATATTGAACGGCTTCTCTTGCGGATTGGTATAGCGGTGGCCGTTAACGGTAAGCCCTTCAGGCTCAACAACAGCGGTATATTCATCGCAGGAGAGGTTGATACCAGCGGCGAACGAACATGCGGAAAAGAGAGTAAAACTGCTGACCACAATAAACCTGATCATAAGCATCCCGAGTCAATTTTAACGCAATGATAATACAGCGCCCCGAAGCCGGGACGCAGAGAAAAGAGATCAGTTATAGAGCGAAGGTTCACCGAGCGGACGGGTTTTGAAGCGGCGATGGATCCACAGATACTGTTCCGGCGCGCGCAAGATTTCGCGCTCAATCACTTTATTCATATAACTGGCTGCCGCAAACTCATCCTCGCCAGGATAATCATTTAATGCAGGACCAATATGCAATGAATAACCTGAGCCATCGGTTTTGCGCACCATCGTCACCGTCAGCATTTTAGCGCCCGACAGGCGCGAAAGTACAAACGTGCCGTTGGTAGTGGCGGCATTTTTCACCGAGAAGAATGGCGCGAAGGTACTGCCCTTGCGGCCATAATCCTGATCCGGCGCGAACCAGACAGCTTCACCCTGTTTTAACGCATTCACCAGCCCTTTCAGGTTACGGCGGTCGATCATATTTTTATTTGAACGCATACGTCCACGCGTCTGTACCCACTCCATCAGCGGGTTGTTGTGCGGGCGATAGGTGGCCATCATCGGCTGGCACAATCCCATCACGCGGCCGCCCAGCTCCAGCGACATGAAATGCACGCCGACAACCATCACGCCCTGCTCGCTGGCCTGCGCGGCCTGTAAATGCTGGTAACCTTCAACATCAAACCAGCGGCGCACGCGCTTATCTGACCAGAACCATGCCATGCCGGTTTCAATTAACCCCATACCCAGCGACATAAAGTTTTTGGCAATCAGCGCATCACGCAGCGCTTCGCTCATCACCGGAAAACAGAGTTCAAGATTACGGCGCGCAATACGTTCGCGACGCTTCAGAAAACGGCGGGAGTGATGTCCAAGCCCTGCGCCAAGGCGGGCCAAAACGGGATAAGGAAGTTGAACGAGCAGCCAGAGCAAAGCCAGGCCGACCCAGGTCACCCAGTGGCGCGGGTGTAAAAATGAGAGTTTAAACGATGTCATCACTGTTACCTTAAAGCCTAAATTCAGTAGCGCTTAAGGAGACAATGAATCACTTCATCAGGTCATTATGCGTTACAGCTATTCGCCGCGGCAGAAGGTGCCGAAACGGTACATCCAGTGCCACGCACTATAGCACGAAGCGTTAAAGGGAGATGGAGAGAATAATGAAGAAAAGGTGAATATTTTCGGCGGATTGCTTCCGCCGAAACTGGTCAGACAATTGCAGTGGTCAGACGGGATGAGCAGCAAAGCCGCGACTGTTCATCAAACAGATCGATTTGCCAGACCTGATGACGTCCGCCCGTATGTAGCGCACGGCAAACGCCGCGCACCCGGCCGCTGCGCACCGAACGCAAGTGGTTAGCATTCACCTCCAGCCCGACCACTTTTTGATCCCCTTCGGTGCATAAATAACCAGCCACCGAGCCAAGCGTCTCCGCCAGCACGACCGACGCACCGCCGTGCAGCAGGCCAAACGGCTGGTGCGTGCGTTCATCTACCGGCATGGAGGCTTCCAGCGCATCATCCGTGATGCGCTCAAAACGAATATCCAGCAGACCAACCATATTACCGTCGCCCATAGCATTGAGCGCTTCCAGCGTGACTGCACGTTTCCAGATCATCCCAGTATCTCCAGCAAAGCCTGTAATGGATGGCGCACCCCGTTACCCTCAACGCGCTTCACCTGGCTACGGCATGAGTAGCCGGTCGCCAGACAGCGGTTACGCGGCAGACGCTGTATCGCCTGGTGCCAGGAAAGCTCATAAATGCCCAGCGAACTGGCGTGGTTCTTCACTTCGTGGCCGTAAGTACCAGCCATACCGCAGCAGCCCACGCTGACATTTTCCAGCTTCGCGCCGAAACGAGCGAAGATCGTCGCCCACTGCCCCGTCGCGCCCGGCAATGCCGTCACTTCCGTACAGTGGCCAAACAGATACCACGGTTCACCGCTCACCGCGCGGGCCTCGACATGCTCCAGCGCCGCAGGCAACCACTCATGCACCAACTGAACATGGAAATCACCGCGCTTATCGCCCAGCGCCAGTTTGTACTCGTCGCGATAGCATAGCACCAGCGCCGGATCGACGCCCACCATCGGCATTCCCAGTTGTGCCACGCGATTGAGGAAATCGGCGGTCTTCTGCGCAGTTTTGGCAAAGCGATTGAGGAACCCTTTAATGTGTTGCGCCTTGCCGTTCGGCGAGAAAGGTAGCACCACCGGCTCAAAGCCGAGTTTCTCCACCAGCCGCACAAAGTCAGCCACCACCTGCGCATCGTAATAGCTGGTAAACGGATCCTGTACCACCAGCACCGTTTTCGCTTTCTGCGCCGCATTGAGCTGTTCAAGCTGCTCCAGCGTCATATTTGCCGTGCGGTGACCCACCATCTGACGCTGCAGGGAGGGCACCGACAGCAGCGGTAAATCGACCATGCCGATATGTTTGGCCGACAGCGAACGCACCCACGGCTGACTCATAAAGAAGTTAAACGTCTTCGGCGCCCGCGCCATCAGCGGCGCATAGCTTTCTACCGTAGCAACCAGATGATCGCGCACCGGGCGCAGATAACGGCTGTGATAAAGTTGCAGGAAGCGCGAACGGAATTCCGGCACATCGATTTTAATCGGACACTGCGTGGAGCAAGCTTTGCAGGCCAGGCAGCCGGACATCGCCTCTTTCACCTCGTGCGAGAAGTCATACTCACCACGCCGTGCATGCCAGCTGTTGCGGGTACGCTCAATCAATGTACGCAGGCTGGCGCGTTTCTCCGGCAGCTCTTTTTCCAGTTTCAGCGGATCAACACCACGATCCGCCAGCAAGCGCAGCCACTCACGTACCAGCGTCGCGCGCCCTTTCGGTGAATGGATTCGGTTAGCGGAAATCTTCATCGACGGGCACATCGGGCTTTTCACATCAAAGTTAAAGCACAGACCGTTACCGTTACACTCCATCGCCCCACGCCATGAAGTGCGCACCGCAATAGGAATTTGCCGATCCAGAGTCCCGCGTTTCACGTCATCCACCTGTTTCATTGGCGCATCCACGCCCTCCGGAGGACAAATTTTACCGGGATTCAGGCGGTTCTCAGGATCGAATGCCGCTTTGATTTTTCGCAGCTCGCCATAAAGCTGAGCGCCGAAAAAGGCCGGGCTGTACTCGGCGCGGAACCCTTTCCCGTGTTCCCCCCATAGCAGACCACCATATTTCGCCGTCAGCGCCACCACCTCATCAGAGATGGATTTCATCAATACTTCTTGCTGCGGATCGCACATGTCCAGCGCCGGACGCACGTGCAACACCCCGGCATCCACGTGACCAAACATGCCATAGCTCAGACCGTGGCTGTCCAGCAGCGCGCGGAACTCAACGATATAATCCGCCAGATGTTCCGGCGGTACGCAGGTATCTTCAGCAAACGGGATCGGTTTGGCCGCCCCTTTAGCGTTACCCAGCAGACCGACCGCTTTTTTACGCATCGCATAAATGCGCTCAATCCCGGCCAGATCCTCGCAAAGCTGCCAGCCAATGACCCCGCCTTCACCGTTGGCCATCAGCGCATCCAGCCGCTGGCACAGCGCCGCGACCTGACCGTCAATCAATTCCTGATCGTCACCGGCGAACTCAACAATATTCAGGCCGAGCAGCGTTTTATACGGCACATCGGTAATCAGCTCTTTTACTGAATGCCAGACGATATCTTCCCGTGCCAGGTTCAGGACTTTCGAATCCACGGTCTCTACCGACAGCGCGCGCGCTTCCACCATAAACGGCGCATTGCGCAAGGCGGAATCAAACGAGTCATATTTGACGTTCACCAGGCGACGCACTTTCGGTAGCCGGGTGATGTCGAGCCGCGCTTCGGTGATAAACGCCAGCGTTCCTTCCGACCCGGTTAACACGCGGGTAAGATCGAACTCCGTCATCTCATCATTAAAGACGTGACGCAGGTCGTAGCCGGTCAGGAAACGGTTCAGTTTCGGAAATTTATCGAGGATCAACTGGCGATTGTCGCGGCAGCGTTCAAGTACGGTTTTGTAGACGCGACCAATTGCCGTGTTGGCCTTGCCCAGCGTTTCCGCCAACGCCACCGGCATCGCCTGCGTGTCGAGAATATCACCGCCCAGCAGCACCGCGCGCACGCCCAAAACGTGATCGGAGGTTTTACCGTATACCAGTGAACCCTGACCAGAAGCATCGGTGTTGATCATTCCGCCGAGCGTCGCGCGGTTACTGGTGGAGAGCTCCGGCGCGAAAAAGAACCCGTAAGGTTTCAGGAACTGGTTAAGCTGATCCTTAATGACGCCCGCTTCAACACGCACCCAGCCCTCTTCCGGGTTGATCTCCATGATGCGGTTCATATAGCGGGACATATCGACAATGATGCCCTGGTTCAGTGCCTGTCCATTGGTGCCGGTGCCGCCGCCGCGCGGCGTAAACACCAGCGTGCGGAAGCGTTCTTCCGCCGCCAGACGGGTTATCAGTGCAACATCGGATGTTGAACGGGGAAAAACGACTGCATCGGGTAATAACTGGTAAATACTGTTGTCTGTCGCCATCGTCAGCCTGTCGGCATAATTCGTGGCGGTATCACCTGTAAAACCTTGCTGCTCCAGTGCTTGCAAAAAATTCAGCACCAGCTGAACAACGCCGGGTGCCTGGGAAATCTGTGGGATCATTATGCTTGACCCTGCCTGATGGTGAGTGTTGTGAATAGTTAATCGTTTGCTTTAAGCATGCATCGTTGTATCACATTTTTTTCTTATACGCCCAGAGAATTGCAGGCACAATCGGGCTGGGCAAACGCGCTGAAATCATTAATCATTATCACGGGCGTCTTCCTGCAAGGCCCACTCTTCAGCAACTTAATAAAGGTGTGTAAATCATATGGTTGATCTACGTCAGTCCAGGGATGTGCCGCAAGTGATGCTGTCGGTACTGTTTTTAGCAATCATGATTATCGCCTGTTTGTGGATTGTTCAGCCCTTTATCCTCGGTTTTGCCTGGGCGGGAACCGTAGTGATAGCCACCTGGCCGTTGCTGTTACGTCTGCAACGCCTGCTATTTGGCCGACGCTCGCTGGCGGTGCTGGTGATGATGTTGCTCTTAATCCTGCTGTTTATTGTTCCCGTTGCCCTGCTGGTGAACAGCCTGGTGGACTCCAGTGGCCCGGTTATCCATGCCATTACCACCGGTTCGATGTCACCGCCCGATCTCGCATGGCTGCACAGCATTCCGCTGGTCGGTGAAAAGCTCTATAGCGGCTGGCATAACCTGCTGGATATGGGCGGCACCGCGATCATGGCGAAACTGCGGCCTTACGTTGGCGCAACCACTACGTGGTTTGTCGGCCAGGCCGCGCATATTGGGCGTTTTATGCTGCACTGCGGCCTGATGCTGTTATTCAGCGCCTTGCTCTACTGGCGTGGTGAGCAGGTTGCGCAGGGGATTCGCCATTTCGCCGTTCGTCTGGCGGCCAGGCGCGGCGATGCGGCGGTACTCCTCGCCGGTCAGGCTATCCGCGCTGTGGCGCTGGGCGTGGTCGTGACCGCGCTGGTGCAGGCGGTTCTGGGCGGAATCGGGCTGGCCATTTCTGGCGTCCCTTACGCTACGCTGCTCACCGTCGTGATGCTGATGACCTGTCTTATTCAGATTGGGCCATTGCTGGTGCTGGTTCCGGCGATCATCTGGCTTTACTGGAGCGGCGATTCCACCTGGGGTACCGTGCTGCTGGTCTGGAGCTGCGTGGTCGCCACGCTGGATAACTTTATCCGCCCGGTGCTTATTCGCATGGGCGCAGACTTACCGCTGATTTTGATCCTCTCCGGCGTCATCGGCGGGTTGATCGCATTTGGTATGATCGGCCTGTTTATTGGCCCGGTGCTGCTGGCCGTCTCATGGCGTCTTTTCTCCGCATGGGTGAATGAAGTACCCGAACCGACCACGCGCCCAGAAGATATATTGAATGACGAGCAAAATTCGGGAGCCTCTTCCTGAAATAGTCTTAAGGCGGGGTAGCCCGCCTTAAGTAATTATTAAGCCACACTTATCATTTAAGATAATAAAATCTGGTCAGACCCCTCTGTAGCCCGCAGAATGCGGCATCTTCGGCATATATTCTTCAAGACTATTAAACTAATGAGACGAATCTGATCGACTCAAAAAATCAGCATGCCTACTATAAGTCCACGGTTATAAATCAACACCTTGGTTTATAAGCATGGAAATCCCCTGAGTGAAACAACGAATTGCTGTGTGTAGTCTTTGCCCATCTCCCACGATGGGCTTTTTTTTCACCTCAAAAACGTCACTTCGCATTACCGGCCACCGCGCATGTACCATTATCAAGCGCTGCGCCAACAGGCAGATAATCTAACGCTAAATGTACTGCGCTGACGTCCCGGCCATCACAGGCCCGTATATGATCATTATACGAGGCGCAGCCGTTGAGCACCGTACAGGCCAGTACAGCAATAACCATCAATAAACTTTTCATGCAAACCATTCCAGATAATACAGGTGAGTCAACATTGCATTTAAAAAAACGCACGCTGATGCAAAACAAAAAAATTAACGACTAAAGAGAGTTGGAGAAGTAGAAATAAATAGCAGAGATCGCGTAAATCCTTATCCCACTCTGCCAGCAAACAGATTGTGTTGCGCCAGAATATGATCAACCACATTGCGTAACCTTCCCTGCAACGCCATATAAGCCCGGCGATCGCCCGCGTAATTCACCCACATGGCACCTTCAGGTTCCACTTCCACAAAGCCTGTTTGCCCATTACAAATAAAATGAACGTAATGCCGTTCATGGTTTTTTTTCATATTACATTGCCTCGAAACACGCCGCTTAAATAAAGCATGAAATACTATGCGGGATAAATAAAAGTGAACGAAAGGGATTATATTCAGGGTAATTATCAATACAATAAATATATTCAGGATCGCGGCACAAATAGCTTACGATCACACGCATAGCTTACGTTTATGTGAGAAATAAAGTGGGCTTGTTATTTCTCACATGTATTTGTTATCTGCATGCTAACCAGAAAAACAGCCCACCTGGCGATGGGCTGCGGTTTGCTAGCGGTTGATTTCGCAGTGGCTCATCATCCTCCATGCGGCTGGCAGCACCCGCGTTTCACCGGTAACATTCACCGTTGCTGTCGCGCGTATATCTCCCGATGACGCGCCAGCCCGCAACTCAAACTCCCCCGGCTCGACGATGCGCTTGCCGTCGCGCCGCGTGAAATTGAGCATATCCACGGGCAGCGTAAAGGTCAGCGTTGCGGATTCTCCTGGCGAAAGGTCCACGCGCTGGAACGCTTTCAGCTCCTGTACCGGCCGCACCATCGAAGCCACTTTGTCGCGCACGTAGATCTGCACAACCTCGCCGCCGCTGCGTTCGCCAACATTGGTGACCCGAACCTGCAATGCGATCTCGCCATCAATAGCCACTTCCGGCGTTAACAACACCAGAGGCGCGTAATCGAACTGCGTCCAGCTCAGGCCGTAGCCGAACGGGTAGCGGGAGCCAAAATGGAAGGCGAACGGCGTCCCGCCGCTTTTCAGTTTGTGGTTGTAATAATAGGGCATTGCGCCCGCGCTTTTCGGCACGCTCACCACCAGCCGTCCCTGCGGTTCCGCGCGGCCGGTCAGCACATCGGCAATTGCGTAGCCGCCCTCCTGGCCCGGCGCCCATGCCATTAACCAGGCGGCGACACGCGTTTCCAGCCCTTGCAAGTTGTAAGGGCGCCCGCCGGTCATCACCACCACCACGGGTTTACCGGTCTCTACCAGTGCCTCAAGCAATCGCTGTTGTACGCCCGGCAGCGAAAGACTGTCCGTATCGGAGCCTTCACCCACCGTGCCGCTCTGGAATAGCCCGGCGAGATCGCCCACACAAGCAATCACCACATCGCTCTCCTGCGCTGCACGCACTGCCTGCGGGATCAGGCTTTGATCCATGGAAACCGGCGATTGCTGCATCGGTTTGCCGGAGGCATCGCCCGGGAAAACCGGCGCTCCCGCCATGCGTTTTTCAATGATATGGCAACCTTTCGCATAGCGAACATTGCCCTCGCCCAGCGCCTGGCGCAAGGCTGCCAGCGGCGTGGTAACCTGCGAGGTCTCTTCCAGCATATCGCTGATGATCAAATGTACCGGGAAGCTGTAACCGCTGAGCAGGGCCAGCGGATCGTCCGCTGTCGGGCCAACCACCGCCACTTTTGCTGCTCCTCGCAGCGGCAGAATGCCGTTGTTCTCCAGCAGGGTCAGCGAACGGGTTGCCACGTCACGCGCAGCCTGCAGCGCCGCATCAGACTGCAACACGATGCGACGCTCATCCGTATAGGGCTGTTCGAACAGCCCAAGGCGGAATTTAACCGCCAGCACGCGGGCGACAATTTCATCGATCTTCGCCATCGAAATCAGTCCGCGCTCAACCGCCTCCGCCAGATGACGGGCGCAGTCATCTTTCGGCAATTCAATATCCAGCCCGGCGTTGAAGGCTAATGCCGCCGATTCTGCCGCATCATGACTGACGCCGTGATGCTGATGGAGCAGGCTGACACCGCCATAATCGGCAACAATAATGCCATCAAAGCCCCACTCTTCGCGCAGCAGCGTGGTCAGCAGAAAATGATCGCTGTGCCCAGGTTGATTATCGATGTCGTGATAAGCGGGCATCACCGAACCGGCTTTCGCCAGTTTGACAGCCATTTCAAAGGGCAACAAAAAGGTGTCGTTAAGTTCGCAAAAACCCAGGTGCACCGGCGCATGGTTGCGCGCGCCTTCGCTGAAAGAGTGGCCAACGTAGTGTTTAAGCGTCGCCAGCATATCGCCCCGCTCACCCTGCAACCCCTCAACATAAGCGCAGGCCATCACGCCCACCAGCCACGGATCTTCGCCAAACGTCTCCTCGGTGCGGCCCCAGCGCACATCGCGCGAAACATCCAGCACCGGCGCCAATCCCTGCTTGCAACCGGTGCTGCGCGCTTCTTCGCCGATTTGCTGTGCGGTGCGTTTGATCAGCGCCGGGTCCCAGGTCGAACCATAGTTGAGCGATGAAGGAAATAGCGTGGCGTCTTTGCACAACAAGCCCACCAGGCACTCTTCGTGAAACAGCGCCGGGATCCCCAGCCGCGTCTCTTCTACCATGGTTTTTTGCAGCCGGTTAGCGGCTCTTACGCCGCTTTTCGCATCAACAATATGCGTACCGAGCGGACGGGTAATCTGCCCGATACCGCGCGTTAACCGTTCCGCCAGCGCCGCCTGGGCACTGACGCCAGCAAATTCGTCGCTCAGATCGCTGCGTTCACGGTGCTCGCCATCTTCTGACAGCACCAG
Organism: Kosakonia radicincitans DSM 16656; assembly: GCF_000280495.2. Classification (NCBI taxonomy): domain Bacteria; kingdom Pseudomonadati; phylum Pseudomonadota; class Gammaproteobacteria; order Enterobacterales; family Enterobacteriaceae; genus Kosakonia; species Kosakonia radicincitans. The sequence goes on from NZ_CP018016.1 coordinate 3,159,491, forward strand.
CCACAACGCATGCATCTGGGCGAATTTCTCTTCCGGTGTCATCCTGGCAAGCAGATCGGCCACGCGTTCGGAAACCGGGCGGCCAGGGTCCTGATAAATTGCGCTCATCGGGTCACTCCTGTGTTACTGAAATCCGGGGAAGTTTGTGGGGTTGTCACTGAATTGCTGGCGTCGCGTTTGCGGATCAGTTCGCGGGCAATCGTGTTGGTCAGCTGGCTATTCAGTTTGTAGCGGGTAAGCAGCAGCACCATGCCAATAAATAGCAGACACGGGATCAGCGTAAACAACGCATTGATAGTGGTCAGTACGCTGGCCGTTTGCTGCGCCTGATTTGGTACATAATCCACCGCGCCCAGCACCCAGCCAACAACGGCGCCGCCCAACGCAAGACCGAACTTGATGGCAAACAGCGCCGTCGAGAACACCAGGCCATCAAGGCGTCGCCCGCTGCGGTGCTCTTCGTAATCCACCACATCGGAAAACATGGTCCACTGTAGCGGCGTGGTGAGATTCTGAATAAAGCTGAAAACAATGTTGAGGCCGAATATAAGCCACACTTGTGTGGGCGGAATGATAAATATCAGCGCGGCAAACACCACAAAGGTAATGATGGTCCACTGATAAGCACGAACACGATCAAATTTCCCTAACAAACGTGCGGAGAATAATGCGCCAAGCAGCGCTGCAATCATGCCGGAAACAATAAAGGTAAAGACCATTTCCGGGCGCTGTAATACATATTTGACGTAATACATAGTTGCCGAACCGCGCGTAACCACAGCGGTAAGCAGTAAAATATTAAACAGAAAAACAATGCGCCACTGGCTATTTTTCGCCAGTAATTTGAGATCGCTAAATATTGATCCTGAGCTGTCATTATGCGGCGTATAACGCTCACGGGTCATAAAGAAGCAGCCGAAGAACAGTAAAATACCCAGCACGCCCATCATACTCATAGCGTAAAAATAGCCCTTCTGATCGTTACCGTTACCGAGCTGCGCCACCAGTGGTAACGCAATCACCGTCACGATCAATCCGCCGATAAACGACAGGCAAAAACGCCACGATTGCAGGGAATGGCGCTCCTGCGGGTCCATGGTCAGCGCGCCGGGCATGGCGCAGTACGGTACATTTATCGCGGAGTAGATAAAACTCAGGATCGCGTAGGTCACGCAGGCATAAATGATTTTTGCCGTTGGGCCCGCATCCGGCACATAGAAAGTGATAATGCAACTGACGCCAAACGGAATCGCAAACCACAGCAGCCAGGGACGGAAACGTCCGTGACGGGTTTGCGTGCGATCGACCAGTGCGCCAATACAGGGATCGGCAAACGCATCAATCACACGCACCACCAAAAACATGGTGCCCATAATAGCGGCGGGTAAACCAAAAACATCGGTATAGAAATAAGCGAGAAACAGTGTGGCCGTTTGCCAGACCAGCGCGCTGGCCATATCGCCGAGGCCATAACCTATTTTATCTTTGGTACTAAGAACAGAGGTGAGGGTCATTTTTTATCAGCCTTGTGAGGTGAAAATGGATATTTCAACCTGACGCGAACAGGGCTTCGCGCCGCTTACTACAGGCTAAAGTATTAGAAGAAGCGCTCACCCGGACAATTGTGATAATTACCAGGCTTTTTACGTTTTTTAGTAATTGTGATCGCCGACGAGTTAGCGGCAAAAATAAAAAAATCCCCGACATTGTGTCGGCATCCGCATGCCAGCCAACAAAATAAAATCAATAATAATCATAAAGATGAAAGCAATACTGATTATGTAACCAGTATTTATTTAGTGCATTTTTTCTCAATTCAGGCTAATTTTGTCGTCCCAGTCCCCCACACAGCACCCCACAGGACACCAGTAAGGAACGACATATGGCTTTTTACACGGTAGAGAAAAGAATCAAATCAGACGGCACCCTGCGCTACCGTTGCACTGTTGGGGTGAAAAAGGCTGGGAAATATATCTATCGTGAGAACAGGACATTTGGAAAATTGTCTCTCGCAAAAGCATGGGGAATAAGCAGGGTTTCGCATATAGAAAGCAATGGGATCCCTTCCGATGACCAGTCACCAAAAGTGACGCTGGGTGAACTTATACAAAAATACACAAGCCACCCAAACATAAAATACGGACGTTCAAAAGCTGATGTACTAAAACTGATATCCCGATCACCTGTAGCCAACGTTGCAGTTTCTGATTTGTCAGCAGGTACACTCATTGAGCATTGCGAGCAACGACGGGCCTGTGGTGCAGGTGCTGCGACGGTAGCACAAGATCTGGCTTATATTGGTTCTGTCCTTAAAGCGGCTAAACCGATTTTTAATATTGATGCAGACCTGCAGGCATATAGTCTGGCCAGGCAAAACCTTACGCAAATGAAAGTTATAGGGCCAACACAGAAGAGAAGTCGGCGCCCCACGCGCGAGGAATCTGAACAGATTATTGCCGGCTTAAGAAACAGAGAAATGACCTCCTATAAAAAAGTCCCTTTCTCTGACATTTTTTTATTTTCCATACTAACCTGCATGCGTATTGGGGAAGTTTGCAGAATTCAATGGGAAGATGTCGATATGCAGCAAAAGGCTGTTCTGGTCAGAGACAGAAAGGATCCGAGAAAGAAAGCCGGAAACCACATGCTGGTACCATTACTTGGAGAATCCTGGGATATATTGCAGAAACAACCAAAAATCTCAGAAAGAGTATTCCCCTTTAACAGTCGAAGTGTCACGCAAACATACCGCCAGGTGCGCGATAAGCTCGGTATAGAAGATTTACGCTATCACGATTTACGCCGGGAGGGCGCCAGCAGGCTATTCGAGTCAGGTTTTACCATTGAAGAAGTAGCCCAGGTCACAGGACATAAGTCACTGAATATCCTTTGGCAGGTTTATACCGAACTTTTCCCTAAATCGCTGCATGTAAGACTGGAGCAACTGAAAAAAGAAAGGCACGGACAGGTTTAAAGCATTACCAGACAGTCCCTGTCAGCCCCTTTCTACTATTTATTTAACGCTGCGATTCTCCCCTGCTGGAGTCCATTCAATACCCTTGCCGCATCATGCTCTTGCATACGTGTGATGTGGCGCATTTGATTGCACACTTCTACTGGTCACGATCTTTTCCGTGACACCAATTGATGCACGTTTAAGCGCTTGGTTGAATGCGATAACAGTGACGGGACGTTCTTTATACTTAACCCGGTTGGAATGACTCTGAAAGATAAATGTATCATCAGGATAAGCCTGTTTTCGTCTATTTATAATATTCAATACAGCAGTGGGAATATGTATAGATTTCTCTTTAAGGCGCCTTTTTTGCTTAATTATTAAATAATTACCTATAATATCACTATACTGCAACTCAACAATCCTACCCACACTTACAGGAATATAATAAAGGAAAAGCCACAGATCTGACCATGTATCGCTGATCAGCCTTAATTTGTAGTTAATAGCCGCAACTTCTTGAAACGTTAGCAAACCCTTATACCTGAGCTAATTTAGGACATCTGTTACACACTTTACTAAATTGCTGCTCAATAATAAAACCATGATACATCACATAACCACCTCCAGAATAAAAACATGAAAAGAGGTTATCACCCTGTGAAGTTAGAAAATGTCAGCTCAACGCATTCAGCACCATGTTTCCATTCGTGAAAATATACTCGTAATATTTTCTGTGCTGCTGGCTGTGCCAGCGCCAGCGGATACCGATCTGCCTGCCATAAAAGGCCGAATAATCATACCATCCGTATTTGATGTACATCTCTGTGCCAGTGCTGCTGGATGATAACTGGCTTATCCAGTCGCGCGGCGGCGGGCAGTGGTTAGACGGGTTAACCACAGCGATCACACCATTCATCCGGGTGTTGGTCACCACGCCATCTTTAAGCTCTACCTTAGTCCACATCTCATCCGCAGTCCCCGTGGACCAGACGCCGAAGGGCAGCACCTCCTGCGTATCGATGGCAATGATATCCAGCGCTGACCAGCCCACATCTGTGTTACTGGAAGAGAGATTTTCTTTCAGGGGAATTACCAGTTTGTCTATCTTCCAGGCGTTCTGCGTGGCGCTTTCGGATGTTCGCGAAAGGGTCAGCGAAGGAATGGTGGCGCCAGCCATGTCATAATCAGCGGATGGATCCGCATAAACGATATCAGGGAACACTTTCTTAAACGCCCCCCCGTCGTTCACCCAGGCTGTAACCACGGATTTAAATTCGCCGCCCTCGTTGATATTCAGCGCGCTGACAGGTGCAAAATCGCCCCCTGCAGTTTTACGGTAAATGGTCATGGTTCAGCTTTCCTCAATCTGGTACCAGATATGACCAGCAGCGTATCCGCTCGCGTCTGCGGGGGCCGCATCGGTCGATATGGTGTAACTCACCCCGATGTTTTGCCGCGCCGTTGCAGCATCGGCCACGTCAGAAAGGTTATTTTCAGCGTCCAGATAATCCCCCGCACCATTTAATGACCAGTTGCTGAATACCGGTGTGGCCGCCGTGGCGTCCTCGCAGTAGCGGTGATAAACGTCCGTGGTGTTGTACGGGTAGTAAATCTGTCGGATGCCGGTTTCCGTGGTCCGGATAACGTCCAGCATGCCCGCCAGCGAAACGGGGTAATGCCGTTCCGTGGTGGCATAGCCCGTCAGGGACTGGAACTTACGACCCGGAGAAACCACAGTGTTCAAATCCGCCGTTCCGAGCGATTGTGTATCCTGAGGAACTGCGCCAGTATCGGCCGCCGTCAGGGCGTCTTTCGTTGCCAGCACCCCCAGGCCCAGATTTTCGCGCGCGTCCGCCTGCGCATCCCCGCCACCGGCCGCAATTTCGGACAGGTTGTTGGCAATCAGAAGCCGGGTTTCCTGAATAACCTCTTCCATTGCCGTGATCGTGATCGAATCCGTGATGCCGGAACTGGCCCCGGTCAGTGACAATGTGGCGGTGCCCGCACCGCTGACTGTCAGCGTACCATCGGCGGATAACGTCGCCACAGAGGCATCCGTGGACGCGGAGTTAACCGTCTCTGTGTAATTTGCCGGTGAATAGTTGATGGTCAGGGGATAGCTGTTACCGGCCAGCAGGCCTGCAGGTACCACACCGATGTCGATCGAGGTCAGGTAAAGCTGTTGCGTGACAGCGGCTGTTGCCGTCAGGCCAGTGGAAATACTGGCGATGATGGTCTGGGTACCGGATTTGCCCGCCGCCGCGGTATACAGCCCGCTGCTGTTGATACTGCCCAGTGACGGATCGGATACTGACCATGACACCGGATAACCCGCCGCCAGCGCCGACGGCAAAATCGTGCCGGTAAACTGCTGCGAGGTTCCCGCGTTCAACGTCACCGATGCAGGGCTGATGACAATGGCAGAGGGTGTTTCCGCACCGACTTCCGATTCAGCTTTGTCAGTCTTGATGATGTACATCGCCGCAACGTTTTTCGGACGGGTTTCATCGCCGCCAGTCAGCAGATCGGCATTTGGAGAGTTATGCCAGTTGGGGTCATCACCACCGGCATAGCGAAAGCCTCCTGGTCCACCAGCATCTCCCAGACCGTTCAGACTGCCCACGTTATCAAAGCCAAGCCAGCGGGAATAATGATAATGCTTACGAAACGCGTCGCTCTGGAATGACAGAATCGCACGGTTTGAATCCGGATCAACGGATGACCCGTGCGCCCATGCACGCACAAAATTACCGCGCCAGTCCGGCACGCGCCCGGACGGGTACAGCGCGGCCAGTTCCGGGTTCTCTGCGGTATCAAACGTCTGGCCATTCAGTTCAAGCCAGCCTTCCGGCGGCGTGGTGTTTCCCCACAGGATGATTGCCCCGACCGGCAGAATGAATGGAGCCATTGCTGTAGTAATAGTTTGATGTAACTGGTCATCCAGATAGTCGGCCAGTTGTTTTACCCGGCGTGGCGTCATCACCTGCACGCTGCCATCACCGGCCAGAGCTTCCTGTTCGGTTGCCTCACGCTGAATATACAATTGCCATTTCGTCGCATCAGCACCCGGCGTTGCGGTGTTGTTGCTGACGAGCGACAGGTACAGATCGCCGTTATAATCCACCACCACGCCCGCATCGTAACCGAAAGCAGCCCCGTTATTGTTCGCGGTAGTAATCCACTCGGGATAGCCGTTCGTCTGGTACTGACGAATCGCGCCGGTAATGGCGTTCAGCACCGCGTTCATGGCCTCGCGCTCAACGGGTTTTGCACTGGCATCCGCACCCGGATCTTTTGCGTAGTCAGGCCCCCAGCCTGAGGGATAGCTCACGGAGCCATTAGTGGGTGCCGCGTCCGGGATGGTTTGTCGGTCACCGAACGATGCGAACGGTACTCGGAAAAATTTCTGATCCATTCAGTACTCCAGAAAATAAAAAAGGCCGCGATATGCGGCCTGAAGATGCGTTAAGTGGGTAGTTAGTCCGGGATTTGATACGCCAGTTTGTAATCACCGGCAGTGAGAGTTTTGAAACTGACGCTGTCCGCATACCAGCGGATTTCCACTTCCGCAGGCGTCTGTAACTTCCAGGCGGAAACTTCGTTCACACTGAGCACATTGCCGGTGATTTCCGCTTTATCGGCTGCCGCATCGGCAATATGCAGCGCGTAAGCGAAAGCCAGCCTATCAGGCACACCCGCAGGCCACAGTTGCGCCCACTGGGCGGCAGTGAGAGCTGACACTGCTGCGGCTGTCATTCCCTGAGCGATTAATTTTTCGGCCCCCGCGGTATCGGCAGTCAGTGCCCCGATACTGATCCATGCGGTACCGTCAAAAACAACGTAGTCGGTTAAATCCCGGGTCACGGCCACCCGTGCTGCGCCAGCGCCGGTCAGGCTGGCTGTGATGGTCGCGCTGTTGATCGTGCTCCATGCTGACGCGCCTGTCAGTTCCAGCGGCAACGCAATCTGGTCGTCGGGGGTTAACACCCCGCTAATCTCCACGCTTTCGCCGGTAACCAGTTTGTATGAATCCCCCAGTTGCTGCTGCATAGCCTCCGTCAGGGTAACGCTGGCCACGCCCTGATTTGCGATGACGGTACCATCAATCGCACCGACGACCTCTGACAGCGCACCGCTGACCACGGTGTAATATTTGCCGTCACTGCCGTTTAACAGAAACCGGGTGGAAGGATCGCCCAGCAGCTCGAGTTCACCCAGGGTCACAGACCCGGACTGGAATACGGCGGTCACCGTTAACCGGTAATAAAGCCAGGCGGCCGGGGCCGGAATAGTGACTGTTGTCTGCGCATCACCGACGTTACTGGTACTTGTCCCGTTGGCCAGCAAGGTAAAGTTTGTGCCGTCATTGCTTCCGTACAGGGCAAATGTTTTGGGGTTATTCTGGAAGGGCTGTGACACAGTCCGGTTTGTGATCCTGAAGCGGTTCACTTTTTTAGCTTCAGGTAATTTGATCTGAATCCATTGCGTCGGGCCGGATAATGTCACCCATGCAGTAGTGGCTACCCGGTCAAACGCAGAATAAGCCGGAGAGCCTGAATCATATACACTGCTTGCACTCACCGTATATCCGGCAGGTGCGTTGTTGGCTGTCATTTTGGGAACGATGCTGTTGTCCGCATTGGTGGACAACACGAGGGATTTTCCCTTTTTAAGCACCTCCGCGCTGAACAGGCCACCCTCCGCAGCGGTGACGTAATTTAGCTGTGTGATCAGCCCCAGTTTAGCGTTAAAGACGATATCCGCCGTGGTATTAAAACCGGCCTCACTGCCTGCGGGGAAAGCGTCCTGAGTGTATGACTTATTCTGCTGCCCCTGCTCGGACTTCAGTGCGTAGGCACATAAATTAAAACCGGACTGTGGGGCAAAACTGAAGGAATGCACCTGGCCTGCTGTGGCACCGGCGCGGTCCACGACGATATAACCACCACCACCACCGGCACCACTGCCGGAGGCGCTGATGATAGTTTTCCCGCTGACCGGACTTTGCCCCAGCGTGATGCCGGCCCCCGCTTCCAGCGAGTTAACGATGAGCGCCTGAGTCTGCTGCGTGAAATCAGCAATATCGGCGACGGCGTGCGTGTGCTGTGTGGCGGCAGCGCCCATCTGCGCTGGCGTCGGCGCCAGGTTACCGGAGCCGGTCAACGACAGACCGAACAGCGAGCGGATGTTGCTCCCGGACACCAGCACATCCTGCTTTGCGCTCCATGCCGATTTCTCTGCCGGGGTAACAAATTTCCGGTCAGCCGTCTCGTTAATCTGGTCAGCGCTGTAATCCCCCGCCTGTGCCGTCACGGCCCCGGTGCGCCCGAATACAGATGACACGCCGGAAACCGTGGCTGACTGGCCCTGCACCCAGTTTGCCGCCACTGCCGGGTTAGCGCCGCCATTGAGGTAAAATAGCGTGTCGATGTCCGCCTGAGCGCAGATAGTGAGGTTTGCCGACGACGCCAGCGCCAGACGTGCGGTCTGGTCAGCAGCAGCAACATAACGGGATGCGATGGCGGAGAGCTGCGCCGCCGGAATTTTTCCGGACGCGTCCAGTTGCAGCCAGCCGTTGGCGGTGTTCGCGAGTGACACCTGAACATAGCGCACATCACCGCGCGCCTCGCTGAAATACTGCGGATGCGGGTCAGCATCGTTTTCGTGCGCCGTCAGCAGGCTATCCGCCGTTCCCGCCGGGTCCGCGCCGACATCACTCACAGTCAGCGTGACGGTACCGGATTTACCGTTGACGGAGCGCACCTGCGCCGTCAGCAGGTTATCGACGCGCTGTTTCAGCCATTTCGTGCGGTTCGCCAGCCGCTGCGCCTGCTCGTTATCCGGGCCGATATCCACACCATCGTATCCGCGCGCGGGCGTATCCAGCTCCAGCAGCGGGATGTCGGCGGTGAATTCATTCAGTTCGGTGATACTCGGCATGTCAACCTCTGTGGGTGTGCAGGCCGTTATGTGTCACGGCCCCGTTGTGAAAAATGTTCGTTGTTACTTCTGCACTCTCAACGCCTTCCCATTCGCAGAGCGGCGTCCAGACCTGCGCGCGGGCGATGACGCTGAACGGCTCAGCGACTGGCGGCGTGACGGTAAACCGCCCTTCTGTATCCGTGATCGCACTCTGGAAAGTGCTGATACCGGATGCGGTGTAAATCAACGTCACATCGATATCTGAAACGGTGATACCGGGATTTGCCGTCAGCGTGCCGGATACCACATCACCGGACCAGATAAGCACCAGTTGCAGCCCGGCATAAAATTTAACGCCATCACCGTGCCAGAACGGCGCGCGGAAATTGCTGTAGTGCTGGCCGAAACCGAAAGGCCTGTAAGTCAGGGTGCGGGCCTGTCTCATCCCGACGCCCTGCGGGCGGGGTATCAGATCGTAATCAGCAACGAGTTTTTGCGAACCAACATCCAGATATTCGTAAAATACCGGACGCATGGTCATATCCTGGCCATCCAGTATTCGCGCCGCCGTATTCAGGATGTAATCAGTAGCGCGTTTGATTTCATCAATCGTCGCGATGCTGTTGTTTTTAAAAATTTTTGCTTTGATCATCCGGCGGAAAAGATCATCACTCACCGCCGCAGGTGCGCATAACGGGTAAAATGTCCCGACCGGCCGTTTGGTGTACCCCGCAATGCGGCCACAAATATTGAGTTGCTCACCTTCCGCGCTGTCGATATCCAGCATGACCTGTATTTTCGCCAACTGATCCTCAATGCCGGCCTGCGCGATATCCGGCAGCGCCAGCAGCAGCGCAATCAGTTTCGGCGCGTTTTTGTACTGCCAGTAAGCCCGCGTCAACGCCTTATTACGGTGTTGCATAAGACACCTCAATCGCGTCCATCGAGAACACGGCCAACTGGTTAAAGGCGATCGGAATGATGCCGTGAGTTACATCGCCAGCGCTGCTCCCGACGGTGATCGCAGCAACGTAATCATCACTGCCAACAATTTTATTTACTGGCGTGTACAGGCGGCCCGCACCGATGGTTTCGCCGATACGAAACCCCTGCTTTGCGAATCCGTTTGTTTCAGGAAAGCCTTGCAGCGAGTAATCGATGATTGCCTGTTTGATTTCATCATCGTTGACGCCGGACAGCGAATCAGAGACGATTTCCACACGGACATGAGCGGATACATATTCCGGCCTGAAGAACGTCGCATTGAAGGGGTTTCCGCCTGGCGTTGTTGTATCGATGCTGATCCGGTTCGGAATCCCCGTGTTATAGCGATTCAGCCCGCAACCGGGGCTTTTTCGCACCGCCAGCGTGGACACAATCTCATCCACAGCGCCACCATCAATGAAAATCGCCATCGAATGGCCCAGCACGCCGTTTTCATCCGGGGCATCATCGACGTTTTCATAAATTCTCACCTTTTTTACGCCATCGAGATTGACCAATGCGGCATAAATATTGTCAATCTGGTTATTACCGGGTAGCGCCACGGACTCATTGCGCCGGATCCGGAACGTATCATCTGTTTCCTCGTCCGCGCCCAGCGATGCGGAATCCGGATTAGTGACGGATGTGATTCCGCCAACTGGCGTGGCAATGATCGACAGATTGTCACTGTTGGCCCCCACCGCACCGGCAGTGGCACACGTCACGCTTACCGTCGCAATTCCGGCGTTACTGGTCGGGATCGTCGTATCGGTGGCCCACAGCGTCCCCGTTATGCGGTTACGCACCAGCGTACCTGCGGGGATCTCCACAAGCGGCGTGCCAGTGAACACCACCGTAGCCGTGGAGAACGTGGCGTCCTGCCGCGTAATACCCGCGAATGCCGCAATGCGATCGAGTTGCTGACCAACCGCTGAATTCGGGTCAGCAGAGTGATAGGCGTTAATAACAGCTTCATCAAGATTTGCCAGCGTTTCGCACCATGCCGCAATAATCAATCCATCAGGTGATTCCGGGTTGATATTCCAGCCATCATCAATATCCAGATAGCGCTGACGCATTACGGTGAGATACGCATTCAGCGTCTGAGCCACCGCGCCGTCTTTGGTGATCTCCGCCATCAGATGATCTCCTCGTTGAAGAATAATTCGAATTGCTCGTTATTGACGTCCACCAGTGAGGCGAAAACAGTTATTTTTCTGGTTTTCTGATCGATATCGAATTCAAACTGAGATATGCCGATAACGCCTGGCGCGGTCAGGATACGTTGTTTGATACTGGCAGCAGCGATATCTGCCTGTGTTTTGCCGAGGATGTTCTGAAACCATGGGGTACCCTCCGTTAAATCAAGAAAATACTCCCTGAGGAACAAACGCAGACGGCGGATAATGCCCTGCCGCGTTGCCTCTTTCCCGACCGCGAAGTGGTCGCCATGTGTGACAATATCGCCATCCACAAAATTTCGGATCACGGATCAGACTCCATAAAAAACCCCGGCAAATGCCAGGGCGTGAAGTTGTAATGAGATGGGTTCACTGTGGGCCATTGGTGTTACTTCCGCCTTTCTCAACACCGCCATGAATGTGGTCGCTTCCGATGTTGATACCGTTGTGTGTTAGCCCACTCGCGGTGAGTTCCAGCGTTTGCCCGCCACACGTCAGCACAATGCCGCCGTCGGTCAGATGGAGGCAAACCGAACCATCGCGATTGCTTATGCCGATCCCGCAGGACGGCAATCCAGGAATGGCCGTTTTTGCTGAGCGGTAGCCGGGCGAGAAAAACGCGTCACTGGCGCTGAACATCTCAGGCCCGACAGGTTGTGCCGGTCCGCCCATATCCAGCCACGCATCAACCGACCGCTGACTGAAATGGATATACCCTTCTGTGCCAGCGGGAAGTTCATGGAAAACAGCCCACTCTGGTGATCCGGAGAATCTGACAGGTACGTTAACCAGCAGTGGCAGGGTTTCGAGCGTTCCATCGGGCATCTGGCGCTGAATGCCGCACTCAACCTGCGCACGTTGCGTGTCAGCGTTAAAGGCAATGACATGACCGGGCATACCGATCATAAGGTCGCTGATAATACTCATCCCGGCAGACTGGACAGCGCTGAATAGCGGATTGGTATTTTTCACTGGGCGGTGCTCCATAAGCATCGTAATGTCGTTCGCCAGTCATCACCCCAGAGATCCCCCTGATGCGTGGTGGACAGTACGCGAAACGAGCCCGTGCGGCGCTGAATATTCGCCATGTCATTCAGACCCGTGTTGTACATGCCGCTGTAGTTAATGGTCCAGAAATCAGAGCGAATTTTGATCAGGTCCCCGGGCTGTATGATGTGATTCATCCGAACATCCACTTCCAGTTCTTTTTGATACCAGCGCGGCGCGCCCTCCATGCCGTTATCGACATTGATTTCATACGTCGTCGGACGCGTAGCTCCATCGCGGATGATCACCGTCCGGTTTTCAGATAATAACCAGTCATAGCGCCACGCCGATTTCATTCTGTCGAGGAACGCGCGGCTGGAGGTGTAGGCCATTGTGTAACCGTGGTTGAAAACCGGCAAATCGGAAAAATCGCCTATCGTCTGCACCGGCTTCCCGAATGAACGCGCCACATCCTGAAGAATCTCGATGGCGCGCGCTTTCTCCCCCCAGGTTTTACCTGTGGACGCTTCAGTCCACATCACTGACCAGCAGTTGAGCCGTAAATAGACGCTAACGCCGTCCCGCCCTACTTCGACGCTGTTTATTTGCCCGGTATAAATTTCACCTGAAGATTCATCGTACCCGGCAGACAGGCGCACAGTTCCATAACGGAGGCGCTTTTTATCCCAGCGCTGTATGAGCTGCCGGTATTCACTGGAGACGCCATAAATCATGATCATGGCTGTCGCCACGCTGTCCTGCGGCATGTTGGTAATGAGGAACCGAACCTGCGTGGGCGGGTCGCAAATCAGCTTATTACCTTCCGCTGACGTAATTTCCAGATGATATGCGCGTCCAAATAATTCAGTCATTGGGGTACCAGTTCAGGTTATTTGTTACGCCCAGATTGGCGATCGTTGGCGTTTCACCCTCAAGCACGATCTTGCCGATAGTGCTGTTCAGACCTGCCAGCAGGTTCACTCCGACATGCAGACCACGCCCCAGAGCAATCGGCTCATTGCTGGCATTCCGGATATCCACAACGAAATAACCGTACCGCGTCAGCCAGCGGATATTGAACTGAAGCAACGTATCGTTGAGCGTTGAGGTAAAAGAAAAATCGGCCAGGCCTGCCGTCAGGGGGATGGTTTTCATTGCGGTGTCACCTCGCCCAAATGCACGTTCGCCTGCCCCTGGGTGGCCGCTGTGTCACCCGCAGGCAGCCTGCTGTTTATCGTCGCCGGGCTGTCGTTACGGTTTTTTATCAACAGCGCGCGCAATTCGACGACGATTTCCTGCCCGCCCTCGTTTTCCTTGCTTTTCTGCACGCGTGTGTTGGTGATGATCATGTCATCGTAAGATGAACTGACGCCGACAATCGTTAATATGCTGTTGTAGCGCTGTAAGCGTCGAAGATTAACCAAAGCCTCTTCTGAGCGCTGACGTCCGGAAACGGCAAAAGCCAGCCCTGCGGAGGCTGCAATCCCGGCCAGTGCGGCCGCGCCACCACCTAACAGCGAGCTGACGGCGCCAGTCGCCACGCCCGCCCCAATCCCGGCCAGGCCGGACAGATCACCAGCCTGATCCATCAATGCCTTAACCGAGTTATCGGAGATCGCCACCGTCATCGTGACCGTCATCGGTCGCGTTACGGCGTTGTCATTTGCCGTCTGGCCATTTTCCAGCGGATACTCACTAACGTCAGTCCGTAGTTCGCTGGTCTCCTCCAGTATTGCGTCAAAAAAAATCCCGCCTATTTCCGGGCGGGACTTAGTGAACACTCCGACGATTGACATGATCACCCTCTGTTTTTATTGAATGAACGCTCCAGCGTGTTCGCAGCCTCAACAACCACCTCTTCAGCAACATGTCTTACCTGTTTTTCATCCAGCCCCAGACCAGAAATATTAAACTCGTTTCGCTGGGTAACCTGCGTGGGCTGCGACGACTCAGAGCGGCTGACTGACGGGTTATAGGGCGCCTGACTGCGGCGCTGGACATAATCCGGCATGTAGTAATTTTCCATTTCCTCCTGGCTGCGTTTGGGCTGAGCATAGGGCGATGACGGCAGCGACGCCCAGACACCGCCGAGATGGTTTGTCGCTGTCATAAAGTCACCACTGAGGACATTATCCAGTTGCCCCGCCCGCTGGATAAGCCACAGGGCCGCCATATCCTGGCTTCGTGGTGAAAAGTCGGTGAGACCCAGCGCCTGTGCTGCCTCATCCCATGATGTTTGCGTGAACTGATAACGCCCGGCTGCCGACGTCTGATTCATTGTTCCGTCTGTCTGCCGGAATGGTTTCAATACTCGTGGATGGTCAGACAGATCACCGAACTGTTCACCACCAAACATCGTGTTATAGCCACCACCAGGAAGGGCCGCGGTTCCCTCAGCGCGCGAAATTGCATCCAGATAGGCGCGGGCGTTTGGGTTATCGATCGCGCTATGAAGATCACCGCCTTTTTTTTGCCTTAAATACGCCTCATAAGGAGTGACGCCTCCACCATCAGAGCGCCCCCGGTTAAGTGCAGGGTTACTCATGGCGCGGGCATCCTTCTCATCAACAAAGGCGTTTCCGGGGGTGAGCGCAGCAGCAGCGCCAACCGTAAATGGATTGAGAAGAAATCTGGATAACCACCCGGCCCCAGAGCCGGAAGATGAGCCACCACCAACACCAAGCAGGCGTCCACCGATTTTCAAAGCGCCAGCGGCACCCGCAACACCACCCGCAGTAATAAGGGCCTGCGAAACACCGGGGTTTTCTTTAATAAAACTATTGATGACATCAAGAACTGAATTAACGATCGGCAACAATTTACTGCCCATTGAGTAAGCGAGCACCTCAAAATTGCGGCTTAAATCCGCCATTTCATCGTTAAATATTTGAGAGTTTTTTAATAACTGAGCATCAATTTTATACGGGTTTGCGTCGGATTTTGCCTGAGAATCACTGAGGAATTTTGGCCCCATCTCCAGCAGACGAGTGATCGGTGAGTCACGCCCCAGTCCTGCACCTTCCTGCAAAAATGCTCGTTGATCGCGATTCATCTTCTGATAAGCATCGGACAGATACTGTAACCCCTGATCCGGGGCCATATTCGCGAATTCGCCAGGGTTAAACGCACCGTTCCAGTACGCCTTATCATTCAGTTCCCCGAACCGGGCTTTGCGCTGTAAATCGGGGATCATTTTAGCGATATCGTGCGCAGCATCAGGAGAAAGATTAAGCCGTCGCATAGCCATCTCCAGCCCCTGAATCTGGCGGATCGTAAAACCGGTATTATTGCTGAGGCGCTGCATTTCCAGTGCAGAATTAGCAACACCACTGGTGAGCGCTTTCATGCCCATCCCTACACCAGCAATGGCGGCAAGCTGAAGCATTCCATCGGTGACGCTTTTTATAGCGGTGGCACCTTTCTCGAAAGATTTTGCATCAGTTTCAAGGCCAAGCGAGACCAACAGGGAATCAATGGTTCCAGCGTTTTCCGCCATTACTGTTCTCCTGGTACAAAAAAACCCGCAAAAAGAAGCGAGTACGAGTTAAAAATGGGGCTCACATAAGATAATAATAAGTAAATAAGGTTTCACCTTGACAGTTAAGACTTATTTTCTTATTATTCTCTTATACCAAGACGGTATGGCTCTTTAAAAACTGAGGGGTTATGGTTCAGGTTAGTTGGTCAAAACGGGCGCTAAAACAACTCGCAGCGATTGACACCAGATACCGTAAACGCATCAAGGACAAAGTGGGCGAACTGACCGACTTTCCCGATGTGACACTGGATCTGAAAAAACTCGAATCATCTGGCAAGCAGTACAGGTTAAGGGTTGGCGATTACCGCATTATCTTTGAGTTAATCGACGGCACACCACGAGTTTGCGAGATACTCGAAGTCAAACGCAGAACATCAACAACATACTGAGGCGGGGTTATCCCGCCTGAATCCCTGAGTTAAAGAGATTTCGCCAACCGAAATTAAATGTTGGAGTGACATATGAGCATACAGGTAATACACGACAGAAACGGTAACCCCGAGTACGCCGTGATCCCATACGAACTCTATCAGCGCCTGATTAAAAACTCTGAGGATGACTCCCTTTATGAGAGCATTCCGTACAGCGCGGCTGACGATGATGACGTCACCATTCCTCATGAAGTGGTTAGCATCCATATCGATCAGGACGTGAGTATTCAGGCGGCGTGGAGAATCTTCCGTGGGCTGTCCCAACGAGAAGTTGCCGATTCCCTCGGCATCACTCAGGCAGCGGTTTCACAACTCGAATCACCGGACACCAGACCACAGAAACGCACCAGAAATAAACTGGCCGAACTGTATGGTTGCAAACCGGAACAGTTGATTCTGTAACACATAGCCCGGAGCGCCGGGCTATCTCGTCTCTCATTGTCTCTCAAACTGTTCAATCAGATCATCAAGCACATCGTGCATGGCCTGCACATCGTCTATCGCATACGTTCCGTCGATCATATCCGACCATTTCGCCAGAGGCGGGCAGACATCACCCGCCCCCACACATGGACGCCACAGAAACCAGTCTTTGACGGTTACGGAATGATCGGCGTTGCCCCTGCGCCGTTTTCGCTCTGTTCGCTGAGCTGCCAGAAAGGGCCGACATTCTCCTTCAGCGCGCTGCCAAGCAGCAGCAGGAAGTTATGCGCGGCATCCTGAAAGAGGTTTTCAGCTACCGGCACACCATCAGAATCGCGAACAATCTTTCCTTTCACGATACACAGTTCTTTCAGCCGCGCTGTTTTCACACCGTCCAGAGAAGCCATGGCGACGGTAATGCCCATCGGGGTCACTCCTTCCCCCAATAGCGGCAGCAGGCCAGCCTGCGCGGAAATCTGCAACATTTCCACCTGGTCTTTTGCCGATGCGGTCACGCCACTGTACGTCGCGCCATCGATTTCAATTTCAATTCTGCGCCCCATCAGGTTTCCTCACTGTCTGCAAATTCAAAAATAAACTGCTCGTCACTGACGCTGGTTTTACCACCGCGCCCCATTGAGCCGCGGTTCACCAGAACGCCATCAAACCCCATGACGGTTTCTGCCGTGCCCGTCTGGAAAAACGTAAAGGAGGCATCCACACCCGTTTTTGCCACTGCCAGAATCTGGCGAACCTGATCACAACCGGGGATCAGGTTAATGGTGAGGCGCTTCGGGCGCGTCTGGCTGTCCAGGCGTACCGACGTTTTACCGATACCGCGTTTCAGGGTAGCGCGCGGCTCCAGATCCTCAATCGTGATCGGTGGGTCTGTGTCGCCGAAATCGTCAATCGGAATACCGAACACGGTTAAATTGGCACCGTCAGCGCCATACCGTTTCATTGTCATAATGTATTACTCCACGGTGATATTGATTTCAGCCACGTGCCCGGCGCGCGACAGAATGACCATCAGGGAAGTGGGCGGATAGAGGCGCTGTTTGCGCTGGCTGGATGTCAGGCTGAGGACATCTTCAGGGGAGGACCGCAGCACAAAACCAAACTGCGCTGTTTTCGTCTGACCATCATCGGGATCGACGTAAGACCCCGTACCCAGCACACCGTTATCATAAAAACGTTTGCAGGTGGCCGTGATGGAAGACAGCAATCCGGCATAGTCGCGCGGCGTCAGCGCACGTTTTGAACCAGCGTTTGCGATGTAGTTATAGCCATCCACCTGAATATGGTTTTTCAGCACATCCAGATTGATCACATCGTCGATAAACTCGCCATAAGACGACATCGATTTGCTGTTAATTACGCGGCTGTTGTCGGTTTCGCCCGCCAGTTCGATTTGTGTAAAAATCACCGCATTTTTCGCTTTCAGCGCGTTATAGGCACTGGTCGTGAGATCGTCACCGCTGATACCAGGCAATACCTGATACTCGCCCGTGATGGCAGTATTGTCGCCCGTCGGACGGAACTTGTGGAACGCCGCAGCCAGTTGCACCATCGCGTAGGCCTGAGAGGCGTCAGCGGTCACTGAGGATGCTGATTTGTACCCGGCGAACATATGGCGGTTGCCTTTGGCTTTCAGGGTGGAAATCACATCATCCGTGGTGTTCTGGTCGATGATGTTGTCATCGCTGAACGTGAACCATAACGGATGGCTGGCAGCATCAGACCAGTCGGACAAATCCGGTAACATGGCCGCCGTCACGTCTGCGTTTTTGAAAAAGTAATGGTAGCGCCAGAGTCGATCGTTCGCGCTGTTAATGATTTCCAGCAGCGTGTCGGTTTCGTTTTTCATCCATACCGTAATGGTCGGCGGTTTAGGCACGTTGGCGAAATAGCGGGTGGCAATGCGGTAAATGTCGCTGTCGGTTTTGAAATCCGCCGCCACGTCTGTTACAGAGTCGTAATCGCGAAAAGTATCAGCCGCAAACGCCACCCCCTGAACCAGATCGGCAGCATCAGCAAAAACGAGTGCGCTCGAAAAATCTGCATACCCCAGGCCAGCCGGATTCAACAGCAGGTTGATGGGGATAATATTATCGACTGAATAAGCCATAGGGAGGTTTACCCCTCATTGATAAATTGAATATTGAACCCTGCTGCGCGCAGCAGCTCGTAAGAAAGGGTGTGTTCGATAAACAGATGGATATCTGCCTGCCAGCGCGGCTGGATCCCCGCCTGTAATATTCCGGTGAGATTCCTGCACGCGCTGACGTAACGCCACGCAATATCATTGCGGTACAGGAATTCACTCACTGGCTGGCGAAAATTGGCGTTATGCAATCGCAGAATGGCTGTATCCGCCCCTTCATTGAGGATGTTTACCGACAACATAAATTCCATTGAAGTGACTATCGTTTCGCGCAGATCCTGCCACTGCCCCAGCGATGTATCGGCTTCCTCCGTTGCCGGAATGAGATCTCGTCGCCGCTGCGACCAGCCGTATGCACGGATCGGGATGGGTTTGTAGGTGGCATAAAGCCCGGCTGGCGCATCGCGGCCCTGGTCAGCCAGAATGACGGTATCCACACCCGACGCCAGCGCCACCAGTTCCTGAAATACGGTATACAGCTCGTCGATGCGCTCCATCAGCCCGTCCCCCGGTATCGTTCCACCACCGCACGGCAGAAATTTCGCCACGGGCGATTGTCACAGGACATCACACGCCACTGGCGCATCACCAGCCCGTCGCTGAACTCGAGCAAATCGGCAAATTTTCCGTTATCGTCCGGCCAGAGATAATTCACGCCGTCGTTGATATGAATGGCCCGCGCATCCTGTGGATTCGCCGTGCCGCCCATGCCAATCAGCATCTGCATGTCTTTCCACTTCGCAGGCTGAATGTTAACGCGCGTCAGTTCGACGGTTTCACCCGGCGAATCCGCCCATCGCCCGCCGGGTCCGGTGTAACCCCCTGCACCGGCGCGGATTATTCGTACGCCACCGGGAACGGGAGAATTGAATGTCGAATCGATATGGCCGTTCATATCCAGACCATTTCCAAACATCGTTAATCCTCCACGACATGGGTGATAGCCTGCCGCAATGTGCCGGTGTCAATGAGTGGCGTAGCAGATCCCTTGCGGGCGATAGTTGACGGTGCGTTTGCTGGCTCAATACCGGCACTGATTGCGTCCTGGCAATACCCCGCCGCCCGGGCACCAATCTGGTCGAGCATCTGGAATGCCGTAATTTCTCCGCGGGCAACCTTTCCTGAGAGGGCACGGAAGCCCTTTTTGATGTTGTCCTGATTCTGGCGCAAAGGGACACGCAGGAAAGAGCGTTCGGGGATGAGGCCGTTTGCGGAGCCGAATTCCTGCACCGCACCAATGACCACCAACGGCGCGCCATCTTCGTAGTTACCGGAGCCAGCGGGTAATCCCACCAGCACCCGGCGTTTTGCCGTCAGTCGGTCCTGAATCTGCTTCAGCTTCCGGGCGATTTTGTTGCCGCCATGCACTTCTGCATTGATTTTCATATCATCAATCCCCCGGTACCCGCACGGCGGCGCAGGCGCATAAATTCCACGCCGTACGCTGTCAGCGGCAAATCGCCGTTGATGGTCAAATCATCCATCGTCACCGACGGCACAGCGAACGACGTGGATTCATCACCTACAGACTTGCCAGAAATGGCATAAGCGGCACCAACGTCTCCCGCGGCAGAACGTTTACGCATCACCAGTCTGTGGGCCGCAAACGCGAACATGCCGCGCTTTTTGATGCTGACCACCCGGCCATCCGGATAAATGCCCCAGCGCTTGCCGGTTTCTGCATCGCCTTCTGCCAGCGCGGTAATCACCCCAGAATCCGGCCACAACGCCACGTCGCCGAATTCGGGGTAATACGCCCGGAAATCAGTCACAATTTGCGTAATGATCTCCATCGTTACCCCCATAAAGCAAAACCCCGTCACCAGGACGGGGTTTATTCGGTTTCAGCAGTACTGCCGGAGGTATCCGGCTGTTGCGCCAGCGCCTCGTCGATGGCCTTTTGCAGTGTCTCTGCTTTAGCCGCCGAAGGTGCCTTTTTGCCCAGCACCTCTTCGTACCGGGTGCGCAACGCGGCGATATCCACTGCCGTTTCACCGGCATTCTGTTGCGCCAGCGTCTCGTCGCTCTCGTCATGCTCCGCACGCAACAATTTGGCCTTAACGAACAGGTGATCGCGGAAATCACCCGCCACCAGAGCAGAATGGCCGCGCTGGATGGTGATGCGCTTGCCAGTCACCCCATCAGTGACGGTCAACGGCGCAGTATGAAGATTAAACAGTTCAGCCATCGTTACACCCCATCCACGTAATGAGCAGCTTTCGGAATACGCCATTCCGTCCCACCGGTACGCAGCAGCGCCGGTACCTTGAAGTTGATGTTATCCGCCGTGGCCGGAGCCAGGAAACGCAGCGGCATCACATCGTGTCCTTTGACTACACGGAGGTCTTTTTTATAGACCATCATGCGATCGGTTCCACCTGCGCCCGCGCCTTTCAGCAGAATGTCGTCTTCAAATTCCATATCGCGGAAATTCTGGCGCAGGAATTCGAGCAGGGTAACGTTGCTGGCGTTTGCAGTTGAAAGCAGGGTTCGCTGGAGCAACTGGAACTGCTCTGACGGGATCACAAATCCGTTTGGTCGATGAACGGTCAGCGTATTTTCCAGATAGACCTGGTTATAAGCGTTACCAAAGAAATCGATAATCGGCTGCGCGCCATAGGTTGGAATTGCGGCAACCAGTGCGGCCAGGGTGGACGATGCCGACTCCACGCCAACATTAGGACTTTTATAAAGCCCCTCTCCCACACCCTTATCGCCCAGAAGATAGATTTTGTTCAGCCCCTGCTCAACGACATCACGTACTGCCTGCCCGCGTTCGGCGTCCAGGTTAACGTTGTTCAGCATGGCAAAGCCGATCTCTTCCAGAGAATAGGTGTAACCCAGTGCTGCGGTCGTGATTTCTTTGAAGCCCTGGGACATCGCAATATCAACGGTCGGCACATCGGTGCTGTTCGGACCAAGCACCTGCAATTCACCGCGGGCATCAATCGCGCGGAACACCACCATTTTTGCCCAGTCCGGCGCGCTGTTATCCAGCGGCAGCAACGTGCCATATTTGAACTGGGGATACTCCAGCCGGTAGATCTCCGCTTCGACATACGCGGCCTGCTGGATCAGGAACGACAGCGCCGCGACCGGTGACACGTCGAAAACAGCAGCGTCAGAAAATTTTCGCTTCATTATTAACCTCTTTATTAATTGCCAGCGGAAGGAGCAGCAAGAACGCCATCAACACGGATTTCACCAACTTCACCGGCAACCACATCATCAACCCAGCGGACAAAATTGAGTGTCACCCCCGCAGCGGACCCGGCGGATAAACGCCCCAGGTTGTCACCGGTCTCAGTGATAACGATCACCGCATCACCCGCGTTAGCCCCATCCACGCAAAGCGCGAACATGGGGCCACGATGCAAAATGGAAGCGACATGGCTCACCGGATAACCCGTTGCATAGGCATCCGGATTTGTTGGTGAGCTGTTGCTGAATTCAGCCAGTGAGCGGACGGAAAACCCGATAATGTCCTCAGCCGTTGTGGCGGCTGTCACCGGCGCGCAGGAGCGGGCAGCGGTACCGCGGATCACTGCACGGCCAAACGGAACCAGCGCAGACTCAACAACCCGCGATACCACTTCAACCACGTCAGTGGTGGAAATCTGCCCCTCGTACGCCTTGCCGCGATAAAGCGTGAAATTGTTCTGAGCAATAGCCATTATTTGGCCTCCTGTTTGCCGTAGCGTTTATCGAGCCAGGACTGACGGACGCTGTCACGGGTCGCCTGCGCCCCGGAGGTTTTCGCGCCCCGCATATCGCGGCTGAAATTAAAGAGCGAGTCATCGGAGCGCTGTTTGCTGTCCGGATCGTCCTCTTCATCGTCGTCATCGTTTTCTTTGCGCTCTTCTTCCGCATCGAAATAAGCCGTGACATACGCATCAGGTGCTTTGTCCCACGATTCGTATTTGCGGCACTTGATACCCGCGGCATCCAGCGCAGCACGTTTGATTTTCAGAGGGTCGGTTGCATCGCAGGTAAAACCGGTACCCGCTACCTTCACGGCTGAGTCGCGTACCGCCAGCAAATCCGCCACGCGTTTAGAAATCGAATCTTCGGAAGTTTTCTCTTTCAGTTCCTCGATCTCTTCGTCTTTGGCGTCAGACTGGGCCTTCTCTTTTTCCAGCTCTTCCTCTGCCGAATCCTTCTCAGCTTCGGCCTTCTCTTTTTCTTCCTCCGCGTCTTTCACGCGTTTTTTCAGGTTGTCGATGGTGGTCTGGATCAACTGCTGAGTTGCCTCATCAGCCACTTCCACCCGAACGCCTGAATCCAGAACAACTTTAAATGGCATGGGCTTTGCTCCCGTTGGTTTATGGTCGAACAATCGCGCCAGATGCCCGGCCCTGGCCTGGTCACACAGTGCGATGTGGTTGATAGTGATGTCCCGTTGAATGAACTCGTACGGGGTGCCATCCGGCGCCGTGCCGGGGGTCTGGTCATACTCGGAGGTATAACCGGCTGACAGTTCCGCTTTACCGCGGTCGATGGCATCGATCGCGGCCTGGTCTTTGATCAGCAGATCTACGACGACGAAATCGCCATCCTGGCGGCCCGGCGAAATCGCATGGCCGGCAGTCACCTCTTTAAACGTCCCGGAGTCTACGAGGTCATCGGGGTGATCAATGGTGACGTCTTTGTTGTCGTAGCTCGCCAGGCTCTGAGGTTTAAAAACCTCTTCTGGCGGACGATAAACATTAACGATCTGACCGGGTGGCCTGTCTGTTAACCCCAGCTCGGCGGCCAGATACTGCTGAATACCGGAACGGGCAACGCGCCCGGGGACTTTGAGATAGCCCTCAGGTGTGATTTCGCGCTGGGATGTGACGGGGAAGGCCACGCGGTCACGGACTGTGATCCGCATGCGTGTTACTCCAGATGGTTAGTAATCGAGACCCTGTATCAGTGGGGTGGGAGTGCAACGGCAATTAATATGCGCACGCCCGGGAAACAGCCCGGTTTCGCCGTTAAAACTTGCACCTTTTGACCAGAGATAAACGCCGGGTCCGTAGCCTACATCCTGCCTGGCGATGTGAAAGCATTTGATTTTTGCTTTCGGATATCGCCCTGCCGGGTTGCCGCTGACGCGCACATCCTGAGACGTTGACCAGCGAAACCGGTCAATGCCTGCCTGCTGCTGGCGCTGGCGTGTGATGTCGCTACGGATTTTCGCGGTCTGGTCACGGGCGATGAGTTTTGCCCGGTTGTACGTCGCGCCGGTGGTGTTTTGCAGATTGCGGGTTATCGTGGTCAGCGAGTCGCCCCGCAAAATACCGTCCATAACTTGCCGCTGAATGTCGTCGAAGTAGTCTGATGACAGCGATTTGATCAGTGCGACATTCTGTTCGACTGATGCGTCGAAATAATCCACCAGCCCGCCATTAACCATCAGGCCGGTCATGTCAACGCCCAGCGCGCGGTTAATCTGCTCAACAAACACCGCTGAACTTTCGGAGTCGGCCCGGCTGACAACGCGCTGAGCCAGTTTTTCTGTTGCTGCACCAAACGCAACAGAGAAGAACCGGTCCGCCGCCTGCCGGATTGAGGCCATGATGATATCGGTTAAACGGCTGTCGGCGGTGAACTCACGGCGCAGTACCGGGATCAGTGCTTCATCAATCGCCTGCGCCATTTGCCGGACAATATCGCGCAACTGCCCGTTGTAGTAACGTTCAGTTTCGTCAGTTTGCTTCGCCGGTCTCAGCGGTGCCCGTCGGCGCGGTGGCCTCTTCTTCAGGATTTCCGCCAGCATTGCCGAGCCGGAACTGATAATCGCCGCCTCGCTCGGCCTTTTCGTCTGCCTCAATGTCGGCAATATCAGATTCGTCGATACCATAGATCCCCTGCTCCATGAGTTTTCGCGCTACCTGAGACGGTTTCACCACTCCCTGTTGCAGACGAATATCATCTGCCTGTGCGTCAGCGAGTCGCTGCGCTGACAGTTCGGTGTCGGTCGGCTGCGCCAGCGGAGAGAATTCAAAATCCAGTCCATCCGGCATGGTGCCCAGCGTTGAGCGGATCAGGACTTCATCAATGCGTTTCAGGAATGGCCGGTACTTTGATTCCTGTCCGCCCCTGATGGTGTTGTAGTAGTTGTTCATATCGCCCTGGCCGGAGTCGCCAATCCCCTTGGACTGAACACCAAATAATCGTGTCATCGGGATGCCCGCTGCACCGGATGTCCATTCCATAAGGGATGAAAGAATTTCACCCAGTCCGCCGAACGAGATCTGCTTGCGTTCAAAAACTTCTTTACTGTCCAGCAGCGCCAGCCGGTAAAGGGACTTCATCATGCCAAAAATGTTGTAGCGGCGGGCTATCGACTCATCCATATCACCAGAGGACAGATCGGAGGCGAGGTTCTCACGATTGATAACATCAATGTTCGCTTCCTGAATCAGCGCCGCGATGCCGCCCTTTGCGCTGACGGCATCTTTGACATCCTCAAGGCAGCGCCGCAGACGGCTGTCGTCCCAGCCACCGTTGATCATGCGCAAACGCATAGGCAACGGCGCTCCGGGTGCTTTGACGAAATGGCTGTAGTGAATGCGCTGAGTACCGCCGTTAACCACGTAGTAGTCCGGCAGCATGTAATTTTCTTCCAGCGGATTCGTGACGTTGAATTGCTGGCCGTTGATAAACATGCGGTCAAGCACCAGCAAACGGCGCAGTGAACCCTTTTTGATTCTTTTCACGTCCAGTGGGGTATCGAACGATTGATCGGTGATCATCAGCACACCCGCCCCACCGTATACACCAGCCCACTTGAATGCCTCCTGCGTTGCCCCCTGAACGTTAAACGCCTTTTCTGCCTCACGAATGGCCGTGGCGTCGTCAGCGGCAAATTCCCGCCACTCGCGCGTTGAGTCGTCAACCGGAATATCAATGATGTCGCGGGCGATCCAGTTTTCGATATACGCGGCTTCCAGTTCGCCAAAATCCTGCATCATGCCGAACTGAAAACGGTTAAACATGCGGCGGTCACGATCTGTACCCATGCCGGTCATGACGTTCATTAGCCCGTCAGAGGTCACGCGAATACGCGGTTTTCCGCCGTACTGGTTATTGCTCATCGTTAAACCCATCCCCACCCGGTGCCGCCACCGGAAATTAATTCGATCTCGATTGCATCCATGAACGTGTCGAGGATGTCGTCATTTTTGTGGCTGTCATCTGCGGAGAAATCGGCACATTCGGCCAGAGCAGGCAATACCCAACTGGTTTGTGCTGCTGGCGTACCATCCCAGTAAAAAACCTGATTGACGGGCTGGCCATCGTCGGTCATCAGTGCCGGAATGAACACCTTGCCGGTTTTGATCTGAGGGACGCTGTTCAGGCAGCGAACCAGCTTGTTCTGTCCGGCGCCACGGGGGATTTCCAGCACGGGGATCGATTTACGCTTTTTCAGCGTGGTAATCAGTCCCTGCCCGGCCTGTTTATCCTCAATACCCATATGCCGGAGCGGTGCCGGGCGTTTCGGATTATATGGTTTCCATTTTTCCCACAGCGCTGTTGCCTGCTGTAGCAAATCTTCCGGATCCCACCTGCCGCGCACGCTGTCGATGAGGTACAGATTGTTGTCTGTCCCCATACCAGCCAGCGTAAAAACGGTGTAATCGTTGTAGTCCTCGACCTTGCCGCTGTTGGTGTCCACGTAAACGGCGCGGTGTGTCAGCGGTGGCAGATGCGTGTAGCGCTTAAACCAGTCGGTATCGATCAACCCACCCGTCAAAGCGCGCGGACGCTGCATGTACTGCGATAGAAACGTGTATTCGTCACGCTCCCACAGTCGCAGCAGATCGCCCACGTATTCGTTAGCTGGCCAGTACGACCAGTAGCGAACACCACCGACAATCACGCTTTCCGTGTCTTTAACAGAGAACCAGCACAGTGAACGCCACGGTTCCGGTAGTGCATCGATATATTCGTCGCTGACCAGCGCCGGGATTGTGACGTGGTGGAAATCCACGCCCATTCCGCCCGCCAGCATGAAGCCGGTGGCATCGTCGGTGTGCAGGCGCTGCTGGATACTGACGAACGGGGTTGGGTGGTCTTTCGATTTATCGCCGCGGCGGGAACGAATGGTGTTCACCAGCAGACGGTTTGCGTTCTCGCGTTTCGTCGCAGAGAACATGTCCTCTGGCTTGTTGTAGTCATCCAGGCACACAAAGCCGGAAAAATCAGGGCCGGGATATCCCGCGCGCCCACCTGTGATTTGCCCACCACTGGAGCGGGAAACCGTCTGGCCAACGGTCCGCCCGCGGGGATTAACAACCTCCCACTCTTCGGCCTGGTTAACGCCAAACTTGCACGGCCACAGCGACTGATATTCAGCGCTGGCGATAATGTCGCGGGTGCGTCGGCTGTTACGTTTGACCAGCGAATCAGCAAACGAAACGTTCAGATTACGAAACCGGCGTAACTTACCCGTTTGCACCAGCATGTTGATGTATGCCGCTGCGTGGATCGAAACGAACTCGGTTTTTGTCCCACCCGGCGGCACGTTGATAATAAGGTTTCGTGGCTGTAACCGTCCGAATACCAGATCATCAATTTTGCTGGCCATCATGCGATGATGCCAGTTAACCAGCAGGCGATCACCCTGCAACAGCTCAAACCAGAGGCGGGTGAAATTCAGGAAGGATTTTTCGCTTTTTGACTTAAGGGCGACACGATCAGGAAAATCGAGGTCTTCCCACTCGAGTAGCTGCGACATTTTTCAATCCCGATTTTTACCCTTTTTTGGGGCTATTTAACATAATGGACGTTACCCGAACAGCGGGATTGGCACTCATGCCAAATTCACCACGAAAGCGTTAAAAGGACAGGTTTTCCCGGTGATAAACAGGCATTTTTAGCAATAACATTTTGATAACAAATCGCCATTATTACGGTCCGGTTAAAATGACAGACGAAACCCGCTTTTTACCCTATTTTCTCTTTTCTACTTAATCCAGATCGGGGAGTTGTTTTTCTAATGCCGCCTGCGCCTTCGCATAATCTTCCGGCGTGTAATTAACCTGGTTGATGGGGCCGCCGTCAGCACCAGTCAGTTCGGTGCGGTTTTTCAGCATGCCAAGATGCTGCGCCACCATTTTCAGGGCGTCATCCTGATTGCGCATCTGAACTTCCAGGCCGAAGCGCCCTTCTTTTACCCCGGCGAACAACCGACGCGCTGCGCCGTGTAAATCTCGGGTATCGTGAAAAAATGCCCTGCTTACCCCTATCCCGTTACAGCGAGGGCATTCGGGATTCGGATCAAGGGTGGCATCGAACCCGTAGCCTCCGTCATCGCGCGGAGCGGCTTTTTTCTTTTCCTTTGCCTCTGCACCGGCTTCCTCAAATTCAACCGCATCGCGCCACTGATACTGGTGGCCGAATCCCCAGCAATGGCGGCAGCACAAACGACGATGTTCGGTGATTTGCGTTGCATCTGCTGTCGCCAGTTCCCACCACATTTTCAGCACGGCGTCCTGCGTGATTTGAGTGCGCCGCTCTCTTGCTGCCAGAGCATCGCGAATCGCCCGGCTCACCTTATCGTTTCTGTACATTCGCGAGGCTGCGACATACGCAGTGTTTCCCTCGCCTTTTCCACCGGCACGTTTATAAGCGGCCACGCGGTTCATATCGATGAGGTACTCGCTAACGAACCGGGCCTGCATATCGTTAAGCCCGTATTCATCAGGGTTTAAACTCCATTGATCTGTGGTGTTTGCAGGTGGCAGGCAATTTGAATCAATTTGATTTTCAATTTGGAGAATTGGAGTTTTTGCACCGCTTTGCGCATGCGCACTGCGCAATTTTTTCTGCGCAGTTTTTTGCGCACTTTGCGCAGCGGGCTTTTTGATGTAGCGACGAGCTGATGCGTAATTCAGTCCCTGCGCTTCACACCACTCTTTCGGTGATATTCCGTTTTTGGCATGGTCGGCGAGGAACTGGTTTTGCAGCGCTCCCCAGTCCGGTTTTACCATAGTCGTTTACCTTTCTTACGCCATTACGATGAGGCTGCTCATTGTGATGGCAATAAAAAAGCCACCAGCGGATGCCAGTGGCTTAATGTCATAAAATATTGTGAAAATTCTTATGTTACAGAATTCATAAATCTTATATCAATCTAAGCGAGGATCAGTAACACCAGAGATAACCAACTCCTTGACTGCCCGACAAACTTCAAAGAATGCATTATTTTCAGTAGGGTCTGAAACCAATATTGTTTTTTTGCCGTCACCGACATCAACATGCAACCTGTTTTTTTCTTTCCATAATGCAACGGAGACAAGATGGTAAGATCCGCCGCCATATTCTGAGTCGTCAACGACGGTCGAAACCTTGAATTTCAACTTATACTCTTTATCCAAGTCAAAACCAGCGAAAGGCATCTGTTGGAACAAGCCCTTCTCGTTAAGATAGCCTACAGATACATAAGGGTGAGGTACTTTATTTGCATCCACCCATGATGCTGATGGCAATGAAAGGGATTCTATATATTCAGAAACTAACGTTCGGGCCGATTCTTGTAATTCAAATTTACGATCGCTGTGCTTATCCTGCAATTCCTTATAACGCTGCTTGATATCTTTGAAGGTAACGTGCATGGCTTTCTCCGAGAGATGTGCAAGAATTAGCATTTTACCTCCACAAACAATTTTTTCTCATTCAAAATATTGGTCTTGTTTGCATTATCACAGGCACTCAGTGAATGCCTGCTGTAATGTCAACAAAAACCGCCCGCAGGCGGCCTTTACGATAATTGAGCACTGTTAAAACTCAGTTTACCGGGCGCGGATTGTACTTCCTGATTTCAGCTTCAATATCCCATTTCGTTATATCTTCATTGGTTGCGATGAAGAAATGAGATCCGTCACCTCTCGTATACTCGCTGACAGGATGCGGTTCAACTTTTCGCACATTAACCTCAGCAGGCTGATCCCTAGCATAAAATTTTGCTAATTGCTGATTGTGGTTGCTTGGAACTTCTAAAATACGCGTATGCGGCCCGGTGAATACAACTCCATGGTGCTCACCACCAATAACCAAGTAATCATAGATTTTATCTTCAGTCATAGTTACCCCCATGAAAAATGAGTAATAACTATCGCATACTTATAAAGCTCCAGCATTATCGAAGCCATTAAATGAAGAGCTTCTGTAATGTCTGCCACACTCTCGCAGTGTTCGCGCTCATGCCCTTGAGTCAGTCACCCCGGTTCAACTTTGTTCCCCGTTGACTCAGACCAGTGCGTGGTTGGCGATCATCTGCGTCAAGGGATCTTCTTTTCGATACACCGATTACAACCGGCAACTGCTGACGGATATGGGAAACCTTCGATAGTGGCATGCATATTGCCCGACTTTAGAAGTGAGCCTGTCGCATGGGGGTGTCACCCAGGAAAACAGCTTTTCCCAAGCTCACGGCTGCAAGTCTCTCGATTGTTTGAGCGTACGGGGGCTCATTAAAAAATCCTTCTACTGCAAGGCTTAGAGATCCTACATGTTTAAATAAGTGGTCGACTCGTTACAGCAACTCATTTTCTCAAGCACGTATTATTACCGACTGTTATTATTACGTACGATTGTGCTGATATAAGCACTGTAGTACTACTTAGCTTACTTGATACACCAGAGGGGAATATGAGCACAGCACAGGCTTTAACAATTGCACAGGCAAAAGACCTGCTTAAATCTGGGGCTTTTCGCAAGGTGGAGCTTTCATTTGATATTGATTCTGATGCATTTTTCACTTTCGCATCAGAATTTTGTTCAGAGGGTGCAAAAATTACCAAGAAAGGTGATCATTTTGTTGTGATCCTTCCCAAATTGACGATGCCATCCAAACATTCAGAATAGATTTTATTTTCGTAATTACAGCAGGCACTCAGTGTATGCCTGCTGTAATGCCCGCTTTTCTAAGACAACGTCATCAGGTGCATCTTCCGCTTTCACTGCAAAGATTGGTGCTCCCGGATGTTATCTCCAACGGCTGAAATGTCGTCTTTATCGAACCACAACTCAGTAGCTCGACCGTCTGCCGCTTTATAGTGCGCCGGTCAGGATTTGTGGGTGAATGTAAGAGTCCTTAATAAATACCTGCCGCTTACGCTTGATGAATATCGTTTACGGACCACACTTGAATTGGCTCTTAAAGGATGAAAGCTCCGACCCAGGGCCTGACTTATGGAGGAGTTCTCACCTTCAGATGACTCTGAGGGATAGTGATCAATAATAAGAACCGATTGAGTACCTCAAGATTGCCTTCGCTTAGGAGGCTTTTTTTATTTCTGCCGCTGGTTCTCAATATCCCGAATGCCAGCAAAGTTGTTATTGCCCTGCTCGATAGTTACGAGAAGTGGTTTTATCCACAGCACAGCCTGGCAATATGTCATCCCGCTGGCGGGAGCGGAACCACCATCGGCTGTGTCAGGCTCGTCGGAATCGGCGTGCATTGCGCTGGAACGTAAACGGTTTGCGTATGAGAGCAGCCCGTCAGCAATATGAGCAGGAACAGGCAGATCACAGGTTTTCTCACGGCGAAGTATCTCCCGGTATTCAATTACGGTGTTTTCGGCATCGCTGGCGACGGCGGCATTAGCTCTGGCTGCTAACTGTGCCACCTGGTTAAACCGATTCACGTTGAATGCCTGCGTGGCTATCACCTGGCCCTGCAACGCGTTATCTGACTTCAGCACGCGCTTTTCACTCTCCGACACGCTGAGGTCCGCCCGCGTTTTCATCAGTAATGCCGCCAGCACGGCCACCAGCGCTATTACCGACAACTGAAGCCAGTAGCGTTTTACCAGCGCGCCAATCACGACAGGAACAGAGCACGCTCTGCCTCACGGCGTCGGGTTAGACCAGCCAGCAACTGCCCGCCTGCTTTGTTCCAGCGCAGGAACTCATCGGCGGAGCCGCGGTAATCTCCTGCGTTAAGCTTTTTCAGCAACGTAGAGGTGGAAAGCGATCGTGTGCCGAGGTTATAAGCAAACGACACCAGCGCATCAAACTGCCCCTGAGTCAGCTTCACCTTCACCAGTTTCGACACGTCGTTTTCGTAACTCACCAGCCCTGTTTTAAGCAGGCGCTCAGCGATTTCAGGCTTGATGACCATACCCTTACCGACAGGTTTGCCGTCAACCGGCTGCGTCCAGCCGTAGCCAATCGTCCACACGCCGACGCTGTCCTGATATGCCGTAAGCCGCAGACCTTCAAACTGCTTGATTAACGCGATCCCTTTATTGCTGATTTGCATCATCCCCCCCTGCTTTTCTGGCGGCGAAGCGTTTGATGAAGCCGCCGATAAAATCCGTACCTACGTAGCCTATAAAGACACTGGCGATGTATGACAGGTTTTTAGCCAGACCGAAGAAATCCAGCAGGTCACGGGCAAACCAGGCAATCATCGCGCACATGGTGGCATCGATTAGCGTTTTCATGATCGGGCCGCCGTTATAGCGCCCACGTAGATACGCCATTGCAAACGCCAGCATTGCGCCAATACCCTGCTCTTTTGCAGCCAGCAGAGCAGCAATGAAATCTTGTTTGTAAGGCATTTTCATAGTCTCTCACCTCGCTGTTTGCGGAGGCTGTGTAATTGGAAACAGGATAAAAAAAGGCCTGCTCGGATGAACAGGCCAGAAAAGCAATAATAAATTTACAGGATGTGGTGCCGGGTGCCTCCCGGTGAGTCTTTGGCCAGCTACCATGACCCGCGTAGGGTATGCTTCAGTCGTGAAACACGAAGATTGCTGTTTACGCCCCTCCGCACAGGGGGATTCACCACATCAATAATGTAAAATTAGCCGTACCGCTTCGTCAATGAGCAACACTCTGTCAAAGGTCATCAGAGAGAGATGACCTTTTGCACAGTGTTATTTTTTTGTCTTACGGGGCCAGTACCAACATTATTCAGCGTCCCTGCTCGCCTGTGCTGATACTTCCGAAACAGTCTGGTTGAACCGGTCTGTTTCAAGTTCAACACCGATTGCGCTACGCCCCAGCGCTAATGCTTCTTTAATCATTGAGCCAGAACCCATAAAGAAATCAGCGAGGATATCACCGGGCCTGCTGCTGGCGTTGATAATGTCCCTCAGCATGTCCGCCGGTTTTTCGCAAGAGTGTTTGCCCGGGTAGAACTGTACCGGCTTATACGTCCAGACATCGGTATACGGAACCGCGGCGGTGACAGCAAAGTGCCGCCGGAGCGATTTATATTCGTCCACCAGCTCGCAGTATTTACGGTTGAGTGAATGGTACGTGGCCACCAACTGGTGATGAGGTTGAATCAGTTCGCTACGCTGGTGCTTCTCTGTGGCTATTCGGGTGAATAACGCCTGCAACTTTTGGTAATCCGCCTCGCCCGGCAGTTGCCACTGGCTGGATCCGAACCAGTGCGAGACCATGTTTTTCTTACCCGTAGCGGCTGAAATCTCTTTCGATGTGACGCCGAGTGAGGCTCGGGCACCCTGAAAATACTCGATCAGGGGAGCCATCAGGCTTTGCTTTAATTCCGTCCCTTTCCGCTCGTAACCATCGTCTTTCGGCCTGTACGGCCCCAGATAATGCTCTGCGAAGAGAACGCGCTCGGTCGCCGGGAAGTAAGCCCGCAGGCTTTCTTTATTACAGCCGTTCCACCGGCCAGAGGGCTTTGCCCAGATGATGTGATTCAGCACACTGAAACGGCGGCGCATCATCAACTCGATATCTGCCGCAAGCCGATGACCACAAAACAGGTAGATGCTGCCCGAGGGTTTGAGGACTCGCCAGAACTGCGCCAGGCAGCCGTCGAGCCACTTTAAGTAATCCTCGTCCCCTTTCCACTGATTATCCCAGCCATTCGGCTTTACCTTGAAGTAAGGCGGATCGGTAACAATCAGGTCAATGGAATTATCAGGGAGAGTTTGTATGTAATGCAGACAATCAGCGTTAATTAACTCAATACTGGATATTTTTACAGTGTTTTTCATAGATCAGTAAGCGGGACTCTGGTAGGCTCACTATGCTTTTGCGCTAAAGCAGTGGGCCATGGTTCGCTTGTGACCTCAGACATGAGCGAATGGCTGGCCGGGTGCTACAACACCCACCAGCCGCCCATTTTCACAGCAGGAAGCCCCCATTACTGGAGGCGTTTATAATATCCGAATTGATAATGCGATAACCCCGCCATAACCAACTGAGTCAGTATCAACTGGCAGCGTTCGTGTGAAATATGCACCGCTTCTGCTACTTCCCCGGCAGTGGCAGGAGATAACGTCAGCGCACTTAGAACAGCCCTTGCTGTTTCTGTCATATCTTGCTGTTTTAGCATGTCTTTTTACCCTTTCTGATGCCGTGACACACAGATAACTCTGGTTCGATGTATCAGCAAGAAGTAAATATGCCAGACATAAAAAAACCCCGTCGATGCGAGGTTTTATATTTTGGTCGACAATCAAAGCTATGACGACGATATCAGATTTACACGAAATATAGCCATTTTAATCTACTTTTGCAACACTATGCTGATAATTAGTCGCCATTTGTTTCGATCGTGTTTTCGATAGACTCAAAAGAGATGCCTGGTCGAGGCGCAGAAAGATAGTGCGCATGGCGAGCCAGTGAGCAGTAAAAGTTTTCGACCAGTTTTTCTCTTCAACCCCTACCAGCAGCGCCAGATCCTTATATTGATAAACTGCGCTCCCAGCTAACTCGGATTTAACGTCCTGCGCTGCCAGCCAGATTAATGCCCGGAGTCGCCCCAGCGTTTTCCCGGCTATCTTCTTGCCGTCGAGCTGCACCGTAAACTCAGTCCACGCCCAGCGAGTTATTTCGACCTGGTATTCGAATCGGATATTTTCGCCGTAGTTCCAGAGTAGCCACGCTTTCTGATGTTCTTCAACGGACAGCACAGCGCGGCGCCACGACGCAGTCGCAAATTCCACCGGCTTCACCAGAGCAATTGATGAGCCTTTCGCCAGTGACTGACGTCCCTGAATTGGTGGGTTGAGCAGCGTTATCCATTTCTCCGTTTCTTCATCGTAAATTCTGGGCTTCTTCCGGCGATAAGTGTTCGTGTCAAATTGTGCATTCTCAAGCCAGGCCAGTAACTGGCCTTTTGTCGCCCCGCTCAGATCAGCCATTGCGGTTATCAGTTGCTGTCGGATGTATGAGAGATTTGCAGTCATGCGGCGGCTCCTGTTTTCTGCTGTGTGCGGGAATGGTGCTGGCGCGCCGGTGCAAGCGCGCGGAGGATGGATTCTTTTTCGTAGCGGTGTTTTTCGGCGACTGTCATGTTTTCACCAGCCCCCCTTTCTTCCAGATGGCAAGCGTGCGCATTACGCCTTCAGCGTGCATGAGTCGCAACTCGTCGCGGCTGTATTCGGTTTGTACGCGCCCGTCGATGACATCATGGCAGCAGCTACAGGCGATCGCGGCCTGTGTATCATCCGGCTTAATTCCCGTGCCGCAGGTTCCCGCCAGGCGGTAATGCGCCAGTACACTGGTTTCAGGGTTGCCGTTGCATATCCCTGGAATTCGGACGGTACATTCGCGGCCGCGCGCCGCTTTGCGTAAATCAGCCAAGGCGACCTCCCCACGGGCGACCACGTTTACCGTTTCGTTGCTCGGGAAGCCTGGCGCTGACAGTCCAGGTAATAAGATCGGGATTCAGGCTGCGCTCAACCTCAACACCACGGCGCCGGTATTGCTCCACCAGCTCGTCGGCCTGTTGCGTGCTGCATTCGGTGTGCTGGAACCAGCTCTTTCTGGTCATGATCACGCGAAGCTCATCAGTTGAGATGCAGCGTTTTCTGCTTCTTGCTGCGAGCTAAATGAACTGGACAATATCCAGCGCCAGAGGACATCCAGTGCGGATTTGTAGAGTTGCTGGAATTCGGTTTCGTCCATGTTTCCAAAGGCGATACTGCGGGGATGTTTGCGTAGTGTGCCATCCGGCAGCTCGATAGCGTCATAGTGGCCTGCCTCAACGGTCACCCACGCACGGTACGCATCGAAGGATTTGCAAAGGCTTATCCCGTTGGTGATGCGGCGATTGGCAACCTGCGCCAGATACTGCTCAGCGGCATCCATCAACGCCGCTTCATTTCCACCGTAGGAAGCGAGGAATTTTGCATACCCTGTTACCAGTCGGCGTTCGTTGGACGAAATAGCGCCGCCGGTTGGCTCCCAGTATTCAAAACCGAGATTGAGCAAAGCGAAGAATCGGCGGTGAAAAGCCGGATTGCGTACCAGCTTGATGTCGGCTGACAGCACCGCACCGAGCTTACATTTTGAATGCAGAAAATCTCTGGTCTCAGGCGTTGCCGGGATCAGGATTCCTGAATGATTGATAAGTTGTAGCTGCGCCATAATGTCCCCATTTGGCGCATAAGGTTGTCAGTTGTTCAGGCTGACACTGAGATTATGAACAGGAGCTTTAGACAAAGCAAATATAAATGAAGTGCATTACAAAAAACAAATAGCGTAAACTGGACTATAACTACCAAACACGGGCGACATATTATGGCTTTCTGGAATGAGTCTGACAACATCGAAATAAATAAAATAACAACTTATCTTGAAAGGGAATTCCCAAATCAAGATTATGAGAAATATATACTATCAGAAATTGATGATAATACTTTCATTGATGCAACTTTAATTAAATCATGGTCTCATTTTCAGTATCTTTTCAAATTTGAACTTGATAATTTAAATGAATTCACCCCTTTCAATCAGAAGCACTTACAAAATCGAGCAAAACCAACCCTAGATATATTAAAAACTGACAAAGAACATTTCTTAAGTTACTTGATGAGGGTAATACATGAATATTATTTTTGGAACCCGGTTAGAGAAGAACTTCCGGATATAATTAGTAGTGATATCCTCACGCGGCTTTCGTCTTTAACTAAAAAGAAATCATATACCGCTCAGTTTTCTTGGATCGAGAATTCAATGGCTACCGCCATAACACGAGACTTGATAAACTCTGAAGATTTCATTTCTATTAGAGCTATAGCCAAGGATGTGGCTAATTACAAAAAAATAATCACTTCACATAAAGAAAAATCTACCACTGAGTATATTGAAACAGTAAAGAACCTTAGCGAGACCTTAGAAGAGTCAATAGAAAAAACAAACTCTACCAAATCTGAGCTTGCAGATTATGATGCAAAACTAGAAGGTTATAAAGCCAAATATAACTTCGTTTTACTAAGTAAATCGTTTAACAACCTACACATTAGAAAAAGTGAGGAGTTGAATAAAGCCAAAAAGTTAACTTGGAGGTTCACTATGGCATTAGCCCTTCCTCCTTCCTTTGCTTTTTTCAACCACATATATAATTGGTTTCCAAGTGGTGAAGGTTTCTCATCGCTGTCATTTTACTTACCAATATTAACCTTTGAGATCTTAATTTTCTATTTTATGCGATTATATTATAGCGAAGTCCGAGCGTTAAACACACAATTACTGCAAATCGATCACAGATTGAGTCTTTGCGAATTCATTCATGATTATATTGAAAAGAAAAATGCTGACAAAGATAACAAAGAATCATGGGATTTATTTGAATCGTTAATATTTAGTCCAATTCAAATAACACCAGACAATATCCCTTCTGTTCTGGACGGAGCTAACGCTGTCGCAGAATTAGCAGGAAAGGTAATGGCAAAATCTAAACCTTGAAAAGGTATTATACTTCAAACATCAATTCCCTTCGATTCAACGAGGGGAATAATCAATGAGGTGTAATTGCGCTATCATGTCGATGTTTGGCACATAAGATAATAAGTTTCTCAGGTTGAAATTAATATCAACCCATTTATGATATTTAAAATATCATATTTTACTGTTAGAGTTATAAAATTGTTTATCAATGACGTTTATAGATGGTGATGCTAATTGAAGACTTTCATCAATTTCATCTAATTCTTTTCCATTTAGCCCTAAATGTGAGACAGGGCCAATTTTTGATTTTGCACCGTCTAAGTAATCTCTAACGTGGCGCCGAATAATCCTTTCAGGCATTTCACTATACTGCTCTCTAAGCCGTTCAGCTTCTTTGAGTAACTCAGGAGTGAGGTAAGATGTGTTACCCATAATCATTAAAACTGGAAGATGGGATTCTTTATTTTTATCAACTTTTCGGCGCGATGGACCAAAGGCCAGATAATTAACCATAAAATCAGCACTCATAACCGGTGAATCTGGTACTCTATCGCTCATTCTAGTTTTAAGTTTCTCTTTTAAATCAAAGGCCTGTTTGTCGACAGTAAGCCACCATTCATTATAACCGAATGGCGATGAGGCTTGCTTGTTTCTTAGCCCTATAACTCCGCTGTAGCACTCAACATCATGTGCGATCAAGCGTGCTACTGCCATATCGTCTAACACAGCACCATATTTTTCCTGTCTATGTTTATATCTTTCCCCCCAAATTTGTTCTAAAGCATGTCTTAACTCATGTGAAGCATTTTGACTTTCATCTTCCAAAGAGCGGATGTTAATTTTGAATACTTCTGACAAATATATTGATATATCCTCTAATGGGCGTACATCCCCTCGAAAGTTCTCTAACCATTGAGCGAAAGAAGCTCTAGATCTTCCACTTACAATAAATCTTTCAAGCAAAAAAGGAACAGAACCTTGCCATTTTCCATTAATCATTTGAGCGCACGTTTTTGCTCTGTTCATGTGTCGTTCAATTTCTTCAACCACACCGGGAGTAACATACAACTTGAAACCAACATCCCTAGCCGCATCAATCATTCTAGTGAAACGCCCAACATCAGAATCATATTCATCAAGTAATGTATCTGCGATTAGAGGCAGCACTATAGTTGTATCCAACCAGATGTTTCCTGTAGAAAACATTTTTTCGACAACTTTTTGTACATCTGGAGTCTTCTTTAAAAAAGCTAATAAAGTGAATGAATCAGATAGAGATCGAAGATATTCTTGAATTACCCCGTTATTGCTGGTGAGAATCATGCGTACTCCCGTCCGCATCACTTGAATCCAATCCAGTTCTTTTATTCTTGGTAATTTAACGTCATTTAGCTCATTAATAATTACAGTTGTGAAATCATTATCTGCTAATTCTGATAAACTACCAGACTGCACAGCCAATGCAAACGCCTGGCTACGCTCAAGCAATACTTTTTGTGAAATATTCCTTAATGTTTTGATAATTAAATCTTCATTTTCAATCGGAATTGATTTATACATGGACTTAATATTATCCATAATATGTCTCATGGCTTCCAGAAGAGTTGACTCAGATAAAATTGATCTTGCTCTAAACTCTTTGTACCTCACGATTTCCTCATGAGCCAAACAAAATTCATCCAAACTTTCCCAATGCTTTATCGTTTTTTTAGTGAGTCGTCGTAATGCAGAATCTATATATTTAGAAACAACTTCAGCTGGATGAGATGGTAGAAACTGATGAATCTTCGAATGGATATCGCACCTTTTCATTCGATTCTCAGTGTCTGTGTCAATCAATGACGCCCGGACAAGTGCTTCGAAAGCTAATTTTGTTAATCCTTTATCACGGTTATCATCTTGCCATTGAAGCGCTAAAAACGTTGCTGCTGTGACTGCTTCATCTTGTGATAATTCGGAAGACTTTTTATCTGTTAATCCTTTTGACGCTAGCAGAGGGTCAACTTTTAAAATTGCAAGCTCTTCAGCAGCTTTTTCCCTGGCGTCATTTCCTAAAACGCGCTCCAAAAACCAATTTTTATCCCTCACATCAAGAGATATACCAGATTTTCTTGCTGCTATTTTCAAATCATCAGCTTTAGCACCGATTTCCTGATTAGTTAAATATATAAGTATTTGTGTGTTGGGCCTAGTTTCCCTCAATCTTTTGAGGGTCTCTCGAACTTTATTTTTCCACCCTTCAGTAACTGAATACTGAATCATAACTGTAGGTTCACCTTCTGGAGAAAATAACTCGGCATCTCTACCGTCATCCCCTGACGCGCTAGCTACGGTTCTGATAGATGAAAACTCAGAAGCTAAAAAAATAGATGCTAATCTTTCAAATGTTTCCCAGTCTGATCGTTTAAGTTGCTCTAAAGCTAATCTAAATCTGCTAGTTATCATATGCGTCCTTCACGATTTCTTAGGAAATGACATTGATAACAATTCTATGTAAGTAAACACGTTACATTAGATTCTGTTATCTACATTTACTGATCGTTATTGTAGTTAAAAGCAGCGTATACCATAAGGCAATATTGATGCAAATTACAATTACGGGACTTGCTTAAAAAATACGCTAACAGTTTTGTGCTACGCACAGTTTAGAGATTTGTAGTTTTAGTACGAAGTTATTTACCATCGTCAATTACCACCTTTAAAACCGAACTTCATCCGGATTTCCTTAACTTTCGACATGTTCTGCTCGCGGCTAAGCGGTTTTCTACCCATCACAGGCAGGCGGGCGATTGGCTCCGGGAGCTCTTCACCA
Source organism: Kosakonia radicincitans DSM 16656 (assembly GCF_000280495.2). Classification (NCBI taxonomy): domain Bacteria; kingdom Pseudomonadati; phylum Pseudomonadota; class Gammaproteobacteria; order Enterobacterales; family Enterobacteriaceae; genus Kosakonia; species Kosakonia radicincitans. Next base: position 3,199,543 of record NZ_CP018016.1, read on the forward strand.
CGACGAATACGCAGCGCCATCGCTGCCAGCTCTTCCCCGGCTTTGCGGCGTACTTCAGCGTCACTCAGACCACTGGCGAGCATCTGCTGATACAGCGTGGTCACGATCCAGTAATTCGCAGATGATTGGCTGGTGTTCTTCCCGTCGATTTTCCCCGGCCACGGAAATGACTCTGCATCCGGATAGCTCCCGCGCGTGCGGCAATAGCGATAAAAAAGATCCATCAGCGCTGCTTGGTCTGGCAGCCCTACCGCCGCACATTCTTCCGCGCGGCACCAGGCGACGAACTGGCCCGGCGACGGCAGGAATGGTTTTTCCTGCTGGCGAGCAACGCGCATACCTGCGGCGACTTGTGCCAGAGTTGTGATCCCGTTCTCGCTAAACGCCAGCAGCCACTGGCGGCGAAATTCATCGAACTCATCCTGGGTGCGGAAATTAGCGATCGCAGCCGGGAACGTTGCGCGCAACTGAGAAAACAGGCTGTTGAACACTTCTGCCACCTGCTGTTGTCTGACAGGAGCGTTGTCGTCCTGAACTTCCGGCAGACCGTGAGCAACACGGCGGAAATTTTCCCGATCGAGGTTATGAATCTGTTCAGAGATATTTTTCATCGAGCACCCCGTTGATCCAGTCGGTGTTGTTGAAATCTATAGGCCGGCCGTTCCCATTCGTAGTGCGGGAGGTAGGCTTAACCGGAAACTTCGGCTTGAATAAGCCCTGATACCCGTTGGCAATGCTCGCGTTGATTACGTCAACGGGGTTATGGCCTTCGTCCAGACACTCTTTCAGCAGCTTGAATGCCTTCGTGACCGTCAGCTCGGTTTTAATGGCTTTGCCAGACTGTTTACGATAAGCAACCCACTCCACCCAGGCGGTTTGATCAAGCCACTCAGGAACGAGAATGCTGAGCGGATCAAATTTGTCCTTCCCCCTTGGGGGATTAGAGGGGGTATTAGGTTTTATATTTGTCTTTGGAATAATGTCTTTGGTGTTCCCCGTTTTCAGGGATACCTCTCCCTGTTTTCGGGGATAGTTTTCCCCGTTTTCAGGGATGGTTGATGGTTCATTTTCACTATCCCCGTTTTCAGGGATATCCATCCCCATTTTCGGGGATATCTCTCCCTGTTTTCGGGGATGGTTTTCCCCTGTTTCAGGGATGGTGATTGCCCAAGTAACGATCTCCGCGGCAGGGAAATCAACTGGGCACTTTGAGCAATTGGGCTTTGTGTAAGCCCATTGATCCAGACTTGTGTTAATCCCGATGTATCTCGTTTGCCCTATCCGACGCAGCTTAATAATATTGCGATAGGCAAGGCTTAGGACAGCTTCGGATACATGCTTAGCTTTGAGCGCCGTCTTGTCCGCAATGAGGCTATTGGTAATCCGATCTGACTTTTTTGACCAGCCATAAGTCAGACGAACAATGGCGTTCAGGACGCGGAACTCACGCCCGGACAACTCAACGATACATAGGGCATCCTGGATCTGATTGGCCAGGCGTAAATAGCCATTTTCCAGATCAGCCATGCTGTGCTCCTGTTGCGCTCGTTCCGGCGCAGGGAATTTGATAACTTCAGCGGTATTTGACATACTTAATTCCGTGAATTGATCTCATTAATTCGCACGAAGACCGGCACTGTTAGCGCAGTCCGGTCTTCACCATTTTTAGTCTTTCCATCAGTCCCATCCCAGCGGGCCGGGCCGTGCGCGTTCGGCGCGAAGGCCGATATCTGCCAGCGTCTCGACCGATGTCAGGTAATCGCGTGAAACCACCACCGCCTCCGGCGGTACCACCTGCAAGCCAAGAGCAGAAAGCTCGCGAGCCATCTCTGAAAAATGGCTGTCGGCTTTGCGCTTGCTCACTGTCGATTCGCTGATGCCGATCTGCTCGGCGTAATTCTTTTGCCCCACAGACGCCAGCCGGTTGAGCAAAATGCTCTCGATTTCAAGTGGCTTGAGAATTGGTGGTTCCAACTTTCGTGCTATTGCGTTGTGCATGACTGAAACTCCGTTGAGTGTTAGGCCGCATTGTCGGGGTGGGGAAATAATTCGGGCAGATCAGGACGAATTTCATGAGCCTTAATCTCGCCATTGGTAGCTTTAACAATCGCATTCACTTTTTCAGGAGAAACAGATCCTCCGTTGAGCCATTTGTGAACCGCTGGTTGTGATACATCGCATATGTCAGCAAGGCGCTTTTGGCTACCGACAATCTGTAAAGCACGCTGAATAACTAAATTCATATTTTTTTACCTTCATCGGTATTGAACAGTCGAAAGATAACTCAAGTTATCCACACTGTCCATAACCTTTGTTATTTTACAAGGCATAACCGAGGTTATAAATTGAATCTATGAAAACTTTTTCTGAACGACTCTCCGCGGCAATGACCGCAGCAGGCCTATCACAAGCACAGCTAGCTGAGCTTGTAGGCGTGTCTCAACCTGCCGTGCAAAAAATGGCATCTGGTAAAACGAACGGCAGTAGAAAAATGGTGGAGCTTTCGCACGCACTCGGAGTTCGACCTGAGTGGCTATCAACGGGAAGCGGTCCAATGCGCCACGATGGCCAGCAATCGGCTGAACCGCCAGTGCATCGCGGCGATATCTACCGTCTGGAAGTGTTGAATCTGAGCGTCAGCGCTGGGCCTGGAGTCGTGAATAGCGAGTTCATTGAAGTGCTGCGATCAATGGAGTACGCGCCAGAAGATGCGCGGATGATGTTTGATGGCAGAAAGGCCGACCAGATCCGAATCATCAACGTACGCGGCGACAGCATGTCCGGAACGATTGAGCCAGGCGATCTGCTGTTCGTCGATATCAGTGTGAAAAATTTCGATGGTGATGGCATCTACGCGTTCCTGTATGACGACACCGCGCATGTGAAGCGCCTCCAGAAAATGAAAGACAAGCTATTGGTTATCTCGGATAACAAGATTTACTCACCGTGGGATCCGATCGAGAAAGACGAGATGAACCGTGTGCTCATTTTTGGCAAGGTCATTGGCAGCATGCCGCAGACGTACCGGAAGCATGGGTAGTTGATGGGGTATTCTTGACGACTGAATCTCTCGAAGAATGGTGATAATGAACTATCAGATATTATCAAGGGGATAACTTGTTGAATAATAATCCTTCAGAAGATGGCCGTCAGTCCCCAACTGAACCTCAGCCTCTATTTGGCCTTGAGATCGAAGAGTGGACACCTCCAAATGGCTCAACCGGGCACTTGCGGAGTTTTGCTATTGCTAACGATGGCCTAGAGTATGCGATTAAAAGCCTAGAAGATGGACAAGCTTCCAGTCTCAACGTCTATTCACCAGAGTTGGTCCCTGCTGCTGAATGGTTTTGTAGCAAGTTAGCGGAAGCATGTGGTCTACCGTCACCACCTTGCAGGATCCTGCTCGAACCGGTTAGCAATCAATATGTTTTCGGTTCTAGAATCGATCTTGCGGCTTATCGCGGTGCGCTTGAAATACCGCAGTGGCGCAATTTACTGGTTAATTCTAATGTCCAAATGCGTAAGCAGCTATGGTCCATTTATGCGTTCGACCAGTTTATCTACAATGTTGACAGGCACATAAACAATTATCTGTATGTTACAAACCGACAACAATCAGTCGCAATACAAGCCTTTGATTTTAGTATGTCTGGTTTAGCTATGGGATGGCCCAATAGAACAGGAGTTCTGCTATTACCCGAAGATTCAAAAACCACTTTAGTCTGGTCAATTATTAAGGCCGTGATCGGTAGCGACCCTGAGTATCATAAAAGTGCTGAAAATCTTCTAAGCAAGCTAAGCTCTATGGACATTTCAATAATTCAAGGTATTTTGAATGCCATGCCTGATACTTGGTTGCCAGTGTTGCGTCGAGATGCACTTCTGACATGGTGGGATAGCGAAGAAAAACAGGACAGGATCGACATTATAGATAAAGAGGTCAAATCATGAATAAATTTAGCTTTAGCATTATAAAATTGATTTCTGACCCTATTCGAGCTGAAACTATTAATGTCGGTGTTCTTGTTGAAACTGAACATGGTCTTGATATCCGTCTGCTGAAAACAGAACAGAAAATAAAAGCTGTGAGTGAAAACTTCAATCTCTCTTTGATTGAGGATTTCACCTCGGAAATTGAATGGCTTTATGATTTAACACCTGATATCAAAACCCTTTCAAAGCTGTTTAAGACTGGAAGCATCCAACTTTCAGAACCTGGTATGTTTGTTCTTCGAGAGCAAACAGCATACGATAAAAAAGTTGAACTATTGATGAAAGAATATGTTCAACCTTGTTTTTCTTCAGAGCGAACAAAACAGAATAAACGCATTATAACTGAGTTAAAACAAGAGTTTAGTCGTGCTGGAATATTGGGGAAAACTCATGATGATTTATGGAATCACAGGGTGGTTTATAATTTCCCGATTGCAGAAGATGAAGGTATTTATGCAGAATTACTATTAAAAAACGGTGCATACCATTTAACTGAAACGCTGGATCTTCGTGGAGATAGCACTAAGCAAAAAATGGGAGACTCCGCTCTCAAAGCGATTACCATTTCTAAAGCTAAAAATGTTTTTGATGGAAAAGTAAGCTCTTTTGTAGTTTATGCAGCAAATTGCCTTTCAGAAGAAAAAGCAGGTCTAAGGCAATTAAATCTCATAGAAGGCTATGCCGATAATGTTTTTAATCTGCTTAGTGAGCAAGATATGGCAAAGTACTTTGATCATATGTTTACAGCAGCAGGTAAATCCTTAAAATTTACAAACTGATTATTTTCAAACCAACCCGGCCACCGAGCCGGGTTTTTTACATCACTTCCCGCCAAGTTCCCGCACGAACGCCTTAACCTCAGACCATCCGATCATCACCGAGCCCGCAAAAAAGCCGTAGCAAACGAAAGCGCCGAATGGCGAATCACCACCCTGCTCCAGCTTAAACGATGCCCCCAGAAGCATCACGCCAAACACGAAAAGCAATCCCTTCAATAGCCTCATAACCTGTCTCCTGATTAAACAAACCGATCTTACTCACAACAGCTAAGAAAATAAATTCCTTTTGTTATTAGCCATTTATAACTTACGCCCCAAAATAATAATTTAAGTTATTGCAACATCAAATAACTTTAGTTATCTTTAATTCATCCAAACGAGCGGCTACGACGCCACTCACCGCACAGCAATGCGCGCATAAGGTTTTTCAACGTTCCGCCAGCCGGGCGTCAACGGCAGAGGATGAATATGAAAGGCAACACAAAGAAAACTGAGATGTTCGGGTTTGGCGCTTACTGGGCGCGTCTTTTTGAGACACGACAGAAACCCTTGCAGCTTCAAAGCTCGCGGCAGGATGGCGGCACAGGGATGAATAGTCCGGAAGAAAAACATTTGCACCACCTTCGCCGGAAGGTGAACAGAACAGGCGGTGTGCCTCGCGGCAGGATGAATAAAAAGATGTACCGCCTGGGCTGGAGAAGTGAGTCCCGTAAAGACCTTAATCGAGCGACTCAATAGCTTTCAGAGATAGCGGCTGTTCTTGCTCAGGTACGAATCGAACCTTAACCAACTCTGCCAGCCGTTTTTTTACAGATGGGTCAGTGCTTGTAATGACAAAGTCATTAATTTGTTCCGAGAGCATAAACCAACCGTGTTCATCACAGACATAAACCACGGATGGAACCTCCCGGATAGTGGGTTGATTACCGCTGATGTTAACAACCTTACTTACATGCTTAAACGACGTAGCTGCTTCACCACAGATCGGGCACGGCTTGGTTACTGATTTCATAGTCCGTCCTTGCTGGTTGTGTAGGAACTCCAGCATACCACCGGGCCTGATGTGGTTAAAAGACAGGCATCAACAGGGGGAAAACCAATGATTAACCAGCACTACGGCACGATGCACATCATTCGTCAGTGCGTGACGCCAGGCATGCTGGCCATGCACAAGGGCCACACCTGGAATGTCTCAGCCGTTCGCGGCAAACACGTCTACCTGAGCACCATGCGTGAAGCAACGCGCATCAGCGATTGCCTGGTAGAGGTTCTGTTAAACGGTAAAGGTGATCCAGTGATCAAAGAAAAAACACCCACAGGCGCGAAATGCGCTTACTGCGGCAAGCCGCTCACGGCTGAAACCACAGTTAAAGAAACCATTCTGTTCCGTAACGGCGCGCAGCTCGCCCGCAAAGAAAATGAATACTGCTCTAAACAGTGTGCAACCCATGACCAATGGGCGCATGAAGGTTAATTAACCGACGAGAAAACCAAGGAGTATTTATGCAAATCATTACAGCTCAAACGGAAATTAAAGTCATTAATCAAGATGTCGCCCTTTTCAATTGCGAAAAGAAAGTAAGCGGCGTTATTCACACCCCATCGTCAAAAGAGGTGACCGTTATTCTCGATGGCGGTTATGTGCTGGGTAAGTTTGATTGCGCCCATTGCGCAGTGAAGGCCATCGCACTGCTGGCACTCAGTATTTCAGACGCAGATAAAGCCATGTTCGGCAGTTATCGCAACTACAAGCGTGAATTTACTGAAAGGGTTTTGCAGCAAGTTCATTGAGCAAAAGCCCACGCAAGGTGGGCCAGCCCTTCCGGTGTACCGACCAAAGCAAACCGGAACTTTTAACACTAATAAACCGCAGGCGGCTTAATCAGCGCCGGGGATTTTATCACCCCAAAATAAGGATCTGGTATGGAATTCTTTTATTTAATTAAAGCAACTCAGAAATCAGGCAAGCCGAGTGCAGTTGTCTGGTTTAGTGCGAAAACCGAAGCTCGTGCAAAATTGCAGGTACAGGTAATTCTCGAAGATAACGAAATCGCTACCGGGCGCGGCCACGATTATCAGTTGCCGGTACTGACTAATTTCCCTGTGGTTGACGATCTGCCAGCAGAAGAAGCTATCGACTTCACCTGGTGCGATCGTTATTCGCTGACTGATGACGGACGTACCTGGCTGAAAATTACCAGCCAGGCCACAACAGACACTCAGGATACCGAATCAACAGAGGGTGCTGTAAACGAAGCAGCAGATCCGGTTTCGTCCCCCGCAGAAACATCCCCCCTGCAAACGAACACCCACTCAGACGTGACGGAGGATGATGACGAAAATACGTTATATCCGGTGGTAAAACTGCGTCTGCCTCAGCGAATTATTGCACAGTATCTGAGTGACAAAATGCGCCATCACGTAACTCAGTCTCAGCGTGTGGAGATTGGTGCTATGGAGATGGACAGCGATAATAACCATGTCCAGAACCTGCTACTTGCTGCGCGAAATATCCCCGGCATCGACAATCTGACAACGCATGAGTTGTGGAAATTAACCAGTGCCATCAAGTCAGTATTCCCGGAAGAAAAACGCCATGAGCTTGCTGTCATGGTTCAGTTTATCCTGGCGTGGTCTGATACCCATCACATTGACCGTGGCCTGCTTGTAAAAGAATGGGCCGCTGGTAAACGTATTCCTGCCATTCAGCGCACCGATACTGGCACCAATGCAGGCGGCGGGAATGCCACCGATCGCAATCCTGACTACGAGCATACGCTGGACACCCTAGATATTGAGATCGCAGCGGCAACAATGCCGATGGATTTTGATATCTACAACATTCCTGGTTCAGTTCACCGCCGTGCGAAGGACATTGTCGCAGCCAAAGAAAGTCCGTTTAAGGAGTGGTCAGCAGCGCTGCGCAAAACGCCTGGCATCCTCGATTTCTCCCGCGCGGCTATTTTCGCCCTTATCCGCAGCGCCACTGAAAATGTGCATCACTTCCCGGTCAGCTTACAGACCTATATCAACGCAAACCTCACTGAGCATCAGCACGACAAACCGACGGATGAAACCCTAGCGGCGGCGCGTCAGATAGACAGCGCTGCGGTTGTCGCCGGGGTGATTCAGGGCGCCGAGCCGGTTGAAAGCCTCGATAAACTTGCCACTGAATTTGCTGTCGTGGGGAAAGCGGCAGCCGAAGCTACCCGCGCGTCGGTGAGTGAAACGACCGGTCAGCCGGAAGTGAAAAAGCTGGGCGGCGGGATGTTTTCCATTGATGGCCTGATCGGCAACACAACCCAAACGAACGTGCAGGAGAATGCCGAAGATGTGCAGATGGAAAAGACTTTCCAGATCGAAGACCAAAATACTGCTGCGCTGCCGGGAGGCGAAAGCGTGGATCTCGCTGGTACGCAAACAGATACCCTGAGCACCCATGACATTATGGCCGCTGCGGCCCCGCTGATGGCCGCCGCAGTTGCCGGGCCGGAAAGCACCCAACCGTTACAGGACGAAGTGCAACAGCATGCAGCAGACGCAACACCGGAACCTGAATACCCGGCATTCTTCGAACCGGGCCGCTACGAAGGTTTGCCGAACAACGTTTACCACGCGGCAAATGGTATCAGCAGCACGCAGGTGAAAGATGCCCGCGTCAGCCTGATGTACTTCAACGCGCGCCACGTTGCCAAAACCATCGCCCGCGAACAATCGAAGGTGCTGGATATGGGGAATCTGGTGCATGCGCTGGCGCTCCAACCTGAAAACCTTCTGGCTGAATTCAGCATTGAGCCGGAGATCCCGAAAGGCGCATTCACCACCACAGCAACAATCCGCGCCTTTATCGATGAATACAACGCCGGGTTGCCGCCGCAGTTAAGCACAGATGACATTAAAGCGCTGCTGGAAACGCACAACGCCACCCTGCCCGCGCAACTGCCGCTAGGCACATCTGTTGACGAAACAGGGCAAAGCTACATGTCCCTGCCGGCAGAATATCAGCGCATAGAAGAAGGCCAGAAGCAAACTGCCACGGCAATGAAAGCCTGCATCAAAGAGTACAACGCCACCCTGCCCGCCCCGGTTAAAACCAGCGGCAGCCGCGACACATTGCTCGAACAACTGGCGCTTATACATCCCAACCTGGTGGCGCAGGAAGCGCAGAAACCCGCGCCGCTGAAAGTATCGGGCCAGAAAGCAGATCTGATTCAAGCGGTTAAAAGCGTTAATCCCGATGCAGTCTTTGCCGACGAGCTGCTGGATGCATGGCGCGAGAACCCGGAAGACAAAATTCTGGTCACCCGCCAGCAAATGGCAACGGCCACGGCGATTCAGTCCGCGCTGCTGGCGCACCCGACCGCCGGGAAATTCCTCACCCACCCTGGTCGCGCCGTTGAAGTGAGCTATTTCGGGTTCGACGACGAAACCGGGCTGGAAATCCGTGTGCGTCCCGATCTGGAAATCGATATGGGCGGCATCCGTGTCGGCGTAGACCTGAAAACGATCAGTATGTGGAACGTCAAACAGCCAGCTTTGCGGGCAAAACTGCACCGGGAAATTATCGACCGCGATTACCACCTCAGCGCGGCCATGTACATGAACACCGCAGCACTGGATCAGTTCTTCTGGATTTTCGTCAACAAGGATGAGGGCTACCACTGGATCGCGATTGTCGAAGCCAGCCCGGAACTCATCGAACTCGGCGCGCTGGAATACCAGACCACTATGCGCGCTATCGCGAACGCATTCGACACAGGCGAATGGCCTGCGCCAGTTACCGAAGATTACGCCGACGAACTGACCGACTACGACCTGCGCCGCCTTGAATCGCTGCGCGCACTGGCAAACGCATAAGGGGGGATCATGGAAAATACAAACGTTGCTGTAACAGACCAGAGCGCGATTGTTAACTCAAATATCGCGCTTTTCGACTCGCAGTACCTGAACGCCATCAGCGCTTTTGCGCAGATGATGTCGCAAGGGGCTGCAACTGTCCCGCGTCACCTCCAGGGAAATGCGGCGGATTGTATGGCTGTAGCTATGCAGGCGGCGCAGTGGCAAATGAACCCGTTCGCCGTGGCGCAGAAAACACACCTGATTAATGGCGTGCTGGGTTATGAGGCGCAGCTCGTCAACGCGGTGATCTCCCGTAGTGGTGTGCTGGCCTCTCGTTTCGAATATGAATGGTACGGCCCGTGGGAAAAGGTGATCGGCAGATTCAACATTAAGAAAGGTGAGAAAGGCGAATACCGGGTTCCTGGCTGGAGCATGGCGGACGAAGAAGGGATCGGCATCATCATCCGCGCCCGGCTAAAAGGCGAGGAGCAATACCGCGAACTGGATTTACTGCTGGCGCAGGCACGGGTTCGAAACTCCACCCTGTGGGCGGATGATCCACGCCAGCAGCTTGCTTACCTTGCGGTTAAGCGCTGGGCGCGACTCTTCTGCCCGGATGTGATCCTCGGCGTATACACACCGGATGAGCTTGAAGATCGTCAGGAAAGAGTCATCAACCCTGACCCGGCACCACGCGTAAGCGTCCAGGAGATTACTGAGAGCGAGCCACAAAATCAGACGGTGATCGATAACACTGATGGACAGGAAACCAAAGCAGAGGCATTCCGCGCGCGCATTGATGCCGCTGAAACACTGGAGGCTGCGACTGCTGTCGGTAATCAGATTAACGAGGCGAAAGCAGCTCTCGGCACAGCCCTCTTCACGGAACTGAAAAACAAGGCAACGCGTCGTTATCACCTGGTCAACAACCGGAACAAGGTTGAGGCGGCGATTAATTCTCTGCCATCGCCCGGCGAACCCGGCGCGGCGGAACAGTTTGCCGCCGTGGAGCGTACGCTTTCCGCAGCAAAACGCCACCTGGGCGATGATTTGTACGAAAAATACAGCATCACGCTCACCGACATGAAACCCGAATACGTTGGCTAATCGACGCCGGGAGGGGCAACCCTCCCGCTCTGGAGGATTTATGGAGCGAGAAAACTGGAGTGTCGAAGATCTGATGCTACTCGCCAGGCACGGTAATCAGTCGGTGGCTGAGTTGACCGGGCGGGATATCGAAGAGATACGGGCACGGCGGCTGCAGCGCAACATCGAAATTAACTGCTGGGACAAATTTGATCCGGAGCGTGCGCATGAAGCTGATTAACCGAAGCAGCAAAAATTCACCGCTGGCACGGCAGGCATGTGACGCAGCACTGGCATCTCATGTTGAAAAATTTGGTGAGTATGGACGCCACGATAAAACGACAACTTACACGGTTCTCGTTGAAGGCGTGAAAATTACCGTTGAAGTGGTCAACCGCCCGGCAAGCTATGTTGCGACGGCACTGACAGGAAGGCGCCGTATACGCTCACTTGTAAGCCGTGGAATAAATTCAGAGCGCGAGGAAGTATGAAAATCAGGACAAAAGACAACGAGGGCCACTACTTCCGGGAAGTGGTTAATATGAAACATGGAGCCACTGACGTGGCCTGAGTATGGTGTGAGGTGGGTATGAATACGATTTTTTTATTACTGGCTGAATTTGAAACAGCATCAATACCTCTTGCCGATGTATGCGAAAAATACTTTGGCATGAAGTCAGCGACCGCTGATAAAAAAGCTGCGTTGGGACAATTGCCTATCCCAACGTTCCGGGCTGGCGAAAGCCAGAAAGCGCCGCGGATGATTCATATTCAGGATCTCGCCGATTACATAGAGAAACAAAGGGCGGCAGGAAGAGAACTTTTTAAACAAATGAACAGCTAGTGGCATGCCGGGCTTCGCCCGGCTTTTTCGTATTGTTTGATGCTATTCTTTTATATTTTACCACAGCCCGGCACCCCACAAGCACCCCATTCGAACATAAGGCAATGATAAATATATAATAAACCCCGACATTGTGCCGGGGATTTCCTTCAGTACGTTATTTTTTCAGTTCAGCAAGCGAGAGCCATGTCTGCACCACGGTGTCCGGATTCAGCGACAGACTGTCGATGCCTTCATCCATCAACCATGCGGCGAAATCTTCGTGATCCGAAGGCCCCTGGCCGCAGATACCGACATATTTGCCATGTTTTTTCGCCGCGCGAATCGCCATCGACAGCAGGGCTTTCACCGCCTCATTACGTTCATCGAACAGTTCGGAAACGACGCCGGAGTCACGATCGAGGCCCAGCGTAAGCTGCGTCATATCGTTGGAACCAATCGAGAAACCATCAAAGTGCTCAAGGAACTGCTCCGCCAGCAGTGCGTTGGACGGAATTTCGCACATCATAATGATCTTCAGCCCGTTCTCACCGCGTTTCAGTCCCTGGCGCGCCAGTTCATCAACCACGGCTTTCGCCTGCTCCACGGTACGAACGAACGGGATCATGATCTCAACGTTTGTCAGCCCCATCTCGTTGCGCACGCGTTTTACCGCTTCGCATTCGAGCGCAAAGCAGTCGCGGAAGCTGTCGGCTACATAACGACCCGCCCCACGGAAACCGAGCATCGGGTTCTCTTCTTCCGGTTCATAACGCTCGCCGCCGACCAGATTGGCGTATTCGTTCGATTTAAAATCCGACAAACGCACAATCACGCGCTTCGGCCAGAACGCCGCGCCCAGCGTGGCAATCCCTTCCGTCAGACGACCGACGTAAAACTCAACCGGCGAGTCAAAACCTTTCATCATCTCGCGAATTTCGCTTTGCAGCTTCGCTTCCTGATCATCAAACTCCAGCAGCGCGCGCGGGTGAACGCCAATCATGCGGTTAATGATAAATTCCAGGCGCGCCAGCCCGACACCTTCATTCGGCAAACAGGCGAAATCAAAGGCGCGATCCGGGTTACCGACGTTCATCATGATCTTCAGCGGCAGATCCGGCATGGTATCGACGCTGGAGCTTTTCACGCTGAAATCGAGCAGATCGGCATACACATAACCCGTGTCGCCTTCGGCACAGGAGACAGTTACTTTTTCACCGGTTTTGATACGTTCGGTCGCATCACCGCAACCTACCACCGCCGGGATCCCCAGTTCACGGGCGATAATCGCCGCATGGCAGGTTCGACCACCACGGTTGGTGACAATCGCAGCCGCCTTCTTCATGATCGGTTCCCAGTCCGGGTCGGTCATATCGGTGACCAGCACATCGCCCGCTTCAATCAGGTTCATTTCGCTGATGTCGTGGATCACTTTAACCGTACCTGCGCCGATGCGATGACCGATAGCGCGGCCTTCAGAGATGATTCGCCCTTGCGCATGCAGCGTATAGCGTTCCATCACCTGTCCACGGGAGCGCACCGTTTCCGGACGCGCCTGCACGATAAACAACTTGCCGGTATGGCCGTCTTTCGCCCATTCAATATCCATCGGACGACCATAGTGTTTTTCGATTTGTACCGCCTGTTTGGCCAGCGCCTGCACATCGGCATCGCTCAGCGAGAAGCGATCGCGATCGGCCTGCGGCACATCTTCAATCTGTACCTGTTTACCGTGTTCCTGCGTGGGCGCATAAATCATGCGGATCTTTTTCGAGCCCATCGTGCGGCGCACAATCGCCGGACGGCCAGCCGCCAGCGTCGGTTTATGCACGTAGAACTCATCGGGGTTGACCGCGCCCTGCACCACCATCTCGCCCAGCCCCCACGCAGAGGTGATAAATACCACCTGGTCGAAGCCGGATTCGGTGTCAATAGAGAACATCACGCCGGAAGCGCCGATGTCCGAGCGCACCATACGCTGCACGCCCGCAGAGAGCGCCACGCCGCGGTGGTCATAACCCTGATGCACGCGGTAAGAGATAGCGCGGTCGTTAAACAGCGAAGCAAACACGTGTTTAACAGCCACCAGCACGGCGTCATAACCCTGAACATTGAGGAATGTTTCTTGCTGACCGGCGAAAGAAGCGTCCGGCATATCCTCCGCCGTCGCCGAGGAGCGTACGGCAAACGAGGCCTGCGCGTCATCCTCCGACAGTTTTGCATACGCATCATGAACCGCTTTCTCCAGCTCCGGCGGGAAAGGCGTATCGACAATCCACTGGCGGATCTGTGCGCCGGCTTTCGCCAGCTCAGAGACATCGTCAATATCCGTGTTATCCAGCAGCGCATAAATACGTTGATTTAAGCCGCTCTGTTCAAGGAACTGGTTAAACGCATCGGCGGTGGTCGCGAACCCATTCGGCACGGAAACTCCCACGCCTGACAGGTTAGTAATCATTTCACCAAGGGAGGCATTTTTGCCCCCAACTCTGTCTACATCATTCATGCCGAGTTGGTCATACCAAAGCACCAGCGGAGACGAGCCATTGTTGGACATCGAAACAATCCTTTTGTGATATATGAATGGGTAAAATCTCAGACTGCGTATTAATCCTGGCATAATTAATTCGCCGGAAAAAACGGTGAATCGTGTAAGCAATTCCAGATTATGGTTTTTCGGACAGATTCCCATCAATTAATCACGCGGCGAGAATATCTCTTTTTAGAATATCCTTATTTTTCATACGCCATCAAAAAAAGTGAACCCTGTAGTTCATAAAAAATAAAAACACCATTTCATTTTAAAAATGAGAAAAAGGAGATACGCACAATGAAGATTTTAATTTATGCTTTCATAGAATTACGTATGAAAGTCAGGATGGGTTAAATGGACAGTTCTGTTGATCGCCACGTGTTTTATATTTCTGATGGAACCGCTATCACCGCTGAAGTATTGGGCCATGCGGTGATGTCACAATTTCCGGTCGCCGTCAGCAGCATTACCCTGCCTTTCGTGGAAAACGAGAGCCGCGCCCGCGCCGTCAAAGATCAGATTGATGCTATCTATCAGCAAACGGGCAACCGTCCATTGGTTTTTTATTCCATTGTGATCCCCGAAATTCGCTCTATTATTTTGCAAAGCGAAGGATTTTGTCAGGACATTGTTCAGGCGCTGGTTGCCCCATTACAGCAGGAATTAAAGCTCGATCCTACCCCGATTGCGCATCGCACGCATGGGCTTAATCCGGGTAATTTAACTAAATATGATGCGCGTATTGCCGCAATTGATTACACACTGGCACATGATGACGGTATTTCGTTGCGCAACCTCGATCAGGCTCAGGTCATTTTACTGGGGGTATCGCGCTGTGGAAAAACCCCAACCAGCCTCTATCTTGCGATGCAATTCGGTATTCGCGCAGCGAATTATCCCTTTATTGCCGATGATATGGATAACCTTGTACTTCCGGCTGCGTTAAAACCGTTGCAGCATAAATTATTTGGTCTGACCATTAACCCTGAACGCCTTGCAGCAATTCGTGAAGAGCGGCGGGAGAACAGCCGGTACGCTTCTTTGCGACAGTGCCGCATGGAAGTAGCGGAAGTAGAAGCGCTTTATCGCAAAAATCAGATTCCCTGTCTTAACAGTACCAACTACTCAGTTGAAGAGATTGCGACCAAAATGCTCGACATCATGGGACTGAACCGCCGCATGTACTAAGCGTGGCTGCACCAGTTTTCTGGCTGCGGATTGCCCGGAGAACAGGCGGCATAACGACGAAAAGCGATGTTTGCGGATATTTAAAAATAAGTGACATATCAAGAGAGATGTCACTTATACACATATCAACAATGCGAGATCATTGCAGTTAATAGGTTGCTATTAGATGAATAACAGAAGTGGAGAGAGGCACAACAGCCCTGCACCAACCACGCCAGCACCTGCTACACCAACCCCTACAGCACCGACCACACCAATAGCGCCGAGCGTACCCACCACGCCAATCGCATCAGCCGCGATGCCGCCTAACAATCCCATCGACAGGCCGGTGTCTCCAAACGAATAATGATCTTCACCTGGAAGCATCATATCAATCAACTTACCAATACCGCCCCCCAGCATAGCACCCGCTACGGAGAAAAGAATTCCACCTGAAGCATATTGCATTTCATGAGTTGTAAGTTCTTTCATTTCATTATCCTTAATATTAATTGTTCATTTATACATAAAACAAATAAGAATACCATTTTGAAATCAATAAAATAATTTCCAATGACCAATGATACTCTTTATTGTTTATGCATCACCCAAAATCACCAACAATAATGATAAGTGCATTTTTGGACGTATTACATCACGGATGGTCGATAAGAAAATATGGACACTTCGTAATATTAATGAGCCGATAAGAAATCATAAATCAATAATTGTATTTTACTGTGGGGAAGTCCCCCACAGTAAAATTAGCAGCAACTCACCTTCCGTGGCGATTTATGATTTACTTTCTGAAAATATTCATAATACTGGTGAAAAGATTCAGGCTGGTTTCAAGCACAACGCCGATGCCCTTACCAATGTTACGCCCTAAATCAGTTGCGAAAGAACTTTTCCCGCCAAAGGCCGCATCAATCACAATACCAATGCCTTCGCCGAGCATACCCGCAGCCAGAGAGATCAAGCCTGCACCGGATACGGCCTGCATTTCATCATTGCTGAGTTGTTTCATCAAATTCCCCTTAATCTTGAAACAATATTTAAATATTCAGCTGAAAAAAAATAGGTTTCAGCTTTCTGGAGCTATCACATGACAACTCCAAATTCATTTATAAAATATGCTTAATAGTATCTGCCAGCGATGAATGCATTGTCCAGAAATAGAATTAGATATTTTTCCTAAAAAACACTTAAAATGAAAATCATACAGAAATTTAATATTCTTTCTTGCCACATGATTTAGCAATCATTTTATAACAGTAAGCATAGCGCGGATACATTTATCAAATATATTGTACGAAAAGAAATTTCCGATAATAATTCCGAAAAGCGGAAATAATAGATAGTGTTCAGTTTGAAAATAATTACTATCTGACACGACTGGCGATCACACTGTAGAAGACAAATCACAGCAAAGCGTGCTCAAAATATGCTCACTCAAAATGTATTACGCTCATTATTGTACTAACAAGCTAGTACACTGATTCATACTGCGCTATGATATCTGCCACTGAAGTAATGCGCTTCGCGGCCATACTTGAAATAAGCCGCGATTGGTTTATGGTGTGCGCATCACTTCCGGCATTCCTGCCGCTGAAGCACCTAATTTTGAGACGCTTGATGAACAAAACCGATGAACTTCGCACTGCGCGCATCGACAGCCTGGTGACACCGGCTGAACTGGCGCAGCGTTATCCTGTTAAACCTGATGTTGCCGAACATGTTATTGCATCCCGGCGGCGAATAGAAAAAATCCTCAATGGCGAAGATCGCCGTTTACTGGTGATTATTGGCCCCTGCTCCATCCACGATTTTGATGCGGCGGTAGATTACGCGCGTCGCTTGCAGACGCTGCGCGAGAAACATCACGCTCAGCTTGAGATCGTGATGCGCACCTATTTTGAAAAACCGCGTACGGTTGTTGGCTGGAAAGGACTGATCTCCGATCCGGACCTGAATGGTAGCTATCGCGTTAATCATGGTCTTGAACTGGCGCGCAAGCTGCTGCTCCAGGTCAACGAACTGGGTGTGCCAACGGCGACTGAATTTCTCGACATGGTAACAGGGCAATTTATAGCCGATCTGATTAGCTGGGGGGCGATTGGCGCGCGCACGACGGAAAGCCAGATCCACCGTGAAATGGCGTCAGCGCTCTCTTGCCCGGTCGGTTTTAAAAACGGCACCGATGGCAATACCCGCATCGCGGTCGATGCGATCCGCGCCTCCCGCGCCAGCCATATGTTCCTCTCGCCGGATAAAACCGGGCAGATGACCATCTATCAAACCAGCGGTAATCCTTACGGGCATATCATTATGCGTGGCGGTAAAACGCCGAACTATTACGCCGAAGATATCGCCAATGCGTGCGATACGCTGAGCGAGTTTGATCTGCCGGAATACCTGGTGGTGGATTTCAGCCACGGCAACTGCCAGAAACAACATCGACGTCAACTCGATGTCTGCGACAATGTTTGTTCGCAGATTCGTAACGGTTCGACCGCCATTGCTGGCGTGATGGTAGAAAGCTTCCTGCAGGAAGGCACGCAGAAAATTGTCAGCGGCCAGCCGCTGGTTTATGGGCAATCCATTACCGATCCTTGCCTGGGCTGGGACGACAGTGAATTGCTGCTGGAGAAACTGGCGGCCGCTGTCGCCACCCGCCTCTGATCGCATCCCGCCGCCAGGCGGCGGGATCCTCTTCCCCTACTTTATCCAGGGGGAAATCGCGAAATGTTACAGAACACCCTTGCTACCAGCTGGCATATTATTGATAATGATTATCATTGTTGATAATAAGCAACCTTGAAACAGTTATGTCGCATACGGATAGCACGACTGCCGCACTCATCGCTTCGCAGGAAAAACCCACCCATATCAGCCCGACCGATCGTCGCATCAACAGTCAACAGCTACTGGGCGAAGAAGGCCGGGTGGTGATTGAGCATAAAGGACAGCAATATCTGCTGCGTCAGACCCATGCCGGGAAGCTGATTCTGACGAAATGAACCGGTTTAACTCGAACAACTGACCTCCAGCCGCTTTCCCCAGTCCGGTGGGCGGCTGACATAATCATCGTTACGATCGCGAAACGGCTGGCGCAGCGCTTCATGTAACTGCGCCAGTTCACTGGCGTCGCCTTTCTCAGCAGCATCAATCACCCGCTGTGCCAGCCAGTTGCGCAACACCAGCGCCGGATTCACACCGGACATCAGCTGTTGCCGTTGCGCATCGTCAACCTGCTCCTGTTGCAGACGCATCCGGTACTGAGCAAACCAACGGTCGAACGCCGCACGATCGATAAATTCATCGCGCAGCGGCGAAGAGACGCTCTGCTGCTCCGTCTGGCTGAGCAGACGGAAGGTACGCGTATA
This sequence comes from Kosakonia radicincitans DSM 16656, assembly GCF_000280495.2. NCBI lineage: Bacteria > Pseudomonadati > Pseudomonadota > Gammaproteobacteria > Enterobacterales > Enterobacteriaceae > Kosakonia > Kosakonia radicincitans. Next base: position 3,218,149 of record NZ_CP018016.1, read on the forward strand.
ATCACTGCCCTCACGCGCCATCAGCGCAAACAGTTCCGTCAGAAGCTGGTTATCGCCTTGCTGCTGCGTGAGGAAACCAAGCTTACCGCGCATCAGCACGCCATATTCTGTCAGCAACAGATGTTGATAATCATCCAGCGCACTATTCAGCGCCTCAATGTCAATAAACGGCGACAGCGACTGCGCCAGACGTTGCAGGTTCCACAACGCCACTGCAGGTTGATTATCGAAGCTATAACGCCCTTGGTAATCCGAGTGATTGCAGATAAATGACGGCTGATAATCGTCGAGGAAACCGAAGGGGCCGTAATCAATGGTCAACCCGAGGATCGACATGTTGTCGGTATTCATCACACCGTGCGCAAAACCGACCGCCTGCCAGCGGGCAATCAGCGTGGCAATGCGTCGGACGATATCGCGGAACCACAGCACGTACTTATCGGATTCATTCTGCAAATGCGGCCAGTGGTGGCGGATGGCAAAGTCGGCCAGCTGGCGCACTTTTTGCGGTTCGCGCCGATAATAAAAATGCTCGAAATGGCCGAAACGCAGATGGCTTTCAGCGATGCGCATCAGCATGGCCCCCTGCTCGCGGCTTTCACGCATGACCGGTGTATCGCTGGTAACGATGCTCAGCGCGCGGGTCGTCGGAATGCCAAGATGGTGCATCGCCTCTGATGCCAGACTTTCTCGGATGGTTGAACGCAGAACTGCGCGTCCATCGCCCATGCGCGAATAAGGCGTCAGCCCTGCGCCTTTCAGATGCCAGTCGCGGGTAGTGCCATCCGGCAGTTGTTGTTCACCGAGTAAGATCCCGCGACCGTCGCCCAGTTGCCCGGCCCAGACACCGAACTGATGTCCACTGTAGACTTGCGCCAGCGGCGACATGCCCGGCAGCAATGCTTCGCCGCCCCAGACACCGGCACCCGATTCGGGATGAAAAAGCGCATCCTCCACGCCCAGCTCCTGCGCCAGTGGCGCGTTGTGCCAGATCAGACGGGCATTGTGCAGCGGTGTCGGAGATAATGCAGTGTAAAATTCTGGCAGTTCATCACGCCAGCGGGTAGTAAAAGACAGGGTCATGGTTCCTCCTGCCTTTAGTGTAGTGCCAACCACCAGGTTTAAACACCGGCGAAAAGCAGGGCTATGAGTGGATCAGCGATGTGATCTGCGCAGCGTTGACTGGTGGCCATAGTGCCCCTTGCATTGCGCTGAAGTGAAAAGGTTCCGCCCGCTTCAGGGCAGATTCGTCATCAATGCCCGCAATCATCATTGACTGACAATAGGGACTTATCTGCGAAACGATCGCCCGCATAAAAGGTTCAAACGAAGGAGATGCTAATCGTTGCTGAACAAAATTTTTATCTAATGCGACACGTTTAAATAACCCGTCAAAAATGGCTTTAGTCGATGCCGTTCCGACACCAAAATTAGCCAGTACCAGCGGATATTGTTTCGCCAATAGAGACAGAGAAGGATCCTCTTTTCCTTTATTTAAATTGAGGAAATTCTCATTTATAGTAAATTCCAGAAAAGGGAATTTAGCCACGCTGGCAGCCAGCGTCTCGTCGGTAAGTAAGGCTTCAACAATAGCCGGGGAAATATTAATCCAGGCAATTAATTGATGTTGTAATAAAAAGAGCTGACAGGCCTCTATTAGCGCCAGTTGCTCCTTAAAAAGTTGCAGCATTTCATCAGCCTGCAGGCGCGGGGAAACCAGCTCTGCCGGGGCGCGGACATTACTGTCTTTCCCCACAAAGTTAACGATAACTTCCAGCCCCTGAAGCATTCCGTTACTTTTTCTCGCTGGCTGTAATAAAAGCTCCGGGTGATATGTATCATCAAGCAAAATGATCATTGTGCCAGTCCCGCGTTAAGGGTGATATCCGGAATGGCTAAACACAAGTAGATGAATTCCAGGCTTAATGATTTTAGTGAGGTTAACTCCATTTTTATCCCATTTTATATTTGGCTTCTCCTTTATTAGGTTGCTCACTAATAGTCTTTTCGCCAGATTCAATGTCCACTTATGATAATTAATATTCTAAAAGATAATTAGTGGAAACATCCTGGTTTAACAAATTTTTGCCACGACTGCGCAGCGCTTAAATGCGCCGCGCCTGCCAGAAATTTTTCCGCCAATAGACGTTATCCAATGAAGAACGCATCACGCCGCGGCTGGTAGACGCATGAATAAATTCATTGTCAGTATCATAAATTCCAACATGCAGCCCGCTTTCGCCGGAACCGGTTTTGAAGAACACCAGATCGCCAGGCAATAGATCATCTTTGTCGATTTTCGTGCCGATCTCAGCCTGCTGACGTGTTTCGCGCGGTAGTTGAAGCGCAAATTTGTCGCGGAAAGTCATCATCACAAACCCGGAACAATCGACGCCTGAACGCGTCATACCGCCGTAGCGATACGGTGTACCTCGCCACTCGCTCAGTTGATCGTTCAGACCCGCGATCACCGTGATCGAATCCGACAATCTTGGGTTAGGTGGCGGAGCGCGATGAGAACTACATCCTGCAAGGAACAGTGCCGCCGCCAGAAGAAACCAGATACGCATTCTGGATCTCGCCTCGTACTTTATTTTTATCGGAATAATCTACCGTGTGAATCAGTTGCGTGGCAAGTCACCTTTTCGTCACGTCGCCGGGATCAGCACACGATGCCCGTCTACGTCGAAACGACGAAAAGCCATACCGTAAACTTCCGCCAGATGAGCAGGCGTCAGCACCTCTTCTTGTTTGCCGCTACCCAGTAGCCGCCCGGCGCTCAGCAACCACACCTGCTGTGCATGGCGCAACGTATGGTTGAGGTCGTGGCTACTCATCACTACGGTCACGCCACCGCTCACCAGCTCCGCTATAAGCTTGTCCAGCGCAGTCTGTTGCGCTACATCAAGGCTATTCATTGGCTCATCCAGCAACAGCAACTGCCCGGAGGGATTCACCTCCGGGTGGATCTGTAAAATCACTGCGGCCAGCCTCACCCGCTGCCATTCACCGCCAGAAAGTTGATTGACTCTACGGCTAAGCTTGTCACCCAGCCCAAGCTTAGCGGCAATTTTCCCCAGACTGTGGGTTTGCGCTGTGTCGCGCTGATGCAACAGCAAATAGTGCCAGACTGGCATAGCAAAAGGCGGCGTCTGCTGCTGGGCAAGGTAAGCGCGATGTTGCGCCAGCGCCAGGGCGGGCCATTGTTCCAGCGGACGGTTGTTCAACAACACCTCGCCCTGCCCGCCAGATAGACCAGCAAGCCGGGAAAGTAGCGTGCTTTTCCCTGCACCATTTGGTCCGACCAGATGCAGAATCGCCGCCCGCTCAACCGATGCCGTAATCGGCCCCAGCCTGCCCGATTCTCCCACATTTTGCAGTTGCAACAGCGCTGACATTATTTCGTCAAAGCCTGTTTAACGGCCTGTTGCAAAGCCGGATCTTCCGGGGTCATATCCGGTGAGAAACGCTGAATCACCGTACCATCGCGGCCAATGAGGAATTTTTCGAAATTCCACAAAATATCACCCGGCTCTTTCGGCGCACGGCCTTTACTCTCCATACGCGCATAGAAACCGCTGCCTTCCGGCGTAACAGCAGACGGCGCGGCAGCGATCAATTTTTTATACAGCGGATGACGCGCGTCACCATTCACTTCAATTTTGCTGAACATCGGGAACGTCACGCCGTAAGTCGTGCTGCAAAAAGTTTTGATCTCCTCTTCCGAACCCGGCTCCTGGCCAAGGAACTGGTTGCAGGGGAATCCCAGCACCGTGAAGCCCTCACCGGCGAGCGTTTTTTGCAGGTTTTCCAGTTGCTCATACTGCGGCGTCAGGCCGCATTTAGATGCCACATTGACGATGAGTAATACATTACCGCGATAAGTTTCCAGCGTGGTCTGCTCACCATCAATGGTCGTGACTTCGGTATTCAGAATATCCTGTTGCATAGCGTACCCTTTGTTGATGTTATGGATTTCAGGCTTCACGCCCGACCTTTAATAATAACCAGATAAACACCGGCGCACCCAGCGTCGCCGTGACGACGCCGATGGGTAACTCAGCGGCACTGAGCGTCAGCCGTGCAACAATATCAGCGAACAACAGCGCCACCGCCCCCGCCAGCGCGCAACCAGGAAGCAGCACCCGGTGATCGGTCAGCCCGCAGAGACGTAAAATATGCGGGATCACCAGACCAATAAAGCCAATAGCTCCCGCCAGCGCAACGCTGACGCCTACCATCCAGCCCGTTGCCACCACCAGCAAATTTCGCCACAGCCATAGCGGCAGCCCCAACTGCCGGGCGGATATCTCACCCAGCGCCAGAACGTTCAGCGGTTTTGATTGAAAACAGACCCAGATCATCGCTGGTAGCAACGCCACCATCAGCCAGCTTTGTTGCCAGTCGACCCCGCCAAAACCGCCCATCATCCAGTACATAAGCTGGCGTAAATCGAATGAGGTAGAAAAGTAAACCGCCCACGTCATTAACGCTGTACAAATAATGCCAAGCGCTACGCCAGCAAGCAGCAGACGGCTGGTGGTGAGATGACGCCGGGCGAAGCGTAGCAGAATAAGCGTCACGATCAGCGCTCCGGCGATGGCGCACACACCCAGCACCCAGCCTGGCAACATACCGCCGCCCAGCAGTACAGCGGCAATCAACCCGACGCCCGCGCCACTGGAGACCCCCAACAATCCCGGCTCCGCGAGCGGATTTTCAAAAAGCGCCTGCATCACTGCGCCGCAGAGCGCCAGCGCGGCACCCACCAGCACTACCGCCAGCGTACGGGGAAGACGAATTTGCCAGACAAAGAGCTGACCATCAGGAGTAAACCAGCCGCCTGGCGCGATCCATTGCTCGCCCGCACAGAGGCTAATAAACACAGAGAATAATAAAAGCAGCAATAATCCGCCAAGCCAGCGGCGATTTCGTTGCTGTTGAAGATGAGCGTATGCCAGCATGTTAACCGTTTTACCGTCAGTCAGGTGGCTGATTTTATGATTGATGCCGGGCGCTGAAAAGAAAAAAGGCCGCAGTGCGGCCTTTTTAGTTAGTTCATATCATTCAGCTTTGGGCGAAGCGTTTTCAACACGGCTCTTCAACTTCTGGCCGGGTCTGAAGGTCACCACGCGCCGGGCTGTAATGGGAATATCTTCGCCCGTTTTCGGGTTACGCCCCGGACGTTGATTTTTGTCGCGCAAATCGAAATTGCCAAAGCCGGAGAGTTTTACCTGCTCACCGTTTTCCAGAGCACGACGGATCTCTTCGAAAAACAGCTCTACCAGCTCTTTTGCGTCCCGCTTGCTAAGCCCGAGCTTATCAAACAGATATTCTGACATTTCAGCTTTTGTAAGCGCCATAGGTTCAATCCCTCAATGATGCCTGGAATCGCTCTTTTAATGCCTCTACACATCTGGCAACGGTAGCGGCAATCTCCTCTTCTTCGAGTGTACGGCTGGTATCCTGAAGGATCAGGCTAATGGCAAGGCTCTTATACCCCTCCGCTACGCCCTTACCGCGGTACACGTCAAATAAGTTTACGCCAACTACCTGATTTACGCCAACTTTCTTACACTCGGCCAAAACATCTGCTGCGGGCACATTTTCAGCCACAACAACAGCGATATCACGACGGTTCGACGGGAAGCGTGAAATCTCCTGAGCCTGAGGAACCACGCGGTCTGCAAGCGCATTCCACTCCAGTTCAAACACCAAAGTGCGGCCGTTCAGATCGAGCTTACGTTCCAGTTCAGGGTGCACAACACCAATAAAACCAATACGTTTATCTTTCAGATAAATCGCCGCAGATTGTCCCGGATGGAGCGCCGGATTCGTTTCTGCGCGAAATTCAATGGCGGATAATTTGCCAGTCAGCTCCAGAATAGATTCCAGATCGCCTTTCAGGTCGAAGAAATCCACGCTGCCTTTTGCCAGATCCCAATGTTCTTCATAACGGTTGCCGCAAATGGCGCCCGCCAGCATGACATCCTGACGAATACCAAGATTTGCCTGGGTATCAGGGACAAAGCGCAGACCCGTTTCAAAAATACGCACGCGGCTCTGCTGGCGGTTCTGGTTATAAACGATAGTGCCCAACAAACCAGTCCACAGTGACAGACGCATTGCCGACATTTCGCTGGAGATCGGGCTTGGCAGGATCAACGCTTCTTCGCCCGGGTGGATCAATTGCTGCAATTTCGGATCAACGAAACTGTAGGTGATCACTTCCTGGTAGCCTTTGTCGTTGAGCATGGTTTTCACACGCTTCAGCGACAGATCCGCTTCACGGTGTTCGCCCATGACCAGACCGGCCTGAACCGGCGCATCCGGAATGTTGTTGTAGCCGTAAATACGCGCCACTTCTTCCACCAGATCTTCTTCGATTTCCATATCGAAACGCCAGCTCGGCGCAACGGCCAGCCATTCGTCCTGGCCTTCAGTGACTTCGCAACCAAGGCGCTTCAGGATATCGCTGACCTGCTCATCGGCAATATGATGACCAATCAGGCGATCCAGTTTGCTCCGGCGCAGACGAATGGTCGCACGTTTCGGCAGCTTAGCTTCATTCGTGACATCAATGATTGGACCCGCTTCGCCGCCGCAGATATCCAGCAACAGGCGAGTTGCGCGCTCCATGGCTTTGTACTGCAATTGTGGGTCGACACCGCGCTCATAACGATGTGAAGCATCAGTGTGCAGACCATGACGGCGTGCACGACCAGTAATAGAAAGCGGATTGAAGAAAGCGCATTCCAGCAGTACGTTCTGGGTTTCGCTGTTCACGCCAGAGTGTTCGCCGCCAAAGATACCGCCCATCGCCAGCGCTTTGTTATGGTCAGCAATAACCAGCGTGTCCGCGTTCAGTTTCGCTTCGCTGCCGTCCAGCAGCACCAGGGTTTCGCCCTCTTTTGCCATGCGCACCACGATGCCGCCTTCAAGGCGATCGCGGTCAAACGCGTGCATCGGCTGACCCAGTTCCAGCAGAACATAGTTGGTTACGTCCACAACCGCATCGATTGAACGAATACCGCAGCGACGCAGCTTCTCTTTCATCCACAGCGGAGTTGGCGCTTTAACATTGATGCCCTTCACTACTCGTCCGAGGTAGCGCGGGCAGGCATCGGCGGCTTCCACTGCGATCGGCAACGTGTCGGTAATTGTCGCGGCGACCGGCGAAATTTCCGGCGCCGTCAGCGGAGACTGGTTCAGTACCGCCACATCGCGCGCAACACCAATGATCCCTAAGCAATCCGCACGGTTCGGCGTGACGCTGATCTCAATGGTATTATCATCAAGCTTCAGGTATTCACGGATATCGGTGCCGATCGGCGCATCTGCCGGCAGTTCGATAATGCCGTTGTGATCGTCAGAAATACCGAGCTCGGAGAAGGAGCACAGCATGCCTTCCGACGGTTCGCCGCGGAGTTTTGCCGCCTTGATTTTGAAGTCACCAGGCAGTACCGCACCCACTGTCGCTACGGCGACTTTCAGGCCCAGACGGCAGTTCGGCGCGCCACAGACGATGTCCAGCAGGCGATCGCCGCCAACATTTACTTTCGTCACGCGCAGTTTGTCAGCGTTCGGGTGCTGGGCGCACTCCATCACTTCGCCAACCACAACACCATGAAACGCCCCGGCAACCGCCTCCACGCCGTCCACTTCCAGGCCAGCCATGGTGATTTGCCCTGACAGCGCTTCACTGTCAATGGCTGGATTGACCCATTCGCGTAACCACAGTTCACTGAATTTCATTGTTTTGCCTGCCTTTATTTAAACTGTTTGAGGAAACGCAGATCGTTTTCGAAGAATGCGCGCAAATCGGTAACGCCATAACGCAGCATGGTCAGACGCTCCATCCCCATGCCAAATGCGAAGCCGGAGTAAACTTCCGGATCGATTCCAACATTACGCAGTACGTTTGGATGCACCATGCCGCAGCCCAGCACTTCCAGCCATTTGCCGTTTTTACCCATTACATCGACTTCTGCAGACGGCTCAGTGAACGGGAAGTAAGACGGGCGGAAACGAATCTGCAGATCTTCTTCAAAGAAGTTACGCAGGAAGTCATGCAGTGTGCCTTTCAGGTTAGTAAAGCTGATGTTTTTATCCACGATCAGCCCTTCCATCTGATGGAACATTGGGGTATGCGTTTGGTCGTAGTCGTTACGGTAAACGCGTCCGGGGGCGATGATACGGATTGGCGGCTGCTGATTTTCCATGGTACGAATCTGCACACCAGAGGTCTGGGTACGCAGCAAACGCGTCGCGTCAAACCAGAAAGTATCGTGATCCGCACGTGCCGGGTGATGACCCGGAATATTCAGCGCGTCAAAGTTATGATAATCGTCTTCAATTTCCGGGCCGGTGGCGACGGTAAAGCCGAGCTCCCCGAAGAAACTCTCGATACGATCGATCGTACGGGTTACCGGGTGCAATCCCCCATTCTCCACGCGACGACCCGGCAGGGAGACATCGATGGTTTCGGCAGCCAGACGCGCATTCAGCGCAGCATTTTCCAGATCCGATTTACGGGCATTCAGCGCTTGCTGAACCTGCTCTTTTGCTTCATTGATCACTGCCCCGGCAGCCGGGCGCTCTTCTGGCGGCAGCTCACGCAGGGTGGTCATCTGAAGGGTCAGGTGCCCTTTTTTGCCCAGGTATTCGACGCGGACGTTGTCCAGAGCGGCGACATCTGAAGCATCGTTAATGGCTGCCTTCGCACTGGCAACCAGCTCTGCGAGATGTGACATGGTTTTCCTCGTTATATGACGATATTTACAAACGGCAGATACAAAAAAAGCCTCCACAGGGAGGCTTTCTGGCGCTGTTTTCCGTTTCTTCTTTCACGCGCTAGCCTCCCGGATTCAGGTGCTAAAGTAAAAAAAGAAGCGGAAAATAGCAGCATTCATGCTTGCGTTACCTTAACAGGGTAAGTGGCGGCGATGGGCTATTGAAAACACATCACTGCAAAATGTCAATGTATTGATAATGTTAAAGCAAAAGAGGGAGCCAGGCTCCCTCTCTTAAACTGGCTTATGCCAGAGCTGCTTTCGCTTTTTCAACCAGTGCAGAGAATGCCACTTTGTCGAATACGGCGATGTCAGCCAGGATCTTACGGTCGATTTCAACAGAGGCTTTTTTCAGGCCATTGATGAATTTGCTGTAAGAGATACCGTTCTGACGTGCTGCTGCGTTGATACGTGCAATCCACAGTTGACGGAACTGACGCTTTTTCTGACGACGGTCACGATAAGCGTACTGACCAGCTTTGATAACAGCCTGGAAGGCAACACGGTAAACGCGTGAACGCGCGCCGTAGTAACCTTTAGCTTGTTTCAAAATTTTCTTATGACGTGCACGTGCAATCACACCACGTTTTACGCGAGCCATATGCTCTCTCCTGTATCTATATTCTTAAAAAAAGTTAAAAGGTTAACGACTTATGCGTACGGCAGGCACGCGATTACCAGACCCAGATCGCCTTTGGAAACCATGGCTTTCGGGCGCAGGTGACGTTTACGCTTAGTAGCTTTTTTGGTCAGAATATGACGCAGGTTAGCGTGCTTGTGCTTAAAACCACCTTTACCGGTTTTTTTGAAGCGCTTAGCAGCACCGCGTACGGTCTTAATTTTTGGCATTTTTTAACTTCCACTTCGCATTGTTAATAAACGAAACAAAGGCGAACTAAACCCGTGAGCCTGTGGCCCACAGGTTTAATTACTTGATGGCCTTACTGTTTCTTCTTCGGAGCAAGCACCATAATCATCTGGCGGCCTTCGATCTTCGTTGGGAAGGATTCGACAACTGCCAGCTCATTCAGATCGTCTTTCACGCGATTAAGCACTTCCATACCGATCTGTTGGTGGGCCATTTCACGACCACGGAAACGCAGTGTGATCTTGGCCTTATCGCCCTCTTCGAGAAAGCGAATCAGGCTGCGGAGTTTTACCTGATAGTCGCCTTCATCTGTACCAGGTCGGAATTTAATTTCCTTAACCTGAATAACTTTTTGCTTCTTCTTCTGTTCCTTAGAAGATTTGCTCTTTTCATAGAGGAACTTGCCGTAATCCATTATACGGCAAACGGGCGGCTCGGCGTTAGGGCTAATTTCAACTAAATCAACCCCGGCTTCTTCAGCTTTTTCCAGAGCTTCTCTCAGACTCACAATACCAAGCTGCTCGCCTTCCAGACCTGTTAAGCGAACTTCCAGGGCGCGAATTTCGCCATTGATACGATTGGGACGCGCCGTTTGAACTCGTTTTCCGCCTTTAATACTTTATTCCTCCAATTGTTGAAGACTGCGGCTGCGAATCTCTTGCTGCAGCTGCTCGATAACATCATTTACGTCCAGGCTCCCCAGGTCTTTACCACGGCGGGTACGCACGGCAACTTTGCCGGCCTCAACCTCTTTGTCACCGCAAACCAGCATATAAGGGACGCGACGTAAAGTGTGCTCGCGGATTTTAAAGCCTATCTTCTCGTTTCTCAAGTCTGCTTTTACACGAATGCCCGCATTTTGCAGTTTACGCGTCAATTCGTTAACGTATTCAGACTGTGAATCGGTGATATTCATGACCACTACCTGCACCGGCGCCAGCCAGGTCGGGAAGAAGCCAGCGAACTCTTCAGTCAGGATGCCGATAAAGCGCTCCAGAGAACCAAGAATCGCGCGGTGAATCATCACCGGAACCTGACGTTCGTTGCTTTCGCCTACATAAGAGGCGTTCAGACGAGCCGGCAGGGAGAAATCAAGCTGTACTGTACCGCACTGCCATGCACGATCGAGGCAGTCATATAAGGTAAATTCAATTTTCGGACCGTAGAATGCGCCTTCACCCAGTTGGAATTCAAACGGGATATTGTTCTCTTCCAGCGCAACTGCCAAATCCGCCTCAGCACGATCCCACATCTCATCGCTACCGATACGTTTTTCCGGACGAGTAGAGAGTTTGACGACGATTTTCTCAAAACCGAAGGTGCTGTACATATCGTAGACTAAACGAATACATGCGTTCACTTCATCACGCACCTGTTCTTCCGTACAGAAGATATGGGCGTCATCCTGAGTGAAGCCACGTACGCGCATCAAACCATGCAGCGCGCCTGATGGTTCATTGCGATGGCAGCTACCGAACTCAGCCATACGCAGCGGCAGATCGCGGTAGGATTTTAAGCCCTGGTTGAAAATCTGTACGTGACCCGGGCAGTTCATCGGCTTGATGCAGTATTCACGGTTCTCGGAAGACGTCGTAAACATCGCATCTTTGTAGTTGTCCCAGTGGCCGGTTTTTTCCCACAGCACACGGTCCATCATGAACGGGCCTTTCACTTCCTGATACTGGTACTCTTTCAGCTTAGAGCGAACAAATGTTTCCAGTTCACGGAAGATAGTCCAGCCATCGTTATGCCAGAAAACCATACCCGGAGCCTCTTCCTGCATATGATACAGGTCGAGTTGCTTACCGATTTTACGGTGATCGCGTTTTGCCGCTTCTTCCAGGCGTTGCAGATAGGCATTCAGCGCTTTTTTATCTGCCCACGCGGTGCCGTAGATACGCTGCAACATCTTGTTGTTGCTGTCGCCGCGCCAGTAAGCCCCTGCTGTTTTCATCAGTTTGAAGTGATGACAGAAACGCATGTTCGGCACGTGCGGACCGCGGCACATGTCGATGTATTCCTGGTGATGATACAAGCCCGGCTTGTCATCATGCGCAATGTTTTCATCAAGGATGGAGACTTTATAGTTTTCGCCGCGTTTGACAAAGGTCTCGCGCGCTTCCTGCCAGCTCACTTTTTTCTTGATGACGTCGTAGTTGGTTTCGGCGAGCTCATGCATACGCTTTTCAAGCGCGTCGATGTCTTCCTGGGTCAGGGTGTGGTCAAGATCAACGTCATAATAGAAGCCGTTATCAATAACCGGGCCAATCGCCATTTTGGTATTCGGCCACAATTGCTTGATCGCATGGCCTAACAGGTGCGCACAGGAGTGACGGATAATTTCCAGACCATCGTCATCTTTAGCGGTGATGATGGCGAGGTTGGCGTCACTGTTGATTACATCAGAAGCATCAACCAGTTCGCCATTAACGCGCCCAGCGATACAGGCTTTCGCCAGTCCCGGACCGATATCCAGCGCAACATCCATAGGGCTTACGGCGTGGTCGTAATGGCGTTGGCTGCCATCAGGAAGAGTAATTACAGGCATTTCATTTCCTTATTTGCAGTGGTGCCCCACACGAAAGAGCACATACAAAATTAAATAATGTATTTATATCAGCACGTTAAGAATGTTTATTTGCTTCACTCTGCAAACTGTGCACACCAGAATGTACGAAAGCCTGGCTGTGCCCATCCCCACCTGTTGATAACGCCCCACAATAGTACACGGCATCGCGGCGACATAAAAGCGTGAACAGAATCATATTCCTGGCGTACATCGCAGGGATCATGCCAGTCACGTCATCATGGCGCGATAACAACAATAAATTCGCCGTCAATGACGTTCCCATAATACGGACAATTATACCACTCAGCCGTTTTATATGCGCTACCGCAAAAAATATAACGAATTCACATTTCATCCATCATATCCTCAATTTCACATGATGAAATCAAGCGAAAAAATATTCATCGTTTTACTGTAATAACTAACAAACCTGACTGAATCATTTTTACCGTCTTGTGATCTCATTAGAACAAATGACGGGAGTGTTTATTGTGAATAAGGAAAAGAGTAATCATGATGCAACACACAGCAATAGAAATGCCTGTCGGCAAATTTAAAAAACTAAGAGCACTCAACAGACGGCGTAATTATCTTATAAAAAAAATACGTATGCTGTTACGCATTTATATTGCAAAAATGCTATGGGACAGTCCTGCCCGAAGCGAACTGAATTTAATCTCAGCGAGAAAAGTTCTGTTGATGCGCAACGAAGGAGCAATCGGCGATGTCGTCGTCGATTCCGCACTGGTTAAATGTCTGCACGAGTCAGGATATATCGTTGATTTTCTGCTGACAAAATCAAACAGCCAGGTAATGCGCTATAATCCCCGCATTCGCCATATTTACGAGGCAGAGGATGTCACTTCTGCCAGCTACCTCAAAAAATTCACCCATAATGTCCCCCGTTCTGTGATTACTGAGTTAGCCAGTAATAAATACGATATTGTTATCGACCCCTCCCTTTTTGATATTCCGGTACATCGGTTGTTGTTATTAAGGCAAATAAATGCCAAAGCAGTATTAGGATTTAACAAATGGCCCTCTATTAACCATTATACAAAATCCTTTGATTTTGATTGCGCAAACTTGCATGTCAGCAAAACCTTTTCCTGCATCGCTGACTGCATGCAGTTAGATAAAAAACAACTGGAAACTTATGACCTGCATATCCCACAGGATATTTATGCTGAGACACAACAATTTCTGGCAGCCATCGAAGGCCGTAAGATTATCATTAATATCTTTGCCGGTAATGAGGATCGCTGCTTATCCCAGACTCAGCTTGCAGTAATTATTGAACAGTTGCAGATCGCGTATCCTGCGGTAAATATTATTTTGCTCGATCACCGTAAAGAGATCCACCTGCCACTCCCCGACAAAGTCGTCATAAATCCCTTTAAAACCCTGCATCATGCAATGGCTCTTATTGCGCAAGCCGATCTGATTATCTCGCCCGATACTTCGATCGTGCATATGGCGGCAGCCTGGCAGAAACCGCTCATTGCTATCTACAAAGATGTACGGCTCAACAATCAGCTTTGGGCGCCGGGATACGAAAACGCAAGGCAGATCATCATCAAATGTGGAAAGGTGCATCAAAAGCAGGATATCGCCAGTTTAATCATGGCGGAAATTGATCCCGCCCGATTGAGATAACGCATTTCCTACGTGAGTTGTCAGTTCACAGCAACTGGCAATTCAGTAAGTTAGCTCCCGATACCTTCACATCAGCGGCAACCTCCCACCACGTTTTCGGCCTGCCGCAGAAAAAAACGTACAAAATGGAATTTCCGGGATATAACAGCAAGTGAGTGCTTTTTATTCACTCCAGCGTGGCAGCTCCGCACGTCTGAAAACAGGATATCCATAACCGGCAGTGATGATTGTTATTGTGAAAAAATGTTTCAAAATTAATCGCATAGCATGCGTTTAATCTGATTTTTAGTGGCCACCTTGACACAACAGTACCACTGGCAGTCTAGTTGGCTTCCCATTAACATCTAACTCAATGATAAAGCATGGCAATCGTTTATCCCGTTATCATTATCGCGCTCCTTGCGATCATTATTTTTTCGTTTTATAAGCACCGCAGCATGAAATCAGCAAGAAGCTTACCGGGTCGTCATAAAAAGCGGCGCTGACGGCGCCAGGCTGCTTTGAAGGACAAACTCGCACTCACAAAAGGCACGCGCAAGCGTGCCTTTCTTCATTATTTATCAGGATTGATACCCCAACGCGCGAATCACTGTTTCCATTGCTTCCTGCGTTAATGCAGAACGCGTAACTCGCTTATTTGCCAGCATCGTTCTGACCACGCCAGCAATGACAACATGCTTTGGCTCCTGTCCCAGATCGCGCATCTCGAGCACTACCTTCCCCACCACCCGGCACATCTCCTCGTATAATGCCTCATCTTTGGAATTCCCCATTGTTCCTCCGGTTGTTGTGGTTTTTTGCCTGGCTTAATCGGTATCAGGATAGGGATAAACACTCCCTTTGTAACCTCCTGCAGACAACTTCCTTCACTTTCAATCGGATGCACATATATTAAACTGACTTGTAAATTTACCTTAAAGTTACCTGCCTCCACTGCCGATGAATGATTCATTAGAAGCACGGATAAGTTAGCTCAGCGATGCAGACGATTAATTACAATGAAATGGTCGGTCTCAATCTGTCCACCCGCCAGAAAACGGCATCAGCATTACAGGAATCTATTGCACGATTATCGTCTGGATTGCGCATCAACGGTGCGAAAGACGACGCTGCAGGCCAGGCGATTGTTAACCGCATGCGCGCCAATGTTAATTCGGATACCGTGATTTCACGCGGGCTTGACGATGCCATGAGTATGGCGCAAACCGCCGAAGACAGCCTGGGTACCGTCGGTGAATTGTTGATCCGAGCGAAAAGCCTGGCCATCCAGTCCGGTAACAGTACGTTGTCGGTAAGTGACCGGGAAAGTTTGCATGCTGAATATCAAGAAATTCTTGAAAATATTCAGTACCTTTCAGAAAACACAGAGATTTTTGGTCGCTACCCGCTGGCCACCGACACCCCGGATCTGCCGCCAGAGTTAATCGGTAATGTTCCGCCACTGGACACGAAATTTCCCGTTGCAGGAACGAATTACACATTCAGCTCGGGAATTGTTTCTCTGGCGTATATTCCCGCGGGGGCGAAGGATATCACCCTCACTATTGATTCATTGGGACTTGACGATGACATTCAGCTCTTCACGCGCGATGGCAAGCACCTTGCCGGTACGCCGATCGACGGTACCGATCCGGATTACACCTGGAAAAGCCGCGGTATTACCACCCCGGCAAAAGCGACCAGCCGCGTACTGACCGAGGCCAACGGTTTTGAGGCAGGTGCAATCTATGATGATTCATTATTGATAGAAGGAGGTTCCAGTTGGGTGCTGAATGGCAGCGCAACGCTTAATTACGACGGCATGACCATCCGATACAGCGGTGATGGCGATCGCTACGAATCCGGCAAAGCCTACAACGACGGCAGTAATGGTTCCAACCGGCTGGAACGAATCAAAATAGATAACGTTACGGAAGATTTGGTGGTGATGATTGTCGGTAGCGGCTCGTTTACCAGTAACCTGAACTGGGGCACCCTGCCCACGCCAAAAATCACGCCCGCCGAACCGCCAAAGCAGAGTTTTCCCTGGGAGGTGGTCACCAGTGCAAATTTTGATGGCGAGGTGGGTGCCGTTACGATGCCGACCACGCCGGCCGATCTGAAATCGTTGGGGTTACTGAATACCGATATTCGTTCGATGGCGACCGCTGGTGATGCGATGGGAACACTCGATAGCGCGCTGGAGAAAGTCAGTCACTATCGTTCTCAGTACGGTGCGTTCATTAATCGCTTTGAATCGTCAAAATCAGTGCTGGCGCAACAAAATATTGCCACACAGGCGGCAAAAAGCCGCATTGAAGACGCAGATTATGCACTGGAAATCAGCAAGATGGTGAAAGCACAAATATTACAACAGGGGCAGGATGCCGTACTCAAAGTGGCAAATCAGTCGGCAGAAAATATTTTATCTTTGTTGCGGAGTTAAACAGACAACCTATTTAACACCTGTAGTTCTTTAAATATCACCGTCAGTTTTCGTCAATGTTTAATAAAATACAGAGCGCTAATTTTACATTAGGGGATAATTGCAAAAACCGGTACTACACTCTCCGGTTTTTCAAAGTTAATGAATTAACTAAGAATCTACTTAATTCCATTCACCAGCAACCAGCGTATGCGCATCAAACGCCTGATCGTTGGTTCCGTGAGTAGATTGTGCGACCGGCACCATATTGGAGCCCGCTTCAATGTTAGTGATATTCGTGTTGCTCTGGCTGGCTGAAGTAGCAGACTGAGCCGCGAAGACGCCAAAAGAGAGTGCGGAAAGCACCACGGCAACTGCGGCAGTTTTGATTGTTTTCATAATTGAGTTCTCTTTCTGTAATACGAACATTATTTGCTGGGCCGTTTTTCCGCCCGTAAAACCAGTGTAGATCTGGATCACACTTTTGCCCAGTCAATTTATTTATCCATTCGTGTCAAATAAACTGAATATGTGTCCAGGTAATTAATTATGAAGACAATATGGAGAGAGGGATTTACTTAAATAAAACTGAATATAAGGCGCGATAAAATAGCACAAATAAACAAAAACAGTGGGCCGGAATTTCCGGCCCGGCGTATTACATTTTATAACCTAACGTAACCGTCGTTCTGCGATCGGTATGATCCGGCGCAGTTGAAGGCGGCTGGGAGTTCCAGGTCAGGTAATAACCTACTTTCAACGCGAAATGGGCATTGATAGCCACTTCCAGCGCTGTTTCTGAGTTCACTGTGGTGTCATCCGCGCCAAACACAGACACACCCTGCGTGAATTTGGTGGTGTCAGTCACTTGCCAGGTATAAGTACCGGATGCATAACCCAGCGCGGTGGTTTTGGTGTTGTCATCGGTGTACTTGTCGTAACGTACACCAGGACCGAATTCAAAGCGCAGGCTATGAACCGGGCCATTCAGGAACTGACGACCATAACCGGCGGTAAATACATCGCGATCCTGATAACCGTTATAGCGATCGGTCAACCAACTGGCCTGGCCGAAAATATAGTCATAATCCGTCAGATTATAACGACTACGGCCGCCAACGGCGTATTTCTCAGACGAACGAACATCGTTCGATGAGGTATTACTGGCGTTGCCCCACAGAGACCAGGCCGTGGTATTGCCGTACCAGGTCAGGGTGGAATCGGCAGTCAAAGAGGAGCTCTTTGTGTTGCCGGACTGCGCCAGATAGCCGCCGTTCACGCTACCTTCAAACGGGTGTTTCGCGGTGGATGGGTCATCCATGACAGTAAAAACGGTATCATCTGCGGCAGCATTCATTGCCGCAAATACGCCCGCGACCAGTGCAAACGCGGGTACTGTCTTCAAAAGCTTCATTTTTTTAGAGTCCGAACAGCAAAAAAAAGAGACCATCACGGTCCCGGAAACTTTCATCAGGATCAACGACTAACGTTCCAAAGAAAGGTAACAAATTATAAAAAGGCCGCTTAAACATATCAATGAAATATTATTGGAATTTTTGAATAAGAGAGATCTCAAAAACTACAAAATGGTTATTAATCCTCTAAGCCAGGTTAATCGATATCATATTTAAATCAGGCTGTTATTTCCTTTCCCTCCGCTGGATTCAGTGCCAGGCTTACTGCAACCGAAGAAAAAGGAGGTCATCATGGTCGCGATTTATACTTTGACGCTGGCACCTTCACTGGACAGCGCAACATTAACGCCGCAGATTTATCCAGAAGGGAAACTGCGCTGCACTTCACCTGTTTTTGAGCCCGGCGGCGGCGGCATTAATGTCGCAAGGGCCATTACCCATCTTGGTGGTAAAGCCACAGCGATTTTTCCGGCCGGTGGCGCAACCGGCGAACACCTGACTGCGCTGTTAGCAGATGAAAACGTGCCAACCATCAGCGTCTACGCCAAAGACTGGACACGGCAGAACCTGCATGTTCACGTTGAATCCAGCGGCGAGCAGTACCGCTTTGTCATGCCGGGCGCCAGCCTCAGTGAAGATGAATTTCGCCAGATCGAAGAAAAAGTACTCACCATTGAGCCAGGCGCATT
This sequence comes from Kosakonia radicincitans DSM 16656, assembly GCF_000280495.2. Lineage (NCBI taxonomy): Bacteria > Pseudomonadati > Pseudomonadota > Gammaproteobacteria > Enterobacterales > Enterobacteriaceae > Kosakonia > Kosakonia radicincitans. The sequence continues at coordinate 3,236,542 of NZ_CP018016.1, forward strand.
GCTGGTAGTGAGCGGCAGTCTGCCGCCAGGCATTACCGTCGGGAAACTGACACAACTGATTAAAACCGCACAGCAGCATGGGCTGCGCTGCATCGTTGACAGTTCCGGCGAAGCCCTTAGCGCTGCGCTGGCTATCGGCAACATCGAACTGGTCAAACCGAATCAGAAAGAGCTAAGCGCGCTGGTGGGCCGGGAGTTGACCCAGCCGGATGATGTGCGCAAAGCCGCACAGGAGATTGTTGATAGCGGTAAAGCGCTGCGCGTTGTCGTATCGCTGGGCCCTCAGGGTGCGCTGGCCGTCGATGCGAACCAGTGTGTGCAGGTCGTGCCGCCGCCGATGAAAAGCCAGAGTACGGTAGGCGCTGGCGACAGTATGGTGGGTGCGATGACGCTAAAACTGGCGCACGACGCGCCGCTGGACGATATGGTCCGTTACGGTGTTGCTGCCGGGAGCGCCGCCACGATCAACCATGGTACTCGCCTGTGTGCGCTGGCCGACACGCAAAAGATCTACGACTATTTGCGCAATGCCTGAGAATCGACAAATAGCGCCTGACGACTATGCTAAAAAAACCTTCAGGATTACAACGAGGTGATATATGAGCAGCGACGGCATCACGCGCTACGTGGTAGTGGTGAAATTTCATGAGCAAAGCCTGGCCGAAATCAACGAGCTAAATAACCACTTTACACGTGCAGGTTTCCTGCTCACGATGACCGATGAAGATGGCAATGTTCACGATCTGGGCACCAACACCTTCGGGCTCATCAGTGCGCTCAGTGAACAGGAAGTGCTTGAACTCGCCCGTGGATTAGCCACCGCCGCGGTGGCTGAAGAGGCTGATATCGCCATCAGCACCTGGGAGGCATGGCAGCAAAAAGAGCATTAAGTGCCATGGCGCACCGCCTGTCCCGCAGGTGTGCGTTACGTCGTATTTTTTCACAGCTTTAGTGCGCTAACCTTATGATCTGGCTGATTACATGGGAGAGACATCATGTGGCAAGCGATAAGTGGTCTGTTACGCGAACAACTGGGAAGTGGCGAGATTGAGCAGCGGGATGAGCTGCCAGGCGGCGAAATCCATGCTGCATGGCATGTCCGTTACGCGGGTCGCGATCTTTTCGTAAAATGCGATGAACGTGAACTGTTGCCTATTTTTACCGCCGAAGCCGATCAGCTCGCACTGTTGGCGCGCAGTAATACGGTAAAGGTGCCGACGGTATGGGCGGTGGGTAGCGATCGCGATTACAGCTTTCTGGTCATGGAGTATCTCCCTGCCCGCCCGCTGGATGCGCACAACGCGTTTCTGCTCGGTCAGCAACTGGCGCGTCTGCACCAGTGGAGCGATCAACCGCAGTTTGGCCTCGATTTTGATAACGATCTTTCCACCACGCCGCAGCCCAACGCCTGGCAGCGCCGCTGGTCAACGTTTTTTGCCGAACAGCGTATTGGCTGGCAACTGGAGCTGGCTGCGGAAAAAGGCATGGAGTTCGGCAATATCGACGCCATTGTCGAGCATGTCCAGCAGCGCCTTAGCTCTCACCAGCCGCAGCCGTCCTTACTGCATGGCGATCTGTGGTCCGATAACTGCGCGCTGGGGCCAGACGGTCCTTATATTTACGATCCGGCCTGTTACTGGGGCGATCGTGAGTGCGATCTGGCGATGCTGCCGCTGCATCCGGATCAGCCGCCGCAGATTTACGACGGCTACCAGTCAGTCTCACCGTTGCCCCTCGATTTCCCCGAACGTCAGCCGATCTACCAGCTTTATACGCTTTTCAACCGGGCCATTCTTTTTGGTGGCGAACATCTGCTGAACGCACAAAAAGCGCTCGATCGCGTATTGGCAGCGTAGAACAGACAAGCCCGGGAGCATTATCGCTTTCGGGCTTGTTACCGCTTACAGAAAGCCCAGCAGTGAAAAGAAGAAGTAGCCTGCGATAATCACAATCACTGGCAACACATAAAGTGGGAAAATTTGCAGCAGAATGGTGTGGTGCGGCACGACGATGCGCGCTTCGATCTGCTCGCGAGACAACCCTTCAGGCCCTTTGGCTTGTTCAAGAATCATCTGGTTTTCCACCCCTTCTCGCAGAAAACGCGCCTGGCGGCTCATGCGCGCGCCGGAGGCCTGCAACGCCAGACCAACAAAGATCAGCGCGTAGATAAGCCAGAACACAATGTTCAGGCTCTGGTGGAAGTCGGGCGTCGGCGAGTTGTACCAGAAAAGGTTAAGAAAAGGCGTATTAAAACGCATCATCTCAATCATGACATGCGCAAAATCCAGCATCACGGCGTTAATGCCTGGCTGTTTTTCACTGTGGTCATACATAAATTTCAGTACAGAAATGACTGTCGAAATTACGGTCGGAATAAAAATCACCCAACCCAGAACGCGTTTCAGAATAGCGATGCGTCCAGCTTGTTGATACGTCATGGATTCCCCTTGTAAGTGACGCACTGTTTCCGCCTTAGTCTACCTGCTGATAATCATTTTCGCCTGATCTTTAAAGTCGGTATGATGAACGTTTAACCATACTTACCGTTTATTCCCCGGCGACATGCCATAAAAAAGAGAGGTTTTATGACAGCTCCGCGTCAAATTCTTGCTGCCATTTTTGATATGGATGGATTGCTTATCGACTCCGAGCCACTCTGGGATCGCGCCGAACTGGAGGTTATGGCAAGCCTGGGCGTGGACATTAACCGACGTAATGAATTGCCCGATACCCTCGGTCTGCGCATCGATATGGTGGTGGAACTCTGGTACGCGCAGCAACCGTGGAATGGCCCGGATCGCAAAGAAGTGACCGAACGCATTATTCAGCGCGCAATTTCGCTGGTTGAAGAGAAACGCCCGCTACTGCCTGGCGTGCGCGAAGCCATTGCGTTGTGTAAAGCCAACGGCCTGCTGGTCGGGCTGGCCTCCGCATCGCCGCTGCATATGCTGGAAAAAGTGCTGGCAATGTTTGAACTGCGCGACAGCTTTGATGCGCTGGCCTCGGCAGAAAACCTCCCCTACAGCAAACCGCACCCGCAGGTGTACCTGGATTGTGCCGCCAAACTGGGCATTGATCCGCTGACCTGTGTGGCGCTGGAAGATTCCGTCAATGGCATGATCGCCAGCAAAGCAGCGCGGATGCGCTCGATTGTGGTACCGGATGAAGAACACCGCGCCGATCCGCGTTATGTGCTGGCTAACGTTAAGCTCACCAGCCTCGAACAGCTCACGCTTGCCCATCTTATCGGCTAATTCCACCGGGGCAGCCGCTTTTGTTGCCCCTTAATTTTATTTTTGAAACATCATTTCATTTTATTTGTATTTTTCTTGCCCACCTTCTATTCTGATCTTCAGGCGCTGATGCCCTGTTACAACAATAATGATTACGCCGGAGAGAACATGATACTGGATGCCTTTAAGCTTGCAGGTAGAGTGGCCATTGTGACCGGGTGCGATACCGGTCTGGGTCAAGGAATGACGTTAGGGCTTGCGGAGGCGGGCTGCGATATTGTCGGCGTGGGCCGAAAAATTCCACTCGACACGGCCGAACGCGTTCAGGCTCTCGGGCGTCGTTTTGTTTCTGTGCAGGCGGATCTGCGCCATCAGCACGGGCTTGATGACATTGTTAATCAGACGGTGAACCAGATGGGCCGGGTAGATATTCTGGTGAATAACGCTGGCGCCATTCGACGCTGCGACGCCCTCGATTTCAGCGAGCAGGACTGGGATGACGTCATGAACCTGAACCTGAAAACGGTCTTCTTTCTGTCGCAGGCCGTTGCGAGGCAATTTATCGCCCAGGGCAACGGCGGCAAAATTATTAATATTGCCTCGATGCTCTCTTTCCAGGGCGGCATCCGCGTGCCTTCTTATACTGCGTCGAAAAGCGGCGTGATGGGGCTGACCCGACTGTTGGCCAATGAGTGGGCGCCGCACCAGATTAACGTCAACGCCATCGCGCCAGGCTATATGGCGACCAATAATACCCAGCAACTGCGGGAAGATGCCGAACGCAGCCAGGAGATACTCGATCGCATTCCCGCCGGGCGCTGGGGCGAGCCCGAAGATTTGAAAGGCGCAGCGGTGTTTCTCGCTTCACAGGCATCCGATTACATCAATGGCTTCACCCTTGCCGTCGATGGCGGCTGGCTGGCGCGCTAATCTGACAGGATTGTGACAAAGAGTTACAACGTCACCTCTTCCGCCTACTGTATAAACATCCTATACTGTATGCATCGACAGTTTAGTGAGTTTGATCATGACGGCGGAAGGACACCTGCTTTTCTCCATTGCCTGCGCGGTGTTTGCCAAAAATGCCGAGTTAACACCTGTCCTTGCTCAGGGTGACTGGTGGCATATTGTTCCGTCGGCCATTCTTACCTGCCTGTTACCGGACATCGATCACCCGAAATCCTTCCTCGGCCAGCGTCTGAAGTGGATATCAAAACCGGTGGCGCGAGCCTTCGGTCATCGGGGCTTTACGCACAGCCTGCTGGCGGTTTTTCTCTCACTCGCCCTGTTTACGCTAAAAGTCCCGGAAAGCTGGATTGTCCCTGCGGATGCATTGCAGGGAATGGTGGTGGGCTATTTGAGCCATATCCTTGCAGATATGCTGACGCCTGCGGGCGTGCCGCTGTTATGGCCTTGTCGCTGGCGCTTTCGCCTGCCGATCCTGGTGCCGCAAAAAGGCAATCAACTGGAGCGCGTATTATGTATGGCGCTGTTCACCTGGGCGGTGTGGATGCCGCAATCGTTGCCCGAAAGCGGTGCAGTTCGCTGGTCATCACAGATGATAAACTCGCTGCAAAATCAGTTTAATCGCTTTATTCATCCACAATCCGGCCATTAAACCAGCAATTCCCCTGCTTTTTGCATAAAACATTCCATTTGGATATAAGGCCACCCCGGCACTTCTGCTAACCTTGCGCCACTGGATTAACCGGCAAGGTTGACCGAATAATGAAATCAGGAGAACGGGGATGAATCTTCCATTAATCGCGAACGTCGTTGTGTTCGTGGCATTGCTGTTTTTGCTGGCGCAGGCCCGCCACAAACAGTGGAGCCTGGCCAAAAAAGTGCTGGTCGGCTTAGGGCTTGGCGTGGTCTTCGGCCTGGCGCTACAGGCTATCTATGGTGCTGACAGCCCGGTACTGAAAGCCTCTATCCAGTGGTTTAACGTGGTTGGAAACGGCTATGTTCAACTGCTGCAAATGATCGTAATGCCGCTGGTATTCGCCTCTATTTTAAGCGCCGTCGCGCGCCTGCATAACGCCTCCCAGTTGGGTAAAATCAGCTTCTTAACCATCGGCACACTGCTGTTTACTACGCTGATTGCCGCACTGGTCGGGGTGCTGGTGACTAACCTGTTTGGCCTGACCGCCGAAGGACTGGTGCAGGGAACAGCGGAAACGGCGCGTCTGAATGCCATCCAGAGCAATTATGTCGGTAAAGTGGCCGATCTGACCGTACCGCAACTGCTGCTCTCTTTCGTGCCGAAAAACCCGTTTGCCGATCTGACCGGCGCGAATCCGACCTCGATCATCAGCATCGTAATTTTTGCCGCTTTCCTCGGCGTCGCCGCGCTGAAATTGCTGAAAGATGACGCACCGAAAGGCCAGCGCGTGCTGACCGCTATCGACACGCTGCAAAGCTGGGTGATGAAACTGGTGCGTCTGGTGATGCAACTTACGCCGTATGGTGTGCTGGCGCTGATGACCAAAGTCGTGGCGGGCTCCAACATTCAGGACATCATCAAACTGGGCAGCTTTGTTATCGCCTCCTATCTTGGCCTCGGCATTATGTTTGTCGTGCACGGACTGCTGCTGGGCGTTAACGGCGTCAGCCCGCTGAAATTCTTCCGCAAAGTATGGCCGGTGCTGACCTTTGCCTTCACCAGCCGTTCCAGCGCGGCGTCAATTCCGCTGAACGTCGAAGCGCAAACCCGCCGTCTGGGCGTGCCGGAATCGATCGCCAGCTTCTCGGCCTCTTTCGGTGCAACGATTGGTCAGAATGGCTGTGCGGGTCTCTATCCGGCAATGCTGGCTGTCATGGTGGCGCCCACCGTCGGCATTAACCCGCTGGATCCGTTGTGGATTGCCACGCTGGTCGGGATTGTCACCGTCAGCTCCGCCGGTGTCGCGGGTGTCGGCGGCGGCGCAACATTTGCCGCGCTGATTGTACTGCCAGCCATGGGCCTGCCGGTCACGCTGGTTGCGCTGCTGATCTCCGTTGAACCGCTGATTGATATGGGTCGTACCGCGCTGAATGTGAGTGGTTCCATGACCGCCGGGACGCTGACCAGCCAGTGGCTGAAGCAAACCGACAAAGCTATTCTGGAGAGCGAAGACGACGCCGAACTGGCGCATCGTTAAGCCAAAGACGACAAGGCGGGGAATCTCCCCGCCTTTTTTATATCTCATCGCTTTTTGCTATCCAGCGCAGCAATCAACGTTTTTGCCAGCGCATGATCCGAGAAAGGGTTTTGCCCGGTAATCAGCTCCCGGTCCGTCACGACATTGGCCTGCCAGGCGTTGGCAAATGCCATCTTGCCTCCTGCTTGCGCCATCGCCTGCGCCGGGTAATAACGCAACTTAGCCCCTTTCAACGACGTTTCAAAGGCCTGTTCTTCGGCATCGGAAAAAATCGTCATCTTATAGCCCGCATAAATCCAGTTTTTCGCCGCCGCTGGCGCGCCCGCAATCAGCCCCTGCTCAAACGTCTGCGGCTGCTCCTGCGCCGCCAGCAGTGCAATCGGCCCATGACAGATAGCCGCCGTCGGTTTACCGCTGCGGTGGAACTGACGCAGCAGCGCACCAACATCCGCATTCCCCGGCAGATCGATCAATGGGGCGTGCCCGCCAGGAATAAAGATCCCCGCATAACTCTCCGTTCCCTGCGCCAGAACCTGTTTAAGCGATTTAACGTTGCCTTCGGCAGTCAGTGTGTCCACAACGCTCTTAATGCGCTGCATTTCTTGCGGGTTATTAGCGAAATACATCGGGTCGATCGAGTGCTCATCCGGTAGCGGCTTATTGCCTTTGGGGGTGACAATCGTCAGCGAATATCCGGCCTTGAGCAACGCATCGGCGGGCACACCAAATTCATTAAGGTAAAAGCCGGAAGCATAACTTTTCCCCTCTTGCAGCGGCAGCGCGGTCTCGCTGGAGAGCAGCACCAGTACATTGCCTTTCGATGCGGCATAGGTGGTCACGCTGGTAGCCAGCGCAATAACAGCAAGCAAACCCTGTAGCAGTTTTTTCATGGTTGGTCCCCAATAGATTAACAGTACGAGAAATGTACTGGTTCACTTGCTGTAAATAAATTAACCTGAAAGAACTTTATTGATTACACCAGAGAATAAATGTCACGGTCATTCGAGTCGGTACAACTGGGCAGTATCGAGCTTTTCTGCAAGGCAGCAGAGAGCGGTAGTTTCACTGCGGCGGCAGAAGCACTGGGGATCACGCCAGCCTCGGTTAGCCGGACGATTAGTCGGCTGGAAACACGGCTTGGCGTCAGGTTGTTTAATCGCACCACCCGCAGCGTAAAATTGACCAGCGATGGCGAATTGTATCGCGCTCAGTGCCAGCAGGCGCTGGATCAGATTGCCGAAGCAGAACGCGCACTAACCGGACAACAGCGCCGCCCGCAAGGCGTACTGCGGGTCAGCGTCGGAACGGTGTACGGGCATCACCGCATCGTACCGTTGCTACCGGCGTTTATGGCGGCATACCCGGATATCGAGGTCGAACTTAACATTTCGAACCGCAATATAGATTTTATTGAGGACGGCTATGATCTGGCCATTCGGATGGGAGAACCGAAAGACTCCCGCGTCGTGGCACGCAAGCTGGAAGATGCCAGCGTCGGCGTCTTTGCATCGCCAGCGTATCTGGCAAATCACACGCGCCCGCAGACGCTGGATGCCCTGCGCCAGCACGATTTAATCCAGTTTATTTTACCCAGCACGGGCCGCCCGGTGGCGTGGATTTTCCGCAACGCGCAGGGTGAAAACCAGGATTTCAGTTTCACCAGTCGCCGCAGGGTCCACGAAGATGTGCTGGCGGGTGTGGGCTGGGCGATGGCGGGCGGCGGACTCTTTCAGATCTACCATTTTGTGGCGGCACAGGCAGTGGCGGAAGGACGGCTGGAAGAAGTGATGCAGGAGATGGCTGGCCGTTCGCGTCCGTTCTATCTTCTTTACCCGCAAAACCGGCATCTTTCAGCCAGGGTCAGAGCGTTTGCCGATTATCTTGTCACCGCGCTCCGCCAGCCGTAGCGCCAGAATTACTCTTCGTCGAGTTCGTCCTGCTGGCGCATCTGCGTCGCCCATCGTTGGGCCGCTTCCGGGACGCTGAAAACCGGCGAACGGTGAAAATTTTCCCCCATCAGCACGAAAGCGACATATTTACCGCGCAGCAGCCAGACATCGCGATACCCGTCCACTTTTTCGGCATGATCGGGCGGAGCGGGTTCAACCCGCGGGACATAGCTGATAACGACTCGGTTTTGTTGGCGAAGAGTTTTCATAAGCGATGCATTCACTAAAGACAAAATCTACAGACATGAAAGACCTATCATAGCCGATTGTTACCCCGCCCGTCGCCTCTGGCGCACTTTTCTCCGCTTTTTCATCGAACCGCCATCTGGCGGGCAGCAACAGGACAATGTTCTATAGTTAGAGGGGTTTTGCCATAACAACGACCATTTTTCAGTAATGAAAACAGGAGACGAGTTCAATGTCGCAACAGAAAAAAGACCCCCAACATGCCCCGGTACATGATGCCAACGAATCCCGCCCCGGGCTGGATTCCCTCGCGCCAGAAGACAATTCTCACCGCCCTTCCCCGAAGCCCACTGCGCCTGGTGAACAGCCAACCGCGCCGGGGAGCCTGAAAGCGCCGGATACGTCCAACGACAAACTGAACGCGCTTGAGCCTTTCCGTAAGGGCAGTGAGAATTTTCCACTTACCACCAATCAAGGGGTGCGCATCGCCGACGATCAAAACTCCCTGCGCGCCGGAACCCGTGGCCCCACTCTGCTGGAAGATTTCATTCTGCGGGAGAAGATTACCCATTTTGACCATGAACGCATTCCGGAACGGATCGTGCACGCGCGTGGTTCAGCGGCGCACGGCTATTTTCAGCCCTATCGCAGCCTGAGCGATATCACCAAAGCCGATTTCCTCTCCGATCCAGAGAAAATCACGCCGGTTTTTGTCCGCTTCTCCACAGTGCAGGGCGGTGCCGGTTCGGCAGATACCGTGCGCGACATCCGTGGTTTTGCCACCAAGTTTTATACCGAAGAGGGCATTTTTGATCTGGTGGGCAACAACACGCCGATCTTTTTTATTCAGGATGCGCATAAATTCCCGGATTTTGTTCATGCCGTAAAACCGGAACCGCACTGGGCAATCCCGCAGGGGCAAAGCGCCCATGACACCTTCTGGGATTACGTCTCTTTGCAACCGGAGACGCTGCACAACGTGATGTGGGCGATGTCGGATCGCGGCATTCCGCGCAGCTATCGCACCATGGAAGGCTTCGGCATTCATACCTTCCGGCTGATTAACGCCGAAGGCAAAGCGACCTTTGTGCGCTTCCACTGGAAACCACTGGCGGGCAAGGCGTCTCTGGTGTGGGATGAGGCGCAAAAACTGACCGGACGCGATCCGGACTTCCATCGTCGCGAGTTGTGGGAAGCCATTGAAGCGGGCGACTACCCGGAATATGAACTGGGGCTGCAACTGATCCCTGAAGAAGACGAGTTCAAATTTGATTTTGACCTGCTGGATCCGACCAAACTGATCCCGGAAGAACTGGTGCCAGTGCAACGCGTGGGCAAGATGGTGCTCAACCGGAACCCGGATAATTTCTTTACCGAAAACGAGCAGGCCGCGTTCCATCCGGGGCATATCGTTCCGGGACTGGACTTCACCAACGATCCCCTCTTGCAGGGGCGGTTGTTCTCCTACACCGATACGCAAATCAGCCGTCTCGGCGGGCCAAACTTCCATGAAATCCCGATAAATCGCCCTACCTGCCCGTATCACAATTTCCAGCGTGACGGCATGCACCGCATGGATATTGATACCAATCCGGCCAATTATGAACCGAATTCGATCAACGATAACTGGCCGCGAGAAACACCGCCGGGGCCGAAACGCGGCGGGTTTGAAACGTATCAGGAGCGCGTTGAGGGCCATAAAATCCGCGAGCGCAGCGCCTCTTTTGCCGAGTATTATGCCCATCCACGGCTTTTCTGGCTTAGCCAGACGCCTTTTGAGCAGCGCCATATCATCGACGCATTCAGCTTTGAACTGAGTAAAGTGGCGCGCGCCTATATTCGCGAACGCGTTGTTGATCAACTGGCGCATATCGACGTTCATCTGGCGCAGGGCGTTGCCGAAAACCTCGGGATTACGCTCAGCGATGAACAGCGCAATATCGCTCCGCCGCCGGACGTTAACGGCCTGAAAAAAGATCCGGCGCTAAGCCTGTATGCGGTTCCGGACGGCAGCGTCAAAGGCCGGGTAGTGGCTATCCTGCTGCATGATAACGTCAGCGCTGCCGATGTACTGAACGTGCTGCAAGGGCTTCAGGCAAAAGGCGTGCACAGCAAACTGCTGTATGCCCGCATGGGTGAAGTGACCGCTGATGACGGCTCCAGCCTGCCGGTGGCGGCAACATTTGCCGGATCACCTTCGCTGACAGTGGACGGTGTGATCGTCCCCGGTGGCGACGTGAGCGAGCTTTTACAAAATGGGGATGCGAAATACTACCTGCTGGAGGCGTATAAGCATCTGAAAACCATTGCGCTGCTGGGTGATGCGCGTCAGTTCAAAGCGCTGCTGGGCGTCGATGCGCAGGGGGAAGACGGTATTGTGGAAGCCGACTCAGCCTCATCGATACTGGTGGATGATTTCCTCACCCACCTTGCCGCGCACCGGGTGTGGTCACGAATAGGCAAGATTGACAGCATACCGGCATGAGATAAAAAAACCGGCCATCAGGCCGGTTTTTTTAATGCTCAGGCAAAAATAAATTACTGCTTAGTTTGCGGGTCGGTATCGTACTCGGCGCAAGTTTGATAACCGGAATTCATCACGTGGCCAGTTTCATCAAGTGCCACAAAGTAAGTTTCGGTTTTACCGTCACGTTGACCCAGAATATAGGTCTGGCAGGTACCGCGCGCGTGGATCATGGTGACTTCAGAAGAAGGACGACCTGCAATCTGCATCACCTGCTGGCGGCTCATGCCTTTTTTCACATCTTTCACAACCGGCTGCGTGACCTGATCTTTTGCGCGATCGTAGGCAGTACACCCTGCCAGCATGGTCAGTACAGCGGCGGTGCCCAGAATTCCTGCGATGTTCTTATTCATATTCCATCCTCTTTAGTATCCGCTTGTGTATCAGCGTGTTATCTAAGCCTGGAATATAAAAGTGCATTTTTCAACTATGGGTTGCCGATGGCATATCTTTCGGAAAAATCTAATGAAAGTGACATAAGCTGCTAAAACGCAGCAAATTGCGCCACTCAGATCTGTGATCCTTGTCGTTTTACCGCCAAAGGGTTAATTTGGCTCTATATTAGCTATTTGCAACCTGCCAGGCAGGATTACATAACGGAGGGGTAAATGACTCTGCAACAAGAGATTATTCAGGCGCTGGGCGTGAAGCCGAGCATCAACGCCGAAGAAGAAGTTCGCCGCAGCGTGGATTTTCTGAAAACCTATCTGAAGACGTTTCCCTTTATTAAATCGCTGGTGCTCGGCATCAGCGGCGGCCAGGATTCCACGCTGACCGGCAAAATCAGCCAGTTGGCTATCAGCGAACTGCGCGCGGAAACCGGCGATGAAGCGTATCAGTTTATCGCGGTGCGTCTGCCTTACGGCGCGCAGGCAGACGAGCAAGATTGCCAGGATGCCATTGGTTTTATCCAGCCGGATCGCGTATTGACCGTGAACATCAAAGGCGCAGTGCTGGCGAGCGAACAGGCGCTGCGTGATGCTGGCATCGAGCTGAGCGATTTTGTTCGCGGCAACGAGAAGGCCCGTGAACGTATGAAAGCACAGTACAGTATCGCTGGCATGACCAAAGGCGTGGTGGTCGGCACCGATCACGCTGCTGAAGCGGTAACCGGCTTCTTCACCAAATATGGCGATGGCGGCACCGACATCAACCCAATTTTCCGTCTGAATAAACGTCAGGGGAAACAACTGTTGGCGTATCTGGGCTGCCCGGAACATCTCTACAAGAAAGCGCCAACGGCGGATCTGGAAGACGATCGCCCATCGCTGCCTGATGAAGCTGCGCTGGGTGTTACCTACGAAAATATCGATGATTATCTGGAAGGCAAAACGCTGGATGCCGGTATCGCCAAAATCATCGAAGGCTGGTATCTGAAAACCGAACACAAACGCCGCCCGCCGATCACCGTTTTCGATGACTTCTGGAAAAAATAATTTCTGAAATTCATCATGATCTTATCAGGCCTGCCCGCCGGGCCTGATAAGCGTCGCGCCCTCTGTGTCCATCCCCTGCTCCCTGATATTGTCGCGGCTTTCCCGGCCTGCCCACATCATCGCCTGTTTGCCACTTTTTTAGCCTGTCGTTAGTTGTTATACTGGATGGGTAAACAGTATCAGGAGTTTCTGAGTGGCAAGGCGTCAATCCGCCCCGCGTCTCGAATTCGACGCAGCGGCAATTTATGAATACCCCGAACATTTGCGCCAGTGGCTGGAGGCCATGCCAAAGCACCCTGGCGTCTATATTTTTCATGGCGAAAGCGAGGCGATGCCGCTGTATATCGGCAAAAGCGTCAATATCCGCAGCCGGGTGCTGTCACATATGCGCACCCCGGATGAAGCCTCAATGCTGCGCCAGTCCAGGCGTATCAGTTGGATCTGCACCGCCGGAGAGTTGGGTGCGTTGCTGCTGGAAGCCCGGCTGATCAAAGAGCAGCAGCCGCTGTTTAATAAACGCCTGCGCCGCAATCGCCAGCTCTGCTCGCTACTGCTCGGTGGCGAGAAACCGCAGGTGGTCTATGCGCGCGAAGTGGATTTTTCCGCCACGCCGGAGCTCCACGGGCTGTTCGCCAACCGCCGCGCCGCGTTACAGGCGCTGCAATCCATCGCCGATGACGAAAAGCTCTGTTACGGTCTGCTGGGGCTGGAGTCGGTCACGCGAGGTCGTCCCTGCTTCCGCTCAGCGCTGCAACGCTGCGCCGGAGCATGCTGCGGCAGAGAACCGCGCGAAGCGCACGATGCGCGTTTCGCGGCGGCGATGGCGCGTATGAAGCTGGTATGCTGGCCCTGGCAAGGGCCGGTCGGATTGAAAGAGAGTTTCGGCGCGATGACGCAATACCACGTCATTCACAACTGGCTGTGGCTGGGTTCGGTTAACACGCTGAGTGAGGCCACCGCGTTGCTACGCACGCCAGCCGGTTTCGACCATGATGGTTACAAAATACTCTGTAAACCTTTGCTCAGCGGCGAGCATGAAATCATCGATCTGGATTAATGCCCGGGCAGCCAGCTGATTTCACTGAACAGCAACTGCCCTTCTGGCTTCAACAACCGCAGCGTGTGCCGCCCTTCCTGCCAGCAAGCGCCCTGATCGGCGGTTAACAGTTTATCTCCCAGTTGCCACGCGCCACTAAGAATAAACACCACGCCGCCACGCGTCCCGAAGGTGGTAAACGTGCGATCGGCAATGCGCACTTTTGCCTGGCAACGGTCACGGCGCGTCAGGATATTGAAATCCATCGACATTTTCCCTTCCGACAGTTCCACTTTCACAGACTGTTCACCGGCAAAGGTAAAAGGCTGATGGTGTTTCAGGGTGTGGCGGAAAACGCTACCGCCATCCAGCGTCACTTCACCGCCTTCCAGCAGGGTTATCACCCGATCGACGCCGGGGAACTGAGGAAATTCACCGTTACTTGCCAGTGAAGCAATACTGGCGCGCCAGTTAAAATCGCGAGTGGCGGGCGGAAAACAGCAAATCTCCCGGGTCTCGCCCGCACCATTACGCCAGAGATTCACCGGCATTTTGCGAATATCAAAGAATTCCATCATCACTCCTGAAGGGCGCGGTTATGCAATCCGCGCCGCTGCTTCAGCAGGCAGCTTGTTATTGTTTATTGTCGTTGTCGGATTATCGGCAGCAGCAACAATTTGCCTTAGGCCACAGCGTAACCAGACATGTAAAAAAATATAAATTTCAGATAAGTAACGCACCCGAGAAGAGGGGCTTCACGAGAATACCGTGCCACGCGCGGCTGGCAAGAGGGAAGGAAAGAAAAACCGCCGATTCTGCCCATCACGTACTGCATGCAATGGGCAAAACCGGCGGTTTTGATAGGGGGTGCTGAATTACTCAGCAGGTGCAGGAGGCATTTTACCTTCCGCTGCCGGACGTTCTGTCAGACGCTTCTCAAAATTCGCATTGAACTGCTTTTTCTGCTCCGGCGTCAGGATGTTGTAAATTTTGTTCTGCGTTTCCATATGTCTCAGCATGCCAGCTTTATGCTGTTCTTCCATTTTCGCGATCTGTGCTTCCGCTTTCGCTTTGTCGAAGCTGTCGCTGGTGATGATGTCATGCATTGCACGCATCTCTTCAACCCGCGGACGTTTCATCTCATCACGCTGGCTTTTCATAATTTCGTGGATCTGCTGTTTCTGTGCATCGGTCAGATTCAGGTCTCTGAACATCATATCGTGCGGACCTTTACCCTTGTGGTGCATCATCATCGGCTTACCGTCAGCAGGTGCAGCCGTTGTATCGTCGGCGTGCGCCAGGCCAGCAGCGCCAAAAGCCAGGGTAGAGGCAACAAACAGAGCAGTCAATTTACGCATAATTTTATTCCTTACTTCGGTTTTACTTACGGCGATTGCCGTGTTGACGCTATTTACTTTACCGTCTTTATCGTCAATTAATCAGAGCGACAGTAAAACAATGAAAGTGTAAATACTCTTTTTACGTCAAATGTGAGGGAAATAAGGATAAACAGTGGAGAGTTGAAAATTAAATAATCAATACATTGATTAATAAGGAATTATGAAGAGTATAAAGTAACGCTGATTAATAATAAACCCAGCAACCAGGATTTTTCCGTAATTTATTTAAAAAGCCACCAAAAAAAATAAGCCCTGTGGTAACAGGGCCGAGGTATTAGTTTATTTTTTCCAGCATTAATCCGGCGCGCAAACCTACAGCAACACCAGGATTCGGAAATAGCACATACTCTTCATCATGCTGCACAACGTAGCGTTCACCGCGATCTTCCGCCAGCAGCGTCCCGGCGCTGAAAGGCGTAAAGTTCAGCGTTTCTGCTGACATATACAGTTTGAACGCCTCACTGTGTCGCGTCAGTTGCTGCACAACCCGGTAACGTACCGGCGTACTCTGCTTGTCCGGCGCAGGTTCACCGGCCAGCAATGCTGCCAGCGCCCATGCGGTACGCTGAAACTGGCTGAGATCGTTCTCGCCAAACGGCAGCGCTTTACCCAGCTCCAGCGTACAGGCCAGCGCCTCAAATTGCGCACACGTGAAGTGGGTAAACGTGCCGCCCGGCGCCTGATGGAACACCAGTGCTTCCAGGCCCGCAGAGCCCAGCCACTCCAGAAACAGTTCATCCCACGGCTGCGCACGCTGCGGCAGCACGCCGAAACGCACATGATGCGATCCGCGAATCGCCGTATGCAGATCGAGGTGCCAGCGCTCCTCATCGCCACCGGCAAAAAAGTGGGTGACCGCACGTTCAAGCTGCGCGGCACGCACCGTTTCATCGCTGGGCGGGAGTTGTTGCCAGCGTCCATCAAACATGCGGTTCAAATCGCTATGCAGAAAACGCTTTCCTTCCCTCAGCGCCTGCGGGTTGCCAAGGATGACCAACAACCGCCAGGTAAGCGGCTGCGTGCCGGAAAACATATTTTTCAGCAGGATGTCCAGCATCTCCACCGGCGCGGTTTCATTGCCATGAATGGCGCAGGAGAGCACCAGCGAACGCCCGGTAGGGTGCGGCGGTACCAGTTCAAGGATCCCTTGCTCGTGCCACAACCAGTGAATACCGCCCGACTCCCCTGACATTTTACGCGGGATGTCACCCGATAACGTGGTGGCAAGAAAGTTATCCATACAACCTCCGGTTAACGCTGGAAGGGATAAACAGAACCGAGGTTCAGCAACTGCGTGAGTCTGTCCAGCGCTTCCCGCCCTTCCCGCAACAGTTGCGGATCGGCAAGATCTGCCTGTGTCAGACGGTCGCGATAGTGGCGATCAACCCAGTCATTGAGCGTGGCGAACAACGTATCGTTCATCATCACCGCCGGATTTACCGCCTGCTGTTCCGCCCCGGTTAACACTACGCGCAAGCGCAGGCACGCCGGGCCGCCGCCGTTTGCCATACTCTCGCGCAGATCGAACACCTTCAGCTCAGCGATCGGGTTATCCTGCGCCAGCAACTGGTTCAGATAACGCCAGACGCCTTCATGCTCCCGCGACTCCTGCGGCAACACCAGCACCATGCGACCATCTTCATGGCTCAGTAGCTGGCTATTGAACAGGTAAGTCGACACCGCATCGGCAACCGATACCGCCTGCTGCGGCACTTCGATCGCCATAAAACCCGGCACGCGACGGCGTAACTCCGCCAGCAGTTGCGCTTGATCGGCAAAGGCGTGCTCGTGGCAAAACAGTAACTGGCGATTGGAAACAGCAATAACATCATTATGGAACACGCCCTGATCAATGACCTGGGAATTTTGCCTGGCATACACCACCTGCGAAGGGCGAACCTGGTTGAGACGCGCCACCGCCTGGCTGGCTTCCAGCGTCTGACGAGCCGGATAGCGTGTCGGTGCAAGCGTGCTGCCCTCTTCGCGCCCATAGACAAAAAGCTGGACGCCCGGATCGCCATAGTCGCCACCAAAGCGGTTGTGGTTAGCGGCACCTTCATCGCCCAGCATTGCCACTTGCGGTAGCGCCGAATGCACGCTGAATGTCTCTTCATCGCGGAAAATCGCCCGCAGCAGCGCTTCAGTGGTCGGCGCTTCGATCGCGCGATGGAATTTATTGTTGAGATTCGCCACCGTCAGATGGACTTTGCCATCCGCGGAATCCGCCGACGGGCAAACCGTGGCGGCATTGGCAACCCACATCGCCGATGCCGAACTGGCGGAAGAGAGGATTTGCGGCGCCTGCGCTGCGGCTTTTTCGACCACCTGCTCATCGCTGCCGCTAAATCCCAACTGGCGCAACACCGGCACATTGGGGCGCTCATGCGGTGGGATCACCGCCTGCGGGAAACCGGCATCGGCCAGCGCCTTCATTTTCAGTAGCCCCTGCTTCGCTGCCAGCTTAGGGTTGGAGACCTGGAAACGGTGCCGGGTCGAGGCTTCATTGCCGAATGACAACCCGGCATAGTGGTGCGTCAGGCCGACCAGCCCATCAAAGTTCACTTCATGCGCTTTCATGGTTGTTCCTCGCGGGAAAAATCGAGACCCGGGCTGAGCGTTTGCGGCAGGGTCAGATCGGCAGATTCAAGGCTCGCCATAGGCCATGCGCAGTAATCCGCCGCATACCAGGCGCTGGCGCGATGGTTACCGGAAGCGCCCACACCGCCGAATGGTGCGGTACTGGCCGCGCCCGTCAGTGGTTTGTTCCAGTTAACAATCCCGGCGCGCGCTTCCAGCAACAGCCGATCAAACTTCTCGCGCTGCGGGGAAATCAGCCCACAGGAGAGCCCGTAACGGGTATTGTTCGCCAGCGCGATGGCTTCATCGAAATCGTCATAACGCCAGACGCACAGCAGCGGGCCAAACACCTCTTCATCCGGCACGTCGGCCACTCCGGTCATCTCAATAATGCCCGGCGTCAGCAGTGAAGTGCCTTCTTCCAGCAGACGTGGCGCCAGCAAGGTTTTGCCGCCGCGCGCTTCATGCTCCTGCCACGCGTGCAGCACATGCTGCGCGGCCTGCGCGGAGATCAAACCGCCCAGGAACGGCTGCGGTTCTGCATTCCATGCCTGCGGCGTGAGACGTGCGCTCACCTCCACCAGCCGCGCAAGGAAAGCATCGCCCTCTGCTGAGCGTTTCACCAGCAAACGTCGTGCGCAGGTACAGCGCTGTCCGGCGGTAATAAAAGCGGACTGGATAGCCAGATGTACGGCGGCATCAATATCCTGAATATCTTCGACGATCAGCGGGTTATTGCCGCCCATTTCCAGCGCGAGGATCTTCTCCGGCTGACCCGCCAACTGGCGATGCAATTGATAACCAGTATTGGCGCTACCGGTGAACAGCAAACCGTCCAGCCCCGGCAACGCACTCAGCGCCTGCCCGGTTTCGCGTCCGCCCTGCACTAAATTGAGCACCCCGGCGGGCAGACCAGCCTGCTCCCACAGTTTAACCACCGCTTCGCCGCTCCACGGCGTCAGTTCGCTCGGTTTGAACAGCAGCGTGTTGCCCGCCAGCAGCGCCGGAATAATATGGCCGTTCGGCAAGTGGCCTGGAAAATTATAGGGCCCGAAAACGGCGAGAACGCCATGCGGACGGTGGCGCAACGTTGCTACGCCGTCGGCCATTTCCGTGTGCTGTTCGCCGGTTCGCGTGTGATAAGCCTTCACGGAAATGGTGGCTTTATTGATCATCGCCGTTACTTCGGTCGCTGCTTCCCAGCGCGGTTTCCCGGTTTCACGGGCAATGATTTCCGCCAGCGCGGCTTTATTGGCTTCCAGCAGGCTGGCAAATTTTTCCACCACCGCCTGGCGCACGGAGAAAGGTTCGCGCGCCCATGCCGGAAAAGCGTTACGCGCAGCCCGATACGCCTCTTCGACCTGTGCGGCGCTGGCATCAAAACCGTGCCACAGCGCTTCATGGCTTACCGGATTACTTTTCACCCGACGCTCACCTTCACCGGTTACCCAGTCGCCATTGATCCATAAACTCATTGTGATTTCTCCTCGGCACACAGGCGAACCAGCCGCACGGTATCGCCCGGCTGACATTTCAACGCATCCAGTTCTGCGGCGCTTAACAGCAGCCGCTCCGTGTTGGGATCCGCTTTGATAAGCATGGCTCTAAATTGCTCGTATTGCTCATTCGCCACCATGCAGGTTGGCCACTCTCCCGGCGCGCGCTGCCCTTGCGCCACGGTAACCAGCCGGCTTTTGCGGATCGCCCGCACCCGGTCAACATCGCATTCCAGCGTCGGCCCGCCATCAAAAATGTCGACATAATTGCGGTAGCGAAAGCCCTCTTTCTCCAGCACCGCGCGTGCTGGCGCGGTCTGCGGATGCACCTCGCCAATAACCGCCTGCGCCTCGTCGGAGAGGAAGTGGGTATAAATAGGATGTTTGGGCATCAATTCGGCGATAAACGCTTTCTGCCCGGTCCCGCACAGATAATCAGCACGGCTGAATTCCATTGAGAAGAAACGTTTTCCCAGGCTCTCCCAGAACGGCGAGTAACCATGCTCGTCGATGACGCCGCGCATCTCCGCCACCACTTTTTCGTTAAAGCGATCGCGAAAGGCCGCCATAAACAGAAAGCGCGACTTCGACAGCAGATAGCCGTTGCCCTCTTTGCGCCAGGCCGGATCGAGAAACAGCGTGCACAGCTCGCTGCTGCCGGTGTGATCGTTACTGAGAAATAACGTTGGCAGCGCATTGTAGACATTCAACTCTTTCGACGCATGAACCTGAGTCCCCACGAGGTAGTTATACCAGGGATCGTTAAGCCCCACCGCCACTTCGATGGCGCAGATCCCGGCCACTTCACCGCTTTGCGTCTCTTCCAGCACAAAAACATAGCCCTGCTCGCCCTTCGGCAACTCCCCTTGCCACGTGCGGCGGGCACGCTCAATACGCGCGGCCAGCGTCGCTTCATCGGCTGGTAACGATGTCAGTCCACCGCCGGTTTTCCCGGCCAGCTTCATCAGCGCCGGTAGATCGCTTGCCGCGACAGGACGGATCACCATCATGATACGTTCTCCGCAAGGAATTTTTCACAGGCGCGGGTAAAGCGCGCAAGCCCGGTGCGAACCTCTTCTTCACTGATATTCAGCGCCGGAGCAAAGCGCACCACGTTGCCACCGGCAATCAGCACCATCACCCCTTCCGTTGCCGCCAGTTGCGAAATCTGTTTCGCTTTTCCGGCATGTTCCGCCACCAGTTGGCAGCCAATCAGCAGCCCGAGGCCGCGAATGTCACTGAACAGAGGATGGCGATCGTTGAACGCCGTCAGCTGCTCAACAAACCACTGGTGGCGCTGTTTCACACCGGTCAGTGTTTCCGGCGTATTGACGATATCCAGCACCGCACCAGCAACTGCGCCCGCCAGCGGATTACCGCCGTAGGTCGTGCCATGTGTACCCACATTCATCACTTTGCCGAAGGTTTCAGTGGTGAGCATCGCGCCAATCGGGAAACCGCCGCCCAATGCTTTCGCGGTGGTCAGTACATCCGGTGTCACACCATAGTGCATATAGGCATACAGTTCGCCGGTGCGGCCGACGCCGGTCTGCACTTCATCAAAAATCAGCACCGCGTTGTGACGGGTACAGAGATCGCGCAAGCCCTGTAAAAAGGCCTGACTGGCCGGGAGCACACCACCTTCCCCCTGCATTGGTTCAACAATGACCGCGCAGGTGTCGTCATTGATCAGTGCGCTGGCGGAAGCCAGATCGTTGTAAACCGCATGCTGGATCTGCGGCGGCAACGGCGCAAAATCCTGTGAGTAGGCCGGTTGCCCGCCAGCGCTGACGGTAAACAGCGTGCGGCCATGGAAAGCATTTTTGAAAGCCACAATGCCGCTTTTCTGCGGGCCGAAAGTGTCGTGGGCATATTTACGTGCCAGTTTCAGCGCCGCTTCATTCGCCTCCGCGCCGGAGTTACAGAAGAAAACGCGATCGGCAAACGTGGCATCCAGCAACCGTTTTGCCAGCTTCAGTACCGGCTCATTGGTATAGCCATTGCCGGTATGCCAGAACTTCGCCGCTTGCTCGCTCAGAGCCTTGCACAATGCGGGATGGGCGTGGCCCAGCGCGTTTACCGCAATCCCCCCGGCAAAATCGATGTACTCGTTGCCCTGTTGATCCCATAAACGCGACCCTTCCCCGCGAACCGGAATAAAAGGCGCTGGCGCGTAGACAGGCAACATCCATTGATCAAAATTTTCACGCGTAATTGACGTAGACATAGCGACCTCATCCGGTAAATAAAAAGTTGAATAAATGTTAATGAATATGAACATTCTCGCTGTAAATGTAGATTGCACAGTTCGTGCCAGCCAGCGATAAAAATGCATAAACGTCCTGGAGCAACGAAATATCAGCAACTTACAGCCTGTCGCTATTCACATAAAATGCATAAAAAGTGAATAAATGTATATCCAGGCGAGGTGATGGGCGATCGGAGGCGCGGGTTTATGCAATAAGAATATTTAATTCTGGAACTGTGATCATCAGCGAAATTAATCTTCACGCACTGCCCCATTTCGGCGCAGCGCGCACCAAACCAGGGCAACCGACGCGTTTTTTGCTCATCAGTAACAGCAATATCAATAAGTGGCGGTGGTTAAATGTAAATTCTGCTAACATCTGTGCATCTTTTTACTGCTAAGTGGCGGCGACTATGAAATTTGTCTCTTTTAATATCAACGGCCTGCGTGCCCGGCCTCATCAACTGGAAGCGCTTGTCGAGCAGCATCAGCCGGACGTAATCGGTCTGCAGGAGACAAAAGTCCATGACGATATGTTTCCGCTCGAAGAGGTGGCGCGACTGGGTTACAACGTCTTTTATCACGGGCAAAAAGGTCACTACGGCGTTGCGCTGTTGACCAAAGATACGCCGGTTTCCGTACGTCGCGGCTTTCCCAACGACGGCGAAGAGGCGCAGCGTCGCATTATCATGGCGGAAATCCCGTCGCCTCTCGGCAATATCACCGTGATTAATGGCTACTTTCCGCAGGGCGAAAGCCGCGACCATCCGCTGAAATTCCCGGCGAAAGAGAAGTTCTACCAGGATCTGCAAACCTTCCTCGAAACCGAGCTGAAAAAAGAGAACCCGGTACTGATCATGGGCGATATGAATATCAGCCCGACGGATCTGGACATCGGCATCGGCGAAGAGAACCGCAAGCGTTGGCTGCGCACCGGGAAATGCTCGTTCCTGCCGGAAGAGCGTGAATGGATGGAGCGCCTGAAGGGCTGGGGTCTGGTGGACACTTACCGCGAAGCAAACCCGGAAACCAACGATCGCTTCTCGTGGTTTGATTACCGCTCCAAAGGCTTTGATGACAACCGTGGCCTGCGCATCGATCTGTTGCTGGCGAGCCAGCCGCTGGCCGAGCGCTGCATCGAAACCGGGATTGATTACGACATTCGCAGCATGGAAAAACCGTCCGATCACGCGCCGGTATGGGCCAAATTTAAGGTCTGATGCCATGACGTCCGGCAATCCGTGGGTTACCGCGCAGTGGCTGGACGATTTACTGCAACACAATCCGCCAGCCGAAACATGGCGGCTGCTGGAAGTCGGCTATAACGCCGAGCCAACCTATCGCGCCGGGCACATTCCCGGCGCGCATTACATTGACACCCAACTTGTCGAAAGCCTGCCGCTGTGGAATGTGGTACCGCCCGAAATACTGCGCGCGGTGCTGTCCCGCTACGGTCTACGCAGCGATATGACTGTCATTCTCTACGGTCGCGGTAACTATGCGGCCGAGCGGCTGGCGCATATTCTGCTGTACGCGGGCGTTAACGATGTCCGTCTGCTGAATGGCGGCTGGCAGAGCTGGCAACGCGCAGGGCTGCGGCAAACGAGCGACCTGCCGCCCGCCATCACCGCGCAGGATTTCGGCGCGCCGTTCCCTGCACGGCCACACTTTTTACTTAACCTGGCGCAAACCCGGCAACGAATGGCGCAGCCAGAAACCGTGCTGGTCAGCGTACGCAGTTGGGATGAATTCAGCGGCGGCAGCAGCGGATATCACTATATTTCCACCGCTGGTGATATTCCCGGCGCGCGCTGGGGACACGCTGGCGGCAACAGCCAGTTTATTGCGGATTACCATCATCCGGATGGCACTGTACGCTCCCCGCAAGAGATTGCCGCATTGTGGCAGCAGCAAGGCATCACCGCCGATCAACAGGTGATTTTTTACTGCGGTACTGGCTGGCGTGCATCGCTGGCATTTTTGCTTGCCCGCGCGCTCGGCTGGCAGAGGATCGCCGTGTATGATGGCGGCTGGTTCGAGTGGAGCCAGCAGCAGAAAATGGAACAGACGGATGACAACCCTGAAAACAGTTGAGGTGGTCGCGGCGATCATCGAGCGCGATGGCAAAATTTTGCTGGCGCAGCGCCCGCCGCACGCAGATCAAGCCGGGCTATGGGAGTTTGCTGGCGGCAAGGTGGAAACCGGGGAAACGCAGCCGCAGGCGCTAACGCGTGAGCTGCGTGAGGAACTGGGCATTGATGCCCAGCCTGCTTGTTATGTCGCCAGCCACCAGCGGGAAGTGTCCGGGCGGATGATCCATCTGCATGCGTGGCATGTTGTTGCCTTTCATGGCGAGCCAACCCGCCACTATCACAGCGCCTTGCTGTGGTGCGAACCCGCTGACGCCCTGAAACAGGCATTGGCGCCAGCGGATATCCCGCTACTGGAAGCGTTTATGGCTTCACGCGACGCCAGACCAGCGGATTAGTGGAAATGGCGCGTTCATCGCGCTGGCACTGTAACAGCACGCCTTCGGCTTTCACCACCGCGCCTTCACTGTAATTTTGATTGCCATACACGCAGCACTGGATGCACGGCTGCGTGGTTTGCGTCTGCCCGCCGGAGCTAAAGACTTCCGGGGGGACATTCACTTCAATTCCCGGCGAGGGTAAACGTTCGGCCAGCGCGTTGCCCGCTGCTACCACCAGTAATGCTGCTATCCACGATAAACGGGCCATAACTCTTCCTTTCTGATTGACGCCACGTATTACTATAACGGATCTATTTCCCACAGCTTTAGTTTCCTCAATCATCGTTTTTCGTTATGACGCTGCGCAGATTATTAATTTGCCTGGTATGGGGCATTTTCCTTTGCGGCATGCACCATTACGGATGTTATAGTCCGAAAGTGCCCGTTTTTTGCGCACCACAATCACAACAACTTCACCTAAAAATAAGAGAAGCTTATATCTATGGATCAGACCCACTCTCTTGAATCCTTTCTCGGTTATGTTCAGCAGCGCGATCCGCACCAGCCGGAGTTCGCCCAGGCCGTGCGCGAAGTGATGACCACCCTCTGGCCGTTTCTTGAAGCTAACCCGCGCTATCGCCAGCTGTCGCTGCTGGAGCGGCTGGTTGAACCGGAACGCGTGATCCAGTTTCGCGTGGCCTGGGTTGATGACCGCAACCAGGTGCAGGTCAACCGCGCATGGCGCGTACAGTTCAGCTCCGCCATTGGTCCCTACAAAGGCGGGATGCGTTTTCACCCGTCAGTGAATTTGTCGATTTTGAAATTCCTCGGTTTCGAGCAGACCTTTAAAAATGCGCTGACTACCCTGCCAATGGGCGGCGGCAAAGGTGGCAGCGACTTCGATCCGAAAGGCAAAAGCGACGGCGAAGTGATGCGTTTTTGCCAGGCGTTGATCAGCGAACTGTACCGCCATCTCGGCGCGGATACCGACGTTCCGGCGGGCGATATCGGCGTCGGTGCGCGTGAAGTCGGCTTTATGGCCGGGATGATGAAAAAACTCTCCAACAACACCGCCTGCGTCTTCACCGGCAAAGGGTTGACGTTCGGCGGCAGTTTGATCCGCCCGGAAGCCACCGGCTACGGCCTGGTTTACTTCACCGAAGCGATGCTGAAACGCCACGGTCTCGGTTTTGAAGGGATGCGCGTGGCGGTTTCCGGTTCCGGCAATGTGGCGCAGTACGCCATCGAAAAAGCGATGTCCCTTGGCGCGCGCGTGATCACGGCTTCTGATTCCAGCGGCACTGTCGTTGATGAAGCCGGTTTTACGGCGGAAAAACTGGCCCGTCTGTGTGAAATCAAAGCCAGTCGCGATGGCCGGATCGCCGACTATGCGCGGGAGTTTGGCCTGAACTATCTGCAGGGCCAGCAGCCATGGTCCGTGCCCGTGGATATTGCGCTGCCGTGCGCCACGCAGAATGAACTGGCTGTGGATGCAGCACGCGTGCTGATCGCCAACGGCGTGAAAGCGGTGGCCGAAGGGGCGAATATGCCCACCACTATCGCGGCGACCGAACTGTTCCTTGAAGCAAACGTGCTGTTCGCGCCGGGTAAAGCCGCCAATGCGGGCGGCGTAGCCACTTCCGGGCTGGAGATGGCACAGAATGCCGCGCGTTTAAGCTGGAAAGCAGAGAAAGTGGACGCCCGTCTGCACCACATCATGCTTGATATTCATCAGGCCTGCGTCGAATACGGCGGTGAAGGTAAACAGACGCACTATGTGCGCGGCGCCAACATCGCCGGTTTTGTGAAAGTCGCCGACGCGATGCTGGCGCAGGGTGTGATTTAACCCCAGGCCTGATAAGCGAAGCGCCATCAGGCATTCATTGCCGGATGGCGGCATACAGGCTTTATCCGGCCTACGACACAACAGCGTCGCCGCCCGCCTCAGTTGATGGCGGGCGTTTTTTACTCCGTCCTTTGGCAAACGTTTTTTTCTTCTCGCCGCCCGGCGCAACCAGGCCACGGAACTGACGCACCGGCGTATTACGCGCCTGGTGGATCAACTCATGCAGCGTGCTGACCAGCGGCTGCATGAAGTCCTGATAGCGGCACTCTTTTTCGCTGATTTGCGTCAGCACCGACTCCCAGTGCGCCGTCATATCCGGTCTGGCCGCCATTTCCGGCAATGAATGGATCAGCGCCCGTCCCGGCTCGGTGGAGTGGATGTAGCGCCCTTTTTTAACCAGAAAACTGCGTTTAAACAGCAGTTCGATAATCCCGGCGCGCGTTGCTTCCGTCCCCAGCCCGTCGGTGGCGCGCAGGATCTTTTTCAGCTCTTTATCCTGCACAAAGCGGGCGATACCGGTCATCGCCGACAATAATGTGGCGTCGGTAAAGTGGCGCGGCGGCTGCGTCTGACGGGCCACCACTTCGCCCTTCTCGCACAGCAGCTCGTCGCCTTTCGCCACCACCGGCAGCGGCGTGCCATCGTTCTCCTCATCGCGCTCTTTCGAACCCAACAGCGTTCGCCAGCCGGCTTCCGCCAGGAAACGCGCTTTGGCGATAAACTTGCCGTTGGCGATATCCAGATCGATCTGGCATTTGCGGAACACCGCATCCGGGCAGAACTGCATCAGATACTGGCGGGCAATCAGGTTATAAACGTTGGCTTCGTTATCGCTGAGATTCACTTTCGATGCCCGCGCGGTCGGAATAATGGCGTGGTGCGCATCGACCTTTTTGTCATCCCAGCAGCGGTTGCGCGTATCCGGGTTGACCACCGGCTGCGGCAGCAGATCCGGCGCATGCGCGCCAATTGCATTCATCACCGCATGGCGCCCGGCAAAGTGCTCTTCCGGCAAATAACGGCAATCCGAACGCGGATAGGTAATCAGCTTGTGGGTTTCGTACAGCTTCTGGCAGATATCCAGCACATTTTGCGCGCTGAGACCGTAGCGTTTCGCCGCTTCAATCTGCAACGCCGAAAGGGAAAACGGCAGCGGCGCCAGTTCCGATTCGCGCTTATCGTTATACGCCGTAACCAGCGCTGGCTGGCCGGTAATGCGGCTGACCACATGTTCCGCCAGCGGACGATGCAGCAGACGCCCTTCTTCATCCTGATACGGCTCGCAGGCATCGCTCGGCTGCCACAGGGCGGTAAAGCGCTCTCCGGCAGGCGTGACGATATGCGCTTTCACCTCAAAGAAATCTTTCGCCACGAAGTTTTCGATCTCTTCATCGCGGCGCACCACCAGCCCGAGCACCGGCGTCTGTACGCGGCCAACCGAGAGCACGCCCTGATAACCGGCGTTGCGCCCCAGCAGCGTATACGCGCGGGTCATGTTGATGCCGTACAGCCAGTCGGCGCGGGCGCGGGCCAGCGCCGATACGCACAGCGGAATAAACTCGCTATTGGCGCGCAGGCGTTCGATCGCGCGCTCCACCGCCTGCGGGTTGAGATCGTTAATCAGGCAGCGTTGCACCTGCTGGCGCTTTTCCGGCGCCAGTTGCAGGTAGTCGATCACCTCGTCCACCAGCAACTGCCCTTCGCGATCCGGGTCACCCGCGTGCACCACCTGCTCGGCATCCGCGAGCAGGCGTTTAATGACATTGATCTGTTTCAGCACCGACGGGCGCGGTTGCAACTGCCACTTTTCCGGCACAATCGGCAAATCCGCCAGATTCCAGCGGGCGTAGCGGCTATCGTAGGCATCCGGCTGCGCCTGCTCCAGCAGGTGACCGATACACCAGGTCACCACCTGACCATTACCGCACTCAATATAGCCGTCGCCTTTGCGATGCGGTTTGGGTAACACATCGGCAATGGCGCGGGCCAGACTGGGCTTTTCGGCAATAAATAACCGCATGAATTAACGGATCTCGATCATCGGACGACCGCCACGAGCACTGACCAGCTCGCCAATGGCGCTCAGTTCAATGCCGTACTCTGCCGCCGTGGCTTTCACCTCGTTTTCCGCTTCCAGCGACACCGCCAACAGCAGGCCGCCGGAGGTTTGCGGATCGCACAGCAGATCGCGCACGGACGCAGGCATTTCGCCCATCAGATGACCATAGCTGGCGAAGTTGCGCTGCGTGCCGCCCGGCACGGCGCCTTTGGCAATATACTCTTCGACGCCCGGCAGTTTCGGCACAGCCTGATAATTCACCTGCGCCTGCACGCCAGCGCCCTGGCACATCTCGCCCAGATGGCCGAGCAGGCCAAAGCCGGTGACATCGGTCATCGCTTTCACCCCGTCGATATTCGCAAAGGCTGCGCCAGCAATATTCATCCGGCACATCACTTCCGTTGCCAGGCCAACATGTTCCGGCTTAAGCAGGGATTTTTTCTCGGCAGTGGTTAATACGCCAATGCCCAGCGGTTTGGTGAGGAACAGTTTGCAGCCCGCCTGCGCGGTGCTGTTTTTCTTCACGCGCTCTGTCGGCACCACGCCGGTCACGGCGAGACCGAAAATCGGCTCCGGCGCATCGATAGAGTGACCGCCCGCCAGCGCAATACCCGCCTGCTGGCAAGCAAAGCGCCCGCCATCGATCACTTCACGGGCAATTTCCGGCGGCAGTTTATCGAGCGGCCAGCCGAGGATGGCAATCGCCATGATCGGTTTTCCCCCCATCGCAAAGACATCGCTGATGGCGTTGGTTGCCGCAATACGGCCAAAATCGAACGGGTTATCGACGATAGGCATGAAAAAATCGGTGGTACTGATAATGCAAGTGCCGTTACCGAGATCGTAAACCGCGGCGTCGTCGCGCGTTTCATTACCGACCAGCAGATTCGGGTCGAGAAACTTTGCCTGCTCGCTGTGCAGAATGGTATCCAGCACTTTGGGGGAAATTTTACAACCGCAACCGGCTCCGTGGCTGTATTGCGTTAAACGAATGGTTTGCTCGCTCATGGACATCTCCTGTCATTGCAATCCCGCTATGGTAGCGCCCAAACGGCATGGTGGTAAGTCTGCGTGTCTGAATTCACGCGCTGTTGCTCATTAAGCGAACGAATAACAGCATTTCGCTGCTGAGTATGTCGCCACATAACATCACTGAACTCAATACATCGGCCATTTTGCGATACAGAGCAATTTTTTAAACCGTGAGTTTATTTATTACTGTTATATGACAGAAATATTACTTATCTTTTCAACTGAGGATGTTATTGATAATTAAAGGAATCACTAATGAAAAGACGTTTACTTACCCTCTGCATTGCCAGTTTGTTCTCTGTTAATACCTTTGCGCTTGTCCCTGCGGGCAACGATGCCACCACCAAACCAGACCTCTACTACCTGAAAAATGCGCAGGCGATTGACAGCCTGGCGTTGCTGCCGCCACCGCCGGAAGTAGGCAGCATTGCGTTTCTCAACGATCAGGCGATGTATGAACAAGGCCGCCTGCTGCGCAACACTGAACGTGGCAAACAGGCTGCGGAAGACGCCAACCTGAGTAGCGGCGGCGTCGCCAATGCCTTCTCAACGGCATTCGGTTCACCGATTACCGAAAAAGATTCCCCGCAGTTGCATAAGCTGCTGACCAATATGATTGAGGATGCGGGCGATCTGGCGACGCGCGGTGCTAAACAGAAGTACATGCGCATCCGCCCGTTTGCCTTCTATGGTGTGCCGACCTGCAATACCAAAGAGCAGGATGCATTGTCGAAAAACGGCTCCTACCCTTCCGGACACACCTCAATTGGCTGGGCAACGGCGCTGGTGCTCGCAGAAATTAACCCGCAGCGCCAGGATCAGATCCTCAAACGCGGCTACGATCTGGGGCAAAGCCGGGTGATCTGCGGCTACCACTGGCAGAGTGATGTTGATGCCGCGCGGATCGTCGGTTCTGCCGTTGTCGCCACGCTACACACCAGCCCGGCATTCCAGCAACAATTGCAGAAAGCCAAAGCGGAGTTTGCTGCGAAGAATAAGTAGCAAATTAATAACGCAGGCCGGATAAGCGTTAGCGCCATCCGGCCTGTGAATAGATGTGGTGATTAAAAACGCGTGACGAACGGAGCGATATCCGGAACCGTAACGGTGGTGGAGGCTTTCAGTTGCGGCGTGCCGAGATACAGGAAGCCGACGATTTTGTCCTGCTCGCGGCAGGCAAACGCCTCGCGCACCTGCGGGCTGTCGGTCAGCGGGCCGGTACGCCAGATGCCATTGAACCCCTGAGCCAGCGCCGCCATCTGCATCGCCATCACGGCACAACCGGCAGAAAGCAGCTGTTCCCACTGCGGCACTTTATGACCCACTTCACATTTCGCGACCACGGTAATAATCAGCGGCGCGCGCAGCGGCGAAGTGCGCGCTTTCTCAATGCCCTTCTCATCCTGGCCTGCCGCAATTGCGCCCTGCTCCAGCACCTTACCGAAGCGTTCGCGCCCTTCGCCGTCGATAACGAAAAAGTGCCACGGTTGCAGCGTACCATGATCGGGTGCGCGCATACCGGCACGCAGAATGTTATCCAGTTGTTCACCCGCTGGTGCCGGTTCCGCCAGGCGTGACGCGCTACGACGGTTGACGAGCAGTTCAAGTGCATCCATTAGTTAAACTCCTGTATTAAAATTTATTCTTAAAATTAACACGGACGTAGAATTTGTTACAGCGCCGCAGGCGATTCCTGCTGACAAGAGGCGGCGGGATAATTAGGATAACCACACTTCGCCGCCCGGGCAGCGGTGGCCTAAACAAACCAGGGAGAATACATGCGAACACTTTGGCGTTTTATTGCCGCTTTTTTTCGATGGAGCTGGCGATTGCTGAACTTTATCCGCAATCTGGTATTGAATTTGTTCTTTATCCTGCTGGTTCTGGTGGGCGTCGGGATCTGGATGCAGGTAAGCGACAGCAAAACCGAGCACAGCAATCGCGGCGCATTACTGCTGGATATCACCGGCGTAGTGGTCGATAAAACTTCAACCAGCGGACGTCTTGGTGCACTGGGCCGCCAGCTCTTTGGCGCCAGTTCCGATCGCCTTCAGGAGAATTCGCTGTTTGATATCGTTGAGACCATTCGACAGGCGCAGAGCGATCGCAATATCACCGGTATTGTGATGGATCTGAAAAACTTCGCCGGCGCCGATCAACCCTCAATGCAGTACATCGGTAAAGCGCTGCGCGCGTTCCGCGACAGCGGTAAACCGGTTTACGCCATCGGTGATAACTACAGTCAGGGCCAGTATTACCTTGCCAGCTTCGCCAATAAGATCTGGCTGTCGCCGCAGGGCGTGGTGGATCTGCACGGTTTCGCCACCAACGGCCTCTACTACAAAACCTTGCTGGATAAGCTGAAAGTCACCACGCATGTGTTCCGCGTTGGCACGTATAAATCTGCCGTTGAGCCGTTTATTCGTGACGATATGTCCCCTGCCGCGCGCGAAGCGGACAGCCGCTGGATCAATGAGCTGTGGCAAAACTACCTTAATACCGTTGCAGCAAACCGCCAGATCACAGCACAACAGGTCTTCCCTGGTGCGCAGGCGATGCTGGACGGTCTGCGCAAAGCCGATGGCGACACGGCAAAATACGCGCTCGACAACAAGCTGGTGGATGAGCTGGGTTCCGCTGCTGACGCCGAAAAAGCGATGGTCAAACAGTTTGGCTGGAGCAGCGAAGATAAAAACTTCCGCGCTGTCAGCATGTATGACTATCAGACGAAGAAACCGAGCGATGTCGGCGGCACCGTTGCCGTGATCTTCGCGAACGGGGCGATCATGGATGGCGAAGAAACACCGGGGAATGTCGGCGGCGATACCACAGCCGCGCAGATCCGCGACGCGCGTCTTGATCCAAAAGTGAAGGCGATCGTCCTGCGGGTGAACAGCCCTGGCGGCAGCGTCAGTGCTTCCGAAATCATCCGCTCTGAACTGGCAGCGGCAAAAGCGGCTGGCAAACCGGTGGTGGTGTCGATGGGTGGCATGGCGGCCTCTGGCGGCTACTGGATCTCGACCCCGGCGAATTACATCATCGCCAATGCCAGCACCCTGACCGGCTCGATTGGTATTTTTGGCGTGATCAATACGCTGGAAAACAGCCTCGATACCATTGGCGTGCACACCGACGGCGTCGCCACGTCACCGCTGGCGGATGTCAGTATGACCAAAGCGCTGCCTGACGAAGTGCAGCAGATGATGCAACTGAGCATCGATAATGGCTACAAACGCTTTATCACGCTGGTCGCGCAGTCACGCAATAGCACGCCTGAGCAGGTCGATAAGATTGCCCAGGGTCACGTCTGGACAGGCCAGGATGCGAAAAACAACGGTCTGGTTGATGCGCTGGGCGATTTCGACGATGCGCTGGCGAAAGCCGCGGAACTGGCGAAACTCAAGCAGTGGCATGTGGATTACTACGAAGAGGAGCCGAGCTTCTTTGATCGGGTAATGGACAGCATGACTGGCTCCGTGCGCGCGATGCTGCCGCAGGCGTTGCAGGCTTATCTGCCTGCGCCGCTGGCCAGCGCTGCGCAGGAAGTAAAAGCCGAAACGGACAAACTGGCGGTGTTTAACGATCCACAAAATCGTTACGCCCTCTGTCTGAACTGCGCCAATATCCGCTAAACTCACCTCACACGTCCCCTCCACCGGAGGGGATTTTTTTAGATGCGGCAAGAACGAAACCATGCAAAAGAAATCTATTTACGTTGCCTACACCGGCGGTACCATCGGTATGCAACGCTCAGAACACGGTTATGTGCCGGTTTCCGGCCACCTGCAACGTCAACTGGCGCTGATGCCGGAGTTCCATCGCCCGGAGATGCCGGATTTCACGATTCACGAATATGCCCCGCTGATGGACTCTTCCGATATGACGCCGGAAGACTGGCAGCATATTGCTGATGATGTGAAAACGCACTACGACGAGTACGACGGTTTTGTCATTCTGCACGGCACCGACACCATGGCGTACACCGCGTCAGCACTGTCGTTTATGCTGGAAAATCTTGGCAAACCGGTCATTGTGACAGGGTCACAAATCCCACTCGCCGAGCTTCGCTCCGACGGACAAATTAATCTGCTGAACGCGCTGTATGTGGCGGCAAACTTCCCGATTAACGAAGTGACGCTGTTCTTCAACAATCGCCTCTATCGCGGTAACCGCACCACCAAAGCGCATGCGGACGGTTTTGATGCTTTCGCTTCGCCGAACCTGCCGCCGCTGCTGGAAGCCGGCATTCACATTCGCCGACTCAATACGCCACCAGCACCGCATACAGTGGGAGATTTGATCGTACACCCTATCACCCCACAGCCGATTGGCGTGGTGACGATTTATCCGGGGATCTCCGCCGATGTGGTGCGTAATTTCCTGCTTCAGCCGGTAAAAGCATTGATTCTGCGCTCCTATGGTGTGGGAAATGCGCCGCAAAACAGCGAGTTCCTGAAAGCCTTGCAGGATGCCAGCGCGCGCGGCATCGTGGTGGTTAACCTGACACAATGTATGTCCGGCAAGGTGAATATGGGTGGCTACGCCACCGGCAACGCTCTCGCCCATGCCGGGGTGATTGGCGGCGCGGATATGACCGTCGAAGCCACGCTGACCAAACTGCACTACCTGCTGAGCCAGCAGCTTGATGCGGACGCGATCCGTACCGCCATGATGCAAAATCTGCGGGGTGAACTGACGCCGGATGAATGAGGAGGCTTGTATGACGCAACGTGCTCTGCTGTTGGTCGATATCCAGAATGATTTTTGCGCTGGCGGCGCGCTGGCCGTGGCCGAAGGCGACAGCACCGTGGATATTGCCAATACCCTGATCGACTGGTGCAAATCCCGTGGCGATGCGGTACTGGCAAGCCAGGACTGGCACCCCGCCGATCACGGCAGCTTTGCCAGCCAGCACGGTGTTGCGCCGTTTAGCACCGGCGAGCTGGACGGCTTAGCGCAAACGTTCTGGCCGGATCACTGTGTGCAGAACAGTGACGGCGCTGCGCTGCACCCATTACTGAATCAGCAGGCTATTGATGAGGTGTTCCGCAAAGGTGAAGATCCGAACATCGACAGTTACAGTGCGTTTTTCGATAACGATCACCGCAAAGCTACGGCGCTGCATGGCTGGCTGCAACAGCACGGTATTCGCGAGTTAATCGTGCTGGGGCTGGCCACCGACTACTGCGTCAAATTCAGCGTGCTGGATGCGCTGCAACTGGGCTACGAGGTCAGCGTGATCAGCGACGGCTGCCGCGGCGTCAATATCCAGCCGCAGGACAGCACGCAGGCATTTATGGAGATGGCGGTAGAAGGTGCCACGCTCTATACATTGGCGGACTGGCAGGAAACACACGCCTGAGAGACAAAGCCGGATGGCGGCTGTTGCCGTCCGGCTTACAGTTTTACAGGCCAGATAAGGCGAAGCCCCCCTCTGGCATTGCGCGACGCTTATGACTTAAATGTCGCGATCGGCTTCGGCGCAATGCCGAAATCCTCTTTCAACTGCTGTTTACTTTTCATCACCATCTGCCCGTTGGTGTCGATGGTCATGTGCTGCGCCTGCGTGTTGTTGCGCGCCTGCCATAACATCACCAATTGCAGGCTGTTCTCTTTTTGCTCCGGCGTCAGCGCCACGCCGTCTGGCCATTTTCCTAATTCAACGGCCGTCGCCAGTCGCTGGTAGATCTCTGGCGTCATACTGTTAACAATTTGTTCGAGATCCATATTACTCATCTCCGTGGAATAATAGCTGAATCGATTTTTCAACCACGAGTCTGGCTACCGTCTTCATCATCCATGAAACTCAGCGAGGCGGAGTTCACGCAATAACGCTCTCCGGTCGGCTGCGGGCCGTCCGGGAAGACATGGCCCAGATGCGCGTCACATTTCCCGCAGCGAATTTCTATGCGCTGCATACCGTGGGAGTAGTCATTGATGTAGCGGATCGCGTCTTCACTTACCGGTTCAAAAAAACTCGGCCAGCCGCAGCCAGAATCGTACTTGGTTTGGGAATTGAACAGCGCAGCATCGCACACCAGGCAATGGTAAACGCCATCGCGTTTGTTATGCAGCAGACGGCCCGTAAAAGGGGGTTCTGTGCCGTGATTTTGCGTCACATAAAACTGCATTTCAGTCAGTTCTTTTTTCAGGTCGTCTTCGGAGGAATTATTCGCCATATGCTCACATCTCGCGGTAAAAGTAAGACCATTTTTTCCAACGATTCTAACAAAACATTAACACTAGGGTGCTAACTTTTGTTCTAAACTTAGCAGTTGCGATAAAGCAGCCAGGTAATTGTGATGCGTTTCACATTTTTATCCTGTCTGACCTTTAAAATCCCACGCGGCGCCTCCATATGGGGAGGATGCTCAAAGGAAGAGTGAGGCGAGTCAGTCGAACAAAGGTTATGCGGAGGATTGATTTGTCGCAATGATTGACACGATTCCGCTTGACGCTGCGTACGGTTTTTGTAATTTTACAGCCAACCTTTTATTCACTAACAAATAGCTGGTGGAATATATGACTATCAAAGTAGGTATCAACGGTTTTGGCCGTATCGGTCGCATTGTTTTCCGTGCTGCTCAGGAACGTTCTGACATCGAAATCGTTGGTATCAACGATCTGTTGGACGCTGACTACATGGCGTACATGCTGAAATATGACTCCACTCACGGCCGTTTCAACGGTACCGTAGAAGTGAAAGACGGCAACCTGGTTGTTAACGGTAAAACCATCCGTGTTACTGCTGAGAAAGATCCGGCTAACCTGAAATGGAACGAAATCGGCGTTGACGTTGTTGCTGAAGCTACCGGTATCTTCCTTACCGATGAAACTGCTCGTAAGCACATCACTGCTGGCGCGAAAAAAGTGGTTCTGACTGGTCCGTCCAAAGACAACACTCCGATGTTTGTTCGCGGCGCGAACTTCGACAAATATGCTGGCCAGGACATCGTTTCCAACGCATCCTGCACCACCAACTGCCTGGCTCCGCTGGCTAAAGTTATCAACGACAACTTCGGCATCATCGAAGGTCTGATGACCACTGTTCACGCAACCACCGCAACTCAGAAAACCGTTGATGGCCCGTCTCACAAAGACTGGCGCGGCGGCCGCGGCGCATCCCAGAACATCATCCCGTCCTCTACCGGTGCTGCTAAAGCTGTAGGTAAAGTACTGCCGGAACTGAACGGCAAACTGACTGGTATGGCGTTCCGCGTTCCGACTCCGAACGTATCTGTTGTTGACCTGACAGTTCGTCTGGAAAAAGCAGCGTCTTACGAAGAAATCAAGAAAGCCATCAAAGCCGCTTCTGAAGGCCCGATGAAAGGCGTTCTGGGTTACACCGAAGACGACGTTGTATCTACCGATTTCAACGGTGAAGTTTGCACTTCCGTGTTCGATGCTAAAGCTGGTATCGCACTGAACGACAACTTCGTGAAACTGGTTTCCTGGTACGACAACGAAACTGGCTACTCTAACAAAGTTCTGGACCTGATCGCTCACATCTCCAAATAAGTTGAGATGAGAACATGATCTGAAAGAGCGACTTCGGTCGCTCTTTTTTTTGTTTTCAAGACAGAGGATTGCGTTAATGATTACAAAAATTTTTGCACTTCCGGTACTCGAAAAAATTACCCCAACGCTTACCCGCCGTAAAATGGACGAACTGGATGTGTTAGTCGTTGAACATCCGCAGGTTAAAGCCGCCTTTACCTTACAGGGCGCACATCTGCTCTCCTGGAAACCGCAGAGCGAACAGGAAGTCCTGTGGCTGAGCGGCAACACCCCGTTTAAAGATGGCATCGCAATCCGTGGCGGTATTCCGGTGTGCTGGCCGTGGTTTGGCCCGGCAAAACAGCAAGGCCTGCCTGCGCACGGTTTTGCGCGCAATCTGCCGTGGACGCTGAAAGCGCAC
The DNA here is from genome assembly GCF_000280495.2 of Kosakonia radicincitans DSM 16656. Taxonomy (NCBI): domain Bacteria; kingdom Pseudomonadati; phylum Pseudomonadota; class Gammaproteobacteria; order Enterobacterales; family Enterobacteriaceae; genus Kosakonia; species Kosakonia radicincitans. Next base: position 3,273,092 of record NZ_CP018016.1, read on the forward strand.
AACGAAGATGCAAGCGGCGTGGTACTGACTTTTGAACTGCAAAGCAGCGATGCCTCGCGCAAATTCTGGCCGCACGACTTTACTCTGTATGCACGTTATAAACTGGGCGCAACCTGTGAAATTGAACTGGAAGCCCACGGTGAGTTTGAAACCACCTCCGCCCTGCACACCTATTTCAACGTTGGTGATATCGCCGCGGTGAAAGTGAGCGGCCTGGGCGATCGCTTTATCGACAAAGTGAATGACGCAAAAGAAGATGTGCTGGCCGATGGCGTACAAACCTTCCCGGATCGTACCGATCGCGTCTATCTGAATGCTGAAGGTTGCAGTCTGATTCATGATGCCGCGCTGAACCGCACGATTGAAGTGACTCACAGCCATAACGCCAACGTGGTGGCCTGGAACCCGGGTCCGGCGCTCTCCGTCAGCATGGCCGACATGCCGGACGATGGTTATAAAACCTTTGTCTGCGTGGAATCAGTCAATGCGACCGTCGCGCAAAAAGCGACCGCCGAAAAACCGTCCCGCCTGGCACAGAGCATCCGCGTGGTTAAACGCTGATCCGCTGCCTACCCTCTCCCGCCGGGAGAGGGTTAAGGCACGTTATTACACAACATCGAGCGGTGTTTTACGGTTGGGCGCCGGAAACGCATTATCGAGTCGCGCCAAATCATCCGCACTGAGCACGATTTTCAACGCTGCCGCATTTTCCTCGACGTGCGCCACGCTCGCCGCTTTGGGTATTGCCATCACCCCCTGATGACTGATAACCCACGCCAGCAGAATTTGCGCCGCGCTGGCGCGGTGCGCATGGGCAATATCCTGCACCACACGGCTTTCCAGTAAACCATCCCGCAGACGCCCGGCCTGCGCCAGCGGACAATACGCCATTACAGGCATCGCCTGCTGCTGGCACCAGGGCAGTAAATCGAATTCAATCCCGCGGGAGCCGAGGTGATACAGCACCTGATCGGTAGCGCAAGCCTCACCGCCGCTGACGCGGGAAAGTTCCTGCATATCGCTGTAATCGAGGTTAGAGACGCCCCAGCGGCGGATTTTGCCCTGCTGCATCAGCGTTTCCATCACCTCTACCGTTTCAGCAAGCGAGTAGTTGCCACGCCAGTGCAGCAGATAGAGATCGAGCACATCGGTTTTCAGGCGACGCAAACTCGCTTCACAGGCCGCGATCGCTTTTTTACCCGCCGCATTCCACGGATAAACTTTGGAAACCAGAAACGCCTTATCGCGCAAACCGCCCTGTAGTGCTTCGCCGACCACCTCTTCAGCACCACCTTCCGCGTACATTTCGGCGGTATCAATCAGCGTCAGCCCCAGATCGATGCCCGCACGTAGCGCATCCACTTCTTTTGTCCGCATGCGTGAATTTTCACCCATGTACCAGGTGCCCTGGCCGATCGCGGGTAGCGTTGCGTTACCGGTAAAAACGATGTTTTTCTCTGCCATCTTCTCCCCCTGCGATAAATGCACCACCGTAAAACAAAACAGGGCCAAAGGCCCTGTTTTAATGCACAGATTACGCTATTCAAATGCACAATCAGAAACGGTAGGTGACACCCGTGGATAACAAACCCGCCCAGGATTTATCCACCATCGGACTGTCTTTTATTTCATCCGACAGATGGGTATAGCGGCCGGTGCCGTAGATGCTCCAGCTATCGGTCAGGCGGTAGCTGACGCTCAGCTCAAGATACGGGTTCCAGCTACTGTCTGGATCGTAGCTGTTTAAACCGCTGCGACGCGCTTCAGAAGCGGAGACGCCATAATAGTACTCATTCTGGTTGTCGCTATTCCACTCAACACCAATCCCCGGAGTCACCGTCAGACCGCCGTTGTGGTATGCGTACAACCACGCAGCATCCCAGGTGATACCGTTGCTGTTATCCAGCACATCGCCAGCAAGCGTGGTGCGCAGGAAACCATACGGCGTGTTGTGAATATACGATAGCCCCGCCATCATGGTCGCCTTACGGCGATCTAACTGGCGTAACTGATTGTTATCACTGTCTTTCGGTTTAAACTGCCACGGTGAATAGTAGGCCGTAATCGACAGCTTATCCGCATCATCATTCCACAGATAGTAGCCGCCACCGATGCCACGAAACCAGAAATCATCGCCTTCATAGGTGATCACCGGAATCGGCAGTACATCCCTGTCATACTGTTTGTACGGCGTTTCCACGACGCCGACACCAGCGCCCAGGGAAAAGGTATTTTCTGCATTCGCCGCAAAAGCGGAACCTGCAGTCAGCACACCCAGTGCCAGGAGTTTGAGTTTGGTCACAGTCCTTTCTTTCCTGTAGTCAAATAATTGGCGCAAGAAGTTTAACCGCCCACGACATCCTACCCAAATTTTTTTACCTGAGCATTACAAAAAAGACGCTAACTGTTCATAACGCCTCGCCTGGCATATCCGGTGTGACAAAACGCTGCTGCCCCCGGCTCAGCAAAACTGCGGTGAGCCGTTTCTGGAATTACTGGCGATAAATGACGCGCTGTACATACTGTTACACGGCAATACTCATCATTCCCCTGCGGCTGGTATATAGTGTCGCGGAAACAAAGTTTCCTTTGTCTGTGACCTTAAAAAAACAACAATTTTGAAACATAAGAACATCAAGTAATTTCACGTTTATAATGAAAATCAAAAATACTTTTTGCCTACATATCCTGATGGCACTTCTTGCCGTCCTGTTCCTTTGTATTCATCCACTGATGAACAGTTATGCCCCGCCGCTTAAATTCCAGCCGCTGATCGAATCTATGGACGGAACGACAAAAGAACAGGCGGAAAAAATAGCGACTATTTCCCATGCATTACAGGGCAATGCGATTTTTTTCATTGGTGCATCGGAGGTAGCCACCTCTGAAGATGAGCCTTACGCTGTATATAATTATCTGAACAATGATTTACATCGTAATGTAGTTGCATTTGGCGACAGTTTTGATGACAGCATCACCCATTTTCTTTTGCTGTCACGCTTTAAAGATTCCCTTAACGCAAACAGTAAAGTGGTTTTACTACTGGCCCCCGACAGCTTTTATTCTACTGGTGTGCCTCCCACTATTTTCGCTAACAATTTCCCGGCGCCCGTATTTAATCCATTAATGCAGGATGAACAGACTCGCCCATTTTTGGTCAATTACTTGCGCAAAATAGATAAAAAGGAAACCAGCCATTTAACGTTTGCACAAATGAAAATCTCTGGCTGGGACCTGGACAATATCTGGCAAGAAGTCAGTTATGAGTTTGACAATTTTTGCACGCTGATAAAAAACGACTGGCTGGCGATGCTGCATATTGTCCCTTCACCTGCGCGGCCCTGGCCGGTGCAACCTGCCGTTGCCATCACACCGGATTGGGATCGCGAACTGGCTCATGCCCGCAAACTGAACGAAGCGCGTCAGGAAAGCGCCGATACCTTGTGGATGGATAAAACTGTCTATGAACCGGGCGAAAAACCGGAAGTGTGGGACGACTCGCCCGTTGAACCCGAACAAATGAAAGCGTTTCGCGCCATGATCCAGTTGCTGAAAGAACACCACGTCCAGGTGGTAGTCATTATCGATGCGATTAACCGGCGCGCGGTGCAAAACCCCGAACTCGTACAGCCTGCAGTAATACAGACGACGGCCATTCTGAAAGAAAATCAGATCCCGTATCTTGATATGTATTCAATGCCCTATCAGAACGGCTGGAACTGGGATCGCCTGCATCCTACCGACCTCGCATGGGTTCCGATGGACCGCTTTATTGTTGAGAGTTTTAAATGATGAAATACGCTATTCGCCTGTTTTTCCTTTACCTCTTACTGGCGGTCACCATTATCGCGTGGTCCTCTGTTGATGAAAGCATGAATTTAAAAGTGCACTTTGAATATCAAAAGTTCTAAGGAATGAATGATGTACAGCTCCGGAACCTTTTTCTTCTTTCTCTTTTCTTCGGCGTTGCTGTTTGCGCTGGTTAACCGGGTGTTGCGTTACCGGTTAACTTATTTATCCGCTTTTTCCGTGCTGGCGGCATTCGGCTGGGGATATATATTTCAGGGTGATTACATTGTCCCTGTTGCGGTATTCCTCAGTTTTTATGTTCTCGTGACCTTAAAAGAGAAAGGCTGGTTAAAAACCTGGCAAGCGGTAAGTTTAACCCTGCTGCCTTTGTTCGCGGTGAAATTACATTTAAATAATCACTGGGGAATGATTGGCTTATCTTTTATGACCTTCCGCGCCATTGATGTCCTGCTCTACCGCAACAAAAAAGATGGCAACAATGTTTTACATTATTTCTGTTACCTGTTTATGCCGTTTATTATTCTGGCCGGTCCGATGTATCGCTGGCGAACATGGATCACAGATATTAATAAACCGCTATTTACGTTGACACGTGAGCAATTTCTCGTTGCCGCAGAACGCATTTTTACCGGCATTATCCAGAAATTCTTATTTGCCATGCTGATCGATAACCTGGTCATTCAGTCGTGGAGCCATCGTCCGTTTACCTTAAGTGTTGGCATTGTTATGTCGCTGGCCTATAGCGCCTATCTCTATTTTGATTTTGCCGGTTACAGCAATATGGCAATCGGCGCCGCACGTTTGTTTGGTCTTAATATTCCGGCAAATTTCAATATGCCCATTCTGGCGAAAAATCCACAGGATTTCTGGCGCCGTTTCCATATCAGTCTGTCTGAATGGTTACGCGATGTGGTCTTTATGCCGATTTATATGAATTTAATGAAGCTCGACTTTTTCCGTCAGAACAAAACGCTGGCGCAGAATATTGGTATTTTCTGCACGCTGTTTTGTATGGGGGCATGGAACGGGCTCGAACGGCACTATGTCATTAGCGGCGCTCTGTTTGGCGCCATTTCAGTTGCACACAACATGTTGCAATGGTCAGCGAAGCGCAGCCCGGCACTGAACCGTTGGTTGCAATACCCCGTGATGCTCTTTTTGGGACGCCTGTTAACGCTCGCAAGCGCTGCGGTATCCCTTTACATTTTTAGCGGAATGTCTCCCCTATGAATCTTCACTCTGATCTCCAGGCGCTCCAGGATTTCCTGCGTGCAGCATTACTCGATCCTGCTCGTCCGCATCAGTTAGCGATCAGCGGCAGCGATGAAACATTAACCTGGCAACAACTCTCTGTGGCGGTAACAGAGTGGTTACAGCGCTATCAGCGTTGCCAGCCACCGGCAGGAACGCCAGTGGTGTTATATGGCCACCAGCAGGCGGAATTCGCGGTGGCAATCTATAGCTGCCTGCTCCATAACATTCCCTATATTCCGGTAGACTGCATTTACCCCCAGGAAAGGCTGAAGGAGATTTGCCACCTCGCCAGCGCGCCGTACTACTACGACGTAGCGACCCGGCAGTTTGTGCCAACCGGTGAAGTCGGCCAGCCGCTGGCAGAACCGGATCTCGCCTATATCATGTTTACTTCTGGTAGTACTGGTAAACCGAAGGGCGTGCAGATCGGGCGGGAAAGCGTGTGGCATTTTATGCAGTGGGTGAGCCAGGATTTCGCGTTGCCGCAAGTGCCGGTGCTGATGAACCACGCACTGTTCAGTTTCGATCTCTCGTTGATTCCATTGCTGGCGAATCTGGCAACAGGCGGCCACATTGTGCTGAATGCCAAAGAGGATATCGCGGCGGAAGACTGGCTCACCCGGCTGAAAAATAATGCTGTCTCAGTCTGGGTTTCCACCCCCTCTTTCGCCTACCAGAAATTGCTCTCGCCGCAGTTCAATAGCGACTTTTTACCGACGCTTGGCGTGTTTATATTTATCGGCGAGGTGCTCAACAAAGCACTGGTTAAACAGCTGCGCCGCCGTTTTCCGCACGCCAAAATCCTCAACTCCTATGGTCCGACCGAAGCGACTATCGCCACCACCGTGGTTGAAATCACCGATGAGATAGTGAACCGCGAGAACGACCTGCTGCCGATCGGCACCATGATGCCGGAATCCAGAATGGAGATTACTGCAGAGGGTGAGCTGATAATCTGGGGCAAAAACGTGATGCGCGGCTATCTCGGCCTGCCGCAGGAGAATGCAGAAAAATTGCTGCGCCGGGAAGGCGAAGCATGGCGCGGCTATAAAACGGGCGATCTCGGCTATGAAGATGGGCTTCTTTACTGCCAGGGACGTAATGACAGCCAGATCAAACTCAACGGCTACCGCATTGAAATCAACGAGATTGAAAACCGCCTGCTGGCGATGTCCGGCATTCGTGAGGCGGTCGTATTGCCGTTGATGAAAACGGGCGGCGGCGTGCTGCGTATCGCGGCGTTCTGCGTAACAAAACTGGCACCTGACGCTATCAAACATTCACTTTCACAGGTGGTGCCATCATACATGGTGCCGTCGCAAATCATTATCCAGGACGCTTTGCCGTTGAACCCTAACGGTAAAATCGACCGTAAACTGCTGGACAGCCACGCCCGCAGCAACTGATTACACAGGAAAAGACAATGGAACAAGAAATTCTCGCGCTGTTTGAAAAGATTCTGTCCCGCAAGGTGGGCTTTCATGATGAGCTGATCGAGTCCGATATTCTCGACTCCATTCTCGCGGTAGATATGGTTCTGGAAGTGCAGGACGTTTACGGCTGCATGATCCCGCCGACGGAAGTCGCCACCGTGCTGAAAACGCCCGCCGATTTAGCACGTTACGTTGAAGAGCACCGCGGCTAATCACACGGGCTTTATGATATTCAAAGGCTCCAGGCATTATCGCCAGGAGCTTTTTTTCGTCTTAACAACGAAAAAACGCCCCTCTGTCATCATCGTTTCACACTGCTCACGTAGTTAATATTGTCGCTCATCTTTGTACTGAGACGAAGTGACCATGACGGCGTCACTTTTTCTATACTTGCGATTCCGCACATCCTGTAAAAATTTACCAACATTCGCCCGGTGCGAAATGTTGGCATTTTCCAACGCAAAAACCCGCTATCAATCATAAAAAATCTGTATAAATCAAATTAGACAGATATTTAATCTAAATAATGAGTAAAAAACACCCTCCTGCCATCAGAATCGTCTCCAGCGATAACTTGATCAAAGACGGATACACGCTCATAACAGATAGGACGGAGCAGATTTTTTATCCCGTTGGTTTGCGACGCTAAAAGTGGAAAAACTGATAGCTGTAATGTTCCCACAGATTAAGAAAGGACGGCATGCCATGAATATATTCGATCACTATCGCCAGCGTTATGAAGCTGCCAAGGACGAAGAGTTCACTTTGCAGGAGTTTCTTGCTATCTGTAAGCAAGATCGTAGTGCCTATGCTAACGCCGCTGAAAGGCTGCTGATGGCTATAGGTGAACCTGTGATGGTAGACACCGCCCAGGAGCCACGGCTTTCCCGTCTCTTTTCGAACCGGGTCATTGGACGCTACCCGGCATTTGAAGAATTCTATGGCATGGAAGAGGCAATAGAACAGATTGTCTCGTACCTCAAACATGCCGCTCAGGGTCTGGAAGAGAAGAAGCAGATTCTCTATTTACTCGGTCCGGTGGGCGGCGGGAAATCGTCGCTGGCTGAACGGCTGAAATCCTTAATGCAACGGGTGCCGATTTACGTGCTGAGCGCCAATGGCGAACGCAGCCCGGTAAACGACCATCCTTTGTGCCTGTTTAACCCGCAGGAAGATGCGCAGATCCTTGAGAAAGAGTACAACGTTCCGCGTCGCTATCTCGGCACCATCATGTCGCCGTGGGCCGCCAAACGTCTGCACGAATTCGGCGGCGACATCAGCAAATTCCGTGTGGTCAAAGTATGGCCGTCGATTCTGGAACAGATCGCCATCGCCAAAACTGAACCGGGTGATGAAAACAACCAGGACATCTCCGCGCTGGTGGGTAAAGTGGATATCCGCAAGCTGGAAAACCACGCGCAAAACGATCCGGATGCTTACGGTTATTCCGGCGCGCTGTGCCGGGCAAACCAGGGGGTCATGGAATTCGTCGAAATGTTCAAAGCACCGATCAAGGTGCTGCACCCACTGCTGACCGCCACGCAGGAGGGGAACTATAACGGTACGGAAGGCATATCCGCCCTGCCGTTTAACGGCATTATCCTCGCCCACTCGAACGAATCGGAATGGGTGCAGTTCCGTAACAACAAAAACAACGAAGCATTTCTTGACCGTGTTTACATCGTCAAGGTGCCTTATTGCCTGCGCATCTCGGAAGAGATGAAAATTTACGAAAAACTGCTCAATCACAGTGAGCTGTCCCATGCGCCATGCGCGCCGGGCACGCTGGAAACACTGGCGCGTTTCTCGATCCTGTCGCGTCTGAAAGAGCCGGAAAACTCGAGCATCTACTCGAAAATGCGGGTCTACGATGGTGAAAGCCTGAAAGATACCGATCCGAAAGCCAAATCATACCAGGAGTATCGCGACTACGCCGGGGTCGATGAAGGGATGAACGGTCTGTCGACGCGTTTCGCCTTTAAGATCCTCTCCCGCGTGTTTAACTTCGATCATGTGGAAGTGGCGGCCAACCCGGTGCATCTGTTCTACGTACTGGAGCAGCAAATTGAGCGCGAGCAGTTCCCGCAAGAGCTGGCCGAGCGTTACCTGGAGTTCCTGAAAGGCTATCTGATCCCGAAATATGCCGAGTTTATCGGCAAAGAGATCCAGACGGCGTACCTGGAATCCTACTCCGAATATGGGCAGAACATTTTCGACCGTTATGTCACTTATGCGGATTTCTGGATCCAGGATCAGGAGTATCGCGACCCGGATACCGGCCAGTTGTTTGACCGTGAATCCCTGAACGCGGAACTGGAAAAAATCGAGAAACCGGCAGGGATCAGCAACCCGAAAGATTTCCGTAACGAAATCGTCAATTTTGTGCTGCGCGCCCGCGCCAACAACAATGGCCGCAACCCGAACTGGACCAGTTACGAAAAACTGCGCACGGTCATCGAGAAGAAAATGTTCTCGAATACCGAAGAGCTTTTGCCGGTCATTTCGTTTAATGCCAAAACCTCAACCGACGAGCAGAAAAAGCATGACGACTTTGTCGATCGTATGATGGAAAAAGGCTACACCCGCAAGCAGGTTCGCCTGCTCTGCGAATGGTATCTGCGTGTTCGTAAATCATCATAACAACGATCGGGCCGCGCCCTGCGCGCGGCCTGTTGCAAAGTTGGCATTCGCAGCGGGAGGCACTAATGACCTGGTTCATTGACCGACGTCTGAACGGCAAAAACAAAAGCACGGTTAACCGCCAGCGATTTTTACGCCGTTATAAAGCACAAATAAAACAGTCGATTTCCGAAGCCATTAACAAACGCTCGGTGACCGACGTGGAGAACGGCGAGTCTGTCTCCATCCCAACGGAAGATATCAGCGAACCGATGTTTCATCAGGGGCGCGGCGGCTTACGTCATCGCGTGCATCCGGGAAACGATCATTTTGTGCAAAACGACCGTATCGAACGCCCGCAAGGCGGCGGTGGCGGTTCCGGTAGCGGCCAGGGTGAAGCCAGCCCTGACGGCGAAGGCCAGGATGAATTCGTCTTCCAGATCTCCAAAGATGAGTATCTCGATCTGCTGTTTGAGGATCTGGCGCTGCCGAACCTGAAACAAAACCAGCAACGGCAGCTTAATGAATTTAAAACGCACCGCGCTGGCTACACCTCCAACGGTGTACCGGCGAATATCAGCGTCGTGCGATCGCTGCAAAATTCGCTCGCCCGTCGAACCGCGATGACTGCCGGTAAACGCCGTGAATTGCGCGAACTGGAAAATAGTCTCGAAACGGTGGAGAAAAGCGAACCGGCACAGTTACTTGAAGAGGAGCGTTTACGTAAAGAGATTGCGGAGCTGCGCGCAAAAATCGAGCGTGTGCCGTTTATCGACACCTTTGATTTACGGTACAAAAACTACGAAAAACGCCCGGAACCTTCCAGTCAGGCGGTGATGTTTTGCCTGATGGACGTCTCCGGCTCGATGGATCAGGCCACCAAAGATATGGCCAAACGTTTTTACATCCTGCTCTATCTGTTCCTGAGCCGGACCTATAAAAACGTCGAAGTGGTCTATATCCGCCATCATACGCAGGCAAAAGAAGTGGATGAGCATGAGTTCTTCTACTCGCAGGAAACGGGCGGCACTATCGTTTCCAGCGCCCTGAAACTGATGGATGAAGTGGTCAAAGAGCGTTACGACCCGGCACAGTGGAACATCTATGCTGCGCAGGCGTCGGACGGCGATAACTGGGCGGACGACTCACCGCTGTGTCACGAAATCCTGGCGAAGAAAATCCTGCCAGTGGTGCGTTACTACAGCTACATTGAGATCACCCGCCGGGCGCACCAGACGCTGTGGCGCGAGTACGAACATCTGCAAACGATGTTCGATAACTTCGCCATCCAGCATATCCGCGATCAGGAAGATATCTACCCGGTATTTCGTGAACTGTTTCACAAGCAAACGGCAACATCAGGGAATTAACCACACATATCAGCCAGTCAGGCCCGCCCGGCTGGCTGATTCTCCTCAGGCGCGTTCTTTCCCGCAAACCCTTCTGATTCCGCTTGCGCGGAGCTAATCCACGAATTGCCCTACAAAAGCGCGGCTATTTCACCCCTTGTGAGCAAAGAAATGTGGCACATTTTACGCACGACAAATCGTGGCGTTCTCTTTCGTCGCGAAAGACAAATTGACAGGAACCGTGCGCATGATCGACCTTGAGGACTTAAAAGTATTTGTACAGAACCCTGAAATAAAAGGGATTATTGATACCGTCTGGGACGATCTGGGAGAAGCCTTCGTGCAAGCACAGGCCATCCTGCCCGCTGAAAAAGCGATGCCGCGCCGGGAACTCTCTTTTCACGACCACGTTAAGCTGCTCGGTTATCTCTGCTGGTTAGTGAATAATGCCAACGCCGCTGGCGATATTATTGAAATCGGCGTCTGGAAAGGCAAATCCAGCGCCTTTATGAACGCCCTCTGCCAGGGTAACCGCCGCATTATCAGCATCGACCCGATGGAATTGACGAACCAGCCTCTGGAACTGGGTTTCTACCACGAGCATATTTTCCCGGAAGTCACGCTGATACGCGGCTATTCGCAGCACAGTATTGAACGGGTAATGGCGCTGGCGCCGAAAACCATTCTGCTGCATATTGACGGCGGCCACCTGAAAGAGCACGTTCTTACCGATTTCCTGCTGTATGCGCCAACCGTGGTTAGCGGTGGATTTATTGTCTTCGATGATTATCGCGACTTCATCTACTCTCCGGAAGTCGGACCCGCAGTTGACCTGCTGCGCGCAGGCGGCTTCTTTAACGGATTCGACGTTATTGGTAGCGTTCCGGGCTTTGAAAACAGCTACCTTTTGCAAAAAAAATAAACAGTACACACAAAGCGTTGTTTGTAGTGCTTGTATTTTTTCGCCGCCCTTCAGGGCGGCTTTTTTATTCTCATCGTCCGGCGGGTGGATTATGCTTTCACTCTTACTGTTTGTTATTGGGAGAGATCATGTCTGAGATTGCCAGCCGCGACGTCCATCAACATCTGTTGACCCTGCTGGAACAGCAGCAAGCACGTTTTCAGGTAGTCGAGCACGACGCCGTCGGTAAATGCGAAGCGGTCAGTGAAATTCGCGGCACCGCCCTGGGTCAGGGCGCTAAAGCGCTGGTGTGCAAAATTAAAGGTAACGGTGTGAAAAAGCATGTGCTGGCGATCCTGGCCGCCGACCTGCAAGCCGATCTCAGCCGTCTGGCGCACCATTTTGGTGGTCTGAAAGCCTCGCTGGCCAGTCCGCTGGAGGTGGAGCAGCTCACCGCCTGCGTCTTCGGCGCGATTCCGCCGTTTAGCTTTCATCCGGATCTGCATCTGGTGGCCGACCCGGTGCTGTTTCAGCGCTTTGACGATATCGCCTTCAACGCCGGTCTGCTGGAAAAATCAGTGATTATGGATACACAAGATTACCTGCGCATTGCGCAGCCGGAAATTGTCGATTTCCGCCGTCTGTCCGCGTAATGGGCCGGTTACCACTCCGAGCGTTCCAGTATTAACACGCAGATCACCAGCCCAACGGCCAGCGTCGTAAACAGTGTGGTAAGAATATAGATATCTGATGGCATGATGGCGGCTCGCAATTGCCTGAAATTTCACCGGGCGATGCGCTATTGATAAGCGCCGAACATGACTGATTCATGACAGATTGCCAGAACTTGCGTAAAAAATGTTCTGGCAACTGCCCGAAATTAGCCGTACGAAAGAAAAAAGCCTGCCTCATCATCCATTTATGCGTAGAGTGAACAGGCTTCTTTTTTTGGCAAGGAACCTCTGCATGTTTGATAGCACGCTGTTTATTTTGCTCGCGCTCGCCGCGCTGGGATTTGTCAGCCACAACACCACTGTCGCCGTTTCCATTCTGGTGCTGATTATTGTCCGCATCACGCCGCTGAACACCTTCTTTCCGTGGATAGAAAAACAGGGGCTGACGGTGGGGATTATTATTCTGACGATTGGCGTGATGGCGCCGATTGCCAGCGGCTCGCTGCCGCCGTCCACCCTGTTGCACTCCTTCGTCAACTGGAAGTCGCTGGTGGCCATTGCGGTGGGTATTTTTGTCTCGTGGCTCGGCGGGCGCGGCGTGACATTAATGAGTACGCAGCCGTCGCTGGTGGCAGGGCTGCTGGTTGGCACCGTGCTGGGTGTGGCCCTGTTCCGGGGCGTTCCGGTCGGGCCACTGATTGCTGCCGGGCTGGTGTCGCTGCTAATTGGTCGGCAGTGAATAACGACGCTGGTGGCGTTTGACGGCAAACTCCAGCGCGCTGCACAGCAGGTAGTAGACCAGACCGGTAAAGATAAACAACGCCGCAGGATAGACCTGCACCCGGTTATTCACCTGCCCGGCTACGGTGGTCAGCTCCGGCACGTTGACGATAAATGCCAGCGAGGTGTCCTTCAGCAGCGCGACCAGCAACCCCACGTATGAGGGCAGCGCATTGCGTAACGCTTGTGGCAGCAGTACCAGCCGCAGGGTTTGCGCGCTGCTAAAACCACTGCTCAGCGCCGCTTCGTACTGGCCGTCTGGCAACGCGCCCAGCGCCGCCAGCGTCGAATACATTACCGATGCCGAGGTAAACCACGCCAGCGCCAGCGTTACGGTCACCGCGCCAGGCAGATCCGTTCCTGTCAGCCACGGCAGTAAAAACCACAGCCAGAAAATCACGAAGATCAGCGGAATGCCGCGGATAATCTCTGCCCACAGAAACAGTACCCTGCGCGGCAAGCCGCGAAAGCGCCAGGCGCAACAGGCCAGCAGCACGCCGCCGGGAAAGGCCAGCGCCGCCGCGCCAAAGGTCATCAGCAATGAGAGCAATACCCCGCCCGGTTCTCCCTGGGCTGCTCGCCCCCACAACAGATAATCGAGGTTATCGGTGATAACCGTAACGTTAGCGATCATGCTGCCCTCCCGCCGCGCGGCGTAGAATTCGCCAGCTTTGCGCCCCATTGAACAGCACGCTCATCACCAGCCCCAGCAGCAGATAGAGCGCGCTGCCAATGGCAAACGCTTCCAGCGCATGCGCGTTGTAACTTTCGATCTGTCGGGTCTGGTAGGTCAGTTCGCCAAGGCCAATCCCGGTGGCCAGCGAGGAGAGTTTCATCAGGTTGAGATATTGCCCCACCACCGGTTGCCAGGCATTGTGCAACCCCTGCGGCAACAGCACCCAGCGAAACAGCGCCAGCGGGCTGAACCCTTGCGACTCGGCCGCTTCAATTTGCCCGCGCGGTACCGCGTGTAGCCCGGCCTGAATCTCTTCCACCAGAAATGCGGCGGTAAACAGCCCTAAGGCCCAGGCGGAGGAGAGAAATTCCGGGGTAAACCACCAGACATTACCCGGCAGAATGCTGAATGCATGGTCGTCATTGACGTACTGGCGAAAACTCAGCGGCAGCAGGTTCCAGGCGGCGAAATACCAGAACAGTAACTGCACCAGCAAAGGCGTGTTGCGAAACAGCGAAACCCACACCGCCACCGCTCCACGCCTCACTTTGCCACCGGTCAACCGCAACGCCAGCAGCAGTACCGTCAGCGCCGTCGCCAGCAACATACCGGCGATAGTGACCCAAATGGTGGTGAGAAAACCGGAGACGATCCATTGCGCGGGCTGCCCGGTCAGCACGCCCGCCCAGTCGAGATGCAGCGCCATCACAACTCCTTGTTATCCGCGTGCAGCGGGTTGAGCACTTTTTGCAGGAAACGCTGCGCTCGGGGGTGTTGCGGCGCGGAGAAGAACTGTGCCGGTGCCGCCTGTTCCAGGATCTCGCCGCCGTCGATAAAGATCACCCGATCGGCAATTTCACGGGCAAACTGCATCTCGTGGGTAACAACAATCAGCGTGATGCCACTGTGCGCCAGCGATTTCATCACCTGCAACACCTCGCCAATCATCTCTGGATCCAGCGCCGAGGTGGGCTCGTCGAACAGAATGATATGCGGATCGGCAGCCAGCGTGCGGGCGATCGCCACCCGCTGCTGCTGCCCGCCGGAGAGCTGCGAGGGAAAGTGATGCGCTTTATCCTGCAACCCCACCCGCGCCAGGAGCGCCAGCGCGATAGCCTGCGCGTCACCGGCACTTTTACCGTGAATGTGCCGCAGCGCCAGCGTGATATTGTCCAGCGCGTTGAGGTGCGCATAGAGATTGAATTGCTGAAAGACGAAACCGACATGGCGACGCAGTCCGCGCAGCGCGCGCCCGGAGAGCGTGCTGGTCGGTTGGCCATCAACCTCAATCTCGCCGCTGCTCAGGGTTTCAAGCTGGTTGATCAGGCGGATCAGGGTCGATTTGCCGGAGCCAGAGGGGCCGCACACGGCCAGCACTTCACCAGCGGCGACCTGTAAATCAATGCCATTCAGCACAACATTATCGCCATAGCGTTTTGTGACGCCGCGAAATGTCACCGTTCCTTTTTGCACGGGAAACGCCTCCGTGGCGGGAGCCACAGAGGCGGAAAACAGACCTGACAGCATATTACTTCGCTTCTATTTTAAAGCTGCGTGGAGCCGGAGTTTTGGTTTGCGGGCCAAACCAGGTATCGTAGATTTTTGCCGCGTCGCCGCTCTTCTCAAGGTTCACCAGTTCATCATTCACCGCTTTCAGCAGCGCGGTTTCACCTTTACCCACCCCAACGCCAATCTCCTCTTTCGACAGCAGATCCGGCAGGATTTTAAATTTCGCTTTATCCGGCGCTTCCGCCAGTAACCCGGCCAGAATGGTGCTGTCTTGTGTAATCGCCTGTACGTTGCCATTACGCAGCGCGGTCAGCGCCAGTGGGATATCGTCATAGGCCAGCACGCGGGATTGCGGGAAGCGCTGGTGCAGCGCCTGCTCTCCGGTAGTGCCTTTCACTGCGCCGATACGCGCTTTGCTGTAGGAATCCAGTTTATCGGCAGCCGTTGCCGGGACGAGGAACTGCTGGCCGGTAACAAAATACGGCGTGGAGAAGTCAATCACCTGCGCGCGTTCCGGGGTGATGGTGATATCTGCAACAATCAGATCCACCTTGCCGGATTGTAACAGCGGAATGCGGTTCGCCGGGTTGGTCGCGACCAGCTCCAGTTTCACCCCAAGGCTTTTCGCCAGCGCTTTAGCAAAATCGACGTCATAACCGACGATATCGTGCGATTTCGGATCAATTGCGCCAAACGGCGGGTTGGCGTCGAAGGTCGCCACTTTGACGACACCAGCGGCTTTGATATCCGCCAGTTTGTCGGCATGCGCAGCAAATGAGAGTGCGGAAAGGAGTGTCAGCGCGCTGAGCGCGGTGATTTTTGTGTGTAATGTAGTTGCCATGCTTATCCTTATGCCCTGTTATTGTGGTGATTTCAGCGCTAAAGTCACATAACCCCATTCATCAGACAAATATCAAAAAGTGCATTGATTATCTGAAAATATTATTAAAAACAGATTCACCATATAAATCCCTTATCCACCATCACTCCACAGAACAAACCTTTTAAGACCTTATAAACACAAGGGAATAGAGAGCAGAAAATATTACTCTGCGCCGAGTGTGGCCAGATAACGCCCCGGCGTCTGACCCAACCCCTTTTTGAACATGGTAATGAATGCCGTGGTCGAGTCGTACCCCAGCGTCTGGGCGGCTTGCTGTACGGACTGGCCGCTAATCAGCAGTTGCAGGGCGAGGATCAACTGCATCTGATGCCGCCAGCGACGAAAACTGAGGCCCGTCTCCCGAACCACCAGCCGCGCCAGGTTACGCTCGCTCATGGCGAAAATCTGTGCCCACTGCGCCAGCGTTTGCCGCTCAGCCGGGCTGGCCTCCATATGATCGACCATCTGGCGGATCTTCAGATGCGCGGAAACAGGAAGCTGCAACTGCATCTGCGGTTGATCCGGCAACTCATCAAACAGCACCTGCACCAGCCGCTGCGTAGCAGGCTGGCGTCGCTGCGTCGGCGTTCGTGCGGCAAGCGTCATAATCAGCTCGCGCACCAGCGGCGAGATCTTCAACGTGCAGCAATGTTCCGGCATCACCACCGACCAGGGTTCGATAAATAAAAAGCAGAGCTGCGCGTTGGGAGTCGCGTGATTACTGTGCGACACCCTACCGGGCAGCCACATGGCATGGTGCGGCGGCACCATCCAGCGTGCATGTTCAACTTCGCAGGTGATGGCCCCTTTCAGCGCCAGAATCAGTTGCCCCTTGCGGTGACAATGCGCAGGAATGCGCTGCTCTTCTGCCGCAACGGTGATACGAAAAGCCACCGCCGCTTCCTGCTGGCTGTCGGGATCGTAGCCGCCCAGTCCGAGTCCGTGCATTAAGTTGTCCGAATTTAGCGATAAACTGTCATTTTAGCTTGATTAAAACCAAAGAAAAAACCGCTATCGTAACGCTCTGTTGTTTATCAAGAGAATACAATGACCACTCGCCTTTCTTCCCGTGGGCAACAAGGGGTGCTGCTGATTGCCGGTATCCTGATGATTGCGACCACGTTACGCGTCACGTTTACCGGCGCGGCGCCGTTGCTCGATGCCATTCGTGCAGAATATGGTTTAAGTACCGCACAAACCGGCATGCTTACCACGCTGCCGCTGCTGGCATTTGCGCTGATCTCTCCGCTGGCTGCCGGTGTCGCCCGCCGTTTCGGCATGGAGCGCAGTCTGTTTGCCGCTATGGTGCTGATTTGTCTTGGCATCGCCATCCGTTCCCTGCCGTCCTCCACGCTGCTGTTTGCTGGCACAGCGGTGATTGGTTGCGGTATCGCACTCGGCAACGTGCTGTTGCCAGGTATGCTGAAGCGTGACTTCGCCGGACATGTAGCGAAACTGACTGGCGCCTACTCCCTGACGATGGGCGCGTCTGCGGCGCTTGGCTCCGCACTGGTGGTTCCGCTGGCGCAGAGCGGCGCGGGCTGGCACGGCGCATTGCTGATGCTGATGGTGTTTCCGCTGCTCGCGCTGCTGCTGTGGTTGCCTCATCTGCGTCGCGGTGCACCGGCGCAGATCAGCGCTTCCGGAGCGCTGCACAGCCGGGGGATCTGGCGCTCGGCGCTGGCCTGGCAAGTCACGCTGTTCCTCGGTATCAACTCGCTGATTTATTACATTATTATTGGCTGGCTGCCGTCGATTCTGCTGACTCAGGGTTTTAGTGAAGCGCAGGCCGGTTCCCTGCACGGTATTTTGCAACTGGCGACTGCCGCGCCAGGCTTACTGGTGCCGGTTTTCCTGCACCGGCTGAAAGATCAACGCGGCATCGCGGCGCTGGTGGCGCTTCTGTGCGCGGTGGGTTCGCTGGGATTATGGTTGCTGCCAGCACATGCCGTGCTGTGGACGGTTATTTTTGGTTTTGGCTCCGGCGCGACGATGATCCTCGGCCTCACTTTTATCGGCCTGCGCGCCAGTTCCGCACATCAGGCGGCCGCCCTCTCCGGGATGGCGCAGTCGGTCGGTTACCTGCTGGCAGCCTGTGGCCCGCCGTTGATGGGAAAAATTCACGACGCCAGCGGCGACTGGCACCTTCCGTTACTGGCATGTACCGTGCTGGCGGTGGTAATGGCGGTGTGCGGCGCGTTTGCCGGCCGCGAACGGGAAATTATTTCCCGCTAAACCGCGCGCCATCCGGCCGGATACCGGATGGCGCGTAAGAGCTGCATGGCTTATTCGCAGGCAGCGCGCAGCATCGCCTGTACCAGCGGTGAAGGTCGTCCAGCCAGCGCGGCGCGTTCATGCTGAAACAGCGTGGCGACAAAGAACGGATGCGTCACCAGTTCCACCGCGCGGATTTCACCCTCTTCATCCCAACCGGTCACGCGCAGATCGCCGCTCTCCAGTTCGCGGGCAAACTCTGCCGAAACGCCAAAGCTGCAACGGTATGCCTCTTCCACCATTTCACGACCATACGCGCGGGCAATCAGCGTATTCGGTCGCAGTTCGATGGTACCGGTTTGATCCACCAGCGCGCAGGTCAGCGGGGAGATCACCATGCGTCCTTCGTTTTCCGTTTCAGCATGTGCAGCGTCGCTCCAGCCCAGCACATTACGGGCATATTCGATCACCGCATGCTGGAAACCGCCGCAGGTACCGAGGAACGGCACGGCATTTTCTCGCGCATACTGAATGGCAATAAACGCGCCACGGGCATTTTTATAAGGGCTTCCCGGCACCACCCAGATGGCATCGTAGCCGACCAGATCTTCGGCGCTGTTAATTTCGCTGGTCGGTAACCAGTCGTAATCAGCGGTAATTTCCAGTACGGCAGCGGCATCATCAATCGCCAGCGGAATCGCCTGATGAGCAACAATGTCATGGCTGTAATCGCCGACCAGTGCGATACGCAGTGTTTTCTTCGGAGGGATATGATGCATGAATGTGTCCTTATGCCGGGGCAAATAACGAATAACATAAGGAACATCACATTAGCTGTCTTTTACTGGAATCACAACACCTTAAAATTGAGATCATGTATCACGCGGAAAAATGAAATAATCTGTTGCGCAAGAACAAATTATCAGGAGTCACCCGTGCAGCAAATCCGCATCCTCGTGAGCGCCTGCCTTTCCGCACGACAATTACCGGCGCTGATTGCCTGGGTTGAAGAGAGGGAGAGCCATGATCCAATGTAAACGTGTTTATGACGCCGCCAGCGACGACGATGGTTACCGGGTGCTGGTCGACCGGCTCTGGCCGCGCGGCATAAAAAAAGCCGAGCTGCGTTTTGATGAATGGAACAAAACGCTGGCACCCTCAACGGAGCTGCGCAAAGCCTTTCACGGGGAGGTGCTCGATTTTGCCAGCTTCAGCGAAGCCTACCGCAAAGAGCTGGATGCGCAAAAAACGGCAGGTGAACAGCTTGCGGCACGGGGTAAAAAGGAGACTGTTACGCTGTTATACGCGGCGAAAAACAGGGCGCAGAATCATGCCATCGTGCTGGCCGAATGGCTGCGCTCGTTGAGTTAGTCGATCACCCGCTCGCGCAGATCCTGCGGTTCGCTGTCGGGTTGCAACGGCATCAGATGCTCAGCCCGGATAAAAGCAAAGCCCTGCTGACCATCGAAAGCGGTGACATTTCCGGTGACCAGCCACAGCGCCCGGCCGGCGTTGCGCGGCATCTCAGTGATTACACCGTTCACCGGATTTAAAAAACGTTCTCCCGGCTGGCACAGGCCGAACAGTTCAACGGCTTTACCAATATTGCAGCGACCATTGGCGGTCTGGGCGCCAATCACTAAGGCCTGGCTGCCCGCTCGTAGCTGAAACATACTTCTCTGGTACTCTCGCAACAGTAAAAATGAGATTAATCTGAAAGCGAAGTTTACCCTGGGCCGCCCGCTGCTGTCACGATCCGGATTGCGGATGATCGCGACGCCACAGCGTCCATTCATCGATCACCTCACCGTTCGGCAGTTTACACTCGGTACGCACACCCTGCGGACTCTGAACCGGCACCCGCTGACCGCCCTTTTGCTGGCAGTACATCGCCGCCGGATTGGCTTTCCCGATCTGCGGCGGCAGCGGCGCATCGGGTTTCGTTGTGGAGCAAGCGGTGACTAAAAACGGCAGCATCCATAAAACATAGCGCATCATTTTTTTCCTTCATCTCAGGCGAAATCGCTCTTCAGCATAGCCTCAAGCCGGAGGTATCTCCATGATTTCTCCATTCTTACTGCACTTTTGGTCATTATAGTGAGTCTCGTTCTCACCCATGACCAAGAGAACATCATTCCGTAATCAATGAGTTTTTGCCCCGCTTCATCAACGGGGCTTTTTTTATTTTCCCCTGCCAGCTTTAGTGGCTACCGCCCCCCGATATATCAAATGTCCGGCTTTCATGATGTAATGTCGCGCAGCCAGGATCTGCGGCATTAACATGCGCGGCTGTGCCTGTGAATGAGGGAATGTATCTGGTGAAAAAAATAAAAAGAAAAAACCCTTTCCCCGTCTCGATTAAGCTTATTGACCCCCATGGATAGCTTGAGAAAAATCTGATTTTCTTCTATCTCTTATACAATTCATTTCTGGCGAATATCGCCGGTGAAGGAGTTTTCGTGAGAAAGACAACCATCATTATGCTGATTGTGGCAATTGTCGCCGTGGCCGGAACGCAATTGGGCTGGTGGTAATTCCAGACATATTGTTATTTCAGCGCAGAACTCAACCAAACGAATGATGGCGTCCTCTGAACAGATTCCTACGGTCTCATTTATTTGGGCAGGAGCTCGCTATGTTCACTGGTCTGAAAAAAAGCGAAAGCAAACGGTTAGCCACTCTGGAGCTGCTGAGCAAGGAGGATAAATCCCGCGATGCAGCACTGGCCGAGTTTGCTCTTCTGGCGTGCGAAGTTATGGGCGTTGAAGGCTGCTTTATCTCTACATTCGATGATGTTTTTCAATATATCAAATATGTTAAAAACATACCGATTGAGCACGTAAAAATACGTATTGAACAGACCATGTGCCAATATTCTTTGCACAGCGGCCAAACGGTAATTAGTTCAGATACCCGCCTTGATGGTCGATTTAATCATCAGCCGCTGGTAAAAAGCGGCGATATTGTTTTTTATGCTTCAGCGCCAATGATAAATAAAGATGGCGTGATCATGGGTACGCTGTGTGCGAGTCATTCCGAAACCTACGTGCCCACGTCCAGCCAGGTTGCCAGCTTTTTGCGCGTTGCCGCCCTCGCTGCCGCTTATCTTGAATCCTTTTATACCGTCGGGTTGGTGGATGCGCTGACCGGTCTGCCTAACCGCCAGTTTCTGATGAAAGAGATGGAGCGGCTGACCAATGAAAAAGTGAGTTCCCCTTACGGGCTGGTGATTTTTGATTGCATCGATATGCCGCGTGCTTACGAGCTCTCTCGCTATCTCGGCCTGGAAGCAGTGGAGAAACTGCTACGCAGCTTCGGCTCGCTGCTGCGTTTACGCCTGAGACTGAAAGAAGAGGTCACGCTGTATGCCTTTACCACCGCGCGTTATGCCGTGCTGGTGGATATCGATTATGCGCTGACGCTGGCAAAACGGGCGGAACGTTTACCCTGTACGCAGGCGAAAGTGGCTGGCGATATCGACATCAACCTGACCCTGCATACCGGCTACGTTAAATTTTCCCCGCAGGAAGACAATGTGCAGGAAGTGGTGCGCCAGGGAATTAGCGCCCTGCATGAGTCCATTCGCCAGGATATTCCGGCGTTGCAGTTCAACCCGATCCTCGACCACAAACGCAATAAAGACTTCAAATTGCTGCACGATCTCAGTGAAGCCATTAAATCTCCGGACCAGTTGTATATGGTCTATCAGCCGAAGATTTCGCTGCGCTCAGGTAAAACCGAAGGCGTCGAAGCGTTACTGCGCTGGAAACACCCGCAACTGGGGAATATCTCCCCGGCCGTCATAGTGGAGCTAGCAGAAAAAACCACCCTGATGAGCGATCTTACACAGTGGGTGATTAAATCGGTGATCGCGCAGCTAAAAAGCTGGAAACAGCAGGGCGTTTTGCTGCCGGTGTCGATCAACGTTACGGTAAGCGATTTCTCGCGTCCGGGGTTTGCCGACGAGCTGGAACGCAACGTGCTCGCTGCCGGGCTTTACACCTCCGATTTGCGTATCGAATGTCTGGAGACAGAAAAAGTGCTGGAAAGCGACCCGGCGCTGGCGGAACTGGACAGGCTTAAACTACTGGGCTTTACCATTCTGCTTGATGACTTTGGCGCCGGTTACAGCAATATCAGTTACTTACGCCGAATTCCGATCGACGTTATCAAGCTCGACCGCTCGCTGGTCAGCCAGGTAACCACCGATACCGGCAGCCGGATTATTGCCCGTAACGTGATTATGATGCTCAAGGAACTGCAGTACGTGGTGCTGGCCGAGGGGATTGAGGATCTCGAAACCGCACGCATGCTGGAAGAGTATGGCTGCGATGTCGCACAGGGATATCTCTTTTCTCGCCCGCTGACGCCCGAAGAGATCCCGGACTGGCTGGCTGACAGTAAACCCTTTCGTTTGCTGGCGAAAATCAACGCTGACGAGAATCACCACCAGTACGGTATATAACCACGCACGTTATTTATCCGGCCTGTTGTATTAAGCAGCAGGCCGCGTACTGTCATGAAAATGTCATAAAAAAGATATTATATTCCGCCTCAATAACTTAAGCCAAATACGCTCAATTTCCCTGCAGACAGCCGATTAAAGCCCCGTAAAACCCGGTCGATATTGCTGGCGTGCGCCGGTTCGCGCTCCACTGACAACGGGAAGCAGAAATTCATGAAACTCAACCACCTCACCATCGGGCAGCGCCTCGGTTTTCTTGCGACCATTCTGCTGCTGGCAACGCTGTTTATTGGTATTCGCGGCCTGGCGATTAACGCTGGCGGATTAGTACAAAATCAACGGATCATGACCACGGAAAAGGTCGTTGCCCAGAGTATTGACACCGCCCGCAACGCACAGGTGCAGTTTAAAATTCAGGTGCAGGAGTGGAAAAATACGCTGCTGCGCGGTACACAGGGCCAGCAATCTTTCGACAAATATAAAAACGCGTTTGTAGAACAGAGCCAGAAAACGCAGGCGCTGTTAAAAACCCTGCGCGAATTGCTACCGCAAATCGGCCTTCCCGCAACAGAAGTCACCAATACCATCAACCTGCATGCGGAACTGGAGCAGCATTATCTCTCCGCCTTGCAGCAGTACGCTATACAGGATGCCACCAGCGCCCAGCGGGTCGATCATCTGGTCACCGGCATCGATCGCGAGCCTACGCGCATGATCGACGAAGTGGTGGCCTCGACGTTGAAACAGGCGGCGCTTATCCGCGAACAAACTGAGGCCAGTAATTATCAACACTTTTCCCAAACGCGCCTGATGTTACTGCTGGTAATGGCATTGACTTTAGTTGTCGGGCTACTGATCACCTGGTGGCTGATCCGCAGTATCACGCAGCCGCTGGCGCAAGCAGTATCGGTGGCCCGCAACGTTGCCTCCGGCGATCTGCAATCAACGATTATCCCCGCCGGACGGGATGAAACGGCGGAACTGATGCATGCGTTACTGGAAATGAACGGCAACCTGACGCGTATTGTTACCGGCGTGCGTTCCGGTACCGAAACTATCGCGGGCGCATCGCAGCAGATTGCCAGCGGCAGTCGCGAACTCTCTTCGCGCAATGAAGCGCAGGCCAGCGCGCTGGAACAAACCGCAGCCTCGATGGAGGAGCTGACCGCGGTTGTCAAAAACAACGCCGAAAATTCACGCATCGCCAGCGATATCACTCGCGAAGCGACCCAGGTTGCAAACCAGGGAGGTGAAGTGGTTGAGCGTGTGGTGCAGACCATGAGCGAAATTAATCAGCTTTCGACCGAGATCAGCAGCATTATCGGCGTGATCGACAGCATTGCTTTCCAGACCAATATTCTGGCGCTGAATGCGGCGGTTGAAGCCGCCCGCGCCGGAACAGAAGGCCGGGGTTTCGCTGTCGTCGCCTCAGAAGTTCGCGCACTGGCTCAGCGTTCCGCGACGGCCGCGAAAGAAATTAGCGCCTTGATCCAACGTTCTGTCACGCGTATTGACGAAGGTAACCAACTGGTGAAAAGCGCAGGCAGCGCCATGGACGACATCATGCAGAGCGTGGCGCACGTCAGCAAACTGGTAGAGACCATTTCGCTGGCGAGTAACGATCAGAGCGTGGGAATCGATCAGGTGCATGTCGCCATTACTCGTATGGATGCGGCGACGCAGCAAAATGCAACGCTGTCGCAGGAATCATCGGCGGCGGCGCATGCCATGCAGCAGCAGGCGGAAAACCTGCTGGAGATGGTGCAAATCTTCAAACTCCGGACAAACAATAAGATGGTTTAATGAATCTGGCTGCTACGGCGTCACATTCCGCAGCAGCATGTGGCTATCAAACGATAGCGCAGCACCAGTAATCATCAAATTCATTAATCTTTCCACAGAAAAATTTGCGTTGGCTCACAATCGGGTTACAGGTTATAAAGTGCGCACGTGACGGATATACGCTTTAACAATCTCAAAAAAACATTCGCTGGCAGTTTTGGTGTCGAAACTGCCGCATTTTATTGCTATTCCCCCCTGCTTCAACCAGCCAGTGAAAACAGGAACTTTTTTCTCTGCAATTAATTCTCCGCAACTAAGATATATCGCATAAGAAACAGCGAATTAATTCAGTGCGTACGCAAAAGCATGCTAATGGCATCCTGTTCAGATAATCCATAGCCTTTCACAGAGACCTCCATCGCTTCATTCTGAGTCTGGTTAAACAGCGTCTCATTGCCGTTAGTGTGCAGGTTTCCAGAAACGATATCTCCCATCTCAACATCATAATTTCCCAGCAGCTCTGCGATGGCGAACTCGCCTTTATCGTCGCGAATCACAAGAAAGCCAATGCGGTGCTCGTGGTGAACGACAGTACCTTTCATAAGAACAATCCTTTCGCAGTAAGAGAGTTTCAGCGTAGCTGAATCCAGCCCGCCAGGAAACGATCTGGCGCGTATTTGGCGCACCGTAGCAACAGGTTTATGATCCCGACCACAACTCTTATTCACGTATTTATAGTCTCAGCGGAAACATTATCCCTGCAGCTTCAACAATAATAAAAACAGCTACACTATGTGTGGTTATGCTTGAATATAAATATACACTTAACTTACTGTTGTGCGCTTTTTAGCTCCTTAAGTAAAATTTCCTTTTATCTCCGGGAAAAAAGATGATGGCTTAAATGAAATTATTTTATGCACTATTTCGCCAGTACGTAAGCAACAGAAAAATATAAAGCACGCAGTACTCCATGCCGTAAATAGATATAAGAAATGCAACATGTTTCAGGCTCGTATCCCTTTTCCTGAGAAGGCTCACTATGCGTAACAATGAACCCGTCACACAGCAAGAATACGTTTTCGACAATGATGCCACTTTAATGTCAACGACCGATCCACAGAGCCATATTAATTATGCTAACGACGCGTTTGTTCAGGTCAGTGGTTTTTCGCTTGAGGAACTAAAAGGTGAGCCGCATAACCTGGTTCGCCATCCCGATATGCCAAAAGAGGCTTTCGCGGACATGTGGGGCACGCTGAAGCAGGGGGAACCGTGGACGGCACTGGTAAAAAACCGCCGTCGTAATGGCGATCACTACTGGGTACGCGCTAACGCTATTCCGGTGGTACGTGAGGGCAGAATCAAAGGTTATATGTCAGTACGTACACGGCCCGCAGCGGAAGAAGTCGCGGCGGCGGAGACACTGTACCGAGAGTTTCGCAACGGCCAGAGCAAAGGCCGACGTTTTCATAAAGGGTTGATTATTCGCACCGGTTTAATGGCGTGGCGCTCGCTGTTCGTCACCCTGCCCCTGCGCTGGCGATTACGCTCAGCGCTAATTATCGCGCTGTTATTCAGCCTTGCTGCCGCCTGGCTGCATGCATTAACGCCAGGGCAAATGGCAAGCTTCTCGGGTTTTATGGCGCTACTGCTGCTGGCTATCGATATCTGGCTTGAGCAGCAAATCGTTCGCCCGGTTGAACATCTGCGGCGCCAGGCGTTGCAGGTTGCCAGTGGTGAAATTCATCAGGTGGAACAGCTCAACCGCGTAGATGAAGTGGGCGTCACGCTACGCGCCATCAACCAGCTTGGCCTGATGTTTCGCTGGCTGGTTAACGACGTCAGCGGCCAGGCAGTGACCGTGCTGAAAGCGTCAGATGCGCTGCGGGCAGGAAATGACTCCTTAAGCCGTCAGACTGAACAGGCGGCGTCAAATGTGCAGCAAACGGCCGCCACCATGAACGAAATGACGGCAACGGTAAGGAGTAACCGCGAAACGGCGGCGGAAGTCACCGCCCTTTCGCAAGGTACGCAGAGCGCGGCGCAGCAAGGCGGACAGGTCATGAATCAGATGATCGAGATGATGTCGGCGATTGCGGACAGCTCGCGGCAAATTGCCAGCATCACCAGCATCATCGACAGTATTGCCTTTCAAACCAATATCCTGGCGCTGAACGCCGCGGTAGAGGCTGCACGCGCGGGGGAACAAGGTAAAGGCTTTGCGGTGGTGGCTGGCGAAGTGAGAAGCCTGGCAAGCCGCAGCGCCAGCGCGGCCAGTGAAATCAAAGCACTGATCGAAACCAGTGTGGCGAACGTTGATTCCGGTAGTGCACTGGCCGATAACGCAGGAAAGACGATGAAAGAGATTGTCAGCCAGGTACAGAACGTCACCGCGCTCATTGCGCAAATCAGCGCCGCCACCGCCGAACAAGCGACTGCGCTGGGCGAAGTCAGTGTGGCCGTGGAAGATCTGGACAGGATCACCCATCAGAATGCCGAGCGCGTGCAGGAAGGCGCGGAAGCCTCCGGGCGTATGAATCAGCAGGCCATTCGTTTAGCAGAAGCGATTTCGGTGTTCCAGTAACGATATTTCGTAATAAACCTGGAGGCTGCGCTCATTTTCTCGCCACTGGCAGGCATAGTGTAGGCGTATCTTCCAGGAGGACAGAACCATGAAAAAGTTACTAATATGTTGTCTTTTCGGCAATACCGCCAACGCGCTGGCGAAACGGATGCAAAAGGCAGCCAACGAACATGGCTATCCAATGCTGATTAGTGCCATCGGTCTGGATAATTTTGCCAGCGTGGCTCCCGCCTTTGACTGTTTTCTGGTCGCGCCGCACATCCAGTACAAACTGGACGAAATTAAGGCCGCCGTGGGTAATGCGCCTGTCGCGATTATCGAAAGCTATCCTTTCGCGTCAATGGATGGTGAAAAAGTGCTGGAGTTTGTCATGGCGAAAATGCCTGTGCCGGCAGAATAAACGCTAAAAAGCCACGCTTGCTGGCGTGGCTTTTCTTTTTATCTCTTCAGGTTATCTCTTCAGGATTGCAACGTTGCCAGACGGGCGGCGAAGCCGACAAAGATTAAACCAATCAGCGAATTTCCCAGACGGGTTAAGCGTTTTTTTGTCTTCACCCACTGTGTCACATACGAGCCTGTCACGATCAGGAAGCTGAAATAGCAGAAGCTGATGATCTCCAGCGTGCTGGCGAGAATAAAAAAGGACACGCCGGGACGGGCATAATGGATATCGATAAACTGCACAAAGAACGAAACATAAAACAGAATCGCTTTCGGGTTGGTCAGGCTCAACACCAGCGAGCGTTTTAAAATATCGCCTTTATGCGCATCATCATCGCTTTGCGGCTGCGTTCGCTGCACAAAGGTACTGTAGAGCATTTTCCCGCCAAGCCAGAGCAAATAAATCGCGCCGAGATAACGCACGATATTGAACAATACCGGTGTTGTTTTAATCAGCGTGGCGACACCAGCGTACGCGAGAAACATCAGCACAGCATCACCAATAAAAACGCCTGCCGCAGCGGTATACCCGTTGCGTAATCCTCCGGCGATACTGGTTTTCAGCACAAAAAAGGTGTTCGGACCGGGCACCAGAATGATAAAAATTGCGCCGATAAAATAGGTCCAGTAACTGATAACGCCAAATTCCGCAAACACACTCACTTCCTTAGAGCTAACGCTGCAACCACAATAAAATTCGCGACATATGCTACAAGGGGAGCCGCAGAAACAAAAGCGTTGCGGTTATTTCAGCAAAAAACGGCGTTTCAGGGCTGCGCCTCTTGCGCGATAAGCCTGGGGAAGGTCGTTGAATACCACTCGGGAACCTCTTCAGGAGGCATCGGTCTGGAAAAATAGTAGCCCTGGACCACCGGACACCCGATATGCCGCAGGAGCTGTAACTGTTCGTGGGTTTCAACGCCCTCTGCCACCACCGTCATGCCAAAGCTCTGCCCGATGCTGGTTATCGCCTCCAGCAGCGAACGGCTCCGGTTATCCGTCAGGCAACCATCGACAAAGCTTTTATCAATTTTAATTTCGGTCACCGGCAGCGTGACCAGCCGGGAAAGCCCGGAAAACCCCGTCCCGAAATCATCAACCGACAGACCGACGCCCATATCGCGCAGTGCCTGAAAACGCGTTGATAGCTCATCATCCGGCGCCATGACCATACTTTCGGTAATTTCCAGCGTCAGCATTTCACCGGGGATGGCAAACTCGTTGATCGCTTGCAGTACCTGCACGGGAAGCTGGATATTGTGAAAGTGAATGGCCGACAAATTGACAGAAAGCGCAGGAAAATCCGGCCAGGTTTTGCGCCACTGCGCCAGTTGGCGGCACGCCTCGCGCAACACCCAGACGCCGATATTTTCGATTTCTCCCACCTCTTCCGCCAGCGGTATAAACCGAGCAGGCGGCACATCTCCGTGTTCAGGATCCCACCATCTTGCCAGCGCCTCAAAACCATATAATTGACCCGTGGCGATATTGATCTGCGGCTGAAATACCAGCCGCAGGCGATTTTCCGCAACGGCGCGTTTCAGCGCCGCCCCCAGAAGCAGACGCTCCGTTGCAGCGCGGTTAAGCTCCTCATTGAAGAACTGCCAGCCGTTACCGCCGCTGCGGTAAATATGATCCATGGCGCTGTGCGCAGTGGACAGCAGCCAGTCGCGATCTTTACCTGCTTCATGGCTGATACCGATACTCAGCGTCAATGAAAGCGTCGTGTTATTGAAGCTAATGGGTTCACTAACGGCGTTTTCGAGCGTTTCCACAACTCGTGTCATGCTGCTGACGTCATTTTCGCTATCCACCAGCACAAACTGTTGCCCCTCTATTTTGCTCAGATACTGACCCGCTCCGAGGCTATCGTGCAGACGGTTAGCCACGATTGAGAGGATCTGCTCAGCGGCGCTATACCCCTGCGCATCAATGACGTCCTGGAAATGATCAACCGTCATCATCAACACCACCGGCGCTTTCGTCTCCGCTGTCGCCAGCTGTTGATCGAGATGCTCTTGCAGATGACTGCGGTTAGGCAGCCCGGTTAGCGGATCGAATTTAATCAGATGTTCAATCTGCTGGCGGCTGTTTTCCTGCTCCAGTACCAGCGCGGCCAGGTGCTGGCTAATATCGGCGACACGCTCAGTAAAGGCTCTGTTTTCCTTGCCTGCCACGGTGTCGATCGCCAGGATGCCTGCGGCAACGCCGTCACGACGGCGAATCGTCACCGCGCGCGACATGACTCCCGGGCTGTCGAGTTTTTCGGCGCTGGACGCCCAGTGTTGCGGAACATTATTTTGCAGGGTTTTCAGCGAAGCGTGCGCCTGCCCCAGCACGGCGACGATATTACGGCAGATGATTTCGCCCATTTCAGCGATCGGCAGGTTGCTGCGCATCGCGGAAAGCAACGCTCGTTCAAGTTCGCGGATCTTGCGATCTTCAGTGATATCAGAAAAGGTCATCACCAGATTCTGCAACTGACCATTTTTGGCAAGAACCGGGCTGAGGGTGGCGCTGAACCAGACGTTTTCGCCAGTGCTGGCAAGCGCCTGAAACTCATTCTGGTCACGCTCGTTCTTGCGCAACAGGTTTTGCAGACGCTGCCGGTTATCCGGCGGAGCATCGGGAATGTTGAGTATGTTATCCAGGCGTTTCCCTGCCGCCTGGCTTACGCTCAGGCCAAACGCCTCCGTAAAAGCCCGGTTCGCCTGAACAATACGCCGTCCTGTATCCAGCACGATCACCGGTTTGCTGATATGGTCAACAGCCAGCAGCAGCAAACGCGTCTGTTCCCGCTGTTCCACCTCCAGAGTGGCGTCACGCGCCAGCGCTAGGTAACAGACTTTTCCTGCGTTCACGACCCGGGAAAGGGAAAAGCGCGTCCAGATCCTCTTGCCGTCCTTTCGCTCCAGTTGCAATTCCCGGCTCATCCCTTCAACGCGTGAATCTCCGCCCTCGCGATGATGGCGAATAAAGCCAGGATGCGCGGCCTTCAGGTCATGCGGAATCAGAATGGAGACACTTTGTCCGAGCACATCGTCACGGCTGTAGCCCCACAGTCTTTCTGCCGCGCGATTGTAAAACATCACCCTGTCTTGCTCATCAATCAACACGGCAGCCATCATATTCTGCTCAAGAGCAGCAAACAGAATATCTTCCCCCTGCCATGGCGGCACCGCCGGTTTCCTGTACTGGTGCATTCGTTTTTTCAAATGATTAAACATGCGGCTTCCCACTGTTCAACACCGTTACGCCTGCGGTGAAGAAAGATATGTACGAACCGGCATCATCAACCAGTTACAGTCACTGCGCTTCCAGGCTATTTCGACATATTTCCGGACTGTACTGGCGTAAGCCTTCCTGGTGAACAAGCACAAAGGGGCCTTCGCTTTCGCTACTCAGTTCAGTGTATGCCATTCGATCGTGCCAATAGTGGCCCGGCACGGGCAAAATCAGATATTGCACTCTCTTTTTTTAATCATGTGGTTGGCAAACGCTGCGCTTTCACGATCGGCGAGAGGGGATGCTGCACGGCGGCTTTATTCACCAAAATAGTAATAATTTGAAGAAGCTACATTCTCTGAAGCTACAGGTGATAAATGGAAGATATTCTCAGAATATCGGGGCTGATTCTCGATGCATTCCAGTTTGTGATTAATGACGAAAACTTTAAAAAGAAAAAAACCGTACAGCCCACCTGATCTCCACCCAAAATTCCCGCTCAGAATCGACCATAAAACCGTGAGTCCTGAAAAGGGCTCACGGTGATATACAGCAAATGCCGCGACTGTTTTTCACCCATTGCGCGCAGAAATAGCGCGGAATAACCGATCGCTATCCCACAAAATACCTTCTGCCCTTCCCCTCTCACTTTCATTGTTGATTACTGGTGTTTTATACAGTATAAATACTGCGCTATTAATTCACACACAGGAATGGTTAATGTTCGTTGAACTGGTCTATGACAAACGCAATGTTGAAGGGCTTTCCGGCGCCAGGGAAATTATCCTTGAGGAACTTACCCGGCGTGTTCACCGTCTGTTTCCTGATGCCGATGTCCGGGTAAAACCCATGCAGGCCAACGGGCTGAACAGCGATGCCAGTAAAAACGACCGGGAAAAGCTGAACCGGATGCTCGAGGAAATGTTTGAAGAAGCGGATATGTGGCTGGTGGCGGAGTAAGGCAGTGCCATCGTGGATGACGCCCTCTGAATTTGCGCCGAAATCTGCCGGCTGCCAGAACGTGCAGCCGGGCTGAAATCGGTAATGCCTGAAGTACACCAGGAGAAGCGGCCAGCGAATATTCACTTCACGTCCTGCTCCTCCTTCGTTTTCAGCACTCCCCTCTATGCTTTTTCCGCAAAACGCATCGCCAGCCATTGTGCCTGCTGCTGCATCACCAGCACCTGGCGGCCCTGCTCGCGCCACTGAATATCGCCCTGGCTAAGGCAGCGCCTGAGCTGCTCCAGTGAGGCCACCTGAAAGCAGAGCGCCACCATTTTCGCTGGTGCCTGCGCAGCAACAGGCGGCAGCGCAAACTCCAGGCTGGCTTGTTGATGCGTGATAATACGCAGGCAGCACGTTCCTGAATCAAGCACATAGCCGCCGCTATCTTCCGCACGGGCCTCTGTACTGAATAACTGACGATACAGCGCCAGCGTCTCTTCAGGTTGCGGCGAGGCAATAACGAACGCGGACAGCGCCTGTACGCCATTAGGATGTACTTGCCAGGCGGGCTGCCAGACAGCTTGCGGCGTCTGATGTTCACAGAAAAAGCTGAAGCCGTATGCCAGGGCGCTGGCGCGGACCCGCGAGATACAGAACCGGGCCTCAGTCTGACTGCCGTCCGGCAGTATCACCGGGCGGAAGAAGCGGGTCGGTGGTTCGCCATCGAGTTGGCATTGCTGTAGATGGTGCCATACCGCATGTGCATCGCGAGTTTTCCAGACCAGTCCGGCAAGGCCTGGCGCAACGTTCCATAAACCTCGCGAGTCTGTCTGCCTGGCAGGTTCATAACCTAAAAGTTCCAGATAGTTATCGGCAAAGATGGCCAGATGGTTGCTGGAGCCCATCGAATGGTGCCCCCGCGTACTGAGCTGAAATCCCATCCGCTGGAACAGGGATTGGGCCTGATCCAGCTCTTCATCAACATTAATCACCGCGTGATCGATAACCGGGGTAATCGGCATGGTGTATTCCTTCTGCTCTTTTTATTGATCCTGTCAGGCGGCACGACCGCCAAAATAGAGCTCGCGCATACGGGGGTCGTCCAGCAGATCCCGCGCACTGCCCTCCATCGCCACTTTCCCCAGCGCCAGTACGTAAGCCCGGTCGGAAATGTGCAGTGCCTCCATGGCATTCTGCTCGACCATCAAAATGGTCACTTTTTCCTGGCGGCGAATGGTTTGTATGGCGCTAAACACTTCCGTCAGCATTTTCGGTGACAGCCCGGCCGAGGGTTCATCAAGCAGCAGTACCGCCGGTTCGGGCATCAGTGCGCGGGCGAGCGCGAGGATTTGTCGCTCACCGCCGGAAAGCGCGGACGCGGGCGATTGCCACTTTTTATGTAATACCGGGTAATGTTCCGCCAGTTGCGCCATCCGCTGCTTACGCTGGCCGGGCGGTAAAAACTGCCCCCCGGTTTGCAGGTTTTCTGCCACGGTCAGATTGTTGAAGACGTTGTCCAGTTGCGGGACAAACCCGAGTGCGCATTCGCGGATTTTGCGGTGCACCGGAATTTTTGCCGTTTCCCGGCCATCGATTTCAACCCGCCCTTCGCGCGGGGAGACAAAACCGGCAATCGATTTCAGCAGGGTAGATTTGCCGCAGCCATTTGGCCCCAGCAGCGTCACGATTTCCGCCTGTTCAACGTGCAATGAAATACCATGCAGAATATCAATCCCCGGGGTATAACCGGCGACCACGTTTTCGAGGGTAATCATACGGCCTCCTGCAATGTTGCGGTGCTGTGCCCGAGGTAGGCTTCCAGCACCTGCTGGTTCTGCGCCAGTTCGTCCGGGCGGCAACTGGCGACAATCTGCCCGCGATCCAGCACAATGCAGCGCTGGCACAAAGTGTTGATAAAATGCATGTCGTGCTCGATGACCAAAAGTGAAATGCCCTGACGGCTCAGGCTGACCAGCGTTTCCACCAGCTCCTGGCGTAATTTCGGGTGCACGCCGGCCATCGGCTCATCCAGCATCAGAAGCGTCGGTTTGCCCATCAACGCACAGGCAATGCCCAGTAATTTTTTCTGTCCGCCGGAAAGTGCCGCAGCAGGCAGGTCTTTCACTTTGGTTAATAACAAGATATCCAGTAATTCGCGGGCGCGGGCTCTATCTTCCTGTTCGGCTTTACGCCCGGAAGCCAGCCCCAGCAGACCGTTGAATAACCCGTGCTGGCGAGTGCCCGCCGTCATCACGACTTCCATAACGCTCATCTTTTCCGGCATAACCGGTAGCTGGAAGGTGCGCGCAATGCCCGCCTGGATGATCCGGTGGCTGGGCTGGCAAGCAATGGAGCGGCCATCAAATGTGATGTTGCCGCCATCCGGCCGGGTAAACCCGGAAATGGTGTTAAGCAGCGTGCTTTTACCGGAACCATTCGGCCCCAGCAGGCCAAGAATTTCGCCCTTCTCCAGCGTAAATGATACGGATGTCAGTACCTGGTTGCCGCCAAAGGCTTTGCTGACATCAGCCACTTCAAGCAAACGGCTCATGATAAAGTCCTTAATTTTTCCGGTAACAGGCCGCCTGGGCGGGTGAGCAGACAGAGTAATAAAGCCAGCCCCACCAACCCCAGGCGCAGAGCGCCGGTCAGGTCTGAGCTGATGTGGAAATAGTCTTTTGCAAAGGGGATAAAGTTATACAGCCCTTCTACCAGCAACACGCCCAGCAGCACGCCGCGCACATTGCCAATACCGCCGATCATCACCATGCTCCAGATAAGAAAGGTTTCCGAAGAGAGCAAATAATCCGGGCTGACATAATCGGTGTACCAGGCCAGTAACATGCCAGCCAGACAGCACATCACCGCGCTGCTCATTAACGCCCGGCATTTCAGCCACGGCAGCGCATAGCCCATACAGATCGCTAATTGAGGTTGCTCGCGCATCAGGCGCAGCGCCCGGCCAAACCGGCTGGCGCCGATCCGCAGGCTGGCGAGCGTGGCGATGATGACGCTGAGCAGGATAATGACCGCGAAGATACGTGTATCGGTGATGGTATCGCCGGTTGACCAGGGCGCGGACAGCCCGCCAATCCCCTGCGCGCCACCTGTCAGATGGTCTTCATTGACGACCGCAATGCGGATGATTTCAGCCAGCGCCAGCGTGGCAATGCCCCAGTAATCCGCCGTGAGCTGACGGCCCAGCAGCGTCATCAGCGCGCTGATAACAATGGCACACAGTAACCCGGCCGGGATCACCAGCCACAGCGGCAAGCCAAAATTGCTTCCCAGACCAATGGCATAAGCGCCGGTTCCGACAAACACGATATGACCGAAATTCAGCAAACCGGCGTAACCTGCCTGTAAATTCAGGGCAAGCGCGACGATGGCATAAATCCCGGCAAGGCAAAGGATATGCAGTAAAAACTCAGACACGGCGGACCTCCCGGTTAAACAGACCATAAGGACGCAGCAACAGCGCCAGCAGCAGAATCACAAACGATGAGGCGTTCACCCAGGTCACCGGGATAAACAATAAGTCGCCGCCGAACAGCCAGCTCCAGTCGATGTTGGTAACGAGGGTTTCGGTTACAGCGATAAGGAGCGCGCCAAAAATGGCGCCCATTGGATTTCCCAGCCCACCGAGAATGGCGGCAGCGAGTACCGGCAACATCAGATCATTGCCCTGGTTAACCCATGCGCTGGCATTCATTGCCAGCATGCTGCCTCCCACGGCGGCCAGCATTCCGGCCACCAGGTTAACGGTGTGGATAATGGCACTGGCATTTAACCCGGAGGCTGCCGCCAGATCCCGGTTACTGGCCAGCGCACGGATAGCGCGGCCTTGCGGCGTGCGAAACAGCAGCAGGCTGAACATCACCACCAGCGAAATCGTGACGCCAAGGCTCCAGAGTTCGTCGGAAGAGATGCGGGTGTCGCCAACCTGCAAGAGCGCGCCCACTGGCAGGGAATAATTCACCGGGGCCGATCCCTCAACCCCGAGAACCAGTGCAATCAGCACCATCGATACCGCCAGCGAGCCAATCATGGCGTTAGCGGTGCCGCTTTTCAGCAGCGGCTGGTACACCCAGTGATGCAACATCATGGACAACATGCCGCAGACTATTGCCGAAAACACGATTGCCAGTGACAGCGGCATGCCAAGGCGCAGCCCGGCGGCGGTAATAAATGAACCGACCATGGCATATTGCATATGGGCGATATTGGCGAACCGTACCAGCCCGTAAACCAGGCTTAATCCCAGCGCGACCAGCGACAAATCCGCGGTGCGAATCAATGTATCAATCAAAAACTGCAGCATGGTTTTTCCCCGATGATGTAGCGTGAACTGGCAAAATAAAGCGGCTCGTTACCGGGGAACCGGTACGCCATTAAACGCTTTCACTTTCAGGTACGGCTGGGACTGACGCTGGTTATCGGCGTCGAGATTTAATGTGCCGGTAATACCCGTAAAGCCAGGCGCAACGGTTTTCATTGCCGCGATCATGGCTGCCGGATCGGCACTGTGCGCTTTATTAATCGCTGCCGCCGCCAGCATCACGCTATCCCAGGCATAGCTGCCGTACACGGAGCGAGGTTTCTCATGGAATTTTTGCTGGTACAGCTCAGCATAATTTGCGCCATTGCCGCTCGCCGCTTTCTGGTCAATACCCGCGACTTCCATACCAACCTGTCCGTTGGTGTACTGCGCCGGGGAACCTTCAATGGCCATGGTTAAATACATGCCATACCAGGGCGTTTTATTCAGTCCCAGCTCCCAGGCCTCGCGGTTCAGCACAATGGCATCCTGGCCGTAACTGGTATAGACATAGGCTTGCGGATGAGCGCGGGAGATTTGCTCCAGCTCGCGGCGATAAGAAGGCTGACCGCTGGTATAGAGCACTTTGGCGACCACTTTGCCGCCCTCTTTTTCAAACGCTTTGGTGAATTGCTCCGCCATCCCCTGACCGTAAGCGCCATCCGGGGCGATAAAGGCCACTTTGCTGTAACCGAGCTGGCGCACATCTTGTGCCGAGAAGCTCGCGGAAAGGGAATCCAGGCCAATAACGCTCCAGGAGGTAGCGCCGATTTTGCGGATATCGGTGCTGGTGCCGGAAATATTGATGTGCAGCAGGTTATTCTTCACCAGATATTGCCCAATCGGGATGGTGACGCTGGAGGAAAAACTGCCCATTACTAAAGGGACATGGTTAACCTGGGTTAACTTACGTACGGCATTCAGGCCTGTTACCGGGCTTTCGGCGGAATCTTCCACGATCACATGTAATGGCTGACCATTAACGCCGCCCTGGGCATTGACCTGTTCAACCGCCAGTTCCATACCACGACGCTGATCTTCACCAATGCTGGCGCTGGTGCCGGTTAAGGGCAAAATCGCGCCAATGTTCACATCGGCCTGCGCCGTGTGCGCCAGACCTAACAACGTCATACCTGCCAGTGTTGACAGCGTCATGCCCTGCCCAAAACGATTTTTCATGTTGGTTCTCCGGTTTGCTGTTGCCGGCTTCTGAGGCCGGTGTTTTGTCGCCTGCGCAAACGTGCACAAGCCTGTCTGGTAATGCCAATAAGCGCGCACTAAAGTGAATATATAAGTGCATACACTTGTGCATTAAGCAAAGACGATGCCAGGGAGCCTGGATGTTCCCGACATCAGGTGCTTATTTCAGGCGAGACAAATGCAAATTCCCGAATAAATACAAGGGAATCGAAAATAATGAAAATCGCATCATGAAACTTTCATTTTCGTTTTTTACTGTGGTTGATAAAAACATGTGCGTGCAAAAGTGAATACACTTTGAGTCATTTTGGTGCAACGCTGCCGTAAAATGGTGCGGAAAGAACCAACGACAACAAATAATATAAAACAACTTATAAATCAGTAACATTAAAATGAAACGAAAGTGTATTCACTTTTGTGTTGAGTTGTTTTTTTCGCTGTGCTATCTATAAAAATATTACGTGAAATAACCTGTACAGCATTTTTATTTTCGTGCTGAGTGTGCGGTAAATTAAGGGGATAATGTGGTTGCTATTAAAAAGAAATCCCGTAGCGCTGACAGTGTGGAAAAGGTCTACGAGAAAGTGAAAGGCCTGGCGATTGATTACCACTTTCGTCCCGGCGAACGGGTGAATGAAGTTGAGCTTGCGGCACAACTGGGCGTCTCGCGTACCCCGGTGCGGGAAGCGCTGAACCGTCTGGCGAAAGACGGCTTTATGAACTTTGTACCCAACCGGGGTTTTTACTCCCGCGACCTGACGCCGGAAGGTGTCCGCGAACTGTATGAAGTGCGAATGGTGATAGAGCAATCGACCTTTCGTTTCGCCTGCCTGCGGGCAACCGATGAAGAGATCGCTGCGACCACGGCTATCTGGGAGGAAGTGAGCCAGCATCGCCCGGCGCAAACCGAACAGGACTGGGCGAAGATCGCGGAAATCGATGAGCGTTTCCACATGGAAATAGCCCGTATTTCCCATAACAGCCGGCTCTATGAAATGCTCGACAGCCTGAATTCGCTAAGCCGTTTTTTCCGGCGCATTGATCTCGAAACCCCCGTACGCCGGAACAATGCCTATGACGAGCATGTCGAAATTATCGCGGCTTTACGTCAGCGGGATATAGAAAAAGGCGTGGTACTGATTGAGCAACATATTTCATTGAGTGCCGAGCACGCGGTTGAAGTGACAAAAGAAGGGCTTGCGAGGATCTATTTTGGCAAGCCCTGAGACGCTCTTTCCGTCAGGGTCACAACGATAATTTAATCAGCTACCAGAGGGCATTACGCGTTCCGGTAATCCATTCACAGCGTTATGCTGCGGCATTGCGCCGGGAAAATGTAGAGGAAATATGCGCTCCATTCCCGAAGAGATTATTCAACAGGCGATTATCTGGCGACGTGAGATCCACGCGCGCCCGGAGATTGGCTTACAAGAGTTTCATACGTCCGCGAAAATCAGCAGCCTGCTGCGCGAATATGATCTTGAAGTGCATACCGGCATCGCAGGCACTGGCGTGATTGGTGTTCTTCGCAATGGCGAGGGACCGGCAATAGCCCTTCGCGCTGATATTGATGCCTTACCCATCCAGGAAAACAATGTTGTTGACTGGTGCTCAACCTCGCCTGGCACGATGCACGCCTGTGGACATGACGGACATACTGCCATTCTACTGGGTGCTGCGCGCTATCTCAGCCAGACCAGGGCATTCAACGGTACGGTGTACTTTATTTTTCAGCCTGCGGAAGAGAATGCCGGCGGCGGGCGTTTGATGGTGGAAGAAGGGATCTTTACGCGCTTTCCCGTTTCTGCGGTTTATGCGCTGCACAACTGGCCGGGGCTTCCGGTGGGAGAAGTGGCCGTGAGCGCAGGCCCGATGATGGCTTCGCAGGACAATTTTTTTATCACGCTGACTGGCGTGGGATGCCATGCAGCGATGCCGGAAAAAGGTGCCGATCCGGTGCTGGCCGGTGCGCACCTGATTACCGCATTGCAAACGATCACCACACGCCGCCTCTCACCGCTGGACAGCGCCGTGATCAGCGTGACGCAACTGCAGGCAGGAGAAGCAATAAATGTCGTTCCGCAGACAATGCACTTGTCCGGCACGCTGCGTTGCCTGAGCCAGGCCGCCAGAGCGCGTTGCCAGGCCCTGCTGGCGGAGTATGTTGAACAACTCACCGGGCCGTTTGGCGTCAGTGGCAGCATTCGCTGGGAATACGGTTACCCGGTAACTGTCAATCATGCGCAACAGGCAAAAATTCTGGCGGATGCCGCACGCCATGTCCCCGGGATCACGCAGGTCCACACGCAGCTCTCGCCATCCATGGCGGCAGAAGATTTCGCCTATTTTCTGGAAGCCTGTCCGGGTGCTTATCTGTGGCTGGGGGCCGATGGCCCAACGCCTGGCGCGGCGTTACATAACCCGCATTACGATTTTAATGACCAACTTATCGCGCCTGGCATCGGTCTTTGGGTATCGCTGGTGGAGAGGTCATTGGGCCCTGTTTCTGTTACTTCCGAGGATTCACTATGAGCCATATCCACTTTATTGGTGCCGGTCAAATGACCGAAGCGATTCTGCGTGCCGCCTTAAAACGCGGCGCATTAAACCCGGATCAGGTCAGCTTATCGGATATTGATCCGGCGCGAATTGAAACGCTGAAAACGCGCTATCAGTTGAGCAATACACAAGATTTACCCGATGCGCTGGCCGCAGCGGATCACATCGTGATGGGGGTTCGTCCGCAGGACGATATTGCCGGTGTCGCACAACTGATCAAGCAGCATGCGGCGCCACAGGCGTCGGTCATTTCTATTATTGCTGGCGTAACGCTGGCTCAACTGTCCGTAATGCTGGGCGAGTCGCGCCCGATTACGCGGATCATCCCGAATACGCTGACGGATACCGGGCTGGGCTACAGCGGCGTGGCGTTTAATGCTTATGTCAACAGCGCCTCCGTCATGCCGTTCCTCGAAAGTTTCGGCAAGGTGATGGTGCTGGAAGAACGGCTGATTGACGTCTTCACCGGTTTTGCTGTCGCTGGCGTCAATTATGTCTATTACTTTGTCGAAGCGCTGGCTGACGCCGGTGTTCTTGCCGGGTTAACCCGCACGCAATCCACGCAGGTGGTGTGGGAAAACCTGGTCGGCGCGGTTGAAATGCTTAAGTTATCCGGACGCCATCCGCGCCAACTGATGGATATTAATAACTCTCCGGCGGGTGTCGGCATTAATGGCTTATACGAGTTGAATAAAAGTGATTTCGCCGCTGGCCTGCAAAGCAGCGTTCTGGCTGCGGTACGTCGTACAACGGAGCTTTCCGGTCAAAAATAACGCTACTTTTTAACAAGGTTGGTCTATGTCAGCAATTTCAACTTCCCAGGCGCCTGCCGCTATTGGGCCTTATGTTCAGGGGGTAGATTTAGGCTCCCTGGTGTTCACTTCCGGTCAGATCCCGTTAAACCCTGCGACGGGCGAGATGGCGACGGATATTGCGCAGCAAACCCGACAGTCGCTGGAAAATGTGCAGGCCATTATCGAGGCCAGTGGTCTGCAGGTGGCGGATATTGTTAAAACCACCATTTTTGTCAAAGACCTTAATCATTTTTCGCAGGTAAATGCGGTGTATGAAGCCTTTTTCCGCGAACACCACGCCGCTTTCCCGGCACGTTCCTGCGTGGAAGTGGCACGCCTGCCAAAAGATGCCGGTGTGGAAATTGAGGCCATGGCAGTACGCCGCTAATCATATCAGTGCATGATTCAGGGCAGCTCGTCTTGTGTGGACAGGTCTGTTTTCACTGACGTAGTCTGCCCGAATCACCATGCTGCCCTTATCTCTTCAGATACGATGAAAACAGCTACCCCACTCTTCTCACTATCCGCAGCAACATACTCACCGGCAAACCTTCATTATTGTGACCTGGATAAAATGACAACCAGTGAATAAACAATTCCAAACGTTTATTACTCCAGCAACTCAACAAAACGCTGCCCTGGCAAAGCTATTCGCCGCTACAAATATTCATTGCTAAACCAGAGGATTCCCACCGAATAGCATCATCGTCACGGGCCCAAAAAAATAACCTCTACTGAGATTTTTCTTTTATTGGTTTTATTTAATGGCAACTCAGATCATCGGTATAAATCCGTATATTTTTCAAAACTCTCATTCAGATAATCGCCTTCTCTGGAGGGAATTCACGGATAACAATATAACGCCCCGCAGATGCGAAGCGTTGATGAAAAAGAGATGGTGGTTAATCAAATACACCATTGATGATGGCGGTAACAATGGCTGTACTCAGTGCGATCAGCACCAGATCGTCGCCGACAATACGCCATTCATAACCGGGATAATAAGGCAACTGGCCCAGCATTGATGCAGGTACGGCTTTTTTAGCAATGCCCGGAGGTAAAGGTTTACCGCGCGCAAGGTTTTTAGCAATGCCAGGAGGCAGTGCCTGGTAACCTGTTAAGCCATAGTTTATCGCCAGAGAACGGGCGCGGGAGACACTAATGTCCGACTCCACGTGGTCCGGTTTTCCATAGTTTTTACGATTACCCTGATCGGCTGCGGCACTGCTGTTCCCTCTGTTTCCGCTGTTGCCTTTATTGCCGCTATTGCCATGATTACCACCACTATTGCCGTTACCATTTCCGTTGCCCGGATTAGCAAAAGCAGGAGCCGCGAGTAAAGAGAGTGAAATCACCGCCGCAAGAGCAGTATTAAAAGTGCGACGCTTAAACATGATTTTTATACCTTCACAGTGAGTACACTTTATAAGCATATTAAGTTTACCCAGATTCGGAAATCTCATTAATTCTTATTTTTAAGCCGCATTACCCCAACTACGCAGGGAATATTAATAAAACCTTAAGATTGATAACCAGCAATGAGTAAAAACCAAAGCATTATTGCAGACTAATATAGTAAATATCCGCGAAGTTAATTTTCATCAGTCTGCTAATTATTCACACGCAATAAAAAACGGGAACCCTCAGGCTCCCGTTCTTGTGTAACCCGCGAAGCGGATTACATGTTCGCGATAATCGCGTCGCCAAACTCTGAGCATTTCAGCAGCTTAGCGCCTTCCATCAGACGTTCAAAATCGTAGGTCACAGTTTTGGCGTTAATCGCGCCGCTCATGCCTTTGACGATCAGGTCTGCCGCTTCAACCCAGCCCATATGGCGCAGCATCATCTCAGCGGAAAGGATCACCGAACCTGGGTTCACTTTGTCCTGACCGGCATATTTCGGTGCCGTGCCGTGGGTCGCTTCGAACAGTGCGCATTCGTCACCGATGTTCGCGCCAGGCGCAATACCAATACCACCAACCTGAGCAGCCAGGGCGTCAGAGATGTAGTCACCGTTCAGGTTCATACAGGCGATAACGTCATATTCAGCCGGACGCAGCAGGATCTGTTGCAGGAACGCATCAGCGATCACATCTTTAACGATGATCTCTTTGCCGGTTTTCGGGTTCTTGATTTTCTGCCACGGGCCGCCGTCGATCAGTTCACCGCCGAACTCTTCGCGAGCCAGCTGGTAACCCCAGTCTTTGAACGCGCCTTCGGTGAACTTCATGATGTTGCCTTTGTGAACCAGCGTCACGGAATC
Source organism: Kosakonia radicincitans DSM 16656 (assembly GCF_000280495.2). Lineage (NCBI taxonomy): Bacteria > Pseudomonadati > Pseudomonadota > Gammaproteobacteria > Enterobacterales > Enterobacteriaceae > Kosakonia > Kosakonia radicincitans. The sequence goes on from NZ_CP018016.1 coordinate 3,315,770, forward strand.
GCGGTCGTTGGCGATCGCGTATTCAATCGCAGCGCGCACCAGACGTTTGGTGCCTTCTTCGGAGCACGGCTTGATGCCAATACCGCAATGTTCCGGGAAGCGAATTTTCTTCACGCCCATCTCTTCGCGCAGGAATTTGATCACTTTTTCTGCGTCAGCAGAGTCCGCTTTCCATTCGATACCGGCGTAAATGTCTTCAGAGTTTTCACGGAAGATGACCATGTCAGTCAGTTCCGGATGTTTAACCGGGCTTGGGGTGCCCTGGTAGTAACGAACCGGGCGCAGACAGATGTAAAGATCCAGCTCCTGGCGCAGCGCAACGTTCAGGGAACGGATGCCGCCGCCAACTGGCGTGGTCAGAGGGCCTTTAATCGCAACGCGGTATTCACGAATCAGATCAAGTGTTTCAGGCGGCAGCCAGACATCCTGGCCATAAACGTGGGTCGATTTCTCACCGGTATAAATTTCCATCCAGGAAATTTTACGCTCACCTTTGTAGGCTTTCTCCACGGCGGCATCCACCACTTTCAGCATTGGCGGGGTCACGTCAACACCGATACCGTCACCTTCAATGAACGGGATAATCGGGTTATTCGGAACGTTGAGTTTGCCATTTTGCAGGGTGATCTTTTTACCTTCCGCCGGAACAACTACTTTGCTTTCCATTCACCTCTCCTTCGAGCGCTTCTGGTTGTTTGCTCGCTGACTTCATGCCGGGGCGCTCAGACTTCGTCCGTTCACCTGTTATCTGAATCACACAGAGCAAACCGTTTTTTGTTAATGAATTGTAATGAGCCCGTCAATACTAACCGATACTCAGGCTCCATGAAAGGCAATCGTTATTCCGCTATAATGCGGCAATTGATAACTACTGAAAATACCATGAAGAAAACTTCTTTTAGAAATCACCGGGTTGAGCGATTCAGCTCGCGACAAGCGTCTAAACCTTCCGGACAAAGCCAACCAAAACGCGTCATTTTGTTCAATAAACCCTACGATGTTTTGCCACAGTTTACCGACGAAGCCGGACGCAGCACGCTGAAAGATTTTATTCCGGTGCAGGGCGTATATGCCGCCGGTCGTCTTGACCGCGACAGCGAAGGGCTGCTGGTGCTGACCAATGATGGCGCGCTACAGGCGAGCCTTACCCAGCCCGGCAAACGTACCGGCAAAATTTATTACGTGCAGGTGGAAGGCGAACCGACTGACGAAGCCATCACCGCGCTGCGTAGCGGCGTCACCCTCAATGACGGCCCAACCCTGCCCGCAGGTATTGAGCGGGTCAATGAGCCAGACTGGCTGTGGCCGCGCAATCCGCCGATCCGCGAGCGCAAATCGATCCCTACCGCATGGCTGAAAATCACGCTGTACGAAGGGCGCAACCGCCAGGTACGCCGTATGACTGCCCATGTTGGGTTTCCCACTCTGCGTCTCATCCGCTACGCTATGGGAAATTACACGCTGGATAACCTCGCCAACGGCGAGTGGCGTGACGCTTACCAGGGAGCCAACCATGTTTAAACCGCATGTTACCGTCGCCTGCGTGGTTCACGCCGCCGGCAAATTCCTCGTTGTAGAAGAGACCATCAACGGCAAAGCACTATGGAACCAGCCTGCCGGCCATCTTGAAGCCGACGAAACTCTCGTGCAGGCGGCAAAACGTGAGTTGTGGGAAGAGACCGGGATCCGCGCCGAGCCGCAGCAGTTTATCCGCATGCACCACTGGATCGCCCCGGACAAAACCCCGTTTCTGCGTTTTCTGTTTGCCATCGAGCTTGACGAAATGTGTGCCACCGAGCCGCACGACAGCGATATCGATCGTTGTCTGTGGGTAACTGCCGAAGAGATTTTGCAGGCGGCAAATTTGCGCTCGCCGCTGGTCGCGGAGAGCATTCGTAGCTGGCAGCGCGGGGAGCGCTATCCGCTGGCGCTAGTCGGGGAATTTAACTGGCCGTTCACCGCGTAAATGGCCGTTGTGTGCCTTATGGCAACACATTCACAACATGAATGGGCACAAAGGGATGCCTGCGCTGTCAGCCCGTGATAGAATACGCCGCCCTGAAGTTCTTAGTCGTGAGTATTCTATGTCTGATAGCCCAAAAAAAGTGATCGTCGGCATGTCCGGCGGTGTCGACTCTTCCGTTTCCGCTTACCTGTTGCAGCAGCAAGGTTATAAGGTGGAAGGCCTGTTCATGAAGAACTGGGAAGAGGATGACGGCGAGGAATACTGCACCGCGGCGGCGGATCTGGCCGACGCGCAGGCCGTTTGCGACAAGCTCGGCATTGAGCTTCACACCGTCAACTTTGCCGCAGAGTACTGGGACAACGTGTTCGAACATTTCCTGGCTGAATATAAAGCCGGGCGTACGCCGAACCCGGATATTCTCTGCAACAAAGAGATCAAATTTAAAGCCTTCCTTGAGTTTGCCGCCGAAGATCTGGGCGCAGACTACATTGCCACCGGCCACTATGTGCGCCGCGCCGACGTTGACGGCAAAAGCCGCCTGCTGCGCGGCCTTGATGGCAATAAGGATCAGAGCTACTTCCTGTATACGCTGGGCCATGAGCAAATAGCCCAGAGTCTGTTCCCGGTCGGCGAGCTGGAAAAACCGCAGGTGCGTAAAATCGCCGAAGAGCTCGGCCTGGCCACCGCGAAGAAAAAAGACTCTACCGGCATCTGCTTTATCGGCGAGCGTAAATTCCGCGAATTCCTCGGTCGTTATCTGCCAGCCCAGCCGGGCAAAATCCTCACCGTCGACGGTGAAGAGATTGGCGAGCATCAGGGGCTGATGTACCACACCCTCGGCCAGCGCAAAGGTCTGGGGATCGGCGGCACCAAAGAGGGTAGCGAAGAGCCGTGGTACGTGGTTGATAAAGACGTGGAAAACAATATTCTCATCGTCGCGCAGGGTCACGAACATCCGCGTCTGATGTCCGTTGGGCTGATTGCCCAGCAGTTGCACTGGGTCAATCGCGAGCCGCTGCAAGGGACGCTGCGCTGCACGGTGAAAACCCGCTACCGTCAGGAAGATATTCCCTGCACCGTCACCGTGCTGGACGACGAGCGCATCGAGGTCCGTTTTGATGCACCGGTTGCGGCCGTCACGCCGGGGCAATCCGCTGTCTTTTATCTCGGCGAAGTCTGCCTCGGCGGCGGCATTATTGAGCAGCGCCTGCCGCTGCCCCTTTAACGAATTAGCGTAAATACTGGACTGGCGAAAGCCCGCGCAGCAGTTAACACTGCGGGCAGTGGAAGGAGTGAGTGTGGCGAAGAACTATTACGATATTACCCTCGCGCTGGCAGGCATTTGCCAGTCCGCACGGCTGGTGCAGCAACTGGCGCACCAGGGGCATTGTGACTCCGACGCGCTGCACGTTTCGCTCAATAGCGTTATCGATCTTAACCCGGACTCCACGCTCAGCGTCTTCGGCGGCAGTGAAACCAATCTGCGCACCGGGCTGGAAACGCTGCTTGGCGTGCTGAACGCCAGCAGTCGCCAGGGTCTGAATGGTGAATTAACCCGCTACACTCTTTCTATGATGGTGCTGGAGCGTAAACTTGCCGGCAGCAAAGGGGCAATGGAGACGCTTGGTAACCGCATTGCCGGATTACAGCGCCAGCTTGAGCACTTCGATCTGCAATCGGAGACGCTGCTCAGCGCGATGGCCGGTATTTATGTTGACGTTATCAGCCCGCTGGGGCCGCGCATTCAGGTCACCGGTTCGCCCGCCGTGCTGCAAAGCCCGCAGGTGCAGGCAAAAGTACGCGCCACGCTACTCGCCGGGATCCGCGCCGCCGTGCTGTGGCATCAGGTCGGCGGGGGCCGCCTGCAATTGATGTTTTCCCGAAATCGCCTGTCGACACAGGCCAAACAAATTCTCGCTCATTGTTAACCTCCCGGAGTTGTGACTTATGGAATTATCCTCACTGACCGCCGTTTCCCCTGTCGATGGACGCTACGGCGATAAAGTCAGCGTACTGCGCGGGATCTTCAGCGAATTCGGTTTGCTGAAATTTCGTGTTCAGGTTGAAGTACGCTGGCTGCAAAAACTGGCGGCGCACGCGGCGATCAAGGAAGTTCCTGCTTTTGCTGCCCACGCAAACGGTTACCTCGATAAAATCGTCGAAGACTTCAGTGAAGAAGATGCCGCCCGCATTAAAACTATCGAGCGCACCACTAACCACGATGTCAAAGCGGTCGAATATTTTCTGAAAGAGAAAGTGGCCGATGTTGCCGAACTGCACGCGGTATCTGAATTTATCCACTTTGCCTGCACCTCGGAAGATATCAATAACCTTTCCCACGCGCTGATGCTGAAAACCGCCCGTGACGAAGTGATCCTGCCTTACTGGCGCAAGATCATCGATGCGGTAAAAGATCTGGCGGTACAGTACCGTGATATTCCACTGCTCTCGCGCACCCACGGCCAGCCGGCAACGCCGTCCACTATGGGTAAAGAGATGGCCAACGTCGCTTACCGTATGGAGCGTCAATTCCGCCAGTTGAACCAGGTGGAAATTCTCGGCAAAATCAACGGCGCGGTTGGTAACTACAACGCCCACATCGCCGCCTATCCGGAAGTGGACTGGCATCAGTTCAGCGAAGAGTTCGTCACCTCGCTCGGGATCCAGTGGAACCCGTACACCACGCAGATTGAGCCGCACGATTATATCGCTGAGCTGTTTGACTGCATGGCGCGCTTCAACACCATCCTGATCGACTTCGACCGTGATATCTGGGGCTACGTTGCGCTGAACCACTTCAAGCAGAAAACCATTGCCGGTGAAATTGGTTCTTCCACCATGCCGCACAAAGTTAACCCGATCGACTTTGAGAACTCCGAAGGCAACCTCGGTCTGTCAAACGCCGTGTTGCAGCATCTGGCCAGCAAACTGCCGGTTTCCCGCTGGCAGCGCGATCTGACCGACTCGACGGTATTGCGTAATCTCGGCGTTGGCGTTGGCTACGCGCTGATCGCTTACCAGTCAACGCTGAAAGGCGTAAGCAAACTGGAAGTGAACCGCGATCGTCTGCTCGACGAGCTCGACCACAACTGGGAAGTGCTGGCCGAGCCGATCCAGACCGTGATGCGCCGTTACGGCATCGAAAAACCGTACGAGAAGCTAAAAGAACTGACCCGCGGCAAACGTGTCGACGCCGAAGGGATGAAGCAGTTTATCGACAGCCTGGCGCTGCCGGACGACGAAAAAGCGCGTCTGAAAGCGATGACACCGGCCAACTATATCGGTCGTGCCATCACCATGGTTGATGAATTAAAGTAACCCGTTGTTCTGCCTGCCAACCCTCTTTTCCCTGAAAAGAGGGTTTCTTCCCTCCTGGTTTAGTAAATGTTTATCCCCACCGCCTGACAATCAGCGTTAAACTATTTGTATCAAAAATATATGGAGAGTTCTGACGATGCGCGTTCTCGTTGTGGAAGATAATGCTCTGCTGCGCCACCACTTAAAAGTTCAGTTACAGGAACTGGGACATCAGGTTGACGCGGCGGAAGATGCCAGGGAAGCGGATTACTTTCTGAACGAACATCTGCCGGACATCGCCATTGTCGATCTCGGTCTGCCGGATGAGGATGGCCTGTCGCTGATCCGCCGCTGGCGCAGCCATGAGGTTTCGCTGCCGGTGTTGGTTCTGACCGCCCGCGAAGGCTGGCAGGATAAAGTCGAAGTGCTGAGTGCGGGTGCCGACGACTACGTCACCAAACCCTTCCATATTGAAGAGGTGGTGGCGCGCATTCAGGCGCTGATGCGCCGTAACAGCGGCCTGGCCTCGCAACTGATCTCGATGCCGCCTTTCCAGGTCGATCTTTCACGCCGGGAATTATCCGTGAATGATGAAGTGGTGAAACTTACCGCTTTTGAATACACCATTATGGAAACGCTGATCCGCAACAGCGGCAAAGTGGTCAGCAAAGATTCGTTGATGTTGCAGCTTTATCCCGATGCAGAACTGCGCGAAAGCCACACCATCGATGTGTTGATGGGTCGGTTACGTAAAAAAATCCAGGCGCAGTATCCCAATGACGTCATCACCACGGTGCGCGGTCAGGGTTATTTATTTGAATTGCCAAAATGAGACGCCTGCTGCGACACATCATGCCGCTGTCTTTGCGGGTTCGCTTTTTACTCGCCACGGCAGCCGTGGTGATGGTGCTCTCGCTGGCGTATGGCGTGGTGGCGCTGGTGGGTTACAGCGTTAGTTTTGATAAAACCACCTTCCGTCTGCTACGCGGCGAAAGTAACCTCTTTTACACTCTGGCGAAGTGGGAAAATAACCAGCTCAGCGTTGAGTTGCCGGAAAATCTCAACCTGCAAAGCCCGACGGTGGCGCTTATCTATGATAAGAACAACAAACTGATCTGGTCACAGAAAGATGTGCCGTGGTTGCAGAAAATGATCGAGCCGGACTGGCTAACAGCTAACGGTTTCCACGAAATCGAAGCCGATGTCGATGCCAGCAGCACGCTGGTGGATGACGACCATTCCATCGCGGAAGAGCTGAAAGAGATCCGCAACGACGACAGCAACTCAGAAATGACGCACTCCGTGGCGGTGAATATTTACCCCGCCACGGCGCGCATGCCGCAACTGACCATCGTGGTTGTCGATACCATTCCTATCGAGCTTAAACGCTCCAATATGGTCTGGAACTGGTTTATCTATGTACTGGCCGCCAACCTGCTGCTGGTGGTGCCATTGCTATGGATGGCGGCATGGTGGAGCCTGCGGCCGATTGAAGATCTGGCGCGGGAAGTGCGCGAGCTGGAAGAGCATCACCGTGAGCAACTCAACCCGGAAACCACCCGCGAGCTGACCAGTCTGGTGAGCAACCTGAACCGACTATTGAAAAGTGAGCGCGAACGCTACGACAAATATCGCACTACGCTGACCGACCTCACCCACAGCCTGAAAACACCGCTGGCGGTATTGCAAAGCACATTACGATCGCTGCGCAGTGAGAAGATGAGCCTTGGCGAAGCAGAACCCTTAATGCTGGAGCAGATCAGCCGTATTTCTCAGCAAATTGGTTACTACCTGCACCGGGCGACAATGCGCGGCAGCATCGGCCTGCTGAGCCGCGAACTGCATCCCATTGCACCGTTGCTCGATAACCTCACATCGGCGCTGAACAAGGTTTACCAACGCAAAGGTGTGAATATCACGCTCGACATCTCGCCGGAAATCAGCTTCGTCGGCGAGCAGAATGATTTTATGGAAGTGATGGGCAATCTGCTGGATAACGCCTGCAAATACTGCCTTGAATTTGTCGAAGTTTCCGCCCGGCAAACCGAAGATACGCTGCATATTGTGGTTGAAGACGATGGCCCGGGGATCCCGATTGCTAAACGCGAAATGGTTTTTGATCGCGGGCAGCGCGCCGATACACTGCGTCCCGGACAGGGCGTCGGGCTTTCCGTGGCGCGGGAGATCGTTGACCAGTATGAAGGGCAAATTCTGACTGGCGAGAGCCTGCTTGGCGGGGCCAGAATGGAAGTGATTTTTGGCCGACAGCACACCAGTGCAACCAGTGATTGATCGCCATCACTTACCGATTGTGCAAAAAGGGGGCGAATTCGCCCCCTTTTTCTTGTTATCTCACCCTGTTACGCAGACAAAATAGCGCATCAGCATTACTATAATCCTTTATTCAGCCACTGATTATTTGCCGGAAACGTATATGGAATATCATGTAGAGATAAACTGGCCAGACTTTATTCAACGCTACTGGCAAAAACGCCCGGTAGTGCTGAAACGTGGAATTAAAAATTTCGTCGATCCCATCAGCCCTGACGAACTGGCCGGGCTGGCAATGGAAAATGAAGTGGACAGCCGACTGGTCAGCCATCTTGATGGCAAATGGCAGGTCGGACACGGGCCGTTCCAGAGCTATGATCACCTGGGCGAAAACAACTGGTCGCTGCTGGTGCAGGCGGTTAACCACTGGCATCAGCCTGCCGCCGCATTAATGCGTCCGTTCCGCGCCCTGCCCGACTGGCGTACCGACGATCTGATGATCTCTTTCTCCGTGCCGGGCGGTGGCGTAGGCCCGCACCTCGACCAGTACGATGTGTTTATTATTCAGGGCACCGGCCGTCGTCGCTGGCGCGTGGGTGAAAAAACGCCGCTCAAGCAGCACTGCCCGCACCCGGATTTGCTCCAGGTCGATCCATTCGAGGCGATTATCGATGAAGAGCTGGAGCCGGGCGATATTCTCTACATTCCGCCGGGATTCCCGCATGAAGGTTATTCGCTGGAAAACTCGCTGAACTATTCGGTTGGTTTTCGCGCGCCAAGCGGCCGCGAATTGATCAGCGGTTTTGCCGATTACGTTTTACAACGTGAATTAGGCAGCCAGCGTTACAGCGATCCGGACGTGCCGCAGCGTGCGCATCCGGCGGATATTCTGCCGGAAGAGGTGGATAAACTGCGTGAGATGATGCTGAACCTGATCAACCAGCCCGAACAGTTCAACGACTGGCTGGGTGAGTTTATCTCTCAGTCGCGCCATGAGCTGGATGTCGCGCCGCCGGAACCGCCGTATCAGCCGGATGAAATCTATGATGCGCTGCAACAGGGCGACAAGCTGGTGCGTCTGGGCGGCCTGCGCGTGCTGCGTATTGGCGAAGACGTCTTCGTTAATGGTGAGAAAGTGGATACGCCACACCGCCCGGCGCTGAATGCGCTGGCAAGCGACGTTGTGTTAACCGGTGAGAACTTTGGCGATGCGCTGGAAGACCCGTCCTTCCTCGCCATGCTCGCCGCGCTGGTCAACAGCGGCTACTGGTTCTTCGAGGATTAATAAGCGCCGGATGGCGATTGCGTCTTATCCGGCCTGGAAAATCCGTCAACGTCCCGCCCTGTCACAGGCCCGGTAAGCAAAGCGCCACCGGGCATTTCCTGTATTAGTGCCCTTTTGCGGTCAATTCGGCGATACGGACAATGACCCGCACCGCTTTTTCCATCCCTTCCAGCGTCACAAATTCATGCTTGCCGTGGTAGTTATAGCCGCCGGTAAAGAGGTTCGGACACGGCAACCCCATAAAGGAGAGCTGCGCGCCGTCGGTGCCGCCGCGAATCGGTTTCATGTCCGGTTCGATGTCGCAGTCGCGCATCGCCTGCTGGGCGACTTCCAGGATATGCGGGAATTCCACCACTTTATCGCGCATGTTGTAGTAGCTGTCTTCAATCGCCAGTTCGATATAGCAATCCGGATGCAGCCCTTTACCCACTTTTTTGGCGATTTCCATCATTTTACGTTTACGCGCTTCGAAGGCTTTCCGATCAAAATCACGGATGATGTAGTGCATCTCGGCGCGTTCAACCGTGCCTTTGATGCTGGTCAGATGGTAGAACCCCTCATAGCCTTCGGTCTGTTCCGGGCTCTCCTCTTCCGGCACCAGCGCATGGATCTTGCTGGCGAGCGTCAGGGCATTGACCATCACCCCTTTCGCTGTGCCAGGATGCACGTTATTGCCGACAATTTTGATGTCCACCGACGCGGCGTTGAAGTTCTCATACTCCAGCTCGCCTACGCCGCCGCCATCAACGGTATACGCCCATTTCGCGCCAAAAGCCTCAACGTCAAAATGTTTCGCCCCTTTGCCGACTTCCTCATCCGGGGTAAATGCCACACAGATGTCGCCGTGAGGAATATTTTCCTTTTTCAGCACCGCCAGCGCGGTCATGATTTCCGCGACACCTGCCTTATCATCCGCGCCGAGCAGCGTTTTGCCGTCGGTGGTGATCAGTGTCTGCCCCAGCAACTGATGCAGCACCGGGAACATCACTGGCGAGAGAATTTCATCGCCGATGCCGAGCGCGATATCGCCGCCGCGATAGTTTTCAAGGATTTGCGGGTTGACGTTTTTCCCGCTGCAATCAGGGGAAGTATCGACATGGGAGATAAAACCGATCGCCGGAACCGGCGTTTGCACGTTCGCAGGCAGCTTCGCCATCACCGTGCCTTTGTCACTTAACGTCACATTTTCCAGCCCTAGTTCTTCCAGTTGGGCCTGAAGTAAACGCAGGAGCTTCCACTGACCGTCCGTACTTGGCACCTGGCGGACGCCGGGCTTAGATTGAGTATCCAGCGAAACGTACTGTAAAAAACGCTCTAATAATTTGTCCATGAAGCCCCCCAACAAAATGTCACAACATTATCAGTAAGCATGAAAAGATAAATATTGCGTCAAGTCACCTTTACCCCGTAAACGAGTATATTTTCAAAATTGCTCTCGCACAGGAAATGTCGTTGAGAAGCACCTGTTTGATGAGCAAAAAACTCACAATGATTGGCGATTTCATGGCTTTGCCGTAGAATGCCAGCCCTTAAATCGTGCACAACCCTCAAGGTGGTTAATCACAAACCCCGCATCCAATACGCCATTCGATGCGCAAACACGGGACAGAGTAAAAAATTGAACACACAATCGCGTTCGCATTCGCCGCTGGTGCAACTGGCCGGTATTGGCAAAAGCTTTGATGGCAAAAATGTCATTACCGATTTTAATCTCACCATCAATAACGGCGAATTTCTCACCCTGCTTGGCCCCTCCGGTTGCGGCAAAACCACCGTTCTGCGCCTGATTGCCGGGCTGGAAAACGTCGATGCCGGTTATATCCGCCTCGATGACCAGGAGATAACGAACGTTCCGGCGGAACACCGCCATGTGAATACCGTTTTTCAAAGCTACGCCCTCTTCCCGCACATGACCGTTTTCGAAAACGTGGCATTTGGTCTGCGGATGCAAAAAACCCCGGCCAGCGAAATCACCCCGCGCGTCACCGAAGCGCTGCGCATGGTGCAGCTTGATGAGTTCGCCCAGCGTAAACCGCATCAGCTCTCTGGCGGCCAGCAGCAACGCGTTGCTATCGCCCGTGCGGTAGTCAACAAACCGCGCCTGTTGCTGCTGGATGAATCCCTCTCAGCGCTCGACTACAAGCTGCGCAAGCAGATGCAGAACGAACTAAAAGCGCTGCAGCGTAAACTCGGCATTACTTTTGTTTTCGTCACCCACGATCAGGAAGAAGCGCTGACGATGTCCGATCGTATCGTGGTGATGCGCGATGGCCGTATTGAGCAGGACGGCACGCCGCGCGAAATCTACGAAGAGCCGAAAAATCTGTTTGTTGCCAGCTTTATTGGCGAGATCAATATCTTTAACGCCACGGTGCTCGAACGCCTGGATGAAACGCGCGTGCGCGCAAGCGTAGAAGGCCGCGAATGTCATATTCACGTCAATTTCGCCGTCGAAAAAGGTCAGCGGCTCAATGTGCTGCTGCGTCCGGAAGATCTGCGCGTGGAAGAGGTTCATGATGTTGCCGAAGTGGCAGGTCTGATCGGCTACGTGCGCGAACGCAATTACAAAGGCATGACACTGGAATCGATGGTTGAGCTGGAGAACGGCAAGATGGTGATGGTCAGTGAATTCTTCAACGAAGACGATCCCGATTTTGACCACTCGCTGGACCAAAAAATGGCCATTAACTGGGTGGAAAGCTGGGAGGTCGTACTGGCTGATGAAGAGTACAAGTAAATTCCAGAACGCGGCGATCATCACCATTGTCGGTTGGCTTGTACTGTTTGTCTTTCTGCCCAATCTGATGATCATCGCCACCAGCTTTTTAACCCGCGATGACGCCCATTTCGTTGCGCTGGTCTTTACGCTGGACAACTACACGCGCCTGTTCGATCCGCTCTATTTCGACGTGCTGCTGCACTCGTTGAATATGGCGCTGATCGCCACGCTCGCTTGCCTGGCGATCGGCTATCCGTTTGCCTGGTTTCTGGCGAAACTGCCTGCCAAAGTGCGTCCGCTGCTGCTGTTCTTGCTGATTGTTCCCTTCTGGACCAATTCGCTGATTCGCATCTACGGGCTGAAGATTTTCCTCAGCACCAAAGGCTATCTGAATGCGTTCCTGCTGTGGCTCGGCGTTATCGATACGCCGATACGCATTATGTTCACCCCTGGCGCGGTAATTATTGGTCTGGTCTATATTCTGCTGCCGTTTATGGTGATGCCGCTCTACTCCAGCATCGAAAAGCTCGATAAGCCCTTGCTGGAAGCGGCGAGAGATCTGGGTGCCAGTAAGCTGCAAACCTTTACGCGCATTATCATTCCACTGACCATGCCGGGGATTATCGCCGGGTGTTTGCTGGTAATGCTGCCGGCAATGGGGCTGTTTTACGTTTCGGATCTGATGGGCGGCGCGAAAAATCTGCTGGTCGGCAACGTCATTAAGAGCCAGTTCCTTAATATCCGCGACTGGCCATTTGGTTCAGCAACCAGCATCACTCTGACAATCGTAATGGGGTTGATGCTGCTGGTTTACTGGCGCGCCGCGCGCTTGCTGAATAAAAAGGTGGAACTCGAATGATCGGTCGACTGCTGCGCGGCGGTTTTATGACCGCCATTTATGCTTATCTCTATATCCCGATCATTATCTTGATCGTCAATTCCTTTAACAGTTCGCGCTTCGGCATTAACTGGCAGGGCTTCACCACGCAGTGGTACAGCCTGCTGATGAACAATGACAGTCTGTTGCAGGCGGCGCAGCACTCGCTAACCATGGCGGTGCTGTCGGCGACATTCGCCACGCTTATCGGTTCGCTGACCGCCGTCGCGCTTTATCGCTACCGTTTTCGCGGCAAGCCGTTCGTCAGCGGCATGCTGTTCGTGGTGATGATGTCGCCGGATATCGTAATGGCTATCTCCCTGCTGGTGCTGTTTATGCTGCTGGGCATTCAGCTCGGTTTCTGGTCGCTGCTGTTTTCGCATATCACCTTCTGCCTGCCGTTTGTCGTGGTTACGGTGTTTTCACGCCTGAAGGGGTTTGATGTGCGGATGCTGGAAGCGGCCAAAGATCTCGGGGCCAGCGAAATCACCATTCTGCGCAAAATCATTCTGCCGCTGGCGATGCCCGCCGTGGCCGCTGGCTGGTTATTGAGTTTCACGCTGTCGATGGATGATGTGGTGGTCTCCTCCTTCGTGACCGGGCCGGGGTATGAAATTCTGCCGCTGAAGATCTATTCGATGGTCAAAGTCGGCGTGTCGCCGGAAGTGAACGCGCTGGCAACGATTCTGCTGGTTCTGTCGCTGGTGCTGGTTATTGCCAGCCAATTGATTGCCCGCGATACCACCAAAGCCAGAAGCCAGCCGCGCCAGGCGTAACGAACACCGCCATGCCGGATTCAACAAGGCGTTCGCGAGAATTTCCGCCGCGTTCAATACCGGAATGGCAAATAAAATAGCCTGAAACAGAGGCTCAATCTCAGGGGACGTAATATGAAAAAATGGTCACGCCACCTGCTCGCAGCGGGCGCTCTCGCCCTCGGCATGAGCGCTGCGCACGCGGACGACAACAAAACGCTCTACTTCTACAACTGGACCGAGTATGTGCCGCCAGGCCTGCTGGAACAGTTCACCAAAGAGACAGGCATCAAGGTTATCTATTCGACTTACGAATCGAATGAAACTATGTACGCCAAGCTCAAAACCTATAAAGACGGTGCTTACGATCTGGTGGTGCCATCCACCTACTTCGTCGACAAAATGCGCAAAGAGGGCATGATTCAGAAGATCGATAAAACGAAGCTGACCAACTTCCACAACCTCGATCCGCAAATGCTCAACAAACCGTTCGATCCGAACAATGATTACTCGATCCCTTATATCTGGGGCGCAACCGCTATCGGTGTTAACAGCGAAGCTATCGATCCAAAGAGCGTCACCCGCTGGGCCGATCTGTGGAAACCCGAATACAAAGGCAGCCTGCTGCTGACCGACGATGCACGCGAAGTGTTCCAGATGGCGCTACGCAAGCTCGGTTACTCCGGCAACACCACCGATCCGAAAGAGATTGAAGCGGCGTATAAAGAGCTGCAAAAGCTGATGCCGAATGTGGCGGCCTTCAACTCCGACAATCCGGCGAACCCGTATATGGAAGGGGAAGTAAACCTCGGCATGGTATGGAACGGCTCGGCGTATGTAGCTCGTCAGGCCGGTACACCGCTGGAAGTGGTATGGCCGCAGGAAGGAGGTATCTTCTGGATGGACAGCCTGTCGATTCCGGCCAATGCGAAAAACGTCGACGGCGCGCTGAAGTTGATCAACTTCCTGCTGCGCCCGGACATTGCCAGACAGGTGGCGGAAACCATCGGTTACCCGACGCCGAACCTTGCCGCGCGTAAGCTGCTAAAACCGGAAGTGGCGAACGACAAATCGCTTTACCCGGATGCGGAAACCCTCAGCAAAGGCGAATGGCAAAATGATGTTGGCAGCGCCAGCGCCATTTATGAAGAGTATTACCAGAAGTTAAAAGCCGGGCGTTAAGCCGCAAACCGCGGCCCAGAATGTGGGCCGCGTCGCGTTAGCCGGGGAGCCGAACCGACGGGGGCTGGCTCCTCGCGCAGTTAAAAATCGGCATCAATATCGACAACCGAAATCAGCTTATGGTTGACGAACTCTTTAATCCCCAGCCCGGTTAATTCGCGGCCATAACCGGAACGGCGGACCCCGCCAAACGGGAGATCGGCTTTAACACGCGTGGGATGGTTGATATACACCATGCCAGTAGAGATGCGACTGGCCAGCGCTTCACCGTGCGCGGTATCGCGGGTAAAGACAGAACCGCCAAGGCCAAACGGCGAGTCATTGGCAATCCGCACCGCGTCGTCTTCGTTTTTGGCTCTGAAGATCATCGACACGGGGCCGAAGAACTCCATATAGTAGGCCGGATTGTCTGGCGTCACATTGGTCAGGATCGTCGGCTGCACAAATGCCCCGCGTTCCGGGACTTTCGGTCCAACTTCCAGCGCCTGTGCGCCATGCGCAATGGCCAGGCTGATTTTCTCTTTAACTTCGTCAGCGGCCTGTTGCGATGAGAGCGGTGCCAGCGTTGTGTTTTCATCCAGCGGATCGCCCGCCCGCAACGCGGCAACACCTTTGATGTAATGGTCAACAAACTGGTCATACACCTCATCAACAACGATCATGCGTTTCGATGAGACGCAAACTTGCCCGCCATTCCAGTGGCGACCAAATACGCCCCACTTCGCCGCTTTTTCGATATCGGCATCGGCAAGCACGATAAACGCATCGGCCCCGCCAAGTTCCAGCGTGGATTTTTTCAGCGCCTTCGCCGCTTGCTGAGCAACGGTGGCACCCGCGCCCTCAGAACCGGTTAACGCCACACCCTGTACCCGCGGGTCATTAAGGATCAGTTCGATATGGTGACGGGCTGCGTAGAGATTGATAAATCCGCCGTCAGGTAGACCGGCCTCTTTCATCAGGCGCTCAAACCGCGCGGCACTTTGCGGAACATTCGACGCATGTTTTAACAGGATGGTGTTACCGGCGGAGAGTTGCGGAGCAATGATGCGGGCGATTTGATAGTACGGGAAATTCCACGGCTCGATCGCCAGCAGCACTCCCAGCGGTTCATGCACAATTTTCGCCGTGGCTTCTTCCGGGTTTGCCACCGGCAGGATCTCCGGCGCCAGAAGTTTTTCGGCATTATGCACGTAGTATTCAAAAATTTGTGCCGACAGTTCCACTTCCGCTCGCGCTTCTGAAATCAGCTTGCCCATTTCAAGCGTAAGCAACTGCGCAAATTCATCTTTTTGCTGGCGTAACAGGTTGGCTGCGTTCTGTAAAATCGCGCCGCGCTGTGCAAATGAAACATTTTTCCACTCGCTAAAAGCACGGTGCGATCGTTCTATCGCGCCATTAACTTCAGCATCGGTGGCATCCGGGAACGTCTTAACGACTTCGCCGGTGTACGGGTTTGTTGTGACATATGCCATGCTAATTCTCCTTTATGGGCCGGGAATCCGCGTACGGCTTCCCGGTTTTAGCTCGGCCCTTTCTCATCTGGTGGTACCGTGCAGATCGAAATCCGGGCCGATCCGGTTGTTCGCCATGATCGGTGTATCACGGGTATCAACAGAGAAATACTAAGTTTGTCACGCCTGCAGAGAAAGCCAGGAGATTTGTTGGCAATCCTCAGAATATCTGAACATCATGCACGCCGGATGCGGGGTGCAGAAAGTGCTACTCACTCCCCCGTCACACACAACCTCAGCCGCAGACCGGGTTGCACGTTTTCTGCCGTCAGCGACCAGCCATGAGCCACGGCAATTTCCTGGCAGATCGCCAGCCCCAGCCCGGCGCCGCTATCGCGCCGGTGTGCGCCGCGCCAAAAGCGCGTGAACAATAAAGGCAGTTCGTCCCCGATAACACCCGGCCCCCAATCGCGAAGCGTGATGGCCTGCGCATGAATTTCTATATGCACGTCGCTGCCCGCAGGCGCATGCTGGATCGCGTTTTCCATCAGGTTTTTCAGCAGGGTGAACAATGCGCCGCGATCGGCATTCCACACCACGGCAACATGCCTGAAGCTCAGCGTCAGATTGACGCGCGCCTCTTCGGCAATGCGCTGCAGAAATCGCGCGCTATCGCGGGCGACATCCGCCACATCAACCGGCGCGAAGTGGTAGCTCAGCGGCTCGCTGGCCTCCGCGAGGATCAGCAGTTGCTGTACCTGGCGGGAAAGATGTTCCACGCGAGCCAGCAGCAGTTCGCGGGCCTCGGCACAGTCGCTCATCAATTCCACTTCAGCGCGAATCAGCGTCAGCGGCGTCTTCAGCTCATGGGCGGCCTTCGCCAGAAAATCCTGCTGATTGCGAAACCCCGTCTCCAGCCGGGCTAATGCCTGGTTAAAACTGTCGATCAGCGGCGAAATCTCCGTGGGAACACCCGCCGTTGGCAAACGGGCATCCAGCGAGCGCGGCGAGATCGTGGCGGCTCCGGCGGATGCCTGTCGCAACGGTCGCAGCGACCAGGCCAGCGTCACCCAGGCGCACAAACCGAACACCACCAACAGCACCAGACTGAACAGCTCAATACCAAAACGAATAAACGGCAGGGCAAATCCACGGTGCAAAAAATCGATAATCCGCGAACTGGCGCTCACCTGGATAAACCAGCGCTTTCCCTCCATGAAATAGGGATCGCTGGTACCGCCATATTCCGCGCCCTGCAATTGAAACTTGAAGTCGCCCGCAACCGGCGCAGTAAGTTGCGGTAGCGGCGGCCAGTGCTGTGCGCCCGGCGACATCAATACCACTTTCCCGTCGGCATCCAGCACCCGGTATGCCAGTTCCTCTTCGAGGCTGCTGTAGATCCACAGCGGATAATCAGCCCCTTCACGAAAACCGATCGGCTGACCGTGAGCATCAAATTGCAACTGGCGGGCTAACGCCCGGGTGTAATCAGTCAGATCCATTCCCGGCAAACGCTCTTTCACCACCATACCGAGCAGGATCAGCAGCGCAATGCTGAGCAGCACGCCGGTGATAAAGGCCAGTAAGATCTTGAACGACAGGCTGTTAAAGCGGCGTGTTTTCCCGGATGGCATAGCCCAGCCCCCTGATATTCACAATCTGCAAACGGGAGCCAATCGCCAGCAGTTTGCGGCGCAGCCGATACAAAACAACATCGAGGGCGTTCGGCGTAACGGCATCGCTCAGCCCCCACCCGGCCGCCTCCATACTGTTGCGGCGCACAATGCTGCCCTGCTTACGGATCAACGTCAGCATGATCTGTAGCTCAGCGGGAGCCAGCGGGACATTCTGCTGCCCGCAGCACATGACCGCCGATTCCGGCAATAAAGTGATATCGCCCCACATTGGCTTCAGGGTCTGGCTTTCGGCGGGACGACGTAATAATGCCCGCACACGAGCCACCAGCTCCTCCATGGCAAAGGGTTTGGCCAGATAATCATCGGCTCCGGCCTCCAGCCCTTCGACACGATCGTGCAACGCATCGCGGGCGGTCAGGATCAGGCACGGCGTGACAACCTGCGCCTGGCGCAGGCGCTGCAATAACTGCAAACCGTCGCCATCCGGCAATCCCCGATCGAGCACCAGCCCCTGGTAAGCCACTTGCTGTATGGCATGCCAGGCGGCATCGCCGCGACCGACGATATCCGTGGCGATCCCGGCGGCGCCCAGCCCTTTACCGATCAGGCGCGCCAGATGGTCATGATCTTCTATTAACAGTATTCGGCTCATCAGAAGTCGTAGAGATAACTCACAAAAAATCGGTTTTCGTTGGTCCTGTCCACCAGCGGGCTATCCTTAATTTCTGATGCCAGCAGCGTCGCCTGCACATCCACCATCAACAACTGGTGAGTGCTGAACTGCCAGCGGCCATTGAGGCCAATTTCCGTGTTCAGCGCGGCGTCCCCCTGCCAGGCAGGTCGCCAGGCGCGGGCTTCATCGCTGCGCACGCCATAGTAATAATTCACATAATTGCTGTCGTAACGGTTCGCCACAACACGCGGCGTCAGGGTCACATCGCCCCACTGCCAGCTACGCTCCGCGCCAAGACGCAGGCGTTGCCCGTTGCTGTTACCGGAGATATCGTGCGACCAGTCGGTGAAAATATTCACCAGCGGGTTCTGCCACTCCACGTTGACGCCAGCCCACACGCCGCCTTTGCGCTTATCCATCCCACGCAGAATTTCGGCATCGTCGGAGGCGTAGCCTGCGCCATCATAGCGGGCTATTAGACCGGCATTTAGCCGTTGGGTTTCACTCCACTGCCAGGCAGGTAATTTCACTTCAGCAGTGGTGCCTAAAAAGCGGAAATAACGGTTTTCGATATGCAGTACCGGCAGCGGCGTGTATTCGCGGTCGATCCCGGTATAGGGTTTTTGCGTGCTGGCAACGCCGACGCCCAGCCCCCAGGTGGTGGCGTCATCGGCAAGGGCGGAAAATGAGAGAGACAGCAAACTGGCAGCAATAATGCGGTGCGGCACAACAACCATAATGGCGCTCCTGTTAGCAATGGAAGCGCTATCATCCGCGGTGAAAACTTACGGGGAACTTACCGGAAAGCGACTTGTAACTTATTTGTCGGGGAGAAACGAAAGGCCCGGCACGCAAAGCGCCGCCGGGCGACAAGCAAACGGCATACTCCCGCTTGTGCGAGAGAGTGTCGTTACAGCCCTTTCAGCAATTTTTCCACAAACTCTGGCACCACTTCGCTTGCCAGCCCATAGTGCTTCTCTTCGAACTCGCTGCCGACCTGGCTCGGTTCAAGGTTCAGCTCAACGGTGTGCGCGCCCTGTAGTTTCGCTTCGTGGACAAACCCGGCAGCCGGGTAAACATGCCCGGATGTGCCAATGGCGATAAAGACATCGGCCATCGCCAGCGCGCTGTAAATTTCATCCATGCCCAGCGGCATCTCGCCAAACCACACCACATGCGGGCGCAGCGGCGCGGGGAACTGGCAGCAGTGACATTTATCTTCACGCGTGACATCGCCGGTCCACTCCAGCACCTGCCCGCTCTGCGAGCAGCGCACTTTCAGTAGCTCACCGTGCATATGGATAATGTTTTTGTTGCCGGCGCGCTCATGTAGGTTATCGATATTTTGCGTGATCAGCAGGAAACGATCGCCCAGCGCCTGCTCCAGCTTCGCCAGCGCCAGGTGCGCGGCGTTCGGCACAATCTCCGGCAATTGCAACTGCCGACGACGATCGTTATAAAAAGTCTGCACCAGCTGCGGGTTGCGGGCAAAACCTTCCGGCGTTGCCACATCTTCCACATGATGCTCTTCCCACAGCCCGTCGGCGGCGCGAAAAGTACGAATGCCGGATTCGGCAGAAATGCCCGCTCCGGTCAGGACGACGACTCTTGGTTTTTCCATCAGTTCCGGTACCACTCTGTCTCTGAAGAAAATTCGCTGGCGTAACCGCTCGCGCTGGCGGCGTTTGTTACGGCGAAAACGGCTGAGACGATGTAAACGACGCGATTGCATGGCATCCTCTCAGGATTTAATCAGTTAAGTGAAGGAAGGCCGCGCCGCGCATGCCGCCCGCATCGCCGTGGCGAGCACGTTCAATACGCGGGACATCGCCTGCCGGCAGCAGATGCGGCGCAATGCGTTCCGGCAACAGCCGGGTCAGTGCGCTGAAGTTTGATAAACCACCGCCGATCACCAGCAGATCGGGATCGACAATGGTCAGAATATTGCCCAGACACACCGCCAGTAAATCCACATAGCGCTCAACATGGGCCCGCGCTTTCGCCTCGCCCTGCTCCCAGTGCGAAATGATTTCCGGCGCTGACAACGATTGATGGTAGAAGTACTGATACAGCCACGCAAAACCGCGTCCCGAGAGATAGTTCTCAATGCAGCCAATTTTGCCGCAGCCGCAGCGGGTTAACGGAAAGTCAAAACCCATCAGCCCCAGCGCATCCACCGGCAGGCGAATATGACCAAATTCTCCGGTAATAAAACGACGCCCGGTCACCGATTTCCCGTTCACCACCAGCCCGCCGCCCATGCCAGTGCCGAGGATCAACCCCATCACCAGCGGATAGTCGCGGAATTCATCATCCCAGGCTTCTGAGAGGGTAAAGCAGTTGGCATCGTTATCGATACGCACATCCCGCGCAAGCAGAGCGCTGAGATCGGTGCGCAGCGGCTGACCGCTGGCGGCAGGAAGGTTGGAGGCATACAGCGTACCGTCGGCGGTCTCTGGCATACCAGGAATACCGACGCCGACGCTGCCTTTGCTACCGAAGCGTTCATCCGCTTCGGCAACCAGCCCGGTGATGGCGCGCAAAAACGCGTCGTAACTGTCGTGGGGCGTGGCGACGCGCTTTTCCCACTGTAAGCGTCGCTCAGCGTCAAAGACGCCTAACGCGATTTTACTGCCGCCGATATCAAATCCGTAATTCATCGCCACTCCTTCGTTGTGGCCCTGTGAAAACGGCGGGATTACTGCCCGCTCAGTACTCTTGCCGGATCAATATTGCTCGCCCGGCGCGCCGGATACCAGCTCGCCAGCAGGCTCAGAAGTAACGCCGTCACCAGCACGTACACCACATCCAGCGGGTGTAACTCTGACGGCAGGAAATCGATAAAGTAGATATCCCCCGACAGGAACTGATGACCAATAATCTTCTCAATCACGTTGATAATCGGTGTCAGTTGCAGCGCCACAATAACACCAATCACCACGCCGCAGAGGCTGCCCAGCAGCCCGGCCAGCAGCCCGTACCAGACAAACACGGCGCGGATCAGGCCATCTTTCGCCCCCAGCGTGCGCAGCACGGCAATGTCGCCGCTTTTGTCTTTTACCGCCATCACCAGTGTCGAGACAATATTAAAACAGGCCACGCCAATCACCAGCACCATCGCCAGATACATAATGGCGCGGATCATCTGGATGTCGCGGTACATATAGCCGTACTTGCCGATCCAGCTTTTGATATAGACATAGTTGTTCGTGACGCTGCCCGCATCGCGCACCAGCTTATTGGCGTTAAACACATCATTCACTTTGATGTCGATACCGGTAATGCTGCTGCCCATCTCCAGATACTGCTGCGCATCCGCCATCGGGATCATGGCATAGCTGTGATCAAGCTGGCCGCTGAGCTGTAAAATCCCGGTTACGTGCAGACGCACGCGTTTCGGTTGCAGCAGTTTGTGCGCGTCGTCCGAGTTGGGGATCATGATCGATACCCAGTCGCCCTGCTTCACTTTTAGCGCATCGGCAACGCCTTTGCCGAGAATGATTTGCTGCTCACCGGCACGGAAATTCTGCCAGGCATCGCCCTGCACAAATTTCGGCAGCGCGCTCAGCTCGCTCTCCTGCGCCGGATCAACGCCTTTCACCTGGATGGCGCGCAAATTCGCCCCACTTTCTACCAGCCCGGTAAAATTAATATAGGGCGCAGCGGCAGCAATGCCGGGAACTTTTTTCACTTTTTCCAGCGCCGTGTCCCAGTCGTTCCACGGCTGATTCACCGGCTCGATCTCGCCGTGCGGCACCACCGCCAGAATGCGGTTGTTCAACTCGCGCTCGAAACCGTTCATCGCGCTTAAACCGACGATCAACACCGCCACACCCAGCGCGATACCGACAGTGGAGATCACCGAAATCAGCGACACCATTCCGCCGCGACGGCGACCGCGGCTAAAGCGCAGACCAATCAATAACGACAGAGGCAGCGCCATTAATCTGCCCCCATCAGCGTCACATCGGCGCTCAGGTGGCCGTCGCGCATCTCCAGTTGGCGATTCATACGCTTCGCCAGTTGCAGATCGTGCGTCACCACCAGAAAGGCGGTGCCCTGCGCCTGATTCAGTTCCCCCAGCAGCGCAAAGATACTGTCGGCGTTGCGGGCATCGAGATTACCGGTCGGTTCATCTGCCAGCACCAGACGCGGATTGTTCACCAGCGCGCGCGCGATAGCAACGCGCTGGCGTTCACCGCCGGAAAGCTCAGAAGGACGGTGACTGGCGCGATGCTCAAGCCCAACGGCGCGCAGCATTTCCCGCGCACGGGCATCAATTTCCGCCGGTTTCTTTTTCCCGATGAGGAGCGGCATAGCCACGTTTTCCAGCGCGGTAAAATCGGGCAGCAGATGGTGAAACTGGTAGATAAAGCCGAGTTCGCGGTTGCGCAGCTCTGCTTTCGCCGCCGATGAGAGCTTGCTCATCGGCCGATCGCGGAAAATGACATCGCCGGAGGTCGGGGTATCCAGCCCACCCAGCAGATGCAGCAGCGTACTCTTCCCGGAACCGGAGCTACCGACGATCGCCATCAACTCCCCTTCACCCATGCTAAAGCTGACATTGTGCAGCACGTCGGTTTGCACACTGCCTTCCTGATAGCGTTTGCACAGGTTGTCGCATTGCAACAGGATTTTATTCATAACGTAAAGCCTCAGCGGGTTGAGTGGCGGCAGCGCGCCAGGAAGGATAAAGCGTTGAAAGCAGCGCGATGGCCATCGCCACCAGCGCAATACCCACGACCTGCAGCGGCTCAATTGCCACCGGCAGCGCCGCGCCGTCGAGCAGCGCGCCGATAATCGGCATCAGATTATTGAGCTGGCTGGCAAGCAGCGCGCCAAGCACGGCACCAAGCAGCGCGCCAATGATCCCGGCGCTGGCTCCCTGCACCATAAAGATCGCCATAATCTGGCGCGGCGTCAGCCCCTGGGTTTGCAGGATCGCCACCTCGCCCTGTTTCTCCATCACCATCAGGCCCAGCGAGGTGATGATATTAAACGCCGCAACGGCGACAATCAGGCTCAGCAGCAGCCCCATCATGTTCTTTTCCATGCTCACGGCCTGGAACAATTCGCCTTTGCGATCGCGCCAGTCCTGCCATTTTGTGCCTTCCGGCAGCGTTTGCTGGCTCAGTACGTCCACTTTCAGCGGCTCGTTGAGCCACAAGCGCCAGCCGGTAATGTTACCCACCGGGTAACGCATCAACCGCGACGCATCGTCAATGTTCACCAGCATTTGATATTCATCCACTTCGCTGTTGGCGGCGAAAGTACCGATCACGGTGAACAGACGCTGGCTCGGCAGACGCCCCATTGGGGTGAACTGGCTGGCGGAGGGCACCATCACGCGGATCTGATCGCCGCGATTAACGCCTAATTGCCCGGCCAGTTGTTCACCGAGGATGATGTTGTATTTGCCCGCCTGCAGGTCGCTCTGTTTAACGTTCACCAGATACGGCGTCAGTGGATCCTTCTGCGCCGGATCGATCCCCAGCATCACGCCGACCGCCACACTGCGCGCGCTTTGCAGTACGACATCGCCGGTAGTCAGCGGCGCAATACGCGTTACGCCCTGCAATTTCACGGCGCTGGCAGGAAGTTGTTGCGGATTGAGGGAGCCGTTTTGCGCGGTGAGTGTGGCCTGCGGCATTAACCCAAGAATGTTGTTTTGCAGCTCGCGTTCGAAGCCATTCATCACTGATAACACGGTCACCAGCGCCATGACGCCGAGCGTAATGCCAATGGTTGATAGCCAGGAAACAAAGCGGCCAAAGCGGTCCGCTGCGCGTCCACGCATATAGCGCAGACCTATGAAAAGAGTGACAGGCTGGTACATGAAATCCGTCTGATTGCTGATAGCAGAGTCAGGAGTATATAAGCGAAAGCACATAGCGTAAATGAGAGGAACCGTAAGAATTCGTCAGCGTGATATGAAAAAAAGCCGGGAAATCAACTCAATAATTCCATTCTGCCAACGCTGAACTGCTGCATGTTTGCACAGAGGTCAACCACAAACGATTCTGATCTTAATCCTAAAATGACAAAATACAGATATTTTCGCATCACATTCACGCCCTCAATAGTCAGGATAAAAGACTTAATTTTTTGTAATGCAGGGGACTAAGGACGTGAAACAAAAAGCTTTGTGGCTAAACCAAATTAAAGGGTTATGTATTTGTCTGGTGGTGATTTACCACTCTGTGATTACCTTTTATCCGCATCTCAATGTATTTCAGCATCCATGGTCGCAAACGCTCTCGAAGTGCTGGGTCTACTTCAATCTTTACCTCGCACCTTTTCGCATGCCGGTGTTCTTTTTTATCTCCGGCTATTTGATTCGCCGCTATATCGATGAGGTGCCGTGGAAAGAGACCATCGATAAACGCATCTGGAGCATTGTATATGTGCTGGCGTTGTGGGGCGTATTGCAGTGGGCAGGCTTAAGCCAGCTTAATGCATGGCTGGCACCGGAACGCGATCTGAGCAACGCCGCGAATGCTGCTTACGCTGGTAGCTGGATTGAGTTTTTACAGGGGATGCTCACCGCGAGCACCAGTCTGTGGTATCTGTACGCGCTGGTGGTCTATTTCACCCTGTGTAAACTGTTGAGCCGCTGGAAAGTGCCAATGCTGGCGCTGATGATCCTGAGCAGCCTGGCGATCAATTATCTGCCGCTGCCGTGGTGGGGAATGAACAGCGTAGTACGTAATATGATTTTCTACTCGCTGGGTGCCTGGTATGGCGCAAGCCTGATGGAGTGGGTCAAAACCGTACAAATTCGCCGTTACGGCGTGCTGTTTGCCCTCGCGATGGTCGCGGCCTTCGGCCTGTGGATGTTCGCGATGCCGTTGCCGCTCTGCCTGCTTTCTATCGTCGCCATTATGCGGCTGTTCTGGGAGCTGGAGCAGCGTTTCCCGCCGAGTGAAAAGAGCCTGTTGAATGTAGTGGGCAGCAATACACTGGCGATTTACACCACCCATCGCATTCTGGTTGAGGGATTCAGCCTGGCGCTGATCAAACCGCTGAATGCCGGTGTCTGGCCGCCGCAAACCGAACTGGCGCTGCTGCTGGTCTATCCGTTTGCGACTTTGCTTATCTGTACGCTGTTTGGATTGCTGGTGCGCAAACTCTCCAGCGCCTTGTTTGGCGATCTCTTTTTCACCCCTCCGGCAAAACTCTTCCAACCCGCCACCGCACGCTGATCCATGCGTTCACCTTGGCTAAAATGACGCAATCGCGGATAATCAAGGGATTGCGTATCAGTGATATGCCCCCATGTGGGGGTATATCCACAAGAGACTCCGACACCTTCTATGCCTGAACAATATCGTTATTCACTGCCGACCAAAGCGGGTGACCAGCGCCAGTTTGGCGAACTCACCGGCGCCGCCTGCGCCACCGAAGTGGCGGAAATCATTGAGCGCCATGCTGGTCCCGTGGTGCTGATCGCACCGGATATGCAAAACGCCCTGCGCTTGCAGGACGAGATAAGCCAGTTTACCGATAACCTGGTCATGAACCTGGCCGACTGGGAAACTCTGCCCTACGACAGCTTCTCGCCACACCAGGAGATCATCTCTTCCCGTCTTTCCACCCTCTACCAGCTGCCAGCCATGCAGCGTGGCGTGCTGATTGTGCCGGTCAATACCTTGATGCAGCGCGTCTGCCCGCACAACTATCTGCACGGCCATGCGCTGGTGATGAAAAAAGGGCAGCGGCTGTCTCGCGATCAGCTGCGCGCGCAGCTGGACAGTGCGGGTTACCGCCATGTTGATCAGGTGATGGAGCACGGCGAGTATGCCACGCGCGGCGCACTGCTGGATCTCTTCCCGATGGGCAGCGATCAGCCGTTCCGTCTCGACTTTTTCGACGATGAAATCGACAGCTTACGGCTGTTCGACGCCGATACCCAGCGCACGCTGGAAGAGGTCGAGGCGATTAATTTACTGCCTGCGCATGAATTCCCGACCGATAAAAATGCCATTGAGCTGTTCCGCAGCCAGTGGCGCGATCGGTTTGAGGTGAAGCGCGATGCAGAACACATTTATCAGCAGGTGAGCAAAGGCACCCTGCCCGCCGGGATCGAATACTGGCAGCCGCTGTTCTTTAGCGAACCGCTGTCGCCGCTGTTTAGCTATTTCCCGGCGAATACGCTGCTGGTCAACACCGGCGATCTGGAAGCCAGTGCGGAACGTTTCCAGCAGGAGACGCAGGCGCGCTTCGAGAGCCGCGGTGTGGATCCGATGCGCCCGCTGTTGCCGCCGGAAAGCTTATGGCTGCGCAGCGACGCGCTGTTCAGCGAACTGAAAAAATGGCCGCGTATCCAGCTCAAAACTGAACGGCTCAGTGAAAAAGCCGCGCACGTTAATCTCGGTTATCGCGCGTTGCCAGAACTGGCGGTACAGGCGCAGCAAAAATCACCGCTGGATAACCTGCGTAAGTTCCTTGAGTCCTTCAGCGGCCCGGTGGTTTTCTCGGTCGAGAGCGAAGGCCGCCGCGAAGCGCTGATAGAACTGCTGGCGCGCATTAAAGTGGCGCCCAAACGCATTTTGCGTCTCGACGAAGCGTCAACGCCGGGCGCCTGGCTGATGCTCGGTTCCGCAGAGCACGGTTTTATCGACACCCTACGCAACCGGGCACTGATTTGCGAAAGCGATCTGCTGGGCGAACGCGTTGCGCGCCGCCGCCAGGATACGCGACGGACGATTAATCCCGACACGCTGATCCGTAACCTCGCTGAGTTGCACGACGGCCAGCCAGTGGTGCATCTGGAACATGGCGTCGGGCGTTATGCCGGTATGACCACGCTGGAAGCCGGCGGCATTAAAGGCGAATACCTGATGCTGACGTACGCCGGTGACGCCAAACTTTATGTCCCGGTCTCTTCGCTGCATCTAATCAGCCGCTATGCGGGCGGCGCAGAAGAGACTGCCCCGCTGCATAAACTGGGCAGCGATGCCTGGGCGCGGGCACGGCAGAAAGCGGCGGAAAAAGTGCGTGATGTGGCGGCCGAGCTGCTGGATATCTACGCGCAGCGCGCGGCAAAAGCAGGTTTTGCCTTCAAGCACGATCGTGAACAATATCAACTGTTCTGCGATAGTTTCCCCTTCGAAACCACGCCGGATCAGGCGCAGGCGATCAACGCCGTGCTCAGCGATATGTGTCAGCCGCTGGCGATGGATCGTCTGGTGTGCGGCGATGTGGGTTTCGGTAAAACCGAAGTGGCGATGCGCGCGGCATTCCTTGCCGTCGAAAACAACAAGCAGGTGGCGGTGCTGGTGCCAACCACCCTGCTGGCGCAGCAGCACTTTGATAACTTCCGCGACCGTTTTGCCAACTGGCCGGTACGCATTGAGATGCTCTCACGCTTCCGCAGCGCCAAAGAGCAGTCGCAAATTCTTGAACAGGCCGCTGAGGGCAAAATCGATATTCTGATCGGCACGCACAAACTGCTGCAAAGCGATGTGAAGCTGAAAGATCTCGGCCTGCTGATTGTCGACGAAGAGCACCGCTTCGGCGTGCGCCATAAAGAGCGCATCAAAGCGATGCGTGCCGATGTCGATATTCTGACGCTGACGGCAACGCCGATCCCGCGCACGCTGAATATGGCAATGAGCGGGATGCGCGACCTGTCGATCATCGCCACGCCACCTGCGCGCCGTCTGGCGGTAAAAACCTTTGTTCGGGAGTACGACAGCCTGGTGGTACGTGAGGCGATCCTGCGTGAAGTGCTGCGCGGCGGGCAGGTCTATTACTTGTATAACGATGTGGAGAATATCCAGAAAGCCGCCGCCAGGCTGGCGGAGCTGGTGCCGGAAGCGCGCATCGCTATCGGTCACGGGCAGATGCGCGAGCGCGAACTGGAACGGGTGATGAACGATTTCCATCATCAGCGTTTCAACGTGCTGGTCTGCACCACCATTATTGAAACCGGGATCGATATTCCGACTGCCAATACCATTATCATCGAACGCGCCGATCACTTTGGTCTCGCCCAGTTGCACCAGTTGCGCGGACGCGTCGGTCGCTCACACCACCAGGCCTACGCCTGGTTGCTGACGCCGCACCCGAAAGCGATGACAACCGATGCGCAAAAACGGCTGGAAGCTATCGCCTCGCTGGAGGATTTGGGCGCAGGTTTTGCGCTGGCAACGCACGATCTGGAGATCCGTGGGGCGGGCGAGCTGCTCGGTGAAGATCAGAGTGGCCAGATGGAAACCATCGGTTTCTCGCTGTATATGGAACTGCTGGAAAACGCAGTTGATGCGCTGAAGGCCGGTCGCGAGCCGTCGCTGGAGGATTTAACCAGCCAGCAGACCGAGGTCGAATTGCGCATGCCTTCGCTATTGCCGGACGATTTTATTCCTGATGTTAATACGCGTCTGTCATTCTATAAACGCATCGCCAGCGCGAAAGATGCGAACGCACTGGAAGAGATAAAAGTCGAACTGATCGATCGCTTTGGGCTGCTACCGGATGCGGCGCGTAACCTGCTGGATATCGCCCTGTTGCGCCAGCAAGCGCAGAAGCTGGGGATCCGCAAACTGGAAGGCAATGAAAAAGGCGGCATCATCGAGTTCAACGAGAAAAACAATGTCAACCCGGTGTGGCTGATTGGTCTGCTGCAAAAACAGCCGCAGCATTTCCGTCTGGATGGTCCGACGCGGCTGAAATTTATGCAGGATCTGAGCGAACGGAAAACCCGCATGGGCTGGGTGCGTAATTTTATGCAGCAACTGGCCGAAAACGCCGTCGCCTGATGGTCTCAGCGCCGGGCCGCCTGGCCCGGCCCGTTATTTTTCGCAATATTTACAAATATTTTGCAATAGCCAGGGTTTCCCGACACCCTGACCAATCATAATCCCATAACAAAGTTGTATATAAATAACCTCATGATTTAAATGGATTATGGTAATGAGAAGAATTACACGTTTTACCTGCTGGATCACCCTCCTCACCGTTGCGACCATCACCACCCTCACCTTGCCTGCTCGGGCAAATACCTGGCCATTACCAGCTGAGGGTAGCCGTCTGGTAGGCGAAAACCGCTATCATGTGGTGCAAAATGATGGCGGTTCACTGGAAGCGATCGCCAAAAAATATAATGTTGGTTTTCTTGCTCTGTTGCAGGCAAACCCGGGCATCGACCCTTATGTGCCGCGTGCTGGCAGCGTGCTGACGATCCCGCTGCAAACCCTGCTGCCGGATGTTCCACGCAAAGGTATTGTCATTAACCTCGCGGAACTGCGTCTCTATTACTACCCAGCGGGAAAAAACGAAGTGACGGTTTATCCGATCGGCATTGGTCAGTTAGGTGGCGATACCCTGACGCCAACAATGGTCACCACAGTTTCCGATAAACGTGCAAACCCCACATGGACGCCAACTGCCAACATCCGCGCGCGTTATAAGGCTCAGGGGATTGATCTGCCTGCGGTGATGCCAGCCGGGCCAGATAACCCGATGGGGCATCATGCGATCCGTCTTGCCGCGTTTGGCGGGGTTTACCTGCTGCACGGCACTAATGCTGATTTCGGTATCGGCATGCGCGTCAGCTCTGGCTGTATTCGCCTGCGCGATGCCGATATTTCCAGTCTGTTTGCCAACGTGACGCCAGGAACGCCGGTGAACATCATTAATGCGCCAATAAAAGCATCAGTTGAGCCGGACGGTAGACGGCTGGTTGAAGTACATCAACCGCTGTCGAAATCGATTGATGACGATCCGAAAACGCAGCCCATCGTGCTGAATGCCACGATGCAGGCCTTCAAAGACGATGCCCGTAGCGACGCCAGCATAATGAACCACGCAATAGAAATCCGCTCTGGTATGCCGGTTGATGTTACTCGTCATAGTGAGAGCGTCTTGCAGGCTCTGTAGAAAGTGAGCGAAAAGAAAAGGCCCGGCGATATACACCGGGCCTTTTTTATTGCAGTGGCACAGGGAGGAGAGGTTGGGGTTATTTGTAAAGCACCGCGGTACCGTGCAGGTTGTCAGAACCAGTCACTGAAGTGATGCGGAAAGATTTCGCGCCCATTTCATCGGCTTTTTGCGCCAGTTTGGCTTCAACGGAAGAGATATCGGAACCCGCACTGACACCAATGGCCGCAACTTCCTGCTGGCCTGTCGGCGCAGACTGAACTTCAACGGCAGCAAAGCTGGCAAAAGAGAGCGTACTGAGTGCAGCAGCGGCAAAAAGCGCAGTGATGTTTTTCATGATTTTTTCCTGAATGAAGATAAAAGATGTCGTTAACTATTAAGTTAACGATCGATAGGTAAATGATAAGTGTGATCTTCATCACTGGTCAACATATTTTTGTAATGAATGTTAATTAAAGTATTAATTGCTTAACTTTCATAATTATATGTTTTATTAATATGTGCTATTTTGCTGCTGGTCATTGGCGAAGATTATTTTTATAATGGTCGTTCAACAAACCAACAAAGGTTAAGCGGCAATATGACCAGTGAAGTCACCAGTTGCACCAAAAAATGCCGTGGCCGACCGAAAGTGTTCGACAGGGAAGCGGCGCTCGACAAAGCCATGACGCTGTTTTGGCAGCATGGCTACGAAGCCACATCATTATCCGATCTCGTGGAAGCCACCGGGGCGAAAGCACCGACGCTGTACGCTGAGTTCACCAATAAAGAGGGATTGTTCCGCGCGGTGCTCGATCGCTATATTGCGCGGTTCGCCCGACAGCACGAAGCCCAGTTGCTCTGTGAGGACAAACCAGTAGAAACCGCGCTGCTGGATTATTTCACCGCCGTGGCAAAGTGCTTCACCAGCACCGATACACCAGCCGGTTGTTTTATGATCAACACCTCGGCGACGCTGGCAGCTTCTTCGCAGGCCATCGCGCAAACGATCAAATCGCGGCATGCGCAGCAGGAAGATACCCTGCTCCAGTTCCTCTCTCAGCGCCAGCAGCGCGGTGAGATCCCGGCGGAGGCAGATCCTCAGGCGCTGGCTGAATTCCTTGGGTGTGTTTTGCAGGGGATGTCGATCAGTGCACGTGAAGGTGCCAGCGTTGAGAAGCTGCTACAGATCACGCGCACGACCCTGAGACTGTGGCCAAATTTGATCAAGGCATAAAAAAAATGAGACGGGAAACCGTCTCTTTTTTTATCTCTGTGATGGAGATATCACATTTCAATAATAGGTGAAAACTATCAGCTAAATCCCCCGCTTTGCTATTATTAATTGTGATTATTGCCGTGCTAATCATTCAGCAGAATGATACAAATAATAAGCGTCATGATGACACATTCACTGGCCTTCCTTTGCTCTCATTTTTACGCGCTGTAATGCATGACTTGTCGAGGATAAAGGGTACTTCACTGACTGATCACAAGCAGAAGGAAAATGGAGATGATTTTGCTATTACCATTCATTAAAGTGCTAATAGTAATTACATTGTTATTTGGTCTGTGGGTTATGTTAGGCGGTTCCGTATTATTTGCTTTTATATCTGTTCTCATCACCGGGCTACTACTGGTACGCCAACACGATTTCATTTGATCTGATTAAGCCTTGCAGCAATGCAGGGCTTTTCAATGAAAAAAAGCTCCCCAGCCTGAGCGATGGGGAGCTAACATGCAGAGTACTACTATTTTACGCGTTGTTATTCAGTATCAGCTGACCATTTTTATCCAGCGGAATCTGTGTTCCCGGATCTTTATCCATGCGAATTTTTCCCTGCTGGTCGCCGATTTTATAAGTGACGTCGTAGCCGAGCATTTTTTCCGATTTATCATATACCGTGCTGCAACGCTTCTGGGTGGTGGTGTAGGTGTCACGCTCCTGCATACCGCCCTGGATCTGGTTACCAGCATACCCGCCGCCTAACGCACCGACGACTGTTGCGACATCTCGTCCTTTGCCGCCGCCGAACTGGTGACCGAGCACCCCACCAGCCACTGCGCCAAGTACCGAACCGGTAATACGATTTTCGTCCTGCACCGGGCGGCGATGCGTCATAGTGACATTACGGCACTCCTGACGCGGCGTTTTTACTGTTTCCTTGATTGGCGTGGCTGAAACGACCTGCGCATACTGAGGGCCGCGATCGAAGACATTCAGGCTGGCCACTGCGGCAACGCCCAGTGCAGCGGCCACGCCAATACCGATACCCGCTAACATTGATTTATTCACAGGATTCTCTCCCTGGTTGGCTATTGGTAACAATTTTGCAACTTCAGCAATAGTAAAGCCAATCGGAAAGCACGCAAAAATAGGGATACAGATGGGGTAAAAGATGATATTCAGAGTTTTCCGACCACCATACGCGTGCAAGGCAGCGGGATATGCTGCTTCCCGGCCAACAACCGGGAGAGCAGCGAAACCGGATCAGTGTAATTTCAGACGTGGGCGGATCACGCGGTTAATACTGCCGACCAGCATCATCAGACCGGTTTTGAAATAGCCGTGCAGCGCGATCTGGTGCATACGGTACAGCGAAATATAAACAAAACGCGCAATACGACCTTCAATCATCATTGAACCACGCATCAGGTTACCCATCAGACTGCCCACGGTGGAGAAGTTCGACAGGGAAACCAGTGAACCGTGATCCTTATAAACATAAGATTTCAGCGGCTTATCTTTGATCTGCGCCAGAATGTTATGCAATGCAAGGGTAGCCATCTGATGAGCAGCCTGCGCGCGCGGCGGCACAAATCCGCCTTCCGGACGGGCGCAAGAAGCACAGTCGCCAATGGCGTAAATGTCCGCATCGCGCGTTGTTTGCAGCGTCGGCTCTACGACCAGCTGATTGATGCGGTTGCTTTCCAGGCCACCAATCTCTTTCATAAAATCCGGTGCCTTGATCCCTGCTGCCCATACCATCAGATCGGCCTTGATGTATTCGCCCTCTTTGGTATGCAGACCACCTTCGTCGGCGCTGGTGACCATCGTCTGGGTCAAAACGCGTACGCCCATTTTGGTCAGTTCATTGTGTGCGGCGCCGGAGATGCGCGGCGGCAACGCTGGCAGAATGCGCTCACCCGCTTCCACCAGTGTGACGTTCAGCGCCTCATTCGTCAGCCCTTTATAACCGTAGCTATGAAGCTGTTTCACCGCATTGTGCAACTCTGCGGAGAGTTCAACGCCGGTCGCGCCGCCACCGACAATCGCAATATTAACTTTGCCGTTAGCGCCAAGGTTGGCCGAATATTTCAGGAACAGGTTGAGCATTTCCTGATGGAAGCGACGCGCCTGATGCGGGTTATCGAGGAAAATGCAGTGCTCTTTCACGCCCGGCGTGTTGAAGTCGTTCGAGGTACTGCCCAGCGCCATCACTAACGTGTCATAGGCCAGTTTGCGTTCCGGCACCAGCAGATCGCCCTTCTCATCACGCAATTCCGCCAGGGTGATGGTTTTGCTTTCGCGGTTAATATCCACCACAGAGCCCAGTTGGAACTGGAAATGATGATTGCGTGCGTGCGCCAGGTAGCTCAGCGCATCAACACCTTCATCCAGCGAACCGGTTGCCACTTCGTGCAGCAGGGGTTTCCATAAATGGCTGTGGTTACGATCGACCAGCGTAATTTTGGCTTTTTTACCGCGTCCCAGCTTTTTACCTAACTGTGTTGCCAGTTCCAGACCGCCAGCGCCACCACCTACGATCACAATCTTTCTCAACGGTGTTGTCAAAATGACCCCCTAAAATATTAACCAATTGTTAATTAAAAGTTATAAAAATAGCTCTTAATTAACAACAGGTTACGCACGCGCAACCTCACTTTGACGTCGAGAATATCACGAACGGTTCAATGGTCATACCAAAATTGATATGAATCAAGTTTTCATGCCTAAAAGTTGAGCAAGTGTAGTCACGCAGCGAAAAACTGCCCGTCAATAGAGGAGAAAAAGAGGAGCCCGGCAGACAAGAACCTGCCGGGGAGAGGATTAACCGAGGGTTTTAAAGGCTTTAATTCGCTGCAGGTGCGGCGAGATATTTTTAAACTTATGCGACTGTTCTTCGTCCCAGACAATCTCATAGTAATGATGCAACTCATCGGAAGAGCGCTGGCTGTCCAGTGCTTCATCTTTTCGCGACAGGATCACCAGGCAGCGATCGCGATTTTTCTCCCGAAAGTTAGCGACACACTTAGTGGCAATGTCCTCATACTCTTCCGGCCGGTCAATCTTCCCTTCCATGTTCTCATAGGGAAACAGGTTCGGATTGAACATCACCTGGCGGATGTCGCAGAGAAAACCAATGCGCTCTGCCCAGTAACCGCCAAGGCCGACGCCGCAAATCAGCGGGCGTTCATCCACGTTGAGTTGCAGCATCTTGTCGACTTCTTTCAACAGATGCTGCATATCATGTTTCGGATGCCGCGTGCTGTAGCTTATCAGGCGAACATCCGGATCGATAAACTGTAGCTGCAACACTTTTTCATGGTTGCCGGGACTGTTTGAGTCAAAACCGTGTAAATAGATAATCATTGTATCCTCACCACTTCGACATCACGTCCTCAGGGGTTAATGGGCGGCTTTCATCGCCTGCCAGCGCTCATGCAACTGCTCCAGTGCTGTACTGACCGCTTTCCAGCGCGCCGAACTCATCAACTCCTGACGAGAATATGAACCTTTATGATACAATTGTGTAACACGCTCTGCATTGATCGGCGACAGGTTATCTAACACACTGACTGCGCCTTTACGATTATTACAGACGAGGATCATATCGCAACCGGCATCCAGCGATGCCTGCCCGCGTTCTGCATAACTTCCCATGATTGCCGCGCCTTCCATCGACAAATCGTCAGAAAAAATCACGCCGTTAAAACCCAGCTCGCCGCGCAGAATGGTTTTCAACCACCACGGTGAACCGCTGGCCGGACGCGGATCGGCATCGGTATAAATCACATGCGCGGGCATAATGGCATCCAGTTTATTTTGCTCAATCAGCGAGCGGAATACCGACATATCTTTCGCGCGAATCTCCGCCAGCGGACGCGGATCGCGCGGTGTTTCTTTGTGTGAATCTGCGGTTACCGCGCCGTGCCCCGGGAAATGTTTACCGGTCGTTTTCATTCCCGCGCTGTGCATACCATCAATAAAGTGGCTCGCCATCACCAGCGCTTTAGCCGGATCTTCGTGGTAAGAACGTTCGCCGATGGCGGCGCTGATATGTCCAACATCCAGCACCGGGGCAAAGCTGATATCAATATCCATGGCGATCATTTCACTGGCCATCAACCAGCCGGCATCTTGCGCCAGCCGCCCGCCCTCTTCTAACCCGTGCAGAGCGGAAAAAGCCTGGGCAGCAGGCAAACGCGTGAAGCCTTCGCGAAAACGCTGCACCCGCCCTCCTTCCTGATCGACCGCCACCACCAGACGGTGATGCGAAGCCTGGCGGATCTGGCGCACCAGTTCCCGCAACTGCTGCGGATCGTGATAATTACGGGTAAAGAGAATCAGGCCGCCCACCAGCGGATGCGCCAGAATCTCGCGCTCTTCCGCATCCAGTTCATACCCTTCCACATCCAACATTACCGGACCCACACTGACCTCTCTTATTCTTTGTTCTGTAACCGCCGCCAGATTGCATCTGCCAGCGTAATAAATTGTTGTTCGCCCGTTTGCTGCCAGCGGCACTCAAACCAGCCCGCCATCAACATCCATACCCAGGGCCGCCAGCGTCGAACCTGGCGCACTAATATTACCGGATCGACCGCCGCCTGCTGAGCATACTGCGCAACCAACTGCAGACGCTGCACCTCATCCTCCGTCCATACCGAGGCGAGCTCGAGAGCAACATCACCATCGCCAGCATATTCCCAGTCGATAAGCCGCAAACCCACGGCGCTGTGCACCAGGTTTCCCGCATGGACATCCATATGCAGCGGCGCGAGCCGTAGCGGCTGCGGTTCGCCCTGTTTTCTTAACTGCTTTAACTGTCGCAACCAGAAGGGGGTGCGCCGCGTCGGCGCGCTCTGCTGCCAGTATCGCTCCAGCAGCGGCAACAACGTAATACGCCAGCCAAAAAGTGGCTGGTGGTGTAAATCGCGGAGTAATGCCGCCAGTACATCAGGCTGCGGTAAGGCCGTTTTGATCTCGCCGGGTATAAAGTCCACCGCCATCCAGGTACCAGTATAGAGTTGCGGGCGCGGCGCGAGGGTTGCGGGCAAGCGGCGGAGCAAACGGTACTGACGCAGAAATGGCGAGGAAGCGGCCTGGTGATGCTGGCGCAGCACCAGCGTGTGCTGGCCATCGCGAATAAGGCAACTCCCGCCGCTTAGCCCGCTATTCTGGCTGGCGACGGGAGTATACGTCGGAAAATAGCGTGACAACACAGTGTCACGCGTCTGTTTATTGTTGCTGAACCGCACCTTTACCCGACCAGATAATTTCGCCTGTCTGCACCAGCATCAGCTGCATTTGTAACGCGGGTGCGCTGGCGTTGCCGGTCGCATTGGAATAAAGCACATACTGCGCCCCAACGTTGCGGGCAATGCCAATGGCTTTACTGCGGGTACCCAGGCTGTCCTGCGGGGAGAGCCCCAATTGCTGTTTCGCCAGCGAAAGCTGCTGCGCGGTAATCAGCGTAAATTTGCCGTTATTGGCCAGCGCGTTGCGCACCACTTCGGTGGCTTCGCCGGTGTTGATCGAACCGTTGGTACGGTTGTTTACACTATCAACCAGCAAAACGCTGCCAGCGTTGGCACCACTGGCCTGCAACATTTTACCGACCATCGGCTGCACCGCACTGTTCCAGTCATAATGACGTTCGCGCGGCGCGGGCTGTCCGGTTTGATCCTGGTGTTCGATTGGGCCAGGCTGCTGTGGTAACGTCGGAACCGACGGTACTGTCGGAACTGGCTGCGTCGGTTGCGGTTGCGGCTGGGCAGGCTGCTGAGCGCCGCCGGCCTGTTCAACCGGCGCAGGCTGTTGATTACTGATACACCCTGCCAACAACACCGACAGTGTGGTCAGTAGCGCGAAGCGTCCAAATGTTTTAATCAAGTGTCACTCCTTAGAGATAGAGATAAAGTCTGACGCTGTGCGCACCCAGATAATTAGCGCTGCCATACAGCGTCACGCCGGAACGCGCCGGGATCGTGATGCTGCGCGGCGCTTCCAGCGGGTGCATTTCAAGACCTCTGGCGTCATACCAGAAAAAACGGTAGTGCACCGTCACAGGCTGCTGCCGCTCATTAAATAATCGGGAGGAGGCGGAAGGTTGAAGCTCCTGCGTGCCCATTTCCGGCGGCTCCGCGATAATGCCCGCCGCCAGAATACTGGACTCCATCACCAGCGTTTGATCGCTGGCGACCGGAATAGCCGGGCGCGAACTGCATCCCACCAGCCCCAGCGCCGCCAGCAGCAGCGCGACACGCCCGTTTATCATCTTACAGACCTTTATGAGCCAGCATTGGCCCCATTGCGCGCCCGCCCAGCAGGTGCATATGGATATGGTAAACCTCCTGACCACCATGACGATTACAGTTCATGATCAGACGGTATCCATCTTCGGCGATGCCTTCGTCGCTGGCGATTTTGGCCGCAACGGTCAGCATGCGTCCCAGCGTCTGCTCGTGCGCCTCGGTGACATCATTCAGCGTGGGGATGAGGATATTCGGCACAATAAGCACATGCGTCGGCGCTTGTGGAGAGATATCGCGAAAAGCGGTGACCAGTTCATCCTGGTAGACAATATCCGAGGGAATTTCCCGGCGGATGATTTTACTGAAAATGGTTTCTTCGGCCATGACGTTTTCCTTTTTCAGGCGCGGAGCCAACCCGCAGCCATCGTCAATTACGTGCCCTAGAGTATGATCGAGATTCTCTTGTTGTTTCAACCATAACGCTCTTTTTCTTTCGCCTTTACACCCTTCTCTGCCGCAGGAACCTTTCTCCTTTCAACACAGCGTGAATGAAATAGCATTTCAATTATGAATATTACATCTGTTTACATTTATGAAGTGAATGCGTATATTTCGCATTTGCATTTTCATGCGCAACTCTTATCAAACGCATTACAAAAACACATCCGGCGCGACAACGTATCGCCGCCGGGTTATCACGCTAACGCACTATTAAGGGTTTATTATGTCTTTCACTCAACACACCAGGGATGGCGCGTGTTCAAACGCTGCTGTGCCTTCGCTGCTGGCAGCGTGCATTGCTCTTGCGCTGACGCCATCTGCAGTATTTGCAGCAGAAACAACGGCCAACGCCGATGATACAGTTGTGGTCGACGGTGGCGGTGGGCTGAGCATCTCCGATAGCCAGGCGCAGGACTACAGCGTAAAAACCACTACCACCGGGACAAAATTACTGCTAGTGCCGCGTGATATTCCCCAGTCCGTCAGCGTTGTCAGCCAGCAACGTATGCAAGACCAACAGTTAACAACGATTGAGCAAGTGCTCGATAACACGATTGGCGTTAACGCTTCGCGCATTGACTCACACCGTACAAATTTCTTCGCCCGTGGTTTCTTCGTCAGCAACTTTGCCTATGAAGATATGCCGACATTTCTCGATAACCGATGGAATTTCGGGGATACCGCGGGTGATACGGCGATTTATGACAAAATCGAAGTCGTGCGCGGCGCAGCGGGTCTGATGAGCGGGACAGGGAATCCATCCGCGTATGTCAACATGGTGCGTAAACACGCCGACAGCAAAACGTTTAAAGGCTCGGCCGAGGCAACATATGGTAGCTGGGGTAAACAGCGTTATGTTCTGGATCTCCAGGCTCCCCTGACCGAATCCGGCAATGTGCGCGGCCGTGTTATTACCGGCTACCAGGACAACGACTCCTGGCTTGAACGCAACCACTACCGCAAAAAATTCATTACCGGCGTTGTTGATGCCGACCTCACCGATTCGACAACACTTTCTCTCGGGTATGATTACCAGGAGAGCGAAGAGGATAGCCCGACCTGGGGCGGCATTCCCTCGTTGTACAGCGACGGTAGCCGTACCCATTTCCGCCGTGGTTTCAACACGGCGGCGGACTGGGCTTACTCTAACGTCGATTCACGCAAGGTTTTCGCCAACCTGACACAGCGTTTTGATAATGGTTGGGAAGCCAAAGTCAACGCTATGCATGCCGAAACCAATTTCGACAGCAAACTGATGTATATCGATGGTTTCCCGGATAAAGCCACCGGCCTGTATGACGCCACGCAGTGGCAAGGTGCCTGGGGCGGCTGGAACCGGGGCGAGCGTAAGCAGGATTCCGTCGATGCCTTTGTTCGCGGCGGCTACGACCTGTTGGGTCGCCAGCATGAGGTGATGTTCGGTGGCAGCTACAGCCGTCAGCGTAACAACTACGACAACTCCTACCCGGTGAATGATAATTTCGGTCTGATGGATGTCGGAAATATCAACAATTACAACGGTAGTACGCTGGCCGATCCGAGCTGGTCCGACTGGGCGCTCTATCAGCGCGACGTTATTCGCCAGAAATCTGTCTACGCCGCGACCCGCATCTCGCTGGCCGATCCGCTGCATCTGATCCTCGGCGCCCGCTACACCGAGTGGAGCGCGAAGTACAACCTGGAGCGTAAACCGGACGAGATCCGTAACACCAAGTTTGATGATGTAACGCCGTATGCCGGCCTGATCTATGACATCAATGACACCTGGTCGGTCTACACCAGCTATACCTCTATTTTCGAACCGTCCAGCCAGCGCGACATTAATAGCGAGTTCCTTGAACCGACAACCGGTAAAAGCTACGAAGCCGGAGTAAAAGGCGACTGGTTTAACACACGTTTGACTGCCACGCTTGCGGTCTTCCGCACCGAGCAGGATCACGTTGCTGTTTCCACTGGTGAATATATTCCTGACTCAGGTGGCCAGACGGCCTATAAATCTGTGAATGGCACCGTCAGCAAGGGCGTGGAATTTGAACTGAACGGTGCGCTGACCGACAACCTGCAACTGACCTTCGGGGCAAGCCGCTTTATGGCGGAAGATGGTGATGGCGTTGCGGTGAACCCTGAACAGCCGCGTACCACGATGAAGCTGTTTACACGCTACCAGTTGCCGATGCTACCTGAGCTGGCAATCGGCGGCGGCGCGCGCTGGCAGAACAAAACCTGGCAGGATATTACCGGCCCGAAC
Organism: Kosakonia radicincitans DSM 16656; assembly: GCF_000280495.2. Lineage (NCBI taxonomy): Bacteria > Pseudomonadati > Pseudomonadota > Gammaproteobacteria > Enterobacterales > Enterobacteriaceae > Kosakonia > Kosakonia radicincitans. Next base: position 3,355,970 of record NZ_CP018016.1, read on the forward strand.
GGCGATACCCGCATTACCCAGAGCGGTTACACGGTGGTGGATCTCTTCGCGCGCTATCAGGCCACGAAGAACTTTGCCATCCAGGCGAACCTCAACAATGTGTTCGATAAAGAGTATTACGATTATCTGGGCACCTACGGTGTGTACGGTGCGCCGCGTAACTTCTCTGTCAGTGCAAATTACAGCTTCTGATAGCAGAGCAATAAAAAAGGGAGCCAGCAGGCTCCCTCAGTCTCCCCAGACTACGGCTTAGTTAGCGCGGATATAGTCATCCATTTCGGTTTTCAGGTTATCGGATTTCGTACCGAAAATTGCCTGAACGCCGGAACCAGCGACGACCACACCTGCAGCGCCCAGTTTCTTCAGGCCAGCCTGATCCACTTTCGCTACGTCAGCTACGCTGACACGCAGACGCGTGATGCACGCATCCAGGTTGGTGATGTTTTCTTTACCGCCAAACGCTGCAACCAGAGCCGGGGCCATCTCACTGCTTGCACCTGCTTTGGTGTCTTCGGTTGCGTCTTCACGGCCCGGCGTTTTCAGATCAAGCGCTTTGATCAGCACGCGGAACACGGTGTAGTAAACCACGGCATAGCAAGCACCGACGACCGGGAACAGCCACAGTTTGCTGCTGTTGCCACTCAGTACGATGAAGTCGATCAGACCGTGAGAGAACGACGTACCGTCACGCATACCCAGCAGGATACAGATCGGGAAGGCCAGACCTGCCAGAATAGCGTGGATAACGTACAGGATCGGCGCAACGAACATGAAGGAGAACTCGATCGGCTCGGTGATACCGGTCAGGAACGAGGTCAGCGCTGCGGAGATCATGATACCGCCCACTTTCGCGCGGTTTTCCGGTTTAGCAGAGTGCCAGATAGCGATAGCTGCAGCCGGCAGACCGTACATTTTGAACAGGAAGCCGCCAGACAGTTTGCCCGCTGTCGGGTCGCCTGCCATGTAACGCGGAATATCGCCGTGGAATACCTGGCCAGCAGCGTTGGTGAATTCACCAATCTGCATCTGGAAAGGTACGTTCCAAATGTGGTGCAGACCGAACGGTACCAGGCAGCGTTCAATGAAGCCGTAGATACCGAATGCAACAACCGGGTTCTGGTAAGCAGCCCATTGAGAGAATGTCTGGATCGCGGAACCAATCGGCGGCCAAATGAAGGAGAGGATCACACCGGTGATAATCGCTGCAAGGCCAGAAATAATCGGTACAAAGCGTTTACCCGCGAAGAAGCCCAGATACTCAGGCAGCTTGATACGGTAGAAGCGGTTAAACATGTATGCGGCAATCGCACCGGAGATGATCCCGCCGAGCACACCGGTATCCGCCAGGTGTTTTGCAGCGATCTCTTCAGCAGGTAAATGCAGAACCAGAGGTGCAACCACAGCCATGGTTTTCACCATGATGCCGTAGGCAACAACCGAAGCCAGAGCAGAAACGCCATCGTTATTGGTGAAGCCAAGCGCAACACCGATAGCGAAAATCAGCGGCATGTTGGCAAAAACGGAACCACCCGCTTCGGCCATAACATGAGATACCACTTCTGGCAGCCAGCTGAAGTTTGCAGAACCGACGCCCAGCAGGATACCTGCGATAGGCAGTACGGATACTGGCAGCATCAGCGATTTACCGACCTTCTGCAGGTTAGCAAATGCATTCTTAAACATAATTGAGAGTGCTCCTGAGTATTAGTGCTTTTTGTTGCGCTTTCACGCGTTGGCACGGGGGGAGAACCGCGCCTTGGGAAGGGCATCTAAGCGCCCTTTATTTATTACACAGAGTAAAATAAATCGTTTCAGCTTTGTTTGACGGCTATCACGTTTCAGCTAGCGGTCGCTTTAAAACTCACACAGATTTACAAAAGGCGCTGCCTGATGTATGAAAAACGACCATCACCGCCTTTTTTATGGCGGTGAACTTTACTCTGATCGTTTATTAATTACGAGTACTAAAATAAGCTGATATTTCAGACAGATTGCAATCTGGCGGGATCGATATGAAACAGGCTGGCAAAGTTTTGCGTGGTCTGCTGTGCGAGTTCCTCAATGGAAACCCCTTTCAGAACCGCCATATATTCTGCCACATCGCGTGTCATTGCAGGCTGGTTCTCTTTACCGCGGTGCGGTACGGGCGCGAGATACGGAGAATCGGTCTCGACCAGCAACCGATCCAGAGGCACATAACGTGCTGCATCGCGTAGTTGTTCCGCATTACGGAAAGTCACAATGCCGGAGAAAGAGATATAAAATCCCATATCCAACAGCTTGCCTGCCGTTTCACGATCCTCAGTAAAGCAGTGTAGTACACCGCCGCAATCCTGAACCTGCTCTTCCTGCAAAATCGCCAGTGTGTCGGCACGGGCATCGCGTGTATGCACGATAACCGGTTTATTCAGCTCGCGCCCAATGCGGATATGGTTGCGGAATGAGATCTGCTGACGCGCTTTGGTTTCCGGTGTATAGAAATAGTCCAGACCGGTCTCACCCATTGCCACAACACCCTCTTCCGCTGCTAACTGACGCAGCGTCGCCGCGTCATACTCTTCGTCCTGATTCAGCGGATGAACGCCGCAGGAGAACACCACATTACTGCGCTCTCCCACCAGCTCGCGCATGCTGCGATATCCGGGCAGCGTGGTGGCCACAGCCAGACAAAACTTCACATCGCGCGCGGCGGCTTTCGCCAGTACGTCATCAACATCTTTGTGCAAAGAGGCGTAATCCAGGCCATCAAGATGGCAGTGCGAGTCGACTAAAAACATAATGTCTCTCTTAAAGGTGGGATACCGGAAGCGTAGCGCCTGGTTGCAGGTACCGTTCCAGTGTTAATAAAAGATCGGTGAGCAGCAGTTCGCGGTTCACTCCCACGACATTCAGCAACTGCTCACGGCAAGTAAATACAGCATGCAGCAGAGCATGCAATGTCTCACCGCGTAACTGACGGGCAAGGTTGTGTACCAGGTCTGGCACATCAACGTTGGTCAGCAATGTCGCCCCCTGCTGTGCTTTCAGAGCATCGAGGAACAGCGCACAGACCCATTGCAAGCGCTCCGCCACCCGATCGTGGTTAAGCGCCGTCAGCATGGCGAACCAGTCACCGCTATTTAGCGCGTTTTCAATCGCCAGGCAGAGTGCCTGACGCTGCGCCCAGTGCTCTTCCTGCAACAACGTTTCAGCCGCGCCAGGCGACCCGGCGCACAGACGCAGCGCGCTGAGGATAGCATCTTGTGACACCGTCACTTCCCGACTAAGCCATGCGCTGGCATAACTTTCCGCCGGTGGCGCAAGGTGATGCAAGCGGCAGCGGCTGCGCAGCGTAGCCAGTAACCGAGCGGGCTCGCGGCAGGCAAGAAAGAACCACGTCTGGGCTGGTGGCTCCTCCAGCGTTTTCAGTAATGCATTGGCGGCAGCATCGGTTAATAACGCGGCGTCCTGAATCCAGACCACCTTCGCCCCGCCAAGACGAGCATGCTCGTAGAGTTTTTCACTCACTTCACGCACCGCATCAATGCCCAACGTGGTTTTGCCTTTTTCCGGCGCCAGTGCGTAGTAATCCGGGTGAGTTCCGGCCTGCATCAACTGACAGCCGCGACAGTGGCCGCAGCTTTTGTGTCCTTCCGGTGTTTGGCACAGCAGAAAACGGCTGAGCGCATAGATCAGCGCGTCTTCCCCCATACCTGGCAGCGAGTGAATAAGTAACGCGTGGTGCCCACGTCCGCTTTGATAACTGGCGACCAGTTGTTCAAAGTCCGGTCGCAGCCACGGATACCATTTCATGCGCCCTGCTCCTGCACCCATGCGGTAACTGTCTGACGGATAGCGCGCACAACGTCATCCAGCGGTTGCGTGGCATCCACCGTGCGAATAGAAGCATCCTGCGCGGCCAGCTCAAGGTAACGTGCACGGGTGCGATTGAAGAAATCCAGCGACTCCTGCTCAATACGATCCAGCTCGCCGCGCGCGCGGGCGCGTTTCAGGCCCACTTCAGGGGTGACATCAAGGTACAGAGTTAAATCCGGGCGAAAATCGCCCAGCACGGCATCGCGCAACGTCGCCAGCATGCCTTGATCAATGCCACGACCGCCGCCCTGGTAGGCTTGAGTAGAAAGATCGTGCCGATCGCCAATGACCCAGCAACCGCGCGCCAACGCCGGTTTGATCACCGTTTCCACCAGTTGAACACGAGCGGCATAAAACATCAGGACTTCGGCTTTATCAGAAATCACTTCGTCACCAACAGAGCGGATATCCAGCACCAGACTGCGCAGCTTCTCTGCCAGCAGCGTACCGCCCGGCTCGCGCGTAAATATCATCTCGCTGACGCCCAGTTCTTTCAGCGTTTCGACGACGACATCGCGTGCCGTCGTTTTACCGGCGCCTTCCAGCCCTTCAATAACGATGTATTTACTGCTCATTTTTTTCCTTAAGCACTTTCAGATAGTCCTGCACTGACCGGTTATGGCTGGCGAGGTTGGTATTAAATGTGTGTCCACCCTTCCCGTCGGCCACAAAATAGAGGTATGGCGTCTTCGCCGGATGCGCTGCCGCTTTCAGCGAGGCTTCACCTGGCGTGGCAATCGGTCCTGGCGGCAAGCCGCTAATCACATAGGTGTTGTAATCCGTCGGAGCCTCCAGGTCGGCGCGCGACAGCTTACCATTATAACGCGCGCCCATCCCGTAGATCACCGTCGGATCGGTTTGCAGGCGCATTCCGACGCGTAAGCGGTTAATAAAGACCGAGGCAACCTGATCGCGTTCGCTGGCCACAGCCGTCTCTTTTTCAATGATGGACGCCATGGTTACCAACTGGTTCTGATCCTTGTACGGCAGGCCGTCCATGCGCCCTTCCCAGACCTGTTCAACGGCTCGCGCCATCTTTTGGTGCGCGCGCTTGAGTAGCGCAACATCCGTCGTATTTGCGGTATACATCCAGGTATCCGGCCAGAACCAGCCTTCCGCCCAGTTTGCATGCTCCAACTTCAGCGCCTGCGCGACAGTGGCATAATCATCATCCTTCAGCGTGTGCTTCAGATATGGCGCATCACGTAGCTGCTTCAGATAATCACTCAGACGCATTCCCTCCACCAGACGCAGCGGAAATTGCGCCTCTTTGCCGCTGGCCAATAATTGCAGCATTTCACGCACGGTCATGCCCGCCGTAAAACGGTAGGTCCCCGCTTTGAAGTGCGACAAATCAGGCTCCAGGCGTAACAACCACTGGAAAACACGCGGGCGATTGATGACTTTTTCCTGGTACAGCAATTCACCCAGCGCCACCCGGCCGGTTCCGGCTGGCAGGGTAAAAATGATTTCATCTTTGGTAAGGATCGTGGAATCCGCCAGTTGACGAACCTTCCAGACTCCGGCTCCTGCTGCAATCACTAATACCGTCAGCAGCAGGAGAACAACGCGTAACATTTTCCTCATGACTGATTTATCTGCTCACACAGTGGGGCTAAAAATTGGTACAAATCACGCGCTGACCAACGCAGTTCTCCCCATTGGCGAACGGGGACGACCGGCATCAACGCGTTACAAATAACCACTTCCTCGGCCTGCGCCAGCGCTTGCTGGCGGGCATTCACTTCGACAACACGAAAACCGGAAGATGCTAGATGTCGCATACAATATTGTCGCATGATGCCATCCACTCCGGCATAGTCGAGGCGTGGCGTGAAAACCTCCTGCCCTTGCCGCCAGAAAATATTAGCCGCGCAACATTCGGTGATCCAGCCGTCGCTGTCCAGCACCAGCGCTTCATCAGCATCGGTCTGCTCCAGTCCGGCGCGGATTAACACCTGTTCCAGACGGTTAAGATGTTTGATTCCCGCGAGCATCGGATTACGCCCGAGGCATACATCGCTCAACGTCAACGTAACGCCTTCCCGCTGCCATCGCGCGTAGTGTGCGGGCCGGGCTGAAACAGAAAGAATACGCGTCGGTGAATCGCAGTTCGCTGCACTGTAGCCACGACCTCCGCCACCACGGCTGAGGATCACTTTAACCACACCGTCAGCTTTTCCTTGTGCCAGCGATGCCATCTCCTGCACCAGTAGATCCCAGTCATGAAAAGGAATAAATAGCCGTTCACATGCCAGACGCAAGCGCTGTATATGCGCAGGCGCAAACTGGATTTGCCCGGCAAGGATACGCGCGGTAGTAAAGCAGCCGTCACCAAACTGTATGGCCCGGTCACTGGCTGCAAGCTGTCGTTGCTCTGTGCCATTAATCAAGAACATAGAGGCTCCTTAAGCGTGTGGCCGGACAGTTTGGCAGGATGGAAAGCAGAGAACAAGGGGAGAAAGCTGAATAGAAAAGGCCCGACAAGCGGGCCTTTAAAACAGCGAAGGCGATCAGACTTTTTTGAAGATCAGCGAGCCGTTGGTGCCACCAAAGCCGAAGGAGTTACACAGGGTATACTCCATACCGCTGACCTGGCGCGCTTCGTGCGGTACGAAGTCCAGATCGCAACCTTCATCCGGGTTATCCAGGTTGATGGTTGGCGGTACAGCTTGATCGCGCAGCGCAAGAATGGAGTAGATGGACTCTACTGCACCGGCCGCGCCTAACAGGTGCCCGGTCATGGATTTGGTTGAACTCACCATGACGCTACGCGCGGCATCGCCAAACACCGCTTTCACCGCCTGAGCTTCAGCAATATCGCCTGCTGGCGTAGAGGTACCGTGTGCGTTGACATAGCCAATCTGGCCTGGTCCAATGCCCGCATCACGCAGCGCATTCACCATTGCTTTGGCCGCGCCAGCGCCGTTTTCCGGCGGTGACGTCATATGATAAGCATCGCTGCTCATACCGAAGCCGACGATTTCAGCATAGATTTTCGCACCGCGTTTTTTTGCGTGCTCATACTCTTCCAGCATGATGATGCCAGCGCCGTCGCCGAGGACAAAACCGTCACGCTCTTTATCCCACGGACGGCTTGCAGCCTGAGGATTATCGTTGCGGGTAGACAGCGCACGCGCTGCACCAAAGCCACCTACGCCCAGCGGGGTGCTGGCTTTTTCTGCACCACCAGCCAGCATCGCATCGGCATCGCCATAAGCAATAATACGCGCAGCATGGCCGATGTTGTGCACGCCTGAAGTACAGGCCGTTGCAATGGAGATGCTTGGGCCTTGCAGGCCAAACATGATAGTCAGGTGACCTGCCACCATGTTAACAATTGTAGACGGTACGAAGAACGGACTGATTTTACGCGGACCGCCCTTAACGAGGGAGCTGTGGTTCTCTTCAATCAAGCCCAGACCGCCGATACCAGAACCGATCGCGGCACCAACACGAGAAGCATTTTCTTCCGTGATAACCAGGCCGGAGTCGTGCATGGCCTGAACGCCAGCCACAATTCCATATTGAATGAAATCATCCATCTTGCGCTGTTCTTTGCGCGAGATAATGTCTTCACAGTTAAAATCCTTTACTAAGCCAGCAAATTTGGTTGCATAGGCGCTAGTATCGAAATGGTCGATCAGGCTGATGCCACTCTGACCGGCAAGAAGAGCTTTCCAGGTAGACTCTACGGTATTGCCGACAGGAGACAACATGCCAAGTCCGGTCACAACTACACGACGCTTAGACACGTTCATCCTCCAGGGAGGGATAAAAAAGAGATTCGAGGGATAGCACTAGATAAAACTCAGGCGGTCGAGTGACCGCCTGGAGATGTTCACTTACGCCTGGTGACCGTTGATGTAATCAATGGCAGCCTGAACGGTGGTGATTTTCTCAGCTTCTTCGTCCGGAATCTCAGTATCAAACTCTTCTTCCAGAGCCATTACCAGCTCAACGGTGTCAAGAGAATCAGCGCCCAGGTCCTCAACGAAGGAAGCATTGTTGGTAACTTCTTCCTGCTTAACGCCCAGCTGTTCGCCGATAATTTTCTTAACGCGTTCTTCGATAGTGCTCATACTCTTAAATTTCCTATCAAAACTCGCTTTCGCGATGGTTTTCGTAGTGTATAAAATGTTGAAAAATTTGCAACTAAATCCCGGCAGTTCTTACCACGATTTTACGCTATTTTGAGGCCTTTCGCCCTCATAACGCAAATGATTTTAATCGTGGTTAGACCATATACATTCCACCGTTGACGTGCAGAGTCTCACCAGTGATGTAACCCGCCTCGTCAGAGGCTAAAAATGCAACCGCATTGGCGATTTCCTGAGCACCGCCAAGGCGACCCGCAGGAACTTGCGCCAGGATACCCGCACGCTGATCGTCAGAGAGCGCACGCGTCATGTCCGTTTCAATAAAGCCCGGAGCAACAACGTTTACCGTAATACCGCGGGACGCAACTTCACGCGCCAGCGATTTACTGAAACCGATAAGACCCGCTTTCGCCGCAGCGTAGTTGGCCTGACCAGCATTTCCCATGGTACCAACCACAGAACCGATAGTGATAATACGCCCATGACGCTTTTTCATCATAGCCCGCATTACCGCTTTTGACAGACGGAAAACAGATGAAAGGTTAGTGTCGAGAATATCGTTCCACTCATCATCTTTCATGCGCATCAGCAAGTTATCACGAGTGATCCCGGCATTATTAACCAGAATATCAACCTCGCCAAACTCAGCGCGAATGTTCTCCAGAACCGATTCAATAGATGCGGCATCGGTCACGTTCAGCAGCAGACCTTTACCCTTCGCACCTAAATAATCACTGATAGCCTGCGCGCCATTTTCGCTCGTCGCGGTACCAATAACCTTTGCGCCGCGAGCGGCTAACGTCTCAGCAATGGCACGACCAATTCCGCGGCTTGCACCGGTAACCAGCGCGACTTTTCCTTCAAAACTCATGGTGTTCCTCTTTTATTGCGCGAGTGCTTCTGACATCGCAGCCGGCTCATTGATAGCCGATGCCGTCAGTGTGTCAACAATACGTTTTGCCAGGCCGGTGAGAACCTTACCCGGGCCAACCTCATACAGGTGCTCAACGCCCTGCGACGCCATAAACTCAACGCTTTTCGTCCACTGCACCGGGCTGTACAACTGGCGCACCAGTGCACTGCGGATGGCTTCCGGCGACGTTTCGCACTTCACATCCACATTGTTAATAACCGGGATCTGCGGCGCATTAAATGGAATAGCGTTCAGTTCAACAGCCAGTTTTTCGGCAGCCGGTTTCATCAGCGCGCAGTGAGACGGCACGCTTACAGGCAGCGGCAATGCACGTTTAGCACCAGCGGCTTTACAGGCTGCGCCGGCACGTTCAACGGCCTCTTTATGGCCTGCGATAACTACCTGCCCCGGGGAATTATAGTTCACCGGAGAAACAATCTGGCCTTCAGCCGCAGTTTCACATGCTTTTGCAATAGACTCATCATCAAGACCGATGATAGCTGACATCGCGCCGGTACCTTCCGGTACGGCTTCCTGCATGAATTTGCCGCGCAGCTCAACCAGACGTACAGCATCGGCAAAAGCAATAACACCGGCGCATACCAGCGCGGAATATTCGCCCAGGCTATGCCCTGCCATCAGTACCGGCGTTTTGCCACCCTGCTGCTGCCACACGCGCCACAGCGCGACAGATGCACTCAGGAGTACAGGCTGAGTCTGCCATGTTTTATTAAGCTCTTCTGCCGGGCCTTGCTGCACCAGTGCCCAGAGATCATAACCCAGAGCCGCAGAGGCTTCGGCAAACGTTTCTTCAATGACCGGGTAAGCTGCCGCCATATCCGCCAACATACCGACGGTCTGGGAACCCTGCCCCGGAAAAACAAAAGCAAATTGCGTCATCTTCTTATCCTTAATACTTAGAAACGAACCAGCGCGGAACCCCAGGTAAACCCGCCGCCGAACGCTTCAAGCAGAATTAGCTGGCCAGGTTTGATACGCCCATCGCGTACCGCCTCATCCAGTGCGCTGGGAACAGAAGCCGCAGAGGTGTTGCCATGACGATCCAGCGTAACCACAACGTTATCCATCGCCATGCCAAGCTTTTTCGCTGTGGCGCTGATAATACGCAGGTTAGCCTGGTGCGGCACCAGCCAATCCAGCGAGCTTCGCTCAAGGTTATTAGCGGCTAATGTTTCATCAACAATTCGCGCCAGTTCCGTCACCGCGACTTTAAACACTTCGTTGCCCGCCATCGTTAAATAGGTCGGGCTTTCCGGATTCACGCGGTCGAGGTTCGGCAGCGTCAGCAGCTCACCGTAGCTACCGTCAGCATGCATGTGGGTTGAGATAATGCCCGGCTCTTCCGAAGCACTCAATACCACCGCACCTGCACCATCGCCGAACAGAATAATGGTACCGCGATCATTTGGATCTAATGTGCGCGCCAGCACATCAGATCCAATCACCAGCGCATGTTTTACCGCGCCGGATTTTACATATTGATCGGCGATGCTCAACGCGTAGGTAAACCCTGCACATGCTGCGGCAACGTCGAAGGCAGGACAACCTTTGATTTCCAGCATATTCTGGATCTGGCACGCCGCGCTCGGAAAAGCGTGCGTTGCAGAGGTTGTCGCCACAATAATCAGGCCAATTTGATCGTTATCGATGCCGGCCATTTCCAGCGCGCGTTTAGCGGCTTCATAGCCCATGGTTGAGACAGTTTCGTTTGCCGAAGCAATACGACGCTCACGGATCCCTGTACGGCTGACAATCCACTCGTCAGAGGTTTCCACCATTGTTTCCAAATCGGCGTTTGTTCGAACCTGCTCAGGCAGATAACTGCCGGTACCAATAATCTTCGTATACATGTACGCTCAGTCACTCTTGGGTAATATACACACATTCCGGTTATCGTCGCCCTGGGCGGATGATGCCGAAAGCGCATACACAGATTCCAGGCGAGCGGCGATTCGCTGTGGAACCTGCCGCTGCACCGCCTGCACTGCCTGTTCAATCGCGACGGTAAAGGCTCGCTGATTCGCTGCTCCGTGACTTTTAATCACAGTGCCGCGCAATCCTAACAGACAGGCGCCATTATACTGGTCGGGGTTGAGGTGACTGAATCGCCTGCTCAGGCTTTTTTGTAACCAACGTTTTAATAAAACCAGCCACCACGACCTTTTTTGCCCTTCGCTCTGTGATTTCAGCAGCGAAAGAAACATCCTGACAACCCCCTCCATGGTTTTTAATGTGACGTTTCCCGTAAAACCATCACAAACTAACACATCCGTTTTTCCAGTCAGAAGTTCATTCGCCTCCAGATAACCAATGTAGTTCATTGAGGGAACCGATCGTAACAGAGCCGCTGCATCACGGATATTGTCATGACCTTTGGTTTCTTCTTCACCAATGTTCAGCAGCGCCACGCGAGGGTTAGCGATACCCAGGATCTCCTCGGCCATCACCGCCCCCATTACCGCAAACTGCGCCAGCATTCTACTGTCACAATCCACATTCGCGCCGAGATCCAGCACGACAGTTTTGCCCTTCTGCTGATGTGGCAGAACGGTCACCAGCGCCGGACGCTCAATCCCCTCAATCGGTTTGAGCAACATTTTCGCCAGCCCCATCAGCGCGCCGGTATTGCCTGCGCTGACGCAAGCCTGGGCACGACCTTCTTTCACTAATTCCAGCGCCATACGCATCGAGCTACCGCGACTGGTGCGGATCGCTTGCGCGGGCCGGGCATCACTGGCAATAACTGACTGTGCAGGAATGATAAGCAAGCGTGAGCGTTGCTCGAAATCAGCTTTGGCAAGTAATGGCGTGATAGCGTCGGGATCGCCGACTAAAAGAAGGTTGAGCTGTGAATTAGAGTTCAGTGCCTGCAAAGCTGCAGGCACTGTCACGGACGGGCCAAAATCGCCCCCCATGACATCTAACGCCAGGGTTAGACGTGTCAAGGTATCGTCGCAGCCTGGTTCGGTCTATCCCCGCTTTCGCGGGGAAATCCTCACTAAGCTTAATCACGCTTGCGCGTGATTACTTAGTGATAACCTTGCGACCGCGGTAGAAACCGTCGGCGGTGATGTGGTGACGCAGGTGGGTTTCACCAGAAGTTTTGTCTACAGACAGGCTGGTGACTGCGGTCAGCGCGTCATGGGAACGACGCATGCCACGTTTGGAACGGGTTGGTTTATTCTGTTGTACGGCCATGGACCTTACTCCTCAATTACTTACGCTTTAAGCTGGCTAATACGGCAAATGGGTTTGGTTTTTGCGCTTCATCAGGCAATTCGCCAAAGACCATGTCCGCTTCGGACACTTCACAGTGTTCAGAATCATGCACCGGAACTACAGGCAAGGAGAGAATAATTTCATCCTCAACCAGCGCCAGCAGATCGATTTCGCCGAATTCGTTAACCTCAATCGGTTCATACGCTTCCGGCAGTGCTTCAGCCTGCTCGTCTGAACGCACAGGACTAAAACAATACGTTGTGTAGACCTGATGGGTGAACGGTTTCCCGCAGCGCTGGCATTCGAGCGATACCGTTACCTTCGCATCGCCGGTCAGGACCGCCAGACGCTGGTTATCGATAGCGAACGACATGGAGCACTCCACATCACTGTCTACGCTGACTACAGATTCGGCGACACGCTCCGCCTGTTCGGGGGTATAGATACCCTCGTAATCGAGGCGTTTTTGAGCCGTACGAACCGGATCAAGAGTCAGGGGTAATTTTACCTTTTGCATAGGGCGCGCATATTAACTTTGTAACGTCATATAGTCAAAGAAAAAGGCAGCCTACGGTTGCCTTTTGCCAATAATTCGCACACATTGCGGCCTACAGTTTAAAATGCCTCTCATTGTTAAGCCATATTTGGTGAAAAAAATATGTCGCAAATTATTCTCGCATCGACCTCCCCATACCGCCGTGCGCTTCTGGAAAAGCTTGGCTTAGCGTTTGAATGCGCCGCGCCGCAGGCTGATGAGACCCCGTATGCAGGCGAAGCACCGCGTCATCTGGTGCTGCGTCTGGCGCAGGAAAAAGCGCAATCGCTGGCGGAAAAATATCCTCAGCATCTGATTATTGGTTCCGATCAGGTGTGCGTATTGGACGGTGAAATAACCGGCAAGCCGCATACGGAAGAAAATGCCCGCCAGCAATTGATGAAAGCCCGCGGAAATATTGTCACATTTTATACTGGCCTGGCGCTATATAACTCGGCCACCGGTCATTTGCAGACTGAATGTGAGCCTTTCGACGTCCATTTCCGTCATTTAAGCGAGCAGGAAATCGAAGACTATATCCGTAAAGAGCATCCGCTGAACTGCGCAGGTAGTTTCAAAAGCGAAGGGTTAGGCATTGCGCTGTTTGAGCGTCTTGAAGGCCGGGATCCCAACACGCTGGTCGGTTTGCCGCTGATCGCGCTGTGCCAGATGCTACGTCGTGAACAGTGTAACCCCTTGTTAAACTAATGCTTTAGCGATCACAGTTTCTTTTTTGAGCAAAAGCTACATTCACCTCCATTATTAAAACACCGTTTTAATTTAAGGAGAGGTGATGAAGATATTCAATAAAATGGCGCTGCTGTTGACGCTTTTCGGCGCCGCGAATGCCATTGCGCAGGCACCGTGGCAAACGCAGGGAGTGGTCGAAGGTAACCTCCCCGCTTCATGGCAAACGCTGAAAGCAGAGATGCATTACCCCCATTCCTGGCTCTCCGGCCACTATAAAGATTTTACTCAGTGGCAAACCCTTAGCCGCCAGCTGTTCCGCGCAGCATTGCTTACCCCGACCTCGACGAAACCTTTCGCGCCAGAAATTCTCAGCAAAGAAGATCGTGGCAGTTACACTGCAGAAAAACTGGCACTTAATATCACCGACGATAATCGTATTGCGGCGCTGCTGCTAATGCCGAAATCCCCGGGACCTCACCCCGCAGTAGTGCTGTTACACGATCACGGTTCGAAATTTGATATCGGTAAAGAGAAGCTGATCCGTCCCTGGGGCGATGCAGGAAAGCTCGCCAGCGCGCAAGCCTGGGCTGACAAATTTTTCAGCGGGAAATTTATCGGTGATGAGTTGGCCAGCCGTGGCTATGCCGTCATCGCCATTGACAGCCCGGGTTGGGGCGATCGCGGGCCAATGGTCTACGAGCAGCAGCAGGCGCTGGCCAGTAACTATTTCAACCTTGGCCGTTCTCTGGCAGGCGAAATGGCTTATGAAGATATGCGCACGGTAGACTTTATCGCCTCATATGCCGGAGTGGACAGTCAACGTGTGGGCGTGCTGGGTTTCTCGATGGGCGGTTTTCGCGCCTGGCAACTGGCAGCACTGAGCGACAAAGTGGCGGCGACCGCCGTGATCTCATGGTTTGGTACGTATAACGGCCTGATGCAACCAGGCAATAATGTGCTGCGCGGCCAGTCTGCCTTTTATATGCTCCACCCGGGAATGCCTGCGCAGATGGATATTCCGGACATTGCCAGTATCGCTGCGCCTAAACCGATGCTGATATTCAGCGGCGGCCAGGACAAACTGTTCCCGCAGGAAGCGGTAAAGGAGGCCTTTGCCAAAGTGCACCGCGTCTGGAAATCGCAGCACGCCGACGACAAACTCGTCACCCGAACCTGGCCACAACTGGGGCATGTTTTTTACCGTGAACAGCAGGATGAAGTCTTTCCGTGGCTGGATAAGTGGCTGAAGCCCTGACCTGTTGCTTCCCCCCTCGTACCGGAGGGGGAAACGCTTATTTGCCGCTGCGCAGCACCTGCAAACAGTGTTTTAGTTCATCATCGAGCGGCGCTTCAATACGTAACGTCTCACCGCTATTTGGATGGGTAAATTTCAGCGCTGCCGCATGCAAAAACAGACGTGACAAACCGGTTGCTGCCAGTTGCTTGTCAAATTCACGATCGCCATAACGGTCGTCAAAAGCAATCGGATGACCCGCATGCTGCGTATGTACGCGGATCTGGTGCGTACGACCGGTTACCGGGCTACAACGTACCAGCGTCGCAAACTCGTAACGCTCTTCCACTTTAAAACGTGTTTCCGACGGCTTGCCTTCACTGTTGACGCGTACAATGCGTTCACCGCTTTGCAGAATATTCTTCAGCAACGGTGCCTGCACCACTTTTACATGTGACTGCCACTGACCGCGCACCAGCGCGAGATAATCTTTCTGCATCTCTTTGCCACGCAGTTGCTCATGCAGCGAACGCAGCGCCGAACGTTTTTTGGCCACCAGCAGAACGCCGGAAGTATCGCGATCGAGGCGGTGAACGAGTTCGAGGAACCGGGCTTCCGGACGCAGCGCGCGCAGACCTTCAATCACGCCAAAACTCAGGCCGCTGCCGCCGTGTACCGCTGTACCGGACGGCTTGTTGAGAACGAGAATATGATCGTCTTCGTACAAAATAACGTCACTCAGTGCCGCAACTTTCTGCAAATGCGGTGAAACCGCCTCTTCTTCGCGTTCAGCAACGCGCACTGGCGGGATGCGCACTTCGTCACCGGCTTCCAGTTTATATTCCGGTTTGATGCGTTTTTTATTCACCCGCACTTCGCCTTTACGCAGAATGCGGTAGATCATGCTTTTCGGCACACCTTTTAATTGGGTGCGTAAAAAGTTATCGATGCGTTGCCCCGCTTCGTCAGCGGAAATAGCAACAAATTTTACGGATGGTGTCTCAGTTTTCATGGGAGGCGATTCTAAATAGCCATGATGATTAGCGCCACTCATTTTTCTATGCTTATATTTACATTCGCACCTGGATACTGGCGTTAGATTCTTCTGATTCGGTGGTTATTAAACCAATCTCCGTACAGAGGTGAAAAAACTGTGAGTAACCGGGTGATAAATGGTAAAAGTCAGCTTGCTATAAGAGGGTTCGCAGGGAATAATGTTGCGGTTTTCCGTGTTGAATCTTGTTGAAACAAGCAAAATAAGCGGAATGACCAGTTTTGCCTGTCCGATCATACACGCAGCAATGGCGTAAGACGTATTGAACTTTCAGGCAGTTAGCGGGCTGCGGGTTGCAGTCCTTACCGGTAGATGGAATCTTCTCTGGAGAGTTTTTCCCAGGCTGTTCCCCTGATAATTGCGCTGTATTTTCCACAGGAAATACAGGCAACCGACACACTGCGCCTCTTAAGCGAGCGACAACCGTGAGGTTGGCGACGTGAATAGTCTCGAGGCCATCGGTTCTCCCCGGAAAGGCGTTATCTTGCCCGCAGCTTAGTCGTCAATGTAAGAATAATGAGTAAGTTACGATGAAAAGAATGTTAATCAACGCAACTCAGCAAGAAGAGTTGCGTGTCGCCCTTGTGGATGGGCAGCGCCTGTACGATCTGGATATCGAAAGTCCGGGGCACGAACAGAAAAAAGCGAACATCTATAAAGGTAAAATCACCCGCATTGAGCCGAGTCTTGAAGCCGCCTTCGTTGATTACGGTGCTGAACGACACGGTTTTCTCCCCCTCAAAGAAATCGCGCGCGAATATTTCCCCGCCAATTACAACGCTCATGGCCGTCCTAATATCAAAGATGTGCTGCGTGAAGGCCAGGAAGTCATCGTCCAGATTGATAAAGAAGAGCGTGGCAATAAAGGCGCTGCGCTGACCACGTTTATTAGCCTTGCGGGCAGTTATCTGGTGTTAATGCCGAATAACCCGCGCGCTGGCGGCATCTCTCGCCGCATTGAAGGCGACGATCGTACTGAATTAAAGGAAGCCCTCTCCAGCCTCGAATTGCCGGATGGCATGGGGCTGATTGTACGCACAGCCGGTGTGGGTAAATCCGCCGAAGCGCTGCAATGGGATCTGAGTTTCCGCCTGAAACACTGGGAAGCTATCCAGAAAGCCGCTGAAAGCCGTCCAGCGCCGTTCCTGATCCATCAGGAAAGTAACGTCATCGTTCGTGCTTTCCGTGACTACCTGCGCCAGGACATTGGCGAAATCCTCATCGACAACCCGAAAGTGCTTGAGCTGGCCCGCCAGCATATCTCCGCACTGGGTCGTCCGGATTTCAGCAGCAAAATCAAACTGTACACCGGTGAAATCCCGCTGTTCAGCCACTACCAGATTGAGTCGCAGATTGAATCTGCCTTCCAGCGTGAAGTGCGTCTGCCGTCCGGCGGCTCCATTGTTATCGATTCCACGGAAGCACTGACGGCTATCGATATCAACTCCGCACGCGCAACCCGCGGTGGCGATATCGAAGAAACCGCCTTCAACACCAACCTGGAAGCAGCCGATGAGATCGCCCGCCAACTGCGCCTGCGCGATCTCGGCGGTCTGATTGTCATTGACTTTATCGATATGACGCCGGTTCGCCATCAGCGCGCTGTTGAGAACCGTCTGCGCGAAGCCGTACGTCAGGACCGCGCCCGTATTCAGATCAGCCATATTTCCCGCTTTGGCCTGCTGGAGATGTCTCGTCAGCGCCTGAGCCCATCGCTGGGCGAATCCAGCCACCACGTCTGCCCACGCTGTAGCGGCACCGGTACCATTCGTGATAACGAATCGCTGTCGCTGTCGATTCTGCGCCTGATCGAAGAAGAAGCGCTGAAAGAGAACACCCAGGAAGTGCACGCGATTGTGCCGGTCCAGGTCGCCTCTTATCTGCTGAACGAAAAACGTGCTGCGGTCAGCGCTATCGAAGCCCGCCAGGGCGGCGTACGCTGCGTGATCGTGCCGAACGACCAGATGGAAACGCCGCACTACTCCGTACTGCGTGTGCGTAAAGGCGAAGAGACGCCGACCCTGAGCTACCTGCTGCCGAAGCTACACGAAGAAGCAATGGCGCTGCCGTCGGAAGAAGAGTATGCCGAGCGTAAACTGCCTGAGCAGCCTGCGCTGGCGACGTTCGTCATGCCAGATGTTCCGCCTGTGCCGCAAGCGCCTGCCGCCGCTGCTGCACCAGTTGCCAAAGCCGAACCTGCCGCTGTACAACCCACCACTCCGGGGCTGTTCAGTCGTTTCTTCTCGGCACTGAAAGGTCTGTTTGCGGGTGAAGAAACCCCGGCAGCCGTCGAAGCCCAGGAAGAGAAAAAGCCAGCGAAACAAGATCGCCAACAGGATCGTCGCAAACCGCGCCAGAACAATCGTCGCGATCGTAGCGAACGCCGTGATGGCCGCGCTGAAGGTAGCGAGGCGCGCGAAGGTCGTGAGAATCGTGAAAACCGCGAAAGTCGTGAAGAGAACCGCCGTAATCGCCGCGAGAAATCGCAGCAGAACGTGGAAACTCGCGAAGCGCGTCAGCCAGTAGCGGTCGAAGAGACGGAAAAAACTAAACAGCGCGATGAGCAGCAACCGTCGCGCCGTGAACGCAACCGTCGCCGTAACGATGACAAACGTCAGGCACAGCAGGATGTTAAAGAACTGAACCGTGCCGATGCCGATCAGCCTGAGCAGGAAACTGAACAGGAAGAGCGCGTACAGGTGATGCCGCGTCGTAAGCAGCGTCAACTGAGCCAGAAAGTACGTTTTGAAGATGCGCAGTCCACGGATACTACCGAAGAGACGATGGCTCAGAGTACTGAAGTGGCGAAAGTCGATCTCCCGGCCGTTGTGGAAACCAGCCAGGATCAGGATGAGAATGCGGAAGCGCGCGAAAATGCGATGCCTCGCCGCTCTCGTCGTTCTCCGCGTCATCTGCGCGTCAGCGGCCAGCGCCGTCGTCGCTACCGTGACGAGCGTTATCCGTTGCAGTCAGCCATGCCGTTAACCGTCGCATGTGCTTCACCTGAAATGGCTTCCGGTAAGGTATGGATCCGCTACCCGGTTCCGCGCGCTCAGGAAGAGCAGGCGAAAGAGATCGCGGCAGAAGAGAACGTTGCCGTTGAGCAGGAAGTTGCACCGATGGTGGATGAAGCCGCGCTGGTAAGCGCTGTAGAAACCGAAGTGGTTGAGCAGCAACCCGCAGCAGAAGCAGAAGTTGTCGCGCCAGCCGCTGAAACGGAAGTGACAGAACCTGTCGTTGTTGAGCCGCAGCAGACTGTCGCTGAGCCAGAAACCGTTGAGGTAGAAACCAGTCATCCGGAGGTTATTGCCGCGCCGGTTGATGAGCAACCGCAACTGATTGCCGAAGAAGATCGTGTCGTCGCCGAAGAGGTTGCGGAAGAAGCCGCGCCAGCGCAGGAAGCCCCGGCTCCCATCGTCGAAACCGCTCCGGTCGTTAGCGAAGAATCACAGGCCCCGGTTGCAGAACCGGTTAAAGAAACTGTGGTGCCCGCCGTCGCCCGTAAAGTAGCCACTGCGCCGATGACCAAAGCGCCTGCACCGGATTATGTACCGGAAGCGCCGCGTCACAGCGACTGGGTACGTCCTGACTTCAATTTCGAAGGCAAAGGCTCCGCGGGCGGTCACAGCGCCACCCACGCCGCCACTGCACCGGCAACGAAGCCGCCATCTGTTGGCTAATCGCCAGACAGCCAAAAGCCGACCTCAGGGTCGGCTTTTTTATGCCTGCCGCGCAGGCTGGCGCATGCCTCCCAGCCCCGGCATCACTTCACGCATCAATTGCAAAAATTTTCGCAATCGCGCCGGATAGTACCGCGCCCACGGATACACCAGATGTACCGGCAGCGCCGCCGCCTGCCATTCCGGCAACAAAGCAACCAGTTTCCCGCTGCGTATCTCCTCTTCCACCGCCCAACTGGAGATAACCGCCAGACCAAGACCACTGATTGCCGTATTCCGCGCAGCGTACAGGCTGTCGGTAAACAGTCTTGGCGAGATCGGCACCTGTTCCGCATCGCCGGTTTGCTGATGTGTCAGATGAATTTCATGCTGATAAAAAGTGTTCAGCGCTATCCACGGCAAGGCTGAGAGTTGCTGTGGGGTCTCAATTGCCGGAAAACGCGCCAGCAAGGCCGGAGAAGCCACCAGGCTGCGGGGGACTTCTGCCAGCAGCACCGACACCGTTGCCGGGTCCACTTCCGCGCCGACGCGAATAGCACAATCGATGTTCACGCTAAGAAAATCGACCGTTTTATCGTTCAGCATCCACTCGACAGAAAGCTGCGGGTGTCGCTCGAGAAATTCGGTGAGCGGCCCAAGTAACTGCTCCTGACCAAAAGCATGTGGCGCGCGCACGCGCAGAATACCGACCGGTTCATCGTCAGACTGGCTCAGCTCATCCTCCAGGGCTACCCAGGCATCCGCTACCCGTTTTGCATGTTGATAACAGCGTTCACCATCATCGGTCAGCTTCATCGCATGGGTGGTGCGCAGCAACAACTTCACGCCAAGCAGGGTTTCCAGTGACTGCAAACGGCGGCTGACCGTCGCCTGCGTCGTTCCCAACTGGCGCGCAGCTGCCGACAGCGAGCCCGCTTCCACGATACGGATAAACGTCCGCATCAAATCCACTCTGTCTATACGCTCCTGGCGCTTCATATTTATTTTGCCTATACGTTTCACGTATAACCGTTTTACCACTCCGCAGGCTACCGCGCCACAGCGTATTAGAGAAGAATGTCCTCACTGCGTAGCACGCCTACGAACTCATAAAAACCATACCGGGGAAACACTGTATGAACCGTCATTCTCTTTCGACAGATGTTGTTGGCTGGGTCATTTTAGCGCTGGCGCTGGGCGCCGGATTTAGCGTGGCATCTATCTACTATTCGCAGCCGTTGCTGCCGCTGATGGGTAGCGATCTGCACCTGACCGTTAACGGCATGGGGCTGGTACCGACGCTGACTCAGGCCGGTTATGCGCTGGGTATTTTGTTTTTACTACCGCTGGGCGATCGCCATGATCGTCGCCGCCTCATCCTGATAAAAAGCGTGGCACTGGCGATTCTGCTGCTGGCCTGTAGCCTGACCAGCAACCTGCCCTCTCTATTGCTCGTCAGCCTGATGCTGGGGATGGCGGCGACAATGGCGCAGGATATTGTCCCGGCGGCGGCCATTCTGGCACCAGCGGGCAAACAGGGGAAAATGGTCGGCACGGTGATGACCGGCTTACTGCTGGGCATTCTGCTCTCTCGTACTGTTAGCGGCTTTGTCGGTGCAGCATTTGGCTGGCGGGTAATGTATCAACTTGCTGCCGTCAGTATTGCCCTGATTGGCGTGCTGATGTGGTCCGTGCTGCCGCGTTTTGCCACCCACTCTACGCTGAGCTATCCGGCACTGATGAAATCGATGGCGCACCTGTGGCAACGTTATCCGGCACTGCGCCGTGCGGCTTTCGCCCAGGGTTTCTTGTCCATCGCTTTTAGCGCCTTCTGGTCTACGCTTGCGGTAATGCTGCTGGAAAAATATCAGTTGGGTAGTGCCGTTGCCGGTACATTCGGTATTGCGGGTGCCGCCGGTGCGCTGGCCGCACCGCTGGCTGGTGGTCTGGCAGATAAAGTCGGCGCTGAAAAAGTGACGCAGCTGGGCGCCGGGCTGGTGACGCTCTCTTTTGCCCTGATGTTTTTACTGCCGGCACTGCCGCCACACGCTCAGCTTATCCTGATTGCGCTCTCTGCCGTCGGCTTCGATCTCGGTCTGCAATCCAGCCTCGTGGCGCACCAGAATCTGGTATACGGTCTGGAGCCGCAAGCGCGTGGCCGCCTGAATGCGCTACTGTTTACAGGTGTGTTTATCGGTATGGCGGTGGGTTCTGCACTGGGCAGTAAACTCTATTCCGTTGCCTCATGGCAGGGTGTGGTGGTGCTGGCGACGCTCTCTGGCTTTATCGCGCTGGTCATTCGCCTGGTTGATGCCCGTCGCATCCAGCAAGCAACGCAGAAAGCATAAGGCAAAAAAAAGGCCCGCTCCGGTAACAGAGCGGGCATACGGAACATGCCCCAGTTTCAAGACATGCTCAAAATGAAACGATTACGAGTTAATCTGGAACAACGACATTCCCTGCATATCGGAGAATGCTTTGTAAGAAGCCTGCAATGCAGCCTGTTGCATGGTGTAGGACGAAATCACCGAGTTCCAGTCCACATCCACCAGATCGCTTTTCTGCTGTGTCAGACCCAGCGCACGGTCATCACCCAACGAATCAAGGCTGTCCAGCTCATTCAACTGCGTGCCCAACTCCGCGCGTACCGTCAGCACGTTGTTCAGGGAGTTCGTCAAGCCACGACTGGTTTTATCAACCGCGGCCTGTGCGGTCGCTTTGGCCGTCTCATCGCCGGAAACCGGCGTATTCAGCGCAGCGATGGCCGTATCCAGCATTTTAAACAGATCCGTTTCCGAAGTTCCCGGCGCACCGGTTGCCGGATCCGTCGGTTCAGGCGTGGCGTTACTGGTGATACGGTTAAAAATTTCATCCCCCGTATGGGCAATCACCATGGTGCGGGAAGCGTCAACCTGCTGGGTGATATTCTGCGTACCGCCGCTGTATGTACCGGTAGAGTCATACGGCGCAGTTTCAGTTTTATAGCCGCCAAAAATATAACGCCCGTTACCGTCAGTGCTGTTCGCCAGGTTCAACAACTGATCGCGATAGCCTTGCAGTTTGCTGGCCAGCGATGCGCGGTCATCGTCGCTGAGCGAGCCGCTACCGGCCTCAACGATAGTGGACTGCGCGCCCTGAATAGCGGTCGTTACCTGCTGCAACACGCTCTCTTCCAGCGACACTTTTTGTTCGGCGAAAGTACGCGCTGTCGCATACTGGGTGTTCTGCGACTGCGCCTGAGAGATCACTACCGCCTGCGAAGCGGCGATCGGATCGTCAGACGGACGGTTCACACGCTGCCCGGTAGACATTTGCTCACCGTAGGCCAGCCATTTACTCTGCGCATTGGTAACGCCGCGCATGTTTTGTTCATACATCATTTGCGTGCTGATACGCATCATTCACCCCTTACTTAGCGAATTTCCAGCAACGCATTAAACAGCGTGCTTGCGGTCTGCAGAACCTGGGCGTTAGCCAGATAATATTGCTGATAACGTTGCAGGTTGCCGTACTCTTCATCGAGGTTAACCCCGGAGATAGACTGCTGCTGGTTGCTGAGCTGTGTCACCACGTTGGTCTGCGTCGTGCTGCTGGTTTTCAGCGTGGATGTTTTGTTACCCACATCGCTGACCAGCGTGGCATACGCATCGTTAAAGGTTTTGTTGCCGCCGACTTTCGTCGCCTTTTGCAGATCCAGCATCGCCTGGCCGTTACGGTTATCGCTCGCACCGTCAGTAGCGGTTTGCGCCATAGCGATCTTCGACTCATCCGTCACTGCCACACTCATGTTGACGACAGCATTGCTCACCGGTTTAACCGTAAAGCTATCGTTGGCGACCGGCCCGGTCGTGCCGCCGACGGTAATTTTCAGACCGTCAAAGTTCAGCGTACCGTCAGTCGCATCCGGCGTAACCGTAAACGAGGTATTGTTGGACAGGCGGGTAACATTCCAGTTTGTGCCGTCATAAACCACTTTGTAATCGGTCGCCTGTACCGCAGAGCTGTCACTCACGGTTGCCGTCAACGTGGCATCACCGGTATTTTTCGAGTTGTTCAGCGTTGCCGGGGAACCAATGGTAAAGAAATCAGTCCCCTGATCGCCGTTCGCGTCATAACCTTGCGTGTGCTGCTGGTTAAATGAATCGGCAAATGACAGCGCCAGTTGACCCAGCGTGTTACGCGTCTGATCCAAATCCTGTGAACGGAATGCCAGCAGGCCGCCCAGCGAGCCGGTGGTGATCAGTTTTTCCGGAATTTCGATATTGCCAGCGGTGTTATCAACATACGCGACGGTTGTACGTGACGGATCGGCGCTCGAAGAAACCGCCGCCAGCTGGCGAGAAGTACTGCCTTGCACCAGCGTATAGCCGTTCGCCATCGTCAGGTTGTAGGTATTACCATCCTGCACGCTGACTTCCACACCCACGATCTTATTCAGTTCGCTGACCAGTTGGTCGCGCTGATCGAGCAAGTCATTCGGCGACGCGCCAGCACCCACGCCAGTCAGGCGAGAGATCTGGTCGTTCAGCGAGGCAATCTGCTTGGTGTAGTTGTTAATCTGGTCAACGCTTGACGAGATAGACAAGTTAATCTGTTTGTCCTGGTCGCGCAGATACTGGTCAGCCACTTTGAACTGGTTAACCATGCTGTCAGCTTTACCCAACAGTGCCTGACGTGACGCTGGATCTTCCGCGTTACTGACCAGCGTTTGCAAACTGGAGAAGAAATCCTGCATGCTGGTCGCCAGCGAATTGGTGGTGCTTGACAACACATCGTCGATTTTCGACATCTGCTCATAACGCGTCGTCAGCCCGCTGCTCTGGTTTTGCGCCGCGCGCAACTGGTTGGTGATAAAGGCATCATACTCACGCTGAACGCCAACTACGTTAACACCATTACCAACATAGCCGCCTGCGCCCAGCGTACTTTTCGCCGCTGAAAGCACTGTCGTCTGACGAGTGTAGCCCGCCACGTTATAACTGGAAATGTTATTACTGGCAGTATTAAGCGCGGCCTGGGCTGCGCTGAGCCCACTCATGGCGCTATTAATCAAACTGGACATGGAGGTTCCTTATATACATTCAGTCATGAGTCCTGTTGACGATTATCGGCAACCCAGGGCGAAACTTGAGACCTTTCAGAACAGATTTTGGATGTCGGTGCTATACGCTTTGCTGACTTTTTCACCCATCGATTTCAACTGCTGAATCATGGATGTCAGTTTGCGAGCATAGTTAGGATCGGTCGCATAACCGGCATTTTGCAGCGCCTGCGCGCCCTGCTCTGGCGTTGCGGCAGTGGTGACCGCCGCGTAGCGTTTATTGCGCGTCAGCATACCAACGTAGTCGGAGAGCGCTTCAAGGTACGAACTGTAAACGCGGAATTTGGCTTTCACTTTCACCGCTTCACCGTTTTCATATTCGGTGGTGGTAATTTCCGTGGTCGGCCCCTTCCAGCCTGGCGTAGCTTTTACGCCAAAAATGTTAAAGCTCGGCTCGCCGTTTTCACGCGGGATCTGCCGCTGGCCCCAGCCAGATTCCAGCGCCGCCTGCGCCAGGATCAGGTGATGCGGAACCCCACTCTGTTCACTCGCCAGACGGGCAGGAAGCGACAATTGCGCCAGGAAGTCTTTGCTGTCGCCGGAAAGCGGTTCATCGCTGCCATCCGGCGCTTTTGGCATCGCTTTACGCACCAGTTGCGTCAGCGCCTGGTTCTGATAGGAGGTGACCGTTTCCAGCGGGAACTTCATCGGCACCTGCTGTGCTGCTTGTTCCGCTGGCTCAGCGGAACCCTGCTGAGCGGCCATCTGTTTGACCATCATATCCGCCAGCCCCAGACCTTTACCGGCCGTCATCTGCTGCGCGATTTGTTGGTCATACATGCTGGTGTACAGCCGCGTTGAGTCACTGCTGAAAATACCGTCTTTCGGTAATGTTTCACGCATGCTTTTCAGCATCATCTGCACAAACATACCCTCTACCTGACGCGCAACGGGGCGCAAATTGGCCTGCGGATCCTGTCTGGTCTCGGTTTTCAGTTCGTTCAGTGATTGCGCGTCCCAGGCCGCGCTCGACAACAACCGGCTGTCCGTCAACATTAGATGATCTCCAGTTTCGCGCGCAGGCAGCCTGCACTTTGCATAGCCTGCAGGATGGACATCAGTTCCATCGGCGAAGCCCCCAGCGCGTTAAGTGCGCGCACGACGCTGTTCAGGTTGGCGCTGGAGCGGACGCTTTGCAGCGAGCCGCCGCTCTGGCGCAAATCGATCTGCGTTTGCGGTGTCACTACCGTCTGACCGCCGCCAAACGGTGTATTCGGCTGGCTGACATTAGCCTGCTGGTTGACCGTGACAGAGAGGTTCCCCTGCGCGACGGCACAGTTATCCAGCGACACTTCACGGTTCATCACCACCGAGCCGGTACGCGAGTTGATGATCACTTTCGCATCCTGCTGAGTCGTGCCGACTTCAAGGTTCTGAATATCGGCCAGCAGACGGACCTGCGAACTGCCGCCAGTAGAAACGCGGACCTGCACAGTGCGGGCGTCAAGCGCCGTTGCACTCCCGTAACCACGGCTGCGGTTAATGGTGTCGGCAATCTGCTGCGCCATAGAGAAATCTTCCTGGTTCAGTTGCAGGTTGATGGTATTCCCTGAGCCGAACTGCGTCGGTAACTCACGCTCAATCACCGCACCGTTAGTAATACGACCGCCGTTAAGCTGGTTCACCTGAACACTGCTGCCGCCTGCCGACGCACCTGCGCCGCCAACCAGAATATTCCCCTGCGCCAGCGCGTACACCTGGCTGTCGACCCCTTTCAGCGGAGTCATCAGCAGCGTACCGCCGCGCAGACTTTTAGCGTTACCCATTGAGGAGACCACCACATCGATGGTTTGCCCCTGGCGGGCAAATGCCGGGAACTGCGCCGTGACCATAACGGCCGCGACGTTTTTCAACTGCATGTTGGTGCCGGTCGGCACCGTAATCCCCATCTGCGACAGCATGTTATTCAGTGTCTGCGTGGTAAAGGGGGTCTGCGTGGTCTGGTCACCGGTGCCATCAAGGCCAACGACCAGGCCATAGCCGATCAAGGAGTTTTCTCGCACGCCCTGTACGCTGGTGAGGTCCCGGATGCGGTCGGCCTGGGCAACAGATGCCACCAGTACCAACGCCATTGCCAGATATCTAAACATAATTCACCCCGGTTACATCGGCGATAAGTTGAGGAAGAAACGTTGCAGCCAGCCCATATTCTGCGCTTCGTTGATGTAGCCATTGCCCACATATTCGATACGCGCATCCGCCACCTGCGTGGACGGAACCGTGTTGCTGCCGCTGACGGCGCGTGGGTTTACGACACCGGAAAAGCGGATGAACTCCGTGCCCTGGTTAATGGCGATCTGTTTTTCACCCACTACATGTAAATTGCCGTTGATCAGCACTTGATCGACCGTAACGGTCAGCGTGCCGCTAAATGTGTTACTGGCGTTTGCGCCGCCTTTGCCGTCAAAGGTATTACTGCCGGAAGAACTCAGATCGGCACGAGCATTGCCGAACAGCCCTTCGAGATAACGCGGCGTGGTATCCATGCCAAAACTGGATTTGCTATCGCGGCTGGCATTCGCTGACGAGCTCTTGCTCGCGCTCACGTTCTCTTGCAGTACGATAGTCAGCGTGTCGCCGACGTTACGCGGACGACGGTCTTCAAACAGCGGCTGATAGCCATAATTGATTGGCTGCGCAGTTTGGTAAATAGAACCATTCACCATTGGCACCGGCCCCGGAATGGGCTGGGCGGTGGTTGCCCCCTGCACTAACGGTGTAGACGGAACCCAGGCACATCCAGTCAGGGTTAATGCCACTAAAGCCATAATCGGGTAGCTGCGCACGGCGTATTTTTGCATTGCATTCATCTTCGAAATCAGGGTTCCGGCGCGGCACTTACCGCGCCGGAAAACGCCTTAGAGTTGCGTCAGTTTCTGCAGCATCTGATCGGTGGTCGATACTGCCTTACTATTAATTTCGTAAGCGCGCTGAACCTGGATCATATTCACCAGCTCTTCCGCCACGTTTACGTTTGAGGTTTCCACATACCCCTGATACAGCAAACCCGCACCGTTCAACCCAGGCGTAGTGGCGTTCGGCGCGCCGGAGGCCTGCGTTTCGGTGTAGAGGTTTTCACCGATGCTTTCCAGACCGGTGTCATTCATAAAGGTGGTCAGGTTTAACTGGCCAACCTGAACTGGCGCAGCTGTCCCCTGCTGAGTCACACTCACCACACCATCGCTGGCAATGGTGATGCTCAGGGCGTTTGCCGGAATAGTGATAGCCGGCTGAACCTGATAACCGCCAGCCGTCACCAGTTGCCCGTTCTGATCAACCTGGAAGGAACCGTCGCGGGTGTAAGCGGAAGTCCCATCCGGCAGAGAGACTTCAAAGAAGCCCTGCCCTTTGATCGCCACATCTTTACTGTTGTTGGTCTGAGACAAGTTGCCCTGGCTATGCAGACGTTCAGTGGCTACCGGACGCACGCCGGTACCAATCTGCAAGCCGGAAGGCAGCGTAGTCTGCGCGGAAGACTGCGCACCAGGCTGACGAATCGTCTGGTACAGCAAATCTTCAAATACCGCACGCTGACGCTTAAAACCATTGGTACTGACGTTCGCCAGGTTGTTGGCGATGACATCCATATTGGTTTGTTGGGCGTCAAGGCCGGTTTTTGCGATCCATAATGAACTGATCATATGTAGTCCTGTTTATTAGCCCATTGACAGCAACTGGTTGGCACGTTGCGCGTTATCATCGACGCTGGAGATCACCTTCATCTGCATCTCGAAACGACGCGCGCTGGCAATCATGTCGGTCATGGCCGCCACCGGTTTAACGTTACTGCCTTCCAGCACGCCGGACATGACGCGTACGCTCGGATCGTCCTGTAACGTCGCGCCACGCGTCGCTTGTGCGGCCTGGGTCAGACGAAAAATGCCGTCATCGCCGCGCTGCACTTCTTGCGGGTCTGCTTTCACCAGTTTCAGTTTGCCAACCGGCGCAACGGTATTGGCCGGATCGCCCGGGTTCAGCGAGGAGATCGTACCGTCAGCCGCAATCGTTATTTGCGAGCCTTCAGGCACGGTCAACGGCCCGGCATCGCCCATCACCGGATGCCCCTGGATCGTCAACTGGCCGGTCGAGCTCACCTGGATGTTACCGTTGCGGGTATATCCTTCAGTACCGTTCGCCGTCTGTACTGCCAGCCAGCCGTCCTGCTGCAACGCCACGTCCAGCGGACGCGAGGTGTAATCCAGTTGGCCTGGCGTCATATCGGCACCAGGTGTTGACGCGACTACCAGCGTACGGGTAGGCAGCGAAAGCCCTTCTACCGGCACCGCACGCAGCGCATTAAGCTGCGCGCGGAAACCCGGAGTGGACGCATTCGCGAGGTTGCTGGCCGTGACAGCCTGCTGATTCAGCGTCTGGCTGGCAGCGCCCATCGCGGTATATATTGCGTGATCCATTAAGCCATCCCGTCAGACGATTAACGCAGGTTAACCAGCGTGTTAAGGATCTGGTCCTGGGTTTTGATGGTCTGCGCGTTCGACTGATAGTTACGCTGCGCGACGATCATGTTGACCAGTTCTTTACTCAGATCCACGTTCGAAGCTTCCAGCGCGCCGCTGGTCAGGCTACCGTAGTTACCGGTGTTTGCCGTACCGAGCAGCGCCACACCGGAAGAAGACGTGGCAGACCAGACGTTGTCGCCTTCGGACTTCAGGCCTTCGTTGTTGGCGAAGTTTGCCAGCACAATCTGCCCCAGCAACTGAGTCTGTTCGTTGGAGTAGTTACCTACAACGGTACCGTCATCGTTAATCTGGTAGCTCACCAGGTCACCCGGTTTGTAACCATTCTGGGTGGTCGCAACGATGTTGTTGGAACCGGTGTTTTGCTGCATGGAGTTCAGGAAGCTCAGGGAGAACGTCGCCGGGGTTGCGCCGTTAATGGTACCGGTGGTGATGTTCGCCGTGGTGCCGCTGGTCAGAGAGCCGTTCGCATCAAACACCAGTGTGCTTGCCAGCGTTGCAGTGCTGCCACTTACGCTACTGTCCTGCGTGTAAACACTCCAGGTGTTCGCCGTAGAACTTTTCACGAAGTAGACGTTCATGTCATGCGCGTTACCCTGGCTATCGTAAACGGTAACAGAGCCTTTTTTGTTGTAGCTATCCGCGTTAGTCGGATCAAAGGTGGTAACTGTCGGAGTGGAATCCGTAGAGTTCAGGTTGATCTGCATCGTTGCCGTGGTGGTGGTTTTCGCCGCCATCAGGGTGTTCGGGATAGTAATGGCCTGCGGGTTCGCGCCGGTCTGAACCGTTGGCGGTGTACCCGTTGCCGGATAACCCGTCACTTCCATGCCTTGCATGTTCACCAGGTTACGGTTCTCGTCCAGTTTGAACTGGCCGTTACGGCTGTAATAAACAGAGCCGTTGCTGTCTACCAGACGGAAGAAACCGTTGCCGCTCAGCGCGACGTCAAGACCACGACCGGTACTGGTGGTGGTACCATCGTTAAAGTCCTGGGTAATCCCGGCCACCTTAACACCCAGACCGATTTTGGAACCGGCAAACATATCGGCAAAAGATGCAGTCCCGGATTTAAAGCCATATGTGGCGGAGTTGGCGATGTTGTTACCAATGACATCGAGGTTGGTGGCCGCAGCATTCAGGCCGCTGACCGCTTGTGAAAAGGCCATGACTTACTCCTGATAAGTGTTAAGGCTTAGATAATCTGCCGTACTTCGTCGAGTGTGGTTGTACCGTAGGTACCCAAATCTAAAAGGTTGCCGCTGGAGTTGAGCGTGACGCCCTGCACCATGGCAAATTGCAGCGGTTGTGCAACCAGCTGTGTTGATGCGTTGCTGGCAGAGATGGAGACTTTGTAAGAGCCATCCGGCGCTGTCGTCCCATCGGTCAGCTTGCCATCCCAGCTAAAGGTATGAACGCCAGCCGACAGCGAACCAATGTCAATCGTGCGCACCACGGTGCCGTCTTTGCTCGTGACAGTCGCAGTGACTTTGTCAGCAGCCTGCGTCAGTTCAACGCCAAACGGCGTGGTGGTTCCGCTGCCTACCAGAACCGTCTGCCCCGGGATCATGACGCCGTGACCAATCAGGTTAGATGCCTGCAATGACTGGCTGTTATCAATCTGTCCGGAAATCGAACCCAGCGTGGTATTCAGTTTTTCAATCCCGCTAAGGGTGCTGATCTGTGCCAGTTGCGACGTCAGCTCGTTGTTTTGCAGCGGGTTGGTCGGGTCCTGGTTTTTCAGCTGTGCGACCAGCAGCGTCAGAAAGCTACTCTGCAGGTCGGAAGCGCTGTTAGTGCCTGTAGTGGTAGTACCGGTAGTGCTGGTCGATGAGACACTACTGTTAGCAGTGGTGTCATTCACGTTCACGGCGATAGACATGCGTGTCTCCTTTACTGGCCAAGGGTGAGCGTTTTGAGCATCATGCTCTTAACGGTATTAAGCACTTCAACGTTTGCCTGATAGCTGCGTGAAGCGGACATGGTATTCACCATCTCACCGACCACATCAACGTTCGGCATTTTGACGTAGCCATTGGCATCAGCCAGCGGATTACCTGGTTCAAAGACCAGTTTGTCCGGCGCCTGACTTTCGACCACATCAGCTACTTTCACGCCGCCGGTCGCCTGACCCGGTGCAGCGTCCACCTGGAAGACAACCTGTTTAGCGCGGTAGGGTTGCCCATCCGGTCCGGTTACGCTGTCGGCGTTCGCCAGGTTACTGGCGGCGACGTTCAGACGTTTTGATTGCGCGGTGAGCGCAGACCCGGCGACATCAAAGATATTCAGTAATGCCATTTACTTAGTTCCCCTGTTGCAGAACGCTCATCATGCTTTTGATCTGCCCGCCCAGCACGGTCAGGCCGGTCTGGTATTTCACGCTGTTGTCAGCGAATTGCGTACGTTCGCGATCCATATCCACGGTGTTACCGTCGAGTGAAGGCTGGTCAGGAATGCGGTACAACAGATCGGCAGACGGCGTGGAGATGTTTTGCGCCGGAATATGGCGGGAAGATGTCAGCGTCAATGCAACGCCGCTGTTTTCAGCACGCCCGCGCTCCATGACTTTTTTTAATTCGCTGGAGAAATCAATATCGCGCGCCTGAAACCCGGGGGTATCGGCGTTGGCAATGTTTGCCGCCAGAATTTCCTGGCGCTGGGCGCTCAGGTTCAGCGCTTCTTGCTGAAAACGCAGAGCGGCATCAAGTTTATCGAGCATAGCTCCCCCACTGATGACAATTATTTAGCCAACAGCTTAAATCTCCTCAGGCAAACTTATCGCCGGAATAAGGGCAAAATGCGTCGCTATTTATTGCGTTGATAGATTTGCCATGCAGTTAAAATCTCTGCATCCCATCAACAGGCAGGAGTCTGCGATGAACACGTTGAAAAGCGGTTTAGCCGCGACCTTACTGTTTTTGAGCCCGCTGACACAGGCGGGCGAGCTGCAAGCTCAGCTCACATCATTTTTTGCTCAGCGCCTTGCTGGCTTTAGTGACGAGGTAGTGGTAAATATACGAACCCCGCAGAACATGTTGCCCACCTGCGATCAGCCCGCGCTGAGCGTAGTCGGCGGCGCAAAGCTATGGGGAAACGTAAACGTTGTGGCAAACTGTGCGGGAGCTAAGCGCTTTTTGCAGGTTAACGTGCAGGCGACGGGTAATTATGTAGTGGCGGCGCAATCTGTTGCGCGTGGCAGCACGCTGCAACCCGGCAGCGTGACATTAAAACGCGGTCGTCTCGATCAATTGCCGCCGCGCACGATGCTGGATATCAATCAGGCGCAGGATGCGATTAGCCTGCGCGATCTCGTTCCCGGGCAGCCGATTCAGCTCTCAATGCTGCGTCAGGCATGGCGGGTAAAAGCCGGACAGCGGGTACAGGTTGTGGCATCGGGAGATGGCTTTAGTGTGAACGGCGAAGGACAAGCGCTGGACAATGCCGCAGTGGCGCAAAATGCCCGCGTGCGTATGTCTTCAGGCCAGATTGTCAGCGGTACGGTGAATACTGATGGGAATATTCTGATTAACCTATAATCTTTTTAAAGAATTTATGTTGCCTGCCGATAAATAAGCAACGACTAAAGATATCTGGCCCGAAACGCCGGGACACCTCGATGAGGACAACACAATGAGCATTGATCGTACATCGCCTCTGAAGCCGGTTAACGCCGTTCAACAGCGTGAAACCAACGACGCCCAGACGCAGAAAGCACGTCTTGAAAAAGCCGAGACGGCGAACAGCACCAGCGTCACCATCAGCGGCGCGCAGGCGAAGCTGATGCAGGCGGGCGCGAATGACATCAATATGGAACGCGTTGAGCAACTGAAAACCGCGATTCGTAATGGTGAACTGAAAATGGATACCGGCAAGATTGCCGATGCCCTGATTAACGAAGCGCAGAGTTACTTACAGAGTAAATAACAGAATGAATCGACTGTCAGACATCCTTGATCAAATGACAGTTATCCTGAGCGCTCTGAAAGACGTGATGGATGCTGAGCAAAAGCAACTTTCCGTAGGCCATGTGAATGGCAGTGCGTTACAGCGTATTACGGAAGAAAAAAGTTCCTTGCTCGCAACGCTGGATTACCTGGAGCAACAGCGTCGTTCAGCGCAGAAAGCACAGCGCAGCGCTAATGACGATATCGCCGATCGCTGGCAGATTATTACGCAGAAGACACAGCATTTGCGCGACCTTAACCAGCACAATGGATGGCTGCTGGAAGGGCAAATTGAGCGTAATCAGCAGGCGCTGGATGTACTGAAACCCCATCAGGAACCAACGCTTTACGGTGCCAACGGCCACACCGCTTCTGCTAACCGCGGCGGCAAAAAAATCTCGATTTAATCGCCAGACATTTTTTTGCCAGGGGTTTCCCCTGGCAAAATTGTTTATGCCGTCCGGCGGGCAAACTCTTTCAGTTTAAAACCCAGCAGTGCCAGCGTGGCGAAGTAAGCTACCACCCCTACCCCCACTACCGCCATCAAACGCAGCAAGCGGTATGGCATCGTACCCAGTGACCATTCCGGCATAACATAGAGCATGCCCACCAGCGCAGCCGCCATCACCAGCACAGCAATCACCAGACGCAGCAGAAAGCTTTTCCAGCCTGGCTGCGGCGTGAAAATATCTTGTTTACGCAGCTGCCAGTAAAGCAAACCGGCGTTCAGGCAGGCAGCCAGACCGATCGACAGTGACAACCCGGCATGTTTCAGCGGACCAATAAAAGCAAGGTTCATCAACTGCGTCATCAGCAGCGTGACAATGGCAATCTTCACCGGCGTTTTAATGTTTTGCCGCGAATAGAAGCCCGGTGCCAGCACCTTCACGACAATCAGGCCCATTAAGCCGACGGAGTAAGCAATTAATGCCCGCTGCGTCATCAGCGCGTCAAAGGCAGTAAATTTACCGTACTGAAACAGCGAGACGGTCAGCGGTTTTGCCAGAATGCCCAACGCCACTGCGCTCGGCAGCGCCAGCAGAAAGCAAAGACGCAGCCCCCAGTCCATCAGGCGGCAGTACTCATCGTGATTGCCGCTGGCGAAACTTTTCGACAGTGAAGGCAGCAAAATCGTCCCCAGCGCCACGCCCAGCACGCCAGACGGAAACTCCATCAGTCGGTCAGCGTAGTACATCCACGATACCGACCCGGAGACCAGAAACGAGGCGAAAATCGTGTTGATGATTAAGGAAATCTGGCTGACCGAGACCCCAAGGATCGCAGGCCCCATCTGCTTCACGACGCGAATAGCACCGGCATCGTGAAAACTCACGCGCGGTAATACCAGCATGCCGATCTTCTTCAGATGCGGCAGTTGATAAACCAGTTGCAGCACGCCGCCCACCGTCACCGCCCATGCCAGCGCCAGCACCGGCGGATGGAAGTACGGCGCGGCAAACAGCGCAAAGCCAATCATGCTGATATTGAGAAATGTCGGCGCAAACGCTGGCACCGAGAAACGGTTCCAGGTATTGAGGATCGCGCCCACCAGTGACGCCAGCGAGATCAGCAGAATATAAGGAAAGGTAATGCGCAGTAGCTGTGAGGTGAGATTGAATTTATCCGCTGTATCGGCAAACCCCGGCGCGGTGACCAGAATCACCCACGGTGCCGCCAGCATCCCGGCGACAGTCACCAGCGCCAGCGCCAGCGTCAGTAAACCCGAGACATAGGCCACAAACACTCGCGTCGCATCCTCGCCCTGCTTGCTTTTGTACTCAGCAAGAATGGGAACAAATGCCTGGGAAAACGCCCCCTCGGCAAAGATGCGCCGCAACAAATTGGGCAGTTTAAACGCTACAAAGAAGGCGTCAGTTGCCATACCCGCGCCAAAAACCCTTGCCACAATAGCGTCGCGCGCAAAACCCAGCACGCGAGAAAACATCGTCATCGAGCTGACAGCCGCCAGCGATTTTAATAGATTCATTCTGGATTCCATAAGGCACAACGCCTGCAATGCAGGCGTTGGTATACAGCGAAGCGCTTAGTCTACAGGGAAAAAGGCGAATTACTATCGCCAGATGTTACAGGCGGTTATTCACTCATCGCCTCACGCCAGAGCTTTTCCACCACGCGCTGAGCCAGGATGGCCTGTTCACCCGCCGTTTCCGGAACCGTCTGATTTTGCACGCATTCAATAAAATGGCGCGCGCAACCCACAAAACCACGCTGTTCCAGCACGCTCTGCCAGCCAGCGACCGGACGCGCTACTACGCCCTGCCCGCGCTCTTCGCGCCATTCGCGCATATCGGTGATATCCACCAGCGCACCATCGGTGACAGCCTGAATCCATTCGCGCTGGCTTCCCGCCCGCCGGTGCATACTGGTGGTGATTTGCAGATGATCCAGTGAGAAGTGGTGTTCGGCATAAACCATTGCGCCGTCATCATCCGTGAGCAACGTACCGCTTTGTAATGCCGCCGCGCTTCCCGCCAGCCACAACGCGGTATCCACCACGTGCAGATAATCGTCGAGCAACGTGAAGCGTAAATCGTGCGGCCCTACGCTGTCGGTACGGTGTTTATCCATCCGCAACGACGCCGCCTGCGGCATCTGCTGTTTCAGTTCGCGGTACAGCGGCGAAAAACGGCGATTAAAACCGACCATCAGCGTCAGTTTTTTCCGCGCGGCCAGTTCGATAAGCCGCTCAGCATCCTGGAGGTTTTCTGCCAGCGGTTTATCAACGCAGACATGCACGCCAAGGTTCAGTAACTCACTGACCACGCTGTAGTGCGAAGCTGTCGACGTGTGGACGAAAGCCGCATCACATTGCGCGGCTAGTGCCGTCAGCGAATCAGCATACGGAATGCGCCAGGTTTCGCATACCCGCAGGGCTTTCTCCCGCGTCGGCGACCAGGCTGCGGTTAACGTCCAGTCGGTCGCAGCGCCGACAACCGGCAGCCAGGCTTTTTGCGCAATGCCGCCCAGGCCGACCACTCCAATACGTAATTTCGTCACGGCTAATCTCCTAAATGTGCGAGCAGCGAATCCAGACGCTGTTTCAGATCTGCCACTTCCTCTTCCAGCGCCTCAACGCGCGCCACCAGTGATTCTTCCGGCGGGCTGACCGCCTCAACAACATTCACCAGCGTCTGTACATCGCCGCTGAACAGGTGCATATAGCGGCTTTCGCGCTTACCGGGCTCGCGGGGTAGCCGCACGACATACGGACCATCTTCCCGCGTCGCCAACAGTTCCAGCGCCGTTTCCACTTCCGCCATATCGTTAAAGCGATGCATACGTTCCGCACGACCGCGCAGTTCCCCCGGCGTTTGCGGCCCGCGCAGCAGCAGCGTGGTGATGAGCGCCACTTCTGCCGGATTGAGTTTCAGATCGCCAAATTCAGAGTTGCAAAAACGCTGCTCGTATTTCGTTACGCGATTGCCAAAACCGCTGACGGTGCGCAGATAGTGCCGTTTCACCAATTCATCCAGCACCTCTTGTACCTCATGTTCACTGAGGTTCATGACGGGTTCACGGTTGGTCTTCTGATTACAGGCGGTAACCACACCATTGATCGACAGCGGATATTGTTCCGGCGTGGTGATCTGCTTTTCCAGCAGGCAGCCGATAACGCGCGCTTCGACCGCTGAGAGTTGATACTTCATCGTTGCTCCTTAGCGACCCGGGGTCCATTCTTGCGCGGTGAGCGCGGTAAGTACGTGATCGCGCCACTGCCCGTCGATCAGCAAATACGATTTGGCGTAGCCTTCTTTCTCGAAACCCAGCCTCGCCAGCAAATCGCCGCTACGTTTATTATGCGGCATGTAATTTGCCATGATGCGGTGCATATGTTGCGTGCGCTGCATATAGCGGATCGCCGCCGTCAGCGCTTCAAACATCAGCCCTTGCCCCTGCCATTTTTGTCCAATGGAGTAGCCAAGGTAACAAGCATGAAACGAGCCGCGTACCACATTGGAAAAATTCGCCACGCCGACGATCTCTTTTTCCTCGGGATCGAGCAGCGCGAAATAGAATGCCGAACCCTGTTTATGAAACTCATTGATCATGCCAAGACGGGCCTGCCAGCCGGAAGGGTAGCAATGGCTTTCATCGCGCACGGGCTCCCAGGGCTTTA
Organism: Kosakonia radicincitans DSM 16656; assembly: GCF_000280495.2. Lineage (NCBI taxonomy): Bacteria > Pseudomonadati > Pseudomonadota > Gammaproteobacteria > Enterobacterales > Enterobacteriaceae > Kosakonia > Kosakonia radicincitans. The sequence continues at coordinate 3,392,905 of NZ_CP018016.1, forward strand.
GAAATTGCCGATTTTCGGCGTAATAATCCGCCAGGCGCCAGGCATCGCGATCATGCACTAAACGAACCACTAATCTGTCTGTGACTAAGCGTACTTTCGGCACGTTACTGCGGTAGCCAAACATGCATTACCACTCCTTCCATTTCACCACACTTTTAACCCCTTACCTTTACTATACATTTGCGCAGCCACTCTGTGAAAACAGCAACATGGCATTTTCCACTTTGCGGACCATTTTCGATGAAAACTCTGAATCAAAGCCGGATTTTGATAAAAAAATATTGTCACCGCGAATGTGGGAAAAGATCGGGCGAACCCGCAGAATAAGAATGTCTTATCTTTCTTAATTTCCCGGAGGGGAAATGGCACGCATATCGCAGGCAAGGAGCCTGGGTAAATATTTCCTGCTTGTCGATAATATGCTGGTTGTACTCGGCTTTTTCGTTGTCTTCCCACTTATTTCTATTCGTTTTGTTGATCAGCTCGGCTGGGCGGCGTTGATGGTCGGTATTGCGCTCGGCCTGCGGCAATTTATTCAGCAGGGTTTGGGCATTTTCGGCGGCGCAATTGCCGACCGCTTTGGTGCCAAACCGCTGATCGTCACCGGCATGTTGATGCGTGCGGGCGGTTTCGTCGCGATGGGCGTGGCGCACGAACCCTGGCTGCTGTGGCTCTCCTGCATTCTTTCCGGACTGGGCGGTACACTGTTCGATCCGCCGCGTTCCGCGCTGGTGGTCAAACTTGTGCGCCCCAACCAGCGCAGCCGCTTTTTCTCTATCCTGATGATGCAGGACAGCGCCGGCGCGGTTGTCGGCGCATTGCTCGGTAGCTGGCTGTTGCAATATGACTTTCGTCTGGTGTGTGCCGCCGGTGCGCTAATGTTCGTGCTCTGCGCCGCGTTCAACGCCTGGCTGTTACCGGCGTGGAAACTCTCTACGGTAAAAGCCCCGGTGCGCGAAGGGTTGGCACGCGTGCTGCGCGACAAACGGTTCGTCACCTACGTCCTGACGCTGACAGGTTACTATATGCTGGCGGTACAGGTGATGCTGATGCTGCCGATCATGGTCAACGATATTGCCGGTTCACCGGCGGCAGTGAAGTGGATGTACGCCATCGAAGCCTGCTTGTCGCTGACGTTGCTCTACCCTATCGCCCGCTGGAGTGAAAAACGCTTTCGTCTTGAACAGCGTCTGATGGCCGGGCTGCTGGTGATGTCATTTAGTCTGCTGCCGATCGGAATGGTGGGGACGTTGCAGCAACTGTTTACGCTTATCTGCACATTCTATATCGGCTCAATTATTGCCGAACCTGCGCGGGAAACCTTAAGCGCGCAGCTAGCTGATGCCCGTGCGCGCGGCAGTTATATGGGTTTCAGTCGCCTGGGGCTGGCATTTGGCGGCGCGCTTGGTTACGCCGGTGGTGGGTGGTTGTTTGATGCCGGCAAAGCCTTCAACCAGCCGGAATTGCCGTGGATGATGCTCGGCCTGATCGGGCTGATGACCTCAATGGCGCTGCTGTGGCAATTCGGCCATAAGCGCATTCGCCCGCGGATGCTCGAACCTGGCGCCTGATTTGCGCCATGCAATGCTCTCTTCCATACTGGTCTTTAACGGATAAGCCAGTATGGAGGAGAAACGTGAAACTCTACATTTACGACCACTGCCCTTTCTGCATCAAAGCCCGCATGATTTTCGGCCTTAAAAATCTTCCTGTAGAACTCAACATTCTGCTTAGTGACGACGAGGCCACGCCAACTAAAATGATTGGCCAGAAGATGGCGCCCATCCTGCAAAAAGACGACAGCCGTTATCTGCCGGAGAGTATGGATATTGTGCACTATGTCGATAAACTTGACGGCAAACCGCTACTCACCGGTAAACGAAACCCGAAGCTGGAAGAGTGGCTGCGCAAGGTTAACGGCTATGTGAATAAATTGCTGATACCCCGCTTTGCGAAATCCGCCTTCGACGAGTTTTCCACACCGCAGGCGCGCGCCTGGTTTGTCGCGAAGAAAGAGGCGGCGATCGGCAATTTCGATGAACATCTCGCCCACTCTGCCGGACTGGTGAAAAATATCAGCGACGATCTGCGCGCACTGGACAAGCTTATTGTCAAACCGAATGCGGTCAACGGCGAGCTCTCCGAAGACGATATTCATCTTTTCCCGCTGCTGCGTAACCTTACTCTTGTCGCCGGAATTAACTGGCCGAGCCGGGTGGCGGACTACCGCGATAATATGGCCAAGCAGACCCAGGTTAACCTGCTTTCATCAATGGCTATTTAGCGAACTCACGGCGGAAACGTAAGTTTCCGCCAGCCATTCAGCTTTTTCCGCTAGCCTTTGTACCTCGCCTGACGCATCCTACGCACCGGCTTTGACGCTTTCGGAATCACGTTGAGGAATTATGAAGAAGATCTTTTTTGCCGCTGCCTTACTGCTGAGCGGCGTGCTGGTGGGCTGTAACCAACTGACCCAATATTCCATCAGCGAACAGGAAATTAACCAGGCGCTGCAAAAACGCAACGATTTTGCGAAAGATATTGGCCTGCCTGGCGTGGCTGATGCGCACATTGTGCTGAACAACCTGGCATCGGAAATTGGTCGTGAAGAGCCGAACAAAGTGACGCTGACCGGCGATGCCAACCTGGATATGACCTCCCTTTTCGGTAACCAGAAAGCGGTCATCAAGCTGAAACTGAAGGCGTTGCCGGTGTTTGATAAAGAGAAAGGCGCTATTTACTTGCAGGAGATGGAAGTGGTGAAAGCCGACGTGCAGCCAGAAAAAATGCAAACAGTGCTGCAAACGTTGATGCCCTACCTGAACCAGTCGCTGCGCAACTACTTTAATCAGCGTCCGGCTTATGTGCTGAAAGAGGACAGTAGCAAAGGTGAAGCGCTGGCGAAGAAATACGCCAAAGGCATTGAGGTGAAACCGGGCGAAATTATTATTCCCCTCACCGACTGAGTCCAGGGCGCCGCGAGCGCCCTTTTTTTCAGGAAAAAGATGCAAACGAAAACGTTTCCGCTTATCCTTAGTGCCCGGCAAAAAACACCTGATTCTCACCAGCCGGAGCACTCCAATGACACAATCCCAGGTTTTGAAAATCCGCCGTCCTGACGACTGGCACGTCCACCTGCGTGATGGCGATATGTTAAAAACCGTGGTGCCGTGGACCAGTGAAACCTACGCCCGCGCCATTGTCATGCCCAATCTCGCTCCTCCTGTGACAACCGTGGATGCTGCGCGCGCGTACCGCCAGCGCATTCTTGATGCCGTGCCTGCCGGGCATGATTTCACCCCGCTAATGACCTGCTATCTGACCGACAGCCTGAGCGCAGATGAAGTGGAACGTGGGTTTAACGAAAACGTCTTTACGGCGGCAAAACTTTATCCCGCCAATGCCACCACCAACTCCAGCCACGGCGTCACCAGCATTGATGCCATAATGCCGGTGCTGGAGCGCATGGAAAAACTGGGCATGCCGCTGCTGGTGCATGGCGAAGTGACCCACGCGGATATCGATATCTTCGATCGCGAAGCGCGCTTTATTGAAACGGTGATGGAGCCGCTGCGCCAGCGCCTGCCGGGGTTAAAAGTGGTGTTTGAGCATATCACCACCAAAGACGCGGCAGATTATGTGCGCGAGGGTAACGAGCGCCTGGCGGCCACCATTACGCCACAGCATTTGATGTTTAACCGTAACCATATGCTGGTTGGCGGTGTGCGTCCGCATCTCTACTGTTTGCCTATCCTTAAGCGCAATATCCACCAGCAGGCGCTGCGAGAGTTGGTCGCCAGTGGATTTGAACGCGCTTTTCTCGGTACTGATTCTGCACCGCACGCGCGGCACCGGAAAGAAGCAAGCTGTGGTTGTGCCGGTTGCTTCAATGCGCCAACCGCGCTCGGTAGCTACGCCACCGTGTTTGAAGAGATGAACGCCTTGCAGCATTTTGAAGCGTTCTGCTCGTCGAACGGACCGCGCTTCTACGGACTGCCGCTCAATGAGGGCTTTATTGAACTGGAACGCATCGAAAGCGTTGTACCAGAGAGCATTGCCCTGACGGACGATACGCTGGTGCCGTTCCTCGCGGGTGAAACCGTTCGCTGGCGCGTTAAGCAGTAAAAATTTTACTGCCCCCTGTTGTAAAGATACTTTATTAACTGTATATATATACAGTAAACACACAGGGGGCTATTATGCGCATTGAAGTGACTATCGCCAAAACCACACCCTTACCGCCAGGTGCTATCGATGCGCTGGCGGGCGAATTATCCCGTCGGCTCAATAATTACTATCCCGAACACGATAACAAAATCACCGTTCGCTACGCGGCGGCTAATAACCTGTCGGTGCTTGGTGGCGCAAAAGAAGATAAAGATCGCATAAGTGAAATTTTGCAGGAAACCTGGGAAAGCGCCGACGACTGGTTTATCAACGACTAATTTCTCTTTAAGTTTGTTCTTATTGCCGGGTCGCCCCGGCTTTTTTGTCTGTTTTTTACGCCATTCATTAATTCCACAGTTCTTTAGTAAAAATATGTGCTTAAGGTTTCGTTTTCTTATTCAAAAAAATCAAACAGCCTAAAAAACATGTTGCAGAGTGTTTATTTATTCGATCATCACCCCCATCTGTTGATATACTAAAGAGGCTTCAAATAAAACACGCATTGAACCTCGAAAGTCGTTGTCTAAATAAACACGCTAATATGGGGGTTATGATGGTAAAGAATAATGAAGTCATCCAGACCCATCCACTGGTCGGATGGGACATCAGTACCGTGGATAGTTACGATGCCCTGATGCTCCGGTTACACTACCAGACCCCAAACAGAGCCGCTCAGGAAGAGACTGAAGTCGGCCAGACGTTATGGTTAACGACAGATGTCGCCCGCCAGTTTATATCGATTCTCGAGGCGGGTATTGCCAAGATTGAATCAGGCGATTACCAACAAGATGAGTACCGCAGGCATTAGTCTTAATGCTGACCTTCATCCCAACAGGCACCCTTCAGGGTGCCTTAATTATTTCTGCCCTTGTATAACGCCGCCAGGTTAATTACCCTCCTGAACACGCTTTTTCCTGGAGAACACCATGAAATATGACCTGATTATTATCGGCAGCGGATCTGTCGGCGCAGCTACCGGCTATTACGCCACCCGCGCCGGGCTAAATGTCCTGATGACCGATTCCCATCTTCCTCCACACCAGCAAGGCAGCCATCATGGCGATACGCGTTTGATTCGCCACGCGTATGGCGAGGGTGAAAAATATGTTCCGCTGGTGCTGCGTGCCCAACAGTTGTGGGATCAATTAGCCCACGAAAGCGGTGAGGCGGTGTTCGAACGGACCGGCGTGATCAACCTCGGACCGGCTGATTCCGAATTTCTCGCCAATGTCGCCCACAGTGCTAAGCAGTGGGATCTGGCGGTAGAAAAACTGGATGCGCCTTCACTGATGGCCCGCTGGCCAGAAATCACCGTGCCGGAAGACTATATCGGTCTGTTCGAAGCCGATTCTGGCGTGCTAAGGAGCGAACTGGCGGTAAAAACCTGGATCAGTCTCGCCCAGCAAGCCGGTTGCGCACAACTGTTTAACTGCCCGGTTACCGCGCTGCGTCATGACCCTGAAGGCGTGACCATCGAAACAGCGGAAGGCGAGTTCGTCGGCAAGAAAGTGTTGATTAGCGCAGGTACCTGGGTGCGTCAGTTAATTCCAACGCTTCCGGTACAACCCGTACGCAAGGTTTTCGCCTGGTTCCAGGCAGACGGCCGCTACAGCAGCAAAAATCACTTCCCAGCCTTCACCGGTGAAATGCCGAATGGCGATCAATATTACGGCTTCCCCGCCGAAGATAACGCGCTGAAGATCGGTCGTCATAACGGCGGCCAGCTCATCGACGAGGCGCGACAGCGTACACCTTTTGGCAATGAAGCGGGAGACGGTTCGGAGTGCTTCGGTTTTCTGCGACAGTTTCTGCCGGGAATCGGCGGTTGCCTTTATGGCGCTTCATGTACCTACGATAACTCGCCGGATGAAGATTTTATTATTGATACTTTGCCGGAACATCCGGACACGCTGATTATCACCGGACTGAGCGGACATGGATTTAAATTCGCGCCAGTGCTCGGCGAAATCGCCAGTGAGTTTGCACAGGGTAAACGCAGCGATTTCGATTTGACACCTTTTTCCCTGTCACGCTTTACCCGATAATCCGTCGGCGGCCTTATTTGTGGCCGCCTTTATTTTTCTACGGAGAGATCATGCGTCGTTTATTCAACTTCCTTATTAATAACGTGCGTGAGCATTTGATGTTATATATTGCGCTGTGGCTTCTCGTTGCGCTGATCGACCTTATTTATATTGTATGGTCCTGACCATAAATACTGACAAAAGCTGACATTTATTTAAAAAAATAAAATTAAAACAATTTCTCTGAACAACAGCAACCTCACAAACCCTGCCATTAACCGCCAGACTTACCTTCCATCCTCTAATCACCTGAACATTCAAAGCAAAAATCATTCAAAAAATATGATATAGAAAAATTAATTATTTAATTGATTAATTTTCAGTTGCAATATGTATCCGCTCCCGCCATTTTAAATTAACCGTTCATTAACCAGATTCACAATTATGCAATTTCGCAACTCATCCGCCCGCTATGGCGCTATTTCCGTTGCTCTTCACTGGCTGATGGCAATAGCCGTTTATGGCATGTTTGCGCTGGGATTATGGATGGTCACGCTCAGCTATTATGATGGCTGGTACCATCAGGCACCGGAACTGCATAAAAGCATCGGCATTCTGTTGATGTTAGGGCTGGTGGTGCGCATTGTCTGGCGGCATATGTCACCGCCCCCTTCTCCACTTTCCAGTTATTCGCGCCTGACGCGAGCAAGCGCCGTACTGGCTCATATTGCACTCTATGTGTTGCTGTTTGGTATTCTCATCAGCGGTTATTTAATCTCCACCGCGGATGGCAAACCGATCAACGTATTTGGCCTGTTTAACGTGCCTGCGACACTTACCGACGCCGGTTCGCAGGCGGATCTCGCAGGTACTGTTCATTTATGGCTGGCATGGAGCGTGGTCGTGCTCTCGGTATTGCACGGCCTGGCCGCCTTAAAACACCATTTCATCGATAAAGACGCCACTCTCAAGCGCATGCTGGGAAAATCGTCGCCTGACTCTGGAGCATAATATGAAGAAAATCCTGCCGGGACTCGCTCTCGCCTCGCTACTCTTTGCTAGCGGCACTGCCGTAGCCGCAGATTATAAAATCGATAAAGAGGGGCAACACGCTTTCGTTAACTTCCGCATCCAGCATCTTGGATACAGTTGGTTATACGGTACGTTTAAAGATTTCGACGGTACATTTACCTTCGACGAAGCCAACCCGGCCGCCGATAAAGTGAATGTGACGATCAACACTAACAGCCTGGATACCAATCATGCTGAACGTGATAAGCATCTGCGCAGTGCGGAATTTTTGAATGTGGCGAAATTCCCGCAGGCGACGTTCAGCTCTACTGAAGTGAAGAAAACGGCTGATGGATTGGATATCACCGGCAATCTGACGCTGAATGGCGTGACCAAGCCGGTGGTGCTGGCGGCAAAACTCATCGGTGAGGGCAAAGATCCGTGGGGCGGCGTACGTGCAGGTTTTGAAGCTTCCGGCAAAATTGCGCTGAAAGATTTCAATATTACGACCGATCTTGGGCCAGCATCGCAGGATGTGGAGCTGATTATTTCCGTCGAAGGTGTACAGCAGAAGTAAATGAGCAGGAGAGGGTTTCCCCTCTCCTGTTTGCGTTATTCTGGATCCGGAATACCCAGTTTCGTGTTCAGACGTCCGCGTGATTTGTTGAAGATTTTATTGCCATTCTCACGTCCGGCGCGGCGTTTACGCTGCTCTTCTTCCGGCAATTTGCTCTCTTCCTGACACAATTCGCTGCAACAACCTTCATATTTCTCCGCACAAGCCGGGCACTGAATAAACAGCAAATGGCAACCGTCATTGCGACAGTTGCTATGCGAGTCGCACGGCGCACCACACTGGTGGCAATGGGCAATCACGTCGTCGGAAATGCGTTCCCCCATTCGTTCATCGAAAACGAAATTCTTCCCGACAAAGCGAACGGGCAGGCCTTGTTCACGGGCGCGACGCGCATACTCAATGATGCCGCCTTCGATATGCCACACTTTATTAAAACCGTTGTGCTTCATCCAGGCGCTCGCCTTTTCACAGCGAATACCGCCGGTGCAGTACATCACAATTTTCTTGTCTTTATGCGCCTGCATCATCTCAACGGCTTTAGGTAACTGCTCGCGGAAAGTATCGGCGGGGATCTCCAGCGCGCCGTCAAAATGCCCCACTTCATATTCATAGTGGTTGCGCATATCGATAAAAATCGCTTCCGGATCGTCGAGCATAGCGTTCACTTCCGCCGCTTTCAGGTAATCGCCGACATCGCTGGCATCAAAACTCTCATCTTCAATACCGTCCGCAACAATACGATCGCGCACTTTCATGCGCAGCACCCAGAATGATTTACCGTCATCGTCAATGGCGATGTTCAGACGCAGGCCATCCAGTGCCGGATCGAAGGCATAAAGCGCATCGCGAAAAGCCGGGAACTGGCTTTGCGGTACGCTGACCTGGGCATTAATCCCTTCATGGGCAAGATAAATGCGACCAAATACCTTCAGTGCGGTAAACGCCTGGTAAAGGGCATCGCGCGTTGCCTGCGGATTCATAATAGAAAAATATTTATAAAACGAGACCGTGATACGCGGCTCGGTTTCGGCAAGCATGCGCGCTTTTAATTCATCGTTGGCGATGCGGTTGTGTAACACTGGCATGGTGTACGTATCCTGCAAAGTAGAGAGTGAAAAAACGGCGGCATCATAAAGCAAATATTGATAATTTACATCCACACATTTTGCGCTACATTTCCTCTCAATCTGCTTATTACGGTATAACAATCACCGGAAAAACCGCCATTCTGTGCGCCCGGATTTTGGCAAATTCCGAAAAAGTGCGAGAATACAGGGAATTGTTGCTTAATACAGGACAGTCATGACGCTTTTACCTAAGTTTTCAGCCTCACTTTTACACCCTCGTTTTTGGCCCACCTGGTTTGGAATGGGTTTGCTGTGGCTGGTCGTTCAGCTCCCCTATCCGGTCATTTATCGCCTGGGGTATGGCATTGGGCATCTGGCTAAACGTGTGATGAAACGACGCGTGAAAATCGCCGAGCGCAATCTTGAACTCTGTTTTCCGCAGATGAGCGCCGAAGAACGGCAGCGTATGGTTGCCAAAAATTTTGAGTCAGTCGGCATGGGCGTCATGGAAACGGGCATAGCCTGGTTCTGGTCCGATCACCGAATGGCACGCTGGATGGATGTTTCCGGTTTTGAATATGTTCGCGACGTACAGGCGCAAGGGCGCGGCATTTTGCTGATTGGCGTGCATTTTCTCACCCTGGAAGTTGGCGCCCGTATGTTCGGTATGAATGAGCCGGGTATCGGTGTCTACAGACCGAACGACAATCCGGTTATCGATCTGGTGCAGACCTGGGGCCGCATGCGTTCCAACAAGAGTATGATCGACCGAAAAGATCTTAAAGGAATGATCCGCGCGCTGAAAGCAGGCGAGGTTGTCTGGTACGCGCCGGACCACGATTACGGCCCACGGGCCAGCGTTTTCGCCCCTTTCTTTGCCGTTGAGCAGGCGGCGTCCACTTCCGGCACCTGGATGCTGGCGCGGATGTCTCAGGCTGCTATTGTACCGTTTGTTCCGCGTCGTAAGCCGGATGCAAAAGGCTACGAGCTGATCATGCTGGAACCGGAATACTCTCCGCCGCTTGACGATGCAGAAACAACAGCCGCCTGGATGAACAAAGTCGTGGAACGCTGCATCATGATGGCTCCCGAGCAGTATATGTGGCTACATCGCCGCTTTAAAACCCGCCCGGAAGGCGTCCCTTCTCGTTACTGAACACCTGAATAGCCCGCATTTGCGGGCTTTTTTTCATCATACAAAAATCGTCCTGCGCATTGCAGCAACCATCACCTGGGCGCATAATTAGCATGCTTATCAATTTCCCTTATGCGCGCGTTGCAACAACGCTGTACGGATGGTTATGTCATCTTCTGATGCCCCAATAAACTGGCAACGTAATCTTACCGTTGCCTGGTTTGGTTGTTTTCTTACTGGCGCGGCCTTCAGCCTGGTCATGCCCTTTCTGCCGCTGTATGTTGAGCAACTCGGCGTGACCGATCCGGGTGCGCTGAATATGTGGTCCGGGCTGGTGTTCAGTATTACCTTCCTTTTTTCAGCTATCGCTTCGCCGTTCTGGGGCGGGCTTGCCGACCGTAAAGGGCGCAAAATTATGTTGCTGCGGTCGGCGCTGGGCATGGCGATTGTCATGGCGCTGATGGGCATGGCGCAAAATGTCTGGCAGTTTTTAGTTTTGCGCGCGCTTTTAGGTTTATTGGGTGGATTTATCCCGAACGCGAATGCTTTGATTGCGACACAAATCCCGCGCAATAAAAGCGGCTGGGCACTCGGCACCCTTTCCACCGGTGGCGTCGGCGGTGCGCTGCTTGGGCCGCTGGCAGGCGGTCTTCTCGCCGATAATTGGGGTCTGCGGATGGTCTTCTTTATCACAGCGTCAGTGCTGTTCCTCTGTTTCCTGCTGACACTGTGCTGTATCCGGGAGAATTTTGTCCCGGTGGCAAAACGCGAAATGCTGCACTTCAAAGAGGTTTTTGCCTCGTTGAAAAGCCCAAAACTGGTGCTGAGCCTGTTTATCACCACGATGATTATTCAGGTGGCAACCGGCTCCATTGCGCCGATTCTGACGCTGTATGTGCGCGAATTGACGGGTAACGTCAGCAATATCGCGTTTATCAGCGGCATGATTGCGTCGGTGCCAGGCGTCGCGGCACTGATGAGCGCTCCTCGTCTGGGAAAACTGGGCGATCGCATCGGCCCGGAGAAGATCCTGGTGGCCGCGCTGGTGATATCCGTGCTGCTGCTGGTGCCCATGTCATTGGTACAAACGCCCTGGCAACTGGCGATTCTGCGTTTCCTGCTCGGCGCTGCCGATGGTGCGCTACTCCCGGCGGTGCAGACGCTGCTGGTCTATAACTCGACCAACCAGATTGCCGGGCGCATCTTCAGTTATAACCAGTCATTCCGTGATATCGGCAACGTTACCGGGCCACTTATTGGTGCAGCGGTCTCCGCCAGCTACGGGTTCCGCGCAGTCTTTTGTGTAACCGCAGGCGTGGTGCTTTTTAATGCCGTCTATTCCTGGTTCAGCTTACAGCGCCCTGCACGTTCTCACGCTGAAACGCCCACTTCCACCGCATCCGTGGTCAGCAGTAAAGAGTGATCGGTTACAGAGCGGGTCCCCCTGCTCTGCCGCCCTTTCATAATGATCAATTTCTGTTAAATATCTGATTACCTCAGCCATCATTTGACGCTGGCGAAACCAGCGACTATAGATTTTTGCAGATACTTTTTCTGCAACTTGAGGAGTTTTTCCATGGCTGAATCCGAACTGGAGTATTACTCAACACTGTCTGAAGCAATTGATGCCGCACGGGAAATTTTTATTGCCAATAATCCAGATATTGATGAAGACGAGATCAGCGTGCAGCAATTTAATGCGCAAAAGTATGTTCTTCAGGATGGCGATATCGCCTGGCAGGCTGAGTTCTTTGCCGATGAGGAGGAGCCAGGAGAGTGTCTGCCGATGCTCAGTGGCGAAGCCGCGCAAAGCGTGTTCGATGGCGATTTCGACGAGATCGAAATAAGCCAGGAGTGGCAGGAAGAGAACACGCTGCACGAATGGGACGAGGGCGAGTTTCAACTTGAACCGCCGCTCGATACCGAAGAGGGTCAGACTGCGGCAGACGAATGGGACGAGCGCTGATCACTCATAGGGGCCGTGATGCGCATCCAGTGGCAACAGTAAGGTGTCGAACACCAGTGAAAAAGGCAGATCGAGCATGGTAATATAGCGCCACGCCGAATCACGAACATCCCATTGCACACCGGGATAGTACTGATTTCCGTGGCCCTGCCCCGGGATAGTCCGACTGATAATGCTGCCGCAGCCGCTTAATAAACAGGCCATTACGACAACCAGAATAACTCTCACACCTGACCTCATCTTGCTTTTTGCAGAGTAAAAAAATACCGGCTCGGTGGCCGGTATTTTCCTTAATGTCGGCTTATTTCGCCTTCAACGCCAGCGGGTTTAGCCTCAGCTCTTCGTAATGGTTTACCCAGGAGAGATATCTCTCAGGTGCGGACCATACGCGATAGTGCAGTCGCGAAAGCGTCACGGGATCGCTTAGCAGCACCAGGCGACGATCGCGGTTCAGCTTCTCAGGCGTTTCGTTCAGCGCCTGCTCAACGTGACGATCGCGGGCAATTTCCAGCACGCGGCTGGAGCGGTGACGCGCAGTTGCCATTGCTGTTGCCAGCGCATTGAAAGAAGGATTAAACACCGCGTGCATAAACCCATCCTCCAGCGAACGCGAGCGGTTCAGCTCCAGATAGTTATCGGTATCCACCAGCACCTGCGGCGGCGAATACTCTTCCGGAATGAGGAACAGCTTCCAGCGTTTCGTACGCAAACCTACCGTGGAGCGACTGGAGATCACTGATACAAATGGCGACAGAATCAGCGAGAACACAATCGGCGCCAGCCAGAACAGGAAACGCAGATCCAGCCACGCCATTCCCACGGCCCATACCAGCCCCAGCAGTAACTGCGAGCCGTGACGCATAAAGGCTTCGCCCCACGGCGTGGAGTCATCATCACGCTGCGGCGAATTCCACACCACTTCCCAGCCGAGGAAGGCGCTGACAACAAATACAGTGTGGAACAGCATGCGCACGGGTGCCAGCAGAACTGAGAACAGCACTTCCAGCAGCAACGAGATCGTTACACGGAAGAAGCCGCCATACTCTTTCGGCCCTTTACACCATACCAGAATGATACTTAGCAGTTTCGGCAGGAACAGCAGCACCATTGTCGAGGCAAACAGCGCTATAGCCAGCTCAGGACGCCACTGCGGCCATACCGGGAACAACTGGCGCGGTTGCAGGAAGTACTGCGGCTCCGTCAGGGCATGCACCACCTGCAACGCCGTGGAGAGCGCAAGAAACATAAACCACAACGGTGCAGAAAGGTAGGACATCACGCCCGTCAGGAACACTGCGCGGTGTACCGGGTGCATACCTTTTACCAGGAACAGACGGAAGTTCATCAGGTTGCCATGGCACCAGCGACGGTCGCGTTTCAGCTCATCGAGCAGGTTCGGCGGCAGCTCTTCATACGAACCCGGCAGGTCATAAGCGATCCAGACGCCCCAACCCGCACGACGCATCAGCGCCGCTTCCACGAAGTCGTGCGACAAAATGGAACCGGCAAAAGAGCCTTCACCCGGCAGCGGTGCCAGGGCACAGTGCTCGATAAACGGCTTCACGCGGATAATCGCGTTGTGCCCCCAGTAGTGGGATTCCCCTAACTGCCAGAAGTGCAGCCCCGCAGTAAACAGCGGCCCGTAAACACGGGTGGCAAACTGCTGACAGCGTGCGTACAGCGTATCCATACCGGACGCTTTCGGCGACGACTGGATGATCCCGGCATTCGGATTGGCTTCCATCAGGCGCACCAGACCGGTCAGACATTCGCCACTCATCACGGAGTCTGCGTCCAGCACCACCATGTAGCTGTACTGGCTGCCCCAGCGACGGCAGAAGTCATCGATGTTGCCGCTTTTACGTTTCACGCGACGACGGCGACGGCGATAGAAGATCTGCCCTTCACCCTGCACTTCCGCGATCAGCTCCATCCACGCTTTCTGCTCAGCAACGCAGATATCCGGGTTATAGCTATCGCTGAGGATATAGACATCGAAATGCTGTTGCTGCCCGGTAGCTTTAACCGATTCCCAGGTCGCACGCAGCCCCGCAAAAACGCGATCCACGTCTTCGTTACAGATAGGCATAATCAACGCGGTACGATGTTCCGGGTTAAGCGGCTCATCACCCACCGTTGAGTGCGAAATGCTGTACTTGTCGCGGCCGATAAGCAGTTGCAGGAAGCCCATCAGCGCCGTCCAGAAACCGGCGGATACCCAACAGAACAGGACGGCGAACAGGATCAGAATGCCGGTTTGCAGCACGTACGGCAGCAACTGCATAAAGGAAACCCACAGATCCTGGCCCGCCATATCGGTCGGGTTGATCAGCGCCCAGCCCTGATAAGGCAGGATGGTTTTCATATACCAGGTCGCCACCACCGTCTGCGCCAGCGTCAGCAGCAGTAAAATATAACGGCGGATTGAGCCGACAGTACGCCATTTCTGTTCGTGTGCCTGCTCTTCTTTCGTCAGACGAGAAAGATAACGCGGAGCCACTTCCCGTCCACGAAGGCGATCCCAGAAACGCCCGATAGGGTTGGTACGCCACGGATCGGGAAACATGGAAGAACGCTTCGCTTTCGGCATTGCCTGAAGTTGCGCACGCCCTTCTTCATCCTTAATAAGCTGCTCTTTGCCCAGTGAATCCGGCCAGCTATGCTGCAAGCGCGCCGTCACAGAACCCAACGGCGTATCGTCTTCACGTTTCCAGTCTGTGTGTTCAGCATCCAGCGCCTGATGCACGCTAAGAATACTCTCTGTCGGCAGCACTGCCTTCTCCGCATCCGTGAGCGGCAGCGCGTCGATATACTCAGTTGTCTTATTCATTGGCAGGTAGCTGATAGCTCCAGGTTTCACTCAGGGTCTGGTCGGCATTTACCAGGGCCGCGCGCATATCCGTCGTTTTCTTCGGATCTTTAACTTTCACGCGTAACATCAAACGCCAACCTTGCGTCACTGGATTATAGCGAACGGTGTTTTCCACGATTTCGCCGTTATCGCCAATGCTGGCTTGCGCGGTGACTGGGGTGTCCTGCGGCAGTTTTTTCATATCCTGGCCGGTGAAATCAACGACAAAGGCGATCGTTCCGTCAGGCTGACGAATCAGGTTCGACTGTTTTACATCACCGGTCGAACGACGAGTTTGCAGTACCCAGGCGTTGTCTGGCGCATGCAGTTTATCTTCGTCGCGACTAAAGGTGATGGTGTATTTAAAGTTCATCTCCTTGCCTGGTTCCGGCAGTTGATCCGGCGTCCAGTAGGCTACGATGTTATCGTTGGTTTCGTCATTGGTCGGAATTTCAACCAGCTCAACTTTCCCTTTGCCCCACTCGCCTTTCGGCGTAACCCATGCGCTCGGACGCAGATCGTAGCGGTCATCAATGTCTTCAAAACGGGAGAACTGACGGCCACGCTGCAGCAGGCCAAAGCCCTGCGGGTTTTCCATCGCATAACTGCTGACAGCCAGGTGTTTCGGGTTGTTCAACGGGCGCCAGATCCACTCGCCGTTGCCGGCAAGCATCGACAGACCGTTAGAATCATGCAATTCCGGGCGGTAGTTGGTCGCCGGAGAGGGTTGCGACGGACCGAACAGGAACATACTGGTCAGCGGCGCAACACCCAGTTTGCCCACTTTATCGCGCAGGTAAACTTTGGATTGCACATCCACTACAGTATCGCGGCCAGGGATAATCACGAAGCGATAGGCTCCCGTGGCGCGCGGTGAATCCAGCAATGCGTAAATCGTCAGGCGTTTATCGGCAGGCTTGGGACGCTCGATCCAGAATTCACGAAAACGTGGGAACTCTTCGCCGGAGGGGAGCGCAGTGTCAATCGCCAGACCGCGCGCGGAGATCCCATAAACCTGACCTGCGCCAATCACGCGGAAGTAGCTTGCGCCCAGCATGCTGACGATTTCATCGTTTTTATCTTTATTATTGATGGGGTAAAGAACTTTGAAACCAGCAAAACCAAGATCTTTTACAGTGTCTTTATCGTGCTGAACGTTACCAAAATTAAAGTAGTCCGGGCTGTATTTAATTTGGCGAACGGCGGTAGCGGTCACTTCGTTGAGGGTCACCGGCGTATCGAAATACATGCCCTGATGATAAAACTCAAGCTTAAACGGGGTGTTGGTCGCGTTCCAGTAGGCTTTGTCGTGGTTGAACTGAATCTGCTGATAGTCCGCGTATTTCATGTCACGGAAAACAGAGGGCAGATTGCTCTTGGGTGCTTCATAGCCTTTGCCAGCCAGGGATTGTGCCTGTTTTGCGACATCGTCAATAGAAAAAGCCCAGCCTGATGACGTATAAAGTGACAACAGAACCGCAGCGCCTACCCAACGCATTTTCATCATTTGTAATTTAGGTTTCATAATAACTAAGCACTTCCCCCTTTGTGTGCTTAAATCGATCCGATCCATTTTAATGGAAACTCAGCCAATCCGACAACTGAATCCCTGTATTGTTCTGCCTGCTGGCTCATTGAATAAGCAAAGAAACTCACCCTTATCGTTTTGCAGGCTTATCCTGGAGACAGGTTATCGGACATAGTGTAGGGTTAGTTTCGAATGTAACCATTATTTGTCTTATGGATAAGGCGAAAAGTCTTAGAATGCCCGGAGTTATATGGCCAGAGTACCCGCACAACGAGAATATTTCCTTGATTCCATCCGCGCGTGGTTAATGCTGCTTGGGATCCCGTTCCACATCTCGCTGATTTATTCCAGCCATATGTGGCACGTTAACAGTACCTATCCTTCCTGGTGGCTGACCCTGTTTAATGACGCTATTCATGCGTTTCGCATGCAGGTGTTTTTTGTCATATCCGGTTATTTTTCATACATGCTATATCTGCGTTATCCGCTAAAACGCTGGTGGATGGTGCGCGTTGAACGTGTCGGTATACCGATGCTCACCGCAATTCCGCTGCTCACGTTGCCGCAATTTATTATGTTGCAATATGTGAATAACAATACCACGGAATGGCACACCTTATCGGCGTATGACAAATTCAATACGCTGTCGTGGGAACTGATATCTCATTTATGGTTCCTGTTAGTACTCGTCATATTAACAACGGTTGGCATGTGGTTGTTTAAAAAAATAAAAAACAATGCCGATCGCCTACTTGGTTCTATTTCACTCGGTACGCTTTCCCTCTGGTTCCTGCTGCTGGGCATTGCCTGGGCCGCATTTCGGCGCATTATTTTTCTGTTGTATCCCGATATATTGCGCGATGCGCTGTTTAATTTCGCCGTCATGCAGTCGCTGTTTTACATTCCTTTCTTTATCCTTGGTGCGCTGACTTTCATAAATCCGCGGCTAAAATCACTTTTTACCACGCCGTCACCGTGGTGCATGGTTGGCTCAGCGCTGGCGTTTGTTGCTTATCTGCTTAACCAACGCTATGGCAGCGGCGATGCGTGGATGTATGAAACCGAAGCGGTAATTACCATGCTGCTGGGGCTGTGGATGGTGAATGTGGTGTTCTCGCTGGGGCACCGGTTGCTTAATTTTCAGTCGGCGCGGGTGAGTTATTTTGTCAATGCGTCGCTGTTTATTTATCTGGTACACCATCCGCTGACGCTGCTCTTTGGCGCATGGATCACTCCACATATTCAGTCCAACGCGTTAGGTTTTGTCACCGGACTGGTATTCGTCATTGGGATTGCGGTTTTGCTGTATGAAATTCACTTGCGCATTCCGCTGCTGCGTTTTCTCTTCTCCGGTAAACCGCAGGAGAAAGAGGTGAAAACCCACGCTACCGCCCGTTGATTTCGCAGGCTGCTCCTGGAGTAGCCTGCGCTTGCCCTATTTTGCAGGTTCTTCGCCCTGCTGTGTTAATAATCGCTGGTAAAGGTGCGCCGTTTCGCCATCAAAGCAGACAAACAAGACCTGCTGTAGCTGAGGGCGTCGGATCAAATGTGCAGACACCGTGTTGACCGCGATCTCTGCCGCCGCCGCTTTCGGATAGCCATACACACCAGTACTTATCGCCGGGAAAGCGATCGTGGTGTAGCCGTTCGCTTCAGCCAGCAACAGACTGTTGCGGTACGCATCCTCCAGCAGATGAGCTTCGTGTTCACCGCCGCCGCGCCACACAGGGCCAACCGTGTGGATCACCGCTTTAGCGCGCAGATTTCCCGCCGTGGTGATCACCGCATGCCCCGGAGGGCACTCCCCTTGTTGCTGACGCACCTGCTGACACGCCTTCAACAACTCCGGTCCTGCCGCGCGATGAATAGCGCCATCAACACCGCCGCCGCCAAGTAGCGACGAGTTTGCGGCATTCACAATGACATCAACCTCGAGAGTAGTGATATCTCCCTGAAGTACCTGCATACGTGGCTGCATTTTTGCCCCCTTTTCGGTCAATCAACCGCCTTTCCGATAAGTGTATCCTGGAGCGGGGGCAACATGCAGGCACAATCAGTGATAACTGATAACGACAATAGCCTTTGAATGCTCTGGATCGAGATAGTGCATCTCGACTTTCGCCAGCGATGCAAAAGACTGCTCGGCAATGTCACGCAGCGAAAATTGCTGCGTTTCGACCTTTTGCCCCTGCGGGCAAGAGAGCTCCAGTTGCTGCGAGTGGGTACGATAATCGCAACCACCTTCAACAATTGCACCCTGGAAATGAATGATCCCACCTGGCGTAGCAGCGCCGACAGAAGTGGTAGATAAAAGGATAATGAGAGACAGGAATGTCATAAAAAGCCGCATAAACACCTCACAGATTACTCATCCTTGATGGTGGGAGTCAGATATTCCACCTACCTGACTCATCGGCATTTTTAATTAATCTCTTTAATAGTTTAGCGTACAAAACGCACTGTTGCGGGCTACCAGGCTGTTTTTATAAGATTTTTTATTGATGCGATTTATACTTTTTCTTGCTCGTTTAGCAAAGGCTGCGCACGGCGAGCAGCGATCCACAAGCCGCTATTTTTCATGGCGTAACCGAAAAGCAGCCCGACGGCCAGCGAAGGCACAATCATCTGCCACTCACTCTGCCCGGCAAACGTCGCGCAGGCACCAATAAAAGTGCCCGGCACAAAAGAGAGCAGCAAGCTTTTGGCCTGCAAGCACATCAGGAATGCCACCACGCCGGTCATCATATAGCCGACGATCGACAAATGCGGTGCCAGCGCTGCGCCATGAATAATCACTTGTGCCCAGACAACACCGCTCATGACGGTACAGGTGGAGATCAGTAGCCCTTTCAACCCGCCCTGCGGGCAGGCGAAATAAGCCGTACATCCGAGAAAGCCCGCCCAGCTAATCAAGCCGAGGGAAACGGCCACCCAGCCCCAAAGGCCAGAGAGGATACCCGTCGTCAGTGCAATAGAAAGGAGAATGTTCATGGCGCGCATCATAGCAGATGCGCACCGGGGTTATGTGACCACAGGCACATTAATTGAAACGATTAATTATTCGTTACATTTGATTGGTGATATGCATCACATTATTCGGCAGATTCTTCCTGCAATTCATCCCACATTGCTGCAATCGCATCTCGCGAGAGTGGTGCCATTGTGCGCCAGAACGGCGTGGTCGCGTGGGCTTCCACCTTACCGAAGAACGTGCCACACCACGGCAGCAGATAGTCTGCGAATAGGGTTTCCAGCGCTTCGCTTTCATCCTCAGCCGACTGGTCTTCCAGCCAGGAGGCTGCCAGCAGCAATGTACCAATATGATCGGCTGGCGCATCGGTTAACGGCATGCCACGGCTCGACAAAAATGAACGGACTTCAGCTTCTGTAGCGCCATCCACCCAGGCGCTGCGAAACGGCGACACCCGGCACTCTTCGCCGACAAACAGCGCGTTGTAATCGGCAGCCAGCGCCTGCGCATCGCAGTTTTTTTGCAGGCGCTCCAGCAATTCATCCTGCTCCAGGGGCCAGCTTTCCGCCAGTTTCCCCTCGCGGATCAGAGTGTACAGCGGCACCAGCAGCGGATCCTGCGGCTGACGATAAAACAGCGAGCCAAGTACGCGGCAAAGGATAGAAAATTCGTTCATTCAGTTGTTCCAGTCAGTATTAAAGTTCAGCAAATTCAGCAATTGGCGCCATGCCGCGGGACTCAAGGAAACTCAGCAGGCGACGCGGTGAGACGTTCAGAATACGTTCTTCCGGGAAACCGACATCATCGAGTACCTTACGGCATTCAGTGAAATCACCCAGTGTAAACGCGGTGTGAGAATCCGATCCCAGTGCAACCCAGCCGCCAGCATCACGCACCGCGGCAGCAATCGCACGGCAGTTATCTTCACTACCTTTGCGTGAGTGCATAAAGGAAGAGTTGTTAATCTCCAGCGCCACCTGATATTTCGCGGCAGCTTCCGCGATTGCAGGAATATCAACCTCAAATTTCGGGTTGCCGGGATGGCTGATAATGTGAACGTTGCCGCTGGCCATTGTGGCAATCATCGCCTGCGTATGCGCGGCTTTATCCTGCGGTGGAAAGACCGGTTCATGGAAACCGGCAATGATCAGATCGAGTGATGACAGCATCGGGCCGGTGCAGTCGATCTCACCATCGGTGTTTTTAATGTTGGCCTCAATACCGCGCAAAATCCCCACGCCATCCACCAGACGCGGCCAGATGCGCATATTGACGAAGTGCCAGTAATGCGGCGCATCCGCCATATCCGGGCCGTGGTCAGTAATGGCAAACAGTTTGATGCCTTTGCTTTTTGCTTCGGCAATATAATCATGAAGCGTGCTATAAGCATGGGTGCTGGCGACGGTATGCATATGCAGGTCAACGGGGTACATGGCTCACTCCTGTCGTTATTTTTTGCAAGGATAGCAGTTATCGGTGTCGATTTTAATGACAAAACCCGGCCGGGCCGGGCTTTCATTAATAACCCCGAACTCTGTCAACGCGCCCGCTGACGGTTTCTCCGCGCTCCAGTTTGCCAATAGTGTGGCTGATAAACTCAATGGCTTCGGTTGGTCTCGTGAACGCCGCAATGTGCGGAGTCATTGCCACACGCGGATGCGCCCACAGCGGATTATCAGCAGGGAGCGGCTCGCGGCTGAACACATCAAGCATCGCGCCCTTCACCTTTCCGCTCTCCAGCGCCGCCAGCAGATCGGCTTCAACAACATGGACGCCGCGTGCCAGGTTCATCACGTAACTGTGGTCGGCAAGTTGATTAAGCAGTGACTGATTAATAAGACCAACCGTTTCCGGCGTATTCGGCAGCAAGTTGATCAGCACACGCGTGCCCTGCAAAAAATCGCCCAGTTCTTCAGGGCCAGCAAAACTTTGTACACCAGGCAGCGACTTACGGCTGCGGCTCCAGCAACGCACCGGAAATCCCCACGGCAGCAGGCTTTCCGCGACTTTTGAACCCAACACACCCGCACCAAGAATACCGACAGTGAAATCGCCGTGCGCATACTCTTCCAGTTGCTGCCATCTGGACTGCTGTTTTAACGCCTGATAATCATCAAAACGCCGGAACCAATGCAGCACCTGGCTTACCGCATACTCTTGCATTTGCGATCCCATCCCGGTGTCTTCCAGGCGGAATAGCGGAATATCATCAGCCAGCATCCCCGGGTTGGCGCTGAGCTGACCAAGAATGGCATCAACCCCGGCGCCAAGCGCAAACACCCCTTTCAGTTTACGTCCTTTAAGCATTTCGACAGGGGGATGCCACACCAGGGCATAATCCGCCGGGGCATTATCGCCTGCCGTCCATGCACGCACATTCACCTGCGGCATCGCCTTACGCAGCGCGTTAATCCAGTATTCGCTATTAAAGGAAGGGTGATAAAAAATAATGTCCATTCCAACTCCAGAAATCGTTGTGATGTATCCGGATAATTCCCGGTTCTATTGGGTATTTTAAAAGGGTGATCAGCATAACAAATTTCTCCTGTACGCCGCGGAGAAAGTACCGTGATGAGAAAAAAAGCGATTTCAGAACGTTTAAGAAGCAGGTTGTTTGAAGTTTGTCTAAACACGCTAATTTATTGAAAAAGAAGATTGACGCCGCAATGGCTTTTCCCTACATTAGCGCCCGTCCCGATGACATCGGGAAGACAATGTGGTGAGGTGTCCGAGTGGCTGAAGGAGCACGCCTGGAAAGTGTGTATACGGCAACGTATCGGGGGTTCGAATCCCCCCCTCACCGCCATATTCCGAGCGCATGTTATTAATTAACATGCGCTTTTTCTTTTGTACGTCTTTTCGGTATGCCATCCAGTATGCCATTGCCGTCTGGCTTGCGCTGGCTCACTTGCGAAGGCATCGGACAGGGCACTCCCCTTTCATTTCGCTGCCAGTGCTCCCGGGTAGTGCCGGGCGATGATGTCATTCAGTTTATCGACCAACTCTGGTCGCTTAAAGGTTATATGGGCTGTTCCCTTTTGAAAGTATTTGATTGCAAACATTTCATCCTCGTACCGATTGCTGTGCCTGTCATCATGGATGTGATCACCTAACCGACGGGTAACGTCAGCGCGGTTGTCAGGTACGGGCTTCCCATCCAGAAGAATCAGCATGCGCTCCAGGTCTGCTAAACGATCGCGCTGCCAGCCCCAGCTGAGCCCAAATCCCCACCGGTCACATTTGACCAGCCCACTGACGATGATTTTCCTTCCAAATTTGCAAGGGCTGTTCGTCTTAAAATCCCAGCTAAGTCCTTTGAAGACGTTAATTACACCCCGTTCAAATACCTCGCCCTTATTCAGATGCAGTTGCTCGAATGTGTTGAGAATATTTTCTTCGCTTACGGCCGGAATATCCCCCTTTTCCAGGCTATTGTGCCACTCATCACGGGCCTGAGCATCCATCAGGCTCAGCATGTCGGAGCGCTTCATTAAATCCCGCCAGATGCCGCGATCGAGATTGCAGGTGATGGCTTTCATCGCCGCTTCTCTTTTTTCCATCAACCAGCAGCCGCAACGGAAATCTTGTTTCATAGCCCAGTCCAGAGCTGTTTTTCCGCCGATACTACGGGTCAGCGTCGAAATATCGTCAAGCTGCTGTATCAGCGTCTCAATCTGTGCAATCGCGGCATTACGTCCGGTGACTATACGCTCAATGCTGGTGGAGCAAATCACGTCGGTGTGACCGATTAAAACCTCGGGGTCGGTGAGAGTCAGTTCTGACATCATTTCTTTCCTTATATAAAGCAAAGCGCCAGTCGGTGAGGACTGGCGCTTATGCGCGTGCGTTGAGTATGGTTCGGTGGCTAATTTGTTCTGGCCTGTTGCAGAAGCTGCAGATGGCGGAGATCGCGAACGTTCTGTAATGCCTGTTCAATCTAGGGCAACAGGGCTGCTGAGTCGGTGTTGTCTTCGTCGTTATCGAAGATAATCTCGCTTCAGAATGTTGAGAGCGGCTTCAGTGGTTAATTCTGGCATTAGAAAGCCTTGAGGTGATTGATGTTGAGTTACCAGTCAAAGGTGGTAAAACCCGGCAGCACTTCGCCAAAGGCATCCAGATGAATGATGCCAGCGGCGTAGCGACGGATAAGCGTCACCACTAACCGGCGGCAGGCTTTCGACAGACCGAGGCGTTTGAGGCGTAAAACCGGAAATGACCATGCGCCCAGGTAGAGCAGATAACCCGAGCCGGTATAGCTAATCCATTCCGACTCGCCAAAGTCTTCATGCTGGTGTGAATGGGTAAACAGCAGAGCATTGTCTTCAGCCGTGATATGCGCGGTGCTGCACTGAATGCCGTTAACGCGGGCGAGGGGCGGCAGCGGATCTTCAACAATCAGCTTGCCGGGGGCGTCAGCAACGCGAAGCGAATAACCGTTGTCACAGACTACATTGATCAGGTCAGCCAGTTCAATACCGTCAATATCTACAGCGTTCCGGCCCATATTGAGGGCCAGAACGTTGATGCTATCGGCTTCTGCCGTCAGGGATAACTTCATTGCTGCACCTCGCGATATTTACCGGTGGTGATGTCGGTAACGGCTTTATACCCGCTGCGGATCATCAGCCCGGTAGCCTTACGGGCGAGAAGAACATCGATGCTCCTGATAAGCGGTGACTGTGTTTCTGCGTTAAAACCGCGACGGTCCGTACGAACCAGGTCGTATTTCTCCACCATAAAGTTCACGGCGTCGCACAGTGAGAGCCCGGCGTTGATATGCTCCTGGATCACGCCATCGTTGCCAAACGGCGTGTCGTTCAGCGTCAGACCGTAGTGGCGGTCCAGCAGGCGGCTCAGGAGGCGCTGCCAGATCTCCACGGGTGACGGACGCGGATAAGCCTCCCGCGTTGAGGATAGTGATTGGGTTTGCATTGGGTTTACTCCATTAATAAGGCCGCGCCAGCCGTTACGACAACGGTTACTGCCGCTGGTGGTATCGCCTGTACCAGACGATGGTGTGATGGCGGGGAATTAGCTTCTGGCTGACGACTGTCCGCTGATGATGAGGATGTTGTTGCTGCCTTCCAGACCCATCGCGTTTTGGGCATTCCGGATATCTGCTGGTGTGAGCAGTGGTGAGACGGGCTGGAGTGATTTTCCCCGATTATCAGTGCGCTCCAGGTCGCAGTCTTCAGCCACCTCGTTCAGGGCATCAACCAGAGCATCACCGGCATCAATGCATTCCTGAATGGCATCGTCATCGCCAAACGGCGTGTCGTTGAGGGTAAGGCCGTAGTGACGATCCAGCAGATATGTCAGGAGGCGCTGCCACACGTAAATCGGTGATTTATGGGTTAACCGCTCAATCTCTGCGGCCCGTTTTGCGGAGACAGGATAAATTCTCATCGTTGGGTTCTCTTTGTGGGTTGGTGGTGCTACGGTAAGGTTTATGCGGCTGTTGCAGGCGTTGGGTAAAGCGCAATATAGACATAGCCGCAACTACCCAGGGTGTCGGCATCGCATGTCAACCCTTTTGCATATAACGTGACGCCGTGCTGGTGACAGGGATTGAGTTCACCGGAAATAAGCATTAGTTCAAGCTGCTTAAGCAGTACCGGAAACGCCTGATCGAGATGGCGTAAATCCGCGTCGCTAAATGTCCCGGTGATACTGCTACGGTCAGCCAGATAGTGCAGGCGGTTGCCCTCCTGCACCAGCCGTGCACCAAAGCACGGTGTGACGGTGTGGTTAAGTCCCCACCATGGCTCAGCGATATTGTGGCTGATGGAGGGTATTTTATTCGGCACTTTCGCACTCCTTAAATTAATGTTAATTGAGCGTGACGCTGCGTAATACGACATACGGACCATGGCGGTCCTGACGGCGTTCAGCGAAAACCGCGAGCACGCCGCTGATATCCTGTACTTCCCGACCGGCATAGTGGCAGATACTGCCGGACCACTTATATTTGCCGGTACAGAAGCGAAACAGCCGGGACTGCGGATGCTGGCGGTATATCGTCATCGCCTGACGCTTACTGATGATTTTCATAGGGTTAATCTCCTGTTGTGCTACATCCAGCCTCTATCTGCAAATGAGATAATATCCATGCCGCCAACCACCAGATGGTCCAGCAGGCGGATATCAACCAGTTCCAGTGCCTGTTTCAGGCGTTCTGTAATCTGCCTGTCGGCTTTACTGGGTTCGGCCTCCCCTGACGGGTGGTTATGCGCCAGAACGGCAGCAGCGGCATTATTTTTCAGACCGGATTTAACGACCTCACGCGGATGTACGGTGATACTGTTGATAGTTCCCAGAAATAGCGTGTCGAGGGTTATCAGGCGATGCTGGTTGTCGAGCCACAGGACGGTGAAGGCTTCACGCTCCAGTGTGGCAAGCTGCAGGCGCAGCCAGTCGCGGACGGCATGGCTGGAGGTAAATGATGCGCCGGGTTCGCGTAACTGACGCTCCAGCAGGGATAAAGCTTTCCGGATGGTCTGCTGTGCGATGGGGGTCATTCCCCCTGTGTCCGGGGGATATGTGGTGGTATTCATTTGCTTTTCCTGTTCGTTGATGTCTCCGGGTGAGATGCGTTGTACAGTTTCCCGACAACGGAGAATTCGTCGTGCATGGATTCGAACCATGACCAGATATGAAATACAGGGGTTCCCGTCGGAAAATGCAGGAAGGGTTCGTCGGTCACAACTTCTCCGTCCTCATCCCTGACCGTTGTTTTCCCCAGGCTATCCCACAGGGTATTCAGTTGAGACAGTTCGTACCGCATGGCGGGACGATCAGTCGATGATGTGCATAATGGCGCTGCATTCAGCATGCATGAGCGCGTAGTCCCGCAGATGGTAATAGTGCTCCGTCATGGCATCGCATTCGGTACGCATAGCGTGATGGCTGTATGTCATCAGACAAACCGCAATCCCGGCGGCTTCGCTGCTGAGTTCTGCGCCGTTGCCATTCATGCTGTTAAACAGCGTCCATTTCTCATCGTTGTTTCCGTTGGTTTCGGGTGCCATAAATGCGCCACTGTTGCTGAGTGAATAAAAGCGCCAGATACCTCCGCTGTAATCGGCACATAACCGGTCCATCCAGGCGAATATGCGGGGTTCAAGGGTTATCCACTGCGGTATGCTGCCAAAGTGTTGCGGCCAGAATCTGATACGCTGCTCGTCCTGTACAAGGGTGGCGGTCAGCGCTGGCGAAGAACCGGCAGGTTGTGGCGGTAACGGGAGGGTATCGTTAAGGTTAATAATGTCGGTCATGTTAGTTTTTCCTTATTTATTTATAGGGTTGGGGATGTTGGTTCAGCCGGAGTGAAGGGCAGGACTGCGCATAGCCGTCCGTATCACAGCATGAAGGCCAGTGTCCGTCGGGAATGCTCAAGCGGCAGAGGCTGAGTTCACCGGGACGATAAAGAAGGTGTGAGCACCAGGCGCACAGGTCGTCATCGGAGATGGAGCGGCTGCATGGATTGTCCTCCAGGGCCGTCGGATAAATGGTGGCCTGGTGGGCGTTATCAGGCAGAGGTAGCATCAGCTCAGCGCCTGCTGCAGTTCTTCTGCCATCACCCAGAGAGCCCGGTTGAGCTTAACGTCGCCGTCTATGCCTTTAACCGCCCGGGTATGGCTGCGTTTGCCTTTGGCGGTACGACCTGGCAGACCACCTTTCAGCAGATTCTCCTGGCAACGATTGAAAACTGACCACAGGTCGTTCTGACGGTCTTCATAGCGGCGGGGCGTCAGTATCTGGGATGCTGTCACCGGTTGGTGCTCATCACCGAAGCGGTACGTCAGCGCGGCTTTTGCAAAAGCCTGTTGTGCCGGTGGCTGTAACAAAAGCGATTCCATCGCATCGCGCTTCTCTTCCACCCGGTCAAAGATGCCCAGTACTTCGTAAGCCCCTTCAATGACTTTTTCCACAACGTTCCCCCGGTGCGGCACTCTGATTTCGCCAAATGACTGTCCGCAGACGAGCGAATTCGTACATACGCTTCGGAATATTCCCGGAAGTAACTGAAAACTGGACTCACCACCATGAGAATTCAGGATGATGATTTCCGGCACCTGCTGATCGTTTATCTGACCGGCGCGACGCAGGCGGAGCATATGCTTTGTGTGCTCCCGGCGGTCCGGATCACGCACGCGTGACTGGCAGGCAAAGAACGGCTGGAACCCTTCGCGCTGCAGGTTTTCCAGCAGAGTAATGGTGGGAATAAACGTGTACTTTACACTCCGTGAAGCATGTTTATCTTCACCGAATACACTGGGGACATGATGCATCAGTTCTTCGCGGGTTAAGGGACGATCCCGGCGTATCTGGTTTATCCGCCCGAAACGGCTTGCTAAGCGCATAGTGAGTACCTCTGTAGTTGATTAAACGGCATAAACAAAAAAGCCATGCTCCGGTGGGAACATGGCCTGTTGGTGTGATTGCTGGTGGGGGGAACTACGGTAAGTCAGTGTCGGGGTATGCCGTGGCTGAGCAGATAGCGGTTCAGCCAGTATCCGGCATCGGCTTCAAAATTCCATGCCCGCCAGATCAACTGCCCCTCGCTGTCGCGAATGACCAGCCGAAACTGGTTCCCATGGTCGTCTTCGAGGGTTAGGTTAGTGTACTGCGTGGCGACGGCTGTCGCCTGCTCACGGGTGAACGAACCGGGTGGTAACGGCGTATTGTCAGTGTCCTTCATGATGAGTTCCTCTGATACCTGACACAAAAACCCGGGGTCTCTGGCTAAAGCAGTGATTAACTTACTGCGGGGGTTGCGCTGTCGTTGCTGTCGTGATGGGAGCCTGTGGCGCTGCAGGCGCGGCGGTTGCGCCATGAATCTGGTGCTTCGTCAGTGCCTGCTGCATGTCGTTGATACAGTACGTGATGTAGAAAACGTTAAAGATAACGGTATAGAAGGCATTCATCTTCAGGTCGAAGCGGAAGGTGTTCAGCGCATATTGGCGCAGGGCGTCTCTGGCCTTAAAGGCCCAGACCACATACATTACCGCACAAGCGAGCGACAGAATACCGCTTAACGCCAGCAATGTATCGCTGGTCGGGTCATAGCCGTAAACGTCAGACGACACCATGCTGGCTAACTGGCGACTGATGCCAAAGCAGACGGCGAGCCAGATGATGAACAGATGACCGCTGACCGGGTAGCCGGTGGTGTCACTGATGGTATCCTGCTTTTTATACAGCCAGAGCAGCGGCCAGACGCCACAGGTGACGAGAGTCAGTAAAACAAAATGCAGGGTGCGGGTGTTCAGCCGCTGGCTGAGAGTGGTGATATCCGTCATCGGGAGATTCCTTGTTTGTACAAGTATGCGGGTGAAAATGAGAATATGTGGGGTGGTATTGCCCTGGAGTGCATTACGGCACGTCAAACTTCGCCACGCAGCCGTTATCGCCGAACGCAGGTATGACTCCGGCAGCGCCCTTAAGCGTGAAGACCGCCGGTTTGACGCCGCTGCCTGAGACGATCACGCGCTTACCGGTTCGCAGCTTGTTCCACGCCCACATCAGGTTACTTTCGCCGACATGGGATTCGCTTTCACTGATATTGGCTTCTTCATCGTTATCGATTTTCATGGTCAGGTGCTGACCGCTGTCCATGCTGACCTGATGGCCGTTCGCATCGGTAAAGATGATGGTGGCAGCCTGTGAGCCAGAACTGTCGCAGGCGAGGTACAACTGTGACTGTCCTTTGCCGAGGATGGTGTATTCCGCCGTACCCTGTGCGAAGCCGCTGGCCCAGGTATCGTGATTACCAAACGCCAGCGCCTGGCCGGAGAAGCAAAGCGCGAGGGTAAGAGGCACAATCGATTTAAATAACATAATATTTTTCCTTTAATAAACAATACGAAATATGTGGAGCTGAGGTGAAATACGGGTTATTCACTGACAGTGAAGGTGCCCTTGTCCGTAAACACCCTGGCTTCCACGAAACGGCAGTTGATACCCTTCTGCTGGAGAGGATTACCAAAATGCCAGGTCAGCCCGTCGGCAAACTGCATGGTGGTGGGCGTAAACGTGCCTTTTTTAGGTATCCATCCGTCAACGGTAATGCCCTGGTAGGTGATGCTTCCCTTTGTCAGCAACAGACACCGGCCCCGGTTAACGTCAATGTTCTTAATCTGAACGCTGTCTGTTTTAGCGGTTACTGTGACCAGCAGCTCAAAGCCACTGGGCTGAACATCGACCTTAATGATGTCATTTTCAGCGGCTACGGATGTCGCAGACAGGGTTGCCAGCAGCGCCATGGCTGCGACGGTATAAAATATGTTCATGAGTCTCCTTACGGTGTGGCGAAGCCTGCGATACATCGCATTGATTTATAATGAATAAAAACGTAATAACACGGGCCCCCGCGAATTATGTAACTGCCGGGGTTATCAGGTACAGCTATTAATATCGATCGGGTCGATCGACAAAATCGATCGTCATTGAACAAAAACACTTGTCGATACACGTTTTCAGGCTTATCGACAGTGAAGAAGTTAACTGAAGAAAAATCCCCACAGGGATCGCGCTGCACGGGCGACGGTGTGGGTGACGGCATGCAGCGCCAAACGGGCTACCTGCGGCAGCGGGGCCAGGTCAATGACTTTATCAATCACCTCCACCACGGCATCGCCAAAGCTGCCGCTGGCGGTACTGATAACGGTATCAGTGCGATACCCGGTCTGCAGGTGGGGAACCAGTGGACTGCGGGCCTGCTTTGGGAGGCGTGTAATCATGGCCTCCACCAGGCGCGACAGTCGGTAACGCCCCCGGACAGAGACCGGCAGAATATCTATTTCTGCTATCTGCAACTGACGTGCCACGGCCTGCTGTTTCTGCGCAATACGTTCTGCCTGTAACGCCGAGGGCTGAGCCGATAGCCAGCGCCACTGCTCGGCGGGTTCGGTTTTGTCCACCTGGTTAAGTATCCACAGCACTGGCGGCAGCGGTCCACTGAACTGCGCGAAGACGTCCTGATAAAACTGCTCTTCCACTGCAAATGCACGGTCATCGGCCTTGAGTACCCACAGCACCATATCGAGCTGTGGCATATGCTCCTGGTACAGCTCACGGTATTCTCCATCGCGGGTAATACTCTCGCCAACACCGGGCAAATCGACCAGCGTCAGGTAATGTCTGCCAAAACGCAGCCGGACACGCTGTGGCTGGCGAGTACAGGCATCAACGGCGTTAACAGCACAGATGTCGCTGCGAAATAGAGCGTTACACAGCGAGGATTTACCGACGCCGGTTTTCCCCATAATACCAATCACAGGTTCATACGTGACCAGCTGGTTAAGCTCCTGCAGCAAATGCTGGCGTAGTGCATGTGGGTAACGCCGCAGATGGCGTCGAATAAGGGCGTAGCCTGAGGGATGTTTCATATCGGCCTCTGAATGAAAAAGGCCATCCGGAGGGGATGGCCTGTTAAATTGAAACGGGTGGGAATTCAGTAAGGTGATATATAACTGATAATTGTTTAAAAACCGCCCTGCCCTCATATTAACTGGCAGGATATTACCAGGTAGATGGCATTCATCTTTTTTGTTTTTCTGATAAAGAAAGCACCGACAAATGAAATTTCCGGAAACGGCTACTTCACTAATTTAGTCCAACGCTGTCGAATTGGACTAAACATCAGTTTTTTATATTGACTTGCGATTGTATTCTGCGATTAATTGTCAACTCCAGAAACAACATATTCAGCAGGTATCGTAATGAAAGACTTTCCATTTAATGCTTTCCCAGGACTATTGCGCGAAACTATTTTTGATATTGAGGATGTTACACAGGCACCACCTGAATTAATTGCATCCGCAGTTTTAAGTGCATTGTCCCTGGGATGCCAGAGCCTGATTAATGTAAAAATCAATGACACTATAGTCTCACCGGTGTCATTGTACTCATTCGTGATAGCAGAGTCTGGTGAGCGAAAAACGACAGTGGATAAACTGGTATTCAAGCCTTTTCATGAGCATGATCTACGTGTATTACTCCAGTATGAAGAGCTGCAAAAAGAACATGAGCGTAGCTCTAAAATATGGCACAAGAAAGAAAATGCACTCCTGAAATGTGTCGATAAAGCCACTATAAAAGGAAAATGTACAGATGAGTTTTCACGGCAGTTAAAGGCGTTATACGCTGAAAAACCAGAACCCCCAAAAGCCAGAAGATTTATTTATAATAACACTACACCGGAAGCCCTGCAGTTTGCAATGTACACTCACTCGCCGCAAACAGGGCTAATAACCGATGAAGGTGCTAATATACTTAACAGACAGACCATGGCTGACTTTGGTTTTATTAATCCAATGTGGGATGGAGGTGATTTTCAGGTTGAGCGTAAAACAACACCGAGTTTTACGCTCAGAAATGGACGTATTACATTGCTGGTCATGGTACAAAAAGCAATATTTGATGGCTATTTAAAACGTCAGGGTGAATCTGCGCGCGGAAGTGGTTTTTTTGCACGTTGCTTTGTCTTGTATATTGATGAGAATTTATCGACACAGGGCCAGCGCCTGATTCGTCGTCAATCCAGTCTTCAGTCAGGTGACCTGAAATATCTTAATTGCTTCTACAAGCGTATGAATGAACTGGTAGAAAAAAGTGTCTCTCAACATGGGACCGGGCATCAGACATGTTTATCCTTCGAACCTCCGGCTCAGGAGGCATGGGAGAGAATTTACAATAAAATAGAGCGTCGACTGGGGCCGGATGGAGACTATGAAAACCTGAAAGATTTTGCATCCAAAATTCTAAATAATACTGCACGCGTAGCCGCTCTATTGAGTTATGTTACAGAGGGTGAATGTGCGATAAAAAAAGAATATGTCGAAAATGCCTGGTTGCTGTGCGAATGGTATATGCAACAGGCGATAACACTCTTTGGCAATGAGGAGGACTATTATGAAGCACTGTTATTGTCGTGGCTGCGTCGGGAGTATTCACGCTCATGGAAAAATGTTGTCCGATATAATGATATCCGAAATGCCGGGCCTAATGTGTTACGTAAGGGTAAGTTACTGGACAGGGTGATTGACAGACTTGAAAAGGAAGAGGTGATAGATATTGATTACTCAAAGTATGGTGCCCGAAAGGTCTATAAAGGCCGTCATTTTGATAACAATCCATTTACAAAACATGCAGCATATCAGCACTACTGAGCCCCGGTAATTGCGATCAGTCGCAATTACCGGAGGGAGGAGCCTGTGGAAAATGACAAAAACGGGCAAAAACTAATATCAGAGTGAAATCATTAGCTTGCTTTCTATTGGTATGAGTTTTACCCAGATGGCAGTGCTTATTGTTATATTTTTACTGATGGCATTACTGTCGGTATAGTAATATAGGTTTATTCGTAATATATACCTATTACTGGTGTACATGTTGTTATTAATATATCTACTCTCTATCCAGATTGATTATTATTAACATACTAATATATTATACCCATACAGTCAGTTAATTATAACGTAATGCCTATTGATTATGTAACACCATACGGTTAATGATTACCGCCCGATAATGTTCATGTGCATCTCTGCATGTAACATTACCACGATAATTAATCGTATGGTTACTTACTCTTGCTTACCTCAATTAGTTATTGAGCAGATTATTTATCTCAGGTTTATATATGCCAAGTAATTCCTTGAATGCTGATTACCAGCAAGCATTTTACGATGTTATTTGTAATGCAGTAGACGAGTTTCCACGTACGTTAGCACTACGTGTTGATTTACGTTTTCCGGGAGATTATCAGTATGGTGATTCGAACAGAGCCATAACCCGTTTTATTGACTCACTGAAGGCTAAGTTGCTGGTGGATTGCCGACGTAAGAACAGACGCTGGAGGCGTAACTGGACTAATCGATTACGGTATGTATGGGTACGTGAAGTCGGTGAACGTAATCGTCGTAAACATTACCATGTATTACTGCTGCTGAATAAAGACTTCTACCATGGTGCCGGGAGTTATAATGCCGATGACAGTTTATATGCATTAATCCAGCAGGCATGGTGTAGTGCGTTAGGCCTGAGGTCGGCTCAATATTCGTCTTTAGCGAATATGGCTGAGAACGGGTGTTTTTATTTAAACGAAAATGCCCCTAATTATATGCAGCGGATTAACGAATTACTAAAGCGTATGGAGTATCTGTCTAAAAACCATACCAAATGTTATGACGACGGTTACCGGTCTATTGGAATGAGCCGAAGGTAACTTGTTGGCTAAGGTGGGCGTAGCCTGTTCTGTTGTTTCCCTGATGGCTGTGTATGGTGAGAGGCAGGCATATCCATAGAGAGTGTTTATTATGATGGTTCAATTGATTTTGATGCAGGTTAACACATTATCTTAACAGGGGGCTATTTTCTTGTAATCCATAGGGGGATTGAGCGAAGATTATCAACAGGAATCAGGCCTGTCTGGCACTATAACTGCTGCAGAACCGAGGATAAAAATGATTGAGATAATTGACAGAAGCAAAGGACTGTTATTTTCAAGCAGCCATTTGGACAGTTCACTTCGCAAGACTATTGAGGCTATGCTGCAGGAAGTTGAAAAGCTGGACAGTGAATCGCCACGGATAATCTAGACACTTCCGAGCCGTTGATAATACTGGTTTTCATATTCTGTCGGTGACATCTGTTCGCTAGAACCATGCCGACGCTTACTGTTATAAAACATTTCGATGTAATCAAAAATATCACTGCGGGCTTCTTCCCGCGTTCCGTAGATCTTTTTCTTTATCCGTTCACGTTTCAACAACTGGAAAAAACTTTCTGCAACCGCATTATCATGGCAGTTACCGCGACGGCTCATGCTACCCTCCAGGCCGTGTGATTTCAGGAACGACTGCCACTCATGGCTTGTGTACTGACTGCCCTGATCCGAATGAACCAGCACCTGTTTTTCGGGATTACGCCGCCATACAGCCATCAGCAGTGCGTTCAGGACAATGTCCTTTGTCATCCGGGATTGCATGGACCAGCCGATAATTTTGCGTGAGAACAGATCAACAACAACGGCAAGATACAGCCAGCCTTCGTGGGTCCTGATGTAGGTTATGTCCGTTACCCAACGCTCATCAGGAGCATCCGGATTGAACTGTCGCTGGAGCCTGTTGGGTGACACGATACTGGCCTCGCCTTTACGTGCCCGCGGGCTTCGGTATCCGACCTGAGCCTTTATTCCGACACGTTTCATCAGTCTCCAGACTCTGTTTACTCCGCACTGTTGCCCGCTGTCACGCAGATCCAGATGGATTTTGCGATAACCATAGACGCATCCCGACTCCAGCCAGAACTGTTTAATCTGTCCTGTCAGTCTCAGGTCTGCCTGATGGCGTTGTGAATGCGGCTGCTGAAGCCAGGCGTAAAAACCACTGGGATGAACATCCAGCACCCGACAGAGCAGGCGAACAGGCCAGCAACAGGAGTTGTCACGGATAAAGGCGTACCTCAGTCGGACAGCTTTGCGAAGTACGCCGCGGCTTTTTTTAATATGTCCCGTTCGTCGGTAACCCGTTTCAGCTCTTTCTGGAGACGGCGGATCTCGGCCTGAGCATCTGACTGTTCTTTATTAGTGGAAGAATCCGGACCGTACTTCTTTATCCAGGCATAAAGGCTGTGGGTGGTGATATCGAGACGTGTTGCAACGCTGGCAACAGAATAACCGCGATCAACAACCTGTTTGACTGCTTCAGTTTTAAACTCTTCGGGATAACGCTTACCGCTCATGGGCACCTCTCTTTAAGCCATCTTAAATGACTCTGAGGTGTCTGTTAAACCCGTGGCGATTCATTAAGAATAAATCTTACATTAAGATATGGAGGGGTTATGGCTCGTACGATGACGGTGGACGTGGGTGATGAGCTGCATGAAAAGCAGGCTGAATCCAGACTTCAGGAATTGCGCGATCTGCTGGCCGAAGGGATCAGCAGCGGCGAGGCGAAACCATGGAACAAGAATGCATTCCTGAGGAATGTCAGGGCCAGGGTGGCAAATGAAAGAGATTGAGCTGACACCCAAAGCAGAAGAGGATCTGGAGGCCATCTGGGACTACAGCTTCAGACAGATCGGGGTTGTTCAGGCGGATGCATAGATCGGTCGTATAGCTGCAGTATTTGATGTGCTGGCCATGCATGATATCGGCACGCATTGTGCAGAGCTGGGAGACGATATCTGCACACTGCCGGTAGAACCGGCATACGATCTATTTTGTATCATCACATTCTATGGTTACGGTCATTCGTATTCTCAGCCAGTCTCAGGATACGGCGCGACATGCACCCTGGAGATGACCGGGGAACAGGATTCTCAAACAATATAAGTTAATTGTGAGGTCGACATGACCAAAAAAAACATTGTGTATGGACTCTTTCATTATTATTCATTTCGCTTATAAAAAAACGCTCCCGGACGGGAGCGTAAGCCAGTGACTTCGGCGTCAAATGAGGGTCTGACAAGTGGAGCTGCGGGTTAATTCTGGGTGATCTGGCTGCGATGCTTTTCCGCCTCTTGCTGATGAATAACGGAAGACTGGCCATTATTCGCCTTCTCATGCACAACAGCGGCTTTCTCATGCTCGCTCATTTCGGAAAATGGCTTAGCAGTTTCTTGGGTGTTCTCAGGTTTGGCTTTCATCATTTTTTTATGCATTTCAGCCATGTCCTGATGGGCGGCAGAATTGCCGTTTTGCATCATTTCATGGGACATAGCGGCCTGATCGTGACCGCTCATATCCATCATTTTCATGCTCTCCCCCTGAACTGCACTTTTTTCAGCGGATGACTGCATCTGATGGGCAGGCGCCTGGGCATTATTTACCTGGTCATGCATGTTCATTGTCTCTGCAGCCATGGCGGATGAAGCGACAGCCATAATGGCAACAAATGATACGAGAATCTTTTTCATGGTTGGGTCTCCGGTGTTTACATACCCAAACAATCAATGGCTTATAACAGAGAAAGCAGTTGATCTCAGGGCGGGTTAATCATCACTCCAGGAACCAGGTGATTGTGTTATCACGCTGCTCCTGATTTATGAATAATTATAAAAAACCGCCTCTGTTTATCGCGTGACTGAATGATGACAATTTTGTCACCTTCCAGGTTTCTCCTGAACAACGGGATTAATCCATTAACAGGCGCACTTTGAACACAATTTCCCGCCCCTGCTGTTCTGCTGACAGCTCGCCGCCGTGAGCATGAATGATCGACCTTGTAATTGATAATCCCAGCCCCGCGCCTTCCGTGTTGTAGAACCTTGATGAGTCTGCGCGATAGAACCGGTCAAACAAACGTTCCAGATTAGCGGGAACCTGGCCGGACATCGTATTCGTAATCATCACGTTCACACAGTCACTGTCACGCTCAAGGTGTATCGCTGTACAGGTGTTATCGGGAGAATACTTGATTGCATTGGAAAGCAGGTTACTGAAAGCACGTCGCAGCATATCGCTGTCTCCGGCAACAACGCCCTCTCCTTCAACCGTGATTGTCTTTCCTGTTTCGTCTGCCAGGGGCTCGAATAACTCACGTAATTCATTCAGTTCGGCTGCCAGATCCACATCATGTTTATCCAGCTGCAGCAGACCATGCTCTGAACGTGCCAGAAAAAGCATGTCACTGGTCATTCGTGACAACCTTTTCAGTTCTTCCAGGTTAGCGAATAAAATTTCGCGGTAATGCGAAACATCCCTTTCCTTAGCCAGTGCAAACTGCGTCTGCATCATCAGATTACTGACTGGCGTGCGCAGCTCATGCGCGATGTCAGACGAGAAATCTGACAGTTTCCGGAATGACCCCTCCAGGCGATCGAACATATTATTGAACTCCTGCATGGTCTCAGAGATTTCCGGCGGAGCCAGATCGGGATTAAGACGCTGATCCAGGCTGTGTACGGTCATGGAGGAAGCCAGACTGGTCATTTCCCGTAACGGTTTCAGACCAATACGTGTGGTCAGCCAGCCCAGAAAAACAGAAATAAAGACCAGACCGATATTGAACCAGAACAGCCAGGTACTGAGTTTGTCCATAAACAGGGTGTGATACCCAGTATCCGTGGCAACCGTAATGATGAAATGTTTGCTTTTACCCTGTTCCGGCGTCACGGCAACCCGCCGCGAGATACTGCGGTACACGGTGTTATTTTCTTCCGTCTGGATCATATAGTCGAGAATATCACCCGACTTGTTAAGCAGGACCGCTGGAACAACAGAATTGTTGGCATAGAGTTCAACAATTTTTTCATTTTCCATGTTTTTTATAGAAATGAATAAGCCATTGTGCCCCACCATCGCATCGTTTATTTTTTCTGATAATGACTTAATATCCGTTTTGTTCCTGAACGTCTCTGTTTTAAGAAACTCTTCGGTGAGCTGAAGTTTACCTGTCAGAAAATCGCGGTCCTGATTATCGAAATAGCCATTCAGGGTGCTAATCAGGATAAAACTTGATAACCACCATACCGTAAGCATCACCGCAGAAAAAATCAGGCTCAGGCGTGTGGTCAGGGAAATTTTGAACCTCACTCTTCTCTGATCTCCAGGACATATCCGGCACCGCGAACGGTATGGATCAGTTTTGGCTCAAAGTCATCATCAATTTTACTTCTCAGACGTCTCACGGCGACATCAATCACATTCGTATCACTGTCAAAATTCATGTTCCAGACCAGGGACGAGATAAGACTCCTGGGTAACACTTCTCCGGTGCGTTGCAGCAGCAACTCAAGCAGAACGTATTCTTTACCGGTGAGATGGATCTTCTTCCCCGAACGGATCACGGTCCGGCGCACCATATCAACGGTCATATCGGCGATGGTGCAGACTGTTGCGGCCTGCGAGCGTGCCCGGCGCAGTAGGGTTCTTACACGTGCAACCAGCTCCGTAAAATCAAAGGGCTTAATCAGGTAGTCATCTGCGCCAAGCTCCAGTCCTTTCACTTTGTCCCGCACGTTGTCCTTTGCGGTTAAAAACAGGACCGGTTCTTCGTGCCCGGACTCCCTCAGTGCGCTGATGATTTGCCACCCGTCGAGGAAAGGCAGCATCACGTCCAGTATTATCAAATCATACTGTCCCTTCGACGCGGCCCCGAGACCATCGCGGCCATTATTAAAGAGATCGGCCTGATAGCCTTCCTCAACCAGTCCCTGCTGCAGGTAATGACCTGTTTTTTGTTCGTCTTCAACGATTAAAATACGCTGCATGGTCAACTCGCTGATATGAAAGTAAAAATCTCACGCATGAGCTTTGGCTGTCCCCTAGCTGATCTGAGACGGAGCAAGCATTCCAAGCCACGCTACGGCGCCCAGAATGATAATCGCAACAACGAATTCTGTCAGGATGCTGTTTCGCATCAGGGCAACGCTGCGATCATAATTCCCTTCCCTGACCATAACTTCAAGCCGGGGACCCAGGTGAAACCGGTTTGCTGCAGCCAGAAGAAGCATCAGAACAAACAGAGCCGTCTTGGCAAGCAATATCCTCCCCCAGGAACTGTTGAATAAGGGAGTTAAGTTACCCTCAGCAATATACAGATAGTTGACCAGCGCACTCAGGATCAGGGCTACAACAATCACCGTTCCTGCCGTGGCAAATTTTGCCAGGGAGTCAGATATCACAATGACGCTCTGTGCATTATGCTCGTTTCTGCGCATCAGCAGGATAGCAAATGCAACCAGAGCACCTGTCCAGGCACCTGCAGCGCCGAGATGGGTCAGATCGCTCAGTAAATGGAGATAGTAATGCAGACCGTCATGCATAACGGCGTGTCCTCCCCAGGCAAGTGTAGCCAGCGCCACGCCCCCACTCATCGTCATCAGCAGGCAGGACAATACTCTCTTATTAGTGTAAAGGAACAAAGCACCGAGTGTGGTAAACAGGGCACAGAGCCTGACAATCCAGCTAATACCCACATCAGTTTCTTCTATCACCATCTCGATAACATGGATGGATAATTCTCTGAGGTCAGTTACTCCACTCATGGCATTAGATACCAGGAGCATATTAATGCCAGTAAGAATGATGCCTGTAACAACAGCAAAGGTTATAAACGACCTGAAATTAGTCAGGTTATAGGTTTCATGTCTGACACCGCTTATTCCATATATCTGAAAAAATGGCAATCCAAATATTACCATCAAATCCAGATAAAGAAGAAAACGAATAACAATCATAATCAGGTCGTTCATAATATTACTTCACTGTAAAGGTGTAATTACCGGTAATAGGGTGCGTATCTGAAGAAACCGCGCGCCAGTCAACACGATAAGTGCCAGCGGGTAAAGGCTCTCGCGGAATAATGACCATCGATTTAGGGTCAGCGCCTGGCGCCACTTTTGCCGCGACCGGCATCGGAGAATGTGATGACATGCCTTTCATACCCGTCATCGTTAATTTTGCACCTGAGAATTTCACGGTCAGATTTTCCGAGAAATTAAGCTGAATCTTTTCCGGGGCCGCTACGGCTGAATCAGCCTGTGGCACAGAGCTTTTTAATTCCGGATGGGCCATAGCAGAGAAAGCAACGCCCATAACGAGGCCACCTGTAAGAATGGCTTTATTTAAAATCGACATTTTATTTACCTGTTTAGTTGAGTGTTTTATATCAGTGCGTTAAAACCAGATTCTGGCTCCCGCCAGGAATACTACCTGATGGTCTTTCTCACCTTCTCTTTTCGCCATATCGGATGTTTTCCCGTAAAGTTGATTCCAGGAAACGCCTATATAGGGTGCAAACTCACGGCGTATTTCATAGCGCAGCCGGAGCCCCAGCTCTGTGTCAGTCAGTCCCCTGCCGCGACCCCGCGATTCATCATCCTGACTGTAGAAATTCACCTCATAGGATGGCTGGAGTATGAGCCGGTTAGTCAGTAAAACGTCGTATTCTCCTCCCAGACGAAGGGCTGCTTTTCCGCCATTACTGACAAAACCCGTAATTTCAGACTCAAAATTATAGAGTGCCAGCCCCTGAAAACCGACAGCAGCCCAGGTCCGGGCAGAAGCAGGTCTGAAATCCTGCCTGACACCCGCAACCAAATCCCACCATGGGCCAACCGCATGTCCCCAGAGTAACTGCGCTTCAGCCGCCTCCGTTTCCCCATTGCTTCGTTCACCTTCACTCTTTAGCCAAATCCGATCTGTGTCGCCTCCAATCCAGCTGTTAACACTCCAGCTGAAATTGTTGGTGTTATCCGACCGTTGCCATTCCAGTTGATCCAGCAGAACCAGATAATTAATCGCACTGTCGTGAATCGCATGCCCCTGTAAATTGCCGAATGCAGCCTTCCGGTCGGCATCGGTAACAGGCGGAATTGGCGTTCTGCTCTCAGTTACAATGGGCTCCATTGACGTCATCTCAGTGAAATTCTCATCTGCTGGCATCTGCATGGCAGACATGTCGTGCCCGGCGTGGGGATCTGCAGAGACGGAGCCCGCCGCAATAGAAAGCTGTGAGGTAAACAAACCGGCGACCAGAACAGGTATGGCCTTCAAATTTCTCTTCATTCGCATCATTCCTCCACCCGGACTTCACGAAACATTCCCATTTCCATGTGATAGAGCAAATGGCAGTGATACGCCCAGCGGCCAAGCGCATCTGCTGTCACTCTGTAACTGCGTTTTGTACCAGGGGGAACATCTATTGTGTGTTTACGAACCATGAAATTACCGTTTTCATCTTCCAGATCGCTCCACATACCATGTAGGTGAATGGGGTGAGTCATCATGGTATCGTTGATCAGCGTGATCCTGAGCCGCTCACCGTATTTCAGCAGCACCGGTGCGGCATCTGAAAACTTGATTCCGTTAAATGACCAGGCAAACTTTTCCATGTGGCCGGTTAAATGCAGTTCTATGGTACGGCCAGGTTCACGTCCGTCAGGATCCTCAAAGCGGCTTTTCAAATCCGCGTACGTGAGAACCTTTCTTCCGTTATTTCGAAGACCAATACCCGGATCATTTAATTTCGGAGAGACGCTCATCGCCTGCATATCAACCAGTGGGTTATCCGTTTCTGACGCAGGATGACTTTGCATACCCGGCATTCCGGCCATCCGGGAATGATCCATACCGGCCATGCTGCTGTGATCCATGGGCGCGGAGGATGTCCCGCTATCCGGAAGGTCAGCACCGTCCATAGACATCATCTCTCCGCTGTTATCCATGCCTCCCATCTGGCTGTGGTCCATTCCTGCCATATCATGTCCCATTCCCCCCATACCCATATCTTCCATGGTCAACAGAGGACGGGGATCGAGGGGGGGAACGGCAGCACTTAACCCCTCTCTCGTGGCCAGTGTCCCTCGAGCGTAACCGGTCCTGTCCATGGATTGTGCGAAGATGGTATAGGCCTCACCCTGAGGCTCCACAATGACATCATAGGTTTCGGCAACGGCAATCCTGAATTCGTCAACGGTAACCGGGTTTACATACTGGCCATCTGCAGCCACGACCGTCATTTTCAGCCCGGGGATACGGATATCGAAATAGGTCATTGCCGAGCCGTTGATAAACCGTAAGCGTATCTTTTCACCGGGACGGAACAGTCCGGTCCAGTTTTTCAGCGGGGCCTGCCCGTTCATGAGATAGGTGTAGGTGTAGCCACTGACATCCGCGAGGTCAGTCGGATTCATTTTCATTTCAGCCCACATTTTCCGATCGGCAATGGTGGCTGACAGCCCCCTGGTATTCACGTCGCGGAAAAAAGAGCCAACGGTTGGTTTATTGAAATTGTAGTAATCCGACTGTTTTTTTAATTTTTTCAGCAGGCTGTGAGGATTTTCATCGGTCCAGTCAGACAACATGACCACATGCTCACGATCGTAAGCAAACGGTTCT
This sequence comes from Kosakonia radicincitans DSM 16656, assembly GCF_000280495.2. NCBI lineage: Bacteria > Pseudomonadati > Pseudomonadota > Gammaproteobacteria > Enterobacterales > Enterobacteriaceae > Kosakonia > Kosakonia radicincitans. The sequence continues at coordinate 3,435,051 of NZ_CP018016.1, forward strand.
GGCTCCCTGGCATCGATGATAATGGCACCGTATACCCCCTCCTGTTCCTGCAGACCGGAATGGCTGTGGTACCAGTAAGTCCCGTTCTGCTTAACCTTAAAGGTGTAAACGTAGGTATCATCAGGCTCTATGCCCATAAAACTCAGCCCCGGAACACCATCCATATTGGCCGGAAGAATAATGCCGTGCCAGTGAATGGACGTCTGTTCATTAAGACGGTTTTTGACCTTCAGGGTAATGGTGTCACCTTCTTTCCAGCGAAGAACGGGCCCCGGCAGGCCTCCATTGATTGTTTTGGCCTGACGCTCACTGCCCGTGATATTGACGGCCGTTTCACCAATGGTCAGGTCAAACTGAGTACCCTGCAGGGATGCGGCAACTGGCAGGCTCAGACTGGAACGCGCATTGAAACTCCATACGCCAAGACTTCCGGCTACGCCAGAGAGGGTTAACCCCTTCAGGAAAGTTCGTCGAGACGTTTTCAACAGCATGCGCATTCCCTTATTTAAAGTATGGTTACTGACAGAATTCGAGAACCGATTTAAATTAAATTACTGGTTCATCCACTTACAATGAAATGAATCTAGCACACCTTAAGAAACAAATTCATTACAATCGTGTAATGTACATAGCTGTATTACATTTACGTCATCTTCCCCACAGGTTGATTATTTTTATATATGATCATAAGGACATCTTTTATGTACCTCAGAAGGTAATTACACATGAATATATTAATCACGACCACTGCGTTTACAGCTTTATTTTGTGGGGCAGCTTTTGCTCAGTCCAGTGATATTGCCCATGAAGCACATCGATTTGTTAATAATGCCTCAGCCGTCAGTCATGTGAATTACTCGACGCATGAAAACTTACCGGACAGGGTTAATAAAAACAACACGCCCTCATTCTCTGAAATGAATGAACATGAAAGGGCCATTGTTGCTCATTCATTTATGAACAACAGCGCGTCCTATGCGCATCAGAAAATGATTGAGGAACATAAAAAAATGCTGTCCGGCAGTGATGCAAATTCAAAGACCTCGTCTTCTTCTTTTAACGAACTGAATGCCGGAGAAAAAGCCGCTCTCGTGCATGAGCAGGTCAATAATGCCGGTGCGGAAGCACATCAGACGCAGGCAAGAAAGCTTCGCGGGCTGTATTCGACCAGGTAACTGCAGGCGGGTTAGTGCTTAGCGTCAGGTGCGCAGCAGGGCTTTACTGACGGGTTACGTAGCAGGACATGAGCCCCATATTGCTCTGCCGTAACCTGTTTCAGTCCCGTTAATCATCACCGTCGGGCTGGTCATACAGTTCCCAGAGCTTCAGGAGCAAACGGGAAACAAGATATGTTACAAAAATGACGACCATCAACGGTGCTCCCGATTAACTGACAGATGACACGCCTCCTGAAAACCCCTAGCATACGCCGCAGTGTTCATGCTAACGGCGAATTCCAGTAAATGTATTCTACCGATGTCGTAAAAGAAAATGCCTACCTTTCAGCCACCCGCTCGGGGCTGGAATCGAACGAGATCGCTACTCTTCAGCGCTCCTTGCCTTCCCGGTATAATCTGCGGCATTTGAAAAAAAATGAATCATTAAAACTCGTACTGCAAAAGAAAGCGGGAAAATCACGTGTCGTGGCCTATAAATTTACGTCCGGTTCATTTAATTACACGGCGTATCGTATATCAGATAAAAAATTCTATAACCTTTCCGATACTTCCGGGAAAGGCAGTCTCGATTATCCGTTACCGGCCACAGCAAGACTCAGTTCGCCTTTCAATCCTGCAAGACTTAACCCGGTATCGGGAAAAGTGAGTCCCCATAATGGCATTGATTATTCCATGCCCATGAACACGAAAATAGTCAGCGTCATCGACGGAAAAATCACCCGGGCCGAATACAACAGCACCATGGGATATTTTGTTGAAGTAACAGGAAAAGCCGGTGTTAAAACTCGCTATCTCCACCTCAATAAAATACTCGTTACTAAAGGGGCCAGGGTTACCCGGGGAGGCGCTATTGCGTTATCCGGTAACAGCGGACGTTCATCCGGTCCTCATCTGCATTACGAGCTGGTCATCAATAACAATCCTGTTAACTCACTGGCGTTCCGGGCAGCGGCACCCGCTGATAACAAACTTGAACAGCATGCCTTTGCGCATGCCAGAGACTACGAACGATACCTAGACTGATAACGGGGCCGCGACGCGGCCCCGTCTGCCGGATTAATTTTTTTTATCGTTTTCACTTCCTTGATGTTGATGATCTCCATGCCCTCCGTGGCCGTGGAAAAGATGCATTAGCGGGCAGACCAGCAATAACAGATATGGCCAGTAACCTGCCACATGTGACCAGTGTTCGCGCAGGAGGGCAAATGCCGCGATCGCGGCGACAGCAATAAGCGCATAGGTGGTACTTTTCATACTGGACTCCTTCTGTTCGTAACAGCCCCTTCACTCAGTGTTATTTCCCGAGCCTGACACTTTTCAGACGCAACGCATTCACAATGACGCTGACGGAGGAAAGAGCCATGGCCGCCGCCGCAATAACTGGCGACAGCAGTATTCCATACACAGGATAAAGCAGACCTGCAGCCACAGGCACGCCAAGTGCGTTGTAGATAAATGCAAAAAACAGATTCTGTCGGATATTTTTCATGGTGATTTCTGACAGATGACGGGCCCTGTTCAGTATCATCAGGTCGCCTTTGAGAAGGGTGACTCCGGCACTTTCAATTGCCACATCTGTACCCGTTCCCATGGCTATACCCACGTCAGCCGCTGCCAGCGCCGGGGCATCATTCACACCGTCTCCGGCCATCGCAACCACATGGCCAGACGCTTTCAGTCGGGTTATCACTGCTTTTTTGCCATCCGGCAGAATCCCGGCTTCAACCTCATCTATTCCCAGTTTCCGTGCGACTGCTTCAGCGGTAAGCTGGTTATCCCCGGTGAGCATAACGATGCGGATCCCCGCCTGACGCAAAGCTTTAAGCGCATCCGGCGTGGTTGCTTTCACGGGATCCGAGATAGCTATCAGGCCTGCAAGGTGCCCGTCTGTGGCCACATAGATAACGGTAGCGCCTTCCATCCGCAACGTATCCGCAACGGCCTTTTGATTATCAATAACGATACTGTTTTCCTGCATAGCCAGTTCATTACCAATAACAACCCGTTGACCTTCGACATCGCCTGAGACACCTTTACCCGACGGCGCATTGAAATGAGTGACTGCGGGTATTGCGATCCCCTTTTCCTGTGCTGCTTTAACTACTGCCATACCCAGCGGATGCTGCGAGCCTTTTTCCACTGCGGCCGTTACACGCAAAAGAGATGTTTCCCCACCCGGATTGAGACTGATAATCCCTGTCACCGTCGGCGAACCTTCCGTGAGCGTGCCTGTTTTGTCGACAACCAGCGTGTCCACTTTTTCAAGACGCTCAAGGGCTTCGGCATTCTTGATTAACACCCCGGCCTGGGCTCCTTTGCCCACCCCCACCATTATCGACATCGGCGTGGCCAGCCCCAGCGCGCAGGGACAGGCAATAATCAGGACCGACACAGCCGCAATGAGACCGTGCGCCATCCTGGGCTCGGGCCCCCAGACAGACCAGATCATGAAAGCAACAACCGCGATAAGTATCACCAGAGGAACAAACCAGCCTGAAACGCTGTCAGCCATTCTCTGGATGGGGGCCCGCGAACGCTGTGCATCAGCGACCATCTGAACAATTCGTGAGAGCATCGTTTCATCACCGACTTTCTCTGCACGGATGATAAGACTACCTGTCTGATTAATGGTCCCCCCGATGACAGGGTCACCCTCCGTTTTGGTAACAGGCATAGATTCCCCGGTCACCATCGATTCATCAACGGTTGTTTTGCCTTCGACCACGATACCGTCGACCGGAATACTCTCTCCAGGTCTGATGCGGAGCTTATCGCCAGGCAGGACATCTTCCGCATTAATATCCGTTTCATGACCGTCTTGATCCAGCCGCCTGGCGGTTTTGGGGGCAAGGTTAAGAAGCGCAGTAATGGCACCTGAGGTTTGTTCCCTTGCCCGCAATTCAAGGACCTGTCCCAGCAGAACAAGCACCGTAATAACAGCTGCGGCTTCAAAATAAATGGCCACCAGGCCATCCATGTTTCTGAACGATGCAGGAAACCAGGAGGGGAAGACGGTTGCAATGACGCTGTAAACCCAGGCTACGCCGGTCCCCATTGCAACAAGGGTAAACATATTCAGGGAGCGGTTACGTAACGACATTCCGGCCCGGGCGAAGAATGGCCAGCCACACCACAAAACGACAGGAGAGGCCAGAAGTAACTGCAGCCATGTGTTGTACTGTGGCGGTACTGTATTCCTCAAAGCGGGAAACAGATGAGAACCCATTTCGAGTATCAGAACCGGAAACGCCAGCAACAACCCCAGCCAGAAGCGTCTTGTCATGTCGCGAAGTTCATCACTCGTCCCCGTGGATGCCGTAGCTACGAGCGGCTCCAGTGCCATTCCACAGACAGGACAGCTTCCGGGACCACTACGGCGTATCTCCGGATGCATCGGACATGTCCACACACCTTCAGAAATCTCTTTCTCCGCCTGGCGGTGAGACTGTTTTATCTTATCAGGGCTGACTTCATGGTGGTCGTGGTGATGGTGATGTTCACTGGCATCTTCGGTAAAATAATGATCGGGATGGGCTTTAAATTTGCTCTCACAGCTGGCGGAGCAGAAATAAAGCTGATGGTCCTGGTATCGAATGCTGCTGTGCGCCTTGTCAGGCAGGATGACCATCCCGCACACGGGATCTCTCACCTTATGCAATGCGTGACTCTCGTCCGGGGATGATGTCTGCTCAGAAGCAGTCTGGTTGTTATGTTCCACTGCATTGTCATTTTTCACAGTAACTCTCCTTATGCATATCTGAAGCATTTTCTGTCTTCAGGATATGTCATGGATGCGATTACCACGAATGCCGCCGGCATAAGAGTGCCTGCTGCCGGCGTCCCGTTATCAGCCGTTCCGCTGACTATTCGATTCGCTGGAAGACTTTTTTACTGCCCTCCGGTGAGAATGCGATAACATCGTAAGCCTCTTTTCGGGCCCCCATCTCCATTCCCGGACTTCCTGCTGGCATACCGGGGGTGGCGAGACCGTATATACCCGAACCAGACTGCATGGCCTTATGTATCGTTGCCGCAGGCACATGGCCTTCAATGATCAAATTACCTACAACCGCGGTATGACAACTTCGTAGTCCAGCAGGAACAGCATGCTTTTCTTTCAGGGCTGACAGCGCCTGATCATTCATGACGTGAGTTCGCACTTCGAACCCGTCTTTTTCCATCGCCTTGCCCCACAGGGAACAACAGCCACAGTTTTCAGATTTGTACATATCAATGACTTTTTCACTCGCCATTGCAGGCAGTGACAGGCCGAGAGCCAGGGCCATTAGAACCACTTTTTTCATACTCACCTCTGTATATTATCGATATAAACCCTGACGTCAGGGTGAATCAGTGCAGAAGGACGCCCACTGGGGGCGCCCTTTCAGGGTTATGACACGCTTTTTTTATGTCTGCGCAGCCAGATTAATTTGTAGGCGGCAGGAATAATGAACAGGGACAGCAGCGGAGCCGTGATCATCCCACCAATCATTGGCGCAGCAATACGGCTCATGACTTCTGAACCTGCGCCGGTTCCCCAGAGTATTGGCAGCAGACCCGCAATGATCACCGCCACGGTCATGGCTTTCGGCCGGACACGCAGTACGGCACCATGATAGAGGGCTTCATCAAGACCTTCCGGTGTGAACGTCTCTTTACGGGACAATTCCGGGTGCGCTTCAATGGCATGACGCAGATACATCAGCATGACCACGCCAAACTCTGCTGCCACCCCGGCCAGGGCGATAAACCCGGTTCCGGTCGCCACTGACATATGGAAGCCCTGCCAGTACAGGAACCATATTCCGCCAACCAGGGCGAACGGCAGGCTCATCAGGATCAGCAGGGCTTCGTCAACCCGGCGGAATGCCAGATACAACAGGATGAAAATGATCATCACCGTCATCGGCACCATCAGCTTCAGTTTCTTGTTGGCATGCTCAAGCAGTTCAAACTGTCCGGAGAATGCCACACTGGTTCCCGGTCTCAGTTTCACTTTCTCGCTGATGGCCGTCTTAATGTCGTTAACCACCGACACCATGTCCCTGCCGCGGGCATCAACATAAATCCAGCTGGCTGGCCGGGCATTTTCGGTTTTCAGCATGGTTGGTCCAGAAACGACGTTAATATCCGCGACATCGCCCAGCGTGATCTGTTGCTTCATCGGGGTCAGGATCGGCATCTGTTTCAGCGCCTGCGGACTGTTCCGGTAATCCTGCGGGTAGCGAATGTTAATAGGGTACCGGGCCACCCCTTCAACCGTCTCACCCACCATAGCACCTCCGATTGCTGAAGAGACGAACAGCTGGACATCACCTACCGTCATCCCGTAGCGGGAGGCTTTCTCCCGGTTGATATCGATATCGATGTAGCGCCCGCCCTCAAGTCGCTCAGCCAGGACAGACACCACGCCAGGCACGGTTTTGGCTACCGCCTCGATACTCTGCGCCGTCGCGTCGATATCGGACAGAACAGTCCCGGACACTTTGATACCTATCGGGCTTTTGATCCCGGTTGAGAGCATATCAATACGGTTACGGATAGGCGGCACCCAGAGGTTTGCCAGACCCGGTAAACGGACTGTCCTGTCGAGTTCATCAATAATCTTGTCAATTGTCATGCCGGGACGCCACTGATCCTCTGGTTTGAGCTGGATCGTGGTTTCCACCATTTCAAGCGGTGCGGAATCCGTTGCGGTCTCTGCTTTACCGGTCTTGCCAAATACAGAGGCCACTTCAGGAACGCTTTTGATTAACTTGTCCGTCGTCTGCAAGAGTGCTGCAGCTTCTGCCGGAGAGACGCCCGGCAGGGTCGACGGCATATACAACAGGTCGCCCTCGTTAATCTTCGGCAGAAACTCGCCACCCACCTGACTCAGTGGCCAGATAACGGTGAAAATAGACAAGGCCGCAACCAGCAGGGTTGTTTTTGGCCAGTGGAGAACCCGCAGCAGCAATGGATGATACGCTTTGATCAGCACCCGGTTCAGGGGGTTACTGGTCTCGGCAGGAATTTTCCCCCGTATCCAGAATCCCATCAGGATCGGAATGACAATGATGGCCAGCACGGCCGCCCCCGCCATGGAGTACGTTTTCGTGAATGCCAGCGGGCCAAACAGACGTCCTTCCTGACCTTCCAGGGTAAAGATAGGTATAAAGGACAGGGTGATGATCAGCAGGCTGATAAACAGTGCGGGTCCCACTTCCACGGAGGCGTCGGTAATCACCTTCCAGCGGGTGGCGTTGTCAATCTGCTCACCCGGATGCTGATGATCCCATTCCTCAAGCCGTTTGTGCGCATTTTCAATCATCACAATGGCGGCATCCACCATCGCGCCGACGGCAATCGCTATCCCTCCCAGCGACATAATATTGGCGTTCAGTCCCTGGAAGTGCATGACGATAAAGGCGATACACAGGCCAAGCGGGAGAGAGATAATCGCCACCAGGGCAGAACGTACGTGCCACAGGAACAGGGCACAGACGATGGCCACAACGATAAACTCTTCCAGAAGTTTATGGCTGAGGTTATCAATCGCCCGGTCGATTAACTGGCTGCGATCGTAGGTGGTCACGATTTCAACGCCTTCCGGCAGGCTAGCCTTCAGTGTCTCCAGTTTATCCCTCACTGCCGTGATTACGTCGCGCGCGTTTTTACCCGACCGCAGGATCACCACGCCACCAGCGACTTCCCCCTGGCCGTTTAGTTCGGCAAGACCACGCCGCATTTCAGGCCCGGTCTGCACGCGGGCAACATCCCGCAAATAAACCGGCACGCCGTTCTCGCCCGTTTTCAGGACGATGTTATTAAAATCATCAATGCTCTGAAGATAACCGCTGGCGCGGACCATATACTCCGCTTCGGCTATTTCAACGGATGAACCACCGGCCTCCTGGTTAGACGATTCAAGGGCCTGTTTCACTTCGGGCAGGCTGATCCCATACTGGGACAGTTTTACCGGATTGACCTGAATCTGGTACTGTTTCACCACGCCCCCAACCGAGGCTACCTCAGCCACGTTCGGGATGGTCTTCAGCTCAAATTTCAGGAACCAGTCCTGCAAAGAACGCAGTTCTGAAAGGTCGTGTTTTCCGCTGCGATCGACCAGGGCATATTCAAATATCCAGCCCACCCCCGTGGCGTCCGGGCCGATTTCAGAGCTCACACCCGCAGGCAGTTTGCCCTGAACCTGATTCAGGTATTCCAGCACGCGTGAACGGGCCCAGTACAGATCGGTGCCGTCTTCAAAAATGACATACACATACGAATCACCGAACTGTGAAAAACCACGCACGGTTTTTGCGCCAGGTACGGACAACATGGTAGTGGTAAGCGGATAGGTGACCTGGTTTTCTACAATCTGTGGGGCCTGTCCGGGATAGCTGGTTTTAATAATGACCTGCACATCTGACAGGTCAGGCAGGGCATCGACCGGCGTGTTAATAATCGTCCATGTGCCCCAGATGCTGAGAAACAGGGCACCCATCATGACCAGGAAACGGTTGGCGACAGAGCGCCGGATAATCCATTCAATCATCGTCGTCTCCTCAGTGCCCTGAATGCATATTTACAGGCTGGTCAGACATTGCTGGCATACTGTTTTCTGTTTTTTCAGGGTGGCGCATACGTTCCAGCGCGCCCGTAATATTGGCTTCGGAGTCAATGAGGAACAGGCCACTGACCACCACGGTATCGCCTTCATTCAGGCCGGAGCCAATGCCGGACTGTTGCTGTGATTCATGCAGCACCTGGATCTGTTTCGGCACAAACTTGCCTTCATTATCGACAGTAATCACGCGCTGTTCTTTACCGGTATCGATAACGGCCTGGCTTGGTATCAGCAGCATATCCTGGCTCCGGGTATTCAGTTTCAGGTAGGCATTCATGCCCGGTTTAAGAAACTCATCCTTATTGGAAACCTGGAGACGGACCTGAAGCGTACGGGTTGTCTGGTCCACGCTGGGAAGAATGTTCCATTTTTCGACATGGAATGTTTTATCCGGATAAGCCGGTACCGAAATTTCAAACTGCGACGTATCTTTAAGCAGATAGGCGATAGATTCTGGCACTGCAGCGCTGATCCAGACCGGATCCATCCCCTGAATCTGAGCCACTACTTTATCTTTCGAAATATTCATTCCGGTGCGCAGGTCAAACGCAGTAATGACACCATCAATAGGTGCTTTAATGGAAAAACGGGTCTGGATTGTGCGGGTTGCACGCAGCCTCTGAACATCCTCTTCCGGCATGCCAGCCAGACGAAGTCGCTCCAGCACCCCTTTTATCTGGGTTGGCGTACCGCCTGTACCGGATAGCAGCAGGAACTCACTTTGTGCCTCAACCCATTCAGGAATGGTGATATCGATAAGCGGAGTGCCTTTCTTCACATGATCGCCAATCGTCAGGGGATACACTTTTTCGACGAATCCGTCAGAGCGCGCCTGTACAATGACAAACTGATACTCGTTGTAACTGACATTAGCCGGAATGGTCTGAGTATAATTCAGCATCCCGCGCGTGACTTTTTGTGTTTTTAATCCCAGGTTCTGAACCTGCGTTGGATCAATACGGATCCCGCCACTGCTTTTCTCGGCGCTTTCATCAGCATATTTTGGCACCAGGTCCATATCCATAAAAGGCGATTTTCCGGGTTTATCAAATTTGGTATCCGGTTTCATCGGGTCATACCAGAAAAGAACCTTTCGCTCCGGTGCCTTTTGTTCTGTTTGTACTGTTTTTTGTGATGAGTTGATATACTGCCAGGCAGTAACCGATATCAGGCCTCCTGCTATGAGGCTGCTGATAATTATTGCAGCATATTTTATCTTTAAAGAAGCCATACAATTTCTCGCTGAAAAATCAAAACCCCTGGCATATGCGCCTGATCATTAAATCACTATGATGACTTTATGAATGTTCAGGCGCACTGGTTATATCTGTTCCGGACTGTCAATCAGGATTGCGTAACGTTAATGCTTTTGAGCAAGGAGATATTGCCCTGCTGAATAAACGAGAAATCAACATGGTTGCCGGTTTTGAGGGCATTAATAGCGTCGTCTGCATTAACAAAAGTGAAGCGCATGGTCATTGCAGGCCAGCCCACAGCAGGGATTGCTTCGTGCGAAATGGTGATCTTTTTACTATTCATATCAATGTCTTTAACGACACCGGTGCCCTTGATAACCTGCTGTGCCGAAGCATCACTGGCAGCGTTCATATCACCATGCTGATGTACTTCAGCATGAAGACCGGCAGAAAACATGACAGAGATAGCACCAAATAAAACGGCTTTAAGTGAGTTACGCATTTTTAATTTCCTGATATGTTGAATATAATTTACTCTACCCAACCGCCACCCAGTGCGGTGAACAGATTAATTTCGTTAACCTGTCGGGAATAGGTAAGGTCGAGAATGGCTTGCTGCGTAGTGAACAGGGAGCGTTCTGCATCCAGCACTTCTATGTAGCTGACTGCACCACTTGAATATAATCCCCGGGCTCGCTGGAGGGTTATCTGGAGTGAATCAAGATAACGCTGCTGTGCCTCGAGTTGCTGGCTAAGACTATCGCGCAGCGCAAGCGTGTTGGAAACATCCTTAAAGGCCGACTGAATTTTTTGTTCGTAATTAACCACCGACTGTTGCTGGCGAATTTCAGCCAGTTTCAGATTGGCTTTGTTCCGGCCGGCATTAAAAATAGGAATTTCAATTTTAGGGATAAAATTCCACATTCCGCTTCCTGACGTAAAGAGGCTGGACAACTCCGTACTGCTTGCGGAAAGGCCACTGGTCAGGGTAATGGACGGGAAAAAGGCCGCTCGCGCTGCGCCAATACTGGCATCAGCCGCTTTAAGCTGATATTCCGCTTCCATGATATCCGGGCGCTGCAGCAAAATTTGTGACGACAGGTTTGGGGGCAGTTTTACTGGCGCGATTTCACCACCTTTCATCCCTTTTTCTGACGGAACTGCGCGGTACGTTCCCAGCACCAGTTGCAGGGCATTGTTTGCCTGAGCCAGATCGCCTTCTCGTTTGGCTATTTCGGCGCGGGTACTTTCGATTTGCCCCCTGGCCTGTTCAAGCGCCAGAACGTTCGTACTCCCGGTCACCAGTTGTTGCTCAACGAATGCATAAGACTGTTCATAATTTTTCAGCGTTTCCCGCGCAATACGGAGTTGTTCGTACGCCAGTTGCTGGCTGAAATAGCTCTGTGAAACGTTGGAGACCAGCAGGATGTGTACGGCACGACGGGCTTCTTCGCTGGCAAAGTAGTTCTGGCGATCAGCCTCACTCATGTTCTTAAGTTTGCCAAAAAAATCGAGCTCATAGTTGAGCTCCAGACCCGCGTCGTACTCCTGTGTGGTCGGCTTGTCACCTTTCAGACCACCGCTGTATGTGATCCCGGATGAGGCATTCAGTTGGGGATAACGATCTGCATCCGTGACGTTGAACTGGGCCCGGGCCTCTTCAACCTTCAGGGCAGCCATTCTCAAATCACGGTTATTAGTCAGAGCTTCACCGATCAACCGGGTAACCTGGGGATCGACAAAAAAGTTACGCCAGCCCGTATCCTGATAGCCATTTACCGCTGGCGTCAGGCTGTTATGGGACAGTGAAAACTGCTGGGGTACCGGTGCTGCGGGCCGCTGATATTCAGGCGCAAGCGACACGCAGCCTGCCAGGATGAATATCGTGCTAATGCTGAGTAATTTTAATTTGAACATAACGCTTCTCGTCCAGGCAGACCTGGTAAATGGTTCAAATGAAGTCCAGAGTATTGATAGGGGTACTTTACCTAACGCTCTCTGTTTGCCGAGTGACAGGATAATGACAATGTTGTCATTTTTGCTGTAATCCGTTGATAACGATCGTGGGCGCAATAGAATGACATTAGCAGCCAGCCGGGGAGCAAGATGAAAATATTGATCGTCGAAGACGAAATTAAAACAGGTGAATATCTCAGCAAAGGGCTTACAGAGGCAGGGTTCGTAGTGGATCACGCTGATAATGGTCTTACCGGATATCATCTCGCCATGACAGCCGAGTATGATTTAGTCATTCTGGATATCATGCTACCTGATGTGAACGGCTGGGATATCATCCGCATGCTGCGCACTGCCGGAAAGGGTATGCCGGTCTTACTGCTGACAGCCCTCGGCACGATCGAACATAGGGTCAAAGGACTGGAACTGGGTGCGGACGATTATCTGGTTAAACCCTTTGCGTTTGCCGAACTGCTCGCCCGGGTGAGAACCCTTCTGAGGCGGGGAAACACGATGATCACGGAAAGCCAGTTTAGGGTGGCTGACCTCTCGATTGATCTCGTATCCAGAAAAGTCAGTCGCGCCGGAAACCGCATTGTGCTCACCAGTAAAGAGTTCAGCCTGCTGGAATTCTTCATTCGCCATCAGGGAGAGGTTCTTCCCCGCTCCCTGATTGCCTCTCAGGTCTGGGACATGAATTTTGACAGCGACACTAATGCGATCGATGTCGCAGTAAAGCGACTCCGCGCTAAAATAGACAACGATTACGGGACAAAGCTGATCCAGACAGTCCGGGGCGTGGGCTACATGCTGGAGGTCCCGGATGCATAGCAAACCTTCCAGACGCCCTTTCTCACTCGCTCTGCGGCTGACCTTTTTTATCAGCCTGTCCACGATACTGGCTTTTATCGCCTTCACCTGGTTTATGCTGCATTCTGTTGAAAATCATTTTGCCGAGCAGGATGTCAGCGATCTTCAACAAATCAGCACCACACTGAACCGTATACTGCAGTCCCCGGTGGATCCGGATGATAAAAAAATAAGCAAAATAAAGGAATCAATTGCCAGCTACCGCAACGTTGCCCTTTTGCTCCTCAATCCCAGGGGGGAAGTGCTCTTTAGCTCAGCTCAGGGGGCGGCACTACGCCCGGCAGTGAATTCAGCAGATTTTAGCGAGCACAGCCGCGCACGGGATGTCTTTCTCTGGACGGTGGAGGATCCTGCGGGACCGATGGATACCGGGTCCGAAATGAAGATGGAAACATACAGGATTATCGCCTCCTCTGGTCAGGCGATATTTCAGGGCAAACAGCAGAACTATGTCATGCTGACTGGCCTATCCATTAATTTCCATCTCCATTACCTCGATGCGCTGAAAAAGAACCTGATTGCGATTGCCGTCGTGATAAGCCTGTTGATTGTTCTGATCATTCGAATCGCTGTCCGTCAGGGGCACCTGCCCCTTCGTAATGTCAGCAATGCCATTAAAAACATCACCTCCGAGAATCTTGATGCGCGACTGGAACCGACACGCGTTCCCATTGAGCTGGAGCAACTGGTTATCTCGTTCAATCATATGATTGGAAAGATTGAGGATGTCTTTACCCGCCAGGCCAATTTCTCTGCCGATATCGCGCATGAGATCAGAACGCCCATCACCAATCTGGTGACGCAGACTGAAATCGCACTGAGTCAGGATCGAACACAGAGGGAACTTGAGGATGTCCTCTATTCCAGTCTTGAAGAGTATAACCGGATGACCAAAATGGTCAGCGATATGCTGTTCCTGGCACAGGCAGATAATAATCAGCTGATACCTGACAGGGTCATGTTTGACCTCAGAGCGGAAGTCATGAAAGTCTTCGAGTTTTTCGAAGCCTGGGCCGAAGAACGCAATATCACGCTCAAATTTAACGGGATGCCCTGCCTGGTTGAGGGAGATCCACAAATGTTCAGAAGGGCGATCAATAATCTGTTATCCAATGCCCTGCGTTATACCCCGGAGGGACAGGCAATCACCGTCTCAATAAGAGAGCAGGAGAGCTTTTTTGACCTTGTGATTGAAAATCCGGGGAAACCAATCCCTGAAGAGCATTTATCAAGGCTGTTTGACCGTTTTTATCGGGTAGATCCGTCCAGACAACGAAAAGGAGAAGGCAGCGGCATCGGCCTTGCGATTGTGAAGTCCATCGTGGAAGCACATCACGGAAGAGTGCAGGTGGAATCGGACGTACGTTCAACTCGTTTTATCCTATCCGTGCCCAGACTGGAGAAAATGATTCCGGAAACCCAGTACTGAGAATAAAGATTTAAATGACAAAGATGTCATTAGCCTGTCATGCAGCAAACAGAAGCTATTCGATATAATTAGTGCAACTTATCAGGAAGGCATTATTACTTCATCCATACACGGCATCAGCACAAGCCAGGAGTTGTATTAAAGCCTCATCCCGGCGGAATAAGGTCTGTAGAGTTGTCAGTTGTACTACTGAGGACACAGATCGAAATTCACGGACATCACTAATTCAGAAATGGAGAGTTACCATGAAAAATATCGTCTTAGCATCAGTGTTAGGTTTGAGCTTAATTTCTACGGCCTGGGCCACTGAAACTGTAAATATCCATGAGCGTGTCAATAATGCTCAGGCTCCGGCCCATCAGATGCAGTCTTCTTCAACTCCAGCCGCCATCCAGGGGGCAGCTCCACGGATGGCCGGTATGGATCAGCATGAACAGGCTATTATTGTTCATGAAACCATGAACAATGGTTCAGCAGATGCACATAAAAAAATGGCGGAAAGTCATCAGAAGATGATGGGAACTGGCACCGTTAACGCTTCCCGTCCGGCGACTTCGTTTGCGGCGATGAATGAACATGAAAGAGCAGCTGTTGCCCATGAATTTACGAATAACGGTCAGTCCGGCCCCCATCAGGCTATGGCTGATGCACACCGCCGCATGATCAATGCGGGCTGATGACAACTGAAGTTTCCGTGCGGTTACCCTTTCCTTGATAGATTGTCCCTTATACGGATATGTTGTTATTTTTTGCCCCCTTCAGGGGGCTTTTTTGTCTGACTCAGCTAAACTTATCCGGTAACCATCTGAAAGGGTTTATTATATGAAAATCACAAATTCGCTTTTTGTTATACTGATGTTATCCCTGCCAGCGATTTCCGCAGAACATTCAGAAATGAAAATGTCAGATATATCCTCATCGGCATCGTCACAGGAATATATGTCCGGCATGAAAGGTATGCATGACAAAATGATGGCCGCTGTAAAAGATTCCGATCCCGACAAGGCTTTTGCGAAAGGCATGGTAGCACACCATGAAGGGGCAATAGCAATGGCTGAGACCGAGCTAAAATACGGAAAAGATCCGGAAATGAGAAAGCTCGCGCAGGACATCATTAAAGCTCAAAAAGGTGAAATTGAGCAGATGAATAAATGGCTTGGTAATCAAAAATAATGATTGCGGAAATAATATATTGCGCGTACAGTCAGAGTGTTCCCGGGCACGGGAACCTGTTAATCGTTAATTAATCAAAACCCGATTCATTTCGGGTTTTTCCTTTTAAAACCCCCAACGCATGCACTGCACCGAGTGAAATTCACCTGAGCCAATTCTGCTTGCTTATTATTTCGATGGGAATTGCTGATTTTAATTAAGTCTATGTTTTAAAAGCGTTTCTCATGCCTGGGTTTGGCAGGGGTTCGTCCTGTTCTCTGGTCATGCGCAATGGCAATTCGCAGTCAGGGCTCAAGACTACTTTTACCTCTTTTTTAACAGAAAGTTTCTGGACCCGATACTTGCCGGAAACATCATCTGCTGTTCATCCCGACCAATAAAACGAAGGTATCACTCTCGTTTGAATCTCACTTACTTTCCATTTTGTAATAAAGAATCAAGTTTTCCAGTGATATATCAATACCAACTTTTTTTAATAACCTTTTTCGCGCAGTGTATATTTCTTTCAGCATATCTTCATAACCCTGACCAAGGTGAATTTGTTTATGGCAATTGCAACACAGAGATATGATATTTTCTTCAACATCAAGAGATGTGTCAAAAGCATCTTGCCTGGACATAGGTACAATGTGATGAGGTTCTGTGTAATTTAAGGATGAATTTCGCCTTCTGAATGTTGGGTGGTCACTATCGACTTCACATCTGTAACCTGCTTTATTCAGCGCATTTTGGGATACGCCTTTACTCCTGGGATACGAGAGGCCATTTTTTACTTCTATTGCATTTTTCTTTGGTTTGGCTTCCCCTGTATATTCAAACGTCTGAACGTTGTCAAAGATATTACTTTTCTCTATGGCATTGATCAACTCATCGTCAGAGTAATACTCACTGCTGGCCATTTCTGTTGTACCAAAAAAATCCAGTTCGTTAATTGCCTGAACAAGTTCCTCACGAATTGTCCATAAGTTTCTTTTGGGTTTTCCGCCGATTTCTTTACTCTTCATTACGGTAATGAATTTTGTACCGGATGCGATATTTCCGACACCTTTAACCTCGAATCTACCAAGTTCTTTTTGAACTCTGCCACCCAGTCCGTTTATGACTCCATTAGCACTCATGCTGTGCAGGTCGTACTTCTTACCAATATCGAAGCATGTGCAGGAATGATTTGGCTCAATAAACCATTTTTTTAACGCTGCAATACTTTTTGTGTCAAAAACTTTATCATTTGTTAATAAAGTTTTCCATTCTTCCACACTGATATCAATGTCACAGACATACTCTCCATCAATCACTTCGCATATTTTTTTAATCACATTCATTCCCCTGTTATACAGATAGTCATAATGAAAATATAAAGCTTGCTAACCGGTATGGTTGCGTAAGGACCGTAGTCTCTCAGAGACCGTGCTTTCTTTTTTTTCAGGCCTGGACACTAAAGGGTCTGTTGCACCCCGAAAAAATTTGTTGCGGGGATTGCTCATTGAGATGAGCCTCTGCTCGATCATACCAGATCAGCAGGCTGCCCCCAATGCTATGGCTTCTTAGTTTGGCCATTATCCGGCCTTCCTCACGACCAATAAAATAGAGACATTACCCGTGACGCTGCCACCGTCTCAGCCCGGAACGATCAGTGAGCGCTTCTGATGACCTTCGGTTTTTTTAACGAAGCGGGTGGGATACGGTTTGTTGCTGAAATCTTAATAATAACCAACAACTGATGCTAATTTCGCACTTTTAACATATATGAATATAAATGTTATGAATAATTGCATTTACAGGAAATATCATGCGTTTTGTCATCCGGGATCCGAAAAAAGCCAAAGTCGGATCCTGTGATAATCCTTTTGGGCTGATGCCAGAACAAGGAATGAAAGAAGGGCGCTACACTGATATACTGCATGTAAGAACAAATCTTACATCAGTTACAGGAGACCTCATGGCCCGGACGATGACAGTTGATGTTGGCGATGAACTGCGTGAATTTATCGATTCACTGGTCAAAGCCGGTGATTATCGCACCCAGAGCGAGGTAATGCGTGACGCACTGCGACTACTGCGTGAGAAACAGGCTGAATCCCGTCTGCAGGCGTTACGTGATCTGCTGGCTGAGGGGATCAGCAGCGGCGACGCAAAGCCATGGAACAAGGATGCTTTCCTGATGAAGGTTAAAGCCAGGGCGGCAAATGAAAGGGATTGAGCTGACACCAAAAGCAGAAGAAGATCTGGCTATTATCTGGGACTACAGCTTCAGACAGTTCGGGGTGGCGCAGGCGGATGAGTATATTGGTCGGATAGCGGCGGTGTTTGACGTGCTGGCCACGCATAACATTGGAACGCAGCGCCCGGAACTGGGAGAGGATATCTACTCGCAGCCGGTGGAGAAGCACATGATCTACTTCGTGTCATCGTATGCAGTGGTCACAATCATCCGTATTCTCAGTCAGTCTCAGGATACATCACGACACGAGCCCTGGAGATAACTAAGCTAAGAGAGATTATTAATCCTTTTAATATCAAATAGTTAGTTCGTATAATCTATCTTATGTTAAATATGCTGGGCTTGATATTAAGTTCATGAGTTCCTCTCTTTCAGAAAATTATCTATGAATCAGTCAGTTGCTAAAGTTTAATTATGGACTTCGATGACTTCATAACGCAACATTTCGGTACATCCGCGAAGTTCATGGAATATTCCATCCTACATTTCACTATGGTTTGCGTGTCGGGGAAGATCTATCCTTAATGAAGGATTGTGTGGCACCGTCCCTTCCTGACTCACGAGATAACATCCGTTTCATCCTTATCGTAAATATTGAAATTATTGAATTCAGAATCAACAAGTTACAACTGTCGTATGCTTCGCAACCTCGGCAATACCGTCTTTATCAGCAATATCATTCGTTATCAGCGCGGTAATCTCAGACCAGTCGCAGATCTTAAATAAGCTACTTCGTTGGAATTTAGTATAATCGCCCAGGATATATTTCTTCTCGGAATGGGCAATGATCGTTCGATCCAGAAAGGCATCCGAGGAGGACGGAGTTGATGGACCTGTCATATTGTTGAAGCCATCAGTGCCGATGAAGCAGAGATCAACGTTAATATCATTAATCATTGACACAGCCCACCCACCAAAGACAGAAGAGCTTTTCTTCCTCAGTTCTCCGCCGAACAAAAAGACCTGGTTTTCTGACTCGATCAGCACGCTGGCCACGGGCAAAGAATCGGTAAAAATTTTAAAGCCAGATTTCATGCACAACAAATTGGCTAGTTCATAGTTAGAACTCCCGGTACCAATGATCATTGAGCTATTGGGGGGGATAAATTCCAGAGCTTTTCTGGCTATGGCTTGTTTGAAAGTACTGTTTTCCTTTTCCCTTACCTGGAAAGGATGCTCGACAGCGCCCTGTTTTAATGTCGCCCCTCCGTGGCTTTTAACCAGCAGACCTTTTTTTTCAAGATGGGTGAGATCTTTACGGATGGTTTCATAAGTGACCTCATACTTTTTGGCAAGGTCGCTAACATAAACGGTACCCGCCGAAATAATCTCTTCAAGGATCAACTTTCTCCTTTCTTCAACCAGGTACATCCTTCCCCCTATAACCTTTCAACTCAATGTAATGAAGCGAATCATAGCACATAAGATGCAAACTAAAACAAACTAAAGGGAAAGATGAGTAGCCAGAGTTCTGGGAACTGTCGTTCGTGAGAACAAGGGTTAAATCCATTAAAACTCATTAAAATCAGATAATTAATAAATTTACATCAATTTACATCAACACAGCCGGTAAATATCTCCCTCCTGTATAACACCATTAAATTGGCTAATATTAGCTTTTATTGGTTTTTAATTCGATGCAAATCAATAAGTTATAAATTTTGTGATTTTGATCTCAGTTGACAACCAATATATACCAACATCATACTTGGCTTAAGTTCTTAATGACAGGTTGTTTGAGATGAAAACGAAAATTGCAATCGCATGTGATGATGTTGGATTTGATCGTAAGGAGGAAATTAAAAAGTATCTCGAAGAAGAGAAAAATGCCGAGGTCGTGTACGATCCCGTGAAACGCAAAGAAGACGGTTTCAACAATTTCGCTCGTCTTGCGGATGAAATGGCAGGTGTGATTCAGCGGGACGAATGCCGCCTCGGTATCTACATTTGCGGTACCGGAATTGGCTTTACATGCCAGATAAATAAGCACTGGGGGATCCGTGCTGTCGCCGTCACCAATCCCTACTCGGCCAAGCGAGCAAGACTCAGTAACAATGCACAGGTGATTGGACTTGGCTGCAGAGTTAATGATCTTGAATACACAAAAATGATCGTTGATGCCTGGTATGACAACGCGTTCGACTTTGCAACTGCAAGGGAAAATTCCAAAAAGAATCTACTGGAAGCAGAACGGAGTGACAACGCATTACTGACGAAACCTGAAGATGTTCGATGGAATATGGGTTTCAGACCAGATGATGAGAAATCTGAGGGCTAAAAAATGGAACTGATCACACAGTTTATCAATGACCTGGGTAATTTTATTTTTATACCGGTCATCTTCCTTATTCTGATGAAACTTCTGGGGCGCCCCCTGTCAGAGTGTATATCATCAGCCATTAAAGTCGGCATCGGCTTTATTGCATTAACCATGACCATCAAGCTGATGCTTGAAAAAATGCAGCCAGCGGTTACGGGACTTGCTGAGGCTACCGGTTCCTCACTGAGCGCCATTGACGTTGGTGGCGCAGCCACCGCCGTAATGGGTTTTGGCTCAAACATGGGGGCGATAATTATTCCTCTGTGCGTTGCCGTGAATATTGCCATGTTGGTGGCCCGTCTAACGGACTGTGTAAACGTTGACGTGTTTAATCTTCATCAGAATGCCTCTATGGGAGCGATCGTTGGGGTTTATTCCGGCAGCTTCCTTTATGGTGTTCTTACGGCTGCATTGTTCCATGTCTGGGCACTTATTGCGGCTGACCTGGGTGCCAAAAACAACGAGAAATTCTTCAACCTGCCAAAAGGCGTTGCCATCTCCCATCCGGTTGCAAATACCTATTTGCTTTTCGCTTATCCGTTTAACTGGATTTACGATCGCATACCTGGGTTCCGTAATCTGAACGTTACAGCGGAAAGCATTCAGAAACGCTTTGGTATCCTGGGCGATCCGACCATGGTTGGTTTCATTATTGGTATTCTTCTTGGCTTCTGTGGTTATGGTTGGGAATCTCCGTATCACACCATTATCGCCAGCCTGCAGCTGGGTATGTACCTTGCCGCAGTGATGCTCCTGCTGCCACGCATGACCTCAATCATGATGGAAGGTCTGGTTCCGTTGTCCAACGTGGCGCGTAAGAAACTGGTTAAACGTTTCCCGGATCGTGAGATCACTGTCGGGATGGATACCGCGTTGATTGTTGGTCATCCTTCAGTTATTGCGCCTGCACTGCTGCTGATCCCGGTCATTGTTATCCTCGCCGTTGTTCTTCCTGGCAACCGCGTGATGCCGCTGGGGGACCTCTCACAGTTCGTATTCTTTATTGCCTGTATGGTGCCTGTTTTTAATGGCAACATTATTAGAACCTGGGTGACCTCCATCATCCTGTTTGGCAGCGGCTTATACATCGCTTCCTGGATGGCTCCGGCAACGAATGAAGTGTTCCAGAAATTCGGCACAAATCCTGATGCCAGCGTGATGTACTCATCGCTTAACCCGTCAGCTAACCCGTTCACCGGCCTTTTTGCTGGCCTCAGCCATGTTGGTATCGCAGGCTATGCTCTCGCCGCTGTGTTGTTGTTGTCCGTAGGCTACTTACTCAAACAGAAAGCGCGCCGTCAGTTGAAAACTGAGGCAGAAAAAACGGCTTAAAACCTCAGAAGGTACCTGAAAATGAAAAAGATTTTAGTTGTATGCGGAAACGGTATTGCCTCCTCTTCCATTATGGTTTCTGTCCTGCAGGACTATCTGAAAGAACAGAATATCGAAGCGCAGGTAGATAAATCCTCTTTAATGGCCTGTACCACGGACACGTTTAACAGCTATGACCTGATCGTTTCTTCAACCAAGCTGGATAACCCAGGCATCACCACGCGTGTGATTGTGGGAGCAGGCCTGTTAACGGGTCTGGGCGAAGATGAAATCTTTGATGCTGTTAAAGAAGAAATGCTTGGCCAGGTGAAATGATGAAACTTGAGATTCTGGTAAACGACGTCGAGGGTACGATCGCTGACTGGCATGCTGCAATTGAGTTTGCAGGCCAGAAGCTGCTGGAAAAAGGCTATATCACGCCCGTCTATATACAGGCCTGCCTGGAGCGTGAGAAGACTTATCCAACCGGTTTATTGATGGCGAATGGTCAGGGCATTGCCATTCCACATGCGGACTATACGCTGGTAAAAACCAACAGCATAAGCATCGTACGTTTTGATAAAGAGGTCGTGTTTGGTCAGATGGAAGATGCTGACCTCACAGTTGAATGCAGCATTATGTTTAATCTCGCATTCGCCACAAGCGATCAGCATATGTCTGTGCTGCGCCGACTCTTTACGCTCTTCCAGGATATTTCGTTCATCGAGTCGTGCCGTAACCTTAAAACGCACGAAGTCGGGAAATATGTTGAAGAAATGCTTGCCGCATCCTGATAAACAAAAGGCAGATATACCCTGTCTGCCTTTTTCAATAAAAGAATGACCATAATGAAAAAGTACTCCCTCGTTTTGAAAGAGTTATCTTCACTTGTGGATAAAATCGATGAGAAAGAATTTAGCACACTTGTTGATTCTATTATTACTGCCGGTCATGTATTTCTTGCCGGTGCTGGACGTTCAGGGCAAATGATAAACGCTTTTGCTAACCGGCTGATGCATCTTGGCCTGTCCGTCAGTGTGGTCGGGGAAATCAGCGCTCCGCATTCCCGCAAAAACGACCTGATGATCGTTGGTTCAGGCTCCGGAGAGACCCAACGCCTGATCAACCAGGTGAAAATTGCTAAGAATAATGGCGTTTATATTGCGCTCATCACTACCTCACCAGATTCAACTCTGGCGACCCTGGCGGATTACGTGCTCACTATCCCGGCAGTCCATAGCGTTCAACCGATGGCCTCTCTCTTCGAACAGGCTTCCCTGCTGACCTATGACAGTATGGTTCTGGCATTAATGGCCAATCTTAATGAAACGAATGAGACAATGAAGGAACGGCACGCCGATATTGAGTGATTCAGACGAGGCGGCTATTACCCTAGGAGCCTAATAGCCGTATCAAAATCAGCAATCAGCACATTTAAGAGCGTCAATAATACCTTCGTCTTTTTCGCCCCCAACGACCCCAATCAGTTTCTTTGTCGTACACAATTGATACGCTGGCATGCTAAAATCAGAATTGTTCAGCGTCCTATCCAGTCTCTCTGGTCATAGTGTTTCGTCATCCTGTTCTCCTGGCTACATTGTTGTGGTTATGGTTCCGGTAGAACTGGCACTCAATGCGTTGCTTATGCGGCTAAGCCCTTCGGCAAGCACGGCGCGTGGACAAGCCAGATTAAGACGTATGTACCCGTCTCCGTTACTGACAAACATTTGTCCCCCTTCAAGCAATACACCCGCATGTCTGGCAAAAAAGAGGGTTACTTCTTCCTGATTACTGACATCCAGCAGAGGAGAGATATCAATCCATGCCAGATAGGTCCCTTCCGGAATGATAAAACGGGCCAGCGGATGATATGTTCTCAGATAGTCCTGTAGAAAACGGAAATTCTCGTCAATGTAGAGCCTGAGCTGAGTCAACCACTCATCGCACTCGGACCAGGCGGCCTTGTTAGCCACCAGACTCAACGGTGAGATAAAATCATCATGCAGGCGAAGCCATTCTGCTCTCACTGAGGCATCAGGGATCATGATATTTGCCAGCAGATTACCCGCCAGGTTGAACGTCTTGCTGGTCGACATGCAGGTGATAATTTTATGATTTTCAGGAAAAACTGACGCGGCGGGGATGTGCGTGACGCCCGAGCGGGATAAATCACAGTGGATTTCATCAGAAATAACCCACACATCATGTTTAATGCATAACGCTATCATTTTCTGCAACTCATCACGTCGCCAGACACGTCCGGTCGGATTATGCGGGTTACAGAGGAAGAAGGCTTTAATTCGCAGCTGGTAATCGCACAGAGTTTGTTCCATTGCCTCAAAATCTACCGCCCATTCGCCTTCGTTGTTGCTAAGCGGGCAATCGACGACACGACGACCGCTATACTCTCCAGCTTTTTTAAACGGTGCATAAGAAGGGGTCAGGATGAGGATGCTGTCTTCTTCATGGGTCAGTAACGGAACAAGGCGGTTAAGCGCAGGGATAATACCAGGGGAGAAAACAATGCTCTCTTCCGGAAACCGATATCCGTAATTCCTTTCACACCAGGCCCCAAAAATATCATAGTAATCTCTGTCATAAACGCGGGTGTAGCCAAGAATTTTTTTATCTAACCGGGAACGTATGGCTTCAAGCACCGGATCGGGTGTGGGAAAAGCCATGTCTGCTACCCAGAGGTTTATAAAACCAGTGGCCGGTACTTCCGGCAAGGGGCTTTCATGGTCACCGAACATATATTCGCGCCAGCCGTCGACGGTTAAGCTATCTGTTCCAGTCCTGTCCACTACTTCATCAAAATCATATTTCATAGAGGTTACCCGGTTAGTTTATCAAATGAGGTTACAGCGCCACTGACTTTTGCTAACAATTAGATATTCCATTGCTTTAAAATCTAAAAAACCATTTGCAGAGTAATCAAGTCATGACTGGCACGTTAATATCAGTGCCGTATTTTCCGAACCGGAGCCTTGATCACCAACAGAATGCCTGCAAGAACTGCCAGGGTTGAAAAAGCCATTCTGAGGCTCATTGACTCGCCCAAAAATGTGACGCCTCCCAGCATCGCCAGACAGGGCACACTCAACTGAACCGTACTGGCTGTAACAGACTCAAGACGAGGTAAAAGTGAATACCACAACACATAGGCTCCGGCAGAAGCACCCGCACCAGAGAGTACTGCCAGGAGAATTCCAATACCGTCGAAGTGCGCTCCCTGGCTAATGAACGGCGACAACACCAGGGCAAAAGGTACAGCAAGGATGAAGTTTGCCGCAGTGGCCTGCGTAGCATCAGGAGAGCGCTTTCCGCAGAGGGTATAAGCCGCCCAGGCAAGGCCTGAAAGCGCCATCAGAACAGCGCTGCACAGGGGGGGCTCTTTGGCACCAGGTAAGAGGAGAGCAGCCATGCCGGCTACAGCCAGCCCAAGCCCCGTTGCTCTGGAAAAAGACAGCCTTTCCCCATGGAAAAGGCCATGGGCCACCATCGCCAGCTGCACAACGCCAAACAAGAGTAAAGCACCTGTTCCTGTATCCAAATGGA
This sequence comes from Kosakonia radicincitans DSM 16656, assembly GCF_000280495.2. Taxonomy (NCBI): domain Bacteria; kingdom Pseudomonadati; phylum Pseudomonadota; class Gammaproteobacteria; order Enterobacterales; family Enterobacteriaceae; genus Kosakonia; species Kosakonia radicincitans. The sequence goes on from NZ_CP018016.1 coordinate 3,459,872, forward strand.
TATAGGCAAGGGAGAAACACAGGGCGTAGGCCATAAGAAAGAACCCGCTTTTCAAGCTCCAGACGCCCTGCTTTTTCCCCTCACGTCTCAACAACAGTGGTAATAAGACCACCGCCCCGCTCATCAGGCGAAGGTCACTGAACGTCACCGGATCAATATGTTCGCCTTTCAACGCAATCCGACAGAGCACAGAATTGGCTGCGAATGCCATCATTGCTATCACTATCTTGAATCCAACAGACCGGCCCATTAGCTTGACGCCTCAAAATTAACAAATTACGTGATAATCTATCAATTAGTAGGTAGGATGACAATATCTACTTATGGCAGCCAGACACTAAAATGGTACGCTTTTTCAGGTCATGCCTGGAGAATTGTCCTTTATCATTGCCAGATTTATGTGAAGCCGTAGACCCGTTACTAACAAAGGAGAACATATGCAAGATTTCAACGTACTGCTCGAAGCAGCATCAGATTATAACGAATTTGTTGGCAGCGGAGCAGAAGAAGACCGCAATGCATTACGGCATTTTGAGGGGCTTGCCAACGAGGCATTACCTGACGATGTCATCAGTAAGCTCTCACAACTTCCGGGTTCGTACAGCATTCTGGTAGCTGCTGAAATGTGGTGCCCCGACTGCCATAAAAACCTGCCCGTTATCCATGCCATTGCCGCGTCAGCGCCGGCAATACGTCTGGGTATTATCACCCGCGACAAGGCTGAAGCCGTCTTTAAGGCACACTTTGGTGTCGATAAAGTCAAAATTCCGTTTGCCGTGGTACTGGATGAGAACGCGACTCCTCTGGGGCAGTTTATTGAACGACCTGAAAATGCTACCGGCAAGAACGGAGAAGTGAGCGAGATGTACAAAAACGGTGAGCTTCTGGTTGATACCGCCCGCGAATTGACTTCAATTTTTCCAGGAAAATAAGAGAGCGTTAAAGTTAAATTAATTGAATATCAACCTGAAGGTAATAAACCTGGAAGTTGAGCAAGGCCAGGGAAATAATAAAAATAAACCGTAGCTACTGTGCCCTTAGCCCAGCATCTAAGCAGGGCTTTTTTCGCGTAAAGAAAGCATGCTACGCAGTTTTGTATGTGCAACCAAAATGCTATGCCCATTTATTCAGTGGCCAACGACAGCACCTGCAGCTTCACGAAACTTTACACGCCCTCTAAATGTAAGCAGAACTCCAGGCAACGATAATCCCGGCAACATATTCCGCATCTTGAGGATGCGTCAGAAGATGATCTGCTTCACCCAGTGAAATAAAGCTTTTGGGGTGTCTGGCGGCTTTAAAAATTTTCTCTGCCTGTTCAATCAGCACAGTATCATCATTGGGAGCATGAAAAATCAGCAGTGGCTTATTCATGGTAAATACCTTTTCCGCTATTTTATGCTCCTGAATGTTATCCAGCATTTGCTTTTTTAGCGTGAATACCCGACCTGCAAGCTCTACCGGGAAAGCGCCATGGTTCCTGATATCTTCGATATTGTCTTTAAACAACCGCTGTACATGCGTCAATTCGCCTGGCGAACCTATGGTTACGACCGCTCTGGCTTCAGGCACTTTGGCTGCAATAGAGAGGATTGCCGAACCGCCAAGGCTATGACCAATCAGCAGCGAAGGAGCCTCGTATTCCCGACGAAGATAATCGACCGCGCACAGCAGGTCAGAAATATTCGAGGAAAAATTGGTATTGGAAAAATCGCCTTCGCTGTTGCCTAACCCGGTGAAATCAAAGCGAAGCACCGCAATTGAATTTTCTGTCAGTTTCCTGGCAATGCGTGCAGCACCTTTCAGATCCTTCCCGCAGGTAAAGCAGTGCGCCAACAGGGCAAAGGCTTTTGGATTTTCTGGCAATTCAAGCAACCCGGCAAGTTCCTCACCTTCTGCATTTTTGAAGGTAAATTTCAATTTTTTCATTATGTTAACTTTCAAAATGGTTGAGTTACAAGCAAGATACCTGTCAGCCGCCCCATCATGGGGCGGCTTTGCGAGGTTACGACGAGCTTATCTGCGAACGGCCATGATACCGGCATCGACATCCCAGATTGCGCCAGTCACCCAAGAGGCTTTGTCGGACAACAGGAAGAAGATGGTATTGGCCACATCTTCCGGCGTGCCGACACGCCCCAGCGGATGGAAAGCGTTCAGCGATTGCATTGCGCCAGCAATGTCTTCTTTCGCCATAAAACCCTCATAAATCGGGGTATGCACGATCCCTGGCGAGACCGCGTTCACGCGGATACCCGCACCGGCCAGCTCAATGGCCAGATTACGCGTAAGCGCGTGCAGGCCGGCTTTGGCCATGGAATACGCGGAAGCCGGTGAGTCGCCGAGTGCGGCTTGCGCCCCAATGGAGCCCACGTTCACAATCGCCCCTTCACGGCCGTCGGCCAGCATGTTCTTCACCACGTCCTGCGTGATGAAGAAGGTTGCCCGGTTCAGAGTCAGGTACATGTCGTAATCCGCTTCCAAATGCTCGGTAAAGCCTTTTGGCATGAATATCCCGGCCGCGTTGACCATCAGGCTGATATCGCGATGATTGGCATTAATCTCCTGACGAATGGCGTTCATGCCCTCTTCGGTCATCAGGTTTGCCGCAATCACGGACACGGAACCCAGTGGGCTCAGTTCTTTCTGAACCGCTTCTGCCTTGTCTTTTTTATTGCCCGTCAGTACCACGCTGCCACCGGCTTTCAGCACCATACGCGCCGTTTCCAGACCCATACCGCTGGTGCCACCCACGACAAGCAGTTTTTTGCCTTTAAAATAATCGCTCATTTTGAACTCCGTTATTTGCAGGGTAGATTTGCCGGCAGTCATGCAGCCGGCTCGTTCAGGTGTCAGATGCTGCAACCGTCAGCGCCGCAGGTCTGGCCGTCAGTTTTTGCCAGTTCAGCCGCTTTTTCTTCCCAGACTTGCTTCAACACGTTCAGGAAGTTGTCCGCAGATTGCGCGCCGCTGATGGCATATTTTTCATTGAGCAGGAACAGCGGGACCCCGCTGACCCCGATCGACCGGGCATGAGCTTCATCTTCGGCCACCGATGCACGGAAGGCCTCATTGGCAAGGGCACTTACAGCGTCGGCTCTGGACATGCCCACTTCTGTAGCTAACGCAATGAGCTCCAGCGGATCGAAAATGGAACGCCCCTCAGTCACACTGGCCCGATAAAACCGTTCTGCCATGGCGTCGCCCATATTGGCGTGACGCGCAGCCGCGAGCAGCGTATGGGCATCTTCGGTATCGCCAAAAAGCATGGTGTCAAAGTTATACTGGAGCCCTTCTGTCTTCCCGGCCGTGCCCACCTGATTCATCATCAGTTCCGCCCCATGTTCCCCGCCAAACTTCTTGTAAAGGGCTTTGCGGAACGGCACGGCAGGCCGGTCGCCGGAAATACGGAAACTGTGGTGGCGGACCACGACCTGTTCCTTGTGTTCAAAGGCGGCAAGGCCCTGTTCGAAACGCTTTTTGGCAATCCAGCACCAGGGGCAGACCAGATCTGACCAGATATCTATCGTAATAATCGGCTTAAGGGTTTGCATATTGGCTCCTGAATACCCTATTAATTTCGTCTGGCGGTGCCTGTTTATGTGGGCACCGCAAATACCACCGGCTTCGTGGCGTTAGTTGGCTTTCCAGGCGGGATAATCGGTGTAGCCTTTCTCTGGTGACCCCGTCACGCCGTAATACGTCGTGCGATCGCTTTCGGCCAGCGGCCAGCCGTTCTGCATTCTTTCGACCAGATCAGGGTTGGCGATGTACGGCACGCCAAACGCGACAAGATCCAGTTCGTCTGCCTCAAGTGCCGTTTCGGCAATCTCGCGGGTGAAGCCGCCGGCGGCAATAACCGTGCCCCCCAGAGTTTTACGGAACGCGGCTTTGAACCCGGCAGGAACCGGTGCCTGGGTATAAACAGGCTGATAATAGAGATGTACATAAGCCAGCTGACGCTGGCCGAGAGCCGCTGCGATACTGGCCCAAATCTCTTCTTCACCTTCATATGGCGCCAGGTCGTAAATCCGCCCGAACGGTGAAATGCGCAAGCCCACCTTATTGCTACCAATAGCCGCAGAGATGGCATCAACCGTTTCCAGCAGGAACCGCTGACGGTTTTCCACAGAGCCACCGTATTCATCAGTGCGAGGGTTCAGCTCACTGCTGAGGAACTGGTCGAAAATGAAGCCGTTCGCCGCCATGATTTCCACGCCGTCAAAACCGGCCTCCATCGCCAGGCGTGCGGAGTGCACGAAGTCTGCCGTGATGCGTTTCACTTCATGCGTTTCCAGCGCGCGCGGCTGGCTTGGTACAACCGGGCCCGGTTCTCCGGATTCGGTCAGCGCAAAAACGGTGGTATTGACCGCCTGAACGGTGCCCGCTGAAACCGGCGCTATGTGACCTGGCTGAAGAGAGACGTGAGACATACGGCCCACATGCCACAACTGAGCAAAAATACGGCCGCCCTTCGCATGTACCGCATCGGTCACTTTGCGCCAGCCCTGAACGTGTGCAGCGTTGTAGATCCCCGGGGTATACAGATAGCCGCGCCCTTCTTCAGAAACGGGCATGCCTTCGGTGATAAGCAGCCCCGCAGAGGCGCGCTGGGCGTAGTAAAGTGCAACGACGTCATCCGGCACGTCGTTCATTGTGCGGGTGCGGGTCATCGGGGCCATGACCACGCGGTTTTTTAACTGCATGCCTGACAGATTGTAGGGGGTGAACAACTTACTCATCATGTACCTCGCAAGGCGAAAGAGAGAAAAGCCCCGCTGGGGCCGGAGTTAATACTTAGCGGGCCGGGGAGCTGACGATCGCTACCTGATGCCGGTTAAGCGCATGGTTGCACTATACCTACCTACTAGTTGATTGGTCAATAGGTAAAAGAACAAATCATGCTGTTCTTTTGTCACAGCAGACAGGCACCGGGAATACCGCGTAAGGTGAGCTGCCGTCGGCGAGATGGTCGTCATCCTGTGAAATCAGAGAATTACAAATATCATTTTTGGGCGTTATGGAGCTAAGACTGGCCGGTTCAGGGCGGCGCGGGCTCTTTCTCTCCTCTTATCATTCGGATATTAATCACCCCCCTATGGAGAAGAGTAAATGTCCAGACATCACCTTACAGTTATCAGTACATTATGCCTGGCGTTGTCGAGTCAGGTCGCTTTTGCAGCCGGTTTTACGCTGACAAGTCATGAGCTTGAAAAAAACCATTTCCCCGTGGCTCAAACCCTGAGTTCACCTTATGGATTTGGGTGCAGTGGTGGAAACCTTGCCCCCTCTTTTAACTGGAGTGGTGCGCCGGCAGGAACCCAAAGCTTCGCTCTCAAAATCTATGATCGGGATGCGCCGACAGGCCTCGGTTGGATCCACTGGCAGGTGGTTAATATACCCTCATCGCTTCATTCGTTACCGGCGGGGATAACGGCGGGTAACAAAAATCTCCCGCAAGGGGCTCTTCAGACCAGGACTGATTTCGGTATCCCGGGTTATGGCGGCCCTTGCCCGCCGAAGGGTGAAACGCACCGTTATGAGATCACGCTGACGGCACTTCGTGTCGACAAACTTCCGGGAATAACGGCGGACTCGACGCCCGCCCTGGTCGGCTTTATGGCAAAAGCGAACTCACTGGGCGAAGCGCATCTTCAGATTACGCAGGGCCGCTAACCGCAGCCAGGTTGCCGATAGCCTGGCCGGAAACCCGGACCAGGCTGGGGCTGAATCCGAAGCGAGTTCGAAATCTGGCGGCGAACTTAGACGGATTTTCATAGCCGACTTCCAGGGATATGCGGGTGACTGAAAGATCGGTCACCTGCAAAAGTGTCAGGGCGCGGCACATGCGAATGTCAGTCACCAGATGGGTGAATGACGTATTTTCGGCATGCAGATGGCGTCTCAGGGTGGTGGCCGACATACCAAATGCAGCCGCTACCTGCGCAGTATTCCAGTCTTGTGATATGTCTGCTGCAACGAGTTTGCGGATTTTTATCGCCAGTCCGGTATGTTGTTTCAGCGCGAAGAAAATGCGGTATTCATCCAGCCAACTCAGCATCTCTTCCATACGCCTGGCCACGATACTTTCAGGTATGTTTTCAGTATCTGTAATGGCCTGTGCAGTGTGATAAAAGGCCTGGCGAAAACTGTTGCCTGGCTCCGCCATTTTATTTGCTTCGTGCATGCTCATACGTGGGGCATGCATGAAGCAGTAGTTTTGGACGAAATCGGCACAAAAACTCAGCCATGATGCTTCGTACGTACCCGTTAAAGGTGATGGTGTATTGATGATATCAAAAGAGTGCCCCTCCCCGATGACCACCGCGTCACCCGCTTCCAGCGTTATCTCCTCTTGCGCCCAGCGGATTATTTTCCTGCCATGGCGGACCAGGATGATTGTGGGTTCATCTATAGTGATATGGCGCATCATCAGGGGCTGCGTATGCAGCACATGCGCTGTACTCCCCACATTAATACGACTGGATAATGTTCTTTCCATCATCGCCTTACGAAAAGGAATAGGCCAGCCCTGTAGGCCGACACTTTATGGATGGGCTTGCTTTTTTATAAAGTAATCCCGATTTTACAATACGTCAGTTTTCTCATTCAGATGGAGTGAAATATCACAATTCTCAGCACGCCGTCCACATAAGATGACGCTTAACCATTGATAAAACATGGCATTGTCTTCGCTTAAGTACCTTTCAATTGATGATAGCTTTTTATGTTAATTAATTCTATCAACTGGTAGGTAGAATTGTTCACAAGTTACAACGTACAGGAGTGAATGATGCGTGAATTAGCCCTTTACAATGAAGATAATTTTAGAGAAATCGAGAGGCATGAAGGGGTTGCGGTGGTGCGCTTCTCTGCCCCCTGGTGCCCGCCTTGCCAGATGAGCGAAGACATTTTTAACCATTTTGCCGAGCAGACTGACAGCGACGTCAAAGTCGGCAAAGTGAATGTGGATCTGGCACCGGTGCTGACCACCAAATATGAAATTTGGGGGCTGCCGTCCGTACTGATGTTCAAGGATGGGCAGTTGGTCCAGCGTATACCGGGTGTTAAATCGGCAGGGTTTTATCAGCAAGCATTGTCAGAGCTGAAAAAAGGGCAGTAATGCCTTTTTATCTATGTTTAAAAAAGTCTCTTAGCGGTCTGATGCATCATCGGCAAGCGGTTCCCCCTCGTTCAGAGTGATAACCGCTTTGTTATAAAATAACCGACCAGTCTGTTTAGCGTTATTTATTGCGCTGGAAGGCCGGCATCAACGCTTTGTTATGTTCGATCACTTCATCCAATGCATTTTCAAGCAGTTGACCGCTTTTGACCAGGGGATTAATAACCAAGGCGCGCCATGCCGTATACCGATTACCACTGATGGCTGCCTCAATGGTCAATTGCTCAAAGCTTTTCATCAGTTGAATCAGACGAAGTACATCTTCCGGGAAAGGTTCGACATTCAGTGGTATAGGTCCTGAACGGGTGATCATTGAACTGACCTCAACCGCACAGTCATCCGGCAGGCCCGCAATCGCACCATCGTTTCGCGTATTGACATGCATGATGATGCGTTTGTCGTTATATATTGCGCTCATCAATTCACATGCCGCATCCGAATAGTACTGCCCTCCCCGACCTTCCAGCGCTTTCGGTTTCTCGGCGAGTTCCGGGTTTCGATAAATTTCGAATAGTTCTCTTTCGAGCTCCTTTACGATCTCACCACGAGTCCCTTCCCCTTGTGCTTCGCCAAGCTCCTGACGGTACATGTCGTCGCTCATGTAGTAATAACGCAGGTAGGGGCAAGGTATCATTCCCATATTCGCCAACAACCGATCCGGCCATTTGAAAGGAGGAATATTTTTAGGCACCAACGGATCATTCCCCTCTGAAATCAGCTCAATAACCTGAGGCAGCTTATCCTTACCTTCATGAAAAATATGGCGCGCAAAAATGAAGTGATTAAGTCCCGCGACCTGCATGATAAATTCATTGATGTCACTGACACCTAAAGCACTGGCAATACCTTTTTGCATGATAACAGGCACATTGCACAGCCCTACGGTTTTGACTTTGCTGTATTTCAGTATCGCTTCAGTGACCATTCCCGACGGGTTGGTAAAGTTCAGCAACCAGGCATCCGGGCACAGTTGTTCCATTTCTTTCGCTATAGCCAATGCAATCGGGATAGTGCGGCATGCATTGGCAAACCCACCCAGCCCATTGGTTTCCTGACCGATCATGTCGTATTTCAGCGATATCCTTTCGTCGCTGATCCGTGCTTCCAGGCAGCCGGCCCTGAACTGAGAACAAACAAAATCGGCACCGGGCAGTGCTTCTGTGCGGTCAAGGGTTTCATAAACCGGTATATCCAGCCCATTTTTTTCCAGCATCCGTCGGGTGAGGCCCGCAATGATCGCCATTTTTTCACGGCCATCCTCAATATCAACCAGCCATAACTCGCGGATCGGAAATTCATTTTGACGCTTGATAATGCCTTCCATCAGTTCAGGTGTGTAGCTTGAACCCGCTCCAATAACCACTAACTTAAGACCCTTCATTAGATATTCCCCTCATCGTTGTTGTCAGGACGTCTGTTGGGCCAATTAAAGAGGACAAGGGGCTTAGTGGACAAACGATCAATTCCGGGGTATGCATTACTGTAAATAATGTATAAGAAAAATTAAGAAGGAAAATAATGAATGCTCGCTCAACAGAACATACTGGCACTATTGCATACGTTTGAAACGGCAGCACTGCATATGAGCTTTACTAAGGCGGCGACAGCCCTCAATCTGACGCAAGGGGCCGTTAGCCAACGCATTCGTTCTCTTGAATCCATGCTCGGATTCAGACTGTTTATCAGAATGACCAGAAAACTTCAGTTGACCGATGAAGGGGAGCGTTTACTTGGCGTACTCGCGTTTTCACTTAAACGCATCAGTGATGAAATAGAAGATATTCGCGTGCAGGGGCTGAGAGGAACCTTGTCTGTCGGCCTTCCACCTACCTTCGCTTTTCTCTGGCTGATGCCGCGCTTACCGGTATTTACCGAACGGTGGCCAGGGCTGAATATCAATTTCAGAGTGAGGGCCGGTCTGGTAGATTTTAATCTTGAACGGGTAGATGTCGCTATCTACTACAGTAATCTGAAATACCCCGATCTCTACTGCGAACGGTTATCTGAAGAGATGCTGGTTCCCGTCTGTATTCCATCTCTTGCAAAAAAAATCAGGCAAGCAAACCATTGGTTAGCTGAAGTCCCGTTCATTCATACCTCTGAATCCGTTGACTCCCAGAATGTTTTTTCAGAATGGCGAGAATGGTGCAGGGAGTCTGGCAAAAACCTGCCCGTTGAAGATAATTTTTTAAGCTTCAACAATTGTCAGATGTCGATTGAAGCGGCACTCAATGGCGGCGGTATCATCATGGGCAGAAAACGACTCATTCGACATTACCTCGATGAGGGCCGACTGGTCGCCCCTTTTGAAATAGAAATACCCGCCGGGCGAGGATATGACCTCATTATGCCACGAGAAAACCTTAACCGACCGGGCGTTCAGGCTTTGGCCGAATGGGTAAGAAATGTGTTTAACGAGAAATAAAGTCTGTTTTCGTTCTGAAAAGGGGCAATGAAAGCCATATCAGACCTAATGCCAGAGAGCATGATGACAATGTCTGTCAGAAGTGAAAAAAGGGCAGTCATGCCCTTTTATATTTTCAGCGCGATAACTATTACGCTTTCAGTTGCTTAATCGCATCCAGCGTACGTGCTGAATAGACAACTGCAGCGCCTGCATTCAGGTTGATCGCCACACCCAGGGCTTCAGCAATTTCTTCTTCTGTGGCGCCAGCTTTAACGGCAGCTTCGGCATGGACGGCGATGCAACCATCACAGCGAGTCGTCACCGCACAAGCCAGTGCAATCAGTTCACGCACTTTCGCGCCCAGAAGGTTGGTCTTATTGCCGGCGTTGCCCAAAGCCATGACGCCTTTTAGCGTTTCCGGGGTCAGCTTACCCAGATCACCAACACGTTGCATCACTTCTGAGCGGTATTCGTTCCAGTCTAACATGGGGTCATCTCCAGAATTATTTTCTTTTAACAATCATTAGGATCTGTTCAAGCGTATCGTTGAAAAGCTCAGGCTTATTAATCGCCCGGGAAACAACGCTAGCGCCCTCGCATAAATTCAAAATAAGCAGCGCCATTTTTGATGGCGGCAAGTCAGCAGTCAGTTCCCCTGCATCAACGCCACGGCTGACAATTTTGGTCAACCAGGCAATCTGCATATCGAAATATTCGGTCGCCTGAACTCTGATATTCGGTGGCAGATTGGCCATTTCCGCAGACAAAGCACAGCACAGCGGCATACGCGACGTGCGATAGCTCTCGATGAAAAGCTCCACGTAAGCGGTAAGCATCTGCGCAACCGTATTCTCCGTCTTTTCAATCTGTTCAAATCGGTTTTTGGTATCGGTATGGGCCTGAATCACCACTTGTTCGCCCAAAACGTCTTTGGTTGGGAAGTGGTGATGAATACTGGCCTTAGTGATACCAATACTCTTTGACAAATCAGCATAGCTGAATGCAGAGTAACCCCGTTCGCGCATCAGATGGTCCGTTTCATTCAGAAGCCTTTCTCGTGTCATGACTGACATATAATCCTCACAATTATAATCTACTAGTTGGTAGATATTATCTGCGCCTGTTGTTCCCTGCAAGGGGACATCAGTTCACAACAGTAATTTAACCTTCTCTGATAACGCGTTTTGGTCGGAGTTAATAGCCATCAGGCAGTAGGGAAATGACAGTGTTCAGGCATTTCCCTCTCTGAGTTTTACCTACACCAACCGGGTATCAATACTGACCGGGTTCGCCAGGGTATCGTGGATCGGCGAGCTTTCTGGGAGAGCACGAACCATTTCTTCAAGCTGTTCACGGCTGGCGGTCGGACTGGAGAGCTTAACGCCAACACGGATCGCTTTCGCCCCGTTGCGAACTTTTTCGTCAAGACCCAGGAAACCGTTCAGATTAATGTCGAAATTCAGGTCAAGTTCAATACCATCAAGTTCAATGCCCTTTTCTGCCGCCATCACAGTCAGAGTCGCGGTATAACAACCGGCAAGTGCCTGCAAAATGTATTCAGCTGGGCCCATACCGCTATCCGTACCCGATAAATCAGCAGGTTCATCGCCAACATTAGCAAATTTTCCGGAGCGACTGGTATCAACCTTGCCGTTCTGGATAGTCGCATGAGTTTCCACTCGGACGGATACTCCACCGTTGGATTTACTCTTCATGTTAAAGGTGAGATTGCCCAGTTCTGGATGCTGGCGAATAGCTTCTCGTGTACCGCGAATAACATTAGCGTCAGCAAAAGGTTTTTTTAAATCAGTCATTTTAACTCCTGAGATACAGTGCGGATTAAATTAATGATTAATTGAAAACCAACCAATCAACTAGATGGTAGATTACACGCAGAAACAGGCGTTGTCTACTACATCCGGAGTGCTTATGAAATCCCTTCCGAATCTGAACGAAATACAGGTGTGTGCGGCCAAGAAGAGCTTGTTTTACTGGATATTGCGCAATGGAGGATCAACTGATTCAGACCCTGAATCGGCGCAGATGAGTTTCTGAGACAAAATAAATGTTGCCGCGCGCCCGTGAGCATGCCACGTACAGCCTGTTACGGGACGACGGCGGAAGGGCTGCCAGTTCCTGACGATTCAGAAGCTTCCAGTGTGTGGGTCCCATCACAATGCAGACATCCTGAAAGTGGTCGAGCCCTTTACTAACGCCCCAGTTCAGCGAGTAACAGCCGTAACGGTGATGTTCACGATAGAAGAGCTTAATCACCGTATTATCAGCGTGCAGGGTGGCAGCGCGCTCTGCATCTGCGATCGTTTCAATCAGGGTGGCATGTGTCCCATGGGCAGCGATACGGATGTTCAGCTGCCCGGTGATAAACTCGCACACTGAAGCCGAGCAACGCCATGTCCGGTTGAGCGTGTCCCGGTCAACAGTGAAACCGGCTGCATCGAAGCGGGCCTCATATCGCGTAATGTCATCGTGCAGCGTTGAATTAACGTTGCCGTCATGGCTTGTGTCAAAGGTATGCTGATAAAAATCGCCGCAACAGAGCACAGTGATTTCCGCGCGGCAGAGCTCCAGCAGAAAATTAAAGTCATGTCCGGCAAAGTCCTGAACTTCATCGACAAGCAGTTCATCGTAGTAACGGGCAAGCCGGGTACGGATATCCGGCAGCAGCCCCCGGGCTGTCAGCAGGTGTGCGAGCCGCCGGTGATACAGCCGTCCGGCGGGATCCTGATAATGCCGGGCATTCGTGCGCGGTATTCCGGGTGGGGGCTGGTCGAAGCTCAGGCCACGCGATGCCAGCTGCTCCTGCAGGAAAGGCCGGAAGCAAAAACCGTGCAGAAACTCAAACCAGGTCATCACCCTGATCCCGTCCGGGATAAAGCCAAAACGTCTGATAATCTGCGCCCGCAGATGCGCTTCATTATTCACTGTGAAGGTCAGGAGCAGCGTCCGCCGGTCCTCACTCAACCGTCGTATCAGCAGCGTGGTCTTGCCCGAGCCGGCAACCGCAAATATCACTCTCTTATCCATGCCAGTGCCCCCTGAATATAATCAGGTACTGTCAGCTCTTCGGCGTGCAGCTGTAACAGCCGGAATGCTGCTTCTGCCTTATTGGCCAGCATGTATTCCTGCACCGTGAGTGTCCGGCGGGTTCCGCGGAAAAGCGCATCACACAGATCAGCGTTATCCTGATACAGGCAGATTTCAAATGTGGATCGGGTGTTGTCGCGATCGGCAAATACCCGGGTGCGGGAACAAAGCACGTCAGCATAGCGTTCATCGCAGTTTTGCTGGTAGTTGCCGTCATTATCACGAAGGGCCGCGACGCGATTTTCCAGAAGACGGGCCAGCTCAAGATAACGACGGAAACTCGTTCCGCCGATAGCGATGATGTGAACCCCGTCATCCTCCGGCGCCCTGCCATACAGGCGGCGATAAAAGGCCTCGATCAGAATAAACTCAGCATCCCCCTCCACGAGCAGCACACGTCTGGCCAGCGCAAATTCCAGCACGTTATTATCCGGTGCTTTCATAAAGAAGGCGGCAGTCTCAGCGGAAAGTTCATTCATCAGTACCGGCCGGGCAGGCCCGAGGAGGATTGCCTTACGCAGATCGAGGCGGGAGGAGATATGGCTGCTGTGTGTGGCAATAAACACCTGCGTCTGCCGTTCAGCGGCAAGCTGATTAACCAGCCTCTTCATACTGACATGGCTGAGATGATTCTCCGGCTCCTCAAGCAACAGTGCGTGGAGCTCTCCCTGCTGCTGATGCCGCTGCAGTGCAAACACCGTTTTGATGAAGCACTGCCTTCCTTTTCCACGGTGACGAATGGAAATACCGTCCTCGGTAATGTCCAGATTCGCCTCAAGACCTGATTTGGCACCGGAACGCACGCCAAACTGATACGTTTCCAGCGTGTCGTTTATGGCGGACAGATGCCGGGTGCAGAAGTGCATTTTCTGTTGCCGGTAACTGTTTTCAAGCCGGTACCGATCGGCCACCGGCACATTGACGCTGTAAACCGTGCGCGTATATTCCTGTGCGGCGTGCTCGTTATCGATGCGTGCACTGTCTAACAGCAGATGGCGCAGATAGCGTCTGAAGCCGGCGAAATGACCGCCGGAGAAGGTGCTGAACCGCACGGAATAGTATTCATAGGGAAAATTATCGGGATCCTGCTGCAGGACATGGTGAATATCCTGAGCGTATTCCTCCGTCATGGGTGCAATGCGCATTCTGAGACCATCCGCATCGATACCCGCCAGATTTTGCCTGCCGTTCAGGTCAGGATCTCCCCCGTTACTCAGGAAAACGTCAGCTGTCAGCACGGGTAACCGATCGGCGCGGCGCTCACCTTCCTGAAACTGCCTGACGGCTGACTGGGACAGGAGCGATTCCACACCCAGTGCCTCGACCCGGTGCCGGCTGTCACTCAGCACAAGGTCAAGGGCCAGCAGAATCGTGCTTTTCCCGGACTCATTGTCCCCGACCAGAATGTTACGGTCATGAGTGAAGCGCAGGTCCAGTTCCGGAAACTTTTTAAAGTTTTGCAGCATAAGCCGCGTGATCAGAGGCATCTTTTATTCCTTTATATACCGCTGACTGAAAGAGTGTCCGGCAGCGCCAGACCGCCTGTTTTGTTTTCAGCGTTATCTTACCCAGTCTTCCAGCACAAGACCCGGCACCCGCTCAAATTCCCGCGTATTATTCGTCACCAGCACGGCGCCGGCGGCGATGGCGTGTCCGGCAATCGCCGTGTCGTTCGGGCCAATCGGCGTGCCGGCCATGCGCAGCGCCACCTTAATCTCCGTGGTGGCGTCCACCGCGGCGCGATCCCAGGGCAGGATGGCATCGAGGCGGGCGCAGAACGCGTCAACCAGCTGGACGTGACGCGGCGCGGCCTTCGGCCCGGTGGCGCCGAAGCGCATCTCGGCGTAGGTAATGGCCGAAACCACAATGCGGTGACCCCGCAGCACCGCCTGCTCCAGGCGCTTCAGCACGGCTTCCGGCTGCTCGCGCATGATGAACGAGCAGATGTTCGTGTCGAGCATATAGATTTTGTTCACAGGTTAACCCGTCCTTCGTCGCTGACAACGTCCTCGCGCTCCGCCATAAAGTCCGGGTCAGCTTTTTCGAGCTGCGCGAACGAGCCCCAGGTCGGCCGGACGGGACGCAGGATGATGCTGTCCCCTTCCCGGACGATCTCCAGCTCGCTCACCCCCTCAAAATCCAGATCGCGGGGCAGACGGATGGCGCGGTTGTTGCCGTTTTTAAAAATAGAGACTGTGCGCATGGTTTTTCCTCATATGCTGAGTGTGCCAGGGAGTATTCCCGCATAGGTGAAGTATATGCCTTCGGAACAGGTTTGTATAGGTAAAGCATATGCAGATGGTGAGGATATGCGTATGCCATACCTATGCAGATGTCAGGCATATGGATATGCATGACCTATACGCTTTCTTCTCTTTTTCCGCTGAGATCCGAAAAAGGTAGAGTCGGAAATTGAAAAAGCCGCATCTGCGGCTTTTTCGGCATGTTCATTAAGCATAAGGGAATCAGGTTTTACTGAGCCATGAGCCGTACACTTCCCTGCGCCGCTCAAAGGCTTCCCGCCCTCCCTCCATCACAGAAATGATGTGCTGTTGTACAAGCGGGGCATCCACGCCTCCCCCAGTTGTCTGGATCTTTCCACTTTCATATTTACAGGCACAAACATTCTCTGCGTCACCGAGAACCGGAATGTTGGCATTGTGAGTGGCAAAGATAAACTGGGTACGGGGTTTCATCGCCCGGATGATTTTAATCACGTCGTCATAAACCGTCTGATTGTCCAGGTCGTCTTCGGGCTGATCGATGATCACCACATCATTATCCTGCTGATTCAGAACAAACAGCATTAAAGCGGAGGCGCGCTGGCCCAGCGAGTGTTGTTCCAGTGGTTTGCCACGGAATTCAATGGAGTAGGTATTGGGTATTTGCCAGGTAATCAGCGATTCAATCTGCTGTTCCAGATACTCGCTGAACGTCTCAGCAGAGCTGTTGATAACCTCCGGAAGTTTGTCCCTGTTCAGCCAGAGTTCACCAAAGTCTCTGAAGTTGTCAACCACGGTCTGGTAGGTACTTTCCCGCAGCCGGCTGCCGGTAAACGCTTCTTTCAGAATAGACTGCATGGCTCTTTTATCGTTAGCAAAGGCCGGAACGATTTTCAGGGGTGAATTTGCCTGACTGATGTCGGCCAGCACGGCTTCAATTTCATGATATTCTTCTACCCAGAGCTCGGACAGCCGGTTCAGCGATTCTGTCAGGCTCTTCTCCAGTAACGCCTGGCTCGTTTCTGCCCGGGTCAGCTCAGCGATTTTTTGTTCCGCGGTTTCCAGCCCGGCCTTCAGCTTCAGAAAGTCAGCTGGATCGGCTTTTTCCACGCCTGCCAGCCTCAGCTCTTCAGCCAAGCCACGCTCAATTTCAGCAAATTCTTCCGTCAGCGCCAGCTTTTTCTCCAGGAAGGCCTGCTGCTTCGTATCGAGTTCTGTGAGAAGCCGGCGGGCGCCGTCCACTACGGTGTTCAGGGAGTCGAGATGGGCCGTGAAGCGATCATATCCCGCACTGTAATCATCGATGTCTGCCTGGTTATGCGCTGACTCGTGTTTCTTCTCCTGCTTCAGCTCATCAAGTGTTTCCCTGATCCCATCCTGCAGACTGTCCAGTGCACGGGTTGCCAGGGAAGTAGTACTGCTGAGATAGCGCTCATCCCGCCCAAAGGTGGTCTGACGCTCCAGTTTTTCTTCCATCCCGTGCTGGGCATAAAAGCGCAGGCGGAACTGCGCATCCTTCTCTTTCGCCTGCCATTCGGAGAGTGCTTCTCCTGATGTTTTCAGACGACGAAACTCGCGTAATCTGTCGAGGACGACTGCATTCTGCTGCCGGATTTTGTTCCGCACGGGGGCCAGGCGTTCCCCGACCAGTTTTTCAATCAGATCGTGTTCAAATCCTGCGCCGGTATTGGACAGATCTTTCTGGCCAAAATACACCGGCTTGTGCAGAACCGTTTCCCGAATCGCCACCCCGTGCCGGGCCTGGCCGTCAAAAATGACCTGCGGCTCCTGACCGAAAATACGGATTATTTGATAGGCCAGCCCGTGACGGCATACGGCGTCAAGGGTGATTTTCCCACCGCTTTTGAGTAAATTACTGACCAGATTATCTTTGTAGTCGCGGTCAGAGGCCTTTTCGCCAAATGGAATGTCCAGAGCATAGCGGATCCCTTCAAGGATGGAGGATTTGCCGCTGCCCCGGATCCCTATCAGGGTGTTCAGCTCCGGAGATAACTTCACCACGGTTCCGCCGAGCGAACCGGCTCCCTCGAATGCTATCTGGCGGATATGGCTGTGAGTCAGGTGCGGTTTCTCCCCACTAACGCGGTGCGGGAAATCCTGCAGCGCAAACCGGACAGCTTCAAAACTGTAATCACCCAGCTTCAGATAGCTGGCGACTTTTCTGGCGCTGATCTGCTCCAGCGTTTTGGCATCGCACCCCTGGACTTCGGCCGGATAGCGCTCACCGAGCGCGCCTTGAATTTTGACTCGCAGGTCATGAGTCATCACCTTCTGAAATCCCATTACGCGCCGGCGGACAAGCTCATTATCAAAAAGCTCCCCGATTCGGCCAGGGCTCAGCCCACCCCATAACCCGTTATGGGACTCCACGTGGGCAAATACAATAAAGTAATCCCGTTCATACCGGTCAAGGCGCTGGATGGTCTGCGTGATATTTTCTGTTGAACGGGCATTTTCGTTCTCAAAATTATCAACACCCGCAAACGTGGCTGTCAGGAAACTTTCAATATGGTTCGTCTGCTGCTGATTGATAAACCACTCATCGGCAAACACCACGAGCGTGTGCACGCCGGCCTGACCATCATTAACGGACAGCTCCACGCCGGGAAGAAGCTCCGTGCCTTCACTGCGAGCGACTTTGCGCAATGCCTTAAACTCGCGGGGATCGAATTTATTGTGATTGGTTATCACGCCCACTTCCACTTCAGCCGCTTTCAGAGCACTGACGTAGTCGCGAATATATCTGTCGGGTTCCCCGACATAGCGAAATTCTTTATCTGCATCAGTATGAAGATGAAAATCCACCTTGACCCAGCAGGATCCATTCTCAAATACGGGATACATTCCTTGATACCTTAATTCAATTGCTGATGAATGCCCGGAGGGAGGCTCCGCATAATTTCATTTATATTAAGGCGATCCCGTTCCGACTTCATTTTATTTCCATCGCCGGTTAATAAATATTTGATATGAACCCGAACCGCATTAAACAGGTTACGGATGAGTGCAGGGGGTAAACATCATCATATGTTTCTTTTCAGGCAATAGAGTCTGTTAATTATTGCATTTATGACAATAGTGCGGTTAAAGCAATAATCATCAATTGTTTTTGCCAAAGTAGCAGTAGTTCCACTCTGTTGACACACAGATCCGAAAACCGCAAAACCCGGAATTTTTGCGGGTGTGAAGCTTTTACGTTTTAATAATGCTTTTTCTCAGCCCTGACACCCGGAGATAAGCATGCCTATTAATATAACGACCCGTACTGAGTTTGAGAGGATGGCAAAAGCCAAAGATCCAGTCTTGGAACCGCCACGTCAGGCTGCCAGAAATCCCGCCACCGGCCGTTTCGTTTCTAATGAGCGCTTGCCAGACGCGCTCCCGCCCTATCTGATAAGCCAGCAGATGAACATCACATTCTATAATGATATTGATGTGGAAACCTTTAAGCAGGAGGTCCGCCTACAGATCACCCGAATACTGGACGATCTCAGGGGGGAGCGGTTTAATGCTGCGGGTATCAAGTATCAGCAGTTTATTGACCAGTATGATGCCTGTTTCAGAAAGCCTTCACCGCAGAGATGGGAGGCCGTGGAAGTACGCGGTATCGATCTCTATGCAATTCTGGAAAACCTGGGAGCCATTCTTACGGATGAATTACATTTACAGGAAAAACCAGGTGTAGAGTCCCTGCGGCGATTCAGTGGCATCACCGATGCCCATATCAATCTGTTTTTTTATATGCTTGAACTGAATCTGGCGATCAATAATCAGATTGACAGTGCCGAGGGGCAATTACTCACTAAACTGGCCCAGCTTGAAAATCGCCTCACAGCGTTGTTGGAGATGTACATTCATGGCGACAGACTAGGCAGATTGTGGTCCGGCGAGATGCCGGCAAGCCAACTCCTGTATGGCTGGGTCCTGCTGGAGCAGAATAACTTGCCTGATGCCATGGAAATTTACGATTCAGATCCGCGCCTGAAAGACCAAGATAATTTTGCAGCGCTGCATGCTGAGGTGTTTAAAATATATAAAGATCACCCGTATGAAAAAGTTGATTCAATTCGGAATAATGAATTCCGCTGGCGCGGGCTTTCTGATTTCAGGACACAGATAGCCCTTAAGCTGTGTTATTACCTGCGACAGATTAAGAAAATCCGCCAGTATATTGATGAGCTGACGCAGAACAGTGATATCACTGATCCACACGAGGCTACAGTGGACATCCGGCAGCTCCTTGTCCCCTAAATCTGTTGCGGTGTGAAACCCGGTCCGGTGGACCGGGAAAATGGGCACATCATGCCGTAAGCATTTTCGCTAACCCGGTATTGATATGCTCCCCGAGTATCCTTGCCACCTCGCCGCCACTGACAGCGTTGTTATCCTCAGGAGCGCGATTCGGGTAGAGAATGTGGCTGCGTAATTTTCACGCTTCATCAGATCTTGATGCTTATCGTTATGGCAGAGCTATCAATCCCTGTTGCGCTGCTAATATCCTTTTTGGCTCTTTCAATTGCCTCGTTAAAGGAGAGTTGTTCTGTTTTTTCTACAGCCTGATTCGGAACGACTGCATTAGGTACCAATGGGGATGATGGATGGAATTTCTTCCATTCAAGTTGTTTCGCTGTTACCCCAATACGTAAAAAGGCTTCTTGTGCATTCAGGTAAGCGACAGGATAACGCTGACCACCGGTTAGCATTTTCCATGCGTCGGGAGAGTGAATTTCTGCGTACTCATCAAAGGTTATGACGTTCCTGTCGTCATAATCGGGATTTTTAAAACACCCGGTAATTTTGGCTATCAGGAATGCTGTACCGTGTTTCAGGTCTTTTACTGCCCACGTTTCTCTTCTGTTTCTTACAGCTATGAGGTATTCGGCATCATTGAGCCTGTCAGTTCTCGCATGCCAGTAACCTGACCCACCCTCAGTTCTCATTATGTTCAAATCCTTCCCGGTAAATACAACAACAGCCTTCATATCTTTCATATAGAAAACCTCTTTAGACGAACGAATACAATTTTCAATCAAATCTATGCGATAGAATTTGAGAATTCAATGTTTTTATGCGATAGAATATTGGTGCTGCCGCTTTTTATCGGCAGTTGTGAGGCGCTCTGCTTGATATTGAGTACGCACCAGAGATTGCCGCTCAGTACCTGAGTCACTGGGAGGATCGGTGGCAGCGAGGTCAGGACTGGAAATCCACATACAGGAGCTGGCTGTATCAGGGCAACGCCACTTCAACATACTGGTGTCGGGTGCGGAATGGAGGCATGATCATGTCCTATAACTGGATACAGTACGGTAAGTAATTCCATCACATAGAGATAAGCAATGAACCATCCTGAAATTCACGTCAAAGGCTGGATTGATGTCGGTAATCGTGAGTGTGTGGTGCAACGGTTTCTTCCTCCGGGGTCTCTCGCCGGTGTCTGTATTGTTGTTCTGAATAAAACCAAACCGACCACCCGGATAGTCGGCTGGGACGGCGAAAAATGGTACTTCATGCCCAGCCATGACTTTGGTGGCTATGCCGATGAGTATGATCCCTGTGTACGTGAACTGAAACGGGGCCGTTACTGACCCCATGAGGTAAACCATTGTTAAAGTCGAGTTCCTGCAGCCCGGACAGATCAAACACACAAATACAACATGGAGATTAAAAGATGGGAAAATTTACAAGCTCGAATGATTATGCGGGCCCGTATTTCATACTGCGTCATGACCGCCTCCGTCCCGGAGATATTATTCTCGAGCGGGGGTATGAAATGCACTCAGATATAATCTGCAAGCAAACCGGCGGCCACTACTCTCATGCAATGATATATGTTGGCGGGACGATTATTGAAGCCACAAGGGCCGGAGGCGTTTTCAGTCGGATTCCAAACCGATCGGCGGTAAGGGCCATATCTGATTTCAAAGTCCTTAGGCTGGCCAGAGATCCGGGACAAGAAATAACAACAATTGTGTGCAATCAGGCCCGTTACCTTGTGGGCAGCCAGTATTCAGTTGCTGAAGCCATTTTAGTAAAAGGCCCTGAATTTACGAGGCAATTCCGTGAAAACAGCAGAAAGCAGTTTTGTTCACGTTTAGTAGCGCAATGCTTTAAAAAAGCAGGCATAAATCTTGTCAGTGATGCGAATTTCTGCTCGCCGGCTGATCTTGAACGGTGCGGACTTCTGGTGACAGTCCCGGATATGGTCCGTCCTGCTTCCGAAAACGAGGCGGCATTCGCGCTTGAGGTTTCGCCGCACGCCAGTCATGCAAAAAACACGGTTCGTTTTGTGGAAACGGCACTCGGTATTTTAAAAAATCACGGTATCAAAACCGTGGGGGACTCAGACGGGGAAGTGACTGTCACGACGTTAAACGACATTACGCAGGCCGTGTTCGAAAACAGAACGTCCCCCGGGCTTGACGGGGAAATGACGGAGGCCATGCAGGAATCGGGCTACCTGAACCATATTGAAATGGACAGGCAACAGAACCCCTTTCGCTACGATTTTGATCTGTTCAGTGCGCGGATTGGCCAGGATGCTGACGATAATGAAATTTATGAGAGGCTTTTGGGGGAGATCAGAAAAGAAGCTAAGGTTCTTTTGCCCCGCCTGCAGTCATACATAAATGGCAAAAATAATCTTGTATGGGATCTGGAGTATTTTAAAGCCGAATTTTCTATATACGAAAGCCTATTGCAGGCGCTGTATGACCGTACCGTGATCATAGAACAGTACTCAGTCTTAAAAAAAGATATTCCGTTTTTCAGTGAAATTTATGAGCGAAGTAATGCTATTTTAAACGTAATCAGGGAGCATGCGCCGGAGATTGCTGTTTCCTGAAGGTATCAATACCGGATAGTCATGGGGCGCACTCACTGACCTGATGTGTCATGGGCACCCACAGATAGCAAGCAAGACGGAAGGGCAGACAGCTGCTGGTCAGTGCCCGGAGGACCAGCGCTGTCGTAACCGGAGCAGCGCACCGGAGAAGAAGCGCTGAAATTCTCGGATGAATGCTGGGCAGAGGGCCTGCGGCTTACTGCCAGCCAGGCAAATCACTATCAACACATGATGAATGTGGTTCGCGGGTCACTGACCGGCTGACCGGCAACAAAAAAAGCCCCTTCCGGGGATTTCACCAGGTTCAGAGACTGTGGAACTGAGGGCTTCTGACCAGCTGTTGCAGGCCGTCGAGATCGAATCTCTGCTGACTGCAGATATTCTGGTAAACCTCAAGCATGACGGCATACCTGTCCGTCAGATCCTCATCACAACGCAGTCTTGAATCGACGATACGCCGGTCGCCTTCCCCCCGTTCAATCCAGTCAAGCATTGCCCACATCTCGATCTGCAGCTTAAAGGCTGCTGTATCCGGATACCCTTTGAACGTTAGCGGCAGCCTGTTATCTTCCGAGCACATGTCAATGCGGTTCAGCATCTTGCGGGTCAGCTCGCTGTCAGAATTGTACTCTATATCCTTTCTGGCCGTGTCCAGTACCGTTTTAATATCCGAGAACATGTCACGCAGCGCCGTCACACCGTCCAGAATTTTACAGACCTCAGGGCTGTGCTGCGGATTAATCAGGGCCAGAATCATTTCCTGGTCAAGATCGGTATTAATGGATCTGAGGTGCGGGGCATCCAGCTCAAAGAACCAGGTCATGCGCTGCAGATAAACCCGGCGGACCAGCGTTTCAGCCGTAACGGTACTCTCGCGGAAATCCCTGACCATATATCGCTGGCTGTCGTAAGCGCGTGAAAGAGCATTGAGCGGCTTTCCGTCACGAGTCAGTTGCTGGCAAATCTGAAAAAAGAGGTTCAGGCGCGCCGCCAGGGGGAACATCTCAGCTTCCTGATTGGCAGGCGTAAATTTGCCCCGCACGCCCTGTGCGATAAATGAACGCAGTACGTCAGAGCGAGTGGGTTTATACTGGCCTTCAATGCCGGCAATAAAATCGTCCAGCTCCTCAAGTTGCTGCTGAGGAAGACGAAGTTCAATACGCTGATCTTTCATGTCCACGGGGACCTCTCTTTTTCAGTGAATATGGGGTTAAACCGGCTTAGTACGACTTTTATACGTGAATGTACGTTAAGAACCCGTATATGTCCAGTTTAAAGACGCTTTTTTGTCACTCATCATTCCGCAGATCCGATTTCTGTCAGACCCGGATCTCCGGAACACGCCCCGGCGCGCGGCGGCGCAGAAACACAACATCTAGTGCTTCAGTCAGATACATCTCATACCAGATGTTGTGTTTTCGCCCTGCCCCGTGACCCGGCACGCAGGGGGCGAAAAGGCCGCTTTGCTTATTTCGTGTGCGTGGTACACTTCCGGAAAGTCTCTTATCGCGCAAAAGTCGGATCAGGCTGAAACCCGCATCCGGTAATTTAATGGCGTGGTTATATGTCTGCTTATTATCAGGCGTGTGATTTTTACGTCGCGCGATAATACGAAAGGAAGAATGACGTCAGGGTGAGATGATTTCAGGGCGGGATAATTAACGTTGGGGAATAAATGCAAATTCAAGATCTGGGGTCGGATCTCATGAACCAGGAATATTGCAGTGTCTGGTTTTACTCCGGCCCCGCACCATACACCGGCGAGCCGCTGGTTGCCCTGCTTGATGAACTGGGAGGGCTGGTCGCCCGCAGGGAGGTTACTTCTGATCCATGCAGCTGGAGAATGCTGGCCGACCATGAGGCCCCTGCATTTTATCAGAGACCGGACGGGGCGCTGGAAGTACCCCTGAACTCGGACAGCATTTCGCCGGAATTGCCTCTGATCATGGCGGAGAGCGCGGAGCAAACCAGGAAAATGCCGCGTCCGCCCCATTATCGTTAGGGGACGATGACGCTGGTCGATACAAGCCTGACGGCGGGATTTACCAACAAGATAAGGAGCCCTGTATGGGGATGTTCGATACTGTCACGTTTCGCTACCGGATGCCGGACGGCGAAACGGAATCTGAATACCAGACCAAAGACCTGGACTGTGAATGTGCCTTTTACGAGATCTCCGCTGAGGGCCGTCTGCTCCGCTGGCCGGATGACGCAGATGAACTTAATGAGACCGGGTTTGACGGCTGCATCACCGTATGCGCCCGTCAGTGCTATCACCTGTACTTTAACCAGGGGCAGCTGGAATGGATCGAAGGATATTCCGGGGGAGACCGCTGGCCGTTTGAGCCGGGCCGTTTTATGCCGGACCAGGCCTGACGGGATTTAGCGAACTGGCAGGAGAACGAAATCAATGCAGGAAAATGTGGCAGAAGGAATGGCGGCTGTGGCCTCGCATCCGGTCACCGTGCAGGTGTTTATGCAGGGGCCAGGTATCTGGGGTAACGTGGCCACCGCGATTATTACGGCCGGAGCGGCAATTGCAGCTGTCATGCTGACGCACCGGTTCACGCTCCGGCGTGAGAAACGGGCATCAGACGAAAAGCTAAAACGGGAGCAGCATTTTATTGCCACCGAGCTGGTATTTCTGCTGGAAAATTTCGCCGAGTCCTGCTCCGATGTTGCAACTGATGCGGGTGAGAATAATGACGATCCCGAACCGACCCGAGAGCCAACCGTCGGCTATCCTGATCTCAGTTTCACAAACGTCAGTGGCGACTGGCAGGTTCTTGATGCACGTCTGATGTATCGAATCAGGGAGCTCATCGTTCTGCAGCAGGAAGCCCATAAAGCTATTGCGTTCGTCGCGGACGCAGACTGTTTCGGCCAGCGTTACGAATACTTCCGTGAGCGCCAGTATCAGTATGCCCGTCTGGGGCTAAAAGCCATCATCCAGGTCAGACGCCTGCGCAGGGTGGCCGAATTTCCAGAAACACGTCTTGCGATTTCGGAATGGTCAGCTCAGCGTGTTATGTGGGACGTATGGAGAAAGGCGCGTCGTCGGAGGGCTAAAGAAGCCGCTGAAGAAAGAAAAATGTTAGACGATCTGAACTACCCGGAGAACCTGGATTTGTGAGCAGCGTGATTCCCCATTCTCAGTCCTTTCATCAGACACCGTCGCTGCCGGTGACCATCGATTATCCGGCTGCGCTGGCACTGCGCCAGATGGCTCTGGTGCATGATGAACTGCCAAAATATCTGCTGGCCCCGGAAATCAATGCCCTGCTGCATTATGTCCCGGACCTGCACCGCAGGATGTTACTGGCCACCCTGTGGAACACCGGCGCGCGCATCAACGAAGCCCTGGCCCTGACGCGGGGGGATTTTTCGCTGGTATCACCGTATCCGTTTGTGCAGCTGGCCACCCTCAAACAGCGTGAAGAGAAAGCGGCCCGCAGTGCCGGCCGGACACCCGCCGGTGCCACGCCCCACCGTCTGGTCCCGCTGTCAGATAACCTCTATGTCAGCCAGCTGGAGATGATGGTGGCCACCCTGAAAATTCCGCTCGAACGCAGAAACAAACGCACCGGCCGGACCGAAAAGGCGCGACTGTGGGAAATCACTGACCGTACGGTAAGAACGTGGATTAGTGAAGCCGTGGACGCTGCAGCGGCCGACGGCGTGACATTCTCTGTGCCGGTGACGCCGCACACGTTCCGGCACAGCTATGCCATGCACATGCTCTACGCCGGTATTCCGCTCAAGGTGCTGCAGAGTCTGATGGGACACAAATCGGTCAGCTCGACGGAAGTCTACACGAAGGTGTTCGCGCTCGATGTCGCCGCCCGCCACCGTGTACAGTTTTCAATGCCTGAACAGGACGCCGTCACCCTGCTCCGACAACAGTCATCTGACACACTCCGTAACTGACATTCTGAGGACATATCCATGGCCATGCAGCTGGTTCGCAAGAAAAACCCCACAGGTGGATCAATCCGCTGGCTGCGGCCCGAGGAGGAAGACGCCGTCAAGGCTTACTACAGCTCTCGCGAGCCGCTGAGTACTGGCGAACTGGCATTAGCCGGTTCGGTACTTCAGGAAATGCGGCAGAAAGAGGCCTGGCTTGAATGTGACTGCGTACGTGGAGAACACCCAGCCCGCAACAGCGCAAACCTGATGAAGGATACCG
The DNA here is from genome assembly GCF_000280495.2 of Kosakonia radicincitans DSM 16656. Lineage (NCBI taxonomy): Bacteria > Pseudomonadati > Pseudomonadota > Gammaproteobacteria > Enterobacterales > Enterobacteriaceae > Kosakonia > Kosakonia radicincitans. The sequence continues at coordinate 3,485,840 of NZ_CP018016.1, forward strand.
GCACACTCTTCCTGGCAGGATTCAGCCACGAACATGATATTTCCTGCCGTATGTACCGCCCTTTCAGTGGGGATGAAGGAGCAACCCGTGCCGGCACCCGAAAAACTGCAGGCAGCAGACGAATAAGCTACCGCGATTTTCTACCTCTGGATGATGCCGCTACCACTGTTAAAGCTCCAGGACGTCCCGCCACACCGGCTGACGATCGTACCCGTCGTACCCGCCGCCCGCGTATAGCGCGGCTGCTGCTTACTCTTATTGAGGACGCAGGTATTAACCGCCTTGACTCCCTGTATCCGCTTCCCTCCCGCAGCGTCTCTGAATCCATAAAGATGCTCAGGAACGTTACGGAACAAACAGAATTTATACGTGGTCGCCAGCTTTCTGAGATCGTGCGGTTTTCTCCAGGTATGAGCGAAAACGGCAGGGAACAACTAATGAAGACGCTTGAACGTCCGGATGCACACTGGCCTGCAAACAAAACGCGGATGTTCTTTCAGATTTTTACGTCCACGAAGGTTTCCCGGGACGAAGTCTCGTTCATCTGGCCGGACGGTGAACAGGTCTTCCGCCCGGAGCGAGGGGTGAGCATTAACGGCGAAGCGCAGGATGGCGCCAGACCACCCTATTGGGTGATACTGGCATTTCGCAGAGGTATGGATGGCTCTGTTATCTGCAGCGAAGGTTATGCACATGCCCTGTTCAGGCGCGGATGCCCGGTGCCAGTTGACAGTGGGCTTGAACGCAGCACGCTTGAAAGTCTCTCAGAAGCGGTTGAATGGCTGGCAAAAAAAACGGATGCGCCGGCGCTAAGCCTTGAAAAGCCCCTTTTTGATATCGAGGTGGATGTCGAAGGTGAAAAAGGATTCGTGTTGCTGACCTGCTCCCCGTTGATTAGTACACCCCGATGTTAGTAATGTCTTCATAAGCCACATGAGGACATCCCCATGAAGAAGCGTTTTTCCGACGAACAGATCATCAGTATTCTCCGCGAAGCCGAAGCTGGGGTACCCGCCCGTGAACTCTGCCGCAAGCATGCCATTTCCGATGCCACGTTTTACACCTGGCGTAAGAAGTATGGCGGTATGGAGGTGCCTGAAGTTAAGCGCCTGAAGTCGCTTGAGGAAGAGAACGCCAGACTCAAGAAGCTGCTTGCCGAAGCCATGCTGGATAAAGAGGCGCTTCAGGTGGCTCTTGGGCGAAAGTACTGACGACAGACCAGAAGCGGGAAGCCGTGATGTTGATGTGTGATGCGACCGGTCTGTCGAAACGTCGTGCCTGCAGGCTTACAGGTTTATCCCTGTCGACCTGCCGCTATGAGGCTCACCGTCCGGCTGCTGATGCGCATTTATCAGGGCGCATCACTGGGCTGGCACTGGAGCGCAGGCGTTTTGGCTACCGTCGTATTTGGCAGTTGCTGCGCCGTGAAGGGCTTCATGTTAATCATAAGCGTGTGTACCGGCTTTATCACCTCAGTGGCCTGGGCGTAAAACGCAGAAGACGTCGTAAAGGGCTGGCAACAGAACGTCTGCCGCTGCTCCGTCCGGCGGCGCCCAATCTGACCTGGTCGATGGATTTCGTCATGGACGCACTTTCCACCGGTCGCAGGATCAAGTGTCTTACCTGCGTCGATGATTTCACAAAGGAATGCCTGACGGTCACTGTTGCCTTTGGGATTTCAGGCGTTCAGGTCACGCGTATTCTGGACAGCATTGCACTGTTTCGAGGCTATCCGGCGACGATAAGAACTGACCAGGGGCCGGAGTTCACTTGCCGTGCACTGGATCAATGGGCCTTTGAGCATGGTGTTGAGTTGCGCTTAATCCAGCCGGGCAAGCCAACGCAGAACGGATTTATTGAGAGCTTTAACGGACGATTTCGCGATGAATGTTTGAATGAGCACTGGTTCAGCGATATCGTTCATGCCAGGAAAATTATTAATGACTGGCGGCAGGATTATAACGAATGCCGCCCGCACTCCACGCTGAATTATCAGACACCGTCTGAATTTGCAGCGGGCTGGAGAAAGGGGCATTCTGAGAATGAAGATTCCGACGTTACTAACTGAGTGTTGTATCTAATCGTGGGGGCAGGTCAAGTCCATTATTTATCACACAGCCAAAGTAACAATTTTGGTGAGGCAACAGTGCGTATTGGGTAACAAAAATGCTGAGTCAATGCGGCGAAATACTTGCTGGCACTGGAGGCGCGAAAGTCGCCCTTACTGAAGCCATAAAAAGCTTGTCGAATGTCTCAGGGCGTGAAGCGGACATTTCACACCTCTATCTCAGTCCATAGACCTGTGGGCACGCTCCATATGCCCCTATCATGATGACTCAGCCTGCAGCGACCAGAGCTTCCTTAGCTAAGCGTTGCATGTTTAACGATCGGGTGCTCAAACCGGCCTTGGTAAACCGATAGCGCATATAGGAGGAAATGTCATCCTCGTGTGAGGAAACGATCAACTGACGATTGCTGAACTCGCAGCGAAGAAGATCAGTCAAAGAGGCAATATTCACCTCATCCAGCGACTGGGATGGGTCATCGATCAGGATCAGCGGTACGTTTGAGTAAACTCTATTCAGCGAGAGGAAAAATCCCAGGCTGAGCGCCGATACCTGCCCGGAACTCATCGACAGAATTGCGTCATATTCAGATTTCTCGGCTGTAAGAAACCTGAGCTCTTTACCATCTTTGCTTTCAATAAACAGACCCAAACCACGCTGATAGTTTTGGATAAGCCTTCCGCTATAAATATGGAAAATCAACTCAATTTCAGCAATCGTTTGTTCCGAGTAGCGGCGTTCTGTTTTCTCCAATGTAGCCTTTAGGTTAGTAACCTTACCTTTAGCAATCTGCGCTGCTTTGGTTTCACGCTGAATAACCTGTAGCTCATCAAGGCACTGCTTGAGTCTTACGCTCTGGGCCTCGTTTGCTTTAGCTGCGATATACAGCTCTTTGTCTTTCAGATTCTGAAGTTCAACGATATAAAAGTCCTGCAACTCTTTAAAAGCAAAGGTGATGACATTTCTCCAATCTTGCGGCAAAGGCTCTGTCTCTGCTATTTTCTGGTTTCTGATGAACGCTATCAAAGACTGAGTTCGAGTATCCACTTCTTCATCATTTTCGGAGAACGAATGGTTTAGCTCTCCCCCTAAGGCTTGAAGTCGGGAGGCTAGTTGGTTAATTGCTGGTAACCGTGTTTTATCACGGAGCAGAAAGCTGTGTAGGGCTTGGTTATAACCAACGGATAGTTGCGTTATCCGGCCTTGTATCTGAGAGCCAATTTGAGCCAGCTCCGCAGCCATCAGCCCAGTGAGATTTATCAGGGTCTGACCATCGGTGTTTAGCACGTCATTAATCTGCGTGGTTCGGATCTCAATCTTTTGCAGCATAATATCATGGGAATGCCATTCTGCCCCACACAGTGGGCAATGCTGATCATTGGGATAGAGTTTAGCGTGCTCAGTCACCAGCTCTTTTTTTAGACGATTCAGCTCGGCTGCAGCGTTGGTATTAGAAGCGCTCTTTTGCTGAAGCAAATCACGAGTAACTATTTGTTCAAGAAACAATTTTAAGCGCTCTTGGGGCCATCCAATAAGGCTCTTGGCCTCATCGGCCTTGATGACTGTAGCGCCACGTTTGATAATCCCTCCTTGCTTGAACAGCTGGTTCAATTCTTTTTTGGTGGATTCGAGACCATCCAGTTTGTTCAAATCGTTGCCAAAACGCGCCAGGCTTTTTATGGAGTCCTTGTTAAGTTCAATAAAATTTTCGATCGAGTCATTTTTATCTCTGGTCTGTATTGCACTCTTTAGCAGAACCAATCTTTGAAGACTCTGGATATTCTCAATGTATTCTCTATGAATTTCCGCAGAATAGGTGGGAAATGGGCTCTCTTTATCCCAGCCAGGTTGTAGCACTGCGGTAGAAATTTTTTTATATTCAATTGCTCCCAGGTCAGCTTGAATCATTTCCTTGAGTGAACTGGCCTCTGTTTCTAACCTTGATAAATCTGCAGCACGCTTTGGATCACCAATGAACTTTGTAAGCCGCAAAGCAATAGCTTTACAGCTATCAGTTTCTGCTTTTACATCACTAATATTGAAGAGGTTGTTTAATGCCTCTTTACGTTTGTCTACTCGTGTGTGCAGGAGCTGGTTTTGGCCTTGTTCCAAATAATTCAAATAAGAAAAATTTTCTTTGAAGTTTTTGCCAAAAATCTCCTCAATGATGTTTTCGTTGCGAAGGTTTTCTGCTATATAATCGTTGGACGCGAATTCGGGCAACTCGTAAAGCTTAAGGTGGATAAATTGGTCTGCTCGATTGTTTGATTTCTCGTCAAAGTTTGCTGCAGGAGTATGTCTGGCTAGGGTAAGCTTGTGCAAGCCACTAATAAACTCTATTTTTATAGTCAGGTCATTATTGCCTGAACGGTTATTCCAAAGCAAGTTGTCTTCATAATTCGTTCTTTTACCCATCATTAAAGTTGTAAATAGGTGACAAATTCTTTTTATTCTACCGGTTAGCAATAGTTCAATAGCATCGAATATGCTAGTTTTGCCAAATCCATTGGGTCCATCTAATGTCAAAAGTGATGAATCACCGAAATCCAGATGAATTTTTTTGAAAGCTTTAAAGCTTGAAATCTCAATTTTAGAAATTTGCCAGTTCATCATTAATCAGTTCCTTGATCAAATCCTCTGCATTTAATTGGCCGTTTTTTTTTACCGTTTCATACGTCTTAGTAAGGTCTGCTTCTGCCACAGCCTCTTCAATTTGTAAACGGAGTGGAACTAGTTCCGCTTTGTTAATACTAAGCTCCAAAAAAGGCAGCTTAATGAATATCTTAGCAGCCGCACTGTACTTAGTCGCTGATGTGGGTTCTTTTTTGTAAGCATCGAATTGTTTTTTATCTGAAATCAATTCGTTTAACTTGGTGAAGTTTAGTCCTTTAATGGCTTCAACTTCTGCATCACTATAGTAAAGTACGTATTTTTTGTAGAAATGTGGGTCTTCTTCGATTTCAAAAATCTGCTCTTCATAATTTTTGAATTCTGCCAGCTTGTCAAGGTGATGAATGCAGATTAAATCGCAATTCTTTTTAAATGCTGGATCAGATGTAAATACCACTGGCGCGGACTGGTTGATTGTTGCGTTAAGATCGCCAGGCTTCATCAAATTATCCAACCTGTGCAAGACTGCAAATCGTACAGCCGTACCGTTCTCTCTAACATAGAAGCTGGTTGTGTCATTCTCGTGTATTTTGGAGAAATTGTGTGCATCCAGAGCTTGATGTATGAGGTCAATAATCATTTAAGTCGAGCCTCTGCGTCGTCTTTCGTTAAAATGCTGATGCATAAACTTTTGGTGATGTTGCTGTCGATGCGATTTTGATCGTCAGTGGAGATTATATCGAAGCAGTTTGTATACTTGGTGTCAATTATGAAACTCTCATTAGCCTTGGCTGCAATGAGATTGTTAAATTCGAACAACAGCCTGCCTAGATCATCATTATTTTTTATTTCAGCGATAATTTCGGAGGTACAGTATTTTTTGTCTGTTGGTTCTGGTAAATACAATGCCGTCGGTGCGTAAAACTTATTGTTGCTGTCTAAATAGTGCGGTAGTCGTTTTAAAATTGGTTCGACATTAATGGTGTGCACGAGGTCCGTGTACCGACGTATATCAGAGTTCTGAATGCGTGAAAACTTTTCTGAGGGCTTCATCAGTTGGCAGAGTGTTTTGAAATCGCCACCCTCAGAGCCTCTTATAAGCTCGTAGATATGTCTTGCTCTTTCGTAGGCCGCGTCCGACATACCTGGAAGTGATTCAGCTAGCCTTTCTTCCAGGTGAGTGTATAGGCGCGCTTTTAGCTCGATCGCGTAGTAGTCCTTTCTTTCGTATGGACTCGAATCCGTTATGTCTGCAAGAATACTTTCTGCCGATATACGGTATTCATAAGCTGCTTTACGTTGAGCATCACCATCATTTTGTATTTTTTTGTGAATGGCTAGCGCATGTGAGCTAATTTTATCTGATAGTAGACAGTAGTTTGCATCTATAAGGCTATCATCAAAAAATATGGCCTGACGGAAATATATTTCTTTAATAAAATCTTTCGTTAGATCTTCTATCCTGTCAAGTTCACAGTGCCGGTGTTCACCATATGGATAGAATTCAACTCGTTCGCGATTCGCATCTATGTAATCACTATGGTCGTTTATGGGTTGTGATATATGAAAATATCTTTTGATCCCTGCTATTCTATCCAGTTCTATTGCGGCCGATTTTTCTAAAGCATCCTTATAGTTACTGCGATAATCACCAATTTTTGCTTTAACCTGATGGGCGCTGATGAGTTTATCATCTTTGTAAATTGCGAAATCATCTGTACTATCCAGTTGTAACTCGAATCCACTATCACCTGCACTAATTAATTTGAGACAATGATAGAGCGCCACTTTACCCTGGTAGACAAATCCGCTCCAGGTGGAAATAGCGCTATGCGGATACTTGCTTACTTCCTCGTCGCTCATGTTGACTCCTTTCACCATACTGTTTGCTGTATTTGGTACAGAAATGATATCACAGCGATATTAATTTTTGGGTTGTCGATAATCGTGCGTCAATGTTCAGCCATGCTAAGTTGATGCCACTAATTCTATAAATTCTTTTACCGACATCAGTTCCTGATGAACATCATGGGGATAGGTTTCCCATAATGGAAAGGGGACTATGAGATTTAGGTGTTTATCTCTCATTTCAGTCAGTTGGGCTTTACTTATGCCGGGTTGTATTGTCACCAGATACTTCGTCTTAAGACGGTCGCCTTCAGCCAGTACCTGACGCCAGCGATCTTTACATGTTGTTTTGGCACCAAGCAGAATTAATTTTTCTGCATCATAATTTTTATCGTGATATGCATCGAACGAAGGAAAAAGAAAATCTGGTTTTGACTTATTCTCAGTTGTCTTTTTCGATGAACCTTTCTCAAACTTAAGTCCATGTAAATTAAAAAGATGTCCAAGGTGGTTTTCAAATGAGAACCCCATGCGTGATTTTCTGCGATTGTGTACACTTAACGAAAAATCGATGAAGGTATCGACATCACTGCCATCATCTCCAAATCCATGACGCAGACGGTTACTGACGAGATAGCGCTCGTAGGTTCGAAAAATATGTTCTTCTTCGGTGAGCCATTCCATAAGAGCTTCGTCTGGATCCTTCCTGGGATTTGCAGGTTTACGTTTCCGCGCAAGTTCGGAGAATACATGGGATTTAGGGAGACCTTCAGGGTAGTGCTCAAGAAGAAACGCCAACAGTTCCTTGTCGGTTTTTTGTTCAGACTCGAAGCTTATTCCCAATTGTTCAAACAGAGTCTGCACAGGCAGGAGAAGTTTTTTATCGCCTGTGTCAGCCCGGTGGAATGTTTCGTCAAGCTGGCCCGACAATCCAAACAGTTCGCGTAGTTGCGCTTCAATGACAGAGTCAGCCGGAGTGAAACACATCAGGAGTGAGCCGTTAGCCAGCCTTGTGATGAGGAGAAAATCACCTTCATTGATGGATTCAGTAACTGAATTCTCGCGGTAGTAAAGCCGGTACTCGGGAGCGCGGGTCTTTGATTTTCGGCGGACATCGTACCAGGTGACGAGATCATCAGCAATCAATGGCTCACCTGTTTCATCGGTGATATAAACCATTTTGCACATGAGCTCCAGCGTTTCATCTTTCCCAGGGCGTCCCAGTACATCGCCAAACCCCACTTTTACGAGCCCGCCAATTTCATGCTGATGAGAGCGCGTGACTTCGGCATCGACAGCGCTCAGGTACTTTCCGGCAGCGGCCTGAAAGATATCTCTTAGGTTCTGATTCATAAGGGACAATCCTTTATCGAAGAGATACCAATCTACAGGGATAAGAGAAAAAATAAAACATTAAGGGCAGGTGTTCGCCAGCCCTTAATCATATCAGCCTGCCTTTTGTATTAGCTCATCAGTGCTGCTAACCGCTTTCTGAATGTACGGCTTCAGTAGCTTTGCAACGGCCTCAAAGACGGGCACTACAACCGAATTACCAAACTGGCGGTAAGCCTGCGTATCAGAAACAGGAATACGGAATTTGCATTCACCAGGTTTTTCAAAACCCATGAGACGCGCACATTCTCGCGGGGTCAGACGACGGGGGCGGTGTTCAAGATTTGTCGCATCGCCAAAATCTTTTTCGCCCTTATCCTTATCCCATCCCCTGTCAATGAGGATCTCTGAGCCGTCTTTGTGATAGCGTGCCGAAAGTGTTCTTGCCACAGCATGACTGTCATCGGGTGACACCAGTCCAAATCCAAAACCATTACCCTTAGCCTGATGTTTTTTCGCGTAATTGTAGAGATATTCCCAGAGCTTGACGGTTAGTATGTATTTTTCATCTACCTCATCATCAAGTAGCTCTCTAAATGCAGGACGAACTGCGGGATAGTATTTCTGAATATCCTGCAGTGAGAAATTTTCTGCCAGTTTGAGATCACGTCGAAAACCAACAAGAATGATACGTTCGCGGTGTTGGGGCAAAAAGTGTTTACCATCGATGATTTTAGGATCTGATGCTCCTGAGCTGTCAACATCGGCGACATCATATCCAAGTTCATCGAGGGTTTGTTGAATCACTTTGAATGTTTTCCCTTTATCGTGGCTCTTCAGGTTTTTCACGTTTTCGAGTACGAAAATTGATGGTTTTTTCACCGCGATGATCCTGGCGACATCAAAGAAGAGTGTTCCCTGAGTTTCGCACTCAAACCCATGTGCCCTGCCGAGTGAATTCTTTTTGCTGACCCCTGCCAGACTGAAAGGCTGACAGGGGAATCCCGCTAGCAGGACATCATGCTGTGGAATATGTTTGTCTATGTTTGCGTAGGCTTCAGACTCCGGGATGTCAGGCTTATCACTTAAGGTGATTTCGCGGATGTCGGAGTTGAATGTATGCTCATTCGGGTCGCTATACCAGTTTGCTTTGTAGGTTCTGACCGCTTGCTCGTTCCATTCGCTGGTGAATACACACTGTCCGCCAATCGCTTCGAAACCACTACGAATACCGCCAATGCCTGCAAAAAGATCGATGAAGCGGAATTCATAATGAGGATGGTGGGCTGGTGGTTCAGGCAAAAGGTTATGAAGCATTTTTACTTCGACTTCAACAAGCTGTTTGGGGGCAGTTTTACCATTTATCCATCGATTAATGGATTCCCTTGTCCAGTCATTATTGCTGACAGAACGTAAGCATTCTGCGACAGTTTTTTGATCATAAATTTCGAGAACCTGCTTCAGAAGGGCAAGGTCTTCGGCCAGACGTAGCTGGGCTGCCTGTTGTGATTCTTCCATCAATTTTCTGACGATAGGCTGCAATTCTTTCATGACATTTTTCTTCTGGGTTAAATTAGTGACAGATTAGCACAAAACAATTCCCTGTATATACATCCATAGTGCCATTCGCGAAGCTTTTTCTGAGTAATGAGATGCATAACTATGATGTGCGTGAGGAGACCTTGTGTGATGGAGGGAAACATAATTCATCCATGTATTCATGGTATTATAGAATATTGAACAGAATGAAATAAGCAAAGGACGCCCGGCCACAAAGGCTGAGCGTCTTGTTTTTTATCTGAATTATGTAATAATATAACATCAAAAACAAATCACTCTGGCAGAGCACCCGCCAGATTCTTTGCCGAAACACTGCTGGTGGGTTGTTCCGTTGCCGCAGGGGATGGCACCGTAGCCGTCACCATTACAGACGGAGCAGAACCCGGTTGAATGTTCAGAAACGACGACAGCATGATACGTAATGTTTCCGGGCTCGTATTGTCAGCTAACAGAGCCGCCAGCACCGACGGCAACCGACTGTCAATTTCCCCCAGCGCTATACCTGCCAGCAATGCTGTCCGCGATAGTTCACCGCGATCACCCCGATGACGCGCCTCTATCCTTGTATCAGCAAAGCGCTCGCTGGCATGTGTTTCAGGCCGTAGATAAATCAATACTTTTCTGCGAGTCATGACCACCTCCGTTAACCAATGGCTTTCAGTCCGTGCACCAGCGCGAACTGCGGCTCCTGTGCTACAAAGAAACGATCTTCGCGCAGGTTAACATGAGTACGAATGTCATCAGCCAGCAGGCAGGCCCCTCCGCCAACAACCGCAACATGGGTATAGCCTTTGAAGCGATCCATCGCTTCCAGTACCCTCACACGGTAACGTGCAATACCGCTGTGGATTGCCTGCTTTATGCTATCGACAGCACGCGGATCGTTGATATTGTTCGCTAAGTACGTATCGTCGAAACGATTGATAATCAACCGGTCCACGTTGAAGCGGGACAGCGCCATACCGGCTTTACGTAATGCCTGTTGTACCTCGTCGGTCACCAGCGATACACCCAACGCCGGATCGCCATAAATACGCGATACTGAAGACATCTGGCCTGCGACCTGCGAGATATCCAGCGTCGTTCCGCCAAGGTCAATAATCAGTACCGAGTTGGAGGACGAGAGTTGATCGCACAGCGCAATCCCAGCAGGAATGGACTCCGGGCGCACGGTGACGCGGGTAATGGTAAAGACGTGACCGTTATTCAGCACCACCGGTTGCAGCAGGTTCTGTTTCTTGCGCTCAATGTTATCAAGCCGGTACTGGGCGTCTTCATCATAGAACTCCGCAAGCGGTAGCGTCACCACGATATCCACGCCCTGTGGCTTAAGTCCGCTGGTCTGTAGCGCGTGATGGACTGCCAGGGTATTGAGCGGGCTGTACTGCCACTTAATATTGCTGGTGGTAAGTGAGTCGGGGGAAATCAGGTCAAACGAGTATTTCTCTTTGTCTGCGGTGTAGTTAAACGGCTTACCGTTACCAAACGTGGCTGACCATCCGCGTTTGAAGCTGTTAGGGCTGAGGTGGCTGAAAGTCCTGCCGTGCTGTTCCCACAGCATTTTGATATGTGTAGAACCATCGTCGATGTAAATGCGCATATTGCACCTTAATTGAGTCAAATGTGTGTGGATATTGAGCCGTCCGGCGTTACCGGACCGCATGAAGAGCGTTTATTTCTTTAAAATTGAGAGCAAAGCGAGATGAATCAGTGTCAGCCAGCGCTCAGCGAGAAAAAGTAGCGTCTCCAGTAAGACAAATATGAGAAATCGGTATATCTGGTTTGTTAACACAAACTTTATCAATAATTGAAGTTGCTAAAAAATTAATATATTTATTATACGCAAGGTGCATTAGTTATTTTCCTCTTTAAGAATTAGAAGGTAATACTCAATCAGATAATATATCCCTTGGATATTTTTAGATTAAATAACAATTTTTAAATACCGTACCTCAATAGATTTATTGCTCTCCCCAGAATAAAATAACGACCTCGACTTATACGTGACTGGCTGGATTAACGCTTATCCCCGACTATATTTCAGCATTCCTTTCCCGGGCACGAGCTATATGCCAGCCTGTCAGGTAAAATGTGTTCAAATATTTGGCGTTTCACGTTCCTGCAGCCATTGATCCAGTTCTGCTTCCAGCCATCCTACAGACTGTTGCCCCAGTCGCCGCTGCTTTGGAAAAGTAGCATCGTAGCGTGGTGACTTCGGATTGAGCCAGTCGTAAATGGTCGAACGGGCGATGCCGAGTTTGGCTGTAACTGCACGCATGCGAAGAATCTTCACGGTCGGGGTATGGACGATCATATTTCTACCTCATTAAACTGTTCGAAATTAAGTTGTCTGTTGAATAACGATTCGCCGTTATTCTCCACCTGAGCCAACTGGCTGGTATGCGATGGATTGTAATGAGGTCTGATAGTGTCTAAAATTGGCAGTTATCACTTACTTTTTTTGACACTAACTTATGCCAGCAACAACCCCCTTACAGAAAGCAGCGTTTGATGCCATCGACAGCCTTCACTTCAGTCAGGTTGTAATGAGTTTCATCTACGGAGAACCCGCTGCAGAGTGGTATCCGCGCATATTTGGCAGAATCAACGGTCTACTTCAGAAAACAGGGATAACCGGAAAACCGGCTGAGATAACCCGGCACTATCTGCTGGCAGCTCTTGAAATTCACCTGTCTGTTGACAGCAACTATTTTTCTAATATGGATGAGTACCATAAAAAAACTGATGCTGGCGGTACGCCTTATAACAGGACTATGCATGAACAATTTGCTGAATACGCCCGAAATTTTAGTATTGCTATGCTGAGCAAGCTTGCTCGCGAGAATGGTGTGGGCAGTGAATTCCTTGTTGGAGTAACGGAAGAGTTGATGAATGATAAGGCGCTGGCATTATCAACCATGCCGCATCTAATCAGATACCGACTAACTGAATGTTGCTATGCGCTGGAATATCCCGATGCCCCTCTCGGTTTGAATCGCCACGGATAATCTAGACACTTCCGAGCCGTTGATAATACTGGTTTTCATATTCTGTCGGTGACATCTGTTCGCTAGAACCATGCCGACGCTTACTGTTATAAAACATTTCGATGTAATCAAAAATATCACTGCGGGCTTCTTCCCGCGTTCCGTAGATCTTTTTCTTTATCCGTTCACGTTTCAACAACTGGAAAAAACTTTCTGCAACCGCATTATCATGGCAGTTACCGCGACGGCTCATGCTACCCTCCAGGCCGTGTGATTTCAGGAACGACTGCCACTCATGGCTTGTGTACTGACTGCCCTGATCCGAATGAACCAGCACCTGTTTTTCGGGATTACGCCGCCATACAGCCATCAGCAGTGCGTTCAGGACAATGTCCTTTGTCATCCGGGATTGCATGGACCAGCCGATAATTTTGCGTGAGAACAGATCAACAACAACGGCAAGATACAGCCAGCCTTCGTGGGTCCTGATGTAGGTTATGTCCGTTACCCAACGCTCATCAGGAGCATCCGGATTGAACTGTCGCTGGAGCCTGTTGGGTGACACGATACTGGCCTCGCCTTTACGTGCCCGCGGGCTTCGGTATCCGACCTGAGCCTTTATTCCGACACGTTTCATCAGTCTCCAGACTCTGTTTACTCCGCACTGTTGCCCGCTGTCACGCAGATCCAGATGGATTTTGCGATAACCATAGACGCATCCCGACTCCAGCCAGAACTGTTTAATCTGTCCTGTCAGTCTCAGGTCTGCCTGATGGCGTTGTGAATGCGGCTGCTGAAGCCAGGCGTAAAAACCACTGGGATGAACATCCAGCACCCGACAGAGCAGGCGAACAGGCCAGCAACAGGAGTTGTCACGGATAAAGGCGTACCTCAGTCGGACAGCTTTGCGAAGTACGCCGCGGCTTTTTTTAATATGTCCCGTTCGTCGGTAACCCGTTTCAGCTCTTTCTGGAGACGGCGGATCTCGGCCTGAGCATCTGACTGTTCTTTATTAGTGGAAGAATCCGGACCGTACTTCTTTATCCAGGCATAAAGGCTGTGGGTGGTGATATCGAGACGTGTTGCAACGCTGGCAACAGAATAACCGCGATCAACAACCTGTTTGACTGCTTCAGTTTTAAACTCTTCGGGATAACGCTTACCGCTCATGGGCACCTCTCTTTAAGCCATCTTAAATGACTCTGAGGTGTCTGTTAAACCCGTGGCGATTCAGTTTTTATCGGGAACTGGTGAGTCTTGGTGTTATTCCATGTGAAAAATACTCATCTAAAAATGACAAGATCGTGAAGGAGTCTGGTTCGGAATTATCGCTACTGTTCATCCGTGCAGGCCTGCTGTTTGAGTTTAAGATGCTACAAAGATCACTGGCAGTAATAATTTCTCTCAAGGAGAATGGTACAATTGCTCTCCCTGCTCTTGACTCCCGGATGCCTCGTCCAGCACGAAAGAATATTGCCGATTACTACAAAAGGATTGTTGATATCTGGTTGCTGGAGGCACAACCACATTCTTTTGCATATTTTAAGTGTAAAGACCGTGCTTCGGCAACAAATGCCGAACGGCTCCTTAAAAACATGAGCCGATTTTATTTTCATAAACGAATGTTTGGTGGTACGCAGGGAAGCTGGCTGGGGACGCTGGGAGCATTTGATATTGAGGTCAGCCGTTGGGAAGAGCCTGGGGTAGCGATTTATTACGAGATGAATAATAAAAATACAATTTCAGATAAAGTCAAATCAAAACTTGAGGATTATAATTTTATAGTGTCAGCAAGAAGTTTGTATTTGCGGCATAAAGTGATAAAAAAAGATAGTTACTCTAAAATTCGATATTATCGAGATCTTCTAATGAATCAGTCATGTATGTTCCCCTGGTACCTTAATGATAACAGCTATTACGAAATGGCACTGAAGTTTGAAGCGGGAGAGTAACCTGGACTTATTAATAAACCTACCTGTTCATATAACACTGGCTGGATTTGCATGGTGGTTATGGTGAACAGGTAGTACCCGTAGTTCTGTCCCAATCAACAGTTAAGCCCAAAAAAGAAAAGCGCCCCGAAAGGCGCAGAACAAGTTTACTTCACTGCCGAAAACACGTAATCAGCCCAAGCCTGCATCACCGGAATACGCTGTTCCAGTAAATCAGTACGATGGTACGCAGCCTCTACTTTGTTTTTCAGCGTATGTGCCAGTGCCCGTTCGGCCACATCCCGTGATATCCCCTGCTCACTGCACCAGTCTCTGAAACTGGAACGAAATCCATGAGCGGTTGCGAGGCGTCCTGGCGTATCGCTGACAGCCCCCGTTTTACGCAGGAAAGTGGTCATCACCATATCAGACAATACAATTTGTTTTCGTGGTGACGGGAAAACCAGCTCATCGTGCAAACCCTGCATTTTTTCAAGCACAGCGACAGCCTGCAAAGATAATGGAACACGATGCTGAATCCCCGCCTTCATTCTTTCCGGTGGAACAATCCATATTCGCTTGTCCAAATCAACTTCCTGCCAGCGCATACCACGGGCTTCTCCTGACCTCGCCCCGGTAAGGATCACAATCAGCAACAACGCACGGGTCACGTTATAGCGCTCGTCACTGTAGACTTTCGTCGCCACGTAAAGCGGTACATTTCGCCAGGGCATCGCCGGTTGGTGCTCAGTTCGTACATTAATACCCGCCTGTACCGGCAGTAAATGGTCAACAACATCAACAGGATTGGCAACACAGTGCCCGTGAGCCCATCCCCATTGCATTACCGCATGGATTCGCTGTTTTACGCGACTGGCTGTTTCTGCCAGCGTGAGCCACACAGGGCGCAATGTTTCTGCCACATCAGCAGGCGTGATGCGGTCGAGTGGTTTAGTTCCTAATGACGGAAACGCATACTGCTCCAGTGTTGATAGCCACTGCTTTATGTGCTTCTGGTTTTTCCATCCCGGCGAGAGTTCAGCGTGAACCTGACGCGCTGCTGCTTCAAATGTCGGAATAATAACCTTCTCAGCTTCGGCTTTTTTCAACTCAAGCGGATCATCACCAGTCGCCAGTTGTTCGCGCATGGCCTGCGCCATACGTGCTGCTTCCGCGATACCGATTTCGGGATAAGTCCCCAGTCCGGCATTTCGCCTTTTTTGAGTAACAGGACTTACATAGCGTAAAACCCACTTTCCCCTCCCCTTTGCTGATGAAGGATGAAGCGTAAGTCCCGTAATTCCGCCATGAGGCAACGGCCTGTCATCAGGTTTAATGTGCCTGGCTTTAGTGTCAGTAAGTAGTGCCATAAAAGGGAAAATCCTGCTGTTTTCAGTATGCCATCCAGTATGCCATGAAAAATTCTTGCACATTTCTGGTATGCCATTCAGTATGCCATCTGTGGTGTGTTTCGTCAGGGTTATATTGGTTTCAATCGGACAGGCATCAAGAAAAAACGCTTAATTTTATTAGGTTACAGGATTAGATTGAACATCTTTGCATTCATATTTAGCGGTCCCCCTCACCGCCATCATTTCAGACGAGAGCCTGTACGAAAGTACGGGCTTTTTTCTTTTATATTCTCCCTTCCAGGGGGGATGAGAATCCCCGACCGGGGTTCGACAACGGGCAACTGCCCGCTGGACAGACCACGAATAACATGAGTGGGCTGCCCGCAGGGCGAGCGAAGCGAGTCAATCCCCCCCTCACCGCCATCATTTCAGACGAGAGCCTGTACGAAAGTACGGGCTTTTTTCTTTTATATTCTCCCTTCCTGGGGGGATGAGAATCCCCGACCGGGGTTCGACAACGGGCAACTGCCCGTTGGACAGACCACGAATAACATGAGTGGGCTGCCCGCACAAAAACGCCGGGAGCGTTTTTGAACAACGCCTGCGTTGGCCCCGAAGGGCCGAGTAACGGCGAGCGAAGCGAGTCAATCCCCCCACTCTCCCTTCCAATGCCGATTAAACATCAGAGATGGCGTCGACACCTTATATAACCGTGGTTTTAGCCATCTCCTGCCCTGGCTTCGCGCCGGAACGCCAGGCGACAGCGACGCTTTACCCGGACTACATTTCTGGTCAAATTTTTGGTCCAAAATCCGCCATTGCTCACACCTTAAGCGAACAGTCATCAATGCGGAAAATATGCTTGACCGTTTCAGTGCAACTCCCTATAGTAGCGCCCCGTTGCCCCCTAAGTGGCGGCAGCAATACAATGTGGTGAGGTGTCCGAGTGGCTGAAGGAGCACGCCTGGAAAGTGTGTATACGGCAACGTATCGGGGGTTCGAATCCCCCCCTCACCGCCATCATTCAAAGAAGAGCCCGCATGCAAATGCGGGCTTTTTTTTCGCATGTCGCACATGCTATCCACAAACTGCACTCAACAATCGCAAAAAACATCCTCATTTCAGCTCAGAAGAAAACCCTCTGACCTTGCTCACTTTGTTTCTCCCACAGCTATCACCGGTGCATTACTATGGCGTTCCATGAGCGAAAAAGAGTGCCGTAATGAAAGAACGCAATAGCGTAAGTGGGAAATTAACCCTGCTGGCCATCATTGGCGATCCCATTGCGCAAGTACGCGCCCCTTTGATGATCAATGCCGCCATGGAAGAGCGACACATCCCGGATACACTGATGGTTCCTTTGCATGTTGCGCCTGGCAATGTGCAGCAAGCGATTGAGGGACTGAAAGCTGTGCAGAATTTCGCTGGCGCCATCATCACCATGCCGCATAAAAAAGAGGTTATGCGCTTCCTTGACTCAACGAGTACCACGGCAGCACATTGCGGTGCCTGCAATGTCATCCGCCGTGACCAGCACGGGAAAATCCATGGCACAATGCTGGATGGCGAAGGTTTTGTCGCCAGTCTGCTGGAGCGGGATATTGCCGTTGGGCAAAAGAAAATCTATCTGGCAGGAACCGGTGGCGCAGGTACGGCGATCGCACATGCGCTGGCTGCTCATCAGGTTGCAGAATTGATTATCTATAACCGCACCGTCAGCCGGGCTGAAGCACTTATCCGTGAATTGTCGGTTTTCTATCCGCAGGTGCAGTTTCGGTTGGGCAACGATAAACCCGCAGAGGTTGATATTGCCATTAATGCCACCTCCGTTGGCATGGACGGGACGCAAGAACTCCCCTTCTCGCTTATGGCGCTCAACCCGCAGTCTGTGGTCTGCGATATCATTATTTTCCCGGAGACAACGGCGTTGCTCGCAGCGGCACAGCAGCGCAATTTATGCACACACTCTGGACGGGCCATGCTCGCCGCGCAGATTACATTGATGCTTGAATTTATGCTGCATGGCAAAAAGGCATAAAAAAGCCCGGCAAGCCGGGCTCTTCCATTGAGATAGCATCAATCATAAGCCAGCAGTGTGCGCTGGCAGAGAGCGGAGCGTACGCAGTCATCTTTGTTAAAGCGCACCACGCCAATCATCTCATCTTCCTCAAAACGCGCCAGCGCATCGCTCAGCCCCGATTTAACACCGGAAGGCAGGTCGCACTGGGTGATATCGCCGTTGACAATCACCGTCACGTTTTCCCCGAGGCGTGTCAAAAACATCTTCATTTGCGCAGCGGTGACATTCTGAGCCTCATCAAGAATAACGACCGCATTTTCAAAGGTACGTCCGCGCATATAGGCGAACGGCGCGATTTCCACCTTACCAATCTCTGGGCGCAGGCAGTATTGCATAAAGGACGCGCCAAGGCGTTTAACCAGCACGTCATAGACGGGCCGGAAATAGGGCGCGAACTTCTCCGAAATATCGCCGGGTAAGAAGCCGAGATCTTCGTCAGCTTGCAGGACCGGCCGGGTAACAATAATCCTTTCCACGTCCTTATGGATCAGCGCTTCCGCCGCTTTCGCCGCGCTAATCCACGTTTTTCCGCATCCCGCTTCACCAGTTGCGAAGATCAGTTGTTTACTCTCGATAGCATTCAGGTAGTGCTCCTGAGCTTCATTGCGAGCGGCAATCGGAGAGGTATCACGGCTGTCCCGCGCCATGCCAATTGCTTCTACGCCACTCATCTGCACAAGCGAGGTGACCGACTCTTCTTCACGTTGTTTATGGCTGCGTGAATCACGTCTCAGCACGCGTTTCGCTTCACGACGAGCTTTGATCACTGCTTTTTGTCTTCCCATGGATAGCACCTTGAGTTGTTGGTTTACATCACGCGTATCTGTTTCGACACGACTATGCGCACAAACGTCTGAGGGTTGGCTTCCTTGTAAGCCTTGTCTTGCCTTTGAATATGATGTGGCTGAGCGACAGGCATCATCGCCGGTCACATCGTTGAAATCAGGTATGAACAAAGAGGAGGAAAATTCAGGGGCGAAGAAGTCGTTGCCGGAGGGGGTTTCTCCGTGCCGGGTCTTACGTGGTCTTTTTGAGTGTCCGCTACAGGACTTTACCATCCGCGATCTCCTGAAGAACTTCATCACCGCAGGGAAAAACGCTTTAAACTAATTACATCAAAACTTAGCATCATTGCAACATTATTTTTACCTACTCATAACGTGCAAGCGCCCTGCGTTGTTGCAAAGAGTCTCTGATATGAATATTACAGAAAGATAACAGATACTTTCTAATACGAAAAAATGATAGCTGGATGGCAGAAAAAGTATGTCGAAATGCAACGAATGACAGAATATCCTGCCCGCAGGCGGGCAGGATAGGATCTTTACGCTTCGAGCAGAGATTGGGCAAGATAGTGATTTGCGTCTTTCACCCCAGGCAAAACAAAGAAGTAGCCGCCGCCAATCGGACGGATATATTCCTCCAGCGCCTCGCCGTTAAGCCGTTTTTGCACCGTCAGGAAACCTTTTTCCAGATCGTGCTGATAACAGACAAACAGCAAGCCCATATCAAGTTGACCTGAGTTCGTCACCCCGAGCGAATAGCTATAGCCCCGGCGCATCATCAGGCTTGATTGTGTCTCTTTGGTACGCGGGTTCGCCAGACGAATGTGGCTGTCGAGCGCAATCACATCGCCGTCCGGATCTTTTGTGTAATCCGGAATGTCGTGTTCTTGCTGCATGCCCAGCGGTGCGCCGGAGTGTTTATCACGCCCAAAAATCGTTTGCTGCTCTTTCAGCGGCGTGCGATCCCAGAACTCAACATGGAACTGGATAATCCGCACCGCCTGATAACTGCCGCCTACAGCCCAGGCCGGTTCACCTTGATCGCCGGTGACCCAGACCACTTCATTCATCAACGCGTTATTGCTGCTGTCCGGGTTGGCGGTGCCATCTTTAAATCCCAGCAGATTCACCGGCGTCTCTTTGCCTTTACTACGCGCCGCATGATCGGAGATAAACCCCTCCCGCTTCCAGCGCACGCTGAGTAAATCCGGCGTGTGCTTAATGAGATCGCGCAGCGTGTGAATCACCGTATCCTGCGTATTGGCGCAAATCTGGATGAGTAAATCACCGTGGCACAATGCCGCATCCAGCGAATCATTGGGGAAGCGTTCCATCTTTTGCAGCTTTTTCGGCATCTGCGCCTGCAAGCCAAAGCGCGTATCGAACAGAGACTGACCCACTGAAACAGTGACCGTCAGGTTATCCGGCGAGATATACGACCCGAGAATACCGGAATCCATTGGCGGCAGCCGTGGGTTTGGCGTATCCGGTGCCGGACCGCCTGAAGTGAGAAAAGTGATGCGCTGTGTCAGTAAACGAAACAAACGTTCAAGATCGGCCTTATCCGCAGCCAGCACATCAAAAGCCACCAGCATCATTGACGCTTGCTGTGGCGTCAAAATCCCGGCCTGATGCGCCCCGAGAAAAGGCTGCTTTTCCATCCGCGAATCCGGCGACAGCGTCCCCAGCGCACTCTGCGGTTTTGCTGCATGGGCAACCGGACATCCGCCAGCAATTGCGAGCGCGCCTCCCAGCGCGCCCATCCCTTTCAGTAAACGGCGGCGCGAAGGTTCGCTGACGCCATGATCATCATGTTGCTTCATATTGTTAATCCAGCCCAAGCACGCCGCGCAGTTGCGCCAGATCTTCAGCCAGCGTGGTGATCGGCCCTTTCAGCGCATTACGGTCGGCGTCGGTCAGCTTGTCGTACGTCTCATAGCCATCTTTTGTGCGGTATTTCGCCAGAATGGTATCCACTTTCTTGAAGTTGGCATCGACTTTCGCCAGCAACTCCGCATTCTCTTTTTGCAGTTGCGGACGCAGCAGATTGACAATTTTCTGCGCGCCATCAACGTTGGCCTGGAAGTCCCACAGATCGGTGTGGCTGTAACGATCTTCTTCGCCGCTGATTTTGCTGGCTGCAACTTCTTCAATCAAATCGGCTGCACCGCCCACCACTTTTGAGGGCGGGAAAGCCAGTTCGTTAATGCGCGTTTGCAGATCCAGCACATCGCTGTTGAGCTGATCGGCATATTTGCCCATCTCTTTGGTGCTGTTATCGCCAAACAGGGCTTTTTCCAGGCGGTGGAAACCGGTGAACTTCGGATCTTCCGCTTTGTGCTCGTAATCATCTTCACGGGCATCAATCCTGCCATCCAGATCGGAGAAGAGTTCAGCAATCGGTTCGATACGTTCATAGTGCTGGCGAGTTGGCGCATACAGCGCTTTCGCTTTTTCAATATCCCCGGCTTTTACTGCATCGGTAAAGGCTTTCGTGCCGGAGACCAGTTGCGCGGTTTCCGCCACGACATAGGCTTTATAATCAGTAATGGCCCCGCTCAGGCTCAACAATGCATCGTCTTTTGCCGCATCCGCAGTTGCCGAGCCTTTGACCACCAGTTTCCCTTTCGGGTTGGTGAGCAGGCCGCAGGTCATATCATATTCGCCAGGTTGCAGATTGGCGGTCAGCTTCTGGCTGAATCCCGGCGCGATGTTTTCACGCTCTTCCACCACCATCACGCCTTTGAGAATCTCCCATTCCAGCGCTTTCTGGCTGTGGTTGATGATAATGAACTGCGTTTTGCCCGCGTTAACGGTCAGGTTCATCGGCTCACACTGCTTGTCCGTTACCGTGACCTTCACCTGCGGAACATCCGCAGCCTGTACCCCGAAAGCGCAAGACATCAGCGCCGCGATCCCTACCTGCAAAGCACTACGACGAAAATGAATAGCCATGACCCTTCCCTTAAATAAGTATGTTGTAACTACGAAGCTGTGCATATCCTCAGGAAGCCGCCTGCGAAGGCTGCGCTCTTGAGCGTGGAGGCAAAACAAATAGCACCAGCACCGGAATCAGGTAGGCAAAGTAGACAAAGACTTCGCTCACGCTCGGTGCTTCCTGATAACCAAAAATGCCTTCCAGCAAGGTACCCGTCAGCGAATGCGTGGTAAGCACGTTGCTTAAATCGAAAGCCACATCCTGGAATTGATTCCACAAACCGGCTTCATGGAAAGCGCGGATAGCGCCCGCGGCCAGACCGGCGGCCACCAGCAGGATAAACAGGCTGGTCCATTTGAAAAATGCGCCGAGATTAAGGCGGATCCCGCCCCAGTAGAGCAGAAAGCCCAGCACCACGGCCGTTGCCAGCCCAAGTATTGCGCCAAGCGGCGGCCAGATACCGAGATCCTGCTGGAATGCCGCCAGCAGAAAGAATACCGATTCCAGCCCTTCACGCGCGACGGCGAAAAAAACCATCAAAATCAGCGCCCAGCCGTGATGATTACTGCGCGCCAGCGCGTTATCCACCGCCTGCTCAAGCTGCACTTTGACGTTGCGCGACACTCTGCGCATCCAGAACACCATCCAGGTGAGGATCACCACGGCAATCACCGCAACAATCCCCTCAAACAGCTCCTGCTCTTTTTGCGGAAACTCGCCGGTAGTTTCGTTGATGGCAATCCCCAGCCCCAGACAGAGCGCGGCGGCGAGGAAAACGCCAATCCACATCACCCCGATCCAGCGTCCGCGCTGGGTGCGTTTCAGGTAGCTGGCAATCAGACTGACGATCAGCGCCGCTTCGAGGCCTTCACGCAACATAATAAGAAATGGAACAAACATGGAGAACGCCCCTGGTGTCATGTGCAGTCAACGGTTGCAAAGAAAAGCAAATTGCATTGATAGTGATTATCATTACGCTAACGAGAAACTCAAGCGAAATATGACAAGAATAATAACTGAATGTAAACGGCTGGCAGGCTACCCCAGGCGAAGCGGCCCTTATGCAGAAGTAGTTGAAATAAAGCGATAACTTAGCTTACAAAGCATTAACTTTATGTTTACCGCATCTCGCGGCTATGGCTAAATACTCCCCCATTCACCTGCAAAATTAGAGATATGATTAACTTCCTACACTTTCTGCTGGCGCTGGCGGTGATCCTCGCACTCGCCTGGCTGGTAAGTTTCGACCGGCGGCAAATACGTTTTCGCTTTATTCTGCAATTGATCGTCATCGAAATGGCGCTGGCCTGGTTCTTCCTGCACGCGCAAAGCGGATTAACGCTGATTAAATATGTTTCCGGTTTCTTCGAAGTGCTGCTGAAATTTGCCGGTGAAGGCACGGGTTTTGTTTTCGGCGGCATGAGCGAAAAAGGGCTGGCATTTATTTTCCTTGGCGTGCTGTGTCCCATCGTTTTTATTTCAGCGTTGATCGGCATTTTGCAACACTGGCGGATCCTGCCTGTTTTCATTCGTCTGATCGGCACCCTGCTGTCGAAACTCAATGGTATGGGCAAGCTGGAATCCTTTAACGCCGTCAGTTCGCTGATTCTGGGTCAGTCCGAAAATTTCATTGCCTACAAAGGGATACTTGCCGACCTCTCTTCACGTCGCCTGTTTACCATGGCCGCCACGGCAATGTCGACGGTTTCGCTGTCGATCGTCGGCGCCTATATGACCATGCTGGATGCGAAATATGTGGTCGCCGCGCTGATCCTGAATATGTTCAGCACCTTTATTGTCCTGTCGATCATTAATCCCACGCGCCCGGAAGCGGAACCGGAAATTAAGCTGGAAAAACTCCACGAATCGCAAAGTTTCTTTGAGATGCTCGGCGAATATATTCTGGCTGGTTTCAAAGTAGCAATGATTATTCTGGCAATGCTGATCGGTTTTATCGCCCTGATTAGCGCCGTCAACGCCCTCTTCTCTGCGCTATTCGGTATCAGTTTCCAGCAAATTCTCGGCTATGTTTTCTATCCGCTGGCCTGGCTGATTGGCATTCCGCTCAGCGATGCGCTGCAGGCTGGCGGCATCATGGCCACCAAGCTGGTCGCTAATGAGTTTGTGGCGATGATCGAACTGCAAAAAATCGCCGCACAGATGACGCCGCGCGGATTGGGAATTTTGTCAGTGTTTCTGGTGTCATTTGCCAACTTTGCCTCAATTGGCATCGTCGCAGGCGCCATTAAGGGGCTGAATGAGCAGCAAGGCAATTCCGTCTCCCGCTTTGGCCTGCGCCTGGTCTACGGGGCAACGCTGGTGAGTCTGCTCTCCGCCGCTTTTGCGGGTGTTGTGCTGTAAGTGATTTACCCCTCTCCTGCGGGAGAGGGGCTTCAAATCAGAACTGAACGCAAACCGGCTGATCCACGCGCATCACCGATTCCTGCGCGAAACGCGATTTATAAATCTCGCGCAACGTATCAATTTTTGCGTCAGTTTGTGCGTCCACGCTGTGGATAAGCATCAGCGCTTTGCTCGGTTCCTTAGACACCTTCCCGTTGCTGCCCAGCCACTGCCCCTGGGCATCAAAAGCCGTCAGGCCATCACGAAAACGCGGTGTGACCTCGTTATCCACATACTGTTGCCACTCCTGAGCAGTAATCAATTTACCGCCCTGGCGGGTTAAACCGTAATAGAGCGTGGTTTGTTGCATTTGGTTTTCAACCTTGCAGGCTTGCGTGCTCACACTCTGTTTCGATGTTGGCGCCGCACAGCCCGTCAGCAAACCAGCAACCACAAGCGCGGTGAACCCTGTTTTTAACTTCATATTGCTATCCTCATTGTTATTTGTTCTGAGATAACAGCGTAATTACAATTATTTAGCAATAAAAAAACCCGCCGCAGCGGGTTTTTCGTCAATGGCGCGTTATTCTGCCTGTAAACGGGACGGCGGCGCGGAATGATAATGCGCATCGGCCTCGGCAAAACGCTGCTGCATCGCCGCAGAAGGCGCTTTGCCCAACAGGCTGAACACCACAATACCCAGGCTGCCGAACACAAAGCCCGGAATGATTTCATACAGATCCAGCCAGCCGTAGTGTTTCCAGATAATGACCGTTACTGCGCCAATAATCATCCCCGCCAGCGCGCCGTTGCGGGTCATCCGCGACCACATCACCGAGAACAGCACCACCGGGCCAAACGCCGCGCCGAAACCGGCCCACGCGTAACTTACCAGCCCCAGCACGCGGTTTTCCGGGTTTGCCGCCAGCGCGATAGCGATTACCGCCACCAGCAGCACCATTGCGCGGCCCACCCACACCAGCTCAGTCTGGCTGGCACTTTTACGCAAAAACGCTTTGTAGAAATCTTCAGTAATCGCACTGGAGCAAACCAGCAACTGGCAGCTCAGCGTCGACATCACCGCGGCGAGGATGGCAGAAAGCAGCACGCCCGCAATCCACGGGTTGAACAACAGTTGCGCCAGCTCGATAAACACACGTTCGGCGTTCTGATTGACCGCGCCCGCCAGCGACGGGTTGTTATTGAACCAGGCGATGCCAAAGAAACCCACGGCGACCGCGCCTGCCAGGCAGAGGATCATCCAGATCATGCTGATACGGCGCGCATGCACAATCGTATGGTGGGAATCGGCGGCCATAAAGCGCGCCAGAATATGCGGCTGACCAAAATACCCCAGCCCCCAGCCCATCAAAGACAGGATGGCGACAAAATTCAGCCCCTTCAGCATGTCGACGTTTTCGATGCTTTTCTGCTTGATCACCTCCAGCGAATCACTGAAACCGCCCACCGTAATAATGACAATTACCGGCGTCAGGATCAGCGCGAAAATCATCAGGCTGGCCTGCACCGTATCGGTCCAGCTAATCGCCAGGAAGCCGCCAATAAAGGTGTAAATAATGGTGGCTGCCGCGCCGGCCCAGAGCGCGCTTTCGTAGCTCATGCCGAAGGTGCTTTCGAACAGACGTGCGCCCGCCACAATGCCGGAAGCACAATAAATGGTGAAGAAGACAAGGATCACCACGGCGGAGATAATGCGCAGCAGACGGCTTTTATCTTCAAAGCGACCGGTGAAATAATCCGGTAACGTCAGCGCATTATTGTTCACTTCGGTGTGCACGCGCAGACGCCCGGCCACCAGTTTCCAGTTGACCCACGCCCCCAGCGTCAGGCCAATGGCGATCCAGCTTTCCGAAATCCCGGAGATAAAAATCGCGCCTGGCAGCCCCATCAGCAGCCAGCCGCTCATATCGGACGCCCCGGCGGAAAGCGCGGTGACCAGCGGCCCCAGTCTGCGACCGCCGAGAATATAATCGTCAAAATTCTTCGTCGAACGCCAGGCGAAAAACCCGATCAATATCATGCCAAAGATATAAACAAGAAAGGTCACCAGCATCGGTGTGCTCATTGCCATTAAGGAGTCTCCAGGGTTCTTCGTCAGCAAAATCATTCTGCTGCTTTATCCATCACCGGAACGTAGTGATGGCGCGTATTGATTATCAGAAGCGCCCGTATCCTGCCGGAAGCCTCACTTATTCACAATTGATTTAACACAGCATTTACATCAAATTCATCCTGAGCTTGATAGCTTTTTGCGATAGGTTGTACTGTGTCACACTTTTCCAGGTTGCACCTTTTAAAAGTGTTATCCACCGCATAAAACCTGCTTTGCCAGTGAAATATCCAGCGCCTTTTCCCGTTACCAGTAATTAACATTTAATTCATTTTTAACCTTGCCAGCCAGGTCACATTTAACAAGGTTGCACAAAGTTGCAACATGATGGATATTTCTGCCTGAACCGCAAAACAGCCAAAAAAACAGGAGCAAAGCATGGGCACCACCACGATGGGGGTCAAGCTTGATGACGCCACGCGCGAAAGGATTAAAGCCGCCGCAGCGACAATCGACCGCACGCCGCACTGGTTAATTAAACAGGCCATTTTTAATTATCTTGAGAAGCTGGAGAGCAGCGAAGGGTTACCGGAACTGGCCGCCACGGCAGGGACTGCGTCACAGGATGAAGAAAGCGGCGTACCGGCTGACGAGAGCCACCAGCCGTTCCTCGACTTTGCCGAGCAGATCCTGCCGCAGTCTGTTTCCCGCGCTGCTATTACCGGTGCCTGGCGCTGGGCGGAAACCGATGCGGTGCCGATGCTGCTGGAGCAGGCTCGTCTGCCGCAGCCAGTCGCGGAAAATGCCCATAAACTGGCTTACCAGTTAGCGGAAAAATTACGTAATCAGAAAACTGCTTCCGGCCGTGCTGGCATGGTGCAAAGCCTGTTGCAGGAGTTTTCGCTCTCCTCGCAGGAAGGTGTGGCGCTGATGTGTCTGGCAGAAGCGCTGCTGCGCATCCCGGATAAAGCCACCCGCGACGCGTTGATCCGCGACAAAATCAGCAACGGCAACTGGCAGTCGCACATTGGCCGCAGTCCGTCGCTGTTCGTCAACGCTGCCACCTGGGGCCTGCTGTTTACCGGGCGACTGGTTTCCACACACAACGAAGCGAATCTCTCGCACGCCCTGAACCGCATTATCGGGAAAAGCGGCGAGCCGCTGATCCGCAAAGGTGTGGACATGGCGATGCGCCTGATGGGCGAACAGTTCGTCACCGGCGAAACCATCGCTGAAGCGCTGGCGAATGCCCGCAAGCTGGAAGAGAAAGGCTTCCGCTACTCCTACGATATGCTGGGCGAAGCGGCGCTCACCGCTGCCGATGCGCAGGCTTATATGGTCTCCTATCAGCAGGCGATCAATGCCATCGGTAAGGCGTCCAACGGCCGCGGGATCTACGAAGGGCCGGGCATTTCGATTAAGCTTTCCGCTCTGCATCCGCGCTACAGCCGTGCGCAGTACGATCGCGTAATGGAAGAGCTCTATCCGCGCCTGAAATCCCTCACCCTGCTGGCGCGCCAGTACGATATTGGTATCAATATTGATGCCGAAGAGGCCGATCGTCTGGAAATCTCCCTCGATTTGCTGGAAAAACTCTGCTTTGAGCCAGAGTTAGCAGGCTGGAACGGTATCGGCTTTGTGATTCAGGCCTACCAGAAGCGCTGCCCGTTTGTCATTGATTACCTGACCGACCTGGCAACCCGCAGCCGCCGCCGTCTGATGATCCGCCTGGTCAAAGGCGCTTACTGGGACAGCGAAATCAAACGCGCGCAAATGGAAGGGCTGGAGGGTTATCCGGTGTATACGCGCAAGGTGTACACCGATGTCTCTTACCTCGCCTGCGCGAAAAAATTACTCGCGGTGCCAAACCTGATCTACCCGCAGTTCGCCACCCACAACGCCCATACGCTGGCGGCGATTTACCAGCTTGCCGGGCAAAACTACTACCCCGGGCAGTATGAATTCCAGTGCCTGCATGGCATGGGCGAACCGCTGTACGAGCAGGTGGTAGGGAAAATTGCCGACGGCAAACTGAACCGCCCGTGCCGCATTTATGCGCCAGTTGGGACGCATGAAACCCTGCTGGCCTACCTGGTACGGCGTCTGCTGGAAAACGGTGCCAACACCTCCTTTGTTAACCGCATTGCCGATACCACATTGCCGCTGGATGCGCTGGTGGCTGACCCGGTAGCAGAAGTGGAAAAGCTGGCTACTCAGGAAGGCCAGGTCGGTCTGCCGCATCCGAAGATCCCCCTGCCCCGCGCCCTGTATGGTGAAGGACGCATCAACGCCGCCGGTCTGGATCTGGCGAATGAACACCGGCTGGCATCGCTCTCTTCCTCGTTGCTGAACAGCGCCACGCAGAAATGGTATGCCCGTCCGATGCTGGAACAGGTGGTGATGGAAGGCGAGCCGATCGCGGTGATCAACCCGGCAGAGCCGAAAGATGTGGTGGGTTATGTGGTGGAAGCGCGTGATGAAGACGTGGAACAGGCGCTGAATAATGCCGTTAATCATGCGCCCATCTGGTTCGCCACGCCGCCGCAGGAGCGCGCCGCCATTCTGCAACGCGCCGCCGTGCTGATGGAGGATCAGATGCCGCAGTTAATGGGCATTCTGGTACGTGAGGCCGGGAAAACCTTCAGCAACGCGATTGCTGAAGTGCGTGAAGCAGTGGATTTCCTGCGCTATTACGCAGGCCAGGTTAGCGCCGATTTTGATAACGAAACTCATCGCCCGTTGGGGCCGGTGGTTTGCATCAGCCCGTGGAACTTCCCGCTGGCGATCTTTACCGGGCAGATTGCCGCTGCGCTGGCAGCAGGCAATAGCGTGCTGGCAAAACCCGCAGAACAAACCCCGCTGATCGCCGCGCAAGGCGTGGCAATTCTGCTGGAAGCGGGCGTACCCGCCGGGGTATTGCAATTACTGCCAGGGCGTGGCGAAACCGTCGGCGCACGGCTCACCTCCGATGCGCGGGTGCGCGGCGTGATGTTCACCGGCTCAACCGAAGTGGCCAGCCTGCTGCAACGCACCATCGCCACGCGGCTCGATGCGCAGGGCCGTCCGACGCCGCTCATCGCCGAAACCGGCGGTATGAACGCGATGATTGTCGATTCGTCAGCGCTTACCGAACAGGTGGTTGTCGATGTGCTGGCCTCCGCGTTCGACAGTGCCGGACAGCGCTGTTCGGCGCTACGCGTGCTGTGCCTGCAAGAAGAGATTGCCGATCACACGCTGACCATGTTACGTGGTGCAATGGCCGAATGCCGGATGGGCAATCCAGGCCGTCTGACCACCGATATCGGTCCGGTGATCGATGCCGAAGCGAAAGCGAATATCGACAAACATATTCAGGCGATGCAGGCCAAAGGGCGCAATGTATTCCAGGCAATGCGCGAAAACAGCGAAGATGCGCGGGAATGGCGTACCGGCACCTTCGTGGCGCCAACGTTGATTGAGCTGGAGAGCTTCGACGAGCTGCAAAAAGAGGTCTTCGGGCCGGTGCTGCACGTGGTGCGCTACAGCCGTAATCAGTTACCGCAGTTGATTGAGCAGATCAATGCTTCCGGCTACGGTCTGACGCTCGGCGTGCATACGCGCATTGATGAAACCATCGCCCAGGTGACCGGCAGCGCGCGCGTCGGCAACCTGTACGTTAACCGCAATATGGTTGGCGCAGTAGTTGGCGTGCAGCCGTTTGGTGGCGAAGGGTTATCCGGCACCGGGCCGAAAGCGGGCGGGCCGCTCTATCTCTATCGCCTGCTCGGTAGCCGCCCGGAAAATGCGGTACTGAAAACGCTCGCCCGTCATGATGCTACCGCGCCGCTGGATGCCCAGTTGAAAAACGCGATGGCGCAACCGCTGGAAGCGCTTAGCGCGTGGGCCGCCGATCGTCCGGCGTTACAGGTGCTGTGCCGTCAGTTTGGTGAGCTGGCGCAGAGCGGAACGCAGCGTCTGCTGGCAGGCCCGACCGGCGAGCGTAATAGCTGGACACTGGTACCGCGCGAGCGCGTGCTCTGCATTGCGGATAACGAACAGGATGCGCTGGTACAACTGGCGGCAGTAATCGCCTGCGGCAGCCAGCTGTTGTGGCCGGATGACACGCTGCATCGCGATCTGGCGAAACAGTTTCCGCCGATCGTCAGCGCACGCATCCAGTTCGCCAAAGCCGATGCGCTAATGACGCAGGCGTTTGACGCAGTGATTTTCCATGGCGATTCCGATCAACTGGTTACGCTGTGTGAAAACGTCGCCGCACGCGATGGCGCAATTGTCTCGGTGCAGGGTTTTGCTCGCGGGGAAAGCCATATCCTGCTCGAACGCCTGTGGCTGGAGCGTTCGTTAAGCGTCAACACCGCCGCCGCTGGTGGTAATGCCAGCCTGATGACCATTGGGTAAACCGACAGAGAGGCCCGATAGTGTTGCGCTATCGGGTCTACGGATCGTCGACAATAAAAAAGCGCCTTACGGCGCTTTTTTGCTTAACGTTAATCCGACATCGCCGCCGGGATGCACGGCAAGTAATGTTTCCTTCGAATAACCGCTTTCGCTCATCAGACATGCGCAGGCGGCATCGAATATCGCCAGCGCCAGCACAATCGAGGTGGTTGCCAGCATGTTCAGCGGATCGATCTCGCGGCGAACGCCGGTTGAAATCACCAGCCGTGAGGCCTGTGCTATCGCTGAATCCGGGTTTTCCGTGACACTGATAAGCGCCACGCCTTTCGCCGCCAGCCCCGGCAGCAGCCGCGTCAGCTCATCGGAATTCCCGCCGCGCGACAGCATAATCACCACATCATTGGCATCAAGAAAACCCAAATCGCCGTGCGCAGCATCGGTGGCATTGAGATACATCGCCGGACGCTCAACGCAGGCCAGCATATGGGCGATTTTACGGGCCGCAATGCCAGAAGTGCCAACGCCCGTTACCGCAATTTTGCCGCGACAACCGCGCAGTTCCGCCATCAGCGCCTGCCACTGTGTTTGGTTAAGGTGGCGGTTCAGCGCCGCCATCTCTTCGCTGTAGATTTGCCACGCGGCGCAGGCCTGCTGCCAGCTACTGCTCATGTCGGCTCCTGCATTAACGCGCGGTACTTCATATGATCCTGATACATCTCGTGGAACACAGTGTATTTACGATCGTAATACTGCTTAATGCGATTAGTCTGCGGCGTGACGGTTTTACCGATACGGCTCATCGCCGCCATCGCTTCCGGGAAGCTATCAAACACCCCGGCCGCCACGGTGCCCATCATCGCGCCGCCGAGCAGCATCGCTTCGCTCTCCTCCGGCAACAACATCGCACAGCCTGTCGCGTTAGCATGCTCCTGCACAAAGATCGGGTTTTTGGTGCCGCCACCGCTGGCCATCACCGTATCGATGCTGTAACCACTCTGATTCATGGTCTCAATAATATGCCGCGTCCCCAGCGCAATGGCCTGGATGGTCGCCAGGTACTGCAGCGCCATATCTTCCGGCGTGCGCGACAACTTTAACCCGCTGATGACGCCGGTTAATGTTGGATTAGCGCGCGGCGAACGGTTGCCGTGGAAGTACGGCAGAATATGAATATCACGGGTCAGAAACGCAATATTCTCCGGCTCGCCCGCCATTTTCCGCAACAATGCGTTCAGTACTTCGTAAATGGTTTGCCCCTGAGTTTTCGCCTGGCTAAGCAGCGTTTCGTAGCACGGATGCGACTGAATAATATGGTCGATCAGCGCGCCGGTTGCCGACTGCCCGCCCTCATTCAGCCAGTAACCCGGCAGCACCGCCGAGTAGTATGGCCCCCATACGCCGCCAATAAAGCGTGCCTGCGCAGAGATCGCCATATGCCCGGTGGAGGTGCCGCCAATCAGCGCGATACGCCGGTCGAAATCCGCCACTTCACCAGAAACGCCGCTGGCGCCGAGCGTACCGAGCGTGCCCGCGTGAGCATCAATAATCGACACGCTTACCGCCGTGCCCGGCATCAACCCCATCTCTGTTGCCGCGCGCTGCGTCAGCCCGCGCCCCAGCGGTTCGCCCATGGTTTTCACATAGCGGCCAATTTTTTCGGCGTCATGTTCCAGCAGATCTTCGAGCCCAATTTCATGGAAATAGCTGTTGTCCCACTTGTCTTCGTGGCCCATGTACGTCCACTTACACACCGTTGAGCAAAGTGAGCGGGTATCATCGCCGGTCGCCCGCCAGGTCAGAAAATCAGGCAGATCAAAGTAGTAACCGGCGTTCGCCCAGGTGTTTGGCATATGCTGTTTCAGCCACAGCAGCTTGGGGGTTTGCATCTCCGGCGAGATAATGCCGCCGACGTAATCCAGCACCCGGTGGTGCGTGGCGTTGATGCGGTTGGCCTGCGAGATTGCGCGATGATCCATCCACACGATAATGTTCTGCTCGCTGCGCCCGGACGGGCTAATCGTCAGCGGGTTGCCCTCTTTGTCGAGCACCACCAGCGAACAGGTGGCGTCAAAACCCAGCCCTTTAACCTGGATCGGGTTGATATCCGCCTGATTCACCGCGTCACGCACGGCGTTGCACACCGCCTGCCAGATATTGTCCGAGGATTGCTCAACAAAGTCGGCCTGCGGACGATAGATCTCAATGGCCCGGCTCGCCTGGCTGACCATCCTGCCGGTCAAATCAAAGACGCCTGCGCGGGCGCTGCCGGTTCCTACATCCACACCAATAAAGTAGCT
Source organism: Kosakonia radicincitans DSM 16656 (assembly GCF_000280495.2). Taxonomy (NCBI): domain Bacteria; kingdom Pseudomonadati; phylum Pseudomonadota; class Gammaproteobacteria; order Enterobacterales; family Enterobacteriaceae; genus Kosakonia; species Kosakonia radicincitans. The sequence continues at coordinate 3,518,438 of NZ_CP018016.1, forward strand.
CGCCATTCTTTTTCTCCTGAGATCAGGCTTTACGATTTTGTAATGCGATAAAGAGGATCAGCACCGCGCCCCAGAGCGCCATCGTCAGATAACTGCTGATGCCCAATAAGTTAAAGCCGCTCTCCAGCATTTGCAGCACCACCAGCGCCAGCACTAACCCCAGCACGCGCCCGAAGCCGCCGTCCGGGTTAATCCCACCCAGCACCGACGCCAGAATGGTCACCAGAAGATAAGATTCGCCGTAGCCTGCTTTCGCGGAGTTGAATTTCGCCATCATCAGAATGGCGGCCACCCAACCCAACAATGACGAGATGACATAAACGGAAATCTGCACCCGCACGGTGTTCACGCCGCTAAAACGCGTCGCCTGTTCGTTCGATCCCACCAGATAAAGGCTGCGGCCAAGCGTAGTATGTTCCAGCAATACCCACAGCAGCAGCGCCACCACAATAAACAGCAACAGCGCCACCGGAATACCGAGCAGCGTGGCATTGCCGAGAAACTGGATCGCAGCCGGAAAGCCGGAAATGACCGTGCCGTTGGAGAACAAAATGTTAAGGCCGGAAATCAGCGTCATGGTGCCAAGCGTGGCAAGAATGGGCGAAACGCCGACCCACGCCACCAGCGCGCCATTCAGTGCGCCAATCGCCACGGCCACCAGCAAACCCGCCAGCAGCGCCAGCGCGAGAAACAGTGGATTGTCGGGATGAGTGACAATTACCGCAGCCATCACCAGCGAACAGGCATTCGCACCGGCAATAATCGACAGGTTGATGCCGCCAGTCAGCATGGTAATGCCCATGCCCAGCGCCAGCATGCCAAGGATCGGTAGCTGCGAGCCGATGGACTGGAAGTTGGCGACGCTGAAAAAGCGACTGCCGAGCAGCGCAGAAAAGACCACCGCGACAACGATGATAATCACGCATTGCAAACGGATGATGGCATCACCGGGGAAGAGTCTGGCGATTGATTTCATCTTAAAGCTCCCTTGCGAGTTTGCGTTTTTCATTCCACGCGGTCGCGCTGATGCTGACGAGAATAATCGCGCCGCTAAAGACCATGTGCCAGTAGGAGGAGACGCCGAGCAGCGTTAAACCATTTTGCAGGAAGGCCAGCAGAACCACCCCCAGTAGTGTGCCGGTGAGCGTACCCCGTCCGCCGGACATACTGGTGCCGCCAAGCACCACCGCCGCCAGCACCGTCAACTCAAAACCGATCAATGAGTTCGGGGCGACGGATTGGGTGATCTGCGCCTGTACCACAGCTGCCACACCGGCCAGAATGCCCATATAGCCGTAGACATAAAAGTGCAGTTTCAGCAGATTAAGACCGAGGCGCGACGCCGCATCGCGGTTGCCGCCCATCGCATAAATCTGGCGGCCCAGCCGGGTGTAATTCATCAGCACGGCAGTGACAATGATCACCAGGCCCAGGCACAGCAGCGGCAACGTCAGGCCATAGTCATAACCATCCGCCGCGGTAAAAGAGAACCAGTTAATGCCGTTCATAAACCAGTCCGGGAAGCCATACAGCCAGGTGCCTTTGGTGGCGTAAACCAGCAGCCCGTAATAGACGTTCAGCGTGGCGATGGTGATGATGATCGCCGGGACGCGCAGCCAGTAGACCAGAAAGCCGTTCACTAAACCGAGCAGTAGCCCGACGGCCATGGCTAATGCCAGCGCCAGCGCGAAGTTGCCGCCGTGGGCGATCACCCAACTGGCCATCGCATACTGCGCAATCGCCGTCATTGCCGGAAACGAGATATCGATCCCGCCGGAGATCAGCACCACAAATAAGCCACAGGCCAGGATGCCGAGAATGGCGTAGCTGGTCGCCACATCCGTCAGGTTACCCAGTGATAAAAATTCATCGGTACGCACACTCAGCCCTACAGCCAGCGCAATCACCAGCAGACCAAGCCAGAATTCATGTTGCCCGACAAGGCGGGAAAGGGATGCATTACGCATTGACCACCTCTGCAATCTCCTGCTCCGTGCAACGGTGCGGATTGAATTCCGCCACCAGTTCACCCCGACGCATTACCAGCACGCGATGGCTGTTGTAATAGGCTTCCGGGATTTCGTCACAAATCATCAGTACCGCCATCCCCTGTTCCGCCAGTTGGCGGGCAATCTGGTAGATCCCCTCTTTGTTGGCGATATCCACCCCAACGGTGGGCGAATCGAGGATCAGAATGCGCGGATTGGTCGCCACCCATTTGGCGATGGCAATACGTTGTGCGTTACCGCCGGAGAGCGTTTTTACCGGCAGTTGCGCATCGGAGACTTTGATATTCAGATTGCGGATCAGCTCTGCGACCAGTTGCCCGGCTTTGGCGTGATCGAGCAGGCCGCCGCGCGTATGCAGTTTTTCAAAAACGGTGACGATGGTGTTGTCGTAAATCGACTGCTCCATGATCAACCCTTGCGTCAGGCGGTCTTCCGAAACGTAGCCAATGCCGTGACGAATGGCGTCATGGTTACTGCGCAGTTTCACCGGCTTACCGTTAATGCGGATCTCGCCATCTTCCGGGTGCGTCATGCCAAACAAGCTCATGCACAGTTCGGTGCGCCCTGCCCCTAACAAACCAACAATAGAGACGATCTCGCCGCTGCGCAGCGCCAGATTAATATCGCGATATTTGCCTTTGCGGCTCAGATGACGCAGCTCCAGCATCGGCGTCTGATCCACCGGTGGTTTTTCCGGTAGCGGGCTGTAGTGGAAACGCTGTCCGGTCATCAGATACGCCAGCTCGTGGCTGTCCAGTTCGTTTGCCGGCCAGGTACCAATCAGCTTGCCGTCACGCATCACGCTGATGCGATCGGCCACTTCCATCACCTCATCCAGACGGTGGCTGACGAATACCACGCAGATCCCTGCGGCTTTCAGTTCGTTCACCACGCGCAGCAGTCCGTTCACTTCCTGGCGGGTCAGCGAGGCGGTCGGTTCATCCATGATCACCAGCCGGGCATCGGCGGCAATCGCCCGGCAAATCGCGACTAACTGGCGATCGGCGATGGAGAGTTTCTCGACTTTTTTATCCGGATCGAGACGCACGCCGATGCGCGCCATCGCAGCCAGCGCCTGCGCACGCATCGCGCTGCGCCGCACCCAGATATCGCCGCCGGGCAGATAACGGTGGATGGCGATATTTTCCGCCACGCTAAAATTGGGGAATAACGAGAGATCCTGATAAATGACCTGAATGCCGTAATGCGCTGAGAGCTGCGGCGTCAGATGGTGAAAAAGTTTACCGTCCAGGGCAATGCTGGCACCTTTTTCCGGCTGATAAACCCCGGAGATCACTTTGATGATGGTGCTTTTACCGCAGCCGTTTTGCCCGGCCAGACAGTGAACTTCGCCTTTTTCCAGCGTCAGGTTCACATTGTCCAGCGCCCGCACGCCCGGAAATTGTTTGCTGATATTCTCAAGAGTGATAAATGCGGTGGTGTCTGTCATTGACAATACCCCTGCCAGCGCCCGTACGGGACGCGATGGTTATCTGTGCTGCAAAAAGAGCCCGGCCTTGCGGCCGGTCTCCGGTTCCCTGGTGTGGCCTGAAAAAATCAGAAGCCGAGTGATTGCGCGTTATCTTTAGTAACTTCGAGGATTTTGTTAAAGCGGATGACTTTCTTGTCCATATCAACGTCGGCTTTGCCCAGCCCGTCGATGGTCAGATCGGGAGTGACTTCCTTGCCCTGCAACAACTGGTCAGCGACGGTGACCAGCGCAAAGCCTGCATCACGCGGGTCCCACAGCAGCGCTTTTTTGATATCGCCACGCATCAGATACGGCGCGGCCTGGCCCGGCATAGCGATCCCGACAACCGCCAGTTTGTCTTTCGCACGTTTTTTCTGTACCGCCTGCCCTGCGCCAATCGGTCCCAGCGAACCAAAACCGATCACCCCTTTCAATTGCGGGTAGGTTTTCATTAAATCGAGGGTGGTGGCGTAGGATTTGTCGATGCTTTCCGCCACCGGCAGACGCGAGGTGACTTCAAACATGTCCGGGTATTTTTCTTTTTGATATTTAATGGCGTAATCAGCCCAGGCGTTGTGCAACGGTACGGTTAATGAACCAACGTAAATCGCATAACCGCCTTTACCGCCCATATCTTTCGCTAACTCATCAACGTTGGCCTGCGCGTATTTTTCGCTGTCGATGGTTTCGATATCCCACTGACCAATCTGCTGATCCGGGGATTCATGCGTCAGCACCACAATGCCTTTATCGCGGGCTTTTTTCAGCACCGGCTCCAGCACTTTCGCATCGTTCGGCACCACGATGATGGCGTTAACGTTTTTCGCGATCAGATCTTCAATCACCTTCACTTGCTGCGCCGGATCCGGGGTAGAAGGCCCGGTCTGGTAAGCGTTAACGTCCAGTTTCTTCGCTGCTTCGTTAACGCCGGTCTCCATGCGGTTAAACCACGGAATACCGGTCACTTTTGCAACCACCGCGATCTCATACTTTTCTGCTGCAACGGACTGGCCCGACACCATGCAGGCAGAAATAAGCGCTGCGCTGAGTAATGCGAGTTTGAATTTCATAGTTGTACCTTTCTTGAGGACAGAGGAAAGTCGCGAAGGGGAGATTAACAACGAAGGGAAGAGTTAAAATAATGTAAAAATGAAAAATGTGATACATGCCCACAAAAGTTAATTTTGTGAAAAATTATGGTTAAATTTAAGTAAAATAACGCCATTTGATTTTCTTATATCAGATAAAATGTGTTAAAAATAGAATAAAATAAAACATTTAATTAACAATTAATTATCATTTACCGATAAATCCAGGTATTTAGGTGCTGAATGAATGGTCATAGCGGCGGGAAAAGTTTGCAAATTTGAGAACTGAAACGAGTAAGGTAAAACGCAACATCGGCATACTGTCTTCTCCCCTTTCGATACCCCATTCTCTTTCTGCAGGAGCCGCACATGCGTTATGCCAGCGCACTGGAAACGCTATTACTCACCGATCCCCGCAGCAGGAACATACTCCATATCGTTCACTCCTTATGCCCTGAAAGCTGGATTGGCGCCGGATTTGTACGCGATGCTGTATGGGATCATCTGCACCATAGCGTGCCGCAGCCACCGGCTGGCGATGTGGATGTCATCTGGCTTAATCCACATGAGATGGCGATCGAAGCAGATATAGCGATGGAAAACCGCCTGCACGAGCGCGCACCAGAGGTTAAATGGTCGGTAAAAAACCAGGCTCGCATGCATCTACGCAACGGCGATGCACCCTATTCTTCACTACTCGCGGCGCTGCGGCACTGGCCGGAAACCGCCACCGCTGTGGCGGTGCGGCTGGTCGATAAGGCGCGTATTGAGATTATTGCCCCTTTTGGCCTGGACGATCTGTTTGGCTTGCGCCTGCGACCAACGCCGCACTTTACAGGGCGTAAATATCCGCAGTTTCTCAGGCGGGCGGAAGAAAAGCGCTGGCTGACGCGTTACCCGCATCTTGCGCTTATCGCTGCAGATGACATTCCCCCGGGGCTATGCTAATAAAACGGCTGAATCAGAGCCTTGTACTGAAGGGGATGGGATGAAACGTTGCATGCTGGCGCTGACTGCGCTGTTAATGAGCAGCCCGCTGCTCGCGGACGAGTGCGAAAACGCCTCGACACAGGCTGAGCTGAATAGCTGTACTGCCGCACAATATCAGGCGGCGGATAAAAAGCTGAACCAGACTTATCAGAGCGCCATTAAGCGCGCCGCTCCCGCGCAGGCGTCACTGCTCAAAAAAGCGCAACAAACCTGGATAACGCTGCGCGACAGCGATTGTGCCTTTGTCAGTTCCGGCGTCGAAGGCGGAAGCGTGCAGCCGATGGTGGAAAACCAGTGTCTGACAGATAAAACCAACGAGCGCGAAGCCTGGCTGGCCTCGCTGCTACAGTGCGGCGAAGGCGATGTCAGTTGCCCGCTGCCGCCCGGCCATTAACGGACGCGGATGCCTTCAATGATCATGCGCTGCACATTATCGACCGTGCGCTGAAAGAAGGCCTCATCCTGTAACGTCGCGCCAGTGACGGCTTCCACCTGGATGGCGAAATCGGCGTAGTGCTGGGTTGAGGCCCAAATCATAAAGATCAGATGATGCGGATCGACCGCCGCCAGTTTACCGCTGGCGATCCAGCCAGCAATAATGGCCGACTTCTCCTCCACCAACGTTTTTAAATCCCCCGTCAGCTCCGCTTTCAGCAGCGGCGCGCCTTGCAACATCTCCTGGCAGAAAAGTTTTGATGCCTGTGGATAATCGCGTGAAACCTCCAGCTTCAGACGGATGTACTCCTTGATCGCCACCAGCGGAGTGAAATCTGCGCGGAAGGCTTTCAGCGGCGCCAGCCAGATATCCAGGATCTGCCGCAGCACGGCAATATAGAGCGCCTCTTTCGACGGGTAGTAATAGAGCAAATTGGTTTTCGACACGCCCGCGCCTTCGGCGACCTGCTCCAGCCGTGCGCCGTGAAAACCCACGCGGGAAAAGATCTCCAGCGCCGCCGTCAAAATCGCCTGTCGCTTCTCATTAACCGCCTGCGTACGTTTACCGACCCGCTTCACCGTACCCTGTGCCATTTTCTCTCTCCTTTTGGTTGGCAGCAGCATAGCAAAAGGCGCACGGCGACTCGACCCTGTGCACTCTGATTGCACATGAATGCCTGTTTTTTGTGCACCGTTTTTGACCATTTAGTCCACTTTTTTATGGTTCATTTCATCAACTTTCAGTTAACACCTTAATAACAATGATCTTTTCATTGTTGGCATCCGCTTTGCAAACCCTTGATTGCGCGGCTGAAAGGAAAATGCAGGATGCAACGCCACGCCAGACATTCACCTGACAAAGCGAGGTAGGTAATGAAAATTGGTGTTTTCGTTCCGATTGGCAACAACGGCTGGCTGATTTCAACCCATGCGCCACAGTACAAGCCGACCTTTGAACTGAACAAAGCGATTGTGCAGAAAGCGGAGCATTACCACTTCGATTTCGCGCTCTCGATGATCAAGCTGCGCGGTTTTGGCGGCAAAACTGAATTCTGGGATCACAACCTTGAATCTTTCACGCTGATGGCCGGGCTTGCGGCGGTCACTTCGCGTATTCAGATCTATGCGACTGCCGCTACCCTGACGCTGCCGCCCGCCATTGTCGCGCGGATGGCATCGACCATTGATTCCATCTCCGGTGGGCGCTTTGGCGTAAATCTGGTGACCGGCTGGCAGAAACCGGAGTATGAGCAGATGGGCCTGTGGCCCGGCGACGACTACTTCTCTCGTCGCTATGACTATCTGACGGAGTACGTGCAGGTATTGCGCGATCTGTGGGGAACCGGCAAAAGCGATTTCAAAGGCGAATTTTTCACCATGAATGATTGCCGCGTCAGCCCGCAACCCACCGGCCCGATGAAGGTGATCTGCGCCGGGCAAAGCGATGCGGGAATGGCATTTTCCGCGCAATACGCTGATTACAACTTCTGCTTCGGCAAAGGTGTTAACACCCCAACCGCGTTCGCGCCAACTGCCAAACGTATGCAGGAAGCGGCCAGCGCCACCGGGCGCGATGTCGGCTCCTATGTGCTGTTTATGATTATTGCCGATGAAACCGACGAGGCGGCTCGGGCCAAATGGGAGCACTACAAAGCAGGCGCTGACGATGAAGCGCTGGCATGGCTGACCGAACAGAGCCAGAAAGATACCCGTTCCGGCGCGGACACGAATGTGCGTCAGATGGCCGATCCGACATCGGCGGTAAATATCAATATGGGTACGCTGGTGGGTTCGTATGCCACGGTAGCGCGCTTACTCGATGAGGTTGCCAGCGTCCCCGGCACCGACGGCGTATTGCTTACCTTTGATGATTTTTTACAGGGCGTCGAAATGTTCGGCGAGCGCATTCAGCCGCTGATGCAGTGCCGTAGCCATATTCCAGCCCCAACACGCGAGGTTGCCTGATGATTACCCTCAACGCACGCCCGGAATCGGTCGATTTTTCTCCTGAGCGCAGCGCCCTGATCGTAGTGGATATGCAAAATGCCTATGCCAGCCCCGGCGGCTATCTGGACTTGGCCGGGTTTGATGTCTCGGCCACCAGGCCGGTGATTGAGAATATCAATATTGCCGTTGCCGCCGCCCGCAAAGCCGGGATGCTGATTATCTGGTTTCAGAACGGCTGGGATGATCAGTACGTGGAAGCCGGTGGCCCCGGTTCGCCGAACTACCACAAATCCAACGCGCTGAAGACCATGCGCAAACGCCCGGAATTGCAGGGCAAACTGCTGGCGAAAGGTGGCTGGGATTATGAACTGGTGGAGGAACTGAAACCGCAAGCTGGCGATATCGTACTGCCGAAACCGCGTTACAGCGGCTTCTTTAATACGCCGCTGGACAGCCTCCTGCGCAGCCACGGCATCCGCCATCTGGTGTTTACCGGTATTGCCACCAACGTCTGCGTTGAATCCACGCTGCGTGACGGCTTTTTTCTCGAATACTTCGGCATCGTACTGGAAGACGCCACCCATCAGGCTGGCCCTGAATTTGCCCAGCAAGCCGCACTGTTCAATATCGAAACCTTCTTCGGCTGGGTGAGCGATGTGCAGACTTTCTGTTCCGCCCTGGCACCTCAAAAACTGGTCAACATTGCGTAAGGAGACTCATCATGCCAAAACAGGTCATTATTCCACCGGGTACCACCACCCCTATCGCCCCGTTTGTTCCGGGCACGCTGGCTGACGGCGTGGTCTATGTTTCCGGCACGCTACCGTTTGATGCCGACAACAACGTGGTGTTTGTTGGCGACCCAAAGGCGCAAACGCGCCACGTGCTGGAAACGATCAAACGCGTGATCGAGACCGCAGGTGGCACGATGGAGGATGTGACATTCAACAGCATCTTTATCACCGACTGGAAAAATTACGCCGCGATTAATGAAGTGTACGCCGAGTTTTTCCCCGGTGATAAACCAGCACGTTTCTGCATTCAATGTGGTCTGGTGAAACCCGATGCGCTGGTGGAGATTGCCACCGTTGCGCACATCGGTCAGTGAGGATGCCATGAAACTAACCCTGAGCGATGCGCCGTACGCAGGTGCGCCAGTGGTGGTGCTGAGCGCCGGGTTGGGCGGTGCTGGCAGCTACTGGCTGGCGCAACTCGCGGCGCTGGAAGCGCATTACCAGGTGGTGCACTATGACCAGCGCGGAACCGGCAATAACCCGGCCACGCTGCCGGATGGTTATAGCATGCAGGATATGGCAGCGGAGCTATACCAGGCGCTGCAGGCGGAAAGAATTACCCGTTTTTGCCTTATCGGCCACGCGCTGGGCGCCCTGATTGGCCTGCAACTGGCGCTGGATTACCCACAGGCGGTAAACGGTCTGGTGCTGGTGAACGGCTGGCTACAGTTGAACGACCATACGCTGCGCTGTTTCCGCGTGCGTGAGCGGTTACTGGCTGCGGGCGGCGCGGAAGCCTGGGTACAGGCGCAGCCGCTGTTTCTCTACCCGGCAGACTGGATGGCCGCTCATGCGCCCCGGATGGAAGCGGAGGAAGCGCTGGCGATGGCGCATTTTCAGGGCACCGGCAATCTATTGCGTCGCCTGGCGGCACTGAAAAATGCCGACTTCAGCCGCCGCGCCCAGGAGATTCGCTGCCCGACAAACATTATTTGCGCGCGAGACGATCTGCTGGTGCCCTGGACCTGCTCTGCCGACCTGCAAGCAGCAATCCCTGGTAGCCGGTTACAGGTGATGGAACGCGGCGCGCATGCCTGCAATGTCACCGAAAGTGAAGACTTTAATACCCTTTTACTCGACGGGCTGCACAGCATGCTGCCCGTTCTGACTCTGGCTCAGAAGGAGAATTTATGAGCGAAGCCGTCAACGCTGCGGCGCTGGATACCCTGTTCAACCAGGCGCGCACCCACAATGGCTGGCTGGAACGGTCGGTTAGCGATGAGACGCTGCAACAGGTTTACGATCTGCTGAAAATGGGGCCGACGTCGGCCAACTGTAGCCCGGCGCGGTTGGTGTTTATCCGCACGCCGGAAGGTAAAGAGAAGCTGCGTCCGGCGCTCTCCAGCGGCAATCTGGCAAAAACGCTCAGTGCGCCGGTGACGGCCATCGTTGCCTGGGACAGTGAATTTTATGAACAATTGCCGGTGCTGTTTCCCCATGGCGATGCGCGCAGCTGGTTCACTTCCAGCCCGCAACTGGCGGAGGAGACGGCATTTCGCAACAGCTCCATGCAGGCGGCCTACCTGATTTTCGCCTGTCGGGCGCTGGGGCTGGATACCGGCCCGATGTCCGGTTTCGATCGCGCCGTTGTCGATAGCGCATTTTTTGCCGACAGCACCTGGCGCAGCAATTTACTGGTCAACATTGGTTACGGCGATCCCGGCAAACTCTACGATCGCCTGCCGCGTTTGCCCTTTGCTGATGTCTGTCAGTTTGCATGAGGTTTAGGTTATGAGTATCGACAGCACCACGTTTCGCGACGCGATGGCCTGTGTCGGCGCGGCGGTCAACATTATCACTACCGATGGCCCGGCGGGCCGTGCCGGTTTCACTGCCAGCGCCGTGTGCAGTGTGACCGATTCACCGCCGACACTGCTGGTATGTCTTAACCGTTCGGCGTCCGTCTGGCCGGTATTCAGCAATAATCAGGCGCTGTGTGTGAATACGCTGGCGGCGGGACAGGAAGGTTTATCGAATCTGTTTGGCGGCAAAACGCCGATGGAGGAACGCTTTGCCGCGGCAGGCTGGCAGCAAGGCGAAACAGGTTGCCCGCGTCTGACCGGTGCGCTGGCCTCGTTTGACTGCCATATCAGCCAGGTTGTGAGCGTTGGTACGCACGATATTCTGTTTTGCCAGATTGTCGATATTGCCCGCCATCCAACGCCAGAAGGGCTGGTGTGGTTTGACCGGCGCTATCACGCCCTGCCAGCTAACCTTCCGACTGTTTAACGCTGTTTTCAGGCGCTGGCAACGGCGCTTTTTTCTTTTTCAGCTTCAGTTCGCTGACCAACACACCCAGCACAATCAATGCCCCGCCAAACAGCGCCAGCAGCGGCAAACGCTCACCGGCCAGACGACCAAATACGCCCGCCCACACCGGTTCACCCGTGTAAATCACCGTCGCGCGTGTGGGCGATACACTGCGCTGCGCCCAGTTCATGACCACCTGAATAATTGCGCTGAAGATCCCCAACCCCAGCGCAACCAGCAGCAGCCCCGGCGACAACGTCGGTACCGATTCGCCAGAAGGAATCATGGCGGCAAAGGAGACCAGCGAAGCCGTCAGTAGCTGCACCACCGTCACCCGCCGGACATCGACTTTCCCGGCCCATGCGCTGATCAGGATGATCTCAGCGGCAATCGCCACCGCGCTGGCAAGCGTAATGATCTCCCCTTTCCCCAGCGCCAGCATATTGCCTTCCGGCCCGGCCAGCAGCAATAACCCGCTAAATGCCAACGCGATCCCAATGCACGGCATCAACCCCGGCATCCGCCCCAGACACAACCACTGCAACAGCGGCACCAGCGGAACATACATAGCGGTGATAAATGCCGATTTACTGCTGGGTATAAATTGTAAACCCCAGGTTTGCAGGCTGTAGCCGAGGGCGATGGCGATACCGATCACCCCACCAGCTTTTATTTCCAGCCAGCTGATGCCGTTTAAGACTCTCAGCGAGAGTAGCGCCACGGCCAGACCGGCGGTGGCAAAACGCAGGCCAACAAAGAAAAACGGGCCGCTCATTGTCACGGCATACTGCACCGCAAGAAATGTACCGCCCCAAAACAGGGTGATGACGATCAGTAACGCTTCCTGGGGTTTGACGGAAAAGGCGTAACGGGAGAGGGACATAACACACCGACCAGAGGAGAAACCCGTAGTGTGCGTTGGCGCGACGGGTTGCGCAAGCGCAAAAAAAACCGCCGGGTTTCCCCGGCGGCGGGCGTGAACGACAAGCCTGCAGGTTGTCAGTATCAAACGTTAGCTTTCACGGCTACCGTGACTATTTTTGCCCCCTTTTTTACCGGCTTCAGATGCGCGCTGAGGATCGTTTTTGAAATTACCCCCACTTTGCTGCCCACCTTTGCGGCCTGCTGCTGATGCTCTTTCACGGTCTTCAGCGAAGTTACCTGCTCCACCACGATGGTTTGCCATGTCTGACCTCCAGATAAGTGAAATGTTAGACATCATACTGCATTCAGTAAAAGAGGATTCTTTCACCGCACGACGTGAAGGCCGAGCCTTTAACAGCGTCGTGTGGAACTAAGCTTAGTGGAACACAATCATTCATCCAGTGAATGGTAATATTCTGCAACAGCTTCTCTGCCTGAAACCCGATATTCCTTAAGCGAAACCGATAAGCCTCTCTTAACGCTTCAAAATAACGCTGCCGCAAATATGTGTCAGATTGTAACAAGCAGACTGATTGTTCTTAACTTGTTATTTATCAAAGAAATGGCGCTCTTACTTGCACTCTGGCGATCACGTCATACGCTTAAGAAGAACGCAGCGATGTGCTGCCGAAATCAGCTAATCAGGAGTGATGCAAATGGCTAAAGTGTTGGTGCTTTATTATTCCATGTATGGACACATTGAAACGATGGCGCATGCAGTCGCGGAAGGCGCGCAGAAAGTGAATGGCGCAGAAGTGGTCATCAAACGTGTTCCTGAAACAATGCCTGCCGAGCTGTTCTTAAAATCTGGCGGTAAAACGCAAAATGCCCCCGTCGCCACACCTCAGGAGCTGGCCGACTACGACGCGATTATTTTCGGTACGCCAACCCGCTTCGGCAATATGTCCGGGCAAATGCGTACATTCCTGGACCAGACTGGCGGATTATGGGCATCCGGCGCACTCTACGGCAAACTGGCGAGCGTCTTTAGTTCCACCGGTACGGGCGGCGGCCAGGAGCACACAATTTCCTCAACATGGACTACGCTTGCACATCATGGAATGGTCATCGTGCCGATTGGCTATGCCGCGCAAGAGCTGTTTGATGTCTCGCAGGTGCGCGGCGGTACGCCTTATGGCGCAACCACTATTGCCGGTGGTGATGGTTCACGTCAGCCCAGCAACGAAGAACTGTCAATTGCCCGTTACCAGGGCGAATATGTTGCTGGCCTGGCAGTAAAATTGAACGGCTAACCTTCATCAGGAGGAGACAGATGCCAACTCAAGAAGCGAAAGCCCATCGCGTCGGTGAATGGGCCAGTTTACGCAATACCTCGCCGGAGATCGCCGAGGCTATCTTTGAAGTCGCCGATTACGACGAGGTACTGGCAGAGAAAATCTGGGAAGAAGGCAGCGATGATGTGTTACTTCGCGCCTTTGATAAAACCGACAAAGATGAACTCTTCTGGGGTGAACAGACGATAGAACGGAAAAATGTGTAACCACTCGCGCCCCCGCCTTCGCGGGGGCTTTTTTTTATTTCGCTGCATCACGCATCAGCGCATTAAATTTATCTACCGGGCAGAAACCATTGCTGTCTATCGGGCAGCCTTTTAGCGCCAGGGTGACGCGCTGAGCCGGGGAAGCCAGCGATAGCGGCTCAGTGTTTCGCAGTTGTTCCGTACTCTGATAAACGTATTCAATTTTCATGACATCGCGTTTACCCGCCGTGTCGTGCCAGCGCTGGAACACAATTTTCCCGCCGATGGGCGTACGCTCGTACTGGTTATGCAACTGGTAAGGCTCGAAATTGAGCGCGGTCAGCAGGGAGGCAATGTTGGAGTCATGCCCGACCAGAACGGTGATTTTCGGCGCGCTACTTGCCTCTTCCACCAGCGTTTTGTCGAGGTATTTCACCAGGGGTTTCGCTACATTGCGCGCCACTTCAGGCGAGGTGAACAGCGTGTCCTGATAACTGTTTTTCAGCTTCGACAATAGGCGCCATTGCGCGTCGCTTTTAATCTCTCCCCACGCAACCTGATCGAGCGGGAAACCTTCGTAATATTGCAGTGTAAAGGCATCCACCAGCGAATTGCCGACTTTCAACGGCCCGGACACGCCCGGCTCCTGCTGATATTTTGCGCTAAAGGTATCTTTTGCATCGGTGAGTGAGCACTGCTGTTTCTCTTTACAGGCCGGAGATGCGCGATAGTGCGTGATTTTTTCCAGCAACTGGTAACTCTCATTCAGCGCAAACTTCTGGCGCTGCGCCTCCATTGCGTTGACCGCCTGCTGGCTGAATTTAGCCGAATCTTCGGTGATCACCGGATTAAAAGTGGGATCCATGGTGCCCATTTTTTCCTGATGATGAACCGGAACATCACAGCCAGGAAATGCGCCGTTGGTGAAGAATTGCGCGGTGGCAACCGTGCGTTGCAGACTGTTAGCCCAGACGTAGACACTGTTCGCGGATGGACACTCTCCCGCTTTCAACAACTGCTCTTTGACCAGCCATTCACGCATAAAATGGCCCATGTACACTTCCAGTACGCCGCCTTTGGTGGTCAACTCACCGCCTGGTACGTCCCACTGCGGCCAGCGGTTCGGCGTCGATTGTTCCAGTACGCTGCCGTTATTGGCTAACGGCGCACGCAGGTTGTGGCGGCTCATGATCAAAACCTGTTGTAATTGATACCCTTGAGGTATCTCCTGCGCCAGCGCGACGGGTGCGGACATGGCAATGGCAATAGCGCTTACCCTGATCAACTTTTTCACTCTTTTTCCCTCATTTCACGGCCTGAAAGCAAAATTGTGACACATTTATGACACTTCGCCGTGTACGGTTGTCCGGAGTGTGCACTGGCGCAAAAAGCGATGTTTTCACCGCCCTTCTGGTTTTATAATAAAACCATTAACCGGAGGATCCCCATGAAACGTACCCGTATTGAAGAGACCTTTTGCCCCGTTGCCCGTTCGCTGAACATTATTGGCGACTGGTGGTCATTGCTGATTGTGCGCGATGCGTTGGCTGGCGTTTCGCGTTTTGGTGAGTTTCAAAAAAGCCTCGGGATCGCCAAAAATATGCTCACCGCACGGCTTAAGCTGCTGGTAGAAGAAGGAATATTACAGACCCAACCGGCATCTGATGGCAGCGCCTGGCAAGAGTATGTGCTGACCGAAAAAGGTCGCGCCCTGCAAACCGTGCTGGTCGCCCTGTCGCAATGGGGTAATGAGTGGTTGTTTACCCGCGGGGAACCCGCCAGCGTGCTGGTCGATGAGGCTTCACGCCGCCCATTGCGCAAACTGATGTTGCAGGCGGAAGATGGTCGCGAGCTGCAACCGGAAGAAGTGGTATTGCGCGTCGCCAACAGCGAATAACCCACATTTTCTTTCCCTGAGAATAAAATCGCATTTTTTGCCCTCTTATTTGGTTGCATAATAAAACCATTTAGCCGATGCTGTAGCGGTTGCATGATAAAACCATTTACCTTCGAGGAATTGAGAATGACAACCACTGCTCTTATTACCGGCGCCTCTTCAGGGATCGGCGCAGTCTATGCCGACCGTCTTGCTGCCCGTGGTTACAACCTGCTGTTAGTTGCGCGCCGTGCCGATCGTTTGTCGGCGCTGGCGGCCGATCTTCATCAGCGTTATGGCATACAGGTAGAGACACTGGTTGCCGACCTTAGCCAGTCAGCGGATATTGCACGCGTGGAAACCGTGCTGCGCGAGAACGCAGCAATCGATTTTCTGGTCAACAATGCAGGTGCCGCGAACATGGCGTCGTTTCTCTCTTCAAGCGCTGAAGAGCATGAAGCCATTCATACGCTGAATACCACCGCGCTGATGCGCCTGACGCTGGCGGCACTGCCGCGCTTTGTCGAAAATGATCGTGGTGCCATTATCAATATCGCTTCAGTCCTTGCTTTTCACGCTCGTGCAGACAGCGCCTTGTACAGTGCCACCAAAGCCTGGGTACTCAATTTTACCCGTGGTTTGCAGGAAGAGTTTGCTGACAGCCATGTGCGTATTCAGGCCGTATTGCCTGCGGCAACAGCCACGGAAATTTGGGGCCATTCCGGCGTCACGCTGGATATGCTACCGGAAGGTTCCGTGATGACCACCGAAAACCTGGTCGATGCCGCCCTGGCCGGGTTTGATCAAGGGGAGTTAGTGACCGTGCCGCCAGTGGAAGATCTGCAACTGTGGCACAATTTTGATGAAGCCCGGCTGGCTCTGTATAGCGCCTCACGCAATGGCAAACCGGCTTCCCGTTATACGCTGTAATGTTATCCGGGAGCCGCTAACGGCTCCCATTAAGGTTTAGTAGAAACTGGCCTGCGTGGTGACGGTCATGTTCGGCATCGGTGCCGGTTGCCCTTTCTCGGGCATAACCGTTACATGGCACAGCGTGGGAATATGCCGCTTATCATACTGGCAGGCATTTGTTGCGCGAAAACCGGGCTGGTAAGCCGATTGATTCACCAGCGTGTAATCGACCGGCTTATTAACGCTATCCGGATAGGTCACGCTGTTTGAACTGGCAACCATACCCGAGGCATAAAATTCCGCTTTGATTAAATTCCCGTCCGCATCATAAAAATGATCCACAATCTTCTGCTCTCCCAGCATGACAGACTTCAGTTGGCCTTGCGCATTGGTGACGAAATCCAGATGGCCCGCGCTGTCATCGCGGCTCAACAGATTACATTTGCTGTCGAGGGTGAATGACAGGGGGTTCCCGTTCTGAGTACCTTTCAGCGCGTTTCCCTCTTTCACTAACACAGTCTGCATACGATTTACGTTGTCGGTGCTGTTCAGCGTTTGAACACAGCCATCAGCGGAGAGCGTCATGCTGAGTTGATACACGGCTTCACCTTTATCATTGACCGCAGAAGTATTCAGCGACTTAACGTGACCGACGACGGGGTTGAAATCCATCAGCGTTGAGAGGTTTAAAAGAACCGGGTTGTAGGCTTGCTGTGCGCTGGCTGCCGTCGCAGCCAGACCGAGCGCGACAGCCAGCAAATAAGGAGAGGTTTTCACTTTCGCCATCCTGTGACGTAAAGCGTCGAGGTTATCAAATATCAGTAGCTTAGCAAGCACAGCGGCAACCCGCGCTGCGCTTGCTGCGTTTTCTAATAATCCGTTGCTTCGCCAGCGCCTTTCCAGCGGGCAAGATCCTGACTGACCGCGCTGATTTTCTCCTGCGCCAGTTGATGGGCAATCTTGCCGGAGAAAAGATGCAGCGGCGGCGCGCTGACACTTGCGGCCTGGATCATCAACAGCGCCAGCTTTTCCGGATCGCCGGCCTGTTTGCCATCAAGCTCATGGCGGTGCAAATCCAGCGAAGCCTGCGCAGCGCGATAGGCTGGCGGCGTGTGTGAAGCCGCCTTCAGGCTCGCATCAGAGAGAAAACCGGTGCGAACCGGGCCAGGGTAGACCACCGTCGCCGTGATCCCTAATTCGGCCACTTCGGCGGCCAGCGCCTCCGTTAAGCCAGCCAGGGCAAATTTGCTGGCAACGTAGCTGCCCCACCCCGCATAGCCGCCCTGAAAACCGACGATCGAAGCAATGTTGAAAATATGCCCGCGTCGCTGCTCACGCAAATGGGGTAAGGCATGGCGAATGACATGCAGCGGCGCGAAAACATTAATGTCAAAGTTATCGCGCAGCTCGGCATCACTCAGTGTTTCCAGCGCACCGTACTGGCCGTAACCCGCATTGTTGACCACCACATCAATGCGGCCGAACCGGGCGACCGTTTTCCCGATTGCCGACTGTACACTGGCTTCCGATCGCAGATCGACCTCCAGCGGCAAAAAGCGTTCGCTCTGCGCATCTGGAACATGTTGCAGGCTTTGTAGCGTACGCGATGTGGCGGCGACGGAATCTCCCCGCGCCAGCAACTGGCGCGCCAGCGATAACCCCACACCTCGCGCTGCGCCAGTGATAAACCAGACTTTTTTATCCATCTGCGCCTCCTTAATATGGGCTTTGTGTTGGGCGAACAATCATTTCGCTGACATCGACGCCATCAGGCTGTGCAATAGCCCATGCAATGGCTTTGGCTATTGCGTCGGCGGGCAGCGCAATGCGACGAAATTCCTGCATCGCCGTTTTTGCGCCGTCATCCGTGATGTGATCGGCCAGTTCCGATTCCACCACACCGGGGCTGATGACGGTGACGCGGATCGTTTCCGTCTCCTGACGCAATCCGTCGGAGATGGCGCGAACGGCGAATTTACTGGCGCAGTAGACCGCTGACGAGGGGAAAACAGTATGCGCGCCAATTGATGCCACATTAATGATCTGCCCGCTGCCCTGCTGTTCCATAACCGGCAGCACCGCAGCAATACCATTGAGGACGCCGTGCACATTGACATCAAGGGTTTGTCGCCACTCATCCAGTTTCCGCGCCGCCAGCGGCGAGAGCGGCATAACACCGGCGTTATTGATCAGCACATCGATGCGTCCGTAGTTCGACAGTGCAAAATCCGCCATCCGTTGCAGGTCGCCAGCCTGTGTCACATCCACTTGCAATGCATCGATATTGCCCAGTTCCTCCTGCAGACGCTGTAACTTTGCCAGCCGCCGTGCACCGATAATCAAATGATGCCCTTCCTGCACCAACTGCCGCACGGTGGCTTCGCCAATACCGCTACTGGCACCAGTCAGCAGGACAATTTTGCGCTTCGTCATAAGGTGATCTCCTGTGTTGTGTCACCAGCAACAGAGTAGGCGGCGAGCAGGAGGCAAAACAGGTCCATTCTTATCTGATGATTGCCTGTTCCTCTTCATCTTGTTCACATAAAGAACGCAAAACGGCAGAATGGTTGCTTAATTGTGATGAGGAGAGAAGCAATGAGCGCTGAAATGGTGTCGCTGCTGAGCAGCCTGGCGCCCAACGAAGGTTACACCTGCTCGCGGCTCGATACGGTACGCTTCATGCGCTCCGATCGCCCGTTGGGACGTACGCCGGTAGTCTATGAGCCATGCATCGTGATTGTCTGTCAGGGATATAAACGCGGTTATCTCGCCGACCGGGTCTACCATTACGACAAGCAGCATTATCTGGTGCTTTCGGTGCCGCTGCCCTTCTCTACCGAAACGGAGGCCAGCGCAGAAGAGCCGCTGCTGGCTATTGCCGTACGGCTGGAGATGACGGTTTTGCTGGAGTTAATGAGTGAGCTGGAGCATTCAGCCGTATCTGCAACCGCCGCGCCGGAAGGGATAATTTCCACGCCGCTGGAACCCGACTTAACGGATACCACGCTTCGGCTGCTGCGCGCGCTGGCATCGCCGCAGGAGGCCAAAATCCTTGGCCCACAGATCGTTCGCGAATTGTATTACCGGGTTTTGATGGGCGCGCGAGGCGGTGCGATCCGGGCCGCGCTGGCCAGCCAGGGACAATTCGCCGCCATCTCCCGCGTCCTGCAGCGCATCCACACAGAGTTTCCGCAACCGCTGCATGTCAGCCGGCTTGCAAACGACATCGGTTTAAGTGTGCCAGCCTTTCATAAACACTTTAAAGCCGTGACCGGGACTTCACCGCTGCAATACATTAAATCGGTGCGGCTTAACCAGGCACGGCTGATGATGATCCGGGATAATCTCACCGCCGCAGGCGCAGCATTCCGCGTCGGTTATGAAAGCCCCTCACAGTTTAATCGTGAATTCCGCCGTCTGTTTGGTCGTAGCCCCGGCGAAGAGGCAAAAGAGATGAAAGCGGCATTTTCACTGTTTCCACCGATATAAGTCACGGGGCGGGTTTCCACAACTCAACGCGGTTGCGCCCACGTTTCTTGGCAATATAGAGCGCTTCATCCGCCGCCTGAATTAACCGTTCATAGTCCGGATGACCGCTAAACATTGCCGCACCGATGGAGAGCGAAAGCGGAATCGTCTGGCCGTCGGGTGATTTGATCACGGTTTTTTCGACGCGTGAACGGATGCGTTCAGCAATTCGTGTCGTATCAAATTCGGAAGCCTCGGTTAAGACGATCACGAATTCGTCCCCGCCATAGCGGAATACATAATCATTGCTGCGCACGTTGTCATAAAAGGCCGCTGACACTTTGCGCAAAATTTCGTCCCCGGTGTGGTGTCCCCAGGTATCGTTAATTTGCTTAAATTTATCAACATCAATAACCAGCACCGACAAGGAAGTGGAGGCTCGTTTTGCCTGGGCGATTTCACGTTTAAAAATAGTCGGTAAGAAACGACGATTGAGCAGGCGTGTCAGTACATCCATACCCACTTCATGACGGGAGACTTCTTCAAAAAGTTCACGCAGCAACGTGCTGATTTGCGATACATTTTTTCTAAGCTGAATAAGGAATTTGGTACGCAAGCTGCGATTACTTAAGGCTTTGGTCGTCTCGCGGGTATTACGGAAGACTTCGTCAATATCCTGAATTAACCGGGAAATATGGCCAGCCTCGGCGATACCACTGAAATAATGGCGCCCTTTATGGTTAAACCATAAACCAAAATCAGCCTGGCTCAGGGACAGACTGTTACCTAAATCGGCATCAAGGACAATTCGATAGACAAGATCGATTTCCCATGCCAATAACGAGGCGATTTGTCGCTCTTTCTCCTCTTCAGCATTCTCCAGCAAAGAGAAGATACGGTAGTTTTCATCCTCTTTTGACGCATTATGTTCAGTGAATGAAAAGGCGCGGGACATAACTTCCATCGCCAGATCGATACTGTTTATTGTGAAATGGTAGACTTGCAGTTTTTCTGCCGGTGCATAATCTGCGGAATTAATTACCGGGTAAAGGAGCTTTTTAAGCACCCGAAATCCCATCTCTACCAGCTCCACGGAAATGCCAATGCGCGCATGAACCGCAGCAATCGTTTGTTGTACTTCGATCAACCGTTCTACGTCATCTATCTGGCATGCAAGCACTTCTGCGATCCAGCGGGCAAGCGCAGCTTTAAGCTGTCTTTCTACTTGCTCATTAGACAAAAATTCAGCCGCTTGCGAATCGGTTAGTACCACAGTATAGAATTCCTGGCTCAGCAGTCGTGCATGATTCTTCCCAACGTCAGCGGCGATAAGACGAATGTGTTCATCTGTTCTCTCGAGCAAATTGACCCACTCAGCCTTCATATTCTTAAGGTAAGTCTCCATCATTCAAATCCTTACGGTAGTAGATGTTGTTCTTGCCCGTTACCGTCAGCACGCAGTTGTCGTCGTTATCAGCACATAATAATCGCAAGAAAACTTTGGACGCGTTTATGACCCCTTTCATCTTCTTAATTAAGACTTAAAAACTACAAATGCAATTAATTAAGGCATAAAAAACCAACTGCAGACAGTTAAGAAACCAAAAAAACCATTTATCACCTGTCAGTATCGACGCCAGTAACACGTCAATGGAAGTATAGTCTGTCTGCCGATGTGCATCATTGTGCAGATTCTTATTTACCGCAGAAACGAGTTAAGGTTGATTTAAGATTATTTAATTATCCGAAATAAAAAATAATAATTAGAATTGCAGGATATAAATTTAATTCCTCCGACAATTTTTACGGTATTCAAAAATATGAAAATATACTCCGTCAGTGAAGATGCTTATCTTCAGCATGGCATCATGTCTTTTGCCAGCACGCTAAACATCGAGATAATCGAACATAAACTGAATGCTTCATTGATTAATAATTTATCTTTCGATGACATTGTCATCCTTCACCTTGATATAAAAAGTAGCTCTTGTGCGTGGGCTATATCGACACTCAACAAAACCTGCAAGCTCTTAGTGATTATGCGCAGCGCACGTAATATTGTCATTGATGAAGCTGATGAAGTCTTGAAATCAAGAGTTTCTCTTACTGAATTTAGCCAGGCACTACAGCGGATTATCAAAAAACAAAAAAATCCGACACCAAAAGACAATCACCTGAGCGATATTGAATATATGATTATCAATGAATCGCTCAAAGGTAAGAATATTGATCTTATCGCCGACACACTTAATATGCCGCCCAAAAAGGTCTATGCCTATCGGAATAAAGCCTGTAAAAAACTGGGGGGCAAAAAAATTAGCGATTTACTGCTGATAAGAGAGAGTCTGCTTGCAGAATCCAGCGCCTTCTTCGCTCCCTCAGCCACCAGCATGGCAATGATGTAATCACCTGAAAAATCACTCCGTCTGTAGTTCCTCTTAACTACAGACGGATATTTATCTGTACGCACCTCTCTGTACCACCTTCTGACCACGCATCAAATCTGAAGCCATCGCTACCGTAATATGCCCGCCAGGCGCAGCCTATACGGCTACAACTGCCTTTCCATCATAAACCATACAACTATCATGAGGCGCTCTTACTAAAGGTAATGGGTTGTGATTACCTGCGTTCAGGAAAATGCCTGTTAGTTAATATCAGTATGTCAGGTAACGTTTTTATTCCGATAACAGGACACCATGCTCCGGAAATATTACAGGACGCGGCAGAATTCATCGCTAAATTAAGGTTGCCATGCTGAAGGAAGTACGAAAACAGGGCCAGACGGGTATTTACGAACTATATTGAGAAGAGTTTTCGAACAGAGGTATGAATGAGCTTTTTTGATGACCACAATATGATCTCAATAACTGAGGATAAAATGCTCACCGAACATAGTTTTTTCGCCTATCTGATTTTCCCTGTCAGGATGACATTATCAGGCGCGGCTAAAAACAGAATGCCGGGGGCATTTTATCCTTGTTATTTACATTTGAAGCAAAATAGTGCAGATGCGTATTTATATGTACACAGATTTAAAAAACGGTTTCCGGCAATACTCCTCACATTCCTGTAACAGGAACGAAAGATACTGAATATAAATCCACTCATGACGAGCGTTATTATCGTTTTTTTTGAAACTTATTCGCCTCCGTCGCGAGATTAATTAACGCATCACCATACCGCCGTCGATGATAATCGTTTGACCAACAATATAGCTGGCAGCCGATGAGCTTAAGTAAACGATAGTATTGGCGACTTCTGAGCTGCGTCCAATGCGCTGTAAGGGAATTGCATCCGCCATCTCGCGGACCAGGGCACCAGAGATCTCTTTCGTATTCATTGACTCAATCATACCTGGCGCAACAGCATTTACCCGAATTCCCTGCGGCGCAAGTTCTGCCGCTAGCGTACGCGTGAAGGCCAGCAGCGCGCCATTGGAAGCACTGTAGTTACTTTGTCCTATCGCGGGAACAATTGCGGCAATTGACGCTACATTAATGACCGATGCATTTTCAGCACTTCTGAGCAGCCTCAGTATTTCTTTCGTCAATCTGAAGGTATTAAGCATATTACCGTCGATTACGGAGCTGAAGTCATCGAAGCGCATGGATGCAAAAAGATTATCGTTAACCACGTCAGCATTGTTCACCAGCACATCCACTTTCCCGGTCTCACTGGTCAAACGGGAACCAAGTGCCGCCACCGCCTCAGGATCCGCCAGGTTGCAGTGAACAATATGCAAGTTCTGCCCCTCGGGATGTTCTGTTTTCAGTTCGTGCAATTGATCGGCACAGGATTCATGCAGTGCATAGACTACGGCATGCTGCTCCAGATATTGCTGGCAGATTGCGCGGCCGATATCGCCATTTGCCCCGGAAACTAATACTGTTTTATTTTTCAGATCGCTATATTTGTACATAACTTGCTCCATCCTTAGAGTGACTACGAAAGATTAATGTTTAAGAAACAGACTTCAGATACTCACATCGCCAGATTCCACTGGCGATATGAGTTGATATTACTTACAACCCCACCAGAATACCTGTGCTGATGACTTTGTCAGCTCCAGCACAAGACCTTTACTACCGCCGAACGATGTTTTGTTACCGCTATTATTTACGGTTTGAGCCGTAATTAATGCATACCCTTCGGTGGCCATATTGCTTGTCCACGTTTATTTTTTAGTTCCATTATTTATCCAGTGAAGTTTAATACTGAATTATCAAAAATATATGTGCATAAAATCACTATCAGCACATGTATTACACCAGTCATTTACTCCTAACCGGCAATAAGCCGGCTTTTATTTTTTATCAATCAAATGACGTCTGGCAAAGATGAAGTTACTACACCAGGCGTGGACAGTGCGTCCAATCTCTATAAAAGAAGCGATTCTTTTTTAGCACTACTGCATTGACCATTATACATACTTCAAAGTGCAGCTTTGAGCGTGGAGCTATATCAGCAATAAATAGTTTTATCTTTTATTTCGTTCATAAAGAACCGGACGCGTGATAAACCGAAAACATGTCCGAATATATTTATTATTCTCCCCGACAAAATAAAGACAAGTGAACTAGTCTTAAACATTCCTTCAATGTAATTATGTTGGCACATACCACTTCAAATAAACATATTAGTTAATCAGTAAGATATCGTTCCTGACAGCATCTGTGCCAGCTTAAGATCTTATTCACTCTAAACACCCCGCATACTCTTTGCCTGTTATTCACCCTTCCCATACGTTAAAGAAAGTTATCACTTTCAATAATTGAATCCGGACATGATAATTTTCACCCTCTCCATATAATTTATTACGCAATGAAATATAAAAACCATGAAACATTCTCATTACCTCTAACTCCCAACACCATTGTTTAACTCCAAAAAAATCACTATAGCCACCCTACTATTTATAAAATATATAGCTGCATATGACATATTTACACCAGCCGCAGACAAATTACTCACTGGTCTTATCTTCTCTACCATCATAAAACACAAACAACAATTTTATATAAGGTTTAGCTGTGATAAAAACATGTTAATAAAATCAATTTTTCATTGAAAAACAACAAAAAATGATACTTTCCAAAATTAACAACCAGCCAACATTTATTATTTAATCACATCCTAAAAACTTTTCCTTTTCTAATGAAATTTTATAAGACAATAATGACTTCACGAAATCGAGTGGCGCACAAAAAACTTTCTCTTTTCAGGTTTAAAGCATCATTAATTCTGAATGTCGAACAATAATTATTATACATGCATCACTTGGATTCTTCGTTAATACAGAACTCGCATATGCAATATTGATGGATATAACCATTGATACATAGCGATTAAATAACAAATTGATATATAAATAACTGAGGTATTTTATGAAACGCAATGTAATTGCACTTGCTTTACTGGCTTCCTTTGCAGCTGGCTCCGTGCAGGCCGCCCAGATGGGTCAATCTATCGCTACCTGGTCTGCTACGGCGAAAAAAGATACGACCAGCTCGCTGGTTGTCACTCCACTCGGCAGCCTGACCTTTCAGTACGCTGATGGCGTTAAAGGTTTTAACACGCAAAAAGGTCTCTTTGATGTCGCTATTGAAGGCGATTCAACCGCTACCGCATTCAAACTGTCCTCTCGCCTGATCAGCAATACGCTGACTCAGCTTGATGGCTCCGGCTCCACGCTGAATGTTGCCGTGCATTACATGGGCGAAGAAGTTAAACAAAACGCGGACACTATTATGGTGGATACCACCAGTAATAAAAATGGTGGCCTGAGCATTCTTGCCACCGACTTCAGCAAGACGGGTCGTGTAACCGCGCAAGACGCATTCACCTTCTCTATCGCCAACGGTACGACGGATGGTACGACTGCCGCTACTGATATGAGCCAACTGCCAGAAGGGATCTGGAGCGGCGATATCAGCGTTCAGTTCGACGCTACCTGGAGCTAATTCTTTTCCAGCAGGGGCGTAATAACGCCCCTGTTCAACTCTTTGGCGATATATCTATGAAAAATACGATTCTGGCGACTCTATTATTTGTAAGTGGCGCGGCACCAGTATATGCGCTCGATGTTGGTGACATATCTTCATTTATGTACAGCGATGCGACTATTATTAATAAAACGATAAAAAACCCAACCACCACCGGACGGCTGGTGAATATTCGCATCGAAAGAATTAATTCGCCACAGAGTGACGGTAAAACAATACCCATGGAAAGTAAGGATGAATTGTTACTCTCACCAGGAAGCCTGCTGCTTCCGGCTGAAAGTAATGAAACGATTCGTTTTTACTATAATGGCCCGCAGGACGACAAAGAAAGATATTATCGCATTATTTGGTTTGACCAGGCGCTCAGTAATGCATCAAAAAATAACGCAACTCGTTATGCTGTTGCAACCGCATCCGCTCGTATTAGTACAATACTTGTCGTCGCCCCGCGAAAAATAAAATACGACTACCAATATTCAAAGGGTGTAATGAAAAACACTGGCAATGCCACGTTACGCCTCATTGCTTATGGCCCTTGTAAAAAAACATCTGAGAAAAAAGAGTGCAAAGAAAATTATTACTTAATGCCCGGCAAAACGCGAAGTTTCTCTCTGGTGGATATCGAGAATAAGAAAGCGCGACTCGCTTTCTGGCAAGCGGACAATTTCATTCCGGTCAAATAGTATTTTCACTAACGAGCCGTTATTGTGGATAAGAAGATTTTACAAACTATCATCACGTGTACTGTGGTTCTGTTTACTGATGTAAACGACGCTGTTGCAAAACCATCGTTGTATCAACAAATCAATGGGGTGATGATTCCTGACGCCTTCAATAACGCATTACGTGATGGGATGAGTATACCTCTGTATATTCATTTGAATAATACAGAGGAAAAAACAGACGATCAGCGTATTGGGCTTGCCGCAATTTGGCTTGATGAAAACTCGCTCAAAATACGGCAAGTCCAGCTTGAAGAACAGGATGGCAATGCTTCTATAAATGAGCAAACACGTGAAAAATTAACTTCGTTAATTAATACCAGTTTTAATAGCAACCTGGCTATTCCGCTGACAAATGATGCATCATTACGTTTAAATTTCCAGCAATTAGTACTGCAACTTGTCGTTAATAAAGAAGCACTGGGTACGTTACTGCATGACAGTAGTCAAAATATTGGCGCATCCAGTGCTGAAAACATCAGTGGTACGCTGAATTATGATCTCGGTGTTTATCACAACCAAATGCGCGGTGGTGATAACAATACCTCAAGCTATCTCTCTTTAGCGAGTGCTACAGCATTACGTGAGCACCATTTATTAGTAGATAGCTCTATTTACGGCCTGGGCTCTGCTAATCAACAAACCGAAATTTATAAGGCCATGTACGAACGTGATTTCTCTGGTTATCGATTTGCCGGGGGAATGCTGGATGTATGGAATTTACAATCTCTCGGGCCGGTCACAGCGATCTCATCCGGTAAAATTTACGGCATGTCATGGGGAAACCAGGCAAATTCAATCAAATTTGATCATTCGTATTCCATCACGCCGCTCATTGCTTTTCTGCCTGCTGCAGGTGAGGTTCATGTTTACCGAAATAACAAGTTACTAAGCGTACAGAACTTCAATATGGGTAGCCATGAAGTGGATACTCGCGATCTGCCGTACGGTATTTATGACGTAAAGGTCGATGTTATCGTCAATGGCAAAGTTACGAGCAGCAACATTCAAAATGTGAATAAATTGCTCACCGGAATCCGTACGGCCGATATGCCCTTAAGCTGGCAGATCTGGGGTGGCAGCATGTATATGGACGACTGGGTTCATGAAAACGGAAACATTCAGCAGGCGAAAAATACAATACTGACGGGGGTTTCTGCGTCCGGTGGTCTTCACACAATAAACTGGATGGCGTCGGGATATCACTATAATAACGTCGCAGTGGCTGAAGGCAATTTTTCCTGGCCAGTTGCGGACGTGCTCCAGTTGGGTATGCAAAACATGTTTGCTACCGATGGATCATGGAGCTTTATTAGTAATATAAATGCAACGCTTCCTGGTGGATTTAGTAATGTGTGGTTAAGCCGGGAAAAAACGGTGATTGGCCGTACCCTGCGTCGTAACAGTACGGACAATACCGCAGTAGGTTTATCCCTGAATATGAATACGCTGTGGTCAAAGTTAGGTACACTGTCGGCAAGCTACAACAGTAATAATCAGTACAACACGCATAATTACACTGTTGATTACAGCCAGTCACTGTATAGCGGCCGTTTTGGTTCACTTGGGCTGCGAGGCGGGATACAACAATATTCTTACGGAAGTCACTCCGGCGCCAACAATACGCAAAAATTTATCGCGCTCGATTTTTCACTGCCGTTAGGCAACTGGATCCAGACCGGTATGACGCATCAGAGTGGGTATACTACGGCGAATATTTCGGCGCAAAAACAGTTCGACGAGGGCATTATTCGTACTGCTGGAGCAGATGTTTCACGCGCCATTTCCGGCGACATCGGTAATAATAAAACGTTAAGTGGTGGAGCATGGACACGCTATGAAACACGCTACTCCTCCGGAACACTCAACCTTAATAGTAGTGCTGATGGTTATCTTAATTCGAATATGACCTCGATAGGCAGTTTCGGCTGGCAGGCCGAGGATATTGGTGCCAGCGGTAACAATGAGGGTAATGCAGGCGTTATTTTCCACACCGATGTTGGGAATGACGGAAAATTGACCGCACAGATTAATGGCCGTGCTTTTCCAATGACCGGGAAATATAATTACCTGCCATTAGAACCTTATAATAAATATGACATTGAAATTATTAACAGTAAAAACTCATTAGATAGCTACGACATTTCCCGCGGCAAAAAAAGTCATCTGACACTATACCCGGGCAATGTCGTGGTCATTAAACCAGAAATTAAACAAATGGTTACCGTATTTGGCAGAATTCGTGCCGAAGACGGCACACTGCTGGCCAATGCGCGCATAAATAACCATATTGGTCGTGCACGGACTGATAACAATGGTGAATTTGTCATGGATATTGATAAAAAATTCCCGGTTATTGATTTTAATTACGGCAATGATGAAAGCTGCGAGGCGGCACTGGATCTTAGCCAGGCGCGCGGCGCGGTATGGGTCGGCGATATTACATGCCAGGGTCTGAAAAGCTTTGCCAGCCTGATGCCGACAGGAGAACACAATGAAAGTTAATCTTTCACGCCTTTTATTTTTGATTATTTTTTATGCTATCGCCTCTCCCGCTAACGCGGCGGTGACAAAAATAAGTTACGCCGATGCCCCAACACGTAATTTTATTTTCGTCGAAAACGATACCGATGATAACTATTTTGTTACACCAGCTGGCGTGCGGGATCCGCGAATGACTGGTTCAAACCGTTGGACGGGTCTGAAATATAACGGTTCGGGTTCCATGTATCAAACCAGCCTCGGTTATATTGATAATGGCTATAACACAATAATCGGTGATGAATATCAATTCGATATGTGGCTGACGAATGCCCCCGCCTCCAACCTGCTTGTCGGTATGCGTTGTATCAACTGGTACAGCGGCTGCGATATGGCAACCTCTCTACTTCCGGCGACGTATACGGATAGTCAGGGTTTCTATGGCGTGGACGTAACGTCAGGCGGTACAAAATGGGCGCACGGAATGATGTCAGATCAGTTTTATCATTATTTGAACAATTTTCCCGTCGGCCAGACATTCTCAATGACCATAAATACATGCCGGACCGAGGACTCCTATGATCCCAGAATGGGCCAGCGCTGTCGCGATATGCCCAGCGGTACCTGGTATGAGCGTACTGTGTCCCATACCAAAGCTGCACATTTCAAATTCTTCAGTACCAATTCGATATCAGAGATCTTCTTTAA
Source organism: Kosakonia radicincitans DSM 16656 (assembly GCF_000280495.2). Lineage (NCBI taxonomy): Bacteria > Pseudomonadati > Pseudomonadota > Gammaproteobacteria > Enterobacterales > Enterobacteriaceae > Kosakonia > Kosakonia radicincitans. Next base: position 3,547,998 of record NZ_CP018016.1, read on the forward strand.
TACCGACGGAACGCCAACAATAGGTGAAGGCAATGCAGATTGCCGGATGCAGGTGATCGGGAGTGTTTCAGGCATTGCCTGCAAGGTTGTTACTTACACGTTAAATCATAATGGTATTAGCGACACCGATGTGCGTTTTTTCCCGGCAATATCCCATGCCGGGCTGGAATCAGCCATCAGAGCAGCGGATATGCAATTCAGCCTTGATGGCGCAAGCTGGCAAACAGTATCAGGCATAACGCATTACTACACGTTTAATGCGATGAAAGGACATAACTCAATTTATGTCTTTTTCTCAAATAATTTTTTTAAGGAGATGATTAATCAAGGCGTTAACGGTGGCAACTTACGTGATTTAGTGACTTTCCGTTTAAGAAACCTCACCGCACCGGAATCGGGCTGGTATGAGTTTTCAACCTCCGCACAACTTATCTTTAAACCGACGAATTTTAGCATCAGTATTATCCCGGCCGATTTTATAGCTAATCCCAGCAGGTCCGGAACCGTTGGCTCAGGTAATCCCGATCTCGATTTTGATTATCTTGTTACCACAAATGGAAAAACGGCTGCGGATATGGTCTTAGTTAGTGTCAGCGGCCCGACACAAACTATAAATGGCCGCCCCTGGTGTATATTCAGTTCAAAAGATGGCAAAACGCAGGTGCCCTTCCCTGGTATCGTGAGTTTTGCCACCTCCAGCGGAAATCGCGAAGTGGTCGATGTGGGCTGCGACGGGCAGTGGCGTGACATGACCAATGCATTATGGGCATCGACCCCCCTGGCGCTGGCAAACGGCGAAACCGGTGTAACAAGAAAATCAACTGTCCGCTTTTCCATCCCTATGAACGATCCACAATCATTGAAAACCCTCAATAATGCTAGCTGGTATGGAGATGTCAGCGCTTCGGGGAAAGTTACCGTAATGGCGATGTGGCAAAATGCAAGGTAAATTCATTCACTCTCTTTTCGTTCTGCTGATGCTACTACTGGCACCAGCAGGTTGCCTGGCTATTTCGGTTGGCGACATGACGTTTTCCATGCCAGCAGAAAAAAGTATGGTTGCCAAATATGTGATGAACAATAGTAAGGGAGCGCGCCTTTACCGCGTGAATATCCGATCTATTGACAGACCCGGAGAGCAGGAAGTCTCCTCACGCGCTGCTGATGGAGAATTGTTGTTCACACCGCGACAGATACTACTTCAACCTGGGGAAAATCATTTTTTCAAATTCTTTTATCATGGCCCGACTGATGATAAAGAGCGTTACTATCGCGTCTCTTTTGCGGAGATACCGCCACAGAATCGTACCACGCGTCATTCATCTCAAAGTACTGTCGGCATGATGCCCGTTATCGTAATGGACACTATTCTTGTTGTCCGGCCGCGTGATACCCATTTCAAATGGGAGTTTGAGCGTCAACAAGGGGTATTCAAAAACAGTGGAAATACCTGGTTTAAGCTAATAACTAAACCCCGCTGCGATTCAACAGAAGAGGATGGCAAAGCCTGGTATATGCGTCCTGGTGATATCATTCATCAGCCAGTGCTTAGAACTTCTGCGCAAATATTTATCACCTACAATGATAAATTCATAAAGATAATAAGCATGTGCAATTAATGCCTCTCTTAAATTCCGCGTCCACCCTTAATTAATTCTTAATAAGGCATTTAAGATATACAAAAAGACAATAAATCGAGCGCGACGAGCCACTAATAAATTGTGTAACCCTCTGAAAAACTAGTTTCATTAACTATAAACTATTCAGAGCTTCAATTAATTAAAAATCGGCAGCTGAATTACATATAAAAATCATGGAAAACAAGTCAATGGTATGGTCAAATATTTAAATGAGATTCACACAGATAAACCTGTCATTAAAGGGACACATCCAATGGCTGTGTTGTAGCGTATATGCACTGGATTATTAACGATAACATTGAATTCAGACCGGAACTGAAAAAGCTTATTTCGGTGAGCAACCCTGAAATAAACGTCACACTGACAGCCCCCGCCAGTCGTTGTTTGTTGCTTCTGCTTGAGGCTTCACCTGAAATTGTTCTCCAGCAAGATTTCTTCAAAAAAGTGTGGGAAGAAGAAGGCATGCTGGTTCCAACAAATACGTTATATCAAAATATCTCGATCGTGCGTCGCGGGTTGCGGGCAGTTGGCGAAACGGATAGCCGATTGATTGCAACCATTCCCAGAAAAGGTTTTCAAATTGACGACAGTGTGAAAATCAAAAGGCAGGACAAATCTAACGCAGCGGTTACATCTGAAACCGACATTACCAGCGTCGATATTCCCGCAGACGCAAAATATGAAGATCCTGTTATTACCCACGGGAACGCCGCGAACCAGTCGACATGGTCAGCGCTAAACCCGCATATCAATGAGTATGAACAGAATCCGCTGTCAACGCCGGGAACTGCAAGCAAACCCGCGCGATTCGCTGGCTGGCGTTTATCCGCAGTGATTATATTAGCCGCTTTTGCCACGGGTTTGCTGATAATTGCGTACTCTTTACCATTCGGTAAGACACCTGTTTTCTTTGATAACTATAACTTTGTTGAAAATGACAATGGCTGTCAGATTTATATTAAAGATGATACGCATGATAGCAGAGATTATTATCAGAGATATAAAAATTTGATTAAGAATACCGGACTGAACTGTAAGATTTATCCCTGGATCTATTTTCCAGTATCAGCAACATCACCAACACTTACTGCATTAGCCTGTAAGAGAGACTTTAAAAACTCCGCTTCACCGGGTTGTATTTCACTCTATTTCAGAGGAGTACAGAGTGAATAGCAAGAAAACAATTCTATTCAGCTTTATATTTTTAATCGCTGGCGTAGTCGCAGGTTATCTTTATTATCTGTTCGTCGCATCATCTGGCTATACGGAAACATGCTCAGCCTCAGTGATTGTTTATAACAAAAACATACAGGCTAATTTCACTCTCGACTTTATGTATAACAGAGAGGCTAAACGCGGTGTTATATCCGTAAGCGGCGGTTATATGGAGGACAACAAACCGACAGAAACGATCAGGCGAGATGTATCTTATACATGGACTGAAAACCGTCACTCCTATCATTTTACGTCAACCATGGTGAATAAAGTGGACAGTATCGAAACTGCCACTGATGAAGTTATCGCAACCGTGCTGCCAGATTTTTATGTCTACCCCAATAAAGAGATAAACTATTCCATTCGCCCACAGGGCAAAAATGGTTTTTTGTTTGTCATTGGCAAACGTCCGCTGTTTTTATGCGCTCGCTGAGGTGATAGCACAGGGAGACGTATCGTCTCCCTGCCGGGCACTCCATTAACACCTATTATGCCGCTTCCGCCAGCGCTCTTACCGCTCGCCCAAACGCCTCGATGGCCAGTGCAACATCTTCCACCTGTACCGATTCCGCCGGATGGTGGCTAATCCCGCCTTTGCAGCGCACAAACAGCATACCAACCGGCCAGCGTTCCGCCATGGCGATGGCATCATGCCCTGCGCCGCTCGGTAACGACAGCGTCTCACCCTGTACAACCTGCACCGCATCGGCAAGCAACGTTTGCAGCTTTTGATCACAGGGCGTAGCGGCAATACGGTAAAACTCCTCGGCGCTGAATTGCAGATGGCGGCGCGCCGCAATGACCTGCGCCATCGCCAGCAATTCATTGAGTAACGCATCAAGTGGCGCATCCTGCGGGCCACGGATATCAAGCGATAGCGACACCTCGCCGGGGATGACATTCACCGCGCCAGGCAGAACCCGCATATTCCCTACGGTAGCCACCAGATTACCGCCCTGTTGTTGCGTGGTGCTCTCAACGGCGACCATCCATTCGGCCGCCGCGGCCAACGCATCTTTCCGGTGACTCATCGGCACCGTGCCAGCATGTCCGGCTTCGCCGGTAAAGCGGCAATTTAGCCTGCGCGCGCCATTGATCGCCTCGACCACGCCCAGCGCCAGCCCAGCCTGTTCCAGGCACGGCCCCTGTTCAATATGCAATTCGAGATAGTTACTGAAGGCCGCCGCATCGCGCGCCGCCTGCGGGATCCTTTGCGGATCCAGCCCGGCATCCACCATCGCCTGCGCCACGCTAATCCCCCCGGCATCAGTTTGCGTAAGCCAGTGTGCTGGCCAGCTTCCGGTCAACCCGCGGCTTCCCAGCAAAGTGATACCAAAACGCGTTCCCTCTTCATCACAAAAACCGACAATCTCGATCGCCTGCGCCAGACGTAATCCCTGCTGATGCAGGCTCTGTACTACTTCGATGGCCGTCAGCACTCCGAGCATCCCGTCATAACGCCCGGCGTTACGCACAGTATCAAGATGCGAACCAAGCAACACTGCAGGAGCGCCTTCCTGTGCCGCCTCATAGCGACCACAAATATTGCCCACGCTGTCCTGCCAGACGAGCATTCCCGCCTGGCGCATCCACTCCGCAACCCGCTGGTTGGCCTGTAAATGCTGTGTGGAAAGATAAACACGGGTCAGCGCATCCGGTGTTTCACTGATTGCTGCCAGTTCATCAGCGCGGGACATCACACGTGCTGCCGCCTCCAGGCGTGTCGGTTGAATCATCACACGTCCTCGCTGAGATAGTGATCCCACGCGGCCTGCATCGCCGCCCCTTGCGTGGTGGCGAATTTCAGATAATTCAGCACCGACTCCAGTGCGCTCAGGGTATTCATCACACAGGCTTTACGCGCGTTATAGCCCATGGTGCCAATACGCCACACTTTGCCGTGCAGCGGGCCGAAAGAAGTCCCGATTTCAATGCCGAAATCCTCCAGCATCAATTTGCGCACCTGGTCACCGTTCACACCCTGCGGAATGACGACGCCCAGCACGTTGTTCATTTTGTGTTGCAAATCGCCATAGGCCTCCAGCCCCATTGCCTGAATCCCTTTCAGCAACGCATCGCCATGCAGCTTATGGCGCGCAATGCCATTATCGAGCCCCTCTTGCAGGATCAGGCGTGCGCATTCACGCGCGCCGAATAGCGCGGTAGTCGCTTCAGTGTGGTGATTCAGTCGCTCCGGCCCCCAGTAATCCATTACCATGCCGAGATCGAAATAGTTGGAGTAAACCATCTCATCCACACCGTCGAGATGCGCATCGGTGCGAATGCCCTCTTCAACACATTTACGCCGGCGGATCACCTCTTCCATACGGCTGCTCAGGGTAATGGGCGACGTACCGGACGGCCCACCTAAGCACTTCTGCATCCCCGCAGAGACGGCATCCAGTTGCCAGGCATCGGTTTCCAGCGCGTTACCGCCGAGTGAAGCGGTGGCATCGGTGTAAAACAGCACATCGTAGCGACGACAAATAGCACCCAGTTCCGCCAGCGGTTGCAGCATGGTGGTTGACGTATCGCCCTGCACCGTTAACAGCAGGCGCGGACGCACGCGCTTAATGGCATCTTCAATCTGATCCGGCGTGAAAACCTCGCCCCACGGTACTTCAATCGTATGCACTTCGGCGCGACAGCGACGGGCGATTTCACACAGCAGATGACCAAAGCGGCCAAACACCGGTACCAGCACTTTATCGCCCGGCCGGATTGCGGAAATGAGGATCGCCTCAATCCCGGCGCGCGACGTGCCGTCAATCAGCATCGTCCAGCGGTTTTCCGTGCGAAACACGCCGCGATAAAGCGCCATCACTTCATTCATATAGTGGGTCATCGCCGGATCGTACTGGCCGATCAGTTGGCTCGACATGGCGCGCAGCACGCGCGGGTCAGCATTGATTGGCCCCGGCCCCATCAGCAGACGTTGCGGCGGATTGATTTGCGGAAATTGAGCGATATCCATCTGAAATTCCTTACGTTAATTAAGACCGCGCACGGAAGAGATAAACTGCTTCAGCTCGGTAGTCTGCGGGCTGGCAAACAGCGTTTTGCTGTCGCCCTGCTCCCACACCCGGCCCTGATGCATAAACACCACGCGGTCGCCCACTTCGCGGGCAAAATTCATTTCATGGGTGACGAGGATCAGCGTCATCCCTTCTGCGGCCAGTTGCTCCAGCACTTTCAGTACTTCGCCCACCAGTTCGGGATCGAGCGCGGAGGTTATCTCGTCACAAAGTAAAACTTTCGGCGACATTGCCAGCGCACGGGCGATCGCCACGCGTTGCTGCTGGCCACCGGAGAGATTCGCCGGGTAGTAATCGAGGCGATCGCCAAGCCCCACTTTCTCCAGCATCCGTTGCGCCAGTTCGCGGCACTCGGCGGCGCTTTTTTTCAGCACCCGGCGCGGCGCCAGCATGACGTTCTCCAGCGCGGTCATATGCGGAAACAGATTAAAGCTCTGGAATACCATTCCGATGGAGCGGCTGATCTCCCGCGCCTGTGAATCACGATTGGTAATGGTCACACCGCCCAGCTTAATGCTCCCTTCCTGGTAGCCTTCGAGGCCGTTAATGCAGCGCAGCAGCGTGCTTTTACCCGATCCGCTACGGCCGATAATCGAGATCACCTCGCCCATATCGATGTCCAGATCGACACCCTTCAGCACGTGGTTGTCGCCGTAGTACTTCTGTACCTGATTAATGGTGATGAGAGGCATTGAATTTATTCTCCAGGTAACGGCTGTAGCGGGACAGCGGATAGCACAAAATGAAGTAGCCCAGCGCCACCAGCGCAAAGACTTTAAACGGCTGATAAGTGACGTTGGTCAGCATCGTGCCGGCCTTGGTCAATTCAACAAAACCGATGATTGACGAAAGCGCGGTGCCTTTTATCACCTGCACGGCAAAACCGACCGTTGGCGCAATGGCGATGCGCAATGCCTGCGGCGCCACTACGCGGAATAATGTCTGACCAAAGCTCAACCCCAGGCAGCGCGAGGCTTCCCACTGCCCTTTCGGCAGTGCGCGAATGCTGCCATAGCCGATATCGAGTAAAAACGCGCTGGTGTAGAACGTCAGCGCCAGCGAAGCAGCCGTCCAGGGCGACACATCGATGCCGAAGAGCGCCACACCGAAAAAGGCGAGGAACAACTGCATCAACAGCGGCGTGCCCTGAAACAGTTCGATATAGGCGCGGATCAGGCGTTTCACCTGACGTCCACCAGTGAGTCGCAGCAGCAACAACGGCAGCGTTACCAGCGCACCGCCCATAAACGCCACCAGCGACAACAACACCGTCCAGCGCCCGGCCAGCAACAGGTTGCGGATAATGTCCCAGTCGGTAAATGTGGTCATCATGCCTGTACCCCCAACCATTTCCGTCCCGCCGCCATCATCAACTGACGCATGGCAATCGAGAGCAGCAGATAAATGCCGGTGGTCACCAGATAGACCTCAAAGCTGAGGAATGTCCGCGACTGAATCAGGTTGGCGGCGAAGGTCAGCTCTTCATAAGAGACCTGCGACACCACGGACGATCCCAGCATGACAATAATGCACTGGCTGACCAGCGCCGGATAAATGCGCTGCAACGCAGGGGGAAGCACCACGCGGATAAACGTCTGGCTTCGGCTTAACCCCAGCACGCGCCCGGCTTCCCATTGCCCTTTTGGCGTCACCTGGATCCCGGCACGCACGATCTCCGTGCTATAAGCGCCCAAGTTGACGATCATTGCCAACAGCGCCGCTTCGCCTGCCGTCATCTTGAAACCAATATTCGGCAGACCAAAAACGATAAAAAAGAGCTGCACCACAAACGGCGTGTTACGGATCAGCTCTACATAACCGCCCCAGATCCGGCTGAACCATGTCGGTCGACCGCTACGAATAGCCGCACCGAAAATGCCAATCGCCAGGCCACCCACCGTCGCCATGATCGTCAACTGCACGGTGACCCACATCCCCGCCAGCAACTCCGGCCAGTGCGGCCAGAGTGCAGAAAAATGAAGTTGTTCCGTCATTCACACGCCTTATGCGCCAAGGTTTGCCGGCAGCGGCGCTTTCAGCCACTGCTCAGAGAGGCTGTTCAGCGTACCGTCCTTAATCCCTTGCTCAATCAGCGCATTCACCTTCTCTTTCAGCGCCGGTTCGTCCTTTTTCAGGCCGATAAAGCACGGAGAATCTTTCAGCATAAAGCTCGGCACCGGAGCTTTATCCGCGTTCTGTCGTGCAATTGCCGCCACGACAAGGTTACCGGTCGCGACATACTGCACCTGCCCGGAGAGATACGCCGAGAGCGTGGTGTTGTTATCTTCATAACGTTTCACATCGGCATCTTTCGGTGCGACGCTGGTTAATACCATGTCCTCAACCGCGCCGCGCGTTACCCCGATGCTTTTGCCGCTCAGCGCCGCAGCATCTTTCAGTTCCGCCCCTTTCGGCCCGAACACGCCGAGGAAGAACGGCGCATAGGCGCGGCTGAAATCAATCACCTTTTCGCGCTCGGCATTCTTACCGAGGCTGGAGATCACCAAATCCACTTTATCGGTTTGCAAATAAGGCACGCGGTTAGCGCTGGTGACCGGCACCAGTTGCAGCTTGAGTTTCATCTGTTTGGCGAGATAACGTGCCATATCGATGTCATAGCCCTGCGGTTGCAGATCGGTGCCTACCGAGCCAAACGGCGGGAAATCCTGCGGGACAGCAATGCGGATCACGCCGCGCTTTTCAATATCCTGTAATTGGTCAGCCTGCGCAGCCGCAGCATAGGTGAACAGACAAGCGGCCCCGGCCAGTGCGATCAAAAGTTTTCTCATGGTGATTACCCGTTACGTTAACATGAAACAAAAGATTCCTTAAATGTATATCTGCAACTAATGTGCCAGCGATGCACAATAAAAATGCCGATGGTGAAATCGGCATTTATCGCAGAGAAAACAAAGAAAAGACGCCTGAAGCCGGAACGTTTTGCGGTAATCAAATGCACCAAAATAATGCAAAATCACCACACTGGTGCCCCATTATCGCTGTTCCAGTTCATCCAGCTTCTGATACAGCGTGGCAATGTCATGAATACGCGGGCGTCCCTTATCGAGAATTTCATGCAAAAACGCATTCGCCAGCAAGTTGATCAAACTATTGACCGATGAATAGCTGTCATAGGCCGAAACGCTGTCCAACGGTGCGCACAGGTGCCAGCTCGCCAGCGGGAAAAGGTTGTGCGCCTGCGGCTCGCACAGCAACAGCAGCGGAATGTTCGCGTTCTGTAGCTGCTGCATCAGCGGGCGGATAATGCGTGGGCGACGGCGAAACGCGACCATCACCACCAGATCGTCCGGCGTTAAATCCACCAGTTCCTCACCCAGGCTCTGCCCCGGCTGCGGCAGTACCTGCACTTGTCCGCGCGCCTGCAATAACTGCTGGCGCAGGTGCAGCGCCACCGGCCAGGAGTTACGCATACCAATAATAATGATGCGTTGCGCCTTCACTATCGCCTCCAGCGCGCCGGCAAACTGCTGTGTATCCAGCGCATTAACCCACTGCGTCAGGTTCGCCATCTCCTGCTTATAGTGGCGCGCCAGCAGCGTATTGCCCTGTACCGCATCGCGGTTATCCGTCAGCGGCATCCCGCTTTGTCGCAGCGTACGCAGTTCATCGCGCATCTCTTTGTATTTCTCATACCCCAGACGCTTGAACAGGCGGCTGACGGTAGCCTTCGACACCCCGCTGAGCTGCGCCAGCTCAGCACTGTTATAGCTTATGAGGTCATCAAAGTGATCGAAGATAAAATCGGCCACCCGCTGCTCCTGGGGCGATAACGAGGCATATTGCCCTTTCAGACGTTCATCAAGCTGTTCCATAAGACCTCTGTAACTTTCGTTTCATCGCACTATACCGATTTCCCCTTTCACAATGCATGCCAGCCCGGCAAAAAAATGACACTTACCCTCTCTGTGAAACTTTTTATTCAGAAATGGAACGGCTTTTGCAACTTCAGGCTACTTTTCGGCTTACGAGGACAGCGAATGCAAAGTAATGTCTCCACCCACGGGATGGCGGTCGCCCCCCATCATCTGGCCAGCCAAAGTGCGCTGTCTGTCCTGCGCGAAGGCGGCAGCGCCATCGAGGCGATGGTTGCCGCTGCGGCGACGATTGCGGTGGTTTATCCCCATATGAACAGCCTCGGCGGCGACGGTTTCTGGCTGATTGTGCCGCCGGAAGGCAAACCGATTGCCATCGACGCCAGCGGCGCTGCCGGTTCGCTGGCGACGCTGGCGGCCTACAGCGATCTGGCGACGATTCCGCATCGCGGCCCGCGCGCCGCGCTCACTGTTGCGGGCACCGTCAGCGGCTGGGATGAAGCGTTGAAGGTCTCGCTCGAAATAACCGGCAAAGCGTTGCCGCTGCCGCGTCTGCTGGCGGATGCGATAGATTACGCCCAACACGGCACGCCGGTGACACTTTCCCAGGCCACCGCCACTGCGGATAAACTGGCCGAGCTGCGCGATCTGCCTGGCTTTGCCGACACCTATCTGCACAACGGCCAGCCGCCAAAAGCGGGCAGCCGTTTCCGTCAACCGGCGCTCGCCGCCACGCTGCAACACCTTGCTGAAGAGGGGCTGGAGAGTTTTTATCGCGGCCCGCTGGCCGGGAGGCTGGCGCGCGGCATGGCGCAATATGGCCTGCCGGTGACGCTGGAAGATCTCCAGCAGCATCACGCGCGCCGCACCACGCCGCTGCACTTGCAGCATTCGCAGGGTGATGTATGGAACCTTGCGCCGCCGACGCAAGGGCTGGTTTCACTGGCGATCCTCGGTATTACCGACCGTCTGGCGATGGAAAACGCGGATGATGCCGCCACCGTTCACCGCATTGTAGAGGCCACCAAACTGGCCTTCGGCCTGCGTGATGCCCACATCACCGATCCGCGCCACCTGAAAACCGACATACAAAGCCTGCTGGCCGCAAGCGAACTTCAGGCGCTGGCTAACCGTGTGGATGAAAAGCAGGCCGCGCCCTGGGGCGCAGGCAAAGGGCCGGGTGATACCGTCTGGATGGGCGTTATGGATAACAGCGGCCTCGCCGTGTCATTTATTCAGAGCATTTATCATGAGTTTGGCAGCGGCGTGGTACTGCCTGATACGGGCATCGTCTGGCAAAACCGTGGCGCGTCGTTCAGCCTCAACCCCGATCACCTGCTGGCGCTTGCTCCGGGCAAACAACCGTTTCATACCCTAAACCCGGCGGCAGCACGGCTACATGATGGCCGCGTGATGGTCTACGGCTCGATGGGTGGCGACGGGCAGCCGCAAACTCAGGCGGCGATTTTTACCCGTTACGTGATGCAAGGCGTACCGCTGCAAGAGTCAATCAGCCGCCCGCGCTGGCTGCTGGGGCGCACCTGGGGGCAAACCTCGGATTCACTGAAACTGGAAGGTCGCTTCTCGCCCGAGACCATCGCCCGCCTGCGCGCGTCAGGCCATGACGTTGACGTGCTGGCGGATTTCACCGAAGCGATGGGCCACGCAGGCGCGATTGTCCGCCATCCTGACGGCCTGTTTGAAGGGGCATTCGATCCCCGCAGTAACGGCTCCGCCGCCGGTTTTTGAGGAGAGAACCATGAACAATTCACAACCCGAATGGGACGTCTATCTGGACGCCATGATCCGCATTCATGGCGTGGAACTGACGGATGAGCGGCGCGCCGAGCTGCTGCTACAGTTTCGCCGCATTGCCGCGATGGCTGAACCGCTAATGGCGCTGCCGCTGGACGATCGTCTGGAAATTGCCGGAGTGTACAAAGCATGAAGCTGCATGAGATGAGCATTGCCGACATCCGGCAATCACTGGCCGCAGGGGATTTGAGCGCGTGCGACATTGCCCGCCAGACGCTGGCGGCGATTGAGCAAATCAACCCACAGATCAACGCCTGGACGACGGTAACCGCAGCACGCATGCTCGACGAAGCGCAGCGCATCGATACCCTGCGGCAGAATGGCCAGCCGCTGCCGCCACTGGCAGGCATTCCTTACGCGGTGAAAAACCTGTTTGATGTCGCCGGGCACACCACGCTCGCAGGCGCGGAGTTATTCAGCCAGCGCCCCGCCGCCACAGAAGATAGCCGGGCCGTGCGTCAGTTACAGCAGGCTGGCGGGCTGCTGTCGGGCATGGTCAATATGGATGCTTACGCCTACGGTTTTACCACCGAAAACAGCCACTACGGCGCGACGCGCAACCCGCACGATTTAGCACGCATTGCCGGCGGTTCTTCCGGCGGTTCAGCGGCGGCAGTAGCTGCAGGGCTGGTGCATTTTTCGCTCGGCAGTGATACCAACGGCTCCATCCGCGTCCCCGCCTCGTTGTGCGGCATCTTCGGGCTTAAACCGACATTTGGTCGTCTGTCGCGTGCCGGAACGCACCCGTTTGTCGCCAGCCTCGACCATATTGGGCCCTTCGCCCGCCGGGTGAGCGATCTGGCCGCGGTTTATGACGCCTTACAGGGGTGCGATCCGCAGGATGCCTTTCAGGCACAAACCGCCAGTGAAGCGACACAACCGCTGCTGTCACGCGGGATGGAAGGGTTACGCTGTGCGGTGCTGGGCGGTTATTTCACTACCTGGTGCGACGACGATGCCAGAGCCGCACTCAACCGTGTAGCGCACGCTCTCGATGCGCGCGAAGACGTGTTCTTTCCTGAAGCGGAACTCTCGCGTTCGGCGGCGTTCATTATCAGCGCCTCGGAAGGCGGTAATCAGTATCTGCCCGCGCTGCGCCGCGAACCACAGCGTTTTGAACCACACTCGCGCGAACGTCTGCTGGCGGGCGCGATGATCCCGGCGGCGTGGTATTTACAGGCGCAGCGTTTTCGCCGCCACGCGCAGCAGGAAAGCCGCGCGCTGTTTGCCCATGCGGATGTGCTGATCGCCCCGGCCACACCGCGCAGTGCCACGCTAATCGGCGAACAGACGATGGAGATAAACGGCCAGCCGCTGCCAATTCGCGCCAGCATGGGTATGCTGACGCAGCCGATTTCGTTTTTAGGCCTGCCGGTTGTGACCGTTCCGCTGCGCACCGCGTCCGGCAAGCCGATTGGCCTGCAACTGATTGCTGCGCCGTTTAACGAACAAGCCTGCCTGCGCGCCGCGCGTGTGCTGGAAGAACAGGGCATCACCGATGCCCGCCCTGCGGAGATAACACTATGATGCATCAGGACGACATTAACCGCCCGTGGGTACTGGCGGAGGTCACAGCCGCGTTTTACCGCTATGAAGACGCGCTGGTCAGCAACGATATTGCGGTGCTTGATGAGCTGTTCTGGCACGATGCCAGCACCGTGCGTCTCGGCGCAGGCGAGAATCTCTATGGCATTGAGGAGATCCGCGCCTTTCGCGCCGCGCGCCCGGCCGCCGGATTGCAGCGCGAGTTGCGCCATACGGTAATTACCACTTTCGGCGAGGATTACGCCGTGTGCAGCACCGAATTCACTCGTGAAGGCAGCGATCGCATTGGTCGCCAGCAGCAGAGCTGGGTGCGCTTCCCCTACGGCTGGCGCATCGTTGCCGCCCAGGTCAGTTTGATGAGTTAACAAAAACGCCCGGATTACGCGTTCCGGGCTATATTCAACCTTAGTGAAGAATTATCCCATTTTGGGACTTAGCGCTTCCCATAGTCCCGTAATGGGACTATCCTGTCCGCATGAAGATCATCTCCGTGAAAACATTAAGGGACTTCTGGGCGGAGAATCCCGACGCTGAGCAACCGCTAAAAGCCTGGGTCGATGAAGTAACCAAAGCAGATTGGAAAACCCTGGCAGAGATAAAAGGACCATACCGCAGCGCCAGCATTTTGAAAGAGAGGCGAGTGGTGTTCAACATTAAGGGAAATCACTATCGATTAATTGTGGCGATTGCTTACCAGCGCGGATGGGTATTCGTGAAGTTTATTGGGACGCATAGCCACTACGACACTATCGACGCCGAAACCGTTGAACTGGAGTAAAAATGAACATTAAACCGATCAGAACTGAAGAGGACTATGAAGCCGCTCTCCGGGCTGTTGAGCCAATGTTCGACAATGAACCGGAACTGGACACGCCGGAAGGTGATTATTTCGAAGTGATGTGCTTACTGATTGAAGAGTACGAAAAGAAACATTACCCCATTGATCCCCCCTCACCCATTGAGGCCATCAAATTTCGTATGGAGCAACTGGGGCTGAGCGTGAAAGATCTGGAGCCTGCTATCGGCAAGTCCAATCGTGTATACGAAATTCTTAACGGTACACGTAGCCTCACGCTACCGATGATTCGCCGCCTTCACACCCAATTTGGTATCCCATTAGAAAGCCTGATTGGCGTTTGATAGAACCCCATCTTAGTGCGAAATACGGCGGCATAAGAAATCTCTTTTCTTGCCGCAGCGTCAGTAAAAACGCCCGGATTTTCCGGGCGTTTTTTATTGTGCGTAGGGATGAACCTGCCGCCAGTGATCGGCAATTTGCTGGCGGGTACAGACCCAGACGCGATCGTGCTGCTGGAGATAATCAAGAAAGCGTTGCAGCGCGCGAAAACGGCCAGGACGCCCCAACAGGCGGCAGTGCATGCCGATGGACATCATCTTCGGCGCACTTTCACCCTCGGCGTAGAGCACATCAAAGCTGTCTTTCAGATAGGTGTAAAATTGCTCGGCGGTATTAAAACCCTGAGCGGTAGCAAAGCGCATATCGTTGGCATCCAGCGTGTACGGCACAATCAGGTGAGGTTTGCGCGTGCCGTCGCGACAAGTAACTTCGCTCCAGAACGGAAGATCGTCGCCATAGTAATCGCTGTCGTAATCGAACCCGCCATGCTCGACCACCAGTTGTCGAGTATTGGGGCTGTCGCGCCCGGTGTACCAGCCAGTGGGCGCTTTACCAAACAGCTCGCGCAGCACCTGCACCGCTTTTTGCAGGTGTTCACGCTCTTCATTGATATCCATATTCTGATAGTGGATCCAGCGCCAGCCGTGGCTAACCACGTCATAATTCGCCGCTTTAATGGCCGCAACGATCTCCGGCTGACGCGCCAGCGCCATCGCCACGCCAAACACCGTCAGCGGCAACCCGCGTTTGCTGAACTCCTGATGGATGCGCCAGAATCCGGCGCGGCTGCCATATTCATACAGTGAATCCATCGACATATGCCGATCCGGATAGCTGGCCGCGCCAATAATATCGGAGAGAAATTGCTCCGATCCGGCATCGCCATGCAGCACATGGTTCTCTGCGCCCTCTTCAAAATTCAGTACAAACTGCACGGCGATGCGCGCCTGCTGCGGCCACTGCGCGTGCGGGGGTTTCCCTGCGTAACCACGCAAATCGCGCGGATAGTTATCGTCGAAAAGTGCCATTCTCCCTCCACTCGCTAAGGCATTAATGCCTGAAATTTACCGCTCAACACTTTATTTTCCGGAAAAGCCAAATCGCCCCGCTTGCTGGTCGATAAGCCCAGCGCCACCAGCGACTCCACCATTTTTACCGCCGCGCTGACGCCATCGATCACCGGCACATGCAGTTCACGCGTCAACTCCTGCGCAAGCTGCGCCATTCCGCCACAGCCGAGCACAATCGCGCCACAGCCATCTTCTTTTAACGCCTGAATACAGCGCGCGCGCACTTTTTCCTGCGCCAGACCACTGCCGTCCTCCAGCGCCAGCACCGGTAAATCGATGGCGTGCAGCGCCGCGCAGTGTTCCTGAAAACCATACTGCTGCAACAGATGACGGGCGATAATCAGCGTGCGCGGCAAGGTGGTGACGATGGAAAAACGGGTCGCCACCAGCGTCGCCATGTGCATTGCGGCTTCGGCGATGCCGACCACCGGCCCCTGTGCCAGCTCGCGCGCCGCCAGCAATCCCGGATCGCCAAAGCAGGCGATCACGTGGCCATCCACGCCCTGCTGACGCCCGGCTTTCACCTGTTCAAGCACACCGATGGCGGCTATCGCTTCATCAAAATGCCCTTCGATCGACGGCACGCCTTCGCGCGGGCACACCGCCACAATTTCGGTGCCAGGTGCTGCCGCCGCTCTTGCCGCTGCGCCAATGGTTTCGGTCATCGCCAGGCTGGTGTTCGGGTTGATAACTTGTATACAAACGGCAGACATTATGCCTCCTTGTGACTGGCAAACAGCCGGGCGAAATCCGGCAGACAAACGCCAGCCCGCTCGAAACAGAGGCTGTCGACGATATGTTCAAAATGGTGCGTCAGCGCCGCGCTTAGCGCCTGTAGATCCTTTTTACGCAGTAAATCAACCAGTTGTTCATGATCGTTACAACGACACCCCTGGCGCCACGGCGAGCCCCAGGCGGCGATCACCAGCGAAGAGCGCTGGCTCAGGCCGGTGACCATCTCGGTCAACACCGGGTTGCCGGAAATAGCCTGAAGCTGAATGTGGAACTCAGCGGAGTAGCGAATGGCCGCCGGGCCGTCATAGGCTTCGTGCGCCTGCTGCTCCTGGCGGATAATCGCTTCCAGCGCCGCCAGATGTGGCGGCTGGCAATGCGCCAGCACGTCAGGCAGGTTGGCCACTTCCAGCAGCGTGCGGGTACGGAAGATCGCCTGCGCCTCTTCTACCGTTGGGCTGGCGACGTGTGCACCACGTTTGGGCGTTAAGGTGACCATTTGCACAGCATTGAGTCGTTGCAGCACTTTTCTGATCCCGGTGCGGCTGACGCCAAACACCTCCGCCAGCGCCTCTTCCGGTAATTTGCTCCCCGGGAGTAATTGATGTTCGACAATCGCGGTCATCAGCGACTGGTAGATGGTTTCATCCTTGTCCTGCAAGGCCGTTGCGGCGTGCAGACTGTTTTCATTACTCATTAACCACTCCGCTTTTTTACTTTTCGATATCGGATCGTATACATGAAATTAAATTATTGGATACAAGATTAATCATTTTGGCCTGAATCCTGCAACAACATCAGCACTCCCTTTTCACGGGCTTTTATTGACAGGAGCAGGTTTCATGCCAAATACACAAAACACTCATCAGGTTAAGGCCGCTGATTCCGGAGCGGTATACAGCCCACGGCTTTGCAATGAGGATCTGGCGCCGACGCGCGATCAGAACTGGAGCTGGTACAACATCTTTTCGTTCTGGATGTCGGATGTACACAGTATGGGCGGCTACGTCGTCGCCGCGAGTTTCTTTACGCTCGGGCTGGCAAGCTGGCAGGTGCTGCTCTGCCTGCTGGTGGGCATTTGCATTGTGCAGCTCTGCGCTAACCTGGTCGCGAAACCGAGCCAGATGGCAGGCGTGCCCTATGCCGTTATCTGCCGCCAGGCATTTGGCGTCTTCGGCGCCAACATTCCGGCGGTAATTCGTGGTCTTATCGCCTTCGCCTGGTACGGCATTCAGACCTATCTGGCAGCGAATGCCCTAATGCTGGTGCTGCTGAAATTCTGGCCGTCGCTCTCTTCTTTAACGCAGGGGTCGCTGTTCGGCCTGTCGCACCTGGGCTGGCTGTGCTTCGCCACGATGTGGATTCTGCAGGCAATGGTGTTCTGGCACGGGATGAGCGCGATCAAGCGCTTTATCGATATTGCCGGTCCGGCCGTGTATGTGGTGATGCTGGCGCTGGCGGGCTGGATTGTATACAAGACCGGTTTCGACGGTATCTCGTTTACCCTCGCCAGCAAATCACTCAGCGCCGGTGAGCAAACCTGGCAGATGATCACTGCGACTGCGCTGGTGGTTTCCTATTTTTCCGGGCCACTGCTCAACTTTGGTGATTTCTCGCGTTATGGCAAAAGCATGGGCGAAATTCGTCGTGGCAACCGCTGGGGCTTACCGTTCAACTTCCTGCTGTTCTCGATCGTGACCGTGGTGATTGTCTCTGGCACCCAGTCGCTGTTTGGCCGCATGATCACCGATCCGATTGAAACCGTCAGCCGCGTCGGCAACGATCTGGCGGTGGCGATTGGCCTGCTGACCATGATCACCGCCACCATCGGCATCAACATTGTTGCTAACTTTGTTTCGCCAGCGTTTGACTTCTCCAACTGCTCGCCGCAGAAAATCAGCTTCCGTACCGGTGGCATGATCGCCGCTGTCGGCTCGATTCTGCTGACGCCGTGGAACCTGTTTAACTCGCCGGAACTGATCCACTACACCCTCGACGTGCTGGGTGCCTTTATCGGCCCGCTGTTCGGCATTCTGATTGCGGATTTCTATCTGATCAAACGCGGGCAGGTGTTTGTTGATGACCTGTTTGATGACACGCCAAAAGGCAAATACTGGTATCGCAATGGCTTTAACCCGAAAGCGATTGGCGCGCTGGTGCCGTCAGTGGCCGTCGGGTTGATCATCAGCTTTATTCCGGCGCTGCACGAAGTCGCCAACTTTAGCTGGTTTATCGGCGTCCTGCTGGGCGGCATCACCTATCGCTGGCTGGCCCGCGAAGAGCGCGCTGTTGTCACGACATCGCATTTCAATACCAACGTCGCGGCACAAAAAGAGTAACCCTTCACCTCAGGCCGCGGCGTTTCTCGTCGCGGCTGGCACTCATTTTGCTTTAACACTTCACCCACAATGGAAACGATCAGGGCAGGAACGATGATTGATTATCATGCCGCGGTCCGCGGCGCGCTGTTTGACATTGCAGAAGTCTGCGACAACGCCGACGATATCGCCCACCACGCACGTTTCATTGAAGATGGTCTGCTATTTATTCGCGACGGCAAGATTCAGGCGCGAATGAGCTGGCAGGAGGGCGAGCAATATCTGGATGCGCATAAAGGCTACACCGACCGGCGCGGCAAACTGCTGCTCCCCGGTTTTATTGATGCCCATGTGCACTATCCGCAAACCGAAATGATTGGCGCATTTGGTGAACAACTGCTGGAGTGGCTGACAACGTACACCTTTCCGGTTGAAAGCCAGTTTGCTGATGAAGCCTACGCCACAGAGATTGCCGAATTCTTTATCAGCCAGTTACTGAGCCACGGCACCACCACCGCGCTGGTGTTTTGCACGCTGCACCCGGAATCTGTCAACGCGCTGTTTAGCGAAGCGCTGCGCCTGAATATGCGGCTGATCGCCGGTAAGGTGATGATGGATCGCCATACGCCGGAATATCTCAGCGAAACCGCTGAGCAGAGCTACCAGCAAACGCGCGAGCTGATCCAGCGCTGGCAGCATCAGGGGCGGCTGGGTTATGCCATTACGCCGCGCTTTGCGCCCACCTCCTCGCCGGAGCTGCTTGAGGCGGTACGCCGTTTACGCGAAGAGTTTCCGCAGACCTGGCTGCAGACACATTTAAGCGAAAACCCGAATGAAGTGGCGTGGGTCAACGATCTCTGGCCGGAACATCAACGTTACCTTGATGTTTACCACCACTATCAACTGACCGGCGAGCGCAGCGTGTTTGCCCACGGCATTCACCTGCATGATGAAGAGTGGCAGTGCCTGCACGATACCGGTTCGGCGGTGGCGTTTTGCCCTACTTCGAACCTGTTCCTCGGCAGCGGGCTGTTTCGCCTGCCCGCCTGCTGGCAGAACAAAGTGCGCATGGGCATCGGCACCGATGTAGGTGCAGGCACCACCTTCAGCATGCTGCGCACGCTGGGTGAAGCCTACAAGGTGGGCCAGTTGCAAAGCTATCGCCTGCGCGCCAGCGAAGCGTTTTACCACGCCACACTTGGCGGCGCGCATGCCCTGCGTCTGGACGATAAAATTGGTAATTTTGCGCCAGGCAAAGAGGCCGATTTTGTGGTCATTGACCCGGCGGTGACGCCCTTGCAGCGCCTGCGCAACACGCGCTGCAAGGACATCTACGAGCAACTGTTTGTGCTGATGACCCTCGGCGACGAGCGCAATATCAGCGAGACGTGGATTAACGGTCAGTGCGCATGGTCAACTGCCGCGGTAAGTTGACCAGCCGCCGGGAGCAATTAAGAACGGCAGATGGAAATGCTCCTCTGCCGTTTGCGTAATCACAAAGTCAATTTGCGCGCAGGGAAACAGTGTCGCCACGCCGCGCTGTGCAAACCATTCTCCCGTTTGCGCCACCAGCCGGTAATGTCCCGGCATCAATGAAGAGGAAAGCGCACCGATTCGTCCGTTCGCATCGGTGACGCCGCTCGCCACCGTCTGCTCGTCGAGTAACAGATTAACCGTCACCCCCTGCGCGGGCTTACCGCTGGAAATATCCAGAATATGGGTACTGAGGCTGTTCATTCGCCAATCGCTCCTGCCAGTCGTAATAAGGTGATTTCCCGTAATTGCTCCAGCGCCGCCGCGATCTCTTCGGCGTCGCTGTTGGTCAGCCGCTGTTCCAGCGCGTGCAGAATCTCTTCTCCGCTACGGCCTTTGGCGCGGATCAAAAAAACGCGGCCAAAACGCGCTTCATAGCGCGCATTCCCCTCGCGCAGCGCCGCCGCCAGTTGCGCGTCGCGATTGTCCACCGCCGACTGTTCCTGGCGCGATAACGCGGCATGCGCCTGCGCCCCCGCAGGCTTTTCGCCAATGCGCGGGTGTGCGCTGAGCGCCTGCTCCAGCTCGACGCGGCCCCAGGCTCCGGCGATGTCACTCGCGGTTTGCTGAAGTTCCGCGAGCGAGGCAAACGGACGCGCGGCCACCAGCGCTGCCGTCCAGCCGGGGATCGCCACGCACGGCTGCAACAGTGCCGCAGCCTCATCGCCCGGTAGCTGATTAAAGTGATTCAGCGCGATCATCTTTGCTCCTTACGTCAGCGGCGATGGCCGTTTTTTCTTCCGGAATAATCAGGTTCAGGACAATCGCCACTAAGCCGCCGCAGGTCGCCGCCGAGCCAAACAGATTACCGATAATTGGCGGGAAATGGGCGAGAAAAGCGGGTACCGCTTCGACGCCCATACCAAAACCAAACGCCAGCCCGACAATCAGCATGTCGCGGCGGGTTAACGGATTCTGGGTAATGATGCGGATCCCGGCCGCCACCACGCAGCCAAACATCACCATCGTCGCACCGCCCAGCACCGGCAACGGGATCTGGCGTAATATCTCGCCAAACGGCGGGAACACCCCCAGCAGGATAAGGATCACGCCAATATAGCGGCCAACAAAGCGGCTGGCGACGCCCGTCATCTGGATAACGCCATTGTTTTGCGCAAAGGTGGTATTGGGAAAGGCGCCCAGCATCGCCGCAATCATGCAACTGATGCCGTCAGCAAGAATGCCGCCCTTCAGCCGGGAACGAAACGCGCTGTTATCGATGGGCTGATGCGAGATCAGGCAATTGGCGGTGAGATCGCCGACCGCCTCCAGGATGCACACCAGCGACACCAGCGCCACAGGCAGAAAGATGGCGCTATTAAACTGGAACCCAAACGGGAACAGCGCCGGTAAACGGAACCAGGTATCACCGAGACCGCTGAAGTGAAACTTACCGACAAGGGCTGCGGCGATGCAACCCAGGGCGATGCCGACCACTACGGAAGAGAGACGCAGCCAGCGGTTTTTCGCACAGCTCAGTAACACAATCACCGCCAGCGTGCCTGCGCCAAGGCCGATGTTGCTCATACTGCCAAAATCTTTCGCCTGTACGCCGCCACACCAGTTATTCACGCTGACTTTAATCAGGCTGATGCCGATCAGGGCAATCACGCTGCCGGTGATGATCGGCGTAAAAATGCGCTTCAGCGGCTCAATAAAGCGGCTGACGATAATCGGCACCAGCGCGGCCACGAAATTGACGCCAAACAGCATCGCCATCACATCCTGCGCCGTGCCGCCCTGCCCTTTCACCCACATCCCGCCCGCAATGGCGACACCGAGAAAGGCAAAGCTGGTGCCCTGCATGCAGATCATACCTGCGCCAACGCCCCACACGCGGTTGGACTGTAAAAAGGTGCCAATCCCGGAGGCCAGCAGCGACATGCTAATCAACCACGGCATCCACTCGCCCAGCCCCAGCGTCGCACCGATAATCAGCGGCGGTGTAATGATGCCCACTAACCCGGCCAGTACGTGCTGTAAAGCGCTGAAGAAAGCCGGAAGCGGCGGGATCCGCTGCTCCAGCCCGTACAATAAGTTGCTGTTCTTTTCATCAGACATGGCGTTCCATCCTGTTGTCAATTCGCGTCAACGCCCTGATGCACAAAGCAGGCCAGAGTCGCCACTCCCGCGCCAGCGCTGTGAAACTTTAGATTCCTTGCACCAAATTTGGAAATTTTTGATTCACAAAAAGGCAACGTTAATACAAATACGCACTACAAAAGTGCAACATAACCTCGCAACGCCCGTTTTCTCTCGCGCCAGCGCCCGTCGTCATTCTGGTACGCAAATTGCTCCATCTGTTACACGCATGTAAAAGGAGAACAGAATGAAAGCATTGGTGATTGGCGCAGGTATCGGCGGCCTGAGTGCGGCTGTGGCGTTACAGAACGCAGGTATTGCGTGTCAGGTATTCGAAGCGGTGAAAGAGATCAAGCCGGTCGGCGCGGCGATCTCCATCTGGCCCAACGGCGTGAAGTGCATGAACCATCTGGGCATGGGCGAGATGATGGAGACCTATGGCGGCCCGATGCGCTTTATGGCCTATAAGGATTACCGCAATGGCGAAACGATGACGCAGTTTAGCCTTGCGCCACTGGTTGAGCGGGTGGGTGGACGCCCGTGCCCGGTTTCGCGGGCGGAGCTGCAGCGCGAAATGCTCAATCACTGGGGACGCGACCGGGTGCAGTTTGGTAAACGGGTCAACGAAGTGGAGGAGCATGCCGACGGCGTGACCGCGTGGTTCAGCGATGGCACCTGCGCCCACGGTGATTTTCTGATTGCCGCCGACGGCAGCCATTCGGCGCTGCGCCCGTATGTGCTGGGCTATACGCCGGAGCGTCGCTATGCAGGTTATGTTAACTGGAATGGCCTGGTGAAAATCGATGAAGCCATTGCGCCTGCCGAGCAGTGGACAACCTTTGTGGGCGAAGGTAAACGGGTGTCGCTGATGCCCGTCTCCGATGGACGCTTCTACTTTTTCTTTGACGTGCCGCTGCCCGCCGGGCTGGCCGAAGATCGCAGCACGCTGCGCGACGATCTGACGCGCTACTTCAGCGGCTGGGCGCCGCCGGTGCAACGGCTGATTGCCGCGCTGGATCCGCAAACCACGAACCGTATCGAGATCCATGATATCGAACCGTTCGACACGCTGGTGCGCGGTAAAGTGGCGCTGCTGGGCGATGCCGGACACAGCACCACGCCGGATATCGGCCAGGGCGGCTGCGCGGCGATGGAAGACGCAGTGGTGCTGGGAAACCTTTTCCGCGAGCAGAGCGACATCGAAAACGTGCTGCGTCAGTATGAAGCACTACGCTGCGACCGGGTGCGCGATCTGGTGCTCAAGGCGCGCAAACGCTGCGATATCACTCACGGCAAAGATATGGCGCTGACGCAGGCGTGGTATCAGGAACTGAAAGAGGAGACCGGCGAGCGCATTATCAATGGCCTGTGCGATACCATTCAGGGCGGGCCGTTAGGCTGATGCGCCAACGCTCTGCATCGCTTCCAGCACCTGGGTCAGTTTCTGGATCGCCATTTGCGCCGGGCGGGAAAGCTGGCGCGATGGCGCGGTACAGAGCGCCAGTGTCAGCGGGCGCAGCAGTTTGTTGCGCAGCGGCACAAACGCCAGTTGCCCGTTTTTCACTTCGTCCAGCACATCCAGCAGGCTCAGCACCGTGACGCCACTCCCCTTCAGCACCAGCGATTTAATCAGCCGGATGTCATTACAATTGATGGTATTCGACGGGGCGAGATCGTAGTGGCGATAAAGCATGCCGACACGTTCATGCACAATGAGCGGCGCGCCGGGCAGAATATGCCGCGCCTCGCTCAGCTCACCCAGCGATAACGCTTGAGCAGTTGCCATTTCGTGATCCGTACGCATCACCACGCCCATCTCCAGCTCGGCGAAGGCTAGCACATTGAGCCCTGATTGCCCTTCCGGGTCGAGGATCAAACCGAAGTCGAGATCGGCCTGCCGCACTTTCTGGCTGACAGTGTGGCTATCTGCGACCTTGAGTTCCAGCTCCAGCCATGGTTGCCCGGTGATAATGTCGGCCAGCGCGCTGGCAAAGCTCCCCTCCGCCAGCGCCTGCACCATTCCCACACTGACCGAGCCGCGCTTCAGCCCTTGCAACTCATCAAATTTTTGCCGCGTAAGCTGAAACTCTTTTTGCCAGCGCAGCAAATTGTCATACAGCAACTCGCCGGCAGTGGTCATGCGTAAACCTTCCGGCAACCGCTCAAACAGCGGCGTACCAAACTCCTCCTCCGCCTGCAAAATCTGCCGGTTAATCGCCGATGCGGAGATATGCAGTTTTTCTGCGGCGCGGCGCAGGCTGCCACTGCGGGCAACTTCAGCGAAATAGAGGGCGAAACGGGAAAATGGACTCATGCTGCACCTGTACACATTTTTGCAACGCAATAGTGAATTAATGGCGATGGATGTGAACACCCTAATATGACAACAATAAACTTACAACAATTAAACAATTGCTTTTATGTGAGCCTATGATGACCATGAAAACAGCACTCCCCACCCCACCTGCCCATTGCACCTTCGAGCCGGAGGACTGGTTACGTCTGGCAAAATGCTGGCATCCCGTTGCCCGCGCCTGCGATATTGGCGCAGCGCCGGTGAAAGCTACGCTGCTTGATGAACAACTGGTGATTTATCGCGTGAAGGGCCAGGTGGTGGTCGCCCGCGATGTCTGCCCGCACCGCGGCGTGCCGCTGACGCTCGGTTTCCACGATGAAGAGGGCATCGTCTGCCCCTACCACGGGCTACGTTTCGGTGAAGATGGCCGCTGTAACCGCATTCCTTCCAGCCCCGATCAGCCGGTACCGGCAAAACTCAACCTGGTAACGTTTGCGGTTGAAGAGCGTTTCGGCCTGATCTGGACCTGCCTGGCGTTTGACGCGGAAAACCCGCAACCGCTCCCGACGATGCCGCACTGGGATGACGAGGGTTTTCAGCAGATCAACTGCCCGGCCTTTGAGGTGAACGGATTTGCAGGCCGCCAGGTGGAAGGCTTTCTCGATGTCGCCCACTTTGCGTGGATCCACACAGACACCTTCGCCGATGCCAATAACCAGTTCGTCCCGGATTACAGCCCGCAGGAGACCGAGTTTGGCTTTATTGCTGATTACTGGAGTTCGGTCGGCAATTATCCGGCGAGTTCTGACTATCGCGCGCCGGAAGGTTTTCAGTGGCTGCGCCATTTCGAGATGCACCTGCCGTTTACCGCCACGCTGACGATCCATTTTCCCGGCGAGGCGCGGCTGGTGATCATGAATGCCGCATCGCCGGTCTCCTCGCGCGTTACCCGCATGTTTGCGCCGATCGCGCGCAATTTCGATCTGCATATCCCGATCGAAGAGGTGCACGCGTTCAACCTGCGCGTGTTTGAAGAAGATCGCCTGATGGTAGAGACACAACGGCCGGAAAGGCTGCCGCTGGATCTGACGCTGGAAGCCCATATTCCGGCGGACAGAAGTTCGATTGCCTATCGCCGTGGCCTGAAAAAAATGGGTTTTGGCGAGTTCTTTCTGGTGTGAGGTGCGCGATGAATGACGTGCTGAATGTGGTGGTTGATGGCTTGTGGCGTCAGGGCGATAAAAATCTTGCCGTGCGGTTGGTCTCCGCCAATGGCGAACCGCTTCCCGGCTGGCAGCCCGGCGCGCACATTGATGTGCATCTGCCCTGCGGCCTGATCCGCCAGTATTCGCTGACCGGAGAAAGCACGACGGAAAGCTACTTGATCTGCGTGGCGCAGGAGAGCGCATCTCGCGGCGGCTCGCGCTATATCCATCAGACGTTACGCCCAGGCCAGACGCTGACAATCTCAGCGCCACGCAACCTGTTTGCGCTACGCGATGACGGCCCGGTGCTGCTGCTGGCCGCCGGAATTGGCATTACGCCACTCTATGCGATGCTGCTGCAACGGGAGGCGACAGGTACGCCGTTTACGCTGCACTATTTCGTGAAACGGCGAGAAGAAGCAGCATTTGCACGCGAACTCTCCCGCTCGCTGAAGCACGGGGTTTGTCTTATTCACTGCTCCTCAGAAGGCAAAAGCCCGCGGCAGACGCTGGCGGCAACGATTCCCGCCCCCGGCGACGGAGAGCGCATTTATACCTGCGGCCCGGCGGGTTTTATGGCAGCGGTAAGAGACGTTGCGGCGGCAAAAGGCTGGCCTGAAGCGCAGATCCACAGCGAGGCATTTGCGCCTGCCGCGCCCGTTGCGGCGTCGCAACAGGAAGAGACTTTTACCATTACGCTGGCCTCCAGCGGAGAAAAATGGCCCGTTCCGGCAAACAAAAGCATTGCGCAGGTGCTGCAGGATAATGGCGTGGCAGTGCCGCTTTCGTGTGAGATGGGGATTTGCGGTGCCTGTCTGACGCCGGTGCTTGATGGCGTGGTCGATCACCGCGATACGGTGCAATCGGCAGCGGAGAAAACCGCCGCCACGCAGCATATCGCGCTATGTTGCTCACGCAGCCACTCGCGGGTTTTGGTGATTGATTTGTAGCCGCCGTGACGGCACGTTGTGCCGGGTCCGAAACCTGACGCTTCGGCCCCGGGCATTTTTCACCGTCAACACAGCGTTTAGCGCATCTCTTTATCCGCCAGCGCTACAACAGGGCGTGGGAAATCTCTTTAATGGCTTTCAGATCCGAGCCAAAACGCATAATGGCGTCGCGGTGCTTTTCCAGCTCGCTGTAGGGCAACCAGGCCATATTGAGATCGGTGATGCGGCTAAAGGCCGGGCGCTGTAGCTGGCTTCTGACATCATTTTCGCGGCTGTCCGGCGCCACCAGAAAAAGCTCGGTTGAGGCGGACAAATCATTGCCGTTGAGCGCCAGATCCAGCATCCGGCAGATCCCGGAGTAGATGGAGGTTGAATGCTCAACTTCGAATGCCGCCACCACCTGCGCACCTTCTGGTTTCAGCCACAGGACATCGATCAGACGCGTCGCTTCAGAACCGTTTACCGACAGGATATGTTCCGGCAGTGCTTTCAGACAGCCGTGCGATAGCGCCACGCCCTGATGCAGACGACTGCGGTCGTTGGCGGCAATCCATACGTCGTAACCGAGCGCTTTGCCAATATCACGCAGCCAGGCCTGGATTTCCGTGTGCGTGCGTTCATTCTCCCCGTCCTGGATTTGCGCTTTATTTTGCGCCGCCGGCGGGCGAGCCGCCTCCAGATACGCACTCCAGTCTGCGTCGGCAGCGGCGGAATTTTCCAGCGGCGGCGCAGGATAGCGACCCGAACCGATATCAAAAAGCAGCCCGCCAATAGCGCCCAAATCGTTTGACAGTAATTCGCGGTACTGTGCGTTCAAATTCAGGATCCCCTGGCGCATGGCGAGAAAATGCGGCCAACTGCCGAGCTTAACTTTCGCGCCGGTAAGGGCGTTATAGCCATTTACAATGGCGGTGTTAAACGGGGGAATGTGCGTGGGGTGAAGAAAATAGAGCAGATTCGCGACCGCCGGGCCGAGCCCTTTAATTTTCAACGCATCGATAGCATTGATATGTCCCACAATATCGTCCGCGCACGTCGCACAGGCGCAATGATGCAGAAGCCGGGCAAAGGCCTTCTGATTGGCGCTGTTTTCATAAATATCCGGAATGCGCAGCTTTGGTTTCCACAGAAAAGCGTGATCGGCACCTTTGAAGATCTGTTTCTGCTCGGCAATGGAGTGAACAATTGTCTCCAGCGAGGAACCGCGGTAAGCAACGCCAAATTTTTCCTGCTCAATTTCATCCACCACGACCACAATACCGCTGCGGATCGAGCGAAAGTTTTTCAACCTCTGCTCCCATAAAAACCACGTCTGATAGGTGGCTTCGGGATCGTTGCGCCAGCGCTGAATTAGACGACGAACGCGATCTGAATGTACTGACTGAAGCTGCGGAACAGCATTTTCCATGACCATAACCAGATTGTTTTAATTATCGAAGAGCGGTGCGAACCGCATACCGGGCAAAAACTTTGCTCTGGTATTCAACAGCGGCATCGCAAAGGAGGGATTGATATCTGTCAAGAGAATGCGGGAGGAGGTGAAAACAGGTGAACGGGTGTTAATTAACACTGTTTTGCGGCGTGTGTTTACCGTTTGTACGAGGATTCAGTAACAGCCTGGCGAGACCTGAGAGAGAAAAGCCGTTGAGCCTCCGCAAAAGATAATGTATTCGCTCCGCCTGCAAAGCCGGGATCCGATGACTGGACGGAATCATATTCCCATTTACACAGGGCAAATCTCATAATTTCCAGGCTCAGTTATTGTTTTGCGGCCACAACCTGCGCACTGTGCTATTAGCTGATTTCCATCAATAATCCGTTCCCCCCTCATCCGATTTATGGTAAGGCTGAATTTCTTTATTAAACCTACGGATTGATCATTCTTTTCTAAAATCATTTCCAGGTGGTTCTTCATATTTAACAAAAATCAAATAATTTATTTACCAGCAAACACCCATTTAATTATCAACTATAATTTATCATAAGCCTCATCAAGTATTTTTTTCCAATACTCCGAACCATTTCAACATCCTGAGAGGTCTTCTGCTCAAGCCATTTAGATAAAACATCACAATCAACAAAATTATCATAAATTATGTTTTTTATCGGTTCTAAGCTTACATTACTATTGATCCCCAAAACGCCTTTATCAACTGGTGTTTTTTGAAAAAGTGCCCAGCGTTTATTTTTCTCTATAATTGTCAGAGCACCATAGTCACCAGCGTTGTTCAATCCAGTGGTCATGTCTTTTAACTTAGAAATCCAGTTCTCATCTGCATAGAGTTCCCCTAAATATGCAAAATCAGTACTGGAAAAAACATCCGCAACTGAATCGCAACCAAAGGATTGGTTGATGATTGCCCAAGTGCAATTAATTAAATCCTCTGAGGTACAGATGTCGTTATCAAAAAAGAAATACTTTATAAATTTCTTATGAAAAACTTGCTCTGGAAGATTAGCGTCTGATA
Organism: Kosakonia radicincitans DSM 16656; assembly: GCF_000280495.2. Taxonomy (NCBI): domain Bacteria; kingdom Pseudomonadati; phylum Pseudomonadota; class Gammaproteobacteria; order Enterobacterales; family Enterobacteriaceae; genus Kosakonia; species Kosakonia radicincitans. The sequence goes on from NZ_CP018016.1 coordinate 3,576,873, forward strand.
TTACAAAATCTTTAATTAAAGTCATGATATCATCATTTAATTAGCAAGATTGTTACTGCTACTTTGCGGGAAAACTAACCATAACGATGAATGTCAAAGCCTGCTCCACAAAATATACAAAAACACACATTTCATTATCAAGTTGACAGGTAATTATGCCATTAACACCCCCAGACACATTTGATTTAAACATATACTAACTTCTTCCTCTACCCTATAAAATTATATTTATCTATATATCACCTCCACAGCCAAGCGGAATAATAATCTCTTGATGAAAAATAATTTCATCTGCAAAAAAAAATAACAACATTGATTATTTTTATATAATTTACACCCCCACATATATACTCACGAAAAATTATTTCTTGCTACCCGACCAGAACCCTATTGATTTACAAGCAGCATGTATTTTGTGTATATCGCATCGTCAAATTATCGACATAACTCACTTAATTTGATATATCAATACTAATCACTTTTTCTGGTAAATGATATAACAAAAAGACGATATGATGATGCCATTACTTCCTGGGAAAAATGGTTTTTTGCCACATCATCATAACGCGCATATATCTTTGCAACTAAATCTTCTGTGAAATTCAACCTAAATGATGTTTTACTGTATTGAGCCAATCCATCCATCGCAGCTCCGAGTACAGGAGCAGACATCTCCATCACATGAGAAGTTACATAATCGAGAGCGTACTCTTTGTTCAGATCAAAAAGACGTCCAAGACAAAAACCATCCAAATAAGGATCCCCAACATCTACAGACAAGAGAATTTTTTTACAAAAGAATTCACATGCAGAACTATCAATAGAACGTAACTCACATAACGCTGTTGCAGCCTCATCCCGAGGGTCATCAAAAGAATCAAGCGTCAGGTATCCATTATTGATATAGCTGGTTAACTCCGAAATCAGCTGCTCTTTTTTTAGTATCGACATACTCACTTACCTTTTAAAAAATACCCGTAGTGACGGTCGCTAACCGCTTTGTTCCATCAGGCAATACTTTCCATGTTGCGTTAATTCGCACAGAACCATTTGTTCCTGCAAGAACGATAGAGCTTTTCGTATTTGCAGCGTTAACTTCTTTAGCTGAACTTAACAACTTATCAATAATAATACTATTATTTAAACCACTTTTGTTGTCTATACCGATCGTTTCCAGATCCTGTCCCATTTGTCTGGATCTATTGATCCTATAAATATCCTTTTCAATTTTCTCTAGTTCATCGCTCTTACCAGATTTAGCGAAAGCACTCTGATTCTCCCTCCTCTCAGCTTTTAATACATCTAAGCGGGATGTCAGTGCATCCAAATCTCCTGCAGCACCACCTCGTGGCCATATTTCTATTTTATCAACAGGAATATATGCATCCCCTTTTACTATCATTACATTAAGAATTCTGCCGATTACCAAATTTTCCCCAACACCGATTTGCTGCCAATGGCAACAATCTCTGCACACTTCTCGTCAAATTGCCCCAAAGGGAAAAAAACCACCCCATTACTATACAAAATATTATGAATCCATTGTGTAAGGCGATCATGCTGAGAATTGTTCTCAATATGTATGTTCGGTGAAATATTTGAAAAAAACAATTTCTCTTCGATATTTATTAATTTTTGCACCTCATTACTTACAGTAGTAGGAATACTTCCTAATCCAGTTAACACCAGCCCTTTACAACCTTTATCAATAAAAGATTTTTTATTATAAATACTCTCAACATTCACTCCTGAATTAGCAACCAGCCCCCATGTTTTCTTATAATTGACCATCACTGAATCAGGTTGCTCTGGGACTAATTGCAGCATTACATATATGTTTTCACTTGTGTGATCGGTAATAGTATCGAAAATATCCTTTAGTAGCTGCTCACAATACTCTCTACGCGAAAAGCCAGGTAATTCCCAACTTACCGCGGCGATCCCCTCTAGAGACCAAAGAGATGAGTTAAAATGAGTAATGTCATTTTTGGCATCCAATTTTTCGGCATGCCGTTTTACATAATTAATAGTCATAATGGTTATCTTGCTCATCATTAAAATGCGGGCCACGATTTTGGCCAGGATCATCCTTATAGAAATGGCCACCAGCATCATCTCGAATATACACTTTTTGAGTACCGCCACCAGGTTTTGGTAATTCAAATTCATATATATACCCTAGTTGAGCATTACCACGTTTATCTACATTTGGTGATACACTACTCGGACTTTGGGTAACAGGAATCCCTGATTGCCTTTTTGCTTCATTGAATGCACCGGATCTTGCAGAGCCTTCCGGTGACAAGTTAGCAGGTCTATCTCCTTTAGCCAGATAAGCTAAATCATCTTTATCTGGCCCGTCAGGAACTGGCGTTACAGTATTACCCCCTGTATCGGGTGCGCCATCAAGATTTCCTGTGTTCGTAGCCCCCTGCTCTACGGGTTGATCAGCACCAGTATGCGTTGCTCCCTGTTCACCACTCCGGTCAGGATTAACCAGTTTGCCACCTGTTGGATCCTGATCAGCTATTGTCAGTTCCGTATGCCCCGGCCCGTGAGTGCCATCATAAAGACTCTGTTGGGCAGGCAATAAGTGGAATGGTCCCTTTTTATCCTGCTCAACAATGTAATCATAGGCTGCACGTTGTTCCGGCGTCAGATTTTCGACCAAATCCGCACGGCCGCCATTCATGGCTACAGAAAAAACATACATCTGCTCAGAAGAAGACAAGTTATCCATTACGGTTTTGGCTGCACCAATTCCCAGTAATGCACCCAATCCCTCTTCTTCCAGAGCGGTGCTACAAGCCGGCGTTTTCGCGCAAGCCTGAATCGCCAGCTTCCCGGCAATAACAACCGCCCGTAGCGAATTATTCTCAACCTCAACCCGTGCCGCATTTGCTCCGCCGCCGATGCCACTGCTGGCGCTGTCGGACAGGCTGGCCAGTGACGTTCCCGGCAGCCCGGTTGACACGGGTTGCAGATTACATTTTTACGATTGCCTCTACATCCAGACCCAGATGGAAGTCAAGCCATGCTGACAGAGTATCTTCAGTTAATTGTTTGATTAACGCGGTTGAGATGCAATCTTTACCGCGTTAATGTCTGAACGGTTGAGTACTTTAAGAGTTTTGTCGAAATCAAAGGGCTGGAACATGCGCCATTCCTTTTTTGTTACATATTACGGTGATGGCACATAATTTCTAACACTCTACTCTGGAGTGGCTGAAGCAAACATAACAGTAGTCCAACATTCGGAATTCGCGTTATCTGACAACAGAGCTAATTTTTATATCCGGCTTTATACGTATTTCAACTTTATTGATTAAATTCTCTGTAGCAACCTCAATATAAATATAATCACCAAGCTTATCATTCCTTATGCTAAATGAGTTAACACCATCGATACAAGCATGTGATATTTCGTTATCATGTAGTTTAATTGAGTATTGGATCCAACCTTCAACAATACTAAAAGAAAAATAAACGCTAAGACCATATTGGTTTTTTGCAGTATATAAAAAACTAACATTTTCTCGTTTAAACGAAACAGGTTCACTTTCAAAAAAAGAGAGCAACTCAATTTCATCAGGCTTATTTTCTATGAACATCACTTAGTTACTCCATTTTTCGGTATAGTCGTAATAAATCGATAAGCACCATCTTTCGTGACTTCGAAAGTACTTTCAAACATTGTAGCTTTTCCTGAAGGGTCAATGAAGAAAGACTGTCTGACCTCAAAACTACCGTATTGATCCGTATATTTTTTCACAATGTTATTTGGATTTTTAGTCGCCTGAGTAAAATGTTCAGCCAAAAGTGCATAACCATTAATGTCATCAGTAACACCTAATCGCTTCATTTCCAGGGCAAGTTGGTTTGTACGATCTAACGTATGATCACTGCCCGTTCCCTTACCAAAAAGATAATCAAATTTTTTCGGATCAACTACAGAATTAGCTATCGTCTGCTCAACAGTTGACGTTGGCAACTGGCCATTCTTCGCCGTATTACCTACAAAACTTTCAAGCGACTCAGCAGTCAATCTGTTGCCTGACTGCTTATCAACAGCCATCAACGCCTTCAGCTCTGACAGTTCAGCTACCGACATCTTACTGACCATCGCGGTTGCCAGACCTGCCGGAAGCGCATCCCCGACAGCCATTTCTGCTATCCATATACTAACTTCATTAGCACAGAGCACCGGGTTTCCCGCGCAACTACTGGCAGTCGCCCTGACAAGGGCAATCAGCTCGGGAGTAGCAGCAAGCGCGGTGGAACCTCCAGCAAGGACGCCATAAAGAGCAATAGCTGTTTTAGCGTTTTCTTTCGCCTCTTCGAGATTATGTAATTCCTGTATTGCTACGGGATCACCAGCTTCAACATGTTCCCGTACTTCCTGTTCATATTTGTCAGTCAGTCGGTAAAGTGGATCGCCAGTTTTCTTAAATTCATCCTGATAGGCATCAGGATGGAGGCTTATCAGAAAAGTATTGTTCTCAACCTCAACCCGTGCCGCATTTGCTCCGCCGCCGATGTCGCTGCTGTTCCCGGCAGCCACGCTACCGCCTGCCGCACCCAGCGCAGCCACAAGGTTCACTATCACCGTTTTTTCATCCGGTGATAGCTTATCCGGCTCTTTGTTGTAAAACGCCAGCGACAGCGCTTCTGAACTCGACGCCGCAATAAAACCACCGGCCGCTCCGGCAGCAGCATTGCCGCCCTGTAACTGCACCAGTACCGCTGACGCCAGGGTATGCAGTGCAATGCGCGCGCTTTCATGACCATCGGTGACGCTTTTTATCAGCCCTGCCACATACGGTGCTGCGCCTGCCGCCATCCCGCCAGTGACATTTCCACCCAGCGCCCCCGCCAGTAGCCCCGTCAGCGCAGTGCCGTTACGCCAGAAATCACTGCCGACACCGTATTCCTTATCGACCTCTTTATACTGTGCAGAACCCGCGATTTTGTCATCAATCTGCTGTTCCGTCAGGCCATCCAGTTCACCGTTCGCCTCCATATCCGCGCGGATTTTCTTTTTACCCTCGTCCAGTTGGCTCTGCCGCCAGGCATCCATCGCCTGGGTACCCAACGCAACGGCCTGGGTCTGAATCTCTAACTGTGTCGCGACTCAGTGCGCCGACATTCTGCTGCTGGTATCGACACGCTGATGGCATCAATGCGCCAAAGTGGTTGTGTGATGTGGCCGTTGGGGTATTGGCGGGAGAGAAAGCTATTTAATTCTTTCTTTAGCGGGGAAATATTATTCAACGCCCGTAAAACCAGGGCCCCGTATTTCATTTTTTAACATATGCAGGCATCGGTCAGATATGCTTGTAACAGGCGTAGCACCGATACGGATGTTGTAGCTGATTCCTTAGCGTGGTTCATCCTTGTTAACGAAAATCTTGCCTGACTGAGGGTTCAAGATTGTATACTTTGTTGATTCAGCATATTTCTGACTTATCACTAGTAATTACTGCAGACTGATATATTTATAAATAAGATCATTTATAAAAATCACTCTGCACAAAGATTTTCGGCCATAAACTTTCAAAAGCTACAGCTTCGAGTTCCAATTGCAGGTTATCCTCTAAACGCACCATAAAGCAGCCACCATATGGCATATGCCTGTGTCTAAACGTCCTCTCCCAATATTTTTTGAGTTAGCAAAATGTCCGACAGACTCATCAACCTTAATTGTTGAAAAAAAACCGACACCTGAACTAGTTCTTTCGATAACATAAGAATTTTTCAGATATTCAGTTTTAAAATTGCTATCTTTCTTAAAGGTAAAAATCAGCGCAAATAATTCTTCATCAGAAAGTTTCATTCGAATGACTCATAGCTGACGTTAATATTCTGAACTCACCATAAATTACCATGACTTTTATATTACCATAATTAGTTAGCCTTATGAGCTTGATGCCAGAGTTGGCAGAGCCGAAACGTAGCGTCCGGAAAGAGAGTTGGGGCCGATAACAGGCTTGTGGCGCCTCCAGGCTGGAGCTATATTCTGTATATCAACATATGGCACTCCTTTTCGATAATTACAAAATCATTTTAGGCCATGAAGACTATAAAAAAAACCTAAGACACTTTTCATATCAGTAACCCATTCAGATATTTTCATTCCATCCTCATCATAAATTGCACGTAGCTCTATAAATTCATTTATATTTTCAGGGATGAACTTATCACATTTATCAAGAAAAATAACATTGTTTTGCACGTAAACATTTTGGCCTTCATAATATAAAACCCATGTAAATATAAAATTAACTTTACTTGGCTCATACATTGAAACAGCTAGCGCAGAATGATTTTTTTTATAAAACCCTTCCTCGAGAGAATTCAGCCAATTTCTTTTATAAGTTTCCACATCCCAATAAGCTAAGGGTAAATATAACTTTTCTTTAAAGTCATTAATAATGATAGATGATGGTTGAACTAACTCATCTTCCATATTCGTTGGTTCGCCTAACGTAAAGATTCCGAACATACAACTACTCCTTAATCCTATTTAGCTCACTATCGTAAGTACCTTCACGCCATCCCTCGCAACAGGCCCCTTAATAGCCATCACGGTCAAAATCATCACAATTTTAGTGACTACAGTTATCGGGCCGTAATCCTCGATATCGTAACCGTCACCAGTCAGGTAGTTATTCTCAACCGTCGTTTTCCCGGCCTGTGCTGCTGCATTGGCACCACTGTCTCCCACCAGCGCCCCCGACAGCCCGAATGCCAAAGTTGCCAGCACCTGCATCGCGGCAGTTGCGGTGGTGATTATTCATGCCAATGCAATTGCCATGAAGGCAATGACATTTAAGTCCACTCCAGTGAACCATCCTCAAGTACCCAGACTGCGCCCCCCGGACATGCCTCATCAAAGAACCAGATACCATCTTCCATATCGGGTTCTGTCAGGGGGAACGCCCGTCTGAAAAGTTCAACCTGCTCCTCAACACTTCCTTCAAGGAACTTACCGTGCTTGGCAAGTCTAATTCGTCCATCATTCAAAAGCCGTTTTAATACCCAAAAAAATAATTCTCTTCGTTCACTAAAAGTAAAGCCAAGTGGACAGGGATCTGGTACTGCATAACATAAAATTGCATCAAGAGTTTGGCCCTCAGCCGCATCTGCCAGTTCCTTATATTCCTTTTCACTTAGCTCACTAATCATTTAAATTTAATCTCCACACGCGTATATTTATTCCCTAATTCACTGAATTTTTGACTATTCCGTATATCAATAGTCCAACGAGCACCTGTCTGAGCTTCGGACGTAGATACATTTCTGAGTGTTATCACCGATCCATCTGATAATTTTGAAGTATAGATCCCCTCCCTCACTTCATTCAGTGGCGTTTCTCCTGCAAGTTGCTGTGCATAATTTCGTATTTGATCATCACTAAGATTTTGACTTTCATAAACTTTTGTCGTGCCATAGTTATTACTGGCCTCTCCCTGACGGATAGTCTGTCCATCTATTGTAAGGTCTTTTGATGGATTGCTTTTGTCAAAAATATCACTTAATTCATTAAACCGATTTTGCTGCTGTTCCCTTGTGCGAGCATTTTCCTCATCTTCCGGCCCATGACCTCCCGGTGTTCCTGAACCTGCACCACCATATTCAGCTTTTTCCTCATCCGTCAGGTTTCCTGCGACATTTGGTTTCGATTCCTCATCCGGATCATCCGACGAACACGCACGACCAAATGTGCACTGGGTGGCTTTATCGATGGCCTGACCCAGTTCATTCAGTTTCTTCGTTAACCCCGATGCAGCATCTTCTTTCGCTTTTGCTATCGCCACATCGCCTGGAGTGACACCATACGGAACAGGCCGTTCCTCATCACTCATCTCGTTGTTTTCTGCCGCATTCTTCCCGGCCTGAGCAGCTGTAGTAGTACCAGCCGAATTACCGCTCGCCAGGTTACCAGCCAGCCCAGACGCCAGCGTGGAGAGGTTGCTGATCAGCTGTTTATCGCTTTCACTCAGATCTCTGTTGCTCTTACCGGGGAACAGTTGATCTTTGATGATCTGTGCAGCCAGTTCACCCGTTGCCCCCCCGGCTGCACCTGCTGCTGCATTTTTTCCCTGGAGCGTAGCGGCTACTCCGCCGAGGATCGCGTGAGCAATCGCTTTTGCCTCAGTATTATCATTAATACCCAGATTATGCCCGATGATATGCGCCAGCTCCGGAGCTGATGCCCCGGCCAGTGCGCCAGCCAGATTACCGCCACCTGCCAGCGCTGTCAGTGCGCTGGTTGCCGCCTGAATTCCGCGTTGAACCACACCGCCCGTGCCGTAGAATGACGAGGCGTTGTTATACGCGCGTTCTGCCACAGAGTCGTCAGTGACAGGCTTTCCTTCCGCAGCCAGTTGCTGACTCGCTTCTTCCAGCGCTGCCGGATCTTTCGCGGCTTTACGTCCGGCCAAATCACCCTGAGTTCTTGCCACATCGGCAGCCTGTAAACCCACTTCGCCGATCAACTGAATTTCCTGCAGCCGTTTCTGCTCTTTCTCCTTGTCGAAGATTTGGCTGATGCTGCCGTTGGCGTGTTCCGTATCGCGACTGAGGTCGGCGACATCCTGTTTCTGGTTGTCCTTGTCGCGGAGAGTGAGGGTACCGTTCGCGATAGCGGCCTGGGTCGTGCCCTCTTCATGGCCTTTATTGCCGCCTCCTGCAAGCAGGGTGTTCGCCGCATTGCTGGCAAACTGCCCGGCAATGTTGCCTCCGGTATTAAACGAGCCACCCGCATGCTGGGTTTTAAAATCAGCTTCATTGTGGATATCGCTGAAGCCGAGCGTCCCGGTGTCCAGACTGTTTTTATCCGTCGTGGCGGTGGACGCAATCACTGCGCCATCAAGCTGGGTATGATTGTCCACCGTGATATCGAAGCCACCATCACCGGCATAAAGCCCGGTCTGTTCCGCTACCGAATCGAAACGACTCTTCATCTTGTCCTGGCTGACATTTACATAAGCCGAGCCGGACATGGAACCGAAGGTGAAACTGCCTCCTGCGGCCACGCTGGTCTGTTTACTGTCGTAGTCGTTACTGTCCTGCTGACTGCGCATCAGCAGATCATGACCCACGTCAGCAACAATTTTATTGCCGTTAACCAGTGCGCCATTGAGTACGGTGTCATTACCGCTTTTGATGGTGACAGTTTTGCCGCTGTCTATCGTGGTTTCAGTCCAGTCGGTACCGTTGCCTTTGTCCTTGCCGTTCGCCGCATTGACGCTGGCGAAAACGCTGATTCCCCAGCCACCGCTGCCGACACCGATGCCTACACCGACACCACCGCCACTGCTGCTGTTCTTGCCTGTGGTCTGCTGCGTATTGGCTGCACCTGCCAGCAGGATGTCGTTCTTCGCATCCAGCAGCGCGTCGCCGCCTGATTTCAGTTGGCTTCCGGCAATCACGATATCGCCGCTGTTCGGGCCGTTATTTTTGCCGTTGGCAGTAATGGAGAGATTGTTACCTGCGCTCAGAGCGCTGCCCGAGACAGCATCACTCCGGGCATGCTGCTCCGACTTCGATTTTTGCGTGGTGAGTGATGCACTGATACCAATAGCGTTGGTGCTTGGGTTATCGGTATTTCCGCTATTAGCAGCATCAAGAGCAACAGCCTGCCCGGCCTGCACACCGGAGAGAACGGATTTGGTGGCCTGCAACGCCGCTAACCGGCCGTCACTTTCGTGCTTCGCGTCCTGTGCGGAGTTTACAGCATTGTTGATAGCCCCACCCACCGCGCCGGACAACGCAATCGTCAGACCGCTGCTTTTCTGTTCGAAGGTCTGGTCGGTGGTGCGTTTGTCATGACCCGGATCGACCACCACACTGTCGCCGCTCAGGGCGAGGTCTTTTTTGGCGATCACGTCAGAACCGCCAATATGTAGCGCGTCACCTGCCGAAATCGTCACATTCCCGCCATTGCTGCCGACAGTGCTCATGCTCTGGCTCTGGGTGGTGCCTTTCTCTTTCAGATCCTGTTTGGTTTTACTGCTGCCGATGGTAAAACCGATGCCGCCGGATCCCATCAGGCCGCTCTTTTTCTTCTCTTTAAACTGCCAGTTCGAGTCGGTATTGGTGGCGGCTGTGATGTCCACGTTATGCGCCGCACTGAGCGTCACCTCACCGTCTCCCACCACGGCAGAGCCTTTCACCAGCAGGTCATTACCGGATTTCACCGTCACGTTATCGCCGCTCAGCAGGGTGCCGGCTTCACGGGTGGCACTCTGCTCGGAGATGGTGTGGGTGGTGGTTTTTTTCAGGAAACCTTTTTTGGTTTTGGTCTCTTCCTTGTAGTGGTAATCGCTCTCGGTGGCGGTCGTCAGGTTCACATCGCGCCCGGCCTGTACGCCAATATCGCCTTGCGCCGTCACCTGCGCCGCTTCGGCATTCATATCGCGCCCGGCGATAATCGTGGTGTCGGTGCCGCTGGCAATCTCGGTGCCCTGCTGGCGGACCTGCTCGTTAATGACCGTTTTCTTGCTGGCTTTGTAGCTGTCGCCCTGGGTGGTGGCTTCCGCCAGCAGATTGACATCTCGCCCTGCCTGCATGCCGACCTGCTGCTCTGCCGCCAGCCCGGCGGCCTGCGAGTTGATGTCCCGGCCTGCCGTCAACAACAGATTGTCGCCGGCGCTGACCGTGGTGCGATCAACACCGGTGCTGTGGTTTTCACTTTTGCCGCTGCGGCTGGCGTTGCTGGTCTGCTGCGCATCGAGGTTCAGATCGTTGCCTGCCGACAACTTTGCCGATTTCCCGGCGCTGACATTGCTGGCACTGAGCGTCAGATTGTTGCCCGCCTGCATCGCCAGATTGCCACCTGCGGTAATGCTGCTGCCCTGGTAACCGACGGTGGAGCGGCTGGTATCCATGCGATTGCTGAAACCAGACTGGCTGTAAGCCTCATTTTTCTGGATGGCGTTAACGGCGATATTGCCGCCAGCGTCCATCAACAACGCGCCACCCGCGGAGGCCGTCGCGCCGGTAAAGGTGATGTCCTTGTCCGCCATCAGCGACAGGCCATCCGTCGCGGTAATGCTGGCGAGGCTGCCCAGCGTGGTGTCCCTGATACTGACTGAACCCGATTTATTCTTCGTGTTGAGCGCAAATTGATCGGCCAGCGTCAGGTTGTTGATGCTGCCCTCCACGCTCTCCAGCGCCACGGTTTTACCGCTGATGGTGGAGCTGATGTTGCTGATATCGCCAATGGCGCTGAGATCAACATTGCCGCCCGCTTTCAGCAGTGCATCATTGCTGTTGGTTATCTGCCCGCTGCTGTTGACGCTGAGATCGTTACGCGCCAGCAGTGTGCTGCCGCTGTTGGTGACACTGCCGCCGTCAAGGCTGACGTTGTTCCCGGCGATCACGCTGCCGTTGTTCACCGCGACGTCTTTTGGCGACAGGTAGAGTTTGGGGATCATCACCGTCTCGCCGTTAATCGTTGCACTCTCCCACCACAAAATACTGTGGTCGAGGGAAGCGATTTGCTCCGCGGTGAGCGCCACGCCGAATGACAGCCCGAGCGACTGCTGCGCGCTGGCGGCGTTATCCATCAGATACTGCATTTGCGCGAGATCGGAACCCATACCGTTCAGGTAGCGGCTGCCGGTCTGGTTCAGCAGCGCATTGCTGACATAGCGCGTATCAAACGCCGCATCGCCGAGGAACCGGTAGTCATAATCGGGGTTCAGGTTGAGGCGGCCTAACATATACGACGAACCGAGGAACTGGGTCTCACTGGTATACGTCGGACTGGTTTCGCGCGGCGCGGCGGTCGGGGTGATGCCAAGTAACTTATTCAGATCGCCGAACAGTGCCGGATCAAGTTGCCCCAGGCCGTCGAGTTTCGGGTTCACGGTGATGAGGTACGGGATTTTCGGGTTATCCGTGACCACAAAATAACCGTTATTGCCGGTCGGCAGCGGGTAAGCGCTGGTATCGACGGTTTTGCCCTGCTGCGGTGTCGTGCCGGTGTTTTTCAGCGCTGCCGTGGCCACCCCAGCGCTGGCCAGGCTGCCGGTATTGCCCAGACTGGCATTGCCTTTCTGCTGGCTGCCCGGCGTTGCCAGCGCCGCGCCGGATGCCTCGCCGTTATCGAGCCCGCTGCCGCCGTTAATCTGTTGCAGCGCATTTTGCAGTTGATCCTGCCACTGCGGGGAGTTCACCGCGACCGGCCCTGCGGCCAGCGCCTGTTTCGCCACGCTACCGCCGATACCCTGATTGCTCAGGGTATTCAGTGACGGGGCTGTGATGGTCGTGCTAATGCCACCGCTATTTGACGTGGTGGTGGTATTGCTGATATTGCTGCTGAAACTGGCGCTGACATTGCCGCCCGCCTGGATCACTGCGCGGTAGAGTTCACCGTTAGCCTGCGTAATTCTGGGGGCACCATTGAGGATGAAAAGGAAACCATCACCGACATAAATATTATGAACATCGATAAAACTGGCCAGGCTCATGTAATCCGGAATGGTTTCCAGAGCTGCCTGGCAACTCGCGGAACAGTCCGTTTGGTACTTATAATTTTGTGTTGTTGTCGTGGTTCCCGCTTGTACTGAGTTATTGTTTAATTGCCCCCCGGTAAGCGTGATATTTTTCCCGGCAAGTATAGTGCTGGTAATATTATCCAGCTTATCGGCATTGATGGTCAGATTCCCGCTGGCGGCTAACCTTGCTGCCCCCCCCAGGGCAAATACCGTGACATCACGCTGACTGACAGTAACATCTTTTGTCGTCAATGGTCTGAGGCTATACCTCGTATTGCATATTTCATGTCCATGCTCACCACCCCCACCTGTACATACTTCCCCTGTGCTGTAAGCGACCTCACTTTTGTCAAAACTGGTGACAGGGATCCAGCGTGTGGGAGCGGGTGTCGTGTTATCCACTGTCTGGCTGGTCGTAACAGTAAAACCATCCCGCTGGTTCAGCAGATGCCCGGTCTTAATGGTGATATCGCCATTTCGCGTTTCGATACTGCCGGAGGTGTTGATCACCTCGCTGTTGGCATTCCCCGCCGCGTCGCGTTGCAGCACCAGATTGTTACCCGCCAGCATATCGCCGCGCTGGTTGGTGATGCTGCTGGCATACAGCGCCAGGTTGTTCGCCGCATACAGCAGCGCGGTGTTGATGATGGCGCCCGGCGCGTTCAGCGTCAGGCTGCCCAGTGTTCCGGCAAAGCCGTTCGCCGTAATCCCTCCCCGGCTCACCAGCGCCACATCGCCGCCGCCCTGAACCGCACTGTTGCCATTCAGCACGATATTGCTGCCGCTTAAGGTACTGGCCCCGCTACCGGTGGTGATTTGCCCGTTGTTGGTCAACTGGCCGCCCGCGCTGAGATTCACCGCCTGGCCCTGCATCACGCTCTGGTTATCGATCGCCCCGTTGCTGGAAACAGTCAGGGTTTTGCCCGCTGCCAGCGTGGTTTTGCCGGTAAAGGCATTCGCCAGTTGCAGCGTCAGGTTACCGAGCGCCACCACCTGCCCCAGCGCGTCCAGCCCGGTCGCGCCGACAAACAGATCGCCGCCGCTGAACAGCCTGCCGCTGGCGGACTGATTCACCTGCGCGGCATTCAGCGTCAGTTGGTTTGTGCCAAGCAGCGTGCCGTTGTTGGTGAGCTGGCGGTAATTCAGCGTCAGGTTATCCGCCTGCGTCGTCCCCTGATTAGTGAAGGTATCGCCGATCAGCGTCATCTGCCCGGCCAGCAGCGTGCCGCTGCCGTTGTTGTTCGTCGCATTCAGTATCAGGTTGCTGGCCTGTAACCAGCCCGCGCCACTGTACTGCGGCGTGGTGAGCGTCAGTTGCCCGCCGGAAAGCAGTTTGCCGCTGTTAATCGCCTGCGTGATGGCGTCAATACGGGTCTCCCCCGCGCCCTGTAGCAGCCCGTCATTGACCAGCGTCGGCGTGGTGAGCGTCAGCGTGCCCGCGCTTACCGTTTGTGCGCCACTGCGGTTGGTCAGCGTCGCAGCGGCAAGCGTGACATCATCGCCCTGCACCTTACCGGCGTTATCGAGCGCAGCCGCCGTCAGGTTCAGCGCCCCGTTACTGGCAAGCGAGCCGCCGCTCTGCTGGGTGACATCCCCGCTCAGCGTGGCGGTCAGGCCGTCGCTGCCGCTGATGGCTCCGCTGTTATTCAGCGTCCCGCCGTTAAGCGTCAGGTTTTTCGCCGCCCACTGCCCGTTGTTGGTCAGCGATAAGGCCTGCAGCGCGGCCGTGCCCATGGCGGTAATTTTGCTGCCTGCGGCGGAATTCAGGTCGCCGGTAAGCTGGAAGTTCAGCGCCCCGGCGCTCTGCACGGCACCGCTGTTATCCAGCGACTGTGCCGCCAGCAGGATGCTGTTACCCTGCCAGATCCCGCTGTTATTCACCGAACCGGCAGTGATATCCAGCGCGCCCTGCGTTAACAGCGAACCGCTGTTGATCAGCGCCAGTTGCGGCGTTGCCATCGCCATCCGCGCCATCAGCGCAGTGGTCGTCTGGTGGTTATCCAGCGTCAGGCTGTTAAGCCCGGTGAGCGCACCGTTGTTGGTGATGCCCGCTTCGTGCGCCGTCAGTGTATTGCCCTGTACGGTGCCGTTATTGGTGAGCTGCTGCCCGCGCAGGGTGATATCCCCGGCGCTTAACACCTGGCCGTCATTGTTCAGCGTCTGCGCAGCGAGTGTCATCGCCCCCTGGCTTTGCAGCGCGCCCGGCAGGTTCAGGGTGTTGCCGACAGTGGCCGTTAAATCGCCCTGGCTCAGCAAGGTGCCGCCGAGCGTCCAGTCATCAGCCGTCACGCTGACCTGCCCGCCCTGTAGGGTGCCCTGCGTGGACAGTTGCCCGGCGTTCAGTGTGAAATCGCCGCCGCTCAGCGTGCGCGAACCGCTGGCGGTGGTAAGGGTGTCTGCATTCAGCGTCAGGCCGTGCGTGCCCTGCCACAGCCCGCCATTGCTGAGCGTGGAGGCGTCAAGCGCCAGCGTATCGCCGCTGATGCGCCCGTTGCCGGAGAGGCTGTCGGCGTGGATATCCGTCACACCGCCGCTGACCAGTTGACCGTTGTTGGTCACCGCGCCGCTGTGGATGCCGGTCAGGCCGTGCAGACCATTGATGATCCCGGTGTTATCCAGCGTGTCGCCACGCAGCGTGACCGCATCGCCCTGCACTGTTCCATCGTTGTTCAGATTACCGTTGAGCGTCAGCGCGCCGCCGGAAAGCCAGCGTCCGCCCGCCGTGTTAGCGATGCTGTCCGCCGTGGCCTGCATCTGCTGCGTGCCCTGCAGCAGCCCGCTGTTGGTGATGCGGGTGCCCGTCAGCGCCAGCGTGTCGGCAATGAGGTTACCGCTGTTGGCAAGCTGGTCCGCCTGTAACGTGGCATGGTTATGCGCCAGCAGCGTCCCGCCGTTATCGAGGCTGCCGGTGGTGGCATCCAGCGCGCCGCTTTCCAGGCTGCCGCCGTTGATCAGCGTATTGCCGGTCAGCGTCAGGCCATCCTGTACGTACAGCAGCCCCTGATTGTTGAAGCTATCAAGATTCAGGTTCAGCCCGCTGCCGCTCACTAACTGGCCGTTGCCGCCATTGAGCAAATGTTGCGTGGCGATCGTCAGGCTGTCGTTACCCTGCAGAGTACCGTTACTGGCGATGTCCGGCGCGGTCACAGTGAGATCTTTTGCCGCCAGTTTACCGTCGTTGGTCAGTTGCGCGGCGCTGATGACGGCCCCGCCCTGGCTCAGCATCTGCCCCTGGTTATCAAGTGAACGGCCAAGCGTGGCGTTCAGGGCATCCTGCGCCTGCACCGTGCCGCCGTTGCGCCAGCTGTCGGCAGTGGCGGTCAGGTTGCGCCCCTGCATGCGTCCCTGATTGTCGAGCGTGGTGCCCTGTAATGTCAGGCTGCCGCCGCTGAGCATCTGGCCGTCAGCCGTGCCGGTAAAGGTGGTGCCCTGCCAGTTCAGCCCGTCAGTTCCCTGGATCAGGCCGCTGTTGCGTAAATCGCCGTGCAGCGCCAGCACCTTCGCCATCAGCGTACCGCTGTTGTTGCTGCTGTCTGCGGTCAGCGCCATCGCTTGCTGGCTGACCACGCTGCCCTGATTATCCAGCGTGCCGCTGACCGTGGCATTCAGCCCGTTTTGCCCGAGCGCCGTGCCACTGTTCAGCCACTCGCCGGTCGCCAGATCGAGCGTGCCGCCCTGCATCTGCCCGGCGTTGTTGAGACGATCGTTTTTCAGCGTGACCGCGCCGTTACTCAGCAGCAGGCCATTCTGCTGGTTGGTCAGTGTGCTGCCCGTGGCGGTCAGCAGGCTGGAGCCCTGCAGCGTACCGCTGTTGGTGATGTCGCTGCTGTTGAGCGTCAGGCTTTTCGCGGCCAGCAGGCCGCTGTTGATCAGCGCCTGCCCGCTGAGATCCAGTGAATTCCCGCCCGCCAGCGTCCCGCTGTTGCGGGTGTTCTGTGTCTGCAGTGTCAGGGCATCATTACCCTGCAGGGTTCCTGCGTTATCGAGGGTGTCTGCCGTCACGCCGGTGGTGTTGGCTGCCACCAGCCCATTGTTGTGAATGCTGTCTGCCGCGAGGGTTAACTGCCCGTCGGCCAGCAGACGGCCGTTGTTGCTCAGGCTGTGGTAATCGCTGAACAGGTTAACGCCATTCAGTTCGCCGTCGCTGGTCAGCGCGTCACCGTGCAGATACAGGTCGCCATCGGTGGTGACAAGACCGCTGTTGTTCAGTTGCGGGATGGCAAGCGTCAGGTCTTTCGCAGAGTAGAGAGTGCCGCCGGCGAGGTTATCAAGCAGCCCGGTGTGCAGGTTCAGCGCCTGCGTGCCCTGTAACAGGCCGCTGTTGCTGATGTGGCTACTGCCAAGATCCAGCATGTCCGCCACCAGCGTACCGCTGTTGGTGAGGCTTTCCGGTGCGCCAAGCGTAATACGGGTCGCCGCTGATTTACCGCCGTGGTTCAGCGTTTTCGCCCCGACGCTGAGCGTCCCTTTCGCTGCCTGCGTGCCGTTCAGCGTGGCGCTGTCAGCCTGGAACGTCATGTCACCACCGGCAACCACTGTTCCCTGCTCGGTGAGGGTCTGCGCCTTCAGCGTGGCATTGCCTGCGGCATTGGCCTGGGTGGAGGCATCACTGGTGAGCTGTTTCCCACTAAGTGACATGTCGCCGCCGCTGGTGAGTGAACTGCCTGCAAGGGTGGTGTTGCCCGCGCCGCTGAGCGTCAGTTTGCCGTCGGCGGCCAGCGTGGCGTGATTCAGCGCCACATCCTGCACGGCCGTAACCGCGATATCGCCGCCCGCTTTGTGGCTGCCACTGAGGGTGACGCTGTCGCCCTTCGCCGTCAGCGCGCCGCTGGCGATGCTCTCTTTCACCACCATTTTGCCGTTCGCATCAAGCGTGATATCGCCCTAGCGTGCCGTCAGGTTGCCGAGGTTGACGCCGACGCCTTTCTCGGTGGACACGAGATGAATACGGTTGGCATACATGCCGCCGAGCGCGCCGGTATCCACCGCCACCACCGGCGCTGCACCCTCACCGGCAATCGCTGTCGCCTTACCGCTGGCATCCACCCGGTTGGCCCCGGTGGTCACGGTTAAGTCCTTCGCATGAATGGCGGCGTTCACTTCGGTGGCGCGGGAAATCAGCGCCAGCGCATCGCTGCCGCTGGCGTTCAGCCCCTGCCCTTCCACGGTGATGGTGCCTCTGGTCACTTCCAGTGCGGAGAGATTGCCCGCCGCATCGAATTGCGGTTTACCGGTAGTCAGGGTGGCGTTCGGCGTGTTGATAAACCCGCAGCCGTTACAGGTGATGCCGTACGGGTTGGCGACCATCACATTCGCCGCTTTGCCCGCCACTTCGGTATACCCCTGCAGCTGCGATCGGCTGCCGCCGGTCACTTCGTTGATAATGCCCTTCGCTTCCTGCCCGGCGCGCAGGTTCGGGTTGTTCTGGATAAGCCCGCCAAGCTGCGTCTGCGTCAGTTGCCCGGTGGCGTTATTGAGGATCAGCCCCTCTTTGCCGACGTTGTAGTCATGAAACTGGTTGTGCGAGATACCTGCCCCGTTCGGCGTGGCGATATTGACCACCGGCACGCCGTTGCCGGCTTTATCCATGCTGGCGCCGCCTGTCGGCGTGATGGCCGCAGCAAACGCGGGCGCTACCGGCTGCCAGACCAGCAGGCTGATAATCAACCAGCTGACAGCACGCTGGGAAAAACGAACCGGTTTGTCAGTCTTCATCGTCTTGATCCTTAAAACGTGACAGCAACGCGCCAGTTAACACTGACGTGATCGGGGCCGAGCCAGTCGGGGTAATGCAGCGGCGTGCCAACGGAGATCTGGCTGGCAAACCAGCGTCCGGCGCTGCCAAGCCCTGCTGACGCGCCCCACAACGTGCCGGAGGCGTAGCGATCGAGCCGGTCTTTTTCCAGCCATCCGCCATCCACCGCCGCCGTGGCGCTGATCTGCCCCAACAGGGGCAACGTGAACAGCACGTAATTGAGTTCGTTACGCCAGTAACCGCCGTTGTCGCCGGAGAGATACTGCTCTTTAAAACCGCGTACGGAGCTTTCGCCGCCGAGCGTCAGGCGTTCGCTGCCGTAGAGCCTGTCCGGTGACCACTGCGCATACAGGCTGGTGAGCCAGACGATGTCGGCGCTGAACGGGCGCTGGAAGCTGGCGCTCAGGCTCCCTTTACGGAACTGCGCACGGGGTTCATCGCCACTTTTGCCTTCGTCGGTTTCGGCGTTAAACCACGGCATGCCGTGGCTGAATGTCGGGTTGAAGGTCGCCACGCCGCCCAGTACTTTCTGCGTATGGCTGATGCCCAGTTGCAGGCTGGAGAGATTGCGCGTGCTGCTGACCAGCGGCGCGTCGTTAAGCCAGTTGCGCGAGGAGCGCTGTGTGACGCCAGCGGTAAATGCGGTTTTGATATTGCCGTTGCGGAACACTACCCACGAACCGTTCAGGCGGTGCGTTCTGGTGTCACCGGTGGAGATCCACGGAAAGCCCTGATTGATAAGGGTGGTGCGGTAGTTGCTCCATGCATAGCTGTAGTCGAGCAGGCCGTAACCGTACGGCATGCTGAACCCGGCCTGAAAATTTTGCGCGTCATAGCCGGTGGCGAAATCGCTGCTGCGCCCGCCGCTCACCTGCCACTGTTCCGCCAGTCCCAGCAAATTACTGGCGGTCAGCGAACCATTTAACTGATCGTCACCGGTACTTTTCTGCCCGCTGTTATCCAGCGAAACCGAAGCACTTAACGGAAATTCCGGCGTGGCGGTTAAATTCACGCTGGAATAACCCGGTTCACTGTCGGGAACGATATCGATCTGCACCGGTTCGCGCCGCAGACGATTTATTTGTTCCATCCCCTGTTCGATATCCCGCAGATTAAGGATTTTCCCTTCCAGACCGGGGAAAACCATTTTCAGCATGCGCGGCGATTCTCCCTCCAGGCGGATATGACGTAATTTTCCTTCCAGCACGACAATGCGTAATTCGCCGTGCGATAAATCCTGTTCGGTGAGAAAAGCGCGGCTGGTAATATATCCCCGGCTGATATACCAGTCGGAAATCGCGGCAGCCAGTTCGGTTATTTTCGCCATATTCAGGCACTGGTTCTGCCAGGGCGCAGTCAGTTTCTGCTGCGCTTTTTCGCTGATAAGCGTCACGCCGGAAAGGGTAATGGTGTGAATATCAAAACAGGGGCCACCGGCCTGCGGGGCAGACGTACTCTGGCCTGAGCGCGGCAGCGTGGTGCTGCGCTCCAGTTCATCACGCTGCTGCTGGCTCTGACGAAGCAGCTGTTCCTGCTGTTGACGGACAGCGTCACGGTCTGCCGGAGATAATGGCGCCGCCTGTGCCGTAAACGCGAGTAATAAAAAAAGAGCCGAACTACGAATGTAATTCAACGGTGATGTCATCCCTGCCATAAAGCAAATTAATCAATAGGTGTATTTTAATTTTCTTTTTTAAGGATGTTACTAAAGACAAAAAATAACAACAATTAATACACCCGGAAAATAGCCATTACATTTGTGAGTTTGGCTTTGGGTGTGAATTTTATAGTGTGCTTATCCTGGCACGCTGGATCCAATCTTAGCTATTCATGCTATTTTGGCACTAAAATAATTAACCAAAAATAAAACTTAACGAAAATTTCTTATAAAGATTTTAGTGTTGCTGCCGCTAATGAGATAACGCGACCCGGTGTTGAGAAACCTCGTCGGGCAATTTAATAAGCAAACGATTGATGCGCGTTAATTTTAATAATAGAGAAAGGGAAAACATGAAAATTCAGTTTTTGATTACCGGTGCCTTATCCACCGCATTGTTAGGCGGCTGCGCAACCAATACGACGTCACATGCAGTGACCGCAAGCAACGGCAGCAAAGTCGATGTCGCTACCATCTTCAGCCCTGCAGAAATGAACAATAATCTCTATCCTGACGTTAAATTGCGGGAAGTCTCCCCGGCACACTCCGGCACCGGAATGGGGCTTGCGGTTCTGGGTGCCGTACTCGGCGGCGGCATCAGCAGCAATTCGTTCGATAAAAATGTCTATAAAGGGAACACCATCGATACCCTGCCTGAACCAACCTCCCGCTATTTAGCGCCGAAAGCGGAAGCCAAAATTCACGACTGGCTGGAAAAAAATGGTGGCGGTTACGCTTACACGCAGCCTCTCTTTATCGCAGCGTCACAGTGGTCACTGATTTATACCGATATGTCGACCAGCAACAGCAATTACGATCTCACCTATCGTGTCAAATTTTATAAACGTCCGGAAGGCGGCAATGCATTCAGTCCTTATGTGATTGCTGAATGCGCACCGACGGTGAAAACCGCGCCGTTAAGCGACTGGAAAGCCAATAACTACGCGAAAGTGAGCGAAGAGACGCAGAAAATGATGGATGCCTGCGTACTTGAGCTGGAGAACCAGTTGCCTCGTCTGCTGAAAAAATAAAGGACCTGGCGCAGGATATTTCACAGTTGATATCCTGTCGCTCACTGGCAAATCGCGCTGCACATCTGAAATTGAAAGCACAGTGCTTTTGCGCGCGCATACATGATGAAGTGATAGCCACTCTCTTCCCGAAATAGTACGTTAAGAAAGACCTTAATCTGATCCGGTGAAAGAAACAGATCTCTTTCACCGGTGAAGATTAATTAACCCGTTAACGTGTTGCGCTATCAGGCATGTTGTGGAATCCGGAATACGCTGACCAGATCTTGCATGACTCTGGCCTGTTCGTTAAGCATTTCAGAAGCGGCAACCGATTCCTCTACCAGCGCGGCGTTCTGCTGCGTCGTGGTATCGATCTGCCCGATGGCGATATTAATTTGATGAACACCATCGCTTTGCTCAAGGCTGGCCTGCTCTATTTCCTTCAGAATACTGGTGACGCTATCGACATTTTGCACCAGTTCATCCATTTTTCCGTTTACCTGCCGCACCATCTCCAGCCCACGGACGCTTTGCTGCGTTGAGTTCTCGATCAGTGTCCTGATCTCCTTCGACGAATTGGCCGTTTTCTGGGCCAGATTGCGAACTTCCTGCGCCACGACAGCAAACCCTTTACCATGCTCACCCGCACGCGCCGCTTCAACAGCGGCGTTAAGTGCCAAAATATTGGTCTGGAAGGCAATGGAATCAATCAGATTAATGATGTCAGACATCTTATCCGCTGAGTTGCTGATGTTCTGGATCTCTTGCGTCAGCGAAGCCATCAATTTTCCGTTATCCGTCACCGCATTACTCGCTCTCGCCGAAAGTTGTGAAGCATTCGCCGTATTATCGCCAGTATTTTTTACCGTTGCGGAAATCTGTTCCATTGACGATGCAGTCTGTTCGATAGAACTGGCCTGCTCTTCTGTACGGGCTGATAAATCACGGGTTCCGGCCATAATTTGAGAAGCGCCGGTCGCAATATTTTCGGCTCCGCCACGTATTTCCGTGACAATTTTTATTAATTCATCCTGCATATGAGAAATAGCGCTGGTCAGTTGCCCGGTTTCATCTTTTGATGTCACCTTTATCTCTTCCCCAAGGTTGCCTGCGGCGATACGCGTAGCAGCCTCAACCGCATGTTTAATGGGAATAACAATAGCGCGTGAAATAATGATCGCCATGGTGGCGCCAAGAATCAGGCAAACTATCGCGATAATGATCATGACCATTTTTGACGTACTGTAATCATGCAAAAAATCAGTATATGACGATTGCATTTCATCTCGCTGAAGATTGATAAAGGTGTTAATTTTATCAATGTACTGTAATTCTTTTTCACGCGTATTATTTGTATATTCATCAATTGCTGAAACAGGATCTGATTGAATGTTTTGTATCACCTTATTACGCGACTGGATATAGAGTTTTCGCATGTCAGTAACATTGGCTAAAATCGCCTGGGACGCTGCATCGTCTGCCGCCGTGTTGAGTTGTTTATAGAGTTCGTTGATTTTTTCCGATCGTGAAGTCACTTCCTGCATTAACTGGCTTTGCTTTTGCGGATTTTTCTCTATTAATGCATTGAGAAACAGAATCGTTGATGTATTAACTTCTCTGATAAGATTATTACCCATTGCCGTGGTGGGATAATCCTCCGTGACAATTTTTGAGATCTTATTTTTAGCTTCATCCAGTCGATACAGCGCATTTCCGGCAATGAAAGCCAGTAACACGATCAGAATACCGAACGAAAAAATAATCTTATTTCTGATACTTATGCCTGTCGGCTTTACTATGGTAGCTTTGTTTTTCATTATCTTTCCTTAGTGAATTAATAAGCACACCAACTGCGCAATCGCAGATGGCATAGAAAAATATCGGCAGGATAATGATTTCTCTTAGGTATTGATCGGAATAAACTTAAAAAAACACTACTACGATAGGTGATAGCTATCAGAAGAGGGACGATCGATCGTTTATTTATTTCTTATCGTTCGTCAATAAATAATTTAAAAATATCCCCATCAACTTATCCAAAAATATTGATGAATCGGAAGATGCTTTCCGATGTTTTGTAAGTAAAAAAAATAAAGTGAAATCTATCAGATTGCGTTTTATCTTGATTAAGAAGAATCGTAAACCCTGAGAAACTTGATGGTGTTTCTCAGGGTTGCGATATGTAAACTATTTATTACCTCATACTAAATTAAATTTTTGCAAGGTGTCATTAAGAGAAGCAATCGCGCTGGCAATTCCTTGTTGTTTAATCTCTTCACCTTTTGATGCCCCTTCCGCGCGAATAAACCCGACATCGCTGATTCCCAGAAAGCCAAAAAACGAAGCCAGATAGTTTTCCTGAAAATCCATGCTCTGAAGCGGCGTCTGATGGTAAAAACCACCCCGCGCTGATACAACGATAACTTTTTTATCTCCAGCCAGCCCAACAGGGCCAGAAGATGTGTAGTTAAATATTTTTCCCGGTTGCGCTATTCTGTCCAGCCATGCTTTTAATTGACTGGGAACTGAAGCAGCAAGAATGACAGCAGATATGGCCGTCGCTGACAGCCAGCCACTCTCACAGCATATTTACGCGCCCGGTGGATTTCTGAATTCGGTGCATCCATTACTTATCAAAGCCGAAAATATTGTTCGTTACCAAAATATCGCTATCTCCGTTGAGCAACTCGCCGCACAACTGAATATGTCTTCACGGACGTTGCACCGGAAAATGGGTGAATTGTCACAGGAAACGCCCAAAAGTTTTATCACCCGGGTGCGCATTGAAAACGCAGCCGTGTTGCTGGAAAAACCGGGCAAAACGTTAGCGCAGATTGCCGGCGAATGCGGTTACAGTGACGAAACGGCCTTTCGACGCGCCTTCATTAGCGTTATGGGCATGTCACCCGGCAGGTATAAGGAGTGGATTAAACAAAGAAGCGGCTTACAGCAGCCCTGATACAGGATCTTTCCAGCCGCAGGAAGAACGGGTTTACGGCAGAAAAGTGAAAATTTCTCGATGGCTGGATATCCCTTTTCATGCTGATGTAAAAGGAAAATGAGCGCGGGGAAGGGAAAATTTCTCAGGCGGGTAGACAGGAACCAGAAAAACAAAGGGGTTACCTCTCGGTAACCCCTCGTTTAATCTGGCGGAAGCGCAGAGATTCGAACTCTGGAACCCTTTCGGGTCGCCGGTTTTCAAGACCGATAAAAAACGATGTTAAAACAATATGTTGTATCTACAAAAAAGAATACAACTACCTTTTGTTTTCTATTTATATCAGTAGGTTAGAGTAAGCTGCAATTAAGTTATTCTCCTTGTTTTTTGCATGTTACGTCACCGGGAATCGATCACGTACCGGGTTAGTGCTAAACTCACATTCTTTCGGAATTAACTGATTCTTATAATGTTAAAGCTATTTAGTCGTTACGTTTCTGTTGGTGTGTTGAACACGGCTATTCATTGGTTATGCTTTGCTGCCATGCTTCACTTTTTTGATGCCAGCCAGGCAATTGCCAATGTTGTGGCATTCTGCGTTGCGGTGACATTTAGCTTCTTCGCAAATGCCAGATTCACTTTCAACTCTCAGGCTACAACCGGTCGTTACATTGCGTTCGTGGCATTTATGGGAGTGATGGCAATGCTCACAGGTTTTATCGCAGATCAATTTAATGCTCCACCACTGGTAACGCTCATTGCGTTCTCTGCGTTCAGCCTTGTAGCCGGGTTTATTTACTCAAAACTCATTGTGTTTAGAGATGCGAAATGAAAATTTCTCTGGTCGTTCCCGTCTTCAACGAAGAAGACACAATACCTATTTTTTATAAAACCGTGAGGGAGTTTGACGAGTTAAAAGATTACGAAGTTGAAATACTTTTCATCAATGACGGCAGCAAAGATGCCACAGAGTCGATTATTCAGGCTCTTGCTGTTAGCGATCCTCTTGTGGTTCCGCTCTCATTTACGCGTAATTTCGGGAAAGAGCCGGCGCTTTTTGCAGGTCTTGACAATGCAACAGGTGACGCAGTAATTCCGATTGATGTCGATTTACAGGACCCTGTTCAGGTCATTCCTCAGCTTATAGAAAAATGGCAAGCCGGTGCTGATATGGTTCTGGCAAAAAGGACTGATCGCTCAACTGATGGTCGCCTTAAACGTAAAACTGCTGAATGGTTCTATAAGCTTCACAACAAGATCAGCGATCCAAAGATTGAAGAAAACGTCGGAGATTTCCGGCTGATGTCCCGCGAAGTAGTAGAGAATATTAAACGCATGCCAGAACGCAACTTGTTCATGAAAGGAGTGCTTAGCTGGGTTGGCGGAAAAACTGACGTAGTGGAATATGCGCGATCCGAGCGAGTAGCCGGGACGTCGAAATTTAATGGCTGGAAGCTATGGAATCTGGCACTGGAAGGCATAACCAGTTTCTCTACTTTTCCGCTGCGCATGTGGACGTATATCGGTCTTTTTGTCGCCGGGATGGCTTTTCTTTACGGGGCGTGGATGGTTTTAGATACGCTGGCTTTCGGTAATCAGGTGAGAGGGTATCCGTCACTGCTTGTATCAATACTTTTCCTGGGGGGTATTCAATTGATAGGGATCGGTGTTCTTGGGGAATATATTGGCAGGATTTATATTGAAACCAAAAGAAGACCTAAATACTTAATAAAAAACAAAATCATAACCACTCAAGGAAAAATAAAATGATTACTGGTATTAGGAATGGTAAGTTTACGTTTATTTTATTGCTTGTAATTTCAGCAATTACTCTTTTTTTCTTTTTGTTTGCACACCCAACCGTAATTATTTCAGGTGATGACTGGGGCAACCTGATAGTTAGAAGAGGATTATATCCTCAATGGGGTATTACCAACCCAATTAAAGTAATGCCAGAAATAGGTTACCCGTTCTTTTCAAGATTATCAATAAAACTAATAATGCCATTTGGTTTTGGTTTTCTTGAATCTTTCTCAATAATCACTGCGATATTTATAACAATATTAATGGCGGTGCTTTTCAATCAGCTATATAAATTATTTGCAATAGATTTTGAGTCTGGCTTTTATAGAGCATATCTTCTTGTGGCGATCGAGTATTCGCTAATATTTTTATTGTTCAGGAAGAGCGGTAACCACGAAAGCCTTTATATGCTGTGGGAGGTTAACATAACATGCTTTTATCATTACATAGCCCCAGCGTTAATAAACTCAGCACTTGCAATTTACATAATAAGGAAATGGGATTCTCTTTCAATTGACCATTTTAAAAGAAATGGTATTATTTTTTCTTTATCTTTAATTTTATTTTCATACATTTCTATTTATTCAAGCTTATTTGCTAACGTAATTCTTGCAGTTGTATGTGGAGTATGTTGCCTGGTCATTTTCATAGATAGCAGGCTTTCTTTGTTATCAACCTTAAGAAAATGTCCATTGCAGATACTGACACTGTTAATGTGGGTGGTTTCTTTAATATTTGAAGCTAATGGCGGGCGCGCAAACAGCGTTGCTAATGCAAAACTTGATATCGATGGGTCAATTAAAGTCTTTGGTGACTTGATAAGCCAAATAAACCCAGTATTTATCTATAGCGGTATATTTTTAATTATTTATGGATTATTCATATCAGTTAAAACATTGCTTTCCAGAGCACAAAAAAGAAATGCAATTATCTTCATAATAACATTTATCTCTGCATTGATAGTTACGGTAGCGTTATTAATTCTGTGTTCAAAGGCAGGAAGTTATTATGCGGCAAGGCCTGTTGCTATGTGGGGTGTTTTCTTGTTTTCTTCTGCTTGCGCAATGATGGCACTTGATTATGTTTCAAATAAATATAAAAAGCACGCAAATATAATACTTTCACTTATTGTAATGTTAATGATTTATAAAAACACTTCATCAGACTCCACTCTTAAGGAGTCAATAAATCTTAATTTAAGTTATGAAAAGGCTATTAATATAAGTCAGGGAATAATAGATCAGGTAGTAGAGGCAGATAAGAACAACAAAGGAAGAATGATTTTAATTGTACCAAAAGCAGATAGCGTGAATAACTGGCCATTCCCTATTTACGGTGGAACATTCATTAATGATTCACTTAAAAAATACAAGTTCATATCTAACAACATGTATATTGAGGTTAAGCCAGATCCAGAAGTTAACGAAAAAATGGGGATACCTTTTAAATAAAAAAGAGGGTGTAACAAACCCTCTTTAATAGTAAGACATTAAAAAACTATTGAGGCTCCAGCCGGAGTATAGTTGTTACCACTAACAACTGTACCTCCGGAAATGGAGCCTCCTTTAGTTCCAAAGATGTTGCTCTGTAGACTGACAAAATGGTTACCACTGCTGGGCGCAGTAGTGACAATATGGATATCTTCAATAAAACCAGAAACGATATTATCTGAGATAATGCAATTTGTCAGAGCCTGACCAGATCTTGTTGCTTTATAGCTGATGCCGTACTGTGCGGTTGCTGCTGAAAGATGATCAATCTTATTCCCTGAGATGATAGCGCGTCCACCAAATGACAAATCTCCCACGCTTATAGCGGTGTATGTAAAAGATGAACTCCCGGCGGTAAACAGCAGATCATTATCAGAAACGATAAGGCTACGTGTACCATTAGATGTTGACGCGGTGGTAGTGTCAAACCGTACGTTCTCCAGCCTGTTATTGCTGAAACTCAACCATGGACAGTTTTCGATTTTAATCCATGTCTGGGCAGTGCCAATAGATTTGAACGTGTTATTCTCAAAATGAACATCCATCAAGTCTGTAACAGGCGTATCCGTAAAATACACGCCTGCAATGTTATGGTATGGGTCAGTACTCTGAGTAAGGGCAGTATTATCAATAAACCGAATGTTGCGGCTAAGGCCAATAACAGTCAGACATCCATTCGCGGTAAATCCAGTTGAATTGGATGATGCTGTTGAGTCAATGCAGCCCTCAAAATCAATAGCCACATCTCCACAGTTGATTACGCTATTCCCTTTTACTTTAACGCGCTGCCCCATAGAGCCCCAGATACCACCTACGGTGTTCAGAACTGTATTGTCACTAATAACGATGTCATAGCATTTGCGTTCAGAACTCATGCTATCACCTTCAGCTAGAGCATCACCACCCCACCACTGAACCCCTTCCTTATGGTTTTCAATATAGTTGGCTGATACTACAACGCTTTTGGCATAAGAAATATAAATACCAGAAACTTTAAACGCGCCTCCAAGAATACCAGTTCCGTCTCCTATGGTGGTATTGTTAATAACCTTAATATTGCGGCTATAGTCTGCTTCATCAGTAACCAGTGAATAAACGCCAGTATTATCGTGAGCTACAAATGGATTAGGTGCCTTGGCGGATTTACAGGAAAACAAACCTATATTTTCTGTTTTACAATCCCGGACAATAACATCCACACAGGAAACACAGTTAACGGCATTTGTCTGGCTGGATGGCCCGGAAAACTTGAAACCAAGTATTTTTATGTCAGTAGCGCTAAAAGCATTAAAAATTGAATAACCAAGGGTCGTAGAATAGTGTTTTAACTCTGCACCGTAACCAGAAATTGTTTGCCCGCTGTTGAGCGTTAATGACCCAGCATCGACTATAGAAGGAATTTCTGAAGGGCGGAAAGTGATCTTCCTTGCACCGGTATTTATTGCAGCCTGGATAGCAGCGGTATCATTGGTAACACCATCACTAACTGCTCCAAACATGACCGGGCTGATGACGTCAGCATTGATTCGCAACCATGCCGAACCGCCATGAGTCTTAATGACAGTACCATTGTTGTCAGTATAACTTGTTCCATCCAGAACAGCACGGAATTGACCACCACCTAAGCCAGTGTCAGAAGTATGCTGTTTGAGGGTGATGCGCTGGCCTTCTGTTCCAGGCTCAATGGAACGCAATGTGGCAATGTCAGGACACACACCGATATATGTGAAACCTGTAGGTTTAGCCAGTTCAATCAGCACATCAGCCGCTGAGCCTGATTCAGGTAGGACCATCAGCGGATTACCAGCATCATCCATCGCAACTAATTTATTTTTGCGCATCTCCACATCGGGTAATGACGTTATTACCTCAGGAGTACGAAGCGTGCGGCTAAAATTGTTGCCCGAAAGAGTATCAACATAATTTTTAGTTACTGCGTCATTGGTATTCACAGGATCGGCAAGATTAGCAATGCGGTTACCTTCCGCATCATAAAAACTGGCAAACCGATTAGGCTTTTTAAGTGCGAGCGTGTCCCACCATAAAATAGCCCGCTGAATCAGCATCGTCAGTTTATCAAGTGCCCGTTCGTGGCTGGCCGCCGGGAACTTTCCAGTATCCTGATAGCTGGTTAATTGAGTTGCATCGGGATCACGAAAAATAAAGAGTATTTTTCCTGCATGCGCAGTTGCCAGCGTCAACTGACCACCGCTTTCATTTCCTGCACCGGAAAGGTAATAATCCTGATTCAACACCAGCGTTGTTGGATTATAAGTATCATCAGAAGGGTCATAAATTTGGGCAGCAATATGATCATTCTCAATGAAATAAAACGGTATATCAAAGGGACCAGTACTTGTTGAAAGTTCATATTCAACAGTAGAAATTTCATTCTCGACCATCATGAAGCCCCAAAACAATTCGACATGTCTGGCATTGTCAGAATCGCCCTGGCGCTGGGCAAAAATAAGGCCGCTATTTGCGGCCCGTTGAAGGTTTACATCACGACCGTTCCGCTTACGCTGGTCGCTGTGGCATCTGGCGCAGCTGCATTTTCTTCCTGCAGTTGCTTCAGCCGCGCCTGCACAGCGGCTTCAAATTCTGCCTGAGCAGCTTCAGCCTTTGCCTGCGCTTTGGCTTTGAAGTAATCGCGGATTTTTACCCAGCCACCAGCTATTAAAAACAACGCGCTTGCGGCGGTGGAAAAATACAGCATTACACTTTCGATAAATGTCATTTTGTTTTTCCTTGTCTGAGTTGTTCAGCCTGTTGAATGGCTGAAAGTTGGTTGTTGGCTTTTTCGATTGCTGCCAGTAGTGGCTGAATCCAAAGAACGGCCTGGCAATATGTCAGTTGCCCGGTGGCAGAGGTGCCAGCACCGGCTGCGTCAGCGCCGCCGGAAGTGGAGTGCATTGCGCTGGCACGTAGACGGTTCGTGTAGTCGAGCAACCCGTCAGAAACGCCAGCAGGCACAGGCAGGTCACACGATTTTTCACGCTTGAGAATCGTTCTGTATTCAATGACGGTTTCCTCTGCTTTGGCGTCAACGGTGGTATTGGCGGTCTCTGTAGTACCGGCAATACCGTTAAAGGCTTGCTGCTGGTCAGCCTGCATCTGAATGACTTTGGCCTGTACAAGGACGTTGGCTTCCGCCGTATCAGCGCGATTGCTGTTGCTCTCGTAGCGGATACCGAAGAACAGGCACAGCCCGGCCACCAGCAGGATAATCAGCAATAAGATGGTCGCTTTGATTTCTGCACTCACTTGTCTATCCCCCAGCACGCCAGCGCACTTTCCTGATCCCGGCGCGCCACCTGGCCGTAACAGTTATTCGAGCGAATGCGGCAGTCGCGGCCACCGTCTTTAATCCACCAGCGGATCGCCTCGCAGGCACCTTTACGATCGCCTGCATTAATGCGCTGATAGAACGTTGACGGGAAGCATTTACCGGGGCCGATGTTGTATGGGCAGAATGACGCAATACCCGCTCGCTGCGGTTCGGTGAGCGTCACCTTGATGTTTCTGTCCACCCATGCCAGGGCCTTATTGCGCTCGATGGCGTTCACCTGGTCACATTTCGCCTGTGTCAGCTTCATGCCCTGGATGACGGGTTTTCCATCTATCAGCGTGATGCCGCGGCAGATTGTCCAGATGCCCGAGCCGTCTTTATAGGCCGTGAGGCTGCTGCCCTCTTTCTCATTCAGAAACTGATCGAGAAGAACCGGAGCCGAAGCCCCGGCGGCAAGCAACCCGAGCATGGCCGCACTAAGCTTCGCTCTCGTCGATGCCATGAGATGGCCCCTGTGTCTGAATTTCGGTTTCATCCATCACGCGCTGAACTTTAGCCACAACCTCATCGGCCTGGCTCAGATCGTGTTTGTCGGATTTGCTCAGGAAATCAACGATAGCTCTGGTGCGCTGGCGGTCTAAATTCAGACGTTCAGCATTAGAGAGGCGCTCAGTTCGGATTGAACGCCGTTTATCGAGCCAGCTCAGAAAAGTTAAAAGAAAGCCAAGTACAGCAATAACCAGGTAGGCTAACTCCAGCGTCGTGATCCCCAAAAAGGCCGCCGCTGTCGTTATCGAATTACCTGCCCACGATAACCAGTTTGTTTGTTGGTTCATCCTCATCGCCTCACCTCCCAGCCGGGATGGAGTAAGTGAAATATCAGGCAGGTCTGATTGTGATGAGGGGAAAAGTGCTGGGCAAAAATAAGGGGAGCGAAAAGAAAAACCCACCGGGTGGTGGGTTGATTCTGTTATATTCAAAGAATACTTCAGCGGCAATGGTTGACAAAATGAAAAGTGAACACAGTCAAGTAATATACATCGCCATCGGTATCTCTATAGCAATCAGCTTCATTAGCGTTCTGTGTGGCGGATTTTCACTGTTCAATATTCTGTGTGGGCCTTTTGCAGTAATCGGAATCGTTGCAGGATTATGCATCGCCTGGTATTCCACTATCGGCATCAATAAAATCCTGCAAAAATTTGGGTTCAGGGATTACTGATTATCTTCCCAACATAAATTGCGACGGCGGGATAATAAAGTCGTTTCCTTGCTCTTCCTTCACACGCTGTTGATAGCGTTGCAGCGATCCAGGCGACATCCATTCCCGCATCTGGTTCAGGATCAGGAAGTCCATCACCGGGCGCACAACATGCAGATTCATGTACGGCGTGTGGCTGATCGCAAAATTGAAGTAATCAGCAGCCCGCGCATCCCCCTGCTTTGTCAGCCCGAACAAATTAATTGCCTGCGCCAGGTCAGAAGCAAATGGCCCGGCCAGTGACGTTGCCGGGGTGTTCCCGAACCGGTTGTATTCGCCAAACAGGAAATCGCCAAGAATACCCAGGCCGCCGCCCTGCGCCATTGCCGCCGTCCAAGTGCTGACATTATCCGCCGGGCGCGGCGTCTGACCGCGCAGCATCAGTTTCGTCTGCATGGACAAATAGCCGAATGCCGTGGCCCAGAGAAACAGCTGAGCAACCCCCATTATCTCGCCGTTGCCATTCCTGAATGCACGCGTCAGCGCATTATTGCGGAAGCTATTATTCTGACTGAGTGAGCCAAAATCATAACCACGGCCGTACAGCTCGCGCCCAATCGCATTCTGCATAAAACTGGCGGTGAAGGATTTGAACTGCCAGGCAAAGCGCAACATCTCCCCGTAAGCGGTACCGCGCTGCATGCCCTGTTTCATGATTGACATTGTGCGTGCGTCCGGTTCATTCAGCGCCACACCAACACGATCGAGAATATAGCCGCGCACTTTGTCAGAAAGCATGTCGCGGGCATACTCGACCGAGCGATCGTTAATTTTCAGCCCCCGGTTAGTGAGGTAATTTTCGATATCCGCGCGCGGTATATCCGCCACGCCGTCCGGCGTCATGTACGCGTTGCCGTCAGCGGCGTGCAACTTCATTTTGCTGAGCGCCGCCCACTCGTTTTCCTCTATGCCGTGCATCGTCAGCACGCGCCGCAGTTCTTCCGGCACATCACTAAATGATTTCCCGGCGTGCGCGCCCAGCCATTCAGAAACCATCATGCCGGTACTGTAACGGCTGCTGTTTGTCCACCAGCTTTGCAGATTCAGCCGGAAGTAATGCCGCATTGCCCTGTTCACCCGACCCGGCATCGAATTATCGGCGCTGAAGCGGTACATCAGTTCATCTTTCATGGCATCCGCATGCAGCCCTATCGATTTCAGCACCTGCTGGCGTTCCGCCCCCTTCCAGCGCGTAAGCTGCACTTTATTGGTGGTTGCCTCCCATACGGCACCGAGCATGTCACGCCCCTGATAACGCATCTCCATTGCCTGGGTAGCGATATCGTTGAAGGAAGAAATCACTGAGCCGCCCAGCTTCATCATTGTCTCAATAGCGCGAGCGGTCGCGGCCACGCGCGCCAGTCCGGCGTTACCGGGAATGTTGGTCTGGCCGGTGATTTCCTTTAGCTGGTTGGTCAAAGAGGTATTCCGCTTTTGCCGGAATTTATTCAGGGCATTGTCATCTTTCGCGGCCTTGTAGCGCTGCTCGATCCGGTCGGCCAGTTCATTGAACATGTTTTCCGGATTGGTACCCATACGCCGCATCAGTCCGGTAGTTTCAGCCGAATGGATCAGGCCGCTCCCCACGGCTTCACGCAGATTACCCACACCAAATTTATCGTTGTAGCGGTACCACGATAGCCCGTCTTTAAAATGCAATACGCGCTCCTGACTCGCCCGGCGAGCAACGTTGGTGCTGCCGCCTTTAAATCCGGTCATCCAGTCAGGGCGATCAGTGCGCAAATGGACGCCGGAAGACAGGCCCACATACACGTTATGCAGAAAATCGTCGATGGCCGCCTGTGATGGCGACAGTCCGCCCGGCGCTGCCGGATCAAAACGCGGTGTCCGCCCGGCGACGCTCACCCACTCGCCGCCGTCATTACGGAAACCAACGATATCACCAAGGTCGATATCCTGCCCGTTAGCCAGCAAATCCCCGTTGCGGAAATTCGCCCGCACCACTTGCCCGTTACCGCGCATGAGATCGACGTTTTCACTGACAACACCTTTGATATAAAAACGGCCGTCAGCGCGCTGCGCCAGCGCCCCCACGTTTTCTGGTTTCAGCGGCTTTGCCGGGCGTGCCCGCCCGTAAATCTGGTCTTCTGTCATCGCCGCCGCTTTTCGCACGGTTAAGCCGTTCTGCCCGTTTATGTTCAGCCCTTCGAATGTACGCTGATCCAGTTCCGGAAGGATGGCATCACGCCAGGCCTCAAAGCCTGCGGTGCGAATTTTATGGATATCGTGAGACTGGCGGGCAATATAACCGGGCAGTTTGCCGATCGATGCGCCAGCGCGGTTTGCATCGATGCGCGCTTTTTCCTGCCACTTCTCCAGCACGCGGGCAATTTTGATTGCGTCTTCCGGGATATGCCCCACATCGAGGTTGTTGCCCAGCCGCCACATAGCATCAGCAATATTCTGATCCAGTGAGCCATTGGCGAAAACAGGCAAAACGCCCTGCGCTTCAAGGTCATTGGCAAGACCGGAAATGTAGTGATCGCGCAGCTGGCGCATGTTGTTAAACGCGCTGTCGCGGGAACCGGCCACAGCCTCATTGCGCCCGACCATAATAGCGGACAAAGCGAGATCAGGACGTCCACCGAAGGCATCAATACGCTGAAGGTTCTCATGCATCAGGCGCATATTGATAACCCGGTTTCGCGCCTCGATGTGCTTCGCCAGCGCATCATCACGCGCCACTTCATCAGCAGCACGGAGAGCGGCTTCCTCCAGTGACAGCCCCTGATTTTCTGCCCGTATACGTGTGACAGTGGATTCCATGCGGGTAACGAGATCCTGCATTTCATCCTCGCCAAGCTGGCGTCCGGCCGCCGTGTTTACTGCCTGCTCGCAGGCTGTCAGAAATTCACCCTGTGCCATTAGATGGCTCTCCTTAACATACAGGCTGCAAATGCGCGTGCCGCCTGAGCAAAACTCATATCCCCGGCCCCGGCCTGAATTTCGGCAAGGTGGGCGTTAATTTCCGCCTGGTTCTCAGCGCCTGCAAAATGCGCCTGAGCCAGATCCATTTCTGACGCGAGGTCATCCTGCGCGGCGCGCAGCTGGTCATCACCACGTTGCTGAATTGTCCGGTCGGCGTCGATGCTGGCCGACCGGGCCTGCTCATCAGCACGCACCCGGTTATCTGCCTGAGTCTTCAGCCTGTTCAGCGCGGCGCTTCGTTCCGCCGGATCGGCAAGACGGAAAAAATCTTCTACATCAGGATTGTAACCGTCTGCCGCCTGGCGAATCGCGGACCTCAGTGCATTCTGGCGGACAAAAATATTCGCATCGCCGAAACGCTCAGCGGCGGTTCTTACACCACCAGCCAACGGAGAAACCTGCAACCCTTGTTTAATCTGCCCGGCTCTGGCTTCAATCAGACTTGCCAGATCATCCGGTATTTCCCCGCGCTCAAGCTGGCGTAATTTACCGCGCGAGATTTCCGCGTCCCTGTTGGCAGAAATTTCTTCGCGTAACCGTGCGGTCGATTCCTCAGTTTGCTGGCGGATTTGCTCAATATCTTTTCGCGCGCGTGCTTCCGCCTGTTTGCGGCTCATGCGCTGGCCCTGATACTGTTTTGCCAGGTCACGGAACTGCTGATCTGCCTGCTGCAACGAGGCTTCATTTTCGGCAATCTGCCGGTTGATGTCGGCGATGCGGGGCGACTGCCCGTCAAGCTGGCCGGAGAGTGAGTCACGATAGGGCTGAATATTTTCATCCCATGCGCGCCGCCAGGCGTAATCATCGACACCCGTATTAATGGTTCTCGCAAGGTCAGTCTGCGCGTCGGAAAAACTGTCGCGTAGCGCCGGTGCGTTGTCCGGCGTGAGGCCAGCCACATTCACAGTGTCCGCCTGCCCTGCTGGCGCAGCATCCGCAACAGCCTGTGGGTTGTCCTGCTGCATACGCTGCTGGCGCCGCGCGGCAATGGAATCCCTCACCGCGCCGCCAAGAGCATGCAGACCACCGCCGGCGATCGTGTTCATGAAGAAATTTTCCACCGCCTGCCCTAGGGTGTAATCATCACCCTCTGAAGCGGAAGCGAGTGCGTTGATGGGTTCGGCGATAGCAGACTGAACAGCACCAGCGCTGGCACCCTGAATAAACCGCTGGGCAACACGCCCGGCCACGCTGGCCGCACGCACCGCACCCACACCCGGAATAAAACCGAGCGCCACGTTTCCGGGATCTGTCATTGCACCAGCCAGCCCGGCGGTAAAAATAAGCGGAGTTGCAACGACGCCTGTCGGTGCTGACGCCAGAATAGCTTTTCGTTCCTGGGTAGCATTGTGCGTTTCCGTCAGGTGATCGAGATAAGCCTGCGTTAACCCCTGATCCGGTATTCTGATATTTTTGATGCCCATCCCGTCAAGTTTCTGCTGGGCTGTTTGCTGGTCCACCAGCGGCGAGGTGGGATCGTTCGCATAGGCTTCTGATTCGAGAAAGCGCCCGGTAGCATTAAAGGGACCTGAACGTCTACCCTCAGTAAAGGCCGCGCCCGCAGCCTGCCCCAGCCCGCTTTCAAAGTTTGTACCGGGTTGTTGCAGGCCCGCGCCAGCATCTGCATCATCAACGTAAATTGGCATTGGTATTCCTCATTCCTTCGCTGAATGATGGGCCGCCCTGCTGCTGGCCGCCGAACGTTTCCCGCAGCCCCTGAAGGTTAGCAGCGCGCTCCCCGCGCTGGGTTCCCGGCGTGTATTCTTTTTCGCTATCCCATGCAGACTTAGCCCGCAGCAAGAGTGATGGATCCGCTTTGGCAAGTTTATCCAGATCGGAAAAACTCACCGTTACAGGGTTGCCGCTGGCATCGTTCTGCACATTGTTTCCGAGATACAGCACCAGCCCGGTGTCGTCGGCGTTGTTAACCCAATGCGCGTTATTTTTTACTTCGTAGAGTGTTTGCGATTTCGCGAATTCATCAGGCGTGTTTTTCCCGAAGTTAAGCGGCTGCAACTGATCGGCTGTCAGTTTTTCTTTGAAGAGGCTGGCGCCGCGGTCAATATAATCTGCCTGGTAACCGAGATAGGTCGGTACGCGATAGGTATCGTTCACCGTGTACTGGCTGGTGAACATATCAGCGACAGCCTGTTTGGCCGCATCGCCGGGACTCATTCCGCGAAGAACATTGATCATCGTGAGGCGTTGCCCCTGCTCATTCAGCGTATTCCAGCTTCCGGCACCGCCCGGCTGCACAAGCATGGTCTGGCGGAAATCAGCAGACGCATCCGCCCATTCCTGGGCTGTGCTGGTATCGGAGCCTTTGCCATTTTTCGCGATGATGGACTCTTTCAGGCTGGCCGTTGGTGTGTTTCTCTCCTGCCACAGTGGCACGCTGGCGCGCGGATTACCGGCAGAGAGCGCACCGACGAGCGCGCCATTTTTACTTTGCCCCATTATCTGGCGGCCAACGATCTCGGAGTAAGGCCCAAAGGCGTTCAGTTGCTGGCGAATGGAATCGACCGTCGTTTCTTTGTTGTTGTTAAAGCTTTCCGCCATGGCATCAGCCACGGAATCAGGCAGCAATTTTGTGCTGTTGACGCCAAAGCGTGATTTTTCCGACTGAACAGACGCAATAAACGACTGCGCAGACGTGGGATCTGCCGGATTCTGCTGCCATGAAGAAAAGGCCTGCTGGACGAGCGGCGAATTTTTGATAAACCACGCGCCCGGATCGCTCTGGCGCTGCTGCTCTGTCTGGTTAAGCTGCGCAGAGGCTTTCTGGTAAAGCGTCATCTTACGGTCAAAATCTGGATCATTGGCCTGCGGATAGAGCGCCTGCACACTCTGGCGGGCAGAGATCGCCGGTTGCGTCATGATGGTGTTATAGGTAGGTACCAGCGCTTTCGTCGCTTCGTATTCGTCATACTGGCGGCTGAATTGCTCCAGTTGCTGCGCTGTCGCGCCCTCCGGCAGGTAGGATAAATATTCCTGCCGTGACACGTCACGCACCGGCATAATACCGTTCTGCATCTGCGCCATATTATTCTGCATCGTATCCTGAAGATTCTGCATGCCATAGGCGCGCTGGCGGTTCACTTCGGCGGAAACCTGCCCGATAAACTGACTTTTTTGTTCGGGGCTTGCGTTCTGGTACCAGGGCATTTTTTGGATCTGAGCAATTTCCGCTTCCGGCGGTAACGACTGCGCGCGGCTGAGAACGCCCATTGTGTAATTGCGCGTCTCGTTAAAAGGGATCCCCGCGATAAACTGGTCATTTGAAATTTCACCTTTATTCGGGTCGCCAAGGCGTAACAGCGCCGGATTTTTCCCGGTCTGGTTTGTGCCGTTAATCCAGTCATCAACTGCGCCCGGCCCGGCGTTATACGCGGCGACCGCCAGCGCCTGATTACCACCATATTTTTTCGTTAAATCCTGATGATAAAGCTGCCCGATACGCATGTTGTACCCGGCGTCATTCATGAAGCGCTGCGGATCCCATTCAATTCCGTGTTTCGCTGCCGTCTCCTGTGCGGTCGCAGGCAGCACCTGCGCAATCCCCATGGCACCAGCAGGCGATGTGAGCGTCTGCCCGTTGCCGTCAAACTGCCTGCCGCCGGATTCTGACGGGATCATCGCCGAGAAAATTTTGTCGGAGGAAACATTTCCCGGTGTAAACGTCGCCGGGGAAGTCAGTTGCCGGGTTCGCCAGTCGGCAATGTAGGCCTGCGTGGCGTTCTGCGACATCTGCTGATCCAGTCGCGCCACCCGCCCGTTGATTTCGTCAGTTGACCAGCCGTTGGCCTGCCCGAAGGTGTTAATTGCATCAACAGCTTTTGCGCGGCTCAGCGCGTAATTACTGGAATCGTTCCGGTAATTCTCGGCATCATTTACGGCCATTTGCAGACGCCCGTCGAGCTGCCCACGGCTGTAGTCCTGATACTGCTGGTATTCATGAGCATCAGTTGAGCTTTGCAGTTGTAGCCGTGTTGCTGCGACCTGTCTTGCCCAGTCATCACGGCGGCCTTCCGGGATACTTTGCCCCAGCGTTCCGGCGGCC
Source organism: Kosakonia radicincitans DSM 16656 (assembly GCF_000280495.2). NCBI lineage: Bacteria > Pseudomonadati > Pseudomonadota > Gammaproteobacteria > Enterobacterales > Enterobacteriaceae > Kosakonia > Kosakonia radicincitans. Next base: position 3,615,594 of record NZ_CP018016.1, read on the forward strand.
TGATCATATTGCTTAAGGGCATCATCAGATGCGCCTATCGCGTTTTGCCCTTCTTTTTGCCGCACCTGATTGAAGAGATTGTATTTGATGGTGTCCAGCTTAAGCGCACCATCCTGTAACGCCGTATCAGTCACCTGGCGGTTAATGGATTCCGTTGCCCGCGCGGCAGAATCAGCACCGGCCCCAAGGAGTTGCAGATCGGTAGTGGTCTCAGGCAGATTGACGGGACCGGCGCCCAGCCCCTGCGTGGTGTTCTGGCGAGTGTAAAAAGGCAAAGTGGCCATTATTTTTTCCCGTACTTAGCAGTGAGAAATGTCGATCCAACCTGAGTTGCGGCACCAAGATAACCAAGCAAACCGGGCTGAGCAGCTTTCGCCTGTTGCCGCGTGGCGCTGGCCTGATTTTTCAGTGCATCAGATTGCAGGATCCCGCTGTTAGCCTCTGCATTCGCATCTTCCTGAATATTGAGCGCAGTCTGGCGCCGCAGCAGCGCATTGGTGCCACCAAATCCGGTACCGCTGGCCGCAATGCGGGAATCCTGATCCGCCTGGAACTGCGCGCCACGACGGCGGATTAGTGACGATTGCTGACCGGAATTCTGCACCGCCTGATTGGCCTGATTATCGAGCAATTGCGCATTGGTGTTCAGGTTGGTTGCCTGCTGCCGGGCGCTGCTTAGCGAAGAAAACGCATTCAGTGCAGAGGCTGATGTTTGCGCAACAGGGACGGCATTTTGTTGAAGGCTGTTGCCCACGGACTGCCAGTTCATAGAATCCATAAATCACCTCGTCAGTGCCCACAGCGAAGCATCCTCGCCGCGGTGATTAAATTTTTTCAGCCTGCCTTCGCACTGCATGCCAAGCATCGAAAGAAATCGCTCACCCTCAGGGAAAGATGTGCTGGCTTCAATGCGGTGATAATCCTTCAATGCATTGTGCAGTCCGCGCTTTGTCGCCCTGAAAATCTCGGGCCAGATATTTGGTATTCCTGCGGAGATGATCATCCATGCGTGACCAATACCGGCATCAAATACCAACCCGTATTTTTCAGCAGGCACAAAGCCGCCAATAGCAACCGGCTTTCCGTCATGAAGGCAGGTGAATGCCCCGACCTCTGCAATATTTTCAGCATGCTGCTGTGTCCTGATGCAGCCGATCTGCAACGGCTGCGGCTCAATATCCAGCAGATGCCCAGGCTCAAACAAAACGATCATCAGCCCCCCAGCAGTGTTTTTTGCCCAGAGGAATTAACCGTTGTACCGGATGCCCCGGTAACGTTGCCCTGAGTACCCTGCCGCTGACGGCGGCGCAGCAAATCATCAGCCTGTGCCTGTGATGTGTCCTGCGTTACTGGCTCGGTTGCCTTTATGGTTGTCCCTTTCTGGTTGGCACTCTGGATAGCAGAGTAACCACCCACAGCAGCCGAAAGAACTGCTGCGCCCGCTGTCCATGTTGCCGGATCGGCTTCCAGCGTGAATTTGCGTTTAAAAAGCATGTTCACCTCACAATACAAAATAATCGGGCGTCACACCCAGGCTGATAATTACGGATGATAGCGTCCTGCTGGTAACTGAGCATTTTTGCGACGCGCGCAGAAAGGTTATCGGTGCAGACACATTCAACGCGGTGATTTTCCCGCAGGGCAATAGCGGTAAATTGCGCTGCTGCGCGGAAAATGCGGACAGAGAAATCAGCCGCATCAGGATCTGTTTTTAACCACAGCCGTACGCGACCAGGCGCTATCTGGATTGCGCCACCGGCAGCGAGTGTTTTTTCCCCGCATTCCAGCGCAAACGACGGGAAAGATACCAGCGCCGCAATAGTTTCCGGCGGTAGTGGTTCCGGGAATATTTCGTCAAGGTGAAAATCCTCAAGGCGGACAATAACGGCATCAGTCATCTTCAATTTCCCCTACGGGATCGATGCTGACAAGGGTCATAGGTTGCGGGAGATCCTGTACAATGCGGAGGCATCCGTCTTCGTTGTATCCACCAGGCCACGGCACGGTCACGACGCCGTTAAACAACGGTGGTGCTTCATCCATGTTGTCGGCATAATCGCGCGCCCGGATCGCATCCAGATTTTGTCCATCCTCATCGCCATACTTCCCGCCCAGTGTATCGAGAAAACGCAGGCGCGCTTTTGCAAAGCGTTTCTGTCCCCCCTCTAAAGGGAGTGTGATCAACTCTGCGGCGTTGTTGTACCCCACGTGCACGACTTTCGAAGCCCAGTCCAGTGAGATTTTCCCGCTGCTGACAGTCCGATTCGGATGTGTGGCTCCGTCTGTCACCACACTGACAGTTTCACCTTCCAGGTGGCTGAGGCCGGATATTTCTGTCACCGCGTCGCCGTCATAAGTCAACATGCAGTCAGGCACTGTCGCATCCTGCTGGTCCATCTCTGTGCTGTCGAATTCCTGCGTCATGTACTCGATATAACGCTTCGTGCTGCCGTTGATGGTGCGTTTCACCACCATCCAGACCTCATCACGTCCGCCATTTATATCGGGAATGCATTTCACACACTCAACTTCACCGCCGACATTGTGCCGGTGCCAGCCGATCACGTTCTGCTCGGTGTTATGGGTAAGTGCCCGCAGTGAACCGTCAGAAAGGACACACCACAAAATGCGGTTAGGCTCCTGCTGGTATGACATGCTGATAACGCCGGGGGCTGTGATATGCGGTGCGAGAATGGTCGCATCGTTAGCGCTATAGCTGTCTGACGCAGAATCAAACACAGCACTAAGCACTTTCCGCCCGGCGCGCTGAACGAAAGCGACGTTGTTGCCCATACGTTCAGCCATTACCTCATTTGCCCCGAACGAGCTGTTGAGTTCTACTTTGGTGTTACCAGCCCCAAAAGTTGATGTAATGCTCTGCTCGCCATAAGTGAATTCAGCCCCGGCCGTACCTATGAATATTTTCCCGGAAGACGGGATCATCCATTGCAATGCATCCTGAGTGTCATCAATGCGATCGTTGATCGAATCATCGCTTTCTGCCTCAAATCCGTTTGTCATCGGGTTGAAGTTTTCAAGATCACCCGCAACGCTTGACCAGATTTTTCGGTTACCAGAGAAAACCAGCCTGCCACGGAAAAAAGCCACAAACTGAGGGTAAGTAGCAGCCTCAGACCATTCACCGAATGCCCATGCATAGGTCGGGGATGACATGACAGATGCCGGAAGTTCAAGGAGTATTTTGCCAACTGCATGTTTTGAGTCTGTTACTGATGTGATGAGGACAGCGCCCCACGTAGCGGCATATCTCCATTTTACTTTTGTTGTTGAGTCGCCAGCGCCGTCGTAATGCGCGCCAGCCGTCCACGTGGGTTGAACGTTGCCGGTTGTCCCGGCGGTCATAGCTTCATAGAATTTACCGTCAGAAAAGAAGATATAACCCACGGACACTGTTTTTCCTGAATACCAGGTATTGGCATCTGAAGAGACACTTTCGATATAAAACAAAGCGCCAACGTGGCCGCTCTCAAAAATATCGGCATTGGCGGTAATGGTACAAAGTGAACTTGTAGTTGGGGTGCCATCGGGTAAATCTGCACCATCTTCTGACCACGGACGAAACTGATTCGTGGTGACCACGATTGTTTTATCAGAATTGACGTCCTGGAATGGTCCACCGCTGAAAGTGGCTTCCTCGAAAGTCCAGTTGGTATTAGTGACGCGGGTTAGCTTGTGTACCGGATAATTTCCGTTAGTGCAGCATACGTAAATTACGTCGCCGCTTTGTTGCAGGGACAGGCCAAATTTACCGTTATTGGTCAGGTCATCCGCAGTATAGGGCGTTTCGATTTCCAGAATATTGCTGTCGCCGTCATAAACGACACCATGATCATAAAACAGGCGGATGTAGCCAGGACCAATTTCCATGATAAAGGCTTGCGATGTGCTGTATTCGAAGCTGGCAAGCCAGACCCGATCTGAGCTGTCTTTCACTTCTGCGACAAAATAAGTCCCGCCCCGCCGCCTGGCTGGTCCCTGCGGCAGCGGAATAAAATTCATCATGTACTTAACGGCGCTGGCCCACTTATCGAAATCGACCTGCCCGTACATGACAGGCGCCAGCTCCCCCGCGTTAAACGATCGTTTTGTTGGTTTTATTTTTGCCATATCACAATCTCGCAGCCATCCACGTAGAAGGTGGAAATCTTTCAGAGGGTTTTTCGATAGCATTAGCCCGGACGGCGCCAGCAATAATCGTCTGGAATTCGTCGCGTAACGAAGTAACCAGCGTGTCTTTTCCCGTCACGGCTTTGCATGACCGGATCGCCAGTTGGCAGGCCAGCGCATCAACGAACGTGGAATCGAACTGCGCGGCATCGGTAACCCTGGCACGGTAGCGCAGGCTGAGTGGCGGCGGTAAATTTGTCAGCAGTTCCCGGCCTTCAATACGATATTCAGCGATAACAAGTCGGGGATCGTATTCCGTCCAGTTGCCATCGACGTACATATCCCCCACGGAAACGAGCGCCAGCAAATCTACAGGCAACTGGTACGTGAATTGGTAATCAATGGTCGGGGTTTTGTTCAGCGGTGTTAACTGGACACTTCGCGCGCAAAAATTCCATGCGTATTCACGCTGAAGCTTTTCAAGGAGAGGGTTATAAATCAGGTTCATCAGGCGCGAATTTTTATCCTGTGTATTCCTGTCCATGAGATGATCGGAACCCAGGAAAGAAACCAGCGCCAGATTCATAATATCGGTTTCACCGGTCATCGTGGTACCTCATAAAAAAGCAGGGGCCGCAGCCCCTGAAAGCACGTCTCCACCCTGTTAAGCGGTAACGGTGACATTGATTGTCGCCGTGGCCGTACCTTTCGTGATGGTGATAACGGCCGAACCGGCAGCCACGCCAGTAACGGTGACAACACCACCGGAATACGTCGCCGTCGCGACACCGGTAGCCGAAGAGGAGACTGTCACAGCAGAATCACCCGCCAGCTCAAGCGCGACAGTCACATCGTCGCCAACCGCCACAGAAACGGAAGTGGAATCAAAGCCGATGCTGTCTTCCACAGAATCACTGAGATTCAGCTCGGCAAACTCCACATTATTGGCGTACGCGCGCCACGTCTGGGCGTCTTTGGTGATAAAGGCGTCCAGATTGCCAGCAGTAAACGGACCGGTTGCGACCGTGTAATACAGGCTCAGATAGCGCTTGTACTCCGCAGACGGCAGCGCCACAACTGCGGCAGGTTTGCCAGCAACAAGCGTACTCAGCGCTCTGGCTGTCGTCGTAAAAATAACGGTCGGTGTATCGGACAGATCTTCGTTGGCGTAAGAACGCAGCTCGATAGTCAGTGTCGCGGCTCCGGCAGCGGTAAATGTCACACCGGGAATAACGACGAGAAAAGTTGGCTCGCCTGCGCCAGCGTCGATCACGGTGTTGTAATCGAATGCCGGGTTAAAATCGATGATGTTCGTACTGGCCGCAGAGGCAGTGATCGCCTGCGCGTCAGAAAATTCAAGCTGGGCATCTACAAACATGGGTTATCTCCTGAAAAAGTGAACGGGAAAGACGCCCCGTTAAGAGGCGACTACCTGAGCTTCCCCGATTTTCAACTGGTCAACGCGGCGGACCGGAACTTCACCGAAGAACATAACGCGACGACCGCCAGCCATTTCCATGGTCAAAGTGGAGTTTTTCACCACATCCACCAGTTGCAGACGAAGCATTGCGCGCAGCGTACGGTTCATGTAATACGCCGGGCTGACACCAACCAGCGACTGAATGCGCTCTTCCGCAATAGCCATCAGCTTGATGAGGTTTGCGCCTGCGTTGGCATTCGTACGCAGGGCCGTAACGTCAATGTTTGCGATACGCACCACATAACGCCAGTCATGCAACGCCAGGCCTAAATCCCAGGAATACAAATCCATGTATGCGCGGAAACGGTTCCCCTCATCATCAAAGGCATCACCTTCGCCCAGATCACGATGAGTCAGACCCGCTTTGGAGCCTTTCGGGAATACGCCGTAAACCTTTTCCGGTGCCCAGCCGACGAGCCAGATTGATGTCAGGTTGTCCCCGGTACCGCCAGCATCAATGATGTTGTCGGCATTAGGTGCGGACAGGTCGCTAAAGCGCGGCGCCAGCCCCAGAAACGCTTCCGGCTGACCCACCAGCGAGCCATTGAGCAACTGGAACTGTGCTTTCTGGTTCATGGATTCCATGAACGGCTTAGACTGGTTAAGGCGGAAACCAGCGGTGTTACCGTTAAGATTTGCCACGCGCACATCGACCTGCGAACGGGCTTCAAGCAGACCGCAGGTTTCATCAACCTGAGCCGTAGTTGCTTTACTTTCCGGAATACCTTTGTTCAGCTTGCGCCAGTACACAGCAGGTAAACCAGTACGGGTTGTAATGCGCGTCCCGGTCGGCAAATTGCCCTCATAAAACGGGCAGTCCCACAGCATTTCATTGTCCTGATCAAGCAGCTCGGCCACATTCGCAGAGCTACCATCAGGATCGAGAAGTTTCGCTGCGTCCCAGAGAGTCGGTAAGCCGGTAAGTGTTGGCATTTAAAACTCCTTATTGCATGTTCGGCCACATGCGGTGAGCAATGTCTTTTTCTGCTGCATTGCCCTGCGATGAGGTCGTAACGGTTTTGTCTTCACCCAGCGCTTTACCGATCGCCAGGACTGCGTTAACAAGGTCTGGATCATTAAGTAATCCGGCGCTATCGAATTTCGCTACCACCGCGTCAGGGAAAAAACGCTGAACTGCGTTCTGTAGGATCGCGGTATTTGCATCCGCATCTTTTCCCCACGACTTAATAACCGCTTCCCGGTTAGCGGCATTCTGATTAGCGAGATTTTCCTGGGCAATTTTTTGTTGCCCGGCTGCGTATTCGTTGAATTTAGTGATTACCGTTTCGGCCTGTTTTTTATTAAGTCCGCTTTCATGCATCCAGCCCAGAGCGGTATTTAAAAATTTCCCGTCGCTGCCTTCCGGCGGCTTAATTCCGTAATCTTCAATTTTTTCCGGTCGGCCGAGTTTCGCGTAAAGATCCTGCCAGCCTTTTGCATCACCTTCGTCAGGCAGTTTTTCGAGGAACGCAGCCTGGCCCTGCTGGTTGGCGGCTTGCTGCTGCTGGCCCTGCCCGTCCTGTTGCTGCTGAGCGCCCGGATTTAAAAGGTTCTGCTGCTGGGCAGTATCATTGCCCTGCTGCTGGGCGGTGGTATCAGCAGCACCGCCGCCGCCCTCCCCACCTTCAACAGTTGCATTCATCAGACGGCGCAGGATTAAGCGTTCAAACAGATTCATTGTTTTCGTCCTCGTTAAGTTCGTTCATCTCTTTGGCAATCAGCGCAGAAATCTCAGATTGCGACAGGCCCAGATAGTGGTTGATGTGCAAAAAAACCTCGCGCCGCCCCTCGGAAACAAAGACGGCGTAAGGATCGGTTTGTTGGGTAGTGGGAGAAATTGCGACGCTGGACGAATTGACGTGGCAGAGCTTCGCCAGCAGTCGAATAACAATTTCCTGATCCGGCGTCATATTCCCCGGCGTGCCGAAAACATTCTGGAATGCTTTTGCGCGGTTGAATGTCAGCCAGAGGCTTTGTAAGCGGTTCATTAACCCCCCTGAAGAGCAGGTGAAGGCGCAGGAGTCTGCGCAATCTGATTGGCCTGGGCGAAATCTTTTGCAGCGGTGGCGGCAACCGGCGCAGCGGCAAGCAACTGCTGAAGCTGTAACTGCTGTTGATCGGCAGCATCCTGCTCAGCCATTTCATCTTCGGTTTTGATGATCTGCACTGGTGCGCCGCTGGCTTTGGCAATAAAGCGCAGGGCCGCATCAGGATTCAGCGTTCTTGCCAAATTCTGATCGAACTGGCCGATGGTGCCGGCGGCGTTGATAACGTTCATGATGCCGGTAGCCTCTTCGCTCATTTGCAGGCGCACCAGCGGGCTGGTGTATTCGATGTCGTATTCGTAATTTGCGCGTACCAGTTGTTCCGGCGGCTCAGGAAGCAGGCCATTCTGATAGGCAATGTCGATCTCGCGAAGGATGAGCGTCCCCAGAAACTCGGCCTGAATTCGCCCGGCGGTGGGTGCCAGCAACTGGCCTTTTTCCTGCGCGCGCAACATCGCTTCGGTGGCGGTCATTTGCGGGTTATCGACGAGGATCTGGAACAGCGTGATGAAAAAGCCATCATTGATGGTCTGGCGTTTCTGCTCTGCCAGTGTCAGCGCTACGCTGAAATCTGTTGATGTGTTCAGCGGCATCGCCAGTTGTTTGCCATCACGCCCCACGCCGCCAAAATTGAGCGCGCCGGGCATCATTTTGAACGGCTGCAAAATGCCGTCTTCCGGCAAAAGCATCGGCGGGCGAACAGCCATCTGCGCGCCCTCAATAATGGCCCGGTTGATTTCGTTCAGCAGCTTAATATCTGGCAGCACAACCATTGCCGGGGAACGTCCGTAAGTCTCGCCCGGCGCGGTGTAGTAACGGCTGATTGCGTAGGGTTGCGACCAGTAGCCGCCCTCCTGCACAATTTTCGTGCCCTCAAGACAAATATGCACAGACCGGAACGGCATGCCCTCTTTGTCCTGTCGTGACACGTCACGTTTATCATTTGGCTCGACGCGATGCAGGAAATTGAATGTCTGTGACGGGTTACTTTTGGCTGCGGTTTTCACCATCGAAGGCAAAGCATCTTCCCCGAACTGCTGAATAGCCTGGCGCGCGGTCATGCAATATTTCCGGTGGACGATATCGATCATCCCCTGGAAATTCTCGGTGAAGTAGATTTCGCGCAGGTGATAGGTGCAGTAGCGCGGCCCCTTCCCCGTCACGTTATCAACGAACGTGCAGCCGGTACCGAATGCGCCAGCGGAAATGTAATGCTCGTGGGATTGAGAGGCAAAATTCGCCCAGGGTGCATAGCGGAGCCGGAAGAGAATATCCCGCACATCCTGAAAATAACGCTGGACCTCTTCATCGTTCACAAACTTCTCGTTGCTCAGCGTGTGCCATTTCTGCGTTCTGGGTGTGATAACTGATTCAATGGCCGCCCCGAATTTTTGCAGCGCCAGCGCGCCGGTGGCATCGATGGCTTTTTCAGTACGCTTTCCGCCCTTCTGCCGGGTTCCCTTAAATTCAGCGCTGCGCGGCAATATGCGCTCGGCAATCTCCTGCCAGTGCTGTTCGAACACAGAGCGCTCTGTCTCCATGCTCTTTTGCTCGCGCAGGATACTGGCGATGCGCTCAGTTTCGCTTTTATCGATCTTCATATCGGACATTAGTTATCCCCGTACAGATCCCAGGATGACTCAGCGTTAAACTGCTGGCCGTATCCGGGTGGGTTATATGGATCGTAAGCAGACTGGGCAAATTGCTGTGTGGTGGCGCGGTTTCCGCTGCGCAGCGACTTGCTGCCTACAGCGCCATAGCGGAATGAATCACTGCCGTGTGACGTCCAGTTGTGTAGCGGCGTTGGCTTGTACATCTTGCGCACTTCGTCCCATTCTTTCTGGTACTGCCCCAGCGCCTCCAGCCCTTTTTCACATTTGGTTTTGTCGAACCAGCAGGAGCGCAACATCATGCGTACCTCGCTGATCCCGTCATCTACGGAAGATGCAGGAAGAACTTTGCAGCGGATCCCGAGTTTACCGAGCGTCTCTTCACGCGATGCCCCAGTGCTCAGTTCCCGCGCGCGGACGTCATGCGGGAAGAAATGCCTTTCAGCGTAGGTATAGGGTTTTTCGCGCAGGTGTTTAACGTAATGCTCAAGGCCGACGCCAGAACTCTCGTAATAATCGATAACCCGAGTTTCTTTGCCGATGAACTGATAAAACCAGATTGCGGTTGCGTCACCGATGCCCAGATCCCACGAGGTGTAAACTTCGTATTGTGGATCCCATGGCACATTTCCTATCTGCCCGAGTTTTTCCAGTTCCACCAGAATTGACGAGTAATATGCGCCGGGAATCGCGGCATTCCAGTCGCACATGTATTCCTGGTTAAAAAGCGCCAGCCCCTCATCTTCCCCACGCTCTTCCTGCATTTCGCGCAGTTCCTGCGCCAGCGTTTCAGCCGGGATATGCTGCGTAATGTCTGCGCTGAGATGGTCGCAAAGCCAGTTATCCGGATCTTTCAGGCCACCCTGAAACATTTTGTAGAAGTGGTTCTTGCCGCGTGGCGTCGAAACGAAAAAAGCCCAGCCGCCGTTATCGGCCAGGATAGGACGCAGGAAGGCCCATGCTGCGGGATTACTCAGCGCCCATTCAGAAAACACGATTCCCACATGCCCGGAACCAATCAACGAGGCGTAGTTATCGCTGCCAACGGCCTGCCATGTTGAGCCGTTGACGAATTCGATCATCATTTCGTTGTCGAGCGTCTTGCGGCGTATTTCTTTCGGGAAAGCCTCATCAATGCGCAATTGGCCGGTGCGCGGGTTGATCGCTGTCCAGATAGCCTTGCGAACCTGATTCGCCTGCGGCAGACAATGCGCATAGTTCCCCACACGCTCAAATGCTTTGCATGCGGTCATGTGCAGGCTGAAATCATCTTTGCCATAACGGCGCGGCCAGCACAAAGCGGCACGCTTGATATTGCCTTCCTGAATGGCAGACCATGCCCGGCGCTGGTGTGGGCGTGGTGTCCAGTTGTTCGCGGGTAGGATAATTTCTGCCATCTATTCACGTCCTATTCACTTCAATGGATAAAATGCCGGGATTTTTCCCACTTCACCGATTAGCCAGGCAATAAAAACGCCTGGTTATTCTTTCTCGCGGAAATGTTTTACTTTGACGGTGAGGTCGAGATCGCCTTCGACAGATTTTTTATCCGTAAGGCCAAGCTCTCTTGCGATGATGTTTGCGTTGAGAAGATCAGCAGCCGCGCCAGAAAATTTCTGTTCGTAAATGAGGTTTTCCACTCGCGTAGTGACTGGGAGAAAATCTTTTTTCTTGCTGTAGGCTTCCCACGTTTTCCGGTCGATATCGAGGAACAGAAACAGGCCGCCAAGCGTCATGGCGCGCATTTTTGGGAGTGTGGCTTTAGTGACGGTGCCCTGAAATGCAAAAGCTTTGGTTTCCCACAGCGGATGTTTTTCCACCCACTCGAAATACTCACAGCATGCATCCCATAGTTTTTCCGGGTCAGTAAATTTTGGATTTCTTCCATGCTTGCTACGGGCAAGCCAGAATTTATTTCCTTTTGGCGCGGCCATTTTTCGTTACTCCGTAGAATTCCGGCGGTTGTATTTCCGTTTTTGAGCCACTTCCACAGCGCTGTTTTTTTCTTGCGGCTCGATTTCGTTGTCGCCATTTTCCGCGTCTAATTTTTCAGGCTCGTTTTTCTTCTCGTCATCCGGGTAAAGAGCCAAGAACGCATCGACTGATGCAGACACAATATCTGCTGCGGCGTTTTTGCCGTCTGATGCGCCCGGCCATGAGAAATTACGCGCCAGTACATCACCAGCGGCTTTCACAATTTCCACTTGCAGCGACAAATCCAGCTCATGCAGTTTTTTCATTGTTGTTTTCCTCTCAGGGTAAAAGATCCATTGCTGCCATAACGATCCGTAGCTCTGGCGCGTCGCCGTTTTTTACCGCTTTCAGAATTACGCGGTCAGAATTGCCATTCATGTAAGCGGCTGCGCCATACATTGCGGTGTTGATGTGGGCTTTCAGAAATCGCTCTTTCATCAGCGCGAGCAGTTTCTTTGCTTCTTCATCGGTCAGGGTGATCATGAGTTGCTCCGTTCATGTGTTTTCGGTCAAGGCCACCAGCAGTGATGGCCTTTGCAAAAATCACTCGATAATGATCCAGTCATCAGCCAGAACATCGGTCTGACTCGCCAGCCAGCCGGTGACCGTAGAACCATCAGCAGAACACATGTTGATGTTTGGCAGGCGGGTAAATACATTGCCTTCGTATGCATCGAAAAAAGCAGTGCTGACGCCTTGAATGTGTGAAACAGGCGGCTCCCCCGCAAATGCACCACGATTAAGCCACAGATACATTCCCTTCCCGTTCCACCCTGAGCGTGCAACGCGTTTGCCGAGCTTTAACGCTTCAATAGCCAGGCCAAAACTCAGGCCGGATACCGGACGATATGCCTTGTCGAAAACGTCTTTCGGCGACCATGAGATATAACCGTCAAAGCGATCCGTGTTGGGTTTGCCGCCGTCCAGGTACTCAACCAGATAACCTTCATCCTCACCGTTCTCGTCGGCCGGAAGTTTCCAGCCGCGAAGCTCGTTGTACGCGGTGCGGGTCATCGGATATGCGTTGATTAATTTCATGCCAATAAATTTCTGTGTCATTCAGGCTTCCTCTTTATGGGGTGAGACATGGTTATTTAACAATCAGCATCCGGACGGGCTACTGCACGACTCGCCCACATACAGGCTTCCTGCATTTTGGTCCGAGCGATTGCCAGGCAGCGCAATGCTTCTGCGCGTTCTGTTTCAGACTTATGGCCGCGCGCAACAACTTCAGCCACCAGGCATTCGTGCTCGGTATCCAGCAGGCTGCAAAAATGACGGCTGATGTCTTTGAAGCGGTTCATTCGCTCAATATCGCCCGGGGTTAAAGTGCGGTAGCCCTTAACCGTGGTGCCGTCCTGCGGTTTTGCTTCATTCATTGGTTTTCCTCAGTGGGTGGTTGTCGAACACCCCGCAAAAGCTGGGTGATCATGTAGTTTTTGCTGTTGCGTCGGCAGGATTCGAAAAAGTCCTCACGCTTGCCCATTGGGGCTTTTTTCCCGCCAAATTGTTCAGCCAGTTCTGGCGTTGAGAAATAAATGCGCCGGGAATTTCGGCCTATTTCGTTGTGCGCGCGGAATATGAGATTTTCTTTCAGCAGGCTATCCAGAACGTAAAATACGGTGCTGCGCGGCATACCGAGGGAATACATCACCTCAGCAGATGTCACGCCGCCGGAACAGGTGCGAATAAGCTCCAGCACCGCCGATTTTTTCCTGGTTAAACCCGGCACAGGCGCAATACCTTCACTTCTGCCACAACCTGATCGAGCAGTTGCAGCTCGCTGCCATACAATCCTTCCCAATGTTTTTGTCCGGCATGAATGGCTACGCCGTAGCCGCCAGTTCGATGGTGAGCAGGGCAAAGCGGGAGTGTTTTTTTATGGTCGGCGCGCTGGCCCGCGCCCTGCCCTGTGCGGATGTGGTGAATTTCCGCAGGTGATGCCCCAAAACCCAGATTGCGGCAAACCACGCAACCGAGATCCGCAACGTCAGACAGCCAGTCTTTATCGTCTTTTGTCATGGTTGACGTCTCAGGCTGCGTAGCTGAACAGTTGAGAGGCGGCATTTTCTGCTGCCTGCTGGGTCGGGAAGTTGCGGAACAGGATGAAGTTCCAGAGGACATCGAGAACGGATTTGTAAAGCTGGGCGAATTCAATATCGTCCATTTTGGCGAACGATATTGATTTGGGTTCTTTGCGGGTGCTGCCGTCTGGCATCCGGTATTCGGTGTAAAAACCAGCCTGGATAGTTACCCATGCCCGGAAAGCTTCAAACGATTTGACGGCGCTGATATTACCGGCGCGCTTCTCTGCCTCTTCACGCAGGTATTGATCGGCCAGTTCCTCAAGCGTTTCTTCGTGACCGGCATAATGGGCGACAAGCTGGACGTAACCCCGGACCAGTTTTTTATCTGCCGGTGAGATTGCGCCGCCGGTGGGTTGCCAGTATTCGAAACCAAGGTTGAGGAGTGAGAAAAACTTTCTGTGAAATGCTGCGTTGCGAGCCTGTTTAAAATCGGCGTAAAGCACAGCGCCCAAGCGAACTTTTTTTTCGATGAATTCGCGGGCGTCAGGAGTGGCGGGAACTAATACCCCACCAGCGGATTTGATAAATGAGTACTGCGCCATAGGTTTCCCCTTTAGCGCAGCAATTGCTCAGAAATACAGGTGCCGGGTGTTCAGGCCGGTACCAGAATTATACCTTAGTTTTGTCTTTTTTCACAACGGCAAACCCAGCTAATTCCGCCAATTCAAACAATGACTTAAGAGAGGCTATGTGTTCATCGTCGTAAACTGTTCTTATAGCGGAAACCTTGCCATTCTTGCAGGTCAGAAGAACGCGCCCATTATCGGGGAGATGATCTCCCACCTCCGATTTTTCAATCACGCCATCCTCCCGTATGAATACTGTTTTTTTATACAGTATATATACCCCCGAGGGATAGGAAGTGCAAATTTTAACGCTTAAAAAAGGTTGTGAATTATAGTTCATTCAAACACTAACCACTTGTTTGTTATGTATAAACATCCCTCAGTTTCAGTTCATCGGCTACGGACTCCGGCACCACAACGGGCATGGGTACGCGGATCACCATCCGGCGTAACAACGCAATCTCTTTTTGCTGAGATATCAGCTTTGCTTTAAGGCGGCGCAAGCGCCGCTGTTTGAGTTTGCTCACCATGGAAACCGCCAAAGCTCATTGAGCACGCCAGCAACAAGCAGGATGAACATCACGGCGTCGAATGGGTTAGGCATCGCGCTTCTCCCGCAGAATCTGAATGATTAGCCCAGATTCCATTTTGGCTATTATGCTTTCGCCAGGCGCAATTTTATCGGCGTTAAAAGCTTCATATATCGCGTCAATAGCTATCATTTTTGCATCCTTGCGGTTCCACCATCGCCAGCCTTTCCGCACTGCAAAATTGACAAGCCATTGACCGGATTTGAACGCCATATAAAACCAAATTAGCGATAACTGAGCCAGCATCGTCCAGTCAAGAAACCCGTAGTCTTTGAATGCTTCCACCTCACACCTCCTGCTCTGGCGCTGCCGGGGCTGCTGCGAGCATTGTCCGATAGGCAGATGGGTGATATATGCCGTGTGATACCCATGCCGCATTGAGCATTTCTTCGGTCGGCTCAACCGGCACCAGTTTCCACCCATCCGGCAACGTGTAACCGCCTGATATTGTTGGGATGCTGCTATCAGCGGCTGGAGTAACCACAGCGCGAAGCGTTGCGCTAATTTGCTCCCGTAGCTGCTGGCTCCCCTGATACTTCACCGCGGTATCACGCAACTGGTTAACGAGTTCGCGGTAAATATGAGGCGGTAACGTGTAAGCCGGAGTTACAGGTTCGGTTTGCATGGCGGCGCGGCAGGCCTGCCAAGAGTGCCAGGCGCGGTCTATGAACTCGTTATAGTAACCTCCCATCGATGTGCGCTGACCTTCAACATAGGCCTTCGGTTCGTCGGCGTAGACACACCACCATTGCTCGAATGTTTCACGATTATCAGGCACAGTCGCCGATGATTTGTCTTTAACCCCGTGCTTACTGGTCTTGCTGTAAAACACATGCGGAGCGCCGCTTTCTGTCGACGGAACGTAACCTAACGCAAGCATCTTGTGGTCATCATCGGGAATAACGGCGATGTAGCTTGACGCCTTCCCATGCCCGCAGCAGCTTTCGATAGTGGTAATTCCCCGTTGCCACAAACCGATAACCTCGGAGACCAGACAGGCGTCAATATCGACGACCTTTCCGGCAGGTGTGACTACGGTAATGCAACCATCATACGTGCCAAAACCTGCGCTGGAACAGTCCGGCCATTTATCAGGCACCGCCACCGGCGCTGGCTCATCAAAATCAGGGTCTGCGTATGGCTCGTTGATGTGTTTAGCCGCTGGCGCTGGCGGTGCGGCGTAGAGATAGTAAACATCATCCGGTAATCGGTGAGCCGCAGACGAATAGACCAGCGCGAACTTATTTCCATCAGGTCGCCCGCTTTGTATATCCAGCGTAGCAACCGGCTCGCTGTCCATTCCCGCCAGCGCAACATCAACGAGCGTCATAATCTCGTCGTCATTAATCGGCGTGATGATTCGTGCGCTGCCAAATTCTTTGATTTCTTCCAGCCGTTCACGGCTCATTTGTGCTGTCATACGGCCTCCTCGTCGTTGATGTCTACTTCATGAAAGCCGTAGTTGCAGTTATTGAGGAAAATTTCGCGAGCTTCATCCTCAATATCTTTTTCGCTCGCATCATCTTCGATCTCGAAATATTCAACGATAATCCCGCCAGCAAAAGGCGTTTCAATAATTACCTGGAACTTACGCATACCTACTCCCCCACATCCAGTTTGATGCCAGCGGCGACGAGAGCATCAATAACTTGTTGTTTATCAAGCACCGCCACCTCTCGACAGTAATCGTCATCATCAAATTCTGTGTACATGGTCTTAGGCAGCTTCACCGAGCGTGAGTCCGCCACGAACGACACATCGGAAAGAACAAGTTTGACGCCGGCAGCTGCGCAGGCTTTCTGGATTTCAAAAATTGAATACACTGGATATCGCTCAGAGCCATCACAGCAACGGTCTTTCTCGCTACGGGAAACTTCGACATCATCCCAGTAATCATCCGGGCCACGTCCAGCCTGAATCCAGATGAGATGCGCATGAGGCTTCGGCAACTTAACGCTCACCGTCCGCGCTTCTCCGTCGCGATGCATCAGCGCCATCTTTTTCAGGTCATCCTGCGCCCGCTGGAACTTCATGCCGTAATCAGTGGCGAGCGCTTCCAGTTCGGTGATGCGATCATGCAAAGCAGCAATTTCCAGCTCAGCAGCGTCGGCGTAATGCACGTTTTCATGCTGCTCATCCCAAAGGTCAGACTCAAGACGCTTTATTTTGTCGCGCTGAAGGTCTGCTAGTTCTTCAAGCTCAGCAATCCGCGCGTCTTTGGCGTCACGCTCTGCCAGCAGGGCGAGGATGTTGGCTGGATTTGATGCTCCGTTGTGGTAGCTAATTAACGTAAACTCATCCAGAGATAATCCTCGCTCCAAATCCACATCGTCAGGGAGAGATAGGAATTTTTTCCATGCATCCATTGCTACTTCTGCCGCTGCTTTCAGCTTAATCGCCAGCTCGTCGTTGTTAGTCATGCTGCACCGCCTGCTTGATAGCTTCGTTTAATGAGTTCAAAACCATGTCTGTGAGCACGCCTTTGCCGTTCACCATGACATGAGCTTCAATTTCTGAACGCGCAGACTTTAACAGGCCGACAGTGACAGTCACACGGCGCTGATTTTCAGCATTCAATAGTTTGATGCGTTTAATCGGATCACTCATGGCCTTCTCCTGCGTTGCCTTTCACCGCCATGTGTTCGCGGATTTGCGAAATTAATTCTTCCGCATCGACTTCGAAGCGTTCAAGCGTTGAACATCCGCCTACCTTGTCACCAGCGACGCGATAACCAAAATCGTCATTTCCAACGCAAAGTGATAAGCCACCCGATTGATTGCGCGAAATTTCGACATACACGTTACCTGGTTTTAATTCGCTCATGATTGCACCCCCTTCACCTGCTCAGACTGGCTGGCATCACGGTCAATACGCTCAATTTCTGCGGCAATCAGTGCGCCAGCTTTCACAAGGTCGCGGCGCGGGTTAGTAGGCTTCCACCATTTCTTATCCCACGGCCAATTACCTGGCTCGGCCTCGGATTGATAAGCGCCAGGGTTTGATTTGAAAATCCATCCGCGCGAATTTACATGCTTCGCATAACAAGCTGCCGCACCTGCCATTTCTCCGCTGGTATGCATATCGTCATGTTTAGGTGTCCAGCCCTCTGCTGACTGCTGGCGCTGGCGTTCGGCGATGATGTCGGTGATTGCCGCTGATAACGCCGCATTCTCCGCAGCCAACTGCTTAACCTGCGCCTCAAGCGCTATATGCTCTTTCATTGAGTACAGATAAATGCGCTCTTTGATCGTCAGTTCGCCCGCTATTTCAAGTGAAGCGATAAGCTTTTTCACAGATTCTATATTCATTGTCATGCCGCCTTAACCAGATAATAAAGACCGATGAGGCCACTGATAATCAGTGTCCAGCCACAAAAGTTAATCACCGATTCAAGCATAACCTGCTGAATTTTTGAGTGTTTTTCATATTTCATTTTTCGCCATTCTCTTTCCGTTCGCGCCAGTAATTTAGGCGCTCTCTAAAAAACTCCCGGTACGTTTCCGGCGTCGCATCAAGCTGTTCGGTGATAGCCAGACGAGTCATTTTTTTCTCGTAAAGCTGCCGAATCATCGCGGCGGCACGCATGTCGTAATGCTCTTTGAGCTGACATTCCTGCGGCCATAACGCGCGGTTGTGCGGCAGGCCGGGCGGGAGATAATCCGATTGCCCGGCCATTGGTTACGCCCTGGTATTTTTTTCCGAGTGAACGTAGAAACGTGGATCGACGCTGGTAAGCGTGAAATGCGGTACCGGCATATCGTCATGCCGTGTAATACCGACATAGTTCGACTTCATCATGCCGAATACACGTCTCTGAAGTTGCTGGAGCGACATCTTTACGCTGGGGTGATACTTAGCAATAGCGGCGAGAATGGCCTGATATGACAATGTCTTGCCTTTCATCAGTGCGACAAGTTTCTGTGCTGAGAGATCTTCACCCTGGGATTCATCAGCAGCTGATTTTTCTGATTTAATCGGTGTGATGGTTTCCAGCAGCATGCGGCAGCGCCCGCGGGTGCCGACGCGATGCCCGGTTTTCTTATCGTAGTTTTCCTTGCTACCGGCAGTCCACACGGTCGCAGTTTCGCGAATTTTAACGGTGTGCTCACCATCAGAACGGATCACCACCGCTGTGTGGGTTTTGCGGAATCTGGTTGCGCTGGTTTCAGGTGTGGCTTTTTTGGCTTTTGCTGTTGCTTTGGTGGCAACGCGGGGTTTAACAACCTGAACCGGGCGAGGTGGTGGCACATAAGCTGAGCGGCTACGGGCGCGGGCACCAGCATTCATCTGCCACAAAATAACGGCAGTGTAGTCGCAGCCATCATCTTCATGTTTGGTGCGATCGGTATAAATAATTTCGGTCATTGGTCTTTCCTCTTTGGTTTTAAAAGCGCTGGTCAGGCGCGGTTAAAATGCATCGGTTCTGTACTTCTCTGAATATTTTCTCGCCTGTTTTCGTGGCTTAGTGGCCTCCAGTTGAATGCGCGTTTTTTCTTTGCCGACATGCTGATCCATTGGCAGGAAGTGGCCGTTTTTAAACTCCTGGTAAATTACGGTACCGGCAGCGGCAAAGCGGCATTTGCCAAGGATGACTTCCGCCACGCCAGCTGCTGGGCTTTCCGGGTTATAAACTTCGTCGCGGTACAGGAAAAGAATGCTGTCGGCATCCTGCTCGATAGAGCCGGAATCACGCAGGTCGGACATTACCGGGCGGCGCTGTGCCGCCGGGCGGGCGTCAACTGCACGTGATAACTGGCTAAGGGCAAACACCGGCGTATGCAGACGCATCGCCATCGTTTTGAGGTTTCGTGATATGTGGGCAATAGCGAGATCGTTACGTTCAGCTTTGGGCTTTTTAACCAGTCCCATGTAATCGATCGCAATCATCCCCAGATGCGGGTAGCGGCGTTTGTGCGTCTCAGCAATAGCGCGAATCTGCTCGATAGTCAGATCTGTAGCATCAACGATCCAGATATCGCGGTCATTCAGCAATGTGAGTGCATTTGTCAGGCGCGCCCAGTCCTCATCATCCATATCGCGAGGATTACGCAGACGTGACACGGACATATTCCCGTTCCCTGCAAGTGAACGCTCGACGATCTGCCCGGCCTGCATCTCCATGCTGAATATCAGCGCCCCGCTACGCCGTTCTGTAACGCTATGGACGATATTCAGCGTAAATTCTGTTTTACCCATCCCCGGGCGACCGGCCACCACAATTAAATCGGTGGTGTTTATCCCGCCCATTGCATGATCAAGATCGTCGATGCCAGTAAGCAGATTCCGCACCGATGCATCACCATCCATACGCTTCTGAACCGTGTCCATGTACGCTGGCAAAAGTTCAGAAATGTGGACAGGCTGAACGTCGCCAGTATCAGCAGTCATATCCAGCAGCTGCGCGACGGCATTTTCTGTAACCAGATCACGCTGTTCCTGATTAATTGCGTTACGGATGCTGTCGGCCCCTTCCTGAAGCAGCTTAGCCATTTCGCGGCTGCGCCAGGCCTTAACCATTTTTCCGGCGTAGCCTTTGAGGTTTGCCACGGTCGCTGGCTGTTTGCAGATTTCGGCCAGATTGCCCAGCGTCCCTTGGCCGCCCAGCGCTTCACTTACAAACAGCAGATCGATCATGCCGTTAGTCAGCGCCTGCTTTTTGATTTCGCTAAATGCGCGGCGGTAAAAGCTCGTGCTGAATGCCACGTCCGGTGTTGTTGCGATAACGTCGAACGCGTCAGGCGTGGCGCCGCCGTTAATCAGTCCGGCCAGCACGATGGATTCCAGTTGTTGTGGACTCACAATGCCCCCTCGCGAGTTTTGCGAAGTGTTTCGGGTTTCATCAGGTAGTCAAAATTTGCGCGCCAGCCGTCGTCATGCTCGCCACCAAAATAAAAATCTGATGCTGTTTCGCGGAAGCGCGCGAAATACCCAAGGAATGCCCCGGTCGTTTTATTTTTCATGTGCGCAGCCAGGCGGATGATTGAACGGCGGCGATCGGTGTCCAGTTCAGCAGCAGGCAGAACATCAGCGAAAATTTCGTTGTAGCCGTTCATAACGGCTTCCGGATCGATCTCAGCTTCCAGAACGGCCCACGCCTCAGCGTCGGCAAGGTAGCCATCAAAGCGGCATACACGGCAGATATTTGCCGGTTTCGGCAGATTATCGCCACGGCGGCGCCATGTGGCCAGCACCCAGCGAATAACTAACTGAACATCATCCAGCGTATAACCGTCGCGAGTAGTCGTGGGGGTCATGAGCATCAGGAACGGTTTCATGTCTCGGCAGTGGGTACCGGTTTGCACGTTGTAAAACTCCAATGCTTTTTTCGCATCAGCAAGAAGTTGTTCGCGGGAAATATTTTCCACTGAGGAGGTTGCCGGGTGCGCGCCAATAACAGCGATCCCTTCAAATTCGTAGCGCTCTGTAATTACGCCATCTCGTACCAGAATAAAACCGTCACTAAGCTGTTTTAGTTTTATTACGGATTTGTCACGCACGTTGATGCGGTCAATTTCAATACCACACTGTTCGCCATCACTGCTGGTGACAAGTAAATCTACCCGGCCTCTACGGCCATCACCGCGATCCGCTACTGGATATTCGCGCTGGCATTCGAAACCTGCACCAACAATCACAGCCTCAACAGCATCATGAAGTTCGCCAGCTTTATCAAAATCGAATTTACCTTCGAGGAGCGAGATCAATTGCTCACGCAAAACATGACCGTCATTTCTCCCAACGGGAGATTTAGAGGGAGCATTACTCTCTGTAGTATTCTCTGTATGAATGTTTGCTGGTTTTCCGCATGCTTGCTTGCTGGTTTTCCGCATTCCAGTTTGTGGTTTTTCCGCATCCTTGTTTGCAGATACAAGTGCCTGATATAAAACATCATTATCAACTTTGTAGAAAAGTCGTGCAGGTACTCCCTTTTTTTTCTCAATCAGTACACCAAGTGAACGAAGTTTCTTACGTGCCCCTTCCTGCTCATAACGGGAAAGCCCGGTTTCCTCTTCCCATTCCTCCTGGGTTTTATATACCCATCCGTCATCATCTGATCGATTTGTCCAGTAGGTCATCTGAGACAGAAAAAGCGCGGCAGCAACGCCAATGTTCAGGCGTATAAAACTACGCTGGAAGGCGATCGGCCTGTCGAGTAGTGGCAAGATATTCATCGTCAGATCCCCAGCGATTCAGCCAACTGGCGGCAGGCAATTTCGTAATCTTTCGGAGTGAGAAAAACGCACTCTTCCAACATTTCAGCTTTGCGCTGCTCGTAGGCCTCCCATTTTTTGGCAGAAAGTCGCTCTTCAAAAATGTCCCGCACATCGCTAACCGGCACGGGTTCACCGTTCAGGCGAAAGCCGTTCCGCCAGGTGATACGATCTTGAGTTTTCATTGGTCTTTCCTCGCACTTTTAAACGCTGGTCAGCCGCTGTGTTTCCTGCATGGCCTGCAAGGCCCGTGCAACTTGCTGCGGTCTGTCTCTGGCATCGAGCAACAGCGCAATAATCGCGGCCGCGAACTCTTTAATCGCCATACAGATCAAATACTGGGTAGTCATCCCCAGTCTGGCGTAGCGTTCTGCCGGAAGCGCGGCTTCCATCGCTTTGGCCAGCGCCAGCGTTTTGTTTCTTGCCGCTTTCGTGTCACCACGCAGCCAGCGAAAAATCTGTTGTCGGTTATTGTTGATGGCGCGCCAGTCGGCCAGGCCGTTGGCATCTTCCATCTGATGCAACTTAACGCCGCCAGTGTTACCGCCAAGACGGAACCACATGCGGGTGATCTCGATTGCTACATATTCCTGGCCGTATTCGGCCGCCCAGCTAAAAATCTCTCTTTTCAGTTCTTCAAGGCTCTCCACTTCCCGCGTCTCCTGTCGCTGCAAACCTGATTACGCTTAATCAGATTTCAAATTCGCATGTTGTTAAGCTGCGTTATCAGTTTTGGAAAGGTCCTGGTACTCGCAAGGGTCATACACGAGGTCACCATTAGTCATAAGAGAAAGGCGAGCAGCCCTTTTTTCCGGGATATGTTCCCCCCAACGAGAAACAGCCGGTTGGGATACGCCCAAGGCTTTTGCCAGTTTGGCCTTACTGCCAAAGTAATTAACCGCATCTTGAGTTAGCACAGACACCTCCAGTTATTAACGTTTGTTTGGAAACTACAGCTTAACATAAGGTAAGTCAAATTAATTTACATTAACTGTATGAAGAACATTGAACTGAATGACCGCATAAGGCAGCGAAGAACAGAGCTGGAAATGTCGCAGCAGAAACTTGCAGATGCTGTGAAGGTTTCTCACGTCACTGTTTTTAAATGGGAGAACGGGGAAACACAGCCCAGAGGAAAAAACTTATTTACTCTAAGCAAGGCATTGAAGTGTTCCCCCACCTGGTTGCTTTATGGCGATGAAGATCAAACCCCATTGCCTCCCGCTGAGATTCCTACAGAACTGGATGATCGGCAGTTAAAACTCCTCGAGCTTTTCGATTCACTACCTGAGTCTGAAAAGGATCGCCAACTAGCTGAGCTTGAACAAAAAGTTGATGATTTCAACGCACTCTTTGAAGAGTTATTAGCAGCCAGAAAAAAAATATCAAAAAAATAACTAATTTATTCAATTGGTTATTTTACCATGCCCCAAAGCTTAACATTTTTTAAGTAAAAAGCATTGACCTTCAACTTACCTTTAATTAAGCTTCATTCCATCAACGACGCACTAACCACGCGGCAGTTGTTCAGAAACAGTTCTGACGGTCTGGAAAGACAGGCAATCGAGGAAAGACCAGCTTCCGGGAGGCGCAGCCAGCGCTGAGGGACGGTTCCAATACTGACCAGTGGCGGAACGCCGGATAACGTAACCGGCACTAATGCCCGGGGCGCCGGCAGTACGCTGACATGCGGGAAAGACCGCAACAACGCAACATGAGAGCGCATTCCATCGTTATCAGTTATGGGTCTGGTGGTTAAATGCAAAATGGCGGAGTGCGCTCCCAGTTGCGGTGAACAGGGGTTGAGCTGGTTTCCCTGCCAGCTTTCCGGTTCGATTCCGGACACCCAACCGAAAATTGCTGTGTGTAGTCTTTGCCCATCTCCCGTGATGGGCCTTTTTTTCAACACAGTTACGATTTTACTGCCGCGATAGCGTTTCCCGAATGGGTGAGACCTGACCAGCAGTGTGACGCCGGGAAAGACCGGGAGGAAAGACCAACGGGCCTGACCAGCCCTGACAGCCGGGAACAGACCGGCAGATGTAAAAAAACCCACCGAAGTGGGTTCTTTTACCCGGACTGGTGACCAAACCGCGCCGGAGGTGCACAAGGGACCAACCTTGTGCGAGGAAAGACCAATGCCTGACAGAGCCAAACACTGATCGGCTCTGAGTATATCACAGAGGAGTCGCTATGGAAGCGCTTACCATCCCCGTTACGCTGTACGTTCAGTACCGCCTTGCCCCGTATGCAAAACAAAAAATCGTAGCCAGTACCATCGATTTTTCAAAGACCGATCCTGATGAGTATCTCCTGCTTGAAACGAAGGAGATTGATCTCTCCATCGCGAATCCTGACACCATCGACATCATTGGTGCGCAGGTGGAAAACCTTCGCCAGCGCAAAGCCAGTATTTCCGCCAGCGCTGATCGCCAGATAGCTGTTATCGACGATGAGATCCAGCAACTGCTGTGCATCGACCATTCCCCGGAAGACAAACACGAAATTCCTTTTTAGGGAGTATTCACTATGAACGATCTGGGCATTGCCCGTTATACCTGCACTGTTGGCGATCGTCGCGGCGAGTTTGGCGACTGCATGGAGAAAGATAAAAGCGGTCGTTATGTCCTTTTTAGCCAGCATGATCGGCAAGTGAAACACCTGCAAAAAGAAGTTGAATCACTTCGTAAAAAACTGCGCCTGACCAGCGCTATTTAAACCAAAGAGGAAAGACCATGCCTGTATATAACGCATTATTTGAACCCAAAAAGGGATCGATAAAAGATGGCGCAGTGCCACTGGCAATCAGTATCGAAGCCCCAAACAAAAAAGTGGCTGGCAGTATTCTGCTTGGCAAACTTTGGGAATCCTACCCTGCCAGCGGTGACCATTATTTCAACCCAAAAATCTGGGAAGACGCGCCGGGACAACCGCGTCCGGAGATAGGCCGCTTTGATGAGCAATTTCCGCAGGAAAATACTTTCGACGGTACAAAGTGGGTACCGAACGCAGCCCCTTCCGTCGAGGAAACTGAATTCCCTGGCCCGGATGAAATTGTGGATCTGATGACTTTGTCACCACGCGAACGTATTGCCGCCGTCGTACTGTTCAGTGATGGTGCATTCACAGGGTCTGCGCTTTCTCAGGTTCGTGATTATCTTGACGATCTGGATAACAGCGACGGCAATTCAGATGAATATGATGAGCGCTTTAACCGTTATCTGATAAATGCAATGTACGGGCATGAGCCTGTGAAACACATGCATATTGAAGGTCTGGATAATCTCGTGCAGGCGGTCATTACTAAATTTGCCGATTCGCAGCCGGGGCGCGCCGCATTATCGCAATTCGTTAAAGCCTGGACAGATAACCCGGGGAAACGCGAAGAACTAATGGCTGCCACCAGCACCAGCACCAGCACCAGCACCAGCACCAGCACCAGCACCAGCACCAGCACCAGCACCAGCACCAGCACCAGCAACGGTGAATCAGGTAAATCCGGACCGTCAACGGCTACCGGCCAGCGCGGCTACAAACACACTTACGCCACTCTCGATCAGGAAATTGCTCTCGCATTACTTCCGATAGAAGCCGGAGCAATGGTTTCTCCCACCGCCTTACGCGCGGCTGAGGAAGAAATTATCAACCCTGACCGCGAAGATTTTAAACGCTGGTCTACGGCTCTGCGGACGACTGACAAGATTCTTAATTATGACCGGGCATCAATATTCGGCGTAATCCAGCATGTGCCAGCAAAAGACACCTACCATTTCCCGGATTCCCTGCGTCGTTATATCGATTCCTGGCTGGCTGAAAATGGCCGCTTTGAAACCCAGCCAGAGGAAAAAACAAAGGTCGTCAATCACGGCGATGGAAAATACAGCATCGAAGGGCTGATCGGCACCCCCTCAAATCAGGGCGAAAAACAGGAAGTGCAACAGCCCGTCGTTACTGAAAGCCAGGCACAGCAGGCGCGCGAAACGCTCAACGAAATGGGTTATGGCATTTATGCGACTGCCGGAAATGAAACGACAAACACACCAGCACCAGATGAAAAGCTGAGTGACAAGGCAAAAGTATTACTTGAATCCGTGGGCACTTTGGGCGACCAACTGGAAAAAGAAGAAGCTGCCCGCGCCCGCGTGGAGGAAGTAGAAAAAAGCCTCGAATCCCGCCCCGACACAGAAAATCTTGCGCTGTGGAAACGCGTCTTTAAAACCGATGAGCGCTTTACCAAAGCATTTACACAGAACGGCGGCGGAACATCGATCAACGGCACCTATATGACCATGCTGGCAACCAGTCAGTTTGGCCCTAAAGGGATTGGCTGGGGCGTGGAAATTCTCGAAGAGCGTTTCGACAACGGCGCACCGATCACGCGCAAAGTGAAAGGCGCTGACGGAAACCAGACGTGGGAACTTATTCCTGATGGCAAAGGTGGCTACCTGACCGAGATCAACCACGTCATCAAAATCAAATTGTGGTACCTGAATGAATTTGGCGAGCGTGGGGAGGAGCTTTCTTACGGCTGCACTCCTTACCTTTACGATAGTAAATACGGGCCGATTTGCGACGGCGAAGCCACTAAAAAATCTCTGACTGACGCCACCAAAAAGGCGCTCTCTTCCCTCGGCTTTGCCGCTGATATTTTCATGGGACTGTACGACAACCCGGAATACCGCCAGAAAAACAAGGAAGAATTCGCGATCAAGAACGCCAGCGAAAGCGCAGAAAGCGCGGCGCAGCTGCGGCAGGAACTTGACGAGAAACTCTCCCGCATTGCCAACACGCTGGCCACCGGCGTTTCTGAAAATGAGGTGAATAAGGTCTATTCATCCATTGCCCGCGAAGTGGACACACACCGACAGGCCGCCGAGCAAAAAGGTGATACGCAGCATGCACGCTATCTGAGCGGACGTCTGCGCCGACTGACGGACATCAAAGACGGTCGCATTCAGGAACTGAAAAAAGCACAGGAGAAAGCATCGTGAGCAAAAATGGTTGGTACTACCTTCACGAAAATGGCGATCTCATTTACAAGCCGTCACCAGATGCAATCGTCGATATCAGGGATTCTGACTTCGCTGTCTGCTCATGGCCTTTAGATGCCAGCAGCAGAAAAACAGCATGGGAATTTCTTGTAGAGGCGCTGGCTCTTGGTGCCAACAAACAACGGGTCAGCGAACTGGCTGAAAAATGGCATTGCGACGATGCCGATGCAGAAAAATTTGCTGAGGTCATCGGCATAACCATCAAAAAAGATGGTAACGCATGGTGTGCTCACAAGGCTGACTTTATTGACCTGGAATCATCCCCTGCCGGTTTCGGTGATAACAAGCTTGAAGCTATGGCTTCACTGGCAAAACAGCTTGGTATTCATGGTGGCCATATGTGGCGTTCAACATTCTCGGATCTGGTGAAAGCCTAAGGATTACAAAATGAGCAACGTAACTGCAATCGCATTAGCAAATGACTACTCTAGCCTGTTGAACCTGCTGGAAACCTCAGACGAATTTACGCCGGAAATGATCGCCGACACGCTGGAGGGCATCGAAGGCCAACTCGGCGACAAGCTGGACGCTGTAATGGTCGTGGCGCGCAATAACCTCGGTAATGCAAAAACCTGCGAAGAGGAAATGAAACGCCTGGCTGAGCGCAAGAAGTCTTTCGAGAATAAAGATAAGGCTCTGCGCAAATACATTCTGTCATGCCTGCTGGAAGCCGGGCTGGATAACCTTAAGACGGTGAAAAACACTTTCACCGCCCGCAAAGGTTCGGTGAGCGTGGTGATCGACAACGAGAAGCTGCTGCCCGATGAGGTAGTAGACGTCCAAACCGTGATCACTCCTGACAAAAAAGCCATCAAAGAAGCGATTGAAGCGGCCGAAGCGGCGGCAGCTCAGATCACCGCAGACGGCGGCGAAGTCCCGGCAGAATTGCTTAACCCGGTGCCCGGTGCTCATCTTGAAACTGGCGAACGTTCGCTACAGGTACGGTAACCATGCTGAAAATCACTCTTAAACCCGGCGACGGTCTGCATGTTGTGCTTCCTGATGGTACCAACGGCATAATCGAAGCCCGCAGCCGCAGCGAGATATGGCTGCACATGCCACCAACTGTCAAGATGACGCGGCAACCGCGAGCGTTCCATCGAGAAAACCTGATTAAGCGTAATCAGAAATAACCATCCACCATCGTTAGCATTGTGGCTCCCTGAACCACTAAAGGAGCCACAATGCTGCGATGGCAACCCGGAGCAGTTTTGCTCTCAGATTTCGATATCAAAATCGGTCGGCTCTCCGCCAGCGCGCGGAAAAGGACACTGACCATGTCCGATATAGCTGATTCATGCGATGCCGCCGATGACGCAATACGCAGAATGATGAGGAAAGACCATGACCAGAAACAACGATCTTCTGACCGACGCTGAGCTGATCGAATTTACCGGCTATCAGAAACCGTCAAAACAACGGGAAGTATTAGACCGTGGCGGCGTTTCATACATCGAAGACCGCGAAGGCCGTCCGATGGTGACGTGGACGCACATAAACGCCGTTCTGAACGGGCAGATCACCGCGCAAGCCAGCGAAGAAGAAAAACCCGATTTCGGTGCAATTTAAATGGGAAGAAGCAGAAAGGATCCGGCTGATAACAGGCTTCCGCCGCGCGTATCAAAGACAAAAACACGTTACTACTACAAACCAACCTCACGCGAAACGATTACGCTGGGGCCGGTCACCCTAACCATGTCTGCTTTGTGGAAGCGCTACGAGGAAGAACGCCGTAACCACAGCGACATAATGACATTCGAAAAACTCTGGGGAATGTTCCTTAAAAGTGCCTATTACACTGAACTGGCGATACGCACCCAGCGGGACTACCTGCAACACCAGAAAAAGCTGCTCGCTGTATTCGGTAAAGTGAAAGCCGATCTTATCAGGCCTGAAGATGTGCGCCAGTTTATGGATCGTCGTGGGGTGCAAAGCAAGAACCAGGCGAACCAGGAGATGAGCAGCATGTCTCGCGTGTACCGCTGGGGATATGAACGTGGTTATGTCAAAAGTAACCCAGCCGCTGGCGTCCGCAAATTCTCTCTCAAAGCGCGTGAGCAATACATCACGGACGAGGACTACCTGACAATTTATAAACATGCCGATCACGTCGTTAAAGCTGCAATGGAGATTTCCTACCTGTGCGCGGCGCGGCAAGCTGATGTTCTGGGACTGGGCTGGATGCAGATTTCTGATAAAGGGATTTTCATTCAGCAGGGCAAGACAGGGAAGAAACAGATCAAGGCCTGGACACCTCGCCTGCGCGAGGCACTGGAAACGGCACAGGTGGAATGTCCGAAACTGTCCCCTGATGGGCTTGTGATTTACAACAGCGATCGGGGCCAGTTTATCCGCAAGACCTTTAACAATCGTTGGCTTAAAGCCGTGCGCGCGGCACAAAATGAACTGGGCCGCCAGCTGGACTATACCTTCCACGATATCAAGGCTAAAGCTATTTCAGATTTTGAGGGAAGCAGCAGAGATAAACAGATTTTCAGCGGGCATAAAACAGAAAGCCAGGTGCTGATCTACGACCGAAAAGTACAAATCAGTCCGACGCTTGATCGCCCGGTTATTGGGAAAAAGTGAATGATTATGCAAATGTGAGGATGCGATATTCTTCGCGAATATTCTTTTTCAATTCTTCGCCTCAAAAACAAAGGGGCTAGCTTATTGCTAACCCCTTGTTTAATCTGGCGGAAGCGCAGAGATTCGAACTCTGGAACCCTTTCGGGTCGCCGGTTTTCAAGACCGGTGCCTTCAACCGCTCGGCCACACTTCCGGAATGAGGCGCACTATAAACATCCCCGGGTCGTCTGTAAAGCCTGAGAATGTTTGTTTGCCTGAAAAACAATCAAAAACGTGTTATTTGTCTGAAATATCAGCGTTATGATCGTTTATTCAGCGCGCCTCCCGGCAAAACTTAGTGTTTCTTGATGTACAAATCTTTTGTCAGATAGACACCGAGACTGTCAGGCGCAAAACCTCCCACCCACGGTTTCACCAGATGCGTACGCACGTAATGGTAGACCGGAATGGCCGGAACATCCTGGGCGAGGAGATCTTCCGCTTGCTGGTAGTATTTCCCGCGTTCGGCAACGTCCTTCGCTTTCGCCGCATTTTGCATCGCTTCGTCATACGCCGGATTGCTGTACTTGCTGGTGTTTTCGCTGTCGCCGGTTCGGAAGTTATTCAGGAAGGTCGCGGCATCATCATAGTCGGCAATCCATGCATAGCGTACCGCATCAAAATTGCCGGTATGCATGGTATCCAGCATGGTTTTCCACTCCTGATTTTGCAGCTTCGCTTCCACGCCGAGGTTTTTCTTCCACATCGAACTGGCGGCAATGGCTATACGCTGATGCGTCTCCATGGTGTTATAAAGCAGATTGAAGCTCAGCGGATGCGACGCGTTGAACCCGGCTTCGTTAAGCAGTTTTTTCGCTTCGGCTATCCGCTTTTCACGCGGCCATGACGCATAATCCGGCGACGCGATTTTCACGCCGCCGATTTGCGGCTGGCTGATAACCCATGCCGGACGCTGCCCCTGCCCCATCACTTTATCGGCGATGATGTCCTTATCCAGAGCCATATTCAGCGCGCGGCGTACGCGCGGATCGTTAAACGGCGCTTTGGTGGTATTAAACTCGTAATAATAGGTCGCCAGTTGCGGTGAGACATGTACCTGATCGCCCAGCGTTTGCTGTAGCTGCGCGAACTGATTCACCGGAATGGTGTAAGTAATATCGATTTCACCCGCCTTGTAGCGGTTAACATCCGCCGTTTCGGCATTAATGGGCAGATAGGTGACTTTATTAATGACCGTCTGTTTGTTGTTCCAGTAGCGCGCGTTGCGCTCGGCAACGATGCGTTCGTTGACCACCCAGTCGGTGACCTTATATGCGCCGCTGGTAACGATATGCTCCGGTTTGGTCCACTTATCGCCAAAGCGATTAATCAGCACCGGATCGAGCGGCACCAGCGTCGGGTTCGCCAGCATCGCCAGGAACGCGGCCGTTGGCTGCGTCAGCGTGACTTCCAGCGTTGAATCATCCAGCGCTTTTACCCCCAGCGTATCAGGCGATTTCTTGCCTAATGCAATCTCCGCCGCATTCAGAATGTGCATGTTGCCAGGATAGCTGGCGTAAGGTGATGCGGTTTTCGGATCGACTAAACGCTGCCAGCTCCAGACCACATCTTTCGCGGTGATGGCGGTACCATCTGACCAGGTGATGCCCGGACGCAAATGGAATACCCAGACCGTGTTGTCCTTGTTCTCCCATTTTTCCGCGAGGCGCGGTTCGATGGAACCGTCGTTCCTGACTGCCACCAGCCCGTCGAAGATATCGCTAATAATATTAAATTCGACGTCGCTTTCTACTTTCTGCGGGTCCAGTGAAGAGGGCTCGCTGCCATTGTTGCGTACTAGTTCCTGTTTTTCTGCCAGCACAGTCCCTGCTGGCACGGTTGCGGCAAACGCGCCACTGCATGCGCTCAGAATGCCGACAGCCAGGAGGGAAAGTGCAATATGATTACGTGGTTGTGGTTTCATGTCCTTTTCGCCTTATTCATTTATAGTATGCCGACGCGTTTACACTCTTAGCGCCCAAAGATTTATATAGCAATAGATTTCAGTGACATATAAGACACCGATATGGTTCTGCTTCACATTAATCCCTTTATTCTGCCTGGAGCTCATTTCGTCGCAGGAAATATTGTGCTGGTACCCTTGCTTTATGAGTAAAGATGGGTAAAACAACTTTGTTACAAAGCCAGTCTTTTCTAGACTCGGCAGACAATTACATCTGTCATAAGAGAGTGACTCATGGATCGTATTATTACTTCATCGCGTGACCGCAGTTCCCTGCTCAGCACGCACAAAGTTTTACGCAATACCTATTTTCTGCTTAGCCTGACGCTGGCGTTTTCCGCTATCACCGCCACAGCCAGCACCGTGCTGATGCTGCCTTCGCCGGGGCTGATCCTGACGCTGGTGGGAATGTACGGTTTGATGTTCCTGACCTATAAACTGGCCAACAAACCGACCGGTATTCTGGCGGCGTTCGCATTCACCGGTTTCCTGGGTTATATCCTTGGGCCAATCCTGAATGCCTATCTGTCAGCCGGTATGGGTGATGTGATCGGGCTGGCGCTCGGCGGTACTGCGCTGGTGTTTTTCTGCTGCTCGGCTTACGTGCTGACCACGCGCAAAGATATGTCCTTCCTCGGCGGTATGCTGATGGCGGGCGTAGTGGTTGTGCTGATCGGTATGGTGGCGAATATCTTCCTGCAGCTACCGGCACTGCACCTGGCAATTAGCGCCGTGTTTATCCTGATTTCCAGCGGCGCGATTCTGTTTGAAACCAGCAACATCATTCATGGCGGCGAAACGAACTATATTCGTGCAACCGTCAGCCTGTATGTCTCGCTGTACAATATTTTTGTCAGCCTGCTGAGTATTCTGGGCTTCGCCAGCAGAGACTAAACGGCACATCTGTACAACAAGCCCCGCTTATGCGGGGCTTTGTTTTTTGCTACACTGCCGCCGTTGTTGACTGACGTTGTGAAAAACTATGTTGATGTTTGAAGGCAAAGAAATTGAAACCGATAGCGAAGGCTATCTGAAAGATACCTCCCACTGGAGCGAAGCTCTGGCAGAGGTTATTGCGCAACAAGAAAGCATTACACTCTCCCCGGAACACTGGGAAGTGGTGCGCTTTGTGCGCGAATTCTATCTGGA
Source organism: Kosakonia radicincitans DSM 16656 (assembly GCF_000280495.2). Classification (NCBI taxonomy): domain Bacteria; kingdom Pseudomonadati; phylum Pseudomonadota; class Gammaproteobacteria; order Enterobacterales; family Enterobacteriaceae; genus Kosakonia; species Kosakonia radicincitans. Next base: position 3,648,077 of record NZ_CP018016.1, read on the forward strand.
ATTTAATACCTCGCCGGCCATTCGCATGCTGGTAAAAGCGATGGCGAATAAATTTGGCGAAGAGAAAGGCAACAGCCGCTATCTGTACCGCCTGTTCCCGAAAGGCCCGGCAAAACAGGCGACGAAAATCGCCGGCCTGCCTAAACCGGTGAAATGTATTTAATAGCGGATGCCAAAGTTCGTCCATTCTCTGCCGGGTTGATGCGGTTCAGTCAGCACTCTGTCAACCCGGGCGCTGCGCGGCCCCCCCGCTTTCAGCCATGCCACCAGTTTGTCGACATTTTCCGCTTCTCCGCAAGCCACCACCTCGACACTGCCGTCGTCCAGATTACGTGCATACCCCGTTAGCCCCAGACGCTGAGCTTCATGCTGCGTGCTATAACGAAATCCGACGCCCTGCACCATTCCGTGTACCCAGGCAATTGTGCAAACTTGTGTCATCTTGTTCCCCTTTCTGTGCTGGCGCGTTGCATTTGCCCGGCGAACCCGTGACAATAGCGCCCATTTTCTTCAGTCTACAGAATAGCCGAATATGAGCGTACGTTTAGTGTTAGCCAAAGGGCGCGAGAAATCATTGCTGCGCCGTCACCCCTGGGTTTTCTCCGGTGCAGTCGCACGGATGGAGGGCAAAGCCAGCCTCGGTGAAACCGTTGATATCGTTGATCACCAGGGCAAATGGCTGGCGCGCGGAGCGCTGTCGCCTGCCTCGCAAATTCGCGCTCGCGTCTGGACGTTCGATAAAGATGAAAGTATTGATATCGCTTTCTTTACGCGTCGCCTGCAACAGGCTCAGCAGTGGCGTGACTGGCTGGCGCAGCGCGACGGGCTGGACAGCTATCGCCTGATTGCGGGGGAATCCGACGGGCTGCCCGGCGTGACTATCGACCGTTTTGGTAATTTCCTCGTATTGCAGTTGCTGAGCGCAGGCGCGGAATACCAGCGTCCGGCGCTTCTCTCCGCGCTACAAACCCTCTATCCGCAATGCTCTGTTTACGATCGCAGCGATGTCGCAGTGCGTAAAAAAGAGGGGCTGGAACTGACGCAGGGCCCTGTACTTGGTGAGTTGCCGCCTGCGTTGCTGCCCATCGAAGAGAACGGCATGAAGTTGTATGTCGATATTCAGGGCGGCCATAAAACCGGCTACTACCTTGATCAGCGCGACAGTCGCCTGGCGACCCGCCGCTATGTCGCGGATAAGCGCGTTCTGAACTGTTTCTCCTATACCGGCGGCTTTGCCGTTTCTGCACTAATGGGCGGCTGCCGCCAGGTTGTCAGCGTGGATACTTCCCAGGAAGCGCTGGATGTGGCAAAGCAGAACGTCACGCTCAACAAGCTTGATCTGAGTAAAGCCGAGTTTGTCCGCGATGATGTGTTCAAGCTGCTGCGCAAATACCGCGATCGGGGCGAAACCTTCGATGTGATCGTGATGGATCCGCCGAAGTTCGTTGAAAACAAGAGCCAATTGATGGGCGCATGCCGGGGTTATAAAGATATCAACATGCTGGCGATTCAGTTGCTGAACCCTGGCGGCATACTGCTGACATTTTCCTGTTCCGGTTTGATGACCACCGATTTATTTCAGAAAATCATCGCCGATGCCGCAATAGATGCAGGCCGTGATGTACAATTTATAGAACAGTTCCGTCAGGCCGCCGATCATCCTGTGATCGCTCCCTACCCGGAAGGGCTGTATCTGAAAGGGTTTGCCTGTCGCGTCATGTAACTTGAATTTTGGAGCCGCACCCTCATATCTGAGGGAACAGAAGGTTCCCGGGAGGTGACAATGATAGCCAGCAAATTCGGTATCGGTCAGCAGGTTCGCCATTCGCTGCTGGGATATCTTGGCGTGGTGGTCGATATCGACCCTGAATATTCACTTGAGGAGCCGTCGGCGGATGAGCTGGCGGTAAACGACGAGTTACGCGCTCTGCCCTGGTATCATGTCGTTATGGAAGATGACGACGGCCAGGCGGTTCATACCTACCTCGCGGAGGCGCAACTCACCAGTGAAGTGATGGATGAGCACCCGGAACAACCCTCAATGGACGAACTGGCGCGCACCATCCGCAGACAACTTCAGGCGCCACGCCTGCGTAACTGAACATACCCCGCCGACTGCGGGGTATTTTTTTACTTCGCCAGGCCCAACCGGGGTATTTCAATCGCCGGGCAACGATCCATCACCACCCGTAATCCTGCCTCACGCGCCAGCACTGCCGCCTGCTCGTTAATCACCCCTAACTGCAACCACAGCGTTTTCGCACCAGCAGCAATGGCTTCCTGCGCCACACCCCAGGCCGCTTCCGAGTTGCGGAAGACATCCACCATATCGATTTTTTCCGGCACTTCCGCGAGCGTTGCATATCCCTGCTGCCCAAGCAGCGTTTTGCCGGCGACTTTTGGCGAAACGGGGATCACGTGATATCCCTGATCCAGCAGGTATTTCATAACGCGATAGCTCGGGCGGTCAGGCTTATCGCTTGCCCCCACCAGCGCAATAGTCTGGGTCGATTGTAAAATATCGGCGATCTCGGTTTCTTTCATGGTTTCCTCCGGGCGATTTCCCAAAGTGTACGTCAAACAGAGCCTCTCAACCATTTTCAGATTTTTTTATCTACTTCTCTTGCAGCATCAGGTGCTTCCAGTAATCTGTAGCGAAAATAACTGACGGGAACCGATGATGGAATCAACAACTCGCACCCTACCCGTGCGCAAACATATTGCACTGGTGGCACACGATCACTGCAAGCAATCGTTAATGAAGTGGGTAGAGCGGCACCAGCCGGTGCTGGCAAAACATGAACTTTATGCCACCGGCACGACCGGTAATTTGATTCAGCGTGCGACAGGTCTTGAAGTGAACGCCATGCTGAGCGGCCCCATGGGCGGTGACCAACAGGTAGGCGCGTTGATTTCAGAAGGGAAAATCGACGTGCTGATTTTCTTCTGGGATCCGCTGAATGCCGTTCCGCACGATCCGGATGTCAAAGCGCTGCTGCGTCTGGCGACGGTCTGGAACATCCCGGTGGCGACTAACTTATCGACAGCGGACTTTATTATCGCCTCACCGCAATTCAACGACAGCGTCGACATTTTGATCCCGGATTATCAACGCTATCTGGCCGAACGGCTGAAGTAAGCACAGGCGGCAAAAGCCGCCTGTTGTCAGGGTTTTCTCGCCTGAGGAACATCCAGCGATTTGAGGATATCGACAAAACGCGACGGGTTTTCTTTATTAAACAGCAGCCAGACACGCTTACGCGCGCGCGTTAACGCCACGTACAGCAATCGCCGCTCTTCCGCGTCAGGAAACGTTTCTGTCTGAGGTAGCAGCGCCTGTTCCATAATCGACTCGCGCGCCGGAGCAGGAAAACCGTCCTGCCCCTCATCTAACCCCACCACGATCACATAATCTGCCTGCTGACCTTTACTGGCATGGATGGTCATAAAATCGAGCTGCAACTTCGGCCAGCGGGTTGCAGCCTTCGCGAGACTTTCCGGTTTACGGTGATGGTAACGCGCCAATACCAGGATGCGATCCTCGGGCGTCGCATAACCGCTGAGTTTATCCAGTAAGGCATCGAGTTGATCCTCAACCATCAGCGTTACCGCGTGTTTATCCCCAGCGGTCAGGCTGTTAAGCGGCTTCGCCAGTTGCCACGGGTTTTGCTGAATAAAGCGATTTGCTACTTCACCGATGCGTGAATTGAAACGGTAAGTGGTATCGAGCGCACAAAGATCGCCCTCGCCAAAGTAGTCATGAAACGCGGTGGTCAGCGAAAGCTGCGCCCCGCTAAACCGGTAGATAGCCTGCCAGTCATCACCGACGGCAAACAACGTAGTCTGCGAGTTTTGTTTACGCAAGGCCGCCAGCAGCGCCGCTCGCTGTGGGGAAATATCCTGAAATTCATCCACCAGGATATGCTTCCATGGACTGATAAAACGCCCTTTCTCCAGCACATTGATGGCCTGATGAATCAGACCTGAGAAATCGACCGCATTTTCCGCCTTCAGCGCTGCTTTCCAGGCTTTTAATAGCGGAGCCATCAGCTTAATACGTTTACTGAACAGGTCGCGTACCTCTTCTGGCGCGTCGGCAATCATTTCAGCCTGCGCACCGCCATGCATTCGCATCAGGCCGATCCAGCGATCGAGGCGTGGCCCTATGCGGCGCTGAAGTTTGTCATTTTCCCAGAAATTGCCTTCCGGCACGTCCCAGGCCATCTCCTCCTCAAGCCATTGCCGCCAGCCTTTTGCCTGCGCCTTTTTCTCGCTGCACTGCTGACACCAGGTTTCCGTAAGCAGCGCCATGCGCGCGGCAGTGTCGTTCTCCAGTTCGCTCAGCGCAGGCACTTTTTTACTGCCCTGCCGGATGATATACAGCGCCAGCGCATGGAAAGTCCGCGCGGTAATCTCTTCGGTATGCAGCCGTTCGCGGATGCGCTCATCCATTTCCTGAGCCGCCTTGCGGCCAAAAGCTAATAGTAAAATCTGATCGGGAGCCGCCTCGCCGCGCGTAAGCAACCAGCCAGCGCGCGCCACCAATACGGAGGTTTTACCACTGCCGGCTCCGGCCAGCACCAGCAGCGACTGTTCTCCATTCACCACGGCTCGCGCCTGCGAAGGATTGAGCGGGGAACTTTCTATCTGCTCAAAAAAGGCGGCATATTGCGTGAGCATCGCCTCGGTATAGGCCTTATTATGCTGCGCTCTTCGTTCTTCAACATCGTTCAGCCATGCCTGGCACTGCTGCCAGAGCTCGCGGCAGTTCTCAAACTCCGTCAGTCGACTTACGGGCATCGGCAGCGCAGTAAACGCCTGCTGCAACTGCTGTTGTAGTCCGGTAAGCTGTTTGCGCGTCAACCATTTCGCCTGATCGACACGCCCGGCAATAAGCTCAAGCTGCTCCGATAGCACGCCAGCCGCTACTTCGCTCATCTCCGCGCCCCATTTACTCCAGCGCTCATTAAGATGGTGATAAAAACGTTGGGTTTCGCTCCACTCCGTGCCGTGAAGACGCACCACTTTCTTATCGGCAAGCTGAAACTCCATCTCGCCCCAGACCAGCCCGCGTTTGCACTCAATTGCCAGCAACTGATTAAAAGGAATAAGGTATTCATGCCGGTCACCCGTGACTTTGATGCCCGCGTTCAGAATTATCGCGCGATCGTACGGGTGCTGGGCTAACCGTTTTCCCAGTGAAGTCGCTTTCAGTTCCATGACTTATCGTTCTCAGCCTGTGACAATAAAAGCCAGTTTACCTGCCAGAGAATTGGCGCTCCAGTCCAAAAAGTCGTTACAATTGCCGGGATACACCACTCATAGGGTTGTTCTGAGGTTTTATGCGTACTGTTCTGAATATTCTGAACTTTGTTCTTGGTGGTTTTGCCACCACACTGGGCTGGTTGCTGGCAACCGTGGTCAGTATCGTGCTGATTGTAACGCTGCCGCTGACGCGTTCCTGCTGGGAAATCACGAAGCTCTCGCTTGTTCCGTGGGGAAATGAAGCGATTCATATAGATGAACTGGAACCTGAGCGCCAGAATAGCCTGCTGAACGCGGGGGGAACAGCTCTGAATGTCATCTGGTTTGTGCTGTTTGGCTGGTGGTTATGCGTCATGCATATTGCCGCCGGTATCGCGCAGTGCATCACCATTATCGGCATCCCGGTAGGCGTGGCGAATTTTAAAATTGCGGCGATTGCGCTCTGGCCAGTGGGTCGTCGTGTGGTTTCCGTCGAAACCGCCCGCGCAGCCCGCGAAGCTAACGCTCGTCGTCGTTTTCAGTAACCGGACCGAATGCCGCTATGTTAAGCCCTCTGCTTCGTCGTTACACATGGAATAGCGCCTGGCTGTATAACGTCAGAATTTTTATTGCCCTCTGCGGAACAGCAGCGCTCCCCTGGCTGCTTGGCGAGGTCAAACTGACCATCCCCTTAACGCTGGGCGTCGTGGCTGCCGCATTGGCCGATCTGGACGATCGCCTGAGCGGACGGCTGAAGAACCTGATCATCACGTTGATCTCCTTTTTTATTGCTTCTGCCTCCGTCGAATTGCTGTTCCCGTGGCCGTGGCTGTTTGCTATCGGGCTTGTCAGCTCCACCTGCGGTTTTATCTTGTTAGGCGGGCTTGGGCAGCGCTACGCCACCATCGCTTTTGGTGCCTTGCTGATTGCGGTTTACACCATGCTGGGGATTTCGCTTTTCGACCAGTGGTATCAGCAACCACTGCTGTTGCTGGCAGGCGCAGTCTGGTTCAATTTCCTGACGCTGGTTGGGCACCTTGTTTTCCCCGTTCGCGCTTTGCAGGACAACCTTTCACGCAGTTACGGACAACTGGCACACTACCTTGAACTGAAATCCCGCCTGTTTGATCCGGATATTGAAGATGAAAGCCAGGCGCCACTTTACGATCTGGCATTGGCGAATGGTCAGCTCGTCGCTACGCTCAACCAGACCAAAGCAACATTGCTGACGCGCCTGCGTGGCGATCGTGGACAACGAAGCACGCGCCAGTCCCTGCATTACTATTTTGCCGCGCAGGATATCCATGAACGCGCCAGCTCATCGCACATTCAATACCAGACGCTGCGCGAACATTTCCGTTACAGCGATGTGATGTTCCGCTTTCAGCGTCTGCTATCAATGCAATCGCAGGCCTGCGACAGGCTGTCACATGCCATTCTGCTGCGAACGCCCTATCAACATGATTCACGCTTCGAACGTGCGTTTACTCATCTTGATGCCGCGTTAGATCGCATTCGCGCCAGCGGCGTAACGTCAGCCGATCATCTGAAAGCTCTGGGTTTTCTGCTTGATAACCTGCGCGCGATTGACGCGCAATTAGCTACGATCGAAACGGAACAGCCGCAGTCCCAGCTTCTGAATGAGACAGAAAACCAGTTAGCGGATGACAGCCTGAATAGCTTTAGCGATATCTGGTTGCGGCTGCGCAATAATCTGACGCCGGAGTCTGCGCTTTTCCGCCACGCTGTACGTATGTCGCTGGTACTGTGTGTTGGCTACGCATTTATTCAGATCACCGGTTTACAGCATGGTTACTGGATCCTGCTGACCAGTCTTTTCGTTTGCCAGCCCAACTATAACGCCACCCGCCATCGTCTGACCCTGCGCGTCATCGGCACGCTGGTAGGTGTGGCGATAGGTTTGCCGGTGCTCTATTTCGTTCCTTCCCATGAAGGGCAACTGGTGCTGATCGTGATTACCGGCGTACTGTTTTTTGCTTTTCGCACCGTGCAATACGCGCATGCTACGATGTTTATCACCCTGCTGGTGCTGCTCTGCTTTAATCTGCTCGGCGAGGGTTTTGAAGTAGCGATTCCCCGTATCATTGACACTCTTATAGGCTGCGTGATTGCCTGGGCGGCGGTAAGCTTTATCTGGCCTGACTGGCGTTTTCGCCACCTGCCACGCGTGACAGAGCAGGCTTTCGATGCCAACTGCCGTTACCTCGACGCTATTCTGGAACAATATCATCAGGGGCGCGACAACCGGCTGGCGTACCGTATTGCCCGGCGCAATGCTTATAACCGTGATGCTGAGCTGGCGTCGGTCGTATCCAATATGTCTTCAGAACCCGGTGCATCGCCTGAACTCCGCGATGTGGCATTCCGTTTACTGTGCCTGAACCACACCTTTACCAGCTATATTTCTGCACTTGGTGCGCATCGCGAGCAGCTCACCCATCCCGATATTTTGCGTCTGCTTGATGACGCCGTCTGTTATGTAGACGACGCCCTGCATCACCTTCCTTCTGATCATGCGCGCGTACAGGAAACGCTAAGTTCCCTGTCGCAGCGCATTAAACATTTAGATCCGCGCCCGGATAGCAAAGAGCCGCTGGTCCTTCAACAGATAGGCCTGCTTATCGCATTATTGCCGGAAGTTTGCCGTCTGAAAAGCCAACTGGTTCAGTGAGGATTGGCCGTTTTCTTCATCACAATAGTGAACCACTCCATCAGTTCCTGGCGCGTCTGCGCCGGGAGCGCCGCTTCGTGCAATCCAGTAATAGCGCCTTCCAGCGCCAGAAGAATTTTCACCCCCAGATGGCAATTCGCTTTCCGCAACCTGAGCCAACTGGCCTTTGCGCCAAGAAGACGCAACGTCTGTACATCCATAATTCCGACATCACGAAGCTGCATTTCGAGCTGAAACGTCAGATTAGGGAGATCGCGAAGACGTTTCCGGGCGCTGCGCTGCACTTTTTCACGCCGTGCAGCATCGAGAGAATATGCCGAAAGTTCCAGCAGCATAGGGCGATCGTTCCATAATGCCTGATCCACAAAGTAGTAATTTAACGAAACCTCCCGTCCACGTTTGTTGAATACTAAAAGTGGCGCATGGTGCGTTATTGCATATTGAGCGCTTTGTTCACAGGCCCGCAGATAAAGCTCTCCTTCGGCCACCATTGCAAAAACCGTGTCATCCACCGACAAGCTATAACCGCCAAAATGCGCACGGTGACGAATTTCGCCAAGCGATGTGAGACATTCACATGATTGATATATACGCTGATAAGAAAGGTCTTCCATGATTTTTTCCTTATAAATCACACAGTAAAGCCACTACAATGTTAGCTGTTTCGTTAGGCAGGAACATAGGCAACTGTGGACGGGACAGCAAGCGAATTTTTCGTTGTGCGGTAAAGACAAAACAAAAATGCGAGATAGTTTCAGAAATTGAGGTTGATCTTTGAACATTCAGGGGTTACTGTATGTTTATACAGTAACTCACAGGGCTGGATTGATTATGTACACTTCAGGCTATGCTAAGCGTTCAACGACATTCGATTCCGCACTCACTACGTTAAATCATGCTGACTCCTCCCGCGGAGCGTCCGGGCTTATTAGCGAAGTGGTTTATCGCGAAGATCAGCCAGGAATGACACAGCTTCTTTTATTGCCCTTGTTGCAGCAACTTGGCCAACAGTCCCGCTGGCAGTTATGGCTTACGCCACAGCAGAAACTGAGCCGTGAATGGGTGCAATCCGTTGGTCTGCCACTCACCAAGGTGATGCAGGTTAACCAGCTTTCACCTTGCCTGACGCTGGAATCAATGATCCGCGCATTACGCACCGGGAACTATAGCGTCGTAATTGGCTGGCATGCGGAAGAATTAACCGAAGATGAGCACCACCGTCTGGTGATGGCAGCAGAAGAAGGCAACGCGATCGGCTTCGTTATGCGTCCAGTACGCCATGATCCCCTGGCTGCGAGACAGCATTCCGGGATAAAAATTCACTCAAATTTGTATCATTGAGTAAATTTAAGAGTATTCCTGGGATTATTTTTGCCTGAAGGTTGCTTTTGCATTTTATCCGCAAAATACAGCGACAAAGCCTGCGTGGCGCGCTTTTCAGCTTAATTGCATCGGACAAAATAACAGCGGAATTGTTAAATATTGTGTATACAAAGCCTTTTTTTTCATATGCCTGACGGAGTTCACACTTGTAAGTTTCCAACTACGTTGTAGACTTTACATCGCCAGGGGTGCTCGGCATAAGCCAAAGATATCGGTAAAGATATCTGTTGAATAGTTAGTGAGCAACGCCCCCGGTGAAGGATTTAACCGTGGCATCTCTGAGAGATAACCATGGCGATTTTTGGATGATAACGAGGCGCAAAAATGAAAAAGACAGCTATCGCGATTGCAGTGGCACTGGCTGGTTTCGCTACCGTAGCGCAGGCCGCTCCGAAAGATAACACCTGGTATGCAGGTGGCAAACTGGGTTGGTCCCAGTATCATGACAAAGGTGCGGTATGGCAGAACGATGGCCCGACCCACGAAAGCCAACTGGGTGCTGGTGCGTTCGGTGGCTACCAGGTTAACCCGTACGTTGGTTTCGAACTGGGTTATGACTGGCTGGGCCGTATGCCGTACAAAGGCGACACAGTTAACGGCGCGTTCAAATCTCAGGGCGTTCAACTGACTGCTAAACTGGGTTACCCGATCACTGACGATCTGGATATCTATACCCGTCTGGGTGGTATGGTATGGCGTGCTGATGGTCAGAGCAACCAGGGCTTCAAAGATCACGATACCGGTGTTTCTCCGGTCTTCGCTGGTGGTGTTGAGTATGCACTGACTCGTGATATCGCTACCCGTCTGGAATACCAGTGGGTTAACAACATCGGTGACGCAAGCACCGTTGGTGCTCGCCCGGATAACGGTATGCTGAGCGTAGGCGTTTCCTACCGTTTCGGTCAGCAGGAAGATGCAGCTCCGGTAGTTGCAGCTCCGGCACCGGCTCCGGCTCCGGAAGTGCAGACCAAACACTTCACCCTGAAGTCTGACGTTCTGTTCAACTTCAACAAAGCAACTCTGAAACCGGAAGGTCAGCAGGCGCTGGATCAGCTGTATGGTCAGCTGAGCAACCTGGATCCGAAAGACGGTTCAGTAGTGGTTCTGGGCTTCACCGACCGTATCGGTTCTGACGCTTACAACCAGGGCCTGTCCGAGAAACGTGCTCAGTCCGTTGTTGATTACCTGGTCTCCAAAGGTATCCCGGCGAACAAAATCTCCGCACGTGGTATGGGCAAATCCAACCCGGTTACCGGCAGCACCTGCGACAACGTGAAACCACGCGCAGCGCTGATCGATTGCCTGGCACCGGATCGTCGCGTAGAGATCGAAGTGAAAGGCAGCAAAGACGTTGTAACTCAGCCGCAGGCTTAAGTTTACGTCTTAGCAAAAACCCCGCCAGAGTGCGGGGTTTTTTATTGCCTGAAATTCTGTCACGTCTTAGGGAAAACTCACTCTTTACCTAACAGCGCCTGCAAATCATGTTTCAGTGTGGACATCTGCGAAGCATACTTCTCTTTATGTTCCGCGTCCTCAATCAGTTGTACAATCGTTTCAGACAGTGTTTTCCCCCGCCGCTGCGCCAGCCCCGCAAGTCGTTGCCAGACGACAAACTCCAGGTCGATTGACTTTTTACGCGTATGCTGGTGCTCCGCGTTAAAATGCCGTTTACGCCTGGCACGGATAGTCTGTTTCATTCGGTTAACCAGTGCCGGATTGATATGGAGACCAATCCATTCATTCACCTGTACCGGCTCATTTTCGAGGGTCAACAATACATCGACGGCTTCCTTCGCAGCACTAGCTTCTATATAACGCGTGATCAGTTCCCCTTCACGGTGCTTTTTAACCAGATACTTCCATTTCCAGCCGCTTTCGAGATTTTCCAGTTGTTGATATTTCATTGCTCTCTCAACGTTACCGTGTAACTCAGTTCAGAATATCAGTTTTTTGTCACTCTGCTTAAAAGAAATCATCCGCTGTGAGCTATCATCCAGCTTCGCATCGCGAAAGCGCGTAATCCCGGTGTGTTAAAGAAGGGTTTACGGTATAATCTCGCCTTTTACACCAGACCAAAAAAACGACTTTGACCATTACAAAACTTGAATGGAACGACCTGGTTCCTGATACTGAAAGCTATCAGGAAGTTTTTGAATCGTCCGGATCTGCGCACGAAGCGGTCTTCTCGCTGGCCGATACGCAACCCCGATTACAGTACGCGCTGGAGCAACTGCTCTATCCGCAGGCGACGTCACGCTTTTTACTGGCAAAAGCGCCAGAAGAAGCTGAATACCTGGCACTTATTGCCAGCGCTACCGGAGAAATGCTCCCTCAGGACCGCCCGCTTGTCGGGGGGCAATACAACATCAACGGCTCATCCGTAAGTTTTGACCCGGCAACCAGTGCGCAATCTACTTTCACGGGAAGTAAGCCTGTAGCAATTGCTGAGTGGATCGAAGCGGAGCAACTGTTTGGTTGTTTGCGTCAGTTCAATCATGAAATTACTTTGCAGCCTGGTCTGGTACATCAGGCAAACGGCGGCGTGCTAATCATTTCCCTGCGCACGTTGCTTGCGCAACCGCTGCTGTGGATGCGTCTGAAAACAATGGTGTCTCAGCACCGTTTTGACTGGATCTCCTTCGACGAATCTCGCCCTCTGCCGGTAAGTATCCCGTCTATGCCGCTGGATCTGAAAGTCATTCTTGTTGGAGAACGCGAATCGCTGGCTGATTTCCAGGAGATGGAGCCCGATCTGGCCGCCCAGGCAATTTACAGCGAATATGAAGAAACGCTGCAAATTGTGGATGCCGAAACAATGGGAATCTGGCGTCAATGGGTCGAGCAGGTTGCCCACAGCGCTCAGCTCCCCTCACCCGGTACCGATGCGTGGCAGCCGTTAGTTCGTGAAGCCGTGCGCTATACCGGCGATCAGGAGACGTTGCCGCTCTGCCCATTATGGCTGGCGCGCCAGTTGAGGGAAGTCGCGGCGACAACCACAGGCGCAACGTTCAGTGGCGAAGAACTTCGCTCGATGTTTGCTCAACGTGAATGGCGCGAAGGATTCCTCGCTGAACGGATGCAGGACGAAATTCTGCTGGAACAAATTCTCATCGAAACCGAAGGCGAACAGATTGGTCAGATCAACGCGCTGTCAGTCATCGAGTTTCCTGGTCACCCACGTGCTTTCGGTGAGCCTTCACGTATTAGTTGCGTCGTTCATGTCGGTGACGGCGAGTTCAACGATGTTGAACGCAAAGCCGAACTGGGCGGCAATATCCACGCGAAAGGCATGATGATCATGCAAGCGTTCCTGATGGCGGAACTGGAGCTGGAACAGCAGCTTCCCTTCTCTGCCTCGCTAACCTTTGAGCAATCTTACAGCGAGGTTGATGGCGACAGCGCCTCTATGGCGGAGCTGTGCGCTTTAATGAGCGCCCTTGCAGAAGTGCCCATCAATCAGAGTCTGGCGATCACTGGCTCCGTGGATCAGTTCGGTCGTTCACAGCCGGTTGGCGGGTTGAATGAAAAAATCGAAGGATTTTTCGCCATTTGCCAGCAGAGGGAGCTAACAGGTAAGCAAGGGGTGATTATTCCTTCAGCAAATGTACGTCATCTCTCGTTGCATCAGGAACTGCTGGACGCGGTTCAGGCACAACAATTCTTTATCTGGGCCGTAGACGATGTTCGTGATGCGCTACCTTTATTAACAGGCCTGCCGTGGGAAGCTGAAGGACAAAACAACCTCAAGCAACTCATTCAGGAACGTATTGCACAGGCGACGCAACAGGATGCACGCCACCGTTTCCCGTGGCCGCTGCGCTGGTTGAATTGGTTTAACCAAAACTGATCGGACTTGTTCAGCGTACACGTGTTAGCTATCCTGCGTCCGAAATTACAAATAAGGTTTACTGAGAACATGGTAGATAAACGCGAATCCTATACAAAAGAAGATCTTCTTGCCTCTGGTCGCGGCGAACTGTTTGGCGCAAAAGGCCCGCAATTGCCGGCACCCAATATGTTGATGATGGACCGTGTGGTCAAAATGACCGAGACCGGCGGTAACTTTAATAAAGGCTATGTCGAAGCTGAGCTGGATATCAATCCGGACCTGTGGTTCTTTGGCTGCCATTTTATCGGCGATCCGGTGATGCCTGGCTGTCTTGGTCTGGATGCCATGTGGCAGCTGGTTGGTTTTTACCTCGGCTGGCTTGGCGGCGAAGGTAAAGGCCGTGCGCTGGGCGTCGGTGAAGTGAAATTTACCGGTCAGGTTCTGCCGACAGCAAAAACCGTTACTTACCGTATCCACTTCAAACGCGTTGTTAACCGTCGTTTGATCATGGGTCTGGCCGATGGTGAAGTTCTGGTCGATGGTCGCGTGATCTACACTGCTTCCGACCTGAAAGTGGGCCTGTTCCAGGACACCTCCACTTTCTGATAGCGAATTCTCATCCGCTATAAAGGCGAAACCTCCGCATTGCGGAGGTTTCTTTTTAAAGAGACAGAATCAGGCGATAACGGCCCTGTCTTCCATGGCCTCTCGCCAGCCTCCCAGCCATTCGGACCTTTGATTCAGGGTTTGGTACGGACACATTTCTTTCGGGCGTCCGGTAATACCAGCCTGATAACCACGTTGATGTGCCCGTTCCAGGCGATCTCGTTTTTGTCTCTTCATGCCTCGTTTCCCTCACTCTTTGATCTGGTGGAAAAGAAAACAGTGGTCACTTAATGTGCAGCCACAGGTAACGAATACCTTGAATAGGCGTTGTCGTCAATGCGCAAAATTCACGCCAGTGTCATAAATGTGAGCTACACAGAAATTCATTTGTACAAAAAATGTGAGCCAGCACAACTAATGTACGGAGCATACTGATAAAAAAAACCGTCACGGTTTTTAGCCATGACGGTTCATTTTTGATTAAATTTTCTTATGGCAGACGATTTAGCTGTGCGGCTATGCTCGCCGCCTCCTGCTGCCAGCCCTGAGCCAACATTTTCACCATTTCATCATACCCATCTTGCTGTTGCTTGAGCTCAATATGGAACGGTCGCTTAATCAGTTGCCCCTGGTGTTTGAGCAACCACTCCCCGCTGACAATAACGCGACCATCATAACGCCCGTGGAAACCGGTCACCGTAACATTCAGCGTGTCCTGCTCACTGCCCAGCGGCTGCGATGCCACAACCCAACCCGGCAACTGATTGCTCAGGTTAGCGACCAGCGTATTGCGCAGTTGCTGGTCAAGCGGGCTGGCCCACAGATTGTTATTCGCAATAACATATTGCACATCCGTGGTTTGATACACTACACCATTACCCGCCAGGTAATCCGGCACTGAAACCTGCTCAACCCATAACTGACGATTGCCCTGGCTCTGCACGGTGCTGGCCTGCACTGCCGTTTGTGGCGGCGACGGTAACTGGTAATAACTTTTATTGTCACCGCTGCTGCCACATGCCGTCAGCAACAGCGCCACAATTATTAGCGCGCTCTTTTTCATTGTTTCGCCCTCTTCGGCTGCGGATCGTCTTTCCCTTTCGCTTCGAATACCAGCGCATTGCTCTTGTCGTTGAGTGTTTTCAGCACCGGTTGCAATTCCCGCAGTACCTGATCCAGGCGCTGCATATCCGCCACCATCTTGTTATAGGCAGCAGAGCCAGGCTGGAAGCCCTGCATACTGCGATTCAGTTCACGCAGCGTGGACTGCATATCCGCCGGAAGCTGCTGCATCGACTGGCTGGACGTCAGCTTGTTGAGATTATCCAGCGTCGTTTGCAGACGTTTGAGCGTCTGCTGACTTTCAGCAAGCGTTGACGTCGCCTGCTGGATCATCGGATTCAACGGCAGATTGTTGATCTTATCCAGCGTATCCATCAGACGCTGCTGGATCTGCGCCAGCCCGCCGCTCACGGTTGGAATGATCGGGTAGCCAGCAAACTCTCGCATGCCACTTACGGCAGGTACGTTGTTATAGAAGTCGAGGTCGACATACAGCGCACCAGTAATAATATTCCCGGTCTTCAACGAAGCGCGCAGGCCGCGTTTGAGCAGTTCATTCAGACGCGCGCTCACATCGGGATCTTCGCCCAGTTCATTAATCAACCGCCCAGGTTCAATACGGACCAGCACAGGAATGCGGTAATCATCATTCAGCGCCTGACGCATACCGGTAGTGAAGAATGGCACCCGGCTTACCGTGCCCAGACGAATGCCACGGAATTCAACCGGCGCGCCAGGTTGCAGGCCGCGAATCGAGTCTTTGAAGAACATCAGGTAGTCGATGTGATCGGTATAGAGCGACTCCTGAATGCTGCGCTGATCGTCATACAGCGTGAAAGCGGCATTCTCCGCCACCGGCTGGCCCAGATCCACGCCTTCCGGCACGTCAAAACTGACGCCGCCGCCGAACAGCGTAGCCAGCGAGCCCATCTCCACACGCATTCCGGCGGAGGTCAAATCAACGGCAATACCGCTGTCTTTCCAGAAACGCACATTGCTGGTCACCAGCCGATCGTTCGGCGCATTGATAAACAACTGATAACTCATCGTGCGTTTTTGCGTATCGAACGTGCTGGTCTCAACCGAACCGACGCGATAACCACGGAACAATACTGGATCGCCGGGGCTCAGTTGCCCGGCTTTGCTGCTGTCGAGGATCACACGAATGCCTTTGGCGTCAGGCGGCGCCAGAGGCGGGGAATCGAGCAAGTTATAACGATCCGGCGCGCTGCCTTTTGCACCCGGTTGCAGCTCGATATAGGCACCCGAAAGCAGCGTGCCCAGACCGCTAATCCCTTCACGGCCCACCTGCGGTTTCACAACCCAGAAAACAGAATCATCATGCAGCAGCTTTTCCATACCGGAGTTAAGCCGCGCCTTGATTTCCACATGAGTTAAATCGTCAGTCAGCGTCATGCTTTCCACCACGCCGACATCAACGCTGCGACTCTTGATGGTGGTCTTACCGCCGACAATTCCCTCGGCATTAGTGGTGATCAGTGTCACCTCCGGCCCCTGGTGGCTGTAATGATAAAAGAGGATCCATGCGCCAATCAGCGCCGTAACAATCGGGAAAATCCACACCGGCGACCAGTTTCTCACCTTTTGCACGTTGGCTTCCCCACTCTTATTCTCCATGCTCTAACGACTCCTCATGGTGCGTTTGTGGCTCACGATCCCAGCTCAAGCGCGGATCGAAAGTCATTGCCGCAAACATCGTGATAATAACGACCAGCGCAAACATCAGCGCACCCATCGCAGGATAAATATTCATCAGCCCGCCCATCCGCACCAGCGCGGAGAGTACGGCAATCACAAACACGTCAATCATTGACCAGCGCCCGACAAACTCCACCACTTCATAAATAAAATGCATCCGCTCGCAGTCTCGTCGGCCATGGCCTTTTGCATCAATACAGAGCCAGGCAATGCCTATCATTTTCAGCGTCGGCACCATAATACTGGCGATAAAAATCACCAACGCCACCGGGTAAGAACCCTCGCTCCACAGCAAAATCACCCCGGCGAGAATGGTCGATGGCATGCGATCGCCCAGTAGGTCAGTCACCATGATCGGCAAAATATTGGCAGGCAGATAGAGCATCATCGCAGTCATCAACAGCGCCAGCGTCCACTGGATACTGTTGCGCCGTCGGGCGTGTCCACGCGTGTGGCAGCGCGGGCACACAGGTTGATCGATCGCGACAATCGCCGTACAGCACGGGCAGGAACGCAGCCCCTGACGGATCCCCGGCACACCGACGCGCAATGCCTGTTGCGGCTGCGGCGCGGGCGCAATGTCATCCCACAACCAGTGACGATCAACGCACTGGAAAGCGCGCAATTGCAACAGACAGAACAGACACCAGGGAATAAAACTGCTGCCAATGCCAATATCACCATAGGCCATCAGCTTGACAAAACTCACCAGCACGCCTGCGAGGAAGATCTCCGCCATTCCCCAACTTTTTAGCTGGAATAACACCCGCGCCAGATTAACGCGCAGACGGAACTCCATCGGCACACGATTCACCAACAGCAGGATAGTCACCAGGCAGAATGCCGGAACCAGTTGTACGAACAGCAGGAAGAAAGTGCCAAGGCTGGCGTAATCTTCAGAAAAGAGCACGCCGGGAATTTCCAGCAGTGTGACCTCGCTGGCGACACCGGCGACCTGCATATTAACGAAAGGAAAAAGGTTGGCGAGCAACAACATGAACAATGCCACAATGGCATAAGCCGTGGGACGCTGCCGGGGCGCGTCCCATTCGGTTGTCAGTGTCGTGCCACAGCGCGGACAAGTCGCTTTATGACCATGCTGCAACAGCGGCAGCGCCACCAGCATGTCACATTGCGAACAAAGAATGTGCCGTGTGGCGTGGTGGTGTTCACACATACTGACTCCCTTTATGCGCCGTTTTTCAAAGCCTCCAGGTACTCCCAGCGTTCAAACGCCTCTTCCAGCGCCTGTTCCGCCGCAGCCATGTCAGCCAGGACTTTTTGCGTATGATCGTGCGGCTGGCTAAAGAAGCTGGCATCGGCGACCTGAGCCTGCAAATCACTCAGTTCCGCTTCCAGTTGTTCCAGCTTTTGCGGCAATTGTTCCAGTTCTCGTTGCAGGTTATAGCTTAGTTTGTTACTACCGCGTTTGACAGTTCCTGCTTTGGTTACTGGAACTTCCACCGTTTTCTTCGCCGCCGCCTGTTTAAAGGCCTGTGAAGCCGCTTGCTGACCGCGGGCATCGTGGTAACCGCCCACATACTGTCCAATCCGGCCTTCGCCTTCGAAAATCCAGCATTCGGTCACTGTATTATCCACAAACTGACGATCGTGGCTCACCAACAGAACGGTGCCCTGATAGCTATCAATCAGCTCTTCCAGCAGCTCCAGCGTTTCCACATCCAGGTCGTTGGTCGGTTCATCGAGAATCAACAGATTGCTGGGTTTCAGGAACAAACGCGCCAGTAACAGACGGTTGCGTTCCCCGCCGGAGAGCGCGCGTACCGGCGTCATCGCCCGTTTCGGATGGAACAAGAAGTCCTGCAAATATCCCAGAATATGGCGCGGCTTACCGTTTACCAGCACTTCCTGCTTGCCTTCAGCCAGGTTGTCCATCACCGTTTTATCCGGATCAAGTTCGGCGCGGTGCTGATCGAAGTACGCCACTTCCAGCTTGGTACCCACATGCACGCGGCCGCTGTCGGCTTTCAGTTGATCCAGCATCAGCTTAAGCAAGGTAGTTTTACCGCAGCCGTTGGGACCAATCAGCGCAATTTTATCGCCGCGCTGTACCTGCGTAGAGAAGTCGCGCACCAGCACTTTGCCCTCCACGCCATAATTAACGTTTTCCATCTCAAAGACGATTTTGCCGGAGCGAGATGCCTCTTCGACTTGCATCTTCGCGCTACCCATCACTTCACGGCGTTCACTGCGCTCGCGACGCATCGCTTTCAGCGCACGGACGCGGCCTTCGTTACGGGTACGGCGCGCTTTAATCCCCTGACGGATCCACACTTCTTCCTGCGCCAGTTTGCGGTCGAACTCGGCGTTTTGCAGCTCTTCAACGCGAAGGTTCTCTTCTTTCTCCAGCAGGTAAGTATCGTAATCGCCAGGATAGGTAACCAGCTTGCCGCGATCGAGATCGACAATGCGCGTCGCCATATTGCGGATAAATGAACGGTCGTGCGAGATAAAGATAATGGTGCCGCTAAAGGTTTTCAGGAAACCTTCCAGCCAGTCGATCGCTTCAATATCCAGGTGGTTCGTCGGTTCGTCCAGCAGCAGTACTTTAGGCCCGCTGACCAGCGCACGGCCCAACGCCGCTTTACGCAACCAGCCACCGGATAACGCCGACAGCTCCATATCCGGCTCCAGACCGAGTTGCCCCAGCACCTCATTGATACGATCTTCCAACTGCCACAGACCGTGGTGATCCAGCATCTCCTGCACTTTCGCCAGTTCATTGAGATTTTTATCACTCGGATCGGTCATCACCAGATGGGAGATTTCGTGATAACGCTTCAGATACTCAGCCTGTTCAGAAATACCTTCCGCGACGAAGTCATAGACGCTACCGGTGACATTGCGCGGCGGGTCCTGCTGTAGGCGTGAAACGATCAGATCCTGTTCGTAAACAATGCGGCCATCATCCAGGCCCTGTTCACGGTTGAGGATCTTCATCAACGTCGATTTACCTGCGCCGTTACGGCCGACCAGACAGACGCGTTCATTTTCTTCGATATGCAGTTCAGCATTATCGAGGAGCGGCGCATCGCTGAACGACAGCCACGCGCCATGCATACTGATTAATGACATTTATTTATCCTTTCAGGCTGCGGTAATCAGCCAGCAGTTGTGGATTTGACGGTTGCGGGCAAAATCCTGCGACTGCGTTTTTTGAGTAATTTCTTGTGCCTGCAGACCCAGTTTCGCCAGCCCGTCGAGATCCATACGGAAACCGCGTTTGTTATTGGAAAACATAATGGTGCCGCCTTTGCGCAGCAGGCGTTTCAGATCCTGCATCAGACGCATATGATCGCGCTGCACATCAAAAGAGTCTTCCATACGTTTGGAGTTGGAGAAGGTCGGCGGATCGATAAAGATCAGATCGAACTGCTCATCGGTCTCACGCAGCCAGCTCAGACAATCGGCCTGAATCAGGCGATGAGCGCGGCCGCTCAGGCCGTTAAGGCGCAGGTTGCGCTCGGCCCACTCCAGATAAGTACGCGACATATCCACCGTAGTGGTGGAACGCGCGCCGCCCAGACCGGCATGCACGCTGGCGCTGCCGGTGTAGGAGAAGAGATTGAGGAAGTCTTTACCCTTGCTCATCTGCCCCAGCATACGGCGGGCAATACGGTGGTCAAGGAACAGGCCGGTATCCAGATAGTCCGTCAGGTTGACCCACAGGCGGGCGTTGTATTCGCTCACCTCCATAAAGTCGCCCTTCTCGTTCATTTTCTGATACTGATTGGTGCCCTTTTGCCGCTCGCGGGTTTTCAGCACCAGCTTGTTCGGGGCGATACCCAGCACCTGGATGGTGGCGGCGATAATATCAAACAGGCGCTGGCGCGCTTTTTGCGCATCGATGGTTTTCGGCGCGGCATACTCCTGCACCACCACCCAGTCGGCGTAGCGATCGACCGCCACGTTGTAATCCGGCAGATCGGCATCGTACAGGCGATAGCATTCAATGCCCTCCTGGCGCGCCCATTTCTCCAGTTTCTTAACGTTCTTGCGAAGGCGGTTGGCATAGTCTTCCGCCATCGCTGGCGCTTTTGCTTCGCCGGTATTTTCGGCCAGATGGTAATTTTTCTGTACGCAATCCAGCGGGCCGTTCTTGGCTTTGAACTGGCGCTCAGCACGCAGTTGCAGGCAGTTAAGCAAATCGACAGAGGCGCTGAACAGCGACAGATGCCAGCCGCCAAACTGCGCTTTCAGCAGGCGACCCAGCAGGCTATGCAGCGCGATCAGTGCCGGCTCGCTCTCCAGACGTTCACCGTACGGCGGGTTACTGATCACAGTACCGTACGGGCCTTTCGGCAACGGATTGCTGAGCTGGGCGACATCTTTTACTTCGAAGGTCACCAGCTCGCCAATCCCGGCGCGGCGGGCGTTGCTGCGGGCACGCTCAATAACACGCGCATCGTTGTCGGAGCCGTAAAAGTGAGATTCATAACCCGCCAGCCCCTGGCGCGCGCGCGTTTGCGCTTCTGCTTTTACCTCTTTCCACAGCGCTTCATCATGCTGCGCCCAGCCGCCAAAACCCCAGTGACCGCGATGCAGACCCGGTGCGCGATCGGTTGCCGCCATGGCAGCTTCGATCAGCAGCGTGCCGGAACCGCACATAGGATCGAGCAGCGGTGTGCCCGGCTGCCAGCCGGAGCGCATCACAATGGCTGCTGCCAGGTTCTCTTTGATCGGCGCAATACCGGTACGATCGCGGTAGCCGCGCAGGTGCAGGCCTTCGCCGCTCAGATCGAGGGAGATATTCGCTGTCTCCTGATTCAGCCAGACGTTAATACGCAGATCCGGCAGTTCACGCTCAACGTTTGGACGCGGCAGATTTTTGCGGGTAAAGCTATCGACGATGGCGTCTTTCACTTTCAGCGCGCCGTACTGGCTGTTGCGAATCTCATCATTCAGACCGCTAAAGTGCACAGCAAACGTCGCGCCAGGATTGAAAATCTCTGTCCAGTTGATCGCCTGCACACCGAGATAAAGGTCAAGATCGCTATAAACCTTGCACTCTCCGAGCGGCAACATAATGCGCGAAGCCAGGCGACTCCACATCAGGCTCTGGTACAGAAGCCGCGTGTCACCTTCAAAATGGACACCACCCTGAACCACGCGGCACTCCTGCGCGCCGAGTTTTTCCAGTTCAGTTTTTAACAGCTCTTCCAGCCCGCGGGCCGTACTGGCAAACAGAGAAATCATAATGTCACTTATACTCAACGAAAATTGTTGCGCATTATAGCTAATCTGGCGGTCATGTCATAAAGTTGAGGGCTTATTTTCGACTTACAGGGGGCAAGACGTGCCTACGATTTCGCGTCTCTTTATCCATCCGGTGAAATCCATGCGCGGTATTGGGCTGACGCATGCGCTTGCCGATGCCAGCGGCTTTGCTTTTGACCGTATTTTTATGGTCACTCAGCCCGATGGCACTTTTATTACCGCGCGTCAGTATCCGCAGATGGTACGCTTTACACCCTCGCCATTAACCGATGGCCTGCATCTGACCGCACCGGACGGCAGTGGCGCGATAATTCGTTTTACCGATTTTGCGCCTGATGGCGCGCCAACGGAAGTGTGGGGCAACCATTTTACCGCGCTAATCGCGCCGGATGAGATTAATCGCTGGCTCAGCGGCTTTTTCGCCCGTGAAGTGCAATTGCGCTGGGTCGGCCCGGAATTAACCCGCCGTGTTAAGCGTTATGAAGATGTACCGCTCTCCTTTGCTGACGGTTTCCCTTATTTATTGACCAACGAAGCTTCGCTGCGTGATTTGCAAAACCGCTGCCCGGCCAGCGTGAAGATGGAGCAGTTTCGCCCCAACCTGGTGGTAACTGGCGCGCAAGCGTGGGAAGAGGATAGCTGGAAAGTCGTGCGTATCGGCGATGTGGTGTTTGATGTTGTTAAACCGTGTAGCCGTTGCGTATTTACCACCGTCAGCCCGGAGCGTGGGCAAAAACATCCGACCGGCGAACCGTTATCCACGCTGCAAGGTTTTCGTACTGCGCAGGATAACGGCGAAGTCGATTTTGGGCAGAACCTGATTGCGCGCAACAGTGGCGTCATCCGCGTGGGCGACGACGTGGCCGTGCTGGCGACCGCACCAGCAAAAATTTATGGCGCTGGCGCCGTGGCAGAAGCGCTGGAACCGGAAGTTCAGGCAGCGGGAACAGTAGAGATTAGCTGGCAGGGGCAAACATTTATTGGCAACAATCAGCAGGTGCTGCTGGAGCAACTGGAAAATCAGGGGATCCGCGTACCCTATTCCTGCCGGGCAGGCATATGCGGCTGTTGCCAGATCAAGCTGATTGAAGGTGAAGTGAGTGCGATGAAAAAATCGGCCATCAGGCAGGGCGGTGCCATCCTCTGTTGCAGTTGTATTCCGAAAACGGCACTGCGACTGGAGGCTTAAACCGCCTGTTCGAAACGGAGACTCTCGGCGTGAAGCTGGGGTTTCAGGCGATCGTTCATCACCTTAATCGCATCACCCAGTTGCATCGTGCGCCCGGCAATCACCACGCCGGGTTGCGCCAGCAGGCACAGTGCAGCATTTTCGCCCGGCTCAACCACCAGCAGGTTTACGCACTCCTGAGTGTCGCTCAGCCAGACACAGGCACCTTCACCGGTCGCCGGCGACCAGAGCGTATCGTGCGTCATAAAGTGCCAGCTTTTCGGCATTTGCGGTTTCAGGAAGCGAATCGCCACGAGCGCGTTAAGTACCAGTTCCGCACGCTGCTCATTAGAGAGATCAAGGTTGCGGCATTTTTCCTCAAACGAGAAATATAAAGCAGCGTCATCAACACAAAAACCGGAAGGTGAAAACGCATCCGGCGTCAGCATTTTTCGGGCAAAACGGGAGCGAAATAACATGCCATTGGCTAAATCGAGCATCATACGATCGTGCTCGTCATCAAAATACCAGCGCCAATTATCATCAGGTTTAATTCGCATTGTTCTCTCCCCTCCCCTTAAACTTCCTGTCGCTTTTTTATCCTGTCGCCGTCTCGCTTATTGCTCTAATAATAAAAGACCACAATGTACAAATTAGCAACAATGAGGGAATATAAAACAACCAGGGCCGGAAATAAAGCCCTGGATACATACTGACAAAAAAAGATTAGATATGGGTGACGATTTCTTTAATCAGCGGCGGGCCTTTAAAAATAAAGCCGGAATAAATTTGCACGATAGACGCACCCGCAGCGATCTTCTCACGGGCAGCAATCACTGAGTCAATACCGCCGACGCCGATAATTGGCAAACGACCATTTAATTCCTGCGACAGGCGACGGATTATTTCCGTGCTTTTTAATTGCAGCGGGCGTCCACTTAAACCACCGGTTTCATCACAGTGTTTCATTCCCTGCACCAGCGATCTTTCCAGCGTGGTATTGGTAGCAATAACACCATCAATATTGTGGCGAACTAAACTGTCGGCCACCTGGATCAATTCTTCTTCAGAAAGATCGGGCGCGATCTTCACCGCCACCGGAACATATTTATGGTGGATGTTTTGCAGATCGTTCTGCTTATTTTTAATCGCCGTTAAAAGATCATCCAGCGCTTCGCCATATTGCAGCGTGCGTAAACCTGGGGTATTCGGTGAGGAAATATTAATGGCGATATAACCGGCATAAGCATAGACTTTTTCCATGCAAATCAGATAGTCATCTTTCCCCTGCTCTACCGGCGTGTCTTTATTTTTACCAATATTAATGCCCAGTACACCGTCAAAATGCGATTTTTTGACGTTCTCGACCAGGTTATCCACGCCAAGATTATTAAACCCCATGCGGTTGATCAGACCTTCAGCATCCACCAGACGGAAGATCCTCGGCTTGTCATTTCCCGGCTGCGGGCGAGGCGTAACGGTACCGATCTCAATGGAGCCAAAACCCATTGCCCCCAGTGCATCGATGCATTCACCGTTTTTATCCAGCCCGGCCGCCAATCCCAGCGGGTTCTTAAACGTCAGTCCCATGCACTGCACAGGTTTTTCCGGCACGCGCTGACGAACCAGTGCCTCAAAAGGCGTTCCGGTAATACGGCGCAACTGCTGGAAGGTCAATTCATGGGCGCGCTCTGGATCGAGCTGAAAAAGGGCTTTACGAACGAAAGGGTAGTACATGAACTCTCCTGAATTCCCGGGTGCAAACCGGGGGCGTATTATCAGTGAAAGTGCCGCGAAAGGGAATTGACCTGTGGCAAAAAAAGCGCATCCGACGCAATCGTTTTCTCTCCTCGTTTTGCTTTATGCATTTTTCAGCAATTTTTCTTCGAATAAATCATTTAGTGGAATAAATCGCCTCTGCCACACTGGAGGAAATTGTTATGAATGTTATCTAAAAGAAAACAATTGGTTATAAGGAGCGATTATGCGAGTTGTCACCCTGGCGGGAAGCCCACGCTTCCCCTCCCGCTCCAGCGCGCTGCTGGAATATGCCCGCGAGCGCCTCAACGCGCAAGACGTCGAAGTGTGCCACTGGCATCTGCAAAACTTCGCGCCGGAAGATCTCATTTATGCGCGTTTCGATAGCCCTGCCCTGCAAACCTTTATTGAACAACTAAAAGAAGCAGACGGACTAATTGTTGCCACGCCTGTTTACAAAGCCGCTTATGCCGGAGCGCTGAAAGCCCTGCTTGATCTGCTCCCTGAGCGGGCGCTGGAAGGCAAAGTCGTATTACCGTTAGCGACCGGCGGCACCGTGGCGCACATGCTGGCGGTGGATTACGCCCTGAAACCGGTGCTCAGCGCGCTGAAGGCGCAAGAGATCCTGCACGGCGTGTTTGCCGACGATACCCAGGTGCTGGATTACCAGCACAAACCCAGCCTGACGCCGAACCTGCAAATGCGCCTTGATAACGCGCTGGAAACTTTCTGGCAGGCGCTGCACCGCCGGGAGATTCAGGCACCGGATTTTCACCGCCCACAAGGAATTGCTCATGTTTAATCGTTTCCCCTGGCTGGCGCTGGCCGGGCTGCTGTCGTTTTCCGCTTTATCGCAGGCCGCAGATCCCGCACCGGACGCGCTGCGTATTGGCTACCAAAAAGGCAGCGTCAGTATGGTGCTGGCAAAAAGCCATGGGCTGCTGGAAAAACGCTACCCGAACACCAAAATTTCCTGGGTCGAATTTCCGGCAGGTCCGCAGATGCTGGAAGCGCTTAATGTCGGCAGTATTGATCTTGGCAGCACCGGCGATATTCCCCCCATCTTTGCGCAGGCAGCAGGCGCGGATCTGGTGTATGTCGGGGTAGAGCCGCCGAAACCGAAAGCCGAAGTGATTCTGGTGGCGGAAAGCAGCCCAATCAAGACGGTGGCCGATCTGAAAGGACATAAAGTGGCGTTCCAGAAAGGCTCCAGCTCCCATAACTTGCTGCTGCGCGCCCTGCAACAGGCCGGGCTGAAGTTCAGTGATATTCAACCGGTGTTTCTGACGCCTGCCGATGCACGCGCTGCTTTCCAGCAAGGGAATGTGGATGCATGGGCAATCTGGGATCCTTACTACTCTGCGGCCTTGTTGCAGGGTGGCGTACGGGTACTGAAAGACGGCACCACACTCAAACAGACCGGTTCCTTCTATTTAGCCGCTCGCCCGTATGCAGAAAAGAACGGTGAATTCCTGCAGGGCGTGCTGGATACCTTTAGCGAAGCCGATGCCTTAACCATTAGCCACCGCGACGAAAGCGTGGCGCTGCTGGCAAAAACCATGGGGCTGCCGCCTGCGGTGATTTCCACCTATTTCGATCATCGCCCGCCAACCAAAATCGCACCAGTTAATGAAGCCACTGCAGCGTTGCAGCAACAAACCGCCGATCTCTTTTATGACAACCACCTGGTGCCGAAGAAGGTCGACATCCGTACCCGTATCTGGCAGCCGACCAAAGAAGGAGCGAAATCATGAGTCTGAATCTGTTCTGGTTTTTACCGACGCACGGCGACGGCCACTATCTTGGCACCGACGAGGGCTCACGCCCGGTGGATCATAACTATTTGCAGCAAATCGCGCAGGCTGCCGACCGGCTGGGTTTTAGCGGTGTGTTAATTCCTACTGGCCGTTCGTGCGAAGATGCGTGGCTGGTGGCCGCCTCGCTGATTCCGGTCACTCAGCGCTTAAAATTTCTGGTCGCGTTGCGTCCAAGCGTGGTCTCGCCGACCGTCGCGGCGCGTCAGGCGGCAACGCTGGACAGGCTCTCTAACGGCCGTGCACTGTTTAACCTGGTCACCGGCAGCGATCCGCAGGAACTGGCCGGTGATGGCGTCTTTCTCGATCACAACGAACGCTATGAAGTCTCCTCCGAATTCACCCATGTCTGGCGCCGCCTGCTGGAGGGTGACACGGTGGATTACGAAGGCAAACATATTCATGTTCGCGGGGCGAAGCTCTTTTTTCCACCGGTGCAGCAGCCGCGTCCGCCGCTCTATTTCGGCGGCTCCTCGGATGTGGCGCAGGATCTGGCTGCGGAACAGGTCGATCTCTATCTCACCTGGGGTGAACCGCCGGAGCGGGTGAAAGAGAAGATTGCCCAGGTGCGCGCCAAAGCCGCAGCCCATGGCCGTAAGGTGCGGTTTGGTATTCGCCTGCATGTCATCGTTCGTGAAACCACTGCCGAAGCCTGGCAGGCAGCGGATCGCCTGATTTCTCATCTTGATGAAGAGACCATCGCCAAAGCGCAGTCTACTTTTGCGCGTCAGGATTCCGTCGGCCAGCAACGCATGGTGGCGCTACACGGCGGTAAGCGTGATCAACTGGAGATCAGCCCTAACCTTTGGGCGGGCGTCGGTCTGGTACGCGGCGGCGCAGGAACAGCGTTGGTCGGCGATGGCCCGACGGTTGCCGCGCGGATTAATGAATACGCCGCGCTGGGGATCGACAGTTTTATCCTTTCCGGCTATCCGCATCTGGAAGAGGCATACCGGGTGGGCGAGCTGCTGTTCCCGCATCTCGATGTCGCCATTCCGGAGATCCCGCAGCCACAGTCATTGAAATTGCAGGGCGAAACGGTGGCAAATGAGTTCATTCCCCGCAAAGTGGCGCAAAGCTGAGGTTTCTATGGCTCAACAAAACAGATGGTTACTGCACCTCGCTCCGTGGCTGCTGCCCGCCGGGATTGTGGTGGTCTGGCAAATCGCCTCCTCTACCGGCTGGTTATCTACGCGCATCCTGCCTTCACCGGAAGGCGTCGTAAAAGCGTTCTGGACGCTGAGCGCCAGCGGCGAGTTGTGGCAGCATCTGGCCATCAGTTCGTGGCGGGCGGTGATTGGCTTCTCCATCGGCGGTTCGATTGGCTTGACGCTCGGGCTTATCAGCGGCCTGTCGCGTTGGGGAGAACGCCTGCTGGATACGTCCATTCAGATGCTGCGTAATGTGCCGCATCTGGCGCTGATCCCGCTGGTGATTTTATGGTTCGGTATCGACGAGAGTGCCAAAATATTCCTCGTGGCCCTCGGTACGCTATTCCCCATCTATATCAACACCTGGCATGGCATCCGCAATATTGACCAGGGTCTGCTGGAGATGGCGCGCAGCTACGGCCTTTCGGGTTTCAGCCTTTTCATCCATGTGATTCTGCCCGGCGCGCTACCGTCAATAATGGTGGGTGTGCGTTTTGCACTCGGTTTGATGTGGCTGACATTAATTGTGGCGGAAACCATTTCAGCCAACGCCGGGATCGGTTACCTGGCGATGAACGCCCGCGAGTTCCTGCAAACCGATGTCGTAGTGGTCGCCATTATTCTCTATGCCCTGCTTGGCAAACTGGCAGATGTCAGCGCACAACTGCTGGAGCGCCTGTGGCTGCGCTGGCATCCCGCTTACCACACCAAAGAGGTCACCGCATGAATACTGCCCGACTGAATCAGGGGATCCCGTTGTTACTCAACGGCGTCAGCAAACGTTACGGCAACAACCTGGTGCTGAATGCGCTGGATTTGCATATCGCCGCCGGGCAGTTTATTGCCGTGGTGGGCCGCAGCGGCGGCGGGAAAAGCACCCTGCTGCGCCTGCTGGCCGGTCTGGAGTCGCCGAACGGCGGAGAGTTGCTGGCTGGCAATACACCGCTTGCAGAAATTCAGCATGACACGCGCATGATGTTTCAGGATGCGCGTCTGCTGCCATGGAAATCGGTGATTGATAATGTCGGGCTGGGGCTGAAAGGCCGCTGGCTCGAAGCAGCACAACAAGCGTTACAGTCAGTGGGGCTGGAACAACGGGCCAGTGAGTGGCCTGCCGCCCTTTCGGGCGGGCAAAAACAGCGCGTCGCGCTGGCTCGCGCGCTGGTGCATCAACCGGGATTGTTATTGTTGGATGAACCGTTAGGCGCACTGGATGCCTTAACCCGGCTGGAGATGCAGGCGCTGATCACTGAATTGTGGCAAAGCTATGGTTTTACCGTGGTGCTGGTGACGCACGATGTCAGTGAAGCGGTGGCGATGGCGGATCGCGTGTTATTGATAGAGGAAGGGAAAATCGGCCTCGATTTGACCATCGATCTGCCGCGCCCGCGCCGCCTGGGTTCGGTAAGGCTGGCGGAACTGGAAGAAGAGGTACTGAACCGGGTGATGAAACGCGGCGAGTCGGAACAGAGTGCATTGCCCCGGACTCGCCACGCTTAGCCCGCTTTTTGCCCGATGGCGCGATGCTTATCGGACTTACGAAATGGGCAGGCAGAAAGCCTGCCACGCTGAATAGCAGCCGGATGACGGCTGCGTCTTATCCAACCGATAGAGGCCCGGTAAACACTGTGCCACCGGGCCATACAGCATCACGCCAGCGCTTTGCTGACTTTCTCAAACAGATCGCCGGAGAGATTCGGCAGCGCTTTCAGCTGTTCCAGTGCTGCACGCATTAGCGCCTGACGTTTGCTGTCATAACGTTTCAGGCGGATCAGCGGCTCAATCAAACGCGATGCCACTTGCGGGTTGCGGCTGTTCAGCTCGGTTAACATTTCCACCAGGAACTGATAGCCGCTACCATCCTGCGCGTGGAACGCCGCCGGGTTGCTGCCAGCAAAGGCGCCGATCAGCGAGCGAATACGGTTCGGGTTGCTCAGAGAGAACGAGCGGTGTTTCAGCAGGCTGCGTACTGTTTCCAGCACGTTATCCGCCGGGCTTGTCGCCTGCAGGATGAACCATTTATCCATCACCAGACCGTCCTGATGCCACTTGTCATCGTACTCCTGCATCAGCGCATCGCGGCACGGAAGCTGCGCGGCAACAGCAGCAGAGAGCGCGGCCAGCGCATCCGTCATATTGTCCGCATCGTGGTACTGCTGGCTGACCAGCTTGTCGGCCAGCTGTGCATCGCCGAACGCCAGGTAGCGCAGCGCGGTGTTACGCAGGGAACGCTTGCCGATATCGGCATGTTCAACCTGGTAGCGGTCGAGTTTGTGAGCGTGATAAATCGCCAGGAACTCATCAGCCAGCTCTGTCGCCAGCGTACGGGTTAACGCTTCGCGAACGGCAGCAATCGCCAGCGGATCGATGATGTCAAACAGTTCGGCAATTTCATTCGCTGATGGCAGCGTGAGGATCTCAGCGGCCAGCGCCGGATCGATCTGCTCATCAAGCAAAATGGCGCGGAACGCGTCGGCAACATGCAGCGGCAGCGACAGCGCCTGGCCTTGCTGATGGCGCGCAACATTCAGTTTGATGTGCGTAGCCAGCAGGCTTTGCGCCGCGTCCCAACGCGAGAAATCATTGCTGGCATGACGCATCAGGAAGGTTAACTGCTGATCGCTCCATTTATATTCCAGTTTCACCGGCGCGGAAAACTCACGCAGCAGCGAGGGTACCGGCTGGAAGTAGATATTGTCGAAAATAAAGGTCTGCTCGGCCTGAGTGACATTCAGCACATGATGAACCGGGTGGCCATCTTTCTGCAGCGGGATCACCTTGCCTTCGTTATCGTACAGTTCGATATCGAACGGAATGTGCAGCGGCTGTTTCTCCTGCTGCTCGGCCGTTGGCGGTGTGCGCTGGCTGATGGTCAGCGTGTACTGCTCGGTATTCGGGTTGTAATCGTCAGACACCGTTACAATCGGCGTACCGGCCTGGCTGTACCAACGGCGGAAATGCGACAGATCGACATTCGACGCATCTTCCATCGCCTGCACGAAGTCGTCACAGGTCGCTGCGCTGCCGTCATGACGTTCAAAGTAGAGCTGCATCCCTTTCTGGAAATTCGCTTCGCCAAGCAGCGTGTGCATCATGCGGATCACTTCCGCACCCTTTTCATACACCGTCAGGGTATAGAAGTTATTCATCTCGATAACTTTGTCCGGACGGATCGGGTGCGCCATCGGGCTGGCGTCTTCGGCGAATTGCAGGCCGCGCATGGTGCGAACGTTGTTAATGCGGTTAACCGCGCGGGAACCCAGATCGGAGCTGAACTCCTGGTCGCGGAAGACTGTCAGCCCCTCTTTCAGGCTGAGCTGGAACCAGTCGCGGCAGGTCACGCGGTTACCGGTCCAGTTGTGAAAATATTCGTGGCCGATAACGCGCTCAATATCGAGATAATCTTTATCCGTAGCGGTATCGGTGCGGGCGAGAACGTATTTAGAATTGAAGATATTCAGCCCTTTATTCTCCATCGCCCCCATATTAAAGAAGTCGACAGCGACGATCATATAGATGTCAAGATCGTATTCCAGACCGAAACGCTGCTCATCCCACTTCATCGAGTTTTTCAGCGAGGTCATCGCCCACGGCGCGCGATCGAGGTTGCCGCGATCGACATACAGCTCCAGCGCGACTTCACGCCCGGAGCGGGTAGTAAAGGTATCGCGCAGGACGTCAAAATCACCGGCCACCAGCGCAAACAGATAGCACGGTTTCGGGAACGGATCCTGCCACTGTACCCAGTGACGGCCATTCTCCAGCTCGCCCTGCGCCACGCGGTTGCCGTTCGACAGCAGGAACGGGTAGCGGGATTTATCGGCGATCAGTTTGGTGGTAAAGCGGGCCAGCACGTCCGGGCGATCGAGATACCAGGTAATATGGCGGAAACCTTCGGCTTCACACTGCGTACACAGCGCTTCGCCGGACTGATAAAGCCCTTCCAGCGCGGTATTCGCCGCAGGGCTGATCTCATTCACAATGCGCAGAGTAAAGCGTTCCGGCAGGCCATCGAGAACCAGCTGGGAGCCTTCTTCTTTATAGTTGGTCCAGGGTTCATCATTAACATGCACTGAAATCAGTTTCAGCTCGCCGCCATCAAGGCGCAGCGGCGTCGCAGAGGCGCTATGGCGTGACACGGTACTTAATGCGGTAACGACGGTTTTTGCGGCATCAAGATCAAAGGTCAAGTCAATATCGCTAATCAGGTAATCCGGCGCACGGTAATCGTGGCGGTATTTGGCTTGTGGCTGTTGTGTCATAAAAAACCTTTAGCATCTTCTGTTTGGTTACGACTCCAGTCTATTCCGGTTGCCCAAATCGCGCCATGTAGAATGTTCATCTTTTCAGAGGGAAAAGCTCTGCTTGCTACATTTTTATAACAAGAGGCACAAAATGCCATCGACCCTTTCAGCACGATATGGTGTGATCAGGGTTCAATAACCTGGTAAACAAGGTATACTCCAGCGACGACCTGCTTTGTTTATTGTACTAAACGCTCCTGTAAGAGGATGCTACTGCGCACCATGACTCAACTCGCTTTCCCTGGTCTGCAAACGCTGCTGGATACCGACGCCTATAAGCTGCATATGCAGCAAGCGGTGTTCCATCATTATTATGACGTGCACGTCACGGCTGAATTCCGCTGCCGCGGCGACGATCTGCTGGGTATCTACGCCGATGCTATCCGCGAACAAGTTGATGCGATGCAGCATCTGCGCTTGCAGGATGACGAGTACCAGTGGCTCTCCGGCCTCCCCTTCTTCAAAACCGATTACCTCAACTGGCTGCGGGAGTTTCGTTACGATCCGCAACAGGTAACGATCACCAATGATAACGGCAAGCTGCATATCCGCCTTTCCGGGCCGTGGCGTGAAGTCATTATGTGGGAAGTTCCGCTGCTGGCGGTGATCAGTGAAGTGGTTCACCGCTGCCGCTCGCCGCAGGCTGGCGTGCAGCAGGCTCTGCTGCATCTGGAAGAAAAACTGGCTGATTTTGCTGTTCGCTCAGAACAGTTGGATATGTCCGGTTTCCGGCTGATGGATTTCGGCACCCGCCGTCGCTTCTCCCGCGATGTGCAGCAAGCGATTGTGGAACGTCTGCAACAGGAACCGTGGTTTATTGGCACCAGTAATTACGATCTGGCGCGTCGCCTGTCGCTGACGCCGATGGGTACACAGGCACATGAATGGTTCCAGGCGCACCAGCAAATCAGCCCGGATCTGGCCACCAGCCAGCGCGCGGCGTTAGCTGCATGGCTGGAGGAGTATCCCAACCAGTTGGGGATTGCGCTGACCGACTGCATTACGATGGATGCGTTTTTACGCGACTTCGGTGCAGAATTCGCCACGCGTTACCAGGGCCTGCGTCATGATTCAGGCGATCCGGTCGAATGGGGCGAAAAAGCCATTGCTCATTATGAAAAACTCGGCATCGATCCGCTGTCGAAGACGCTAATCTTCTCCGATAACCTCGATTTGACGAAAGCACTCGACCTCTATCGTCACTTTGCCTCCCGCGTTAAACTCGGTTTTGGTATCGGGACGCGTCTCACCTGCGATATTCCGGGCGTGAAGCCGCTCAATATTGTTATCAAGCTGGTGGAGTGCAATGGAAAACCGGTGGCGAAACTATCTGACAGCCCCGGCAAAACCATCTGCCACGATAAAGCCTTCGTCCGCGCGCTGCGCGAAGCCTTCGACCTGCCGCAAGTCAGAAAGGCCAGCTAATCACAAGGGAGCCGACGGCTCCCTTCTTTTTTCCGATAATTTATTAATGCTTCCTTGCTAATTCTGCTTGTCTGATGGCGCACGCCAGGTAACATAGAAAACCCCGTCTTTTTGGGCGGACAAAGTGTTTATTTTTTCCGACTATTAATAGAGAGAATATTATGAGCGTTGTGCCTGTAGCCGACGTATTCCATGGCCGCGTTGCCGTTGACAGTGAAGTCACCGTGCGCGGATGGGTACGCACCCGCCGAGATTCTAAAGCTGGTATCTCCTTCCTCGCCGTTTATGACGGCTCCTGCTTTAATCCTGTACAGGCCGTTATTAATAATTCTCTGCCCAATTACAATCAGGACGTTTTGCGTCTGACCACCGGTTGCTCAGTGATCGTCACCGGTAAAGTGGTTGCATCTCCGGGGGAAGGTCAGAGTCTGGAAATTCAGGCCACCTCTGTTGAAGTGACCGGCTGGGTTGAAGATCCGGATACCTATCCGATGGCGGCAAAACGCCACAGCATTGAGTATCTGCGTGAAGTTGCGCACCTGCGTCCGCGCACCAACCTGATTGGCGCGGTGGCCCGCGTTCGCCATACGCTGGCGCAGGCGCTGCATCGTTTCTTCGACGAGCAGGGCTTTTTCTGGGTCTCCTCACCGCTGATTACCGCATCGGATACCGAAGGTGCCGGCGAAATGTTCCGCGTCTCCACGCTGGACATGGAAAACCTGCCACGTACCGCAGAAGGCAAAGTCGATTTTGATAAGGACTTTTTCGGCAAAGAAGCTTTCCTTACCGTTTCTGGCCAGTTGAACGCCGAAACATATGCCTGCGCGCTGTCAAAAGTGTATACCTTCGGCCCGACCTTCCGCGCTGAAAACTCCAATACCAGCCGCCACCTGGCAGAGTTCTGGATGCTGGAACCGGAAATCGCTTTTGCCAATCTCGACGATAACGCCCGTCTGGCAGAAGCCATGCTGAAATATGCCTTCAAAGCAGTGCTGGAAGAGCGTCTCGACGATCTGAAGTTCTTCGAGGAGCGCGTAGATAAAGACGCAATTGGCCGTCTTGAGCGTTTCATCGCAGCGGATTTCGCGCAGGTGGACTACACCGATGCTGTCGCTATTCTTGAAAAATGCGGCGAGAAATTCGAGAACCCGGTTTACTGGGGCGTTGACCTGGCCTCCGAGCATGAACGCTATCTGGCAGAGAAACACTTTAAAGCGCCGGTGGTAGTGAAAAACTACCCGAAAGATATTAAAGCATTCTATATGCGCCTGAACGATGACGGTAAAACCGTTGCCGCGATGGACGTGCTGGCGCCGGGCATCGGTGAAATCATCGGTGGTTCACAGCGTGAAGAGCGTCTTGATGTGCTGGATGCGCGTATGGCCGAAATGGGTCTGAATAAAGAAGACTACTGGTGGTATCGCGATCTGCGTCGTTACGGCACGGTTCCACACTCTGGTTTCGGTCTCGGCTTCGAGCGTCTGATCGCCTATGTCACTGGTGTACAGAACGTTCGTGACGTGATTCCGTTCCCGCGCACGCCGCGCAGCGCGACATTCTGATAAACATAAAAAGCCAGCTTCAACGCTGGCTTTTTTCTTATCCTTTTCCTGTCAACTTTCGTTAACAACTTTTCGACATCCTCGTCGGCAATCCCTCCCCCCCTTACCTTTCTTTGCACATTTTTACGCCTGAAATAAGTCTGAACAAAAAACGACCGGCGGAGTTATTGCGGGATATGTCTGGCTGTTAATTAGCACATTTGGACAAAAAACACACAGCTATCCGGATGGCTAAACTCTGTCATAAGAAAAAGCAAGATGAGAATGGTTCCGGACCAGGAAAAGCTATTATCTCAATTAAATATAAGTAATTCATATAAATAGGAATGGGAGTGCCGTTTTTATCAGCGGTTGGTGCTGAACTTTGAGATGGTTCACAAAGTTCCCTTAAATTCATACTTTTTTACACAATATTTCTTTTTGTTACCGCTTTAAGACATTTGTAGCACTTTCAGGCTAGCGAAACGATTATATGTTTGGAAAGATGCCTCTCAGACACAGAAAGACACCAAACTCTCATCAATAGTTCCGTAAATTTTTATTGACGGAAATTATTGGCGGCAGTGGCAGGTGTCCAAAAAAACCAATGAGGGTAATAAATAATGATGAAGCGCAATATCCTGGCAGTGGTTATCCCTGCCCTGCTGGTAGCGGGTGCAGCTAACGCTGCTGAGATCTATAACAAAGATGGCAACAAAGTAGATATCTACGGTAAAGCTGTAGGTCTGCACTACTTCACCAAAGACAACGGTAGCGATGGCTACGCTGGCAATGGTGACAAAACTTACGCTCGTCTGGGCTTTAAAGGCGAAACCAAAATCAACGACCAGCTGACCGGCTACGGCCAGTGGGAATACAACTTCCAGGGTAACAACTCTGAAGGTGGTACTGATGTTCAAGATGGTAACAAAACCCGTCTGGCATTTGCTGGTCTGAAAGCTGGCGACGCAGGTTCTTTCGACTACGGTCGTAACTACGGTCTGGTATACGATGCAATCGGTGTAACCGATATGCTGCCAGAATTCGGTGGTGATACCAGCAACAGCGACAACTTCTTCTCTGGTCGTCAGGGTGGTCTGGCTACTTACCGTAACAGCAACTTCTTCGGTCTGGTTGACGGTCTGAACTTCGGTGTCCAGTACCTGGGCAAAAACGAGCGTTCTGACGCAACTCGTTCCAACGGCGACGGCTGGGCGACTTCTTTAAGCTATGACTTCGAAGGCTTCGGTATCGTTGGTGCTTATGGCGCGGCTGACCGTACTAACGCTCAGCAAGCTCTGACCGCCTTTGGTACCTCCGGCGAAAAAGCTGAGCAGTGGGCTGTTGGTCTGAAATATGACGCTAACAACATCTACCTGGCTGCTATGTACGAAGAAACCCGCAACGCGACTCGTCTGGATACCACGCTGCCAAGCGGTGTTGCACAGAATGGCTTCCTGAACAAAACTCAGGATTTCTCCGTTGTTGCACAGTACCAGTTCGATTTCGGTCTGCGTCCGTCCATCGCTTACTACAAATCTAAAGCGAAAGATGTTGACGGTATTGGTAGCGAAGACTTCATCAACTACGTAGAAGTGGGCGCAACCTACTACTTCAACAAAAACATGTCCACCTATGTTGACTACATCATCAACCAGATTGATAAAGACAACAAACTGGGCGTAGGTTCTGACGACACCGTTGCAGTTGGTATCGTTTACCAGTTCTAATCAGTCACCCCTCGACTGTTATATGCATATCAAACAGGGCTCCGGCCCTGTTTTTTTATGCCTGAAACAAAAATGCCGACGACTTTTGAAAAGCATCGCGCTTTTTATCGCAAACGGTTGGCAATTCTTGCGTCAGCCGTTACCCTGATAGCGGATCTCCCTTCTGTCATCAAAATGGAACCTCGTCATGTTTGAGAATATAACCGCTGCCCCTGCCGACCCTATTCTGGGTCTGGCCGATCTGTTTCGTGCCGATGAACGCCCCAATAAAATCAACTTAGGGATCGGTGTTTATAAAGATGAAACCGGCAAGACCCCGGTATTAACCAGCGTGAAGAAAGCAGAACAGTACCTGCTGGAAAATGAAGCCACCAAGAACTACCTCAGCATTGATGGTATTCCTGAGTTTGGCCGTTGCACCCAGGAACTGCTGTTCGGCAAAGGCAGCGCGATTATCAATGACAAACGTGCACGTACCGCACAGACTCCGGGCGGCACCGGCGGGCTGCGCGTCGCGGCAGATTTCCTTGCCAAAAACACCTCCGTTAAGCGCGTCTGGGTAAGCAATCCAAGCTGGCCGAACCATAAAGGCGTCTTTAACTCCGCTGGCCTCGAAGTCTGCGAATATAACTATTACGATGCGCAGAACCATGCGCTGGATTTCGACGGCATGCTGGCGAGCCTGAACAATGCGCAAGCTGGCGATGTGGTGCTGTTCCATGGTTGCTGCCATAACCCGACGGGTATCGATCCTACACTTGAGCAGTGGGAAACACTGGCGAAACTCTCCATTGAGAAAGGCTGGTTGCCGCTGTTCGATTTCGCCTATCAGGGGTTTGCCCGCGGTCTGGAAGAAGATGCTGAAGGCCTGCGTGCGTTCGCAGCGCTGCATAAAGAATTTCTCGTCGCCAGCTCATTCTCCAAAAACTTCGGTCTCTACAGCGAGCGTGTCGGCGCCTGTACGCTGGTCGCGGCGGATGCAGAAAGCGCCGATCGCGCCTTCAGCCAGATGAAATCCGTGATCCGCGCCAACTACTCCAATCCACCAGCACATGGCGCTTCTATCGTGGCAACCATTCTCAGCAATGACGCACTGCGCGCGATCTGGGAACAGGAGCTGACCGATATGCGCCAGCGTATTCAGCGTATGCGCCTGCTGTTTGTGAATACGCTGCAGGAGAAAGGGGCTAATCGCGATTTCAGCTTTATTACCCGTCAGAACGGTATGTTCTCGTTCAGCGGCCTGACTAAAGAGCAGGTGCTGCGTTTGCGCGAAGAGTTTGGCATTTACGCTGTCGCTTCCGGGCGTATTAACGTCGCAGGTATGACGCCGGATAATATGTCGCCGCTGTGCGAAGCAATTGTCGCCGTGCTGTAAAATGTCACGCATGCAGAAAGGGTCGCCGAAGCGACCCTTTTTTATTTACCACACCGGTAATTCATCCTGCAGGAACGGGTTGTGCAGCCGTTCATTGCCCAGCGTCGACATTGGCCCGTGTCCAGGAATAAAGGTGATGTCATCGCCAAGAGGCAGCAATTTACGTTTGATTGAATCAATCAACTGCGCATGATTCCCCTGCGGGAAATCGCTGCGCCCAACGCCGCCTTTAAAGATCACATCGCCAGAAACCAGCAAACGCGACTGCGCATCAAAAAACACCACATGTCCCGGCGTATGACCCGGGCAATGCAATACCTGTAATGTCACCTTACCGACGGTAACCGTATCGCCTTCATTTAACCAGCGGTCGGGCGTCAGCGGCGGGCAATCATCCAGACCAAACATCCGGCTTTGGGCGGGCAGCCCCTGCAACCAGAACTCATCATTTTTTTCCGGGCCAATAATCGGCACATCGTAATGCTGCGCCACTTCGGCTGCCGCACCCACATGATCAAGATGACCATGCGTGAGCAGAACTTGCGTCAGCGTCACGCCGGAAGCATCCACTTCGGCGATAATACGCTGTGCATCACCGCCAGGATCGACCACGGCGGCAAGTTGAGTCTGTTCACACCAGATTAACGAACAATTCTGTGAGAACGCGGTAACCGGAATAATACGATAGTTCATACTGCTCCTCTGAGGTTTACCAGTGCCGCACCGGCCCGGTATCAATATGCACAAAGTTGCTGCTGGGGTAGTATCCTACACCACCCGCGCGCAGAGATAACGCTGCTTTGCGAATATTACTCAGAGCAATCCCTTCAATATGGAAAT
This sequence comes from Kosakonia radicincitans DSM 16656, assembly GCF_000280495.2. Classification (NCBI taxonomy): domain Bacteria; kingdom Pseudomonadati; phylum Pseudomonadota; class Gammaproteobacteria; order Enterobacterales; family Enterobacteriaceae; genus Kosakonia; species Kosakonia radicincitans. The sequence goes on from NZ_CP018016.1 coordinate 3,686,959, forward strand.
CCATGGCCTGGCCTTTGGTGTGGTAACTCTGTTTCGCCACGCCGCGGCTGTGCGCGCGTAGTTCATTATTGGTATCAACAGAACGATAGCCGGAAATGAGTTGCACAGGCTTGCGTGTTCCCAGCAGCCCCTGCAGGCGAAAGAGGTGGTCAAACAGTTGAGGATCGATGGTTTTAATTTTATTCGCGCGGTAATCACGGAAAAAATGATTCAGTTTTGCTAATTCATCCTGAATATAGCCTCTGCCATCAAAGAACTCAGCTTTAATAGACTCTCCGGTATTCAGATTATTCAGCGTCAGAATACGCGGTCGTGGCGTGGAAAGGGTAGCAAACGCCTGCGTTGGTAACATGGCGGCGCCAAGAGCAACCCCACCCAACGCCAGCAGTTTGCGGCGATTAGCGTCAAATTTATCCATGATAATAAATTCTATAGATAAGCAAAGTTAAACGTAATTTATGCACTTCTTTAGCGCACGAAAGGCACCTTACCGGGCTATAAACGCCGCGTCAAGGCAGCCTCCCCCCAGCAACGACGGGCTTTGGAGCTTACAAAGCCCGTTTATTGCCAGTTATTACGACAATGCTATTTGCCAAACTGCTTCATTTATCTGATTAATTGTTCAGCTTTTGGCAAGATTTGTGCGCCCGATCGCGCAGTAAGATCGTAATTGTAAATATCTGTACGATACTGCGTGCGACCATCGGCCCCCACAAACGCGGTCAGATAGTAGAGATTAACGGGGATATTGTGTCGAATATTCACGTAGCGGGTATCTCCCTGCTTTAAGGCATCGGAGATACGCGTATCGTTCCATCCGGCATCCTGCAGCAACATATTTGCCAGTTCAGACGCCTTATTCACCCGCACGCAGCCAGAACTCAGTGCCCGCGTCTCTTTCTGGAACAGGTTATGGTTCGGCGTGTCATGCAAATAGATGGCATCAGAGCTCGGCATATTGAATTTATAACGGCCAAGGGAGTTCTGTACGCCTGGCGCCTGCTGGAAACGGAACGGTAAATTCGATGGCGTGATCGTCGCCCAATCAACCATTGACGGGTCGATGGCCTCTTTGCTGTTCCAGCCGCGCAGCACGGTATAACCGTGGCGTTCAAGGTATGTCGGATCGTTCAGAACCTTCGGAAGAATATCCTGGCGCGCCAGCGTCGGCGGTACATTCCACGGCGGATTGACCACCACATTGTTCAGTGCGCTGCTCATCATCGGCGTTTTGCGATCGGGACGTCCGACAATCACCCGCGACGCCAGCACCTGGCTGCCGTTGAGATAATAAACCAGCGAGTATTCCGGAATATTCACCATAATGCCGGTGGAAAGCGTCGCCGGCAGCAAACGCAGCCGTTGGATATTGAGCGCCAGTAATGCAGCGCGCTGCGACGGGCTGACATTCAGCCAGTCACGTGTGCCCTGACCAATCACGCCATCGGCATGCAGCCCCTGCCAGGCCTGAAAGCGTTTTACGGCCTCAACCAGTTGCCGATCGTAAGCCGCAGCACGCGTCGGTGTTTTTTTCCTGGTCGATGCTGGGGAGGATGTGCTGACCGCTACCTGATCGCCTGGCAGCACGATGTTCGGCCCACCCTCCAGCATGCCGGTACGTTGCAGGATCTCACGCAACGCAGGAACATCGTTGCTCCACTGTCCTGGTCGCAGCGTGACGTTACTGGCGATTTGCGGCCACGGGCGAGAATCCCCCACCAGCGTCAGCAATGACTGGTGCATGGCGGCATATTGCGGATGGTGTGGCGCAAGGCTCTGGATGAATGACGGCAGCGAACCGTTATCCAGCGCCAGTTGCCATTGATTGATCACTGAAATCGCCGGTGTTGCCAGCGCATAGGGTTTGTCGCTATAAAGCCAGCGCTGGCCTTTCGCCTGAATACCGGCAACAAAATGCAGATAGCCCAGCATGGCGTCAGAGAGCACCACATCACGCGCCATACCGGAAACACCCGGGTCGGTTAACAGCTCAACCCAGGTGGTAAATTGCGGCTGGAAACCGGCAATCGCCACTTCCGCCAGTTGCTGTTGAAACGCCTGCACCGCATCGCGGTTATCCCACATGGGTTTCTGGCCGCGCGCCGCATACAGGGCCGCCAGTTGATTCATATAGATGGGTGTCCAGTTGGCAGGCAATTGCGACTGCAACTGTGCGCGAACATCTGCCACAGAAACATCGGCAGGATAAGGCTTCACGCCGATTAACATAGCGGTAGCAGGCGATTGTGCCTGCGGCTGCTGTAACACGGTCGGCTGATCGCCCGGCGTGGCGGAACTATCAACCGGCACCATTTCAGGCTCATCGGCCTGTACGCTGAACAGTGGAGCAAATGCCAGTGCCAGGCACAAACTCAGCGCTGACATCCGACGACCATTTAACTTCTTAAGCAACATCCCTTGCCCCCTGTTTCTCTCACATTGCTCGTGACGTGTGCGTCACCTTTTTTCAGTATATAAAGACAAAAAAGCATTTGCCTTGCCTAATGTAAAGAAATTTAAAGATGAAACACAGGCCGCAGCGCCCCTTTCTGTAATAAAAAAGGCGACATCGCTGTCGCCTTTGTAATCTGCCCGACCGTTAAGAGGCATCCGCCGTACCAGGGAGCGTTTCCGGCAGTTGGGCGGCAAAACCGCGCAGCCCCACGACGTGTACATGCTCATGATTCTGGAAGACTTTACGCACCAGTTTGTAGGTGGTGCCTTTTTCCGGACTGATATTTTCCGGTGCTGCGATAATCAGCTGCATCTCCAGACGTTCGCACAGCTCAAACAGCGTTGCGATGGAGCGGGCATCAAGACGCGCCGCTTCGTCGAGGAACAGCAGTCGGCACGGTGAAATGTCTTTGCCGCGCAGACGACGGGCTTCGTCTTCCCAGCTCTGCACCACCATCACCAGAATCGACATCCCGGTACCGATCGCTTCACCAGTCGACAGCGCGCCCGATTCCGCGCGCAGCCAGCCGTCGGAACCGCGGTTAACCTCCACTTCCATCTCCAGATAGTTGCGGTAGTCGAGCAGCTCTTCACCGATGGTTTGCGGCGTCCGCTGGCCCATATCGATTTGCGGGTTCAGACGCTGATAGAGTTTCGCCAGCGCTTCCGAGAAGGTCAGGCGGTTACTGTTAAACAGATCCTGATGCTGTTCATGTTGTTCAGAAAGCACCGTCAGCAACGTCGCGTGGGTTTCCCGCACGTTCACGTTCAGCCGCACGCTTTTGACCTGACCAAACGAAACGCTTTGCAGCCCCTGGTTCAGCATGCGAATACGGTTCTGCTCACGCTGAATGGTTTTGCGGATAATGTTCGCTACGCTGCGGGAGCTGATAGCCAGCTTCTGCTCGCGCGAGGTCAGCTCTTCCGTCAGACGGCTCAGCTCGATCTCCATCTGTTCGATCGCTTCAACCGGATCGTCAGTGCGAATAATATCCTGACGGATACGTTCGCGCAGATGCTGATACACCGCGACAAAGAACTGGATCTTACGTTCCGGACGCTTCGGATCTTCCGACATACGCAGCACATCGCGCAGATGTTCGTTATCCGCCACCGCCAGACGCAGCGCACCCAGCGCTTTATCCGACATGGATCGCAGTTCGTCAGCAGAGAGATAGGCCAGCTCGCGACGGTGCAGACGGCGCTCGACGCCATTGTCTTTCACCATGCGCATCACCGCACACCAGCCCGCTTTTGCCGTGACCACCTGCTCGCGCATTTCGTGATAATCGCGCTCCAGGCGACGCAGTTTGCGGGTCAGGTTATCCATCTCCGCTTCACAGAAGGTGAGCGCTTTTTCCAGTTGGTTGCGACGCGCACGGTTCGTGGAAAGTTGCGTATGCAGTTCATCACGGCGAATACGCGCCCGCTCTTCCGCGCCGCCGTCGGCGCGCACGCCGATCTCCTGCAACTCTTTTTGCAGATCGTTAAGCAGCTCTTTTTTGGTATCAAACGAACTTTTCAGTGAAGCCAGCACCTGGTTGTACTGGCTGAACTGCGCGGCGTGGCTGCGCATCGCTTCACGCGCCCGGGTACGTTCGGCTTCAGCCTGCTCCAGACGCTGACGCAGCTTCTCGTTCAGATCGTTATTGCCGTTGAACATCTCCGCCGAATCGGAGTAGCTGAAGTGCGCTCGGCGCTGTACCACTTCCGCCAGCACAAACGCTTGCTGACGAGCGTCGCGTTGCACCTGTTGGGATGCGGCATAATCGGCTTTTAACTGCTCGAACTGTTCCGGGTCGCTTTGCAGTACCGAAACGACCGGTTCCAGTTTTGCCAGTTGGTTGCCAAACTGCTGAATAAAGCGCGCGGCTTCCTGCGCTTCGTCCAGGCGTTCCTGTATTTCATCAACACGATCGGCCAGCGTATCGTCAGCCAGCAAATTCACGCGCGGCAGCAGGCGGTTAAGCTGGGCAACGCCCTCTTTCGCCTGCTCAAACTGCACGCGGTTTTGCTGGTTGTCATTTTCATGGTTGCTGATAGCACGTTCCAGCTCGCCGCGGCGACTGTTGAGCGTGCGGATTTCCGCTTCCGGATCGTCCTCAAAGGCAACCGCCAGATGGCTGCCGATAAAGCGGCTGAATGCCTGATGCAGACGCTGCGTTTTTTGCACATCGAAAGAGAGCGTCGCAAAACGCTCGGCCAACTCTTCACGCTCGGCGTGCAGGCTTTCGATACGGCTTTCTCGCGCCGCACGACCAAACAGCGGCAGCGTCGGGAAACGCGAATAACGCCACTGGCGATCGGCAATTTTCACCACCACCGCTTTTTCCAGCTCGTCGACGGCGAACACGCTATCGTCGAAGGATTGCGGATCCCCTTCAATCAGATAGAGATCTTCCGGGCAATCTTCCAGCCCTTCCAGCATCTCCGCCACCTGCGACAAATCAGGAACCACGATGGCGTGACGCGACGGGCCATACAGCGCTGAATAATAGGGCGCATCATCAATACTGACATCGTCATAAATTTCCGACAGCAACACACCGCCGAAGCGTTCCGCCAGCGCGTTCAGACGACTATCTTCCGCGCCGCCAGGCTGGCTTAAACGTTCAATTTCATCATCAACAGCACGTTTACGCGCGCCAACTTCATCACGCTCAACGATCGCTTCGCGTTCACGCTCCAGCAATTGTTGCAGGTATTCCGTTACTTGCTGGCCAGATTCGAACGCTTCGCCGCTCTGCTCGCTCAGTTGCGTCAGGCTGCTCTGCGCCGCCAGCCATACCGGCGCGCGTTTGGTTAGCGTCTGAATGCGCGATTGCAGTTGTTCCAGCTCCTGGCGCAGCGCAAGACGCTGTTCACCGGCAGCGGCAACGTTATCGGAAAGCGCAGCAATTTGCGCCTCCAGCTCCTGATGCAGGTTATCCAGCTCTTCGACGTCATACTGTTTGCCCTGACGCTTGCAGAACTCGGCGAACAGGCGCTCGGCTTCCTGCTGCTCGCGCAGACGCTGTTCCAGCTCGTTCAGACGCATGCGCAGCGGCTGCACCTGTTCAGCCAGATGGCGCTGATTTACCCCATCGCGCAGCAACTCGCGCGCCACTTCCCAGGCTTCATTACGCGCCAGCGGACCGTTGATGGCGGCCACCAGTTGATAAGCCTGCTCGAACTGGCTGTGCGCGGTCTGCGCAACGCTTAATTTCTGATCCAGCGACAGCAGTTTTTCGGTCGCTTCCTGCTCTTTGGCCTGGAAAGTTTCCAGCCATTCAGCAGCGGTTTCCGACGTCAGATCCGGCAGACGGCACAGATCTTTTGCCCGCTCCAGCGCCTGCAACGCCTGGTTGTACTGGATAGCGCGGGTTTGCTGTACATCCAGCGCCTGCTGGTAATCGGCAAGCTGGTTTTTCAGCTCATCCACTTCCAGCTCGGCGGCTTCAGCGCGGGCTTCGTTCTCTTCCTGGCGCTCGGCGGCTTCAGCCACCACTTCATGCTGCTCTTCGAGACGAATCTGTAACTCTTCGAGATCCGATTCGTAGCGCTCGATTTTTTCCTGCTGCCGCAGCGCCGTTTGCACCAGGTTCAGGTGATCGCTGGCCGCCTGGTAATCGGCTTCCAGATCGCCTTCCGCACCAGCATGCTCTGCCAGTTCGCGCGCCATATCGACATGCTTATACTGCTCGGTCGCCAGCTGCTGGCGCGAGGTAAACAGATCCCGGCGGAACTCCAGCGCTTTATCCAGATGCACGCGGCGCTCATTGGCGTGGCGCATATAATCCGCTGCCACATAGTTGGTGGCTTCGCTGATCAAATGTTTGAACAGATCGCGATCCGACTGAGTCACGCGAATCGCTTCCAGCGTCATTCGGTTTTCGCGCAGCGCCGCTTCCATATCCTGGAACGCTTTACGCACGCCGCTGTTTTCCGGCAACAGATAGTCGCGCAGCGAACGGGTGATGGCGCTGGAAATCCCGCCGTACAGCGAGGCTTCGATCAGGCGATAGAATTTGCTGCGATCCGATGCGGAACGCAGACGACGCGCGACAATGCCCAGATCGAACATCAGCGCGTGGTAATCAGTGATGGAGTTGAACTGCTTAAACTGCACACCTTCCATCGCATCCAGTTTGTCTTTCACTTCCTGTAACGACAGTACGCGCGCCTGGCGCTCGTTCAGCGTTTCAGTCAGCAACTGCGTTGGCAGGACGGAGGTCGGCAAGCCCTGAATGGCGAAAGGTTTAATATCCACTTTACGATCGCGCCCGGCGACCTGTTGCAGACGCACGCCCACCAGCACGCGCTGATGGCGGGAGTTGATCACATCCAGCACCGAATAGCAGACACCGGCTTTCAGCTTACCGTGCAGCCCTTTATCACGGGAGCCGGAGGTCGCGCCCGCTTCGGTGGTGTTACGGAAGTGCAGCAGCGTCAGATCGGGGATCAGCGCCGTAACAAACGCCGCCATGGTGGTGGATTTCCCGGCGCCGTTCCCCCCGGAAAGCGTGGTAACCAGCTCATCCAGGTCAAAGGTGCGGGCAAAAAAGCCGTTCCAGTTAATCAGCGTTAGCGAACGAAATTTACCGCGATCGATCATTACTCTTCCTCCGAGCTATCCGGCTGATTTTCTTCAGGCTCATCATTGAGCTGCAAGTGGTTTTCGACTGGCATGGCTTCACCATCGCGGATCATACGCAGTTGCGCTTCGCGCGGATCGTCGCCGGAGCGGACATCTGCGCCAAAGCGGAACACCGATTCCGTGATGCGGAATTTGCTGCTGTCATTGCCCATAAACCAGATCATGCCAAGGCGACGCAGACGGTTGAGCGAGGAGCGAACCTTTTCCTGCAACTTCTGCCGGTCAAGATCGGAGCCGGTTGAGCGGTTGTTGGCCAGTTTCAACAGTTTCGGTTCATCAGCCAGCGACAGCAGTTCGTCATACAACTCCTGCTGCGTGAAGATCCCTTCATTCGCCAGACGCTCCGGACTCAGGTACAGGTAGCAGAGAATTTTACCCACCATCATATCCAGCTCGGAAAGCACCGAACGCGGGATCAGCGTGGTGGAGCGCGGGCGCAGATAGAAGAAACCTTCCGGCGCACGGATCAGCTCAACGTTGTAACGCGCGTAAAACTCTTCCAGATACTCCTGAAAGTCCATCAAAAAGGCGTGATTATCCAGCTCGTCAAGGCCGATATGCCGTCCTGAGCGCAATGCGCTGTCGAGCGCCGGAAACAGTGGGTTAGCCAGCGCCTGCGCCAGTTTAACCGGCATCACTTGTTCAATATTTGTCGATGACATGCGCCTGTACCTTGGCTCCGTAATCATTAATCGGCTGCCATTTCGGCGGCAGTCCGGTGAAATCTGCTTGCGCTACGCCAAGACGTACCGCCTGATCGACGACAATACGCGCGATGTCGAAATGCCGGACACGCGGATACTGCGTCAGATATTCGCGGGCAACCAGCCCAAGATCCAGCGGCACACCTTTGGTTTTATAAATCGCCAGTTGCTGCTCAATCATTGCCGCCAGTTGCTCACGGATTTCATTAAACTCTTCAAATTCCAGATCCGGCGGCAGTTCGCCGGTTACCTCTTCATCGCGTAGCGCCATCTCTTCGTCGCGCATATCCAACAGCCTGTCGGCGTTGGCGTAGGTCAATGCCCACGGCGCATCAAAATAAGACTGCACCGACTGGCGCAGACGCTGAGCGAAGACACGGTTTTTATCCATATCGATAGCGGTACGGATAAATTTGTGCACGTGGCGGTCGTAACCGATCCACAGATCGATCGACTGCTGGCCCCAGCTCACGATGCGATCCAGCTTGCTTTGCAGGTTGAACACCAGTTGATCGAGGAACTCCAGATCGTCGCGGCCGACGGTGGCATCCTGAATGCTCAGCAGATTCGCCTGAAGTTTGTCTCCGGCGGCATCCAGCGTATCTTGCAATTCACGCAGTGTACCGGAGGTTTCTGACAGCAAAAGTTCACAGCTGGAAATGGCCGCCCGCCAGTCTTTATTCAGTAACTGGGCGATATCATCTTTCACCTGCTGTTGCTGTTCATCCATTAAGCGCTGGGTCAAATCGATGCTGTCGAAAATCTCCGCCACCGAATATTTCAGCGGCGCAAAGACGTTGCGATGCCAGTGAAATTCGTCACCGCCCTCTTCCGCCGCGTCAGCAGCGCGTTTTAGCTCGCTTGCCACAATCGACAACTGCATAGAGAGACGCAGCGTGGAGAATTCACGCTGGCGGATGTAGTAATCAGTGATGCCGATGCCTAGCGGCGTCAGGCGGTAGATCGCATTGCCTTCCACCAGTTCGCTGGTAAAGCGGTTTAATAAACGCTGACGCACCATGTCATTGATAGCGTTATTGGCGCGCTGAATGATAGTTTCGCTGGTTTGCTCAAACGCCTCGCTGACGTGACGAAACGCGTCCACCAGTTCACCTTCGCTCATCTCGCCATCAAGACGCTCACCGTTGAGCGTGGCGATAGCCAGCAAAAAAGAGAGCCTGTCGACCGGCAGCGAGATGGAGAAATCATTTTTCCTGGCCCAGGCAACCAGTTCGGGGACTGTCTGGGAAAATTCACTCATCGTTTGTCCTTCCATCGATTTGCGGCTTAAGTGCTGTCACGTGAATATAGCGGCCAAGGCTGATATACGGCTCCTGACGACAAAAGCGTGTTTCAAGCTCAAGCAATGCGTCAAAACAGTCGTGCTGTTGATGTTTTTCACGCAGATAATCGTGAAAAACCCGTACGCCGGTTTTACCGGTAATGTGCCAGCCAATCTGTTCGAGCCAGCCGTAAACGTCCGCAGGATTACGCGGATAGTCCGGGGAAAGGGTGCGTTTTTTACGTTTTGGCATACCTGCTTTCACGTAGTCGAAATTCCCTGCCACCATATTGTGCATTAGCAAACCGTCGGCATTATAAAACATCAACGACAACGCGCCGCCCGGGCGCAGTACCGACCACAATATTTCTAACGCAAATACTGGTTCTGCTACCCATTCAAGCACAGCATGGAACAATATCAGATCAACGGGCGATTCCAAATGCTCAGCCACATCCTGAACGGCGCATTGTACAAAATGCATGTTACCGCTCACACCTTTCGCCTCTGCTGCGGTTTGCGCGCGCGCGATCATCTCTTTCGACACATCGCACAGGGTAACGTGGTGGCCCAACTGCGCCATCCGAATCGCCGTTTGCCCTTCACCTCCGCCAGCATCCAGAACCCGCAACGGAACCTTGCCGCGCGTTGCCAGCAGCGCATCAAGATCCTGCCACAGGATCGCCTGACGCAACTGCCCTTTGGTGGTGCCGTAGATGTTGCGCGAGAATTTCTCCGCGATATCGTCGAAGTTACGATCCTGCATGCACGCTCCACGCTTTTGGCAAAACAGCTATTTTGTCACAGCCGTGACGAGAATGAACCCATCTGGTGTAAGATCGGCTGAAATCACTTGCTGTATGCTCAAAAAGGAGACGGTTCCGGTGCTTTTCACCCTAAAAAAATTCCTGGGCGGCCTGTTGCTTCCCCTGCCTTTTTTGCTTTTGGTGATCGGGCTGGGGGTTATGCTTGTCTGGTTCAGCCGCTGGCAGAAAACGGGTAAGACATGTATTACTTTCGGCTGGCTGGTTTTGCTGCTGTTAAGCCTGCAACCGGTCGCGGATGGTCTGCTAAAACCTATCGAAGCGAAATATCCCACCTGGCGTGGCACACAGCCGGTGAAGTATATCGTCGTCCTCGGCGGCGGTTACACCTGGAATGATGCCTGGGCGCCCAGCTCAAACCTGATTAATAACAGTCTGCCCCGTCTGAATGAAGGGATTCGCCTCTGGCAGGCCAATCCGGGCGCGAAACTGATCTTTACCGGCGCGGCAGCGAAAACCAATCCGGTCAGCACGGCAGAAGCTGGTGCGCGTGTGGCGGAAAGCCTTGGCGTCCCGCGCAGCGAGATCATCACGCTGAATGATCCAAAAGATACGGAAGAAGAAGCGGCGGCGGTGAAGAAGGCCATCGGCGATGCGCCATTTCTGCTGGTGACCTCCGCATCCCATTTGCCGCGAGCGATGATTTTCTTCCAGCATGCAGGGCTGCATCCGCTCCCCGCGCCGGCAAACCAGATGGCGATTGAGTCGCCGCTGAATCCGTGGGAGCGCATTATTCCTTCCCCGGTCTGGCTGATGCACAGCGACCGGGTAGGTTATGAAACGCTGGGGCGTATCTGGCAGTGGCTGAAAGGCAGTTCAGACCAGCCAGGGGAGCAGTGATTTCGAGGCGAGATCAAAATTGGCGCGGCTAAATCTGCCGGTGTTCACCAGTTGCGCCACTTCGTCCCAGAGTAAATAGAGCCAGCGCCGCCAGAGGAAAGGCTCCGCCACTGGCGCGCGCTGTAAATAATGCCAGAGCAACCCTTCCGCCTGCGGCCCATCGACAAGACGAAACAGCTCATATTCACGGGGCGCCCACAGCATAATGCCAGGCCCCACCATCGCCAGTAGCTGATCGCTGCGGGCATCCTTCAGCATACTGCGCAAATTAAAGCTGCCGTGCACCAGTACGCAGTTATCATTGAAACCGTCAAACAGCGCGGGCAGGCATTCGCGGGTGCGGAACAGCAGCCGTTTGTCCTGCATGGTTAGCCCGGTATTCTGATATTGATTGAGGGTCGTCCACAGCACCTCCACGCGCTGGCGATACCATGACGGCCAGATATTTTCCTGGGTACTGTCGACCATGCCGACACAGCCGTGGCTGTCATGACGGTGCCAGGCAAGCAGCGCCTCAACAATCTGATCTTTTAACTGTTCCCAGCGCTCCGGCGTGCGCGTCGGGGCTTCAACAGGCACGCCGCGCAGACGCTCAATCAGCAACACATCGGGGCCGGGATGTTCTTCATGTGTCATCACCCCGTATACCACCGGCATCCGCACTGCACCGCTCCTTGCCAGCATTGAGATCTTCCAGGCCAACTGGCGAGCAATGCCTGGCGTAGAGAAACTCCGGGCCAACAGCGGCATCGGATTTCCCTGGCTGTCATACAGCGACCAGAGTATAGAATCAGGCTTTTCGCTGACACACTCCATGCGGCTCAATTTTTCTCCCAGCAGATGACTCAGTTCAGCGCGCAGTTGTTCCATAGCAGAATGCCCTCACAAAAACGACTGCTTTTATAATGAGCGCCCGCAGGACGGATGTCACCCTGGTAAGATCAAAACAGCGCAGGAATTTGGCGGGAAACGGAAAATCCCCTCCGGACAGAGGGGATGAAAGGCTTAACGCAGCGCCTGACGGACGCGTTCAAGATCGTCTGGCGTATCCACACCCGTACCCGGCACAACGCTTGCCACGGCAACGTGGATCTTCTCGCCATACCAGAGCACGCGAAGCTGCTCCAGCATTTCGATTTGCTCCAGCGGGCTGGTTTGCCAGCTGACATAGCGGCGGATGAACCCGGCGCGATAGCCGTAAATGCCGATATGGCGCAGGAAGGTGTCACCAATCGTTTCGCAGGAAAGCGCAAAACGGTCACGATCCCACGGGATCGTAGCGCGGGAAAAGTACAGCGCATAACCTTCGGCATCCATCACCACTTTAACGGCGTTGGGATTGAACGCCTCTTCCGCGCTGTGAATGGGTACGGCGAGCGTTGCCATACCAACATTGCGAATGCTGAGATTCTCAGCCACCTGACGAATAATCGCTGGCGGGATCATCGGCTCATCGCCCTGGACATTCACTATCACCGTATCGTCGCTGAAGCCACATTTTTCAACCACTTCGGCCAGACGCTCGGTTCCGGACTGGTGATCGGCGCGGGTCATGCAGACTTCGCCGCCAGCCGCCTGCACCGCGCGCATTACCTCTTCGTTGTCCGTTGCCACAATGATGCGATCGGCGCCGGATTCACGCGCGCGTTCCAGCACGTGCACCACCATCGGTTTGCCGTTGATATCCACCAACGGTTTTCCCGGCAGACGCGTGGAGGCGTAACGCGCAGGAATAATCACAACGAAACTCATGGCCGGCTCTCTTCCGCAGTTAACGAACGCGCTTCGGTTTCCAGCAAGACCGGAATGCCTTCCCGCACCGGGTAGGCCAGACTGTCGATTTTACAGATCAGCTCTTGCTTATCCTGGCTGTAGTAGAGTTTGCCGTTACACACCGGACAGGCAATAATTTCAAGCAAACGGTGATCCATCTTTCCTCCTGATACACCGACAATTAATAAATTAAGCTTATCACATTCATTTCTTACACCGCGTCTATTTCCAGACCGCTGCGGCAGGCAGAAAACAGCCCATCCGGCAGACGCGCAAACGTGATCCTCCGGGCCCCCTGCCAGCGAGCGAATTCCGTAATGGCGTTTTGCAGCCCCCTTTCCAGCGTGCGGCCAGGCTTAACCCCGTCCTCAAGATAGAGCGCAATCACTTCCAGTACGCCCTCTTTGCGGTGCATCTTGGCATCCATACGCCCAACCAGCCGCCCGCAATGGAGCAGCGGCAACACGAAATAGCCAAATTGCCGCTTAGGCGCCGGGGTGTAACACTCCAGGCGATAGCTGAAATCGAAAAACTGCTCTGCCCGTTTGCGATCCCAGACCACCGGATCAAACGGTGACAGCACCGCGCTATGCGTGGCGGTGAGTTTATCTTCCTGCGCCGTTGCCAGCAGCGGCAATAGCGAGGCGTGCAGCCAGGCTGGGCCCAGGGTTTCAACATTGACCGGATAAATTTGTCCGGCTTCCTGCAACTGCTCCAGCAGCAACGGTAATGCAGGCTGACGCAGACGGTAGTAGTCTGCCAGCCACTGGGCGCGAAACACCCCGAGACTGCGGGCGCTGTTTTCCAGCATCCGGTACTCCGCGGCCTCCTGCGACAGCACGTCCCGCTCATCATCCCAGTGCGGCATCACCCGCTGCGTGAGATCATAGACACGTTGAAAATTACGGCGTTCGACAACCATCACTTTCCCGGCCGTAAACAATCCTTCCAGATGACGCTTGTGAGGTTTCCACTCCCACCAGCCGCTGGTGCCTTTACGCGGATGTTCGAAATCGGCTGAGCGCACCGGCCCATTTTGCTCGATATGGGCAACAAGCTGCTCAATCTCTTCAGCGTGCTCCTGCATCCACTCTTTACGGTACTTCCAGCCCATCTTGTCAGGTGCCAGCATGCGGTGGCGCATAAGGGCAAAATCATCACGCGGCAAAAAACAGGCTTCATGTGCCCAGTATTCCATCAGTTCACCGCGGCGTAACGCATCGTCAAGCCAGTGCTGTGGATACGCTCCGAGGCGGCTGAACAGCACCAGATAAGGGCTACGGGCAACAATGTTGATAGTGTCGATTTGCAGCAGCGACATGCGCTGGATCATAGAGAGGATATCGGAAGGTGTGGCACGTCTGGCTGGTTTGCGCAGTAAACCTTGCGCGGCGAGATGTAAATGACGGGCAGATGTTAACGAGAGTTGCGGCACAGACATGGGTATTCCTGTTCAGTTAACAGGGCGCAGCCGATGCAGCAATCGTCAGCGCGCCAGAGTAAGCAATTCCTGCAGCAGCTTGTTCGCCTGTTCGCCTTCCAGTTGCGCGTCCACAGGCAAATACCACCAGTTATCTTCAGCGAAGGACCGACATTTCACCGCGTCTTTTTCGGTCATCACCAGCGTCTGTCCCGGTTTGACCATCGCCTGAACATCCGCCCGGGTTAATGCCTGATGATCGGCGAGCGCAAAAGTCTGCTCCGGCATCACGCCGCACTCACTGAGCGTAGCGAAAAAACGCGGGGGATGGCCAATACCAGCCATCGCCACGCAAGGCGACAGCTCGCGTACTTCGCGCCGTTCACCGGTGCGCAAATTAACTGCCAGCCCCGGAATCAGGTGCATCGGGATCTCACCCGACCTTGCCACGCCGCCGTTGGCGATCACCGCATCAACCGTCTTCAGACGTGAAGCGCGTTCACGCATCGGACCCGCAGGAAGCCACCAGCCATTGCCAAAACGTCTGACGCCATCAATGACCACAATCTCTTTGTCTCGCGCCAGGCGATAATGTTGCAGGCCATCATCAGTCACGATTATCTGCACGGAATGGTGTGCCAGAATGGCTTCCACCGCCTCACGGCGGTTGGGAGAAACCGCAACCGGCGCACCGGTGCGCTGGTAAATCAGCACAGGTTCGTCACCTGCCTCTTCCGTGGTGGAATCAGACGTCAGTAACAGCGGGTAACGTTCTGCCTTCCCGCCATAACCTCGCGAAACTACCCCCACGCGGATACCACGCTGCTGAAGCTGTTCAACCAGCCAGACAACCACCGGTGTTTTACCGTTACCACCGGCCGTCAGGTTACCGACCACCACCACAGGAACCGGGGCGCGCCAGGCTTTTTTCAGCCCCAGACGATAAGCCAGACGGATTGCGCCACTCACCAGGCCATAAAGCCAGGAGAGTGGCAATAACAGTAGCCACAGCGGGGATTCACCGGACCAGATACGTGCAATCATGCGCCAAACTGCATTTTATGAAGCTGAGCGTAAACGCCACGGTGCTCCAGCAGCTCGGCATGACTGCCGCGCTCAACGATACAGCCATCTTCCACCACTACAATTTCATCGGCCTGTTCAATGGTTGAGAGGCGGTGGGCGATAACCAGAGAGGTACGGTTTTTCTGCAACTCATTTAGCGCAGCCTGAATCGCGCGTTCAGATTCGGTATCCAGCGCTGACGTGGCCTCATCAAGGATTAGGATCGGACTGTCACGCAGCAGCGCACGGGCAATCGCGATACGCTGACGCTGGCCGCCAGAAAGCAGCACCCCATTCTCACCAATTATTGTATCCAGGCCTTCATCCATTTTATTGATAAAATCAAAGGCATAGGCCATCTTCGCTGCTTTCTCAATCTCCTCACGGCTGTACACATCTGTACGGGCGTAGGCAATGTTGTTGGCAACGGTATCATTAAAGAGATGCACGTTCTGGGAGACCAGCGCGACCTGGTCACGCAGCGATGTGAGCTTGTATTCGCGCAGATCGTACCCATCCATCAGGATCTGCCCTTCATCAATATCGTAGAAACGCGTGATCAGGCTGGCCAATGTCGATTTCCCTGACCCGGAGCGCCCCACCAATGCAACCGTCTTACCCGCCGGGATCGTCAGGTTGATATTGCGCAGTGCTGGCGTATCACGGCCAGGATAAGTAAACGTTACATTGCGGAATTCAATATCGCCGCGAGCACGTTCGATAACACGCGTTCCTTCGTCTTTTTCCTGCTCACTATCGAGGATAGCAAACAGCGTCTGGCAAGCCGCCATACCGCGCTGGAACTGAGCATTGACGTTAGTCAACGATTTCAACGGACGCATCAGGGCGATCATAGAAGAAAAGACGACGGTAATCGTACCAGCCGACAGCGTCTGCATGACGCTTGGGAAGCTGGCGGCATAAAGCACAAATGCCAGCGCCAGTGATGCAATTAACTGGATCAAAGGATCGGAAATAGAGGAAGCAGAGACCATTTTCATCCCCTGCAAACGCATCTTGTTACTGACTTTGTCAAAGCGGTGGGTTTCCACTTCCTGACCGCCAAACATCAGCACCTCTTTATGTCCTTTTAACATCTGTTCCGCGCTGGTGGTCACCTGCCCCATCGTGTTCTGCATGTTTTTGCTGATATTACGGAAACGCTTAGATACCATGCGAATAGCGACAGAAACAATTGGCGCCAACACAATCAGGATCAGCGACAGTTGCCAGCTATACCAGAACATCATCACGAACAGGCCGATGATCGATGCACCTTCACGCACCACGGTGATCAATGCGCTGGATGAAGACGAAGCCACTTGTTCCGAATCGTAGGTAATACGTGACAGCAAGGTGCCAGTCGATTGCTTATCAAAAAATGATACCGGCATACCCATCATGTGGCTAAACAGGCGGCGGCGCATGGTCATCACCACTTTCCCCGAGACCCAGGAAATGCAGTAACTGGAGATATAACTGGTGATACCGCGGAGGATCATCAGCCCGATAACCACCAGCGGCATCCACAGCAGCACCGAACGGTCCGTTTTACCAAAACCATCATCCAGTAACGGTTTAAGCAGCGATAACATGAATGTATCGCTGGCTGCGTTGAGGATTAACGCAATCCCCGACACGATCAGACCCGTTTTGAAAGGCGCAATAGTTGGCCATAGTCGGCGGAATGTCTGCCATGTGGAGAGATCTTTATCGTTCTGCATTCAGAAAACCAGCACTTGTTGAAATAGCCGCATATTCTACCCGTTATCGTTTGGGACGCCAAACCACTGATGATACCAACGCGGTAAAAGTTGATCCCGTAAGCTATGGATTTCCCAGCCCTGCGGAGAAAATGAGATGGTTATCTGCCCCTGGTGCGGAGTGTCATACCAGCGATATCCCTGTTCCCGGTAACGTTTTACGACCTTTAGCGAAGGGAAGCGCCAGGCGTTATACCGCGATGCTGATGCCACTGCCGCCTTGCCTTCTACCCGCTGCAAGAAAGGCAGAGACGACGAGGTGTTACTCCCATGATGAGGTACCTGCACAAGTGTAGATTGCAGGTGCTGCCAGTAACGGCTGAGCATTGCCATCTCTCCCTGCGTTTCGATGTCACCGGTTAGCAGGATACTGTGTTTCCCATCCTCCACCTTCACGACACATGAGAGATTGTTCCCCTGCATCTGCGCTTTCGGTAGCGGCCAGTGCGCGCTGAATGTCAGCCCCTGCCACTGCCATGTCTCTCCACGCAAACAGGGTGCGTGGCCAGCCCAACCTAATGGGCTGCGTACCCACAATTCTGGCCAGGCTTTCAGTAAGGACGCCAGACCACCGCGATGATCCAGATGTTCATGGCTCAGTATGATGCCCTCGGGCTGCAAAGCGTGCCAGCGCAGCCACGGAATAATCAGTTGCTGCCCACTGTCACCTCCAGGCCACGCAACGCCGGTATCGTAGAGAATCGCTTTACCATTGCGTTCAATCACCATTGCCAGCCCCTGCCCAACATCCAGCATATGTACTGACCACTCCCCTGGCCGGTCAGCCCGCCATAGCGGTAATAACAGCATCGTCAGGCCAGTCAGACACAGCGCAGGAATACGACACCACAGAGACAAGCGCCAGCAGATCAGCATCAACCATGGTACCCAGGCTGCTGCCTGCCAACGCGCATCAATATTGACCCATCCCGCGGGCAACCATCGCAGAAAAGCAAACAATAGGGCGAGCATTTGGTCCGCAAGATACCAGCAGGCTTCCTCAATTAGCGGGGGTCCGGTCAAGTGCAGCAGCATTCCCGTTAAAATCAGGGGGACGGCGACAAATGTTACCAGGGGGATCGCCACCAGGTTGGCGACCAGCGAGCTCAGACTGATTCCATGGAACATAGATAATTGTAAGGGAATCAGTAATAACGTCATCCCAATTTGCAAATGGACCAGGCTCATACCGCTATGAATAAGCCAGTGTTGCTGCGCTGGCATCGGTAACCACTGATACCAGAACAGCAATGCTGCCACCGCGAAGGCCGATAACCACAGGCTGTATGACAATACGGAGAGCGGATCGATAAACAATATCGCTGCGACACAACAGAGCCAGACTTGCCAGGGCGACCATAACCGACCTGAAAGACGTAGCGTAGCCCATACGCTAAGCGAAATGGCTGTGCGCAATGCTGGGGGTTGTAAGCCTGTAAGATATGCATATCCAATGGCACACAATACTCCGGCGAGCAGTGGCAACGCCCAATTAATCCGGTGGGCCGGGAAGTAAAACTGTATTCCACGGGTAACAACGCCGCCAAGCATCGCGGCAAGAGCGATATGCAGGCCAGATATCGCCATCAAATGGGCAGTTCCAGTCTGGCGCATAATCTCTTTTACCGGGCTTTCGAGTGCTGAACGTTCTCCCATTCCCAGCGCCAGAATCACCGGACGCCAGGAATAAGGGGAAAGCGTGTGCACCAGCGACTGAAGATAATCAGCGCGCCAGCTACAAGTTGGCTCGATTAACCGCGCATCGCTAAAGCGGCCGCTAAGAGGAAGATGGCTTGCCAGTGCGTAGCGCTGAGAATCAAACCCTCCGTCGTTGAGCTGGCCGTGCATCGCACGTACACGAACGGTCATCCCCCATCGCTGCCCTGTACAGACCGGGACAGGTAAGTATTGCCCATAGAGTGTTATGCCAGCGGCCGGGAACAAGCGCTTGCCATTAAGACGCACTATCTTCGCCTGATGGCGGGTCATATTGTCTGTTTCGGTAATAATGACTTCAACCTGACGGTTCGCTCCCGGAAGGTTCACCGTTGGCCAAAGTGCCTGCATTGCGTTCAAAACGCCCCAGGCAAAAATGAGTAACGTGGTGCCCCCATAGCGTAAAAGCCTTGGTCGTACGCATGCCAGCAGGCATCCACTAATGATGACGCACCAAATACTGCGGATATCGGGTAATACCGGCAACCACAGCAGCGGTAAAATACCCAATATGATGCATGCAGCTAATGTAGATAACGCCATGCATACCTCCTTGTTGGATCAGAAGTATGCGGGGCTCTGGCTTGATTTTCTTTCGTATGTTTTCAGGTTTGCGGCGTGAATTGTTGGTTTTTTATCGCATTACATCGCACCAGCAAAAATGTGCGAGGCTGCTTCAGGAAAAGAAAAGCAGAAAATGAAAAAGGCACCCTTTCAGGTGCCTTCTCGCATGTAATTCTTTGCTATTCGCTAAGAATTACTCATAAATATTGGCGCGGTCACGTAATTCTTTACCCGGCTTAAAGTGCGGAACGTATTTTCCTTCCAGATCCACTTTATCGCCTGTTTTGGGGTTACGCCCGGTGCGAGGTGCACGATAGTGCAGGGAAAAACTGCCGAAACCGCGGATCTCAATGCGCTCACCCTGGGCAAGAGTAGAGGCCATATGCTCCAGCATCTCTTTTACAGCATCTTCCACGGCTTTAGCCGGGATATGCGATTGCTGGCTTGCAAGTCTTTCTATCAATTCTGACTTGGTCATGATTCCTCCGGTTTCCTTCAACGCAATATTCGCTTAATAGCTTTAACAAGGGCGGCCGTAGCCGCCCTTTGTCATTGATTACAGGACGAATCCTGTGATCTGTCAAGTAACTCATCGTCGTTCGCACGGCAACTGTGTGACTTTCGTCCTGTTACCGTGCAAATAACTCCGGGTTCTTGATCTTACTCGCCTTTAGCTGCTTTGAAAGCTTCAGCCATAGCGTTAGAGAAGTTGCCTTCTTCCTGTTTGTTGTTAACAGAAGCGATAGCATCTTTCTCGTCAGCTTCGTCTTTCGCACGTACAGACAGGCTAACTACACGGTTCTTACGGTCAACGCCGGTGAATTTAGCTTCAACGTCATCACCAACATTCAGAACCAGAGTTGCATCTTCTACACGATCGCGAGAAGCTTCAGAAGCGCGCAGGTAACCTTCAACGCCGTCAGCCAGTTCTACGGTTGCGCCTTTAGCATCAACTGCAGTGACTTTACCGTTTACGATTGCGCCTTTCTTGTTCAGTGCAACGTAGTTGTTGAACGGATCTTCTGCGAGCTGTTTAACGCCCAGAGAGATACGCTCACGCTCTGCGTCAACCTGCAGAACAACAGCTGCGATTTCGTCGCCTTTTTTGTATTCACGAACTGCTTCTTCGCCTGCAACGTTCCAGGAGATGTCAGACAGGTGAACCAGGCCGTCGATGCCACCGTCCAGGCCGATGAAGATACCGAAGTCAGTGATAGACTTGATTTTACCTTCAACGCGATCGCCCTTGTTGTGGGTTTCAGCAAACTGCTGCCACGGGTTGGATTTGCACTGTTTCAGGCACAGGGAGATACGACGACGTTCTTCGTCGATATCCAGAACCATAACTTCCACTACGTCGCCAACGTTAACAACTTTGGACGGGTGGATGTTTTTGTTGGTCCAATCCATTTCGGAAACGTGAACCAGGCCTTCAACACCTTCTTCGATTTCAACGAAGCAGCCGTAGTCGGTCAGGTTGGTCACGCGGCCAGTCAGCTTGGTGCCTTCCGGGTAACGTTTAGCGATAGCTACCCACGGATCTTCGCCCAGCTGTTTCAGGCCCAGGGACACACGAGTACGTTCGCGGTCGAATTTCAGCACTTTAACAGTGATTTCGTCGCCAACGTTTACGATTTCGCTCGGATGCTTAACGCGTTTCCATGCCATATCGGTGATGTGCAGCAGGCCGTCAACGCCGCCCAGATCAACGAATGCACCGTAGTCAGTAAGGTTCTTAACGATACCTTTAACTTCCATGCCTTCCTGCAGGTTTTCCAGCAGCTGATCGCGTTCTGCGCTGTTTTCGGATTCGATAACTGCACGACGGGAAACAACAACGTTGTTACGCTTCTGGTCAAGCTTGATTACTTTGAATTCAAGCTCTTTGCCTTCCAGGTGCAGAGTGTCACGGACCGGACGAACGTCTACCAGAGAACCTGGCAGGAACGCACGAATACCGTTCAGCTCAACAGTGAAGCCGCCCTTGACTTTGCCGTTGATAACACCGGTAACAGTTTCAGCGTCTTCGTAAGCTTTTTCCAGCGTGATCCAGGCTTCGTGACGTTTAGCTTTCTCACGGGACAGCAGGGTTTCACCGAAGCCGTCTTCTACTGCATCCAGAGCAACGTCAACTTCGTCACCAACCTGGATTTCCAGTTCGCCCTGGGCGTTTTTGAACTGCTCAGCCGGAATGGCGGACTCAGATTTCAGACCGGCGTCAACCAGTACTACGTCTTTGTCAATAGCAACAACAACACCACGAACGATAGAACCCGGGCGGGTTTCGATTTCTTTCAGGGACTCTTCAAAGAGTTGAGCAAAAGATTCAGTCATATTGATAATCTTCAGGATTCTTCAATTTAACGTCCACCTGGCTTCATGCCGGATGGGGTTGTTTCACATGCCTGCTCACATTCCATTGCAGCAGGTACTACGAATTCGGTCGCTTACGCGAGAGCCAATTTTTGGCGTGCATATTGTAGCGCTTTCTCAATCACTTGCTCAATGCTTAAACTGGTTGAATCCAGAACTAAAGCATCAGCAGCGGGAACCAGCGGCGCTACAGGACGATTACGATCGCGATCGTCACGTTCCTTGATCTCGGCCAAAAGGCGTTCAAAGTTAACACTAAAGCCTTTCTCCTGCAACTGGAGCATGCGACGATTCGCACGTTCTTCCGAAGAAGCGTCAAGGAAAATTTTCACCGGCGCGTCGGGGAAAACGACCGTCCCCATATCACGTCCATCGGCTATAAGACCCGGTGCTTCGCGAAACGCGCGCTGGCGGCGTAATAACGCTTCACGCACGCGCGGAAACGCAGCCACTTGCGATGCTGCATTCGCTACTTCCTGGGTGCGAATTTCACTGCTGACATCCTCACCTTCGAGGATTACTTCCAGATTTCCGTCGGTTGAGACAAATCGCACATCCAGATGCGCCGCCAGCGGAACCAGCACTTCTTCCGAGGAGACATCGACGTGGTGATGCAGTGCAGCGAGCGCCAGCACACGATAAATTGCGCCTGAATCCAACAGATGCCATTGCAACGCTTCCGCCATTGCCTTGCAAAGCGTGCCTTTTCCCGCACCGCTTGGCCCATCAATGGTGATTACCGGGGCAATTGCCGTCATCTTTTTCTCCTTACTCAAGGCATATCGTTACGTAAACGCCGCGCATTATACGCGGCAATGCACACAATCGTTACTACTGCGTGCGAATAACAGAAGGGTCTGAAGCTGAGTGTAGAATAAATGTGCGGCTGGCCGGGCTGATTTACACCAGCCCGGAGCAAAGATGATTACGCGAGCGTACTGATGCGAGCTAACTGCTCAAAATAGTCGGGGAAGGTTTTCGCCGTGCATTTCGGGTCCAGAATGGTAACCGGCGTATCCGACAGCGCCACCAGCGAGAAGCACATCGCCATACGGTGATCGTTATACGTACCAATTTCCGCAAACTGCAATTTTTCCGGCGGAGTAATGCGGATAAAATCCTCACCCTCTTCCACCGTCGCCCCCACTTTGCGCAACTCTGTCGCCATCGCAAACAGACGATCTGTTTCCTTCACTCGCCAGTTATAGATATTACGCAGCGTAGTGGTGCCTTTGGCAAACAGCGCAGCCGTCGCGATAGTCATTGCAGCGTCCGGGATATGATTCATGTCCATATCGATAGCGTTCAACTCGCCGCGCGTACAGGCAATGTAGTCATCACCCCAGACCACCGTTGCGCCCATTTTTTCCAGTACGTCGGCAAAGCGGATATCGCCCTGCACGCTGTTGCGTCCAATCCCTGTCACTTTTACCGTGCCGCCTTTGATCGCCCCTGCAGCCAGGAAATAAGAAGCCGAGGAGGCATCGCCCTCCACCAGATACTGGCCCGGAGACTGATATTGCTGACCGCCGCGAACCACAAAACGCTGATAGTGCTGGTTTTCCACCAACACACCAAAGGTTTCCATCAGATGCAACGTGATGTCGATGTAAGGTTTAGAGACCAGATCGCCTTTGATAGTGATAACCGTATCCTGCGGCGCCAGCGGCGCTGCCATCAGCAATGCGGTCAGGAACTGGCTGGAAACGCTGCCGTCCACACTGACGTCACCGCCGGTAAAACCGCCGCGCAGGCGCAGAGGAGGGTAATTTTCTTGCTCAAGGTAATCGATTTGCGCTCCACCCTGACGCAGCGCGTCAACCAGGTGTCCAATCGGGCGCTCTTTCATACGCGGTTCACCGGTCAGCACCAAATCGTTTGCCCCAAGACAAAGCGCCGCAGCCAGAGGGCGCATTGCCGTTCCGGCATTGCCAAGAAACAGCTCCAGTTTTTCCGCAGAGTGCAGCGGACCACCCACGCCGGTCACTTCACAACGGGTGCGGTCGGCAGACAAGGTATAATGAACTCCCAGCGCGCTGAGGGCATTCAACATGTGGCGCACGTCGTCACTGTCCAGCAAATTGGTCAGAACGGTAGTGCCACGGGCAAATGCGGCAAGCAACAAAGCGCGGTTTGAGACACTTTTCGAACCAGGCAGATTGATGGTGCCATCTACCCGCGCGATGGGTTGTAACGTCAGGGATTCCATGAAACTTTACTCTCTACAGACAAAATAAAACCCCGCAGTCCAACTGCGGGGAATGCAGACTACAGCAATTAACCGTGGCGACGTTCGAAGTCAACCATAAAGTCGGTCAGCGCCTGTACGCCAGCCAGCGGCATCGCGTTATAAATTGAGGCACGCATACCGCCAACGACGCGGTGGCCTTTCAGGGCGTGCAGACCCGCAGCGAACGACTCTTCAAGGAAAAGTTTGTCCAGCGCGCTATCCGCCAGTTGGAACGGAATGTTCATGCGTGAACGGTTAGACTTCGCCACATCATTGCGATAGAAGTCGCTGCGGTCGATTACGCCATACAACAGTTCGCTTTTTTGCTGGTTGACTTTCTCCATTGCGGCGACGCCGCCCTGTTTTTTCAGCCACTTAAACACCAGCCCTGAGAGATACCAGGCAAAAGTCGGCGGCGTGTTGAACATAGAGTCGTTATCATTCAGCACGCTGTAGTCGAGGATAGACGGACAGGCCGCATGAGCTTTGCCCAGCAGATCTTCACGTACAATCACCAGCGTTAAACCTGCCGGACCGATATTTTTCTGTGCGCCCGCATAAATCACACCAAAACGGCTGACATCAATTTCGCGCGACAGGATGGTTGAAGAGAAATCCGCCGTTACTACCACATCACTGGCAAACGCAGGGGTTTCATCGATCGCGATACCGTCAATCGTTTCGTTCGGGCAGTAATGGAGGTAAGCCGCGTTATTGCTGAGTTGCCATTCGCTCATCGGCTTAACAGCACGCAGGCCATCAACAGTGATTTTCGCGTCAATAACGTGTGGAACGCAGTATTTTTTCGCTTCTTTGACTGCACTTGCTGCCCAGTAACCGGCATCAACATAATCAGCGGTGGTTTTATCACCCAGTAAATTGAGCGGAATGCCAGCAAACTGACCACGACCACCGCCGTGACAGAACAGAACCTTATAGTTGGAGGGGATGTTCAGCAGATCGCGAAAGTCCTTCTCCGCCTCTTCAGCCACATGGATAAACTCTTTACTACGATGGCTAATTTCCATCACCGAAGTGCCAAGACCTTGCCAGTCGCACAATTCCTGTTGCGCCTGTTTGAGCACATCCGCCGGTAATACTGCCGGGCCAGAACTAAAATTGAAGACCTGAGTCATTTCCCCTCACCACGCTAAAAAGCAATAAGTTATTCCTGTGACATCGGTTTTATCATTGCGCGTCACGCGCCGCAATGGGTAATAGCCGCGCGGGGGGAAATGTGCGCTCAGTCACATAGCAGAATGTTTTGTTCAGCCGAGCCGGGCCCGATAAAAAACCTGTTATGTCACCCGTATTGCCCTGCTGGCCTTCGACCATTCCGGATTTGCACAGCGCGGGCAGGATCGCTTTTCGCCCGCCTGTAAGGCGACAATTTTACTGCAACGTACGCAAACGTAATCGCCCGATTCAGGCACCGAGGTAAATCGTTCACTGCATCCTTCCGGCAGAATACAGAGCCCTGGTTTAACCTCGTTGTCGGGGAAGTAATAGACGCTGATTTGCCCATTGGTCTCCATAATCGCCAGCCGAATCTGCCCGAGATGTTCTATACCGTTGACGCGCAATTCCATGAAAAACTCAAATTCAGTCATGTTCTCTTCATGCAATTTTTCCCATGCCAGCTCACCATTCTCAACAATAACAACCGGTTTGCCTTCCAGCAGATCCTCCAGCTTTTCGCTGTGCGACATCAGCCACATCACCAGACGATAAAGCACTGCCAGCGTAATAAAAACCACCAGTACGGGCAGCATTGGAACGTCGTCATAAAAGGCCACATCTCCCGCTGCCGAGCCCAGCGTCAGGATAATGAGGACTTCGAATAGCGACATTTGCCGTACGCCACGTCGGCCGGTGATCTTGAGGAATAAAAAGACTAAAACGAAGGTATAAAGGCTGCGCAGTGCCACTTCCCACAAAAAATCAAAGGGAACTTTATCCAGTGCCATGCGATGAAGGTCGAACGCTTTCATTTTTCCATCCGTGAACAGTCGGGTACTCTCCCTAAGCATAGACTGCTGCTTTATTTTCGCCGGGCAGACGCGGAAGATGGCGCCAGTCACGCAAAACCCGTATCATTGCGCGCTTTACGTACGAAAAAAGTGACCGCCATGACTCAAACATTTATTCCCGGCAAAGACGCCGCACTGGAAGACTCCATCGCCCGCTTCCAGCAAAAGCTCACTGACCTCGGTTTTCACATTGAAGAGGCCTCATGGCTGAATCCGGTGCCGAACGTCTGGTCTGTGCATATTCGCGATAAAGAGTGTGCGTTGTGCTTCACCAACGGTAAAGGCGCAACGAAAAAGGCTGCGCTTGCCTCTGCGCTGGGCGAGTACTTCGAGCGTCTTTCTACCAACTACTTCTTCGCTGACTTCTGGCTGGGTGATGCCATTGCGCAAGGCCCGTTCGTTCACTACCCGAACGAAAAGTGGTTCACGCTGCCGGAAGATGACTCGCTACCCGAGGGGATCCTCGATACTCGTCTGCGCGCGTTCTACGATCCACAGAACGAATTGGCCGCCGGGATGTTGGTCGATCTGCAATCCGGGAATGATGAGCGTGGTATCTGCGCCCTGCCGTTTACCCGCCAGTCTGATGAGCAGACGGTCTATATTCCGATGAACATCGTCGGCAATCTGTATGTTTCCAATGGTATGTCTGCCGGTAACACCCGCAACGAAGCCCGCGTACAGGGTCTGTCTGAAGTGTTCGAACGCCATATCAAAAACCGTATCATCGCAGAGAGCATCAGCCTGCCGGAAATCCCACAGGAAGTGCTGGCCCGCTATCCTGGTGTGGAGGAAGCCATTGCTAAACTGGAAGCCGAAGGGTTCCCGATTTTTGCCTATGATGGCTCGCTGGGCGGAAAATATCCGGTGATCTGCGTCGTGCTGTTTAATCCGGCGAATGGCACCTGCTTTGCCTCCTTTGGAGCACACCCAGATTTTGGCGTTGCGCTGGAACGTACAGTCACCGAGCTGTTGCAGGGGCGCGGTCTGAAAGATCTCGATGTCTTTACCCCGCCGACCTTTGATGACGAAGAAGTGGCTGAACACGCTAACCTCGAAACTCACTTTATCGATTCCAGCGGTTTGATCTCCTGGGATCTGTTTAAGCAAGATGCGGATTATCCGTTCGTTGACTGGAGCTTCGCAGGGACCACCGAAGAAGAGTTCGCCACGCTGATGGCTATCTTCAATGCGGAAGATAAAGAGGTCTATATCGCCGATTACGAGCACCTTGGCGTGTACGCCTGCCGTATTCTGGTGCCGGGCATGTCCGATATTTATCCGGCAGAAGATCTGTGGCTGGCGAATAACACCATGGGCAGCCATCTGCGCGAAACTATCCTGTCACTACCAGGCAGCGAGTGGGAGAAAGAGGAGTACCTCAACCTTATCGCCCAACTGGACGATGAAGGTCACGATGATTTTACCCGCGTTCGTGAGTTGCTGGGTCTGGCGACCGGTAAAGACAATGGCTGGTACACCCTGCGCGTTGGCGAGTTAAAAGCGATGCTGGCGCTGGCTGGCGGCGATCTGGATCAGGCGCTGGCCTGGACCGAATGGACCATGGAATTCAACGCGTCCATCTTCAGCGCGGAGCGCGCCAACTACTACCGCTGCCTGCAAACGCTACTGCTGCTGGCGCAGGAAGAGGATCGCGAGCCGCTGCAATATCTGAATGCATTCGTACGCATGTACGGCGCGCAGGCAGTTGAAGCAGCCAGCGCCGCGTTGAGCGGTGAAGCGCCGTTCTATGACCTGCAACCGGCAGACGGTACCCTGCAGGCGTTCCCGGCACATCAGTCTCTGTTAGCGGCTTACGAAAAGTTGCAACGCGCCAAAACGGCATTCTGGGCGAAATAACGACAAGTAGCACGACAATATGTAGGCTTCATAGCAGGTCTACGCTATATTACGGGGCAATTTTATTGCCCCTTTTTATTTATATTTTTTCAATGTCAGTCAGTTGTAATAATTAAGTTAAATATGGGTAAATAGTATTATTACTTGCGAACTAATATTGTTACTTCTAATGGCAACTACCCCATTTTAATTAACGATTTTTCGGAGGCTTCATAAAAATACTCAACTCATTTTATAACTTTTAAACTTTATTTTTATTTATATAATCAACAAGTTAATCCGCATTCGTAGAAAAACCACGCTCTTTGCGGTCCTATAAGCCAGGCGAGATATGATCCATATCAAATTCTCTTCTATAATGCTTTGTTAGTATCTCGTCGCCGACTTAATAAAGAGAGAGTTAGTGTGAAAGCTGACAACCCTTTTGATCTTATCCTTCCAGCCGAAATGGCCAAAGTTGCCGAAGAAGCTGGCGTCTATAAAGCGACTAAACATCCGCTGAAGACTTTCTACCTGGCTATCACCGCAGGTGTGTTCATCTCTATTGCTTTTGTTTTCTATATCACCGCCACCACCGGCACAGCGGCAATGCCCTACGGTATTGCTAAACTGATTGGGGGTATCTGTTTCTCCCTGGGGTTGATCCTCTGCATTATCTGCGGTGCGGATCTTTTTACCTCGACTGTGCTGATTGTCGTGGCGAAAGCCAGTGGGCGTATCACTTGGGGGCAACTGGCCCGTAACTGGATTAACGTCTACTTCGGTAACCTGGTAGGTGCGCTGCTGTTTGTCCTGCTAATGTGGTTGTCTGGCGAATATATGGTCGCCAATGGTGGCTGGGGCTTAAACGTCCTGCAGACCGCAGACCATAAAGTGCATCACACTTTCATCGAAGCTGTTGCACTGGGTATTCTGGCCAACCTGATGGTTTGTATGGCCGTGTGGATGAGTTATTCCGGTCGCAGCCTGATGGATAAAGCGATGATTATGGTGCTGCCGGTAGCGATGTTTGTCGCCAGCGGTTTTGAGCACAGTATCGCAAACATGTTTATGATTCCGATGGGTATCGTAATCCGTAACTTTGCTAGCCCGGAGTTCTGGAGCGCAGTTGGTTCCAGCCCGGAAAGTTTTTCTCATCTGACTATTACGAATTTCATCATCGATAACCTTATTCCGGTAACAATCGGGAATATCATAGGTGGTGGGTTATTAGTCGGGTTGACATACTGGGTCATTTATCTGCGTGGCAACGATCATCATTAATGGTTGTTTCAGGCAGTAAATAAAAAATCCACTTAAGAAGGTAGGTGTTACATGTCCGAGCTTAATGAAAAATTAGCCACAGCCTGGGAAGGTTTTGCGAAAGGTGACTGGCAGAAAGAAGTCAACGTACGTGACTTTATCCAGAAAAACTACACCCCATATGAAGGCGACGAGTCCTTCCTGGCTGGCGCTACTGACGCGACCACCGCCCTGTGGGACAAAGTCATGGAAGGGGTTAAACTGGAAAACCGCACTCATGCGCCAGTTGATTTTGACACCTCTGTTGCTTCCACCATTACTTCTCACGACGCTGGCTACATCAACAAAGCGCTTGAGAAAATCGTTGGTCTGCAAACTGAAGCTCCGCTGAAACGCGCTATCATCCCGTTTGGCGGCATCAAAATGGTTGAAGGTTCCTGCAAAGCGTACAATCGCGAACTGGACCCGATGCTGAAAAAAATCTTCACCGAATACCGTAAAACCCATAACCAGGGTGTATTCGATGTTTACACCAAAGACATTCTGAACTGCCGTAAATCCGGTGTTCTGACTGGTCTGCCGGATGCTTACGGCCGTGGTCGTATCATCGGTGACTACCGTCGCGTTGCGCTGTACGGTATCGACTTCCTGATGAAAGACAAATACGCTCAGTTCCTGTCTCTGCAATCCGATCTGGAAAACGGCGTAAATCTGGAAGCGACTATCCGTCTGCGTGAAGAAATCGCTGAACAGCACCGCGCGCTGGGTCAGATCAAAGAGATGGCGGCTAAATACGGCTGCGATATCTCCGGTCCGGCAACTAACGCTCAGGAAGCAATCCAGTGGACCTACTTCGGTTACCTGGCTGCGGTTAAATCTCAGAACGGCGCTGCAATGTCCTTCGGTCGCGTATCCACCTTCCTGGATGCTTACATCGAACGTGACCTGAAAGCAGGCAAAATCACTGAAAAAGACGCTCAGGAAATGATTGACCACCTGGTCATGAAACTGCGTATGGTTCGCTTCCTGCGTACTCCTGAGTATGATGAACTGTTCTCCGGTGACCCGATTTGGGCAACTGAATCTATCGGTGGTATGGGCGTTGATGGCCGTACTCTGGTTACCAAAAACAGCTTCCGTTTCCTGAACACCCTGTACACCATGGGCCCGTCTCCGGAACCGAACATCACCGTTCTGTGGTCTGAAAAACTGCCGCTGAACTTCAAAAAATTCGCTGCGAAAGTCTCCATCGACACCTCTTCTCTGCAGTACGAGAACGATGACCTGATGCGTCCTGACTTCAACAACGACGACTATGCGATTGCTTGCTGCGTAAGCCCGATGGTTGTGGGTAAACAAATGCAGTTCTTCGGTGCTCGCGCTAACCTCGCGAAAACCATGCTGTACGCAATCAACGGCGGCGTTGATGAAAAACTGAAAATGCAGGTTGGTCCGAAATCTGAGCCTATCAAAGGCGACTTGTTGAAATTCGACGAAGTCATGGAACGCATGGATCACTTCATGGACTGGCTGGCTAAACAGTATGTCACCGCACTGAACGTTATCCACTACATGCACGACAAGTACAGCTACGAAGCCTCTCTGATGGCGCTGCACGATCGTGACGTAATTCGCACCATGGCATGTGGTATCGCCGGTCTGTCCGTTGCTGCTGACTCCCTGTCTGCTATCAAATATGCGAAAGTTAAACCGATTCGTGACGAAGACGGTCTGGCAATCGACTTCGAAATCGAAGGCGAATACCCGCAGTTTGGTAACAACGATGCTCGCGTCGATGATCTGGCAGTTGACCTGGTAGAACGTTTCATGAAGAAAATTCAGAAACTGACTACTTACCGCAACGCTATCCCGACTCAGTCTGTTCTGACCATCACCTCTAACGTTGTGTATGGTAAGAAAACCGGTAACACCCCGGATGGCCGTCGCGCTGGCGCTCCGTTCGGACCAGGTGCTAACCCGATGCACGGTCGTGACCAGAAAGGTGCTGTTGCCTCTCTGACTTCCGTTGCTAAACTGCCGTTCGCTTACGCTAAAGATGGTATTTCTTACACCTTCTCTATCGTTCCGAATGCGCTGGGTAAAGACGACGAAGTGCGTAAAACCAACCTCGCGGGTCTGATGGACGGTTACTTCCATCACGAAGCGTCCATCGAAGGTGGTCAGCACCTGAACGTGAACGTGATGAACCGTGAAATGCTGCTCGACGCGATGGAAAACCCGGAAAAATATCCGCAGCTGACCATCCGTGTTTCAGGTTACGCAGTACGCTTCAACTCCCTGACTAAAGAACAGCAGCAGGACGTTATTACTCGTACCTTCACTCAAACCATGTAATGGTGCTACCCAAGAGTTTTCGGGCTGCATTGAGGCCGGTAAGAGAGCGAATCCCGATGAGCTTACTGAAGTCAAGTGAGTTGGGTGAGTGAAAACAGCCAGCAAAGATACAGCTTGAAAGACGAAGGGTATTGACTGAAATCGCAAAGTAAAAAGCGTACAATAAAGGCTCCACGTAAGTGGGGCCTTTTTAATACTCAAGTCCGCTTTGTCAGACGTCTATACTTGCTGGATATCTGACAAAACAGACTTAGCGCAAAAGGAAATAAATTGCGCAGACACAGGCCCGGATGGGCCGCATCTGGAGAAAACACCGCAATGTCAGTTATTGGTCGCATCCACTCTTTCGAATCCTGTGGCACGGTCGACGGCCCGGGCATCCGCTTCATTACTTTCTTCCAGGGCTGCCTGATGCGCTGCCTCTATTGTCATAACCGCGATACCTGGGATACACACGGTGGTAAAGAGATCACGGTTGAAGATCTGATGAGCGACGTGGTGACTTATCGTCACTTTATGAACGCATCCGGCGGTGGCGTAACCGCGTCCGGCGGTGAGGCTATCCTGCAAGCGGAGTTTGTCCGCGACTGGTTCCGCGCTTGTAAAAAAGAAGGGATTCATACCTGCCTCGATACCAACGGCTTTGTGCGCCGCTACGATCCGGTGATTGATGAACTTCTGGAAGTTACCGACCTGGTCATGCTCGATTTGAAACAGATGAACGATGAGATTCACCAGAATCTGGTCGGCGTTTCTAACCACCGTACGCTGGAGTTTGCCCAGTACCTTGCGAAGAAAAATATTAAGGTCTGGATCCGCTACGTGGTCGTTCCGGGCTGGTCAGACGATGACGACTCCGCGCACCGCCTCGGTGAATTTACCCGTGATATGGGCAACGTCGAGAAAATAGAACTGTTGCCTTACCATGAGCTGGGTAAACACAAATGGGTCGCCATGGGCGAAGAGTACAAGCTTGATGGCGTCCATCCACCGAAAAAAGAGACCATGGAACGTGTCAAAGGCATTCTGGAGCAGTACGGCCATAAAGTGATGTACTGAGCCGCAGTAAAAGCAAAAAAGCCACAACACCTCGTTGTGGCTTTTTTATGCCGGGTTGTTTCTCCGCCGATGCACTCAGGCGTGCGCAACCGGAGTAGGATGGTGCCCTGCTTTACGCATCAGCATCACCAGATAGATAAACGATACGCCCGCAATCATGATAAACAACAGACTGTCTGAATAGCTTTGCATCAGCATCGCCGTCAGCGTCGGGCCCAGAAGGCTGCCAATGGTGTAGCTCAACAGCAGAGCCTGATTCATGGCTACCAACTGATGGTGTTCCACTTTCTCACACGCCCACGCCATTGCCACCGGGTAAAGAGTAAAACCAGCCGTTCCCAACACAAACAGCGCCGGCGCCATCGCCGCATTACTCAGCATTCCCATACAGCCGATGATCACAACAAAGACCTGCACACGCAGTACAAGCAACCGGCCAAAACGATCGGCCAGACGGCCAACGGGCCACTGTCCGATAATGCCTGAGCTCACCATGAGCGCCATCCAGAAACCGATGCCGGAATCACTGATCCCCTGATGTGAAAGATAGAGCGGCATCAGACCATACAACGAGCCGAGAATAATCCCGGAGATAATGCAACCATTTACCCCCAGGCGCGCCTGGCGAAGGCGCAACATCGGCCATACTGAAGTCGCGGCTTGCTCCTCGCTCTGTTGATTAACAATACGGGTAAACAGCAGCGGCAGGATCGCCGCCAGCACCAGCCCTGTCATCAAAGGCAGTACGCTCATCAGATCCGTCGGCAATTTGCTGACAATCACCTGACCCAGCACGGTGCCTACATAATAAACCATCATGTAAGCTGCCAGCAGGCGGCCACGGTTACGGGAGGTGCCACTGCACATTAATGCGCTTTCCACCACCACCCAAATCATTGCGCAGCCCACACCGGCAATGAAACGCCAAATCATCCAGCTCCAGAAGCCCACCATCAGCCCCAGCCCAACGCAGCCAGCAGCGAAAATCAGCGAGGCAATGTAATAGCTGCGGTTAAAACCCAGGCGGCGGATAAGACGCCCGGTCAATAAAGTGCCGAGTAAATTACCGGTAAAATAAGACGAACCCACCATACCGACCTGCCAGGTGGGTAAGTTTTCGTGGGCAAGCCAGAGCGGCACGAGCGTATTCAGCGTCGCGATCGCCAGCGTCAACAGCATCAGGCCGCAGAGCAATAACAGCACCGGCCGGGTATAGGTGGACATGGATTCAAACCGTGAGGAAGTTCAGATTGCGTGCGCATCATGCCATTGGCAAAAGCAAAGTCAATCCACAGAATTAGCGGGCTGACATGAATTGCGCCTTGTCGATTTGAAAAACTTATCCCGCATCAATTCAAGATACTTCAGGTAATATTCATCTGATTGTTTTTATTGTACTAAGCCACAGAAGCAGTAAAGAGATCAGTAGAAAAATTTCATGGTAGAAAACCACATTTCACCCGGCCGGCCCGGGAGTAATTAGCAGGTCCGCATATATCATAGAAAAACTGGTTAATGGAGGATTACTCAGCAACGGGACATAAAAAAAGCGCCAACAGGCGCTTTTCAGGAACACTAAAGAAGTATTAACCGATGAACTCAAGACCGTTCATATACGGACGCAGTACCTCAGGAACTTCGATACGACCATCGGCTTGCTGGTAGTTTTCCAGCACGGCAACCAGCGTACGGCCAACAGCCAGACCAGAACCGTTCAGCGTATGCACCAGACGGGTTTTCTTATCGGACTTGCTGCGGCAGCGTGCCTGCATGCGACGCGCCTGGAAATCCCATACGTTAGAGCAGGAAGAGATTTCACGGTAAGTATTCTGCGCCGGAACCCATACTTCCAGATCATAGGTTTTGCATGCGCCAAAACCCATATCACCAGTACAGAGCAGAATTTTGCGGTACGGCAGACCGAGCAGTTGCAACACTTTCTCAGCATGACCAGTCATCTCTTCCAGCGCGTCCATTGACTCTTCCGGACGAACAATCTGCACCATTTCAACTTTGTCGAACTGGTGCATACGAATCAAACCACGGGTATCACGACCGTAAGACCCCGCTTCGGAACGGAAGCACGGTGTGTGAGCGGTCATTTTGATCGGCAGATCATCTTCGTCGATGATCTCATCACGTACCAGGTTGGTCAGCGGCACTTCAGCCGTCGGAATCAACGCATAGTTGCTGCTATCAGATTCTTCTTCCAGCGGACGCGTGTGGAACAGGTCGCCAGCAAATTTCGGCAACTGGCCGGTACCATACAGTGTGTCGTGGTTGACCAGATACGGTACGTAGTTTTCCGCGTAGCCATGCTGCTCGGTGTGCAGATCCAGCATGAACTGCGCCAGCGCGCGATGCATACGGGCGATTTGCCCTTTCATCACCACGAAACGGGAGCCGGTCAGTTTTACAGCAGCCGCAAAATCCAGCCCGCTGTGCATTTCACCCAACGTAACATGATCGCGGATTTCAAAATCAAATTGACGCGGTGTACCCCAGCGGCTGATTTCGACGTTATCGTTCTCATCGCGCCCTGTCGGGACACAATCGTCAGGCAGGTTCGGGATGGTCAGCGCAATTTCGCGGATCTCAGCCAGCAGGGTTTCCAGCTCGGCTTTCGCTGCGTCAAGTTCTTCACCCAGCTTGTTCACTTCCAGGCGTAATGGCTCGATGTCTTCCCCGCGTGCTTTCGCCTGGCCAATGGATTTCGATCGTGAGTTACGCTCTGCTTGCAGGTTCTCAGTATTAACCTGCAAAACTTTACGACGCTCTTCGAGCGCGCGTAATTTATCTACATCCAGCTTAAAGCCCCGGCGTGCCAGTTTTTCAGCGACTGCGTCTGGCTCGGTACGCAGCAGATTGGGATCGAGCATGCTTTTCCTGTGCTTGTTGTATTGTAAAAAAGAAGAAGTCGATCGCTGCCTGCGATCGATATAATGTACAGCGGTAACCTTACCGCAACGCCCGCACTAGCGATAGCGTTTTATAGGGCTTTTATGATCCTGTTCGGCTAGCCAGGCGAGCTTTTCGCCAATCTTGCCCTCAAGACCTCTGTTGGTGGGGTGATAATAGCGCGTTTGTGCTAATTCCTGCGGAAAATACTCCTCGCCAGCCGCGTAGGCATTGGGTTCGTCGTGCGCATAACGATACTCCTGGCCGTACCCCATCTCTTTCATCAATTTTGTTGGTGCATTACGCAGGTGCACAGGCACATCGAAATCCGGACGATCGCGTGCGTCTGCAAGTGCCGCTTTAAACGCCGTATACACCGCGTTACTCTTCGGCGCGCAGGCCAGGTAGACAATTGCCTGTGCGATTGCACGCTCCCCCTCCGCCGGGCCAACGCGTGTAAAACAATCCCAGGCGGAAATGGCCACCTGCATGGCGCGCGGATCGGCATTGCCGACATCTTCCGAAGCAATCGCCAGACAGCGACGCGCCACGTACAACGGATCGCCTCCGGCAGTGATAATGCGCGCATACCAGTAAAGTGCCGCATCCGGCGCACTGCCGCGTACCGATTTATGCAATGCGGAAATTAAATCGTAAAAACGGTCGCCTTTGTTATCAAAGCGCGCGCTGCGTTCGCCAGCAATCTCGGTCAACAAGGTCGGTTTCAATACGCGTTTGCCGGCATCATCCAGCTCTGCCATGTCGGCCATCATTTCCAGCGTGTTAAGCGCCCGTCGAGCATCGCCGCCAACAAGTTCAGCAATCGCCCGTCGGGTTTCATCCGGCAGAACGATATCCTGTCCGCCATAACCACGGGCTTTATCTTCCATCGCCTGCGTCAAAACCTGCTCAATATCTTCCGTCGTGAGAGACTTCAACAGATAAACACGCGCGCGAGAGAGCAACGCTGAGTTGAGTTCAAAAGAGGGGTTTTCGGTTGTTGCGCCGATAAAAGTGATAGTGCCGTCTTCAATATGCGGTAAAAATGCGTCCTGCTGGCTTTTATTAAAACGGTGGACTTCGTCAACAAACAGAATGGTACGCCGCCCGGCATTGCGATTCTGCCGCGCGCGCTCGATGGCTTCACGGATCTCTTTCACGCCAGACGTCACCGCAGAAATGCGCTCAACATCCGCGTTCGCATAACGGGCAATCACTTCCGCCAGCGTCGTTTTCCCCGTACCCGGCGGTCCCCAGAGGATCATCGAGTGCAGATGCCCTGCCTCAATGGCGCGCGGCAAAGGTTTGCCCGCCGCCAGAAGGTGCTGCTGACCTATGTACTGCGCTAAATTTTCTGGCCGCATACGGGCGGCCAGAGGTTGAAACGCATTGTCGGAGAAATCGAGCGACATATTGCTCATCCGCGCCTCTTACTTACGCTGATCGTCAACCGTTACGCCCTGCGGCGGGGTAAAGGTGAATTTAGCGGGATCGACCGCGCCATTTTGCTGTGATTTCAGTTGATAGCTACTGCGCTGATCGTCCTGTTCAATTGCACTGAACTGATGAATGGTGCCATCGCGACCAACATTGATAGTGAATTGCTTCAGATTACCGTTGTTACCTTTCGGGGTCAGAACAAAGTCATCGCCCTTTTGCTCTATATTGTACTGCTGCCAGTCACTGGCCTGATTACGGGCAATCAGCATAAACGGTGTATTGCCGGTGGCATCTTTCAGCCAGGTCGCAGTAGCCTGTTCAACAAACGGGTTGTAGAACCACAGGGTTTTCCCGTCAGAAACCAGCACGCTTTCGTCCGGCTGAGTCATATGCCAGTTGAACAGATTCGGACGCTTAACCCACAAATCCCCTTGACCTTCCTGTACCGCAGCTCCGCTGCCATCCGTCACTTTTTGAGTGAAACTGGCATGGAAACTGCTGACTTTATCGAGACGGCTTTTCAGGTCGCTGGAAGCATCCGCCCATACGTTGCTGGCCAGCAAACTGCCCATTAACGCATACGCCACGGCGATTTTTTTCATCGTTATTCCTCAAATACGTCACTCCCGACGTGGGAGAATACTTCTGTCACTCTAAGCACCGAATACAAAGAGAGACAGAAGAAAAGACTGAATTTTTACTTATTTACCCAGCATTGCAATCACTCGAATGGCGGCGGCGCCAGTACCTCACGGTTACCATTGTGCCCCTGTTCGCTGACAATTCCCTGAGCTTCCATCTGCTCGATAATACGCGCCGCACGGTTATAGCCAATGCGGAACTGGCGCTGAACGCCGGAAATAGATGCCTTGCGTTTTTCGGTCACGAAGTTAACGGCCTGATCAAATAACGGATCCAGCTCTTCCGCACCGTCAAAACCTCCGCCTGCACCACCTTCACTTTCGCTGTCAGACGTAATGCCATCGACATATTGCGGGCGACCACGCGCTTTCCAGTCCTGCACCACAGCATGCACTTCCTGGTCACGGACGAACGCCCCGTGGACACGCACCGGCGCGGAGGTAGAGTTTGGACCGGAGTAAAGCATATCGCCCATCCCAAGCAGAGATTCCGCACCGCCCTGATCGAGGATGGTACGCGAATCAATCTTACTCGATACGGTAAAGGCGATACGCGTCGGGATGTTCGCTTTAATCAGACCGGTGATAACGTCAACCGACGGACGCTGGGTCGCCAGGACCAGGTGAATACCTGCGGCACGCGCTTTCTGCGCCAGGCGCGCAATCAGCTCTTCCACTTTCTTGCCGACGGTCATCATCAGGTCAGCAAATTCGTCCACCATCACCACGATATACGGCAGTTTTTCCAGCACCGGATGCTGAGCATCCATACTGTCGCCCGGTTTCCAGTACGGATCCGGGATCGGACGCCCCATACGGGCAGCTTCAGCAATTTTCTCGTTGTAGCCTGCCAGATTACGTACGCCGAGCGCCGACATTAACTTATAGCGACGCTCCATCTCGTTGACGCTCCAGCGCAACGCATTGGCAGCGTCTTTCATATCGGTAACCACTTCGGTCAGCAGATGCGGAATACCTTCATACACCGAAAGTTCGAGCATTTTCGGGTCGATCATAATA
Source organism: Kosakonia radicincitans DSM 16656 (assembly GCF_000280495.2). Classification (NCBI taxonomy): domain Bacteria; kingdom Pseudomonadati; phylum Pseudomonadota; class Gammaproteobacteria; order Enterobacterales; family Enterobacteriaceae; genus Kosakonia; species Kosakonia radicincitans. Next base: position 3,725,148 of record NZ_CP018016.1, read on the forward strand.
AAGCGCACCTCTTCCGGCGTCGCTTTATACAACATGCTGAGGATCATGGCGTTCACGCCCACCGACTTACCAGAGCCAGTTGTACCGGCAACCAGCAGGTGCGGCATTTTCGCCAGATCGGCAATCACCGGATCGCCAGCGATATCTTTACCCAGCACTACGGTCAGCGGCGACGGGCTTTCCCTGAATTTCACGCAGTCCAGCACTTCACGCAGATAGACGGTCTGACGTTTCTTGTTCGGTAATTCCAGGCCAACATAAGGCTTACCGGGAATCACTTCCACCACGCGCACGGCAACGGTGGAAAGCGAACGCGCCAGATCGCGGGACAGGTTGGAAATACGTGCGGCTTTCACCCCCGGTGCCAGATTCAGCTCAAAGCGGGTAATTACCGGCCCCGGCGAATAATTCACCACATCGGCTTTGATGCGGAAATCGGCCAGACGCGCTTCGACCAGTCGCGCCATTTGCTCAAGCGCAAAGGTATCAACCGGTTCGACTTCCGCTGGCGGCTGCGTCAGCAGATCCAGTGACGGTAACGGCGTCGTCGGTTTCTGCACCGGTCGGCTGTCGCCATTACGCATCAGCAGAGGATGGATCAGGCTCTCTTGCTGCTGTGGCGCAGCCTGATGCTGTGGCGGCATAGTGGGCTGCTGAACCGTCTGTTGAACCTGCGGCTGATAGTGCGGCTGTGCTGGCTGCTGGTGCGGCGACGTCGGTTGTTGATAATGCTGCGGCTGCTGTACTGGCGGCTCCGGCTCTGGCATCACGCCTGGCGTAAACAGCGGTTCGTGCGGACGATCATCAACCAGCGTTTTCATTGGTGAAAACGCAAAATCCTCAGGCATAAAGGCCGGAGCGCCTGCTGACTGCTCTCCCGAATAACGCTGTTGCTGAGAGGCTGCGAACTGGCGGGCCAGCTCAGCTTCTTCCGCTTCTTCCTCGCTCATTACCGGATGCTGCGGATGAAACTGTGGCGCATCGTGCTGGAATTGATTTCCATAGCGATCTTGCTGTGTTGCGGCAAACTGGCGTGCCAGTTCGTTCTGCTGCAGCATATCGGCTTCATCGTCATCATGCTGACGCACTTCTTCCTCGCGGGCGCGCTCTTCGGCCATGCGCTGGGAAGGCAATTTGATACCGTAAGACGCCAGCTCGCGGCGCGTCGGAACACGAACACGGTTCGGGCGGGGCAACTGCGGACCAATCCCCTCTTTAACCTGCGGACGCGGCGCGCCACCAGCAGCCAGGCTAAAGACAGGCGCTGCGCCTGCCGCTGCGGGGCTGACATGGCCCGTAGCTTGTTGTACACCAGCCGCGACAGGAGCAACAGATGGATCAACCGCGGCAACCGATGGCGCAGAGAAAACAGCAGGTTTTGCTGCGGGTTCATCAACAACAGGCTCCGGAATTGGCTGATACCAGGCGGCAAGTTGTTCACGCTCACGCGCACGCTTCTCTTCCACTTCTTCAAAGTAGTAAAGCGGCGGACGAGTCTGTTTTACTTCTTCAACGACCGGTGCAGGTTCAGGCGTGATTATCGGTTCCGGAGCCGGTGCGATTTGCGGTTCGCTTTGCCATGGCAACGGTTCCTGCAGTTGCTGAGCATAAACCTCTTCTTCCGGCGGCAGTGGCGCTACCGGTGCATCCGGCATCCATACAGCTTCTGCGGCAGGTTGCTGCCACTCGGGGAGTGCATGCTGAGGGGAATGATACGGGACCTCCTGAGCAGCTTCGACATACTGCTCTGGCTGATAAGGCGCTTGCGGTGGTACCTGAGTTGCTGGTGCCTGCGCATACGGCCATTCAACATCTTGCTGCATTGCGGGGACGTAAGGTTCAGCAGGTGCCGCATAGGCCTGCACAGTGGCGGTTGTCGCTGCTGCGGCTGCCACTACCGGTTCAGTGACGCTGTGTCCGTTCAGCAGTGGATCGTACTCCTGCTCAGCTTCCGTAGCGCGATGCCCGGAGAACAGGACGTCATCAGCATCCGCCGGCATACCGCGAGCGCTGTATGCGATCTCATCTTCTTCATCGTCCATCCGCTTACCGGAGAACAGCGCTTCGTCGGTTTTACGCCCCATCGGGTTGACAAATTTTTCAGCCACGCGCTTACGGCGTGCCAGCGCGCCACGAAGAATACGAGCACGGCGCGACTCTCGCGGTTTTTCCTCTTCGTACTCTTCATCGTCTTCGTACTCGTCATCATCAACCCAGGTGTCATCGCGGCGGGTACGATTACTGGCGAAGGTCAGAATATTAAGGATGACACTGCCGATTTTCTCGGCGATGGTGACCCACGACCAGCCGGTAAATAGGGTCAACCCGGCGGCCCAAATGCAGAGCAGCGCAAGCGTACCACCGCTGCTGCGCAACAGAGGTTGCAGCGTAGTACTTAGCAGACTGCCAATCACCCCGCCGGAGGCGAAATACCAGATATCATCGGCATTAATCGCGGCCAGACCGCAGGAGGTCAGGATCAATGCCAGCGCACCAATCATGCGCAGCGATACGGCAAAGTAATCGATGTAATCTTCACTGGCGCGGTGACGATAAGCAAACCAGCAGCCGCCAATGATGATCACCGGAATGGTGTAGGCCATAACGCCAAAAATAAAAAACAGCGTATCGGCAAGCCATGCGCCGGGCACACCACCCAGATTATGGATAGGTTCATGCCAGGCCGTTTGCGACCAGCTAGGATCAGACGGGTTAAAACTTAAGAGCGCTGCCATCAACCAGACGGCAGAAAGTGAAACGAGGATCAGCAACGCCTCCAAGAGTCGGCGCCCGCTGCTAAGCTTGGTCAGTGTGACTTCTTTGTCTTCGGTGTATTCCTGGCTCAAGACAGGCTCTCCAGGTCCTTGATGCTAAAACGGACAACAGCGCCGGGTCTCCCCGGCACTGTTGCTGTATGGATTAACAGGAGTGTAATCAAAAAACAGCGATTGTGCACCTGTTCCGTATTAGCGCGTCTTAATTACCAGACGATTGCTCTGTTTAACTTCTTCCATCACCACATATGTGCGGGTGTCGTTTACGCCCGGCAGACGCAGCAGGGTTTCCCCTAACAGTTTGCGGTAGGCCGACATATCCGGTACACGCGTCTTCAACAGGTAGTCGAAGTCGCCTGAAACCAGATGACACTCTTGAATTTCTTCAAGTTTTTGCACAGCGGCGTTGAATTGTTCAAACACATCGGGCGCGCCACGATTCAGAGTAATCTCAACAAATACCAGAAGTGATGCATCCAGATAATGCGGATTTAGCAGCGCGGTATAGCCCTGAATAAATCCTTGTCTTTCCAGCCTGCGCACACGCTCAAGGCACGGCGTCGGGGAAAGTCCCACTCGTTTAGAAAGCTCGACGTTGGAAATACGCCCATCTTTTTGCAGTTCGTTCAGAATATTACGATCAATGCGGTCGAGATCTTTGCCTGGGCGCTTCTTGCTATCTACCATTATTATTGTCTCTCTGTATTCCTTCCCTACTCCTGTCTTGACCCTGTGCACTTCACTGTTCAGAGTCTTTGCCCGTCGCGTTACGGCATTGCGGAGGCAATATTAAGAAGACCGTTGCCAAAGGCAGCTATCGATATCACGAATGGCGTCTGTCCACGCCATGCGTAGATTTCACTAGCCCGGTAAAAAATGGCATTTACGTGCGTAAGTTTGCATCACGCGCGAAACACTGCTTTTTTCTTCTTTTGATGTTTTCGCAAATGCGCAGGGGATTGTCAAAGCAAAACATCTTTTTTTAGTACAACATGCCAGATATTCATCAACACCACTCTCTAATCCTCACTTTATCACCTTATAACAGGCCGATTTTCAGTAGAAATTATTATATTTCTGGCCTAAATCCCCCCACGTCATCGGTCATTTCTATTACACATATCGTTAACAAAACTGGCGCGCCCTTTTTTTACGACGCTAAATTCCCTACAATTCAGCTCAATGTCTGCCAAACAACAACGAGGATCTCATGGGTACGGCCAAACACAGTAAGCTGCTCATCCTTGGTTCAGGCCCTGCCGGTTATACCGCTGCGGTCTATGCTGCACGCGCAAACCTGCAGCCAGTGCTGATTACCGGGATGGAAAAAGGCGGCCAGCTCACCACCACCACTGAAGTGGAAAACTGGCCGGGCGACCCGCACGATCTGACCGGGCCGCTGCTGATGGAACGCATGCATGAGCATGCCACCAAATTTGATACTGAAATCATTTTTGATCACATCCACAGCGTTGATTTGCAAAACCGTCCTTTCCGCCTGACTGGCGATAGCGGCGAATATACTTGCGATGCGCTTATCATCGCGACTGGCGCGTCTGCGCGTTACCTGGGGCTGGCTTCGGAAGAAGCGTTTAAAGGTCGCGGCGTTTCCGCCTGCGCAACCTGCGACGGTTTCTTTTACCGCAATCAGAAAGTGGCGGTGATTGGCGGCGGCAATACTGCCGTTGAAGAAGCGCTATATCTGGCCAACATCGCCTCTGAAGTGCATCTGATCCATCGTCGCGATACTTTCCGTGCGGAAAAAATCCTCATTAAGCGTCTGATGGATAAAGTAGAGAGCGGTAATATTGTGCTGCATACTCATCGCACTCTGGAAGAAGTCACCGGCGATCAGATGGGCGTCACGGGTCTGCGTCTGCGTGATACGCAAAATGCAGACAACGTGGAGTCACTGGACGTTGCGGGGCTGTTTGTGGCTATCGGCCACAGCCCAAATACCAGCATCTTCGAAGGTCAACTGGCGCTGGAAAATGGCTACATCAAGGTGCAGTCCGGTATTCACGGTAACGCCACGCAAACCAGCGTTCCGGGCGTCTTTGCCGCTGGTGATGTTATGGATCATATCTACCGTCAGGCGATCACTTCTGCGGGCACGGGCTGTATGGCGGCTCTGGATGCGGAACGCTATCTCGATGGGCTGGCTGAAAGTAAATAATCTTTACAAGTCAGTAACAAAGGTAAAAAAGGCGACTATAAGTCGCCTTTATTTTTGCCCCGATGTAACATTGCGCAAGCTAAAAATTCCGATAACTTCACCTGCTAAGCGCGCAATGAATAAAACCCGTCAACAAGAACTCACTCGCTGGTTGAAACAGCAAAGCATTATTTCCCGCCGCTGGTTAATGCTTTCCCGCCTTCTCGGCGTGGTCAGCGGCGCACTGATTGTGGCGCAGGCCTGGATACTGGCGCGCATCCTTAATCATATGATTATGGAAAATATTCCGCGTGAGGCGTTGCTGCTACCCTTCACTTTACTGGTGCTGATCTTCATCCTGCGTAGTTGGGTTGTCTGGCTGCGTGAACGGGTGGGATTTCATGCCGGGGCGCACATTCGTTTTGAAATCCGTCGACAAGTGCTGGATCGCCTGCACCAGGCGGGTCCGGCCTGGATTCAGGGTAAACCCACCGGGAGCTGGGCAACGCTGATACTTGAACAAATTGACGATATGCACGATTTCTATGCCCGCTATTTACCGCAGATGGCCCTTGCGGCCAGCGTGCCGCTGTTAATAGTTCTCACTTTATTCCCCGTCAATTGGGCCGCCGCGCTTATTTTGCTCGGTACAGCTCCCCTTATCCCGCTGTTTATGGCGATGGTTGGAATGGGGGCCGCCGATGCTAACCGCCGTAACTTTAAAGCGCTGGCGCGTTTGAGCGGTCATTTTCTTGATCGCCTGCGAGGTATGGAAACGCTGCGTATCTTTGGTCGCGGTGAAGCGGAAACCGAGAGTATCCGTCGCGCATCTCAGGATTTCCGTAGCCGGACTATGGAAGTATTGCGTCTGGCCTTCTTATCTTCCGGCGTGCTGGAGTTTTTCGCTTCGCTATCGATTGCGCTGGTCGCGGTCTACTTCGGCTTCTCTTATCTCGGCGAGCTGAATTTTGGTCATTATGGCACCGGCGTTACGCTGTTCGCCGGTTTCCTTGCTCTGGTGCTGGCACCGGAGTTTTTCCAGCCGCTACGCGATCTGGGTACCTTCTATCATGCCAAGGCGCAGGCTATCGGCGCTGCCGACAGCCTAAAAACGTTTATGGAAGCACCGCTGGCTCAGCCACAACGCGGTGAAACCCGGTTAGCAAGCGATGAGCCTGTCACACTCACCGCAAGCAATTTGATAATAAAGTCTGCCGAAGGCGCAGAACTCGCCGGGCCGCTCAACTTCACTCTTGCCGCCGGAAAACGTGTGGTAGTGGTAGGTAAAAGCGGTTCCGGTAAGAGCTCACTGATTAATGTTCTCTCTGGTTTCTTGCCCTATGAGGGCTCACTGCGCGTAAATGGGATTGAGCTGAGCGCGCTTGAGCCGGATAGCTGGCGCGAAGCGATAAGCTGGGTGGGGCAAAACCCACAGCTTCCGGCAACCACGTTACGGGAAAACGTCCTGCTGGCGCGGCCAAATACCAGCGCTGCTGAACTGCAAACGGCACTGGATAAAGCCTGGGTCAGCGAATTTTTACCTCTGTTGCCGGAAGGGCTGGAAACGCAGCCTGCCGACCAGGCCGTACGCCTCTCTGTTGGTCAGGCGCAGCGTGTCGCCGTAGCCCGTGCGCTACTTTCACCGTGCAAATTACTGTTGCTGGATGAGCCTTCCGCCAGCCTGGATGCCCATAGTGAGCAACGGGTTATGCAGGCGTTGACTGAATCTTCCCACCAGCAAACCACGTTGATGGTTACTCACCAACTGGAAAATCTGAACGAATGGGATGCCATTTGGGTGATGCAGGATGGCAAGATCATTGAGCAAGGCAGCTATGCGGAACTTTCAACGGCGCAGGGAACGTTTGCCGACCTTCTCGCCCACCGCCAGGAGGAGATTTAAATGCGTGCTTTGTTACCTTATCTCGCGCTGTATAAACGCCACAAATGGATGTTGCTGCTGGGCGTGATCCTCGCGATTATCACCCTACTGGCCAGTATCGGGCTGTTAACGCTCTCCGGGTGGTTCCTGTCGGCCTCTGCGGTCGTTGGCGTTGCCGGGCTTTACAGTTTTAACTATATGCTGCCTGCGGCCGGGGTTCGTGGCGCGGCTATTACCCGTACCGCCGGACGTTATTTTGAGCGTCTGGTCAGCCATGAGGCCACTTTCCGCGTACTGGAACATTTGCGCGTCGCCACTTTCAGCAAACTGTTACCCCTCTCCCCTGCCGGGCTGGCGCGTTTTCGCCAGGGGGAATTGCTGAACCGGGTGGTAGCCGATGTCGATACACTCGACCATCTTTATTTGCGCGTCATCTCTCCGCTGGTCGGCGCACTGGTGGTCATCATTGTGGTGATGGTCGGTTTAAGCGTTCTGGATGTCTCTCTGGCGCTGATGCTCGGCGGTATCATGCTGGCAACGCTGCTTACATTGCCGCCACTCTTTTACCGGGCGGGAAAACCAACCGGCGAGAACCTGACAGCTCTGCGCGGCCAGTATCGTCAGCAATTAACCAGTTGGTTACAGGGCCAGGCGGAACTGACCATTTTTGGTGCCAGCCAGCGCTACCGTGAACAACTGGAGAATACAGAGTTAAACTGGCACGACGCCCAGCGCCGTCAGTCTGACCTGAGTGCCGTTTCGCAGGCGCTGATGTTGCTGATTAGCGGCGTAGCGGTCATCGTCATGCTATGGTTTGCTTCCGGCGATGTTGGCGGCAATACGCAGCCAGGCGCATTAATCGCGCTGTTCGTCTTCTGTGCGCTGGCGGCGTTTGAAGCGCTGGCGCCGGTTACTGGCGCTTTCCAGCACCTTGGCCAGGTGATCGCTTCCGCCACCCGCATTACGCAAATCACCGACTGCCCGCCAGATGTGACTTTCCCACAATCCAGTATGCCTGTATCAGAGCATGTTGCGGTGCAATTTAAGGATCTGGCTTTTAGCTATCCCGGGCAGCCGCAGCGTGCGCTGGAGAATATCGCATTGTCGATAGCCGCGGGTGAACATGTCGCCATTCTGGGCCGTACCGGCTGCGGCAAATCAACGCTGCTACAACTGCTTACGCGCGCCTGGGATCCTCAGCAGGGCGAAATTCGGCTGAACGATCGGCCGCTGAGCGAGATTGCCGAAGCAACGCTGCGTTCACTCATTAGCATGGTTCCACAGCGCGTACATCTGTTTAGCGCTACGCTGCGAGATAACTTGTTGCTTGCGGCGCCGCAGGCCAGCGATGAAATGTTAAGCGCGATGCTGACGCGCGTCGGGCTGGAAAAACTGCTCGATGATGGCGGTTTGAACGCGTGGTTAGGTGAAGGTGGTCGCCAGCTTTCCGGCGGTGAATTGCGCCGCCTGGCAATTGCCCGCGCGCTGTTGCATGACGCTCCGCTGGTCTTACTGGATGAACCAACCGAAGGGCTGGACGCTGAAACAGAAAGCCAGGTGCTTGAATTACTTCGTGAAGTGATGAAAGACAAAACGCTGTTAATGGTCACGCATCGTCTGCGCGGGCTGGCGTTTTTTGATCGCATAATTGTGATGGACAACGGACAAATAATTGAGCAAGGTAATCACGCAGCGTTAATGGCGAAACAGGGTCGGTATTACCAGTTTAAGCAGCGTCTGTAGTTGATATTCGTCATTTTGCCGCTTCTGCCGCAGCGCGATTAAAGTGAAATGGCAAAATGACGATATTAAAAGGGGTCCCTTGTCGCGTTGTGGAGCGTTGTTGTCATGCGCCTGGTTCAGCTTTCTCGTCACTCTATCGCTTTTCCTTCGCCTGAAGCGGCGCTACGCGAACCTAATGGTCTGCTGGCGCTGGGCGGAGATTTAAGCCCGGCCCGGTTGCTGATGGCCTATCAGCGCGGCATTTTCCCCTGGTTTTCTCCCGGCGATCCGATTCTCTGGTGGTCGCCCGATCCGCGCGCCGTACTGTGGCCGCAGACGTTTCATATCAGCCGCAGCATGAAACGCTTTCATAAATCTTCTCCCTACCGAGTTACCCTCAATCATGCCTTTGGCAAAGTGATTGACGGTTGCGCGCAGGATCGCGACGAAGGCACCTGGATTACGCCCGATATCGTGATGGCCTACCATCGCCTGCACGAGCTTGGTCATGCACACTCAATTGAAGTGTGGGAAGGCGACGAACTGGTCGGTGGAATGTACGGCGTGGCGCAGGGCTTGCTGTTTTGCGGCGAGTCGATGTTTAGCCGCCGCATTAACGCCTCGAAAACGGCGCTGCTTGTTTTCTGCGACGAGTTTCTCCGTCAGGGCGGCAAATTGATTGATTGCCAGGTGCTGAATAATCACACCTCATCGCTGGGCGCAGTAGAAATACCGCGCAGAGATTATTTACTCCAGCTTGCCGAATTGCGTGCAGTCCCTTTGCCTTCACATTTTTGGGTGCCGCGAACGCTGTTTTTATCTCCTGAATAATGTTTTCGGCACATTTTTTATCAGGGTGTTATAATGGACGCTCAAAGCAGCTTTTGCCTGTTGCCCCGCCCCATCCGGGAGTCGTTCGTATCAGGGATGCCCTTCGTTTTATTCCATCGCTCCCCTTTACGGTTGCGCATTTAGCGCGTCCTGGCTGTGGCGTGAGGGTAACTGGCAAAAGTCGTTTTGCTGCGTTTTATCAGCACAAATCTTTACTTAACACACGAACTTCGGCATTATCTTGCCGGTTCAAAAATTATGGTAGTGATACCCCCGAGGATTAGATGGCCAAAGAAGACAATATTGAAATGCAGGGTACCGTTCTTGAAACGTTACCTAATACGATGTTCCGCGTAGAACTGGAAAACGGTCACGTGGTCACTGCGCATATCTCCGGTAAAATGCGTAAAAACTACATCCGTATTCTGACGGGCGATAAAGTGACTGTGGAACTGACCCCGTACGACCTGAGCAAAGGCCGCATTGTCTTCCGTAGCCGCTAAGATCTTCCGCCAGCACAACTAAGTGCACCTGATATTAAAGGCCGGGTAAAACCCCGGCCTTTTGTTTTTCTGAGTTCTTCTTTCCTTTCGCAACTCAGGACAAATGTCTATACTGAACCATGACAAATGTCTGCAAAGAGGAGGAAAAATGAGAACCTGGAGCCCGGAACAAAAACCGGTTGAAAATGCACTCTGGCGTTTCGCCGGTTTCCCCGCTAACCGCGGTATAAAACTTGTTCAGATGTTGAATGAGGGTTTGCCTGTCAGCATTCTGGATAATATCCATGAGTGGACGGAGATGTCTCGCTCCGACATCCTGCGTGTCACCGGTATTAACGAGCGCAATGTCGCCCGCCGTAAGAGCGCGGGACGCACCTTAACGCCGGAAGAGAGCGAGCGGATCGCCCGCTTGGTTCGCGTGATCGACGCCGCCGTTCAGTTTTTTGGTGATAAAAAAATGGCGTACGCCTGGCTGCAAGCGCCGGTACGCGGCCTCGGTAACGTTGCTCCTATCTCCCTGATTGCGACTGAAAGTGGCGCACTGGAAGTCACCGATCTGATTGGCCGCCTGGAGCACGGAGTATTTGCGTGATTTTTTATCGCCTTGTGTCGCGCCGCTACGCCAGCGAAGCCTGGACCGGCAGCGGTGCGAATCAATATGGCGGCAGATGGAATCACAAAGGTCACCCGGCGGTTTATATTGCCTCATCCGTTTCCCTCGCCGCGCTGGAAATGCTGGTGCATGTACGCAGCGACACGATCCTTAGCCAGTACGGCCTGTTCAGTATCGACATTCCCGATAAAGAGATTGAATATCTGGATAAACAGTGGCTGCCGCCGGACTGGCAGGAAAACCCGGCTCCGCTTTCAACGATGGATCTGGGAACCGCCTGGCTGGAAGCCAACAGCGCCGTCGCGCTGGTAGTTCCTTCCTGCGTCATTCCTCTGGAAAACAATGCCATCCTCAATCCACAGCACGCTGGATTCAGCAAGTTACTCAAATCAGTAAAAGAGCTTCCTTTTTCGTTTGATGCGCGTCTGGCTTCATCCTGATCGCTGGCGGGAACCTGATTTACTGGATAACACACTTATCTGATCCGGCCACCAGCAGGCAAATCGCAGACATAAAAAAACCGGGTTCAGTGACCCGGTTTTTGTGAGTTAATGACAGAGATTAGTGGGCGGTTTCCGGTCTGTGCTTCTGGGCACTCTGGAAGTCATACTCCAGCACATCTTTTTCCTGATTCAGCGTCACGGTTACCTGACCACCGTCAACCAGCGAGCCGAACAGCAGTTCGTTGGCCAGCGGTTTTTTCAGATTGTCCTGGATAACACGCGCCATCGGGCGAGCCCCCATTGCACGGTCATAGCCTTTCTCGGCCAGCCAGTTGCGGGCTTCCTGACTGACTTCCAGTGACACGCCTTTCTGATCCAGCTGCACCTGGAGTTCGACGATAAATTTGTCGACCACCTGATGGATCACCTCGGTAGACAAGTGATCGAACCAGATAATGTTGTCCAGACGGTTGCGGAATTCCGGCGTAAAGATCTTTTTGATCTCTTCCATCGCATCGGTGCTGTTATCCTGGTGGATAAGACCAATGGATTTACGCTCGGTTTCACGCACCCCGGCGTTGGTGGTCATTACCAGCACCACGTTGCGGAAATCTGCTTTGCGCCCGTTGTTATCGGTCAGCGTACCGTTATCCATCACCTGCAACAGCAGGTTAAAGACATCCGGGTGCGCTTTTTCGATTTCATCGAGCAACAGCACCGCGTGCGGATGTTTGATCACCGCATCGGTCAGCAGACCGCCCTGATCGAAGCCGACATATCCCGGAGGCGCACCAATCAAACGGCTGACGGTGTGACGCTCCATATACTCGGACATATCGAAGCGCAGCAGCTCAATACCCAGCGCTTTCGACAACTGTACGGTCACCTCGGTTTTACCCACACCGGTTGGACCAGCAAACAGGAAGGAGCCGACCGGTTTATGGTCCTGACCCAGCCCTGCGCGGCTCATTTTAATGGCTTCGGTTAATGCCTCAATGGCTTTATCCTGGCCAAACACCAGCATTTTCAGGCGATCGCCGAGATTTTTCAGCGTGTCGCGGTCACTCTGAGAAACGCTTTTCTCAGGAATACGCGCGATGCGCGCAACAACCGATTCGATATCCGCCACGTTGATGGTTTTCTTACGCTTGCTCACCGGCATCAGACGCGCACGCGCGCCCGCTTCATCGATCACATCAATCGCTTTATCCGGCAAATGACGGTCGTTGATGTATTTCACCGCCAGTTCCACCGCTGCACGCACCGCTTTCGCCGTGTAACGTACATCGTGATGCGCTTCATACTTCGGCTTCAGACCGTTGATAATCTGCACCGTTTCCTCAACGGACGGTTCAGTAATATCAATTTTCTGGAAGCGGCGCGCCAGGGCGCGATCTTTTTCGAAAATGTTGCTGAATTCCTGATAGGTAGTCGATCCCATCACACGGATTTTACCGCTGGAAAGCAGCGGCTTAATCAGGTTAGCAGCATCGACCTGCCCGCCGGACGCAGCGCCTGCACCGATGATGGTGTGGATCTCATCGATAAACAGAATGCTGTTGTTGTCCTGCTCAAGCTGTTTCAGCAGCGCTTTGAAACGTTTTTCAAAATCACCGCGGTATTTGGTACCCGCCAGCAGCGAACCGATATCCAGTGAATAGATAGTGCAGTCGGCCATAATTTCCGGCACGTCACCCTGCACAATCCGCCAGGCAAGGCCTTCGGCAATCGCCGTTTTACCGACCCCGGACTCCCCAACCAGCAGAGGGTTGTTTTTACGGCGGCGACACAGCACCTGCACCGCGCGCTCAAGCTCTTTGCTGCGGCCAATCAGCGGGTCGATGCCACCAACACGAGCAAGCTGATTAAGGTTGGTGGTGAAGTTTTCCATACGTTCCTCCCCGCCTGCTTGCTCTTCGCTGTTCACCTGGCTGCTACTGCTGCTACCTGCATCCGATGACGGTCCCGGTTCGTCTTTACGCGTACCGTGAGAAATAAAGTTCACCACGTCGAGGCGGCTCACTTCATGTTTGCGCAACAGATAAGCCGCTTGCGACTCCTGCTCGCTAAAAATGGCAACCAGCACATTCGCCCCGGAGACTTCACTACGACCAGAGGACTGAACATGAAACACCGCGCGCTGCAAAACACGCTGGAAGCTGAGCGTCGGCTGCGTGTCGCGCTCCTCTTCGCTCATAGGTAGAACGGGTGTGGTTTGTTCGATGAAGGCTTCGAGTTCCTGCCGCAGCGCCACCAGGTCCACGGAACACGCTTCAAGCGCTTCGCGGGCCGAGGGGTTACTGAGCAATGCCAGTAACAAGTGCTCGACGGTCATAAACTCATGTCGGTGCTCGCGCGCTCTGGCGAAAGCCATATTTAAACTGAGTTCCAGTTCTTGATTGAGCATAGGGCACCTCCCCCAAGTTTCATGCCTGCATTCAGGCTCTTTCCAGCGTACACAGCAACGGATGCTCGTTCTCCCTCGCATACTTGTTCACCATCGAGACCTTAGTCTCTGCAACTTCGGCGGTGAAAACACCGCAGATAGCCTTGCCGTGATAGTGAACTGTAAGCATCAGTTGCGTTGCACGTTCTACATCATAAGAAAAGAACTTTTGTAGCACGTCAATAACAAATTCCATCGGCGTGTAATCATCGTTCATTAACATGACTTTATACATGGATGGCGGTTTTAGCGCATCGCGCAATTTTTCTTCCGCCAATTGGTCGAAATCGAGCCAGCTATTACTCTTACCCATCGTTAGCGCTTCATCTTAGGTTACAGGTTCCGGCGGTCTTTAATCGGCCGATTACATGAGTCTAGATGTATTTTTAATCTACATCAGATGTCAGATAACAATCATCTATCGTTGCCATCCGCGACGGCTGTCACATTCTGTTGTCATAGCGTTAACTGCTTCAAAATTTTGATGCGCCGCCTCCCAGAACCCCTGCCAAACGCTTGACGCATTATACGATTTATCTAAATTGTACAGTCGAGAGTTGGTGAGGTTTTGAACAGCCCACTCGCTCTGCCACCGGTTCATTCCATCTTACTTAAATAAGATTTACGAAGGATGTCGAAGCATGGAAACGGGTACTGTTAAGTGGTTCAACAATGCCAAAGGGTTTGGTTTTATTTGCCCTGAAGGCGGCGGCGAAGATATCTTCGCGCATTACTCCACCATTCAGATGGATGGTTACAGAACGTTAAAAGCCGGACAGACAGTCCGGTTTGATGTACACCAGGGCCCTAAAGGCAATCACGCCAGCGTTATCGTGCCCGTCGAAGTGGAAGCCATGGCCTGACGCCAGCAACCTCATTGTGTACATGCCGCAGTTAAAATGCCAGCCCAATCGGCTGGCATTTTTATTACTCGCGAGCCAACGCATCCACCGGGTCCAGGCGCGCCGCATTGCGTGCCGGCAACCAGCCAAACAGCACCCCGGTAAACGTTGAACACAAAAAGGCAGTAATCAACGCAACCGGTGAAAAACCAATTTCCCAGCCTGGTAAAAAGAGCTGCAACGTAAACGCGATCAACATCGAAAGCGTTACGCCGAGCGCACCACCGACCAGGCAAACAAACACCGCCTCAATCAGAAACTGCGACAACACATCGCCCGCTCTGGCACCCACCGCCATCCTGATGCCGATCTCGCGGGTTCGCTCGGTCACAGAGACCAGCATGATATTCATCACACCGATACCACCAACCAGCAGGGAAATCACCGCTACCAGCGTCAGGAACAATTGAAGAGTACGTGTGGTCTTTTCCGCAGTTTTCAATACCCCGTCCATATTCCAGACGAAGAAATCTTTTTTCCCGTGCCGCAAATTCAGCAATCGGGTGAGCTGCTGTTCAGCCTGCTCACTGCTGTAGCCATCTTTCACCCGAACGGTAATAGAGTTTAGCCACGACTGGCCCATAATACGCCCGGAGATGGTCGTGTAGGGCAGCCAGACGCGCAGGATTTTGCTGCTACCGAACATGGATTGCTTCTCTTCCGCCACGCCAATCACCGTTGCCGGCATATTGCCGACCAGGATAACCTCACCCACCACGCTGACTTTATTGGGAAAGAGCTGGCGGCGGATATTGCTGTCGAGCACCACCACCTGCGCCCGTCCCTTCTCCTGCTCGGCATTGAACGACGCGCCTTCGCTGAAGGTCATGCCATAAACATTAAAGTACTGCCCGCTCACACCATTCGCGCTGGCCGCGACATCAATATTGTCATTGCGCAGACGCAGGTTTTGCGAAACCGACGGTGTCGCCGATCGCACCCACGGCTGTTTCTGGATCGCCAGCAGATCGTCATATTTCAGCGCCTGCTGGTATTGCGGCTCGTCATCGCCAAAATCCTTACCGGGATAGACATCAATGGTGTTGGTGCCGATCGAACGGATATCCGCCAGCACGAGCTGCTTCGCCGCATCGCCCACTACCACAATCGAGACCACGGAGGCGATACCGATAATAATGCCGAGCATGGTCAACAGCGTGCGCATCTTATTCGCCGCCATTGCGCGCCAGGCCATAGTCAGCGCTTCATGAAAACGGCTGATAAACTGCCGCCACCCACCCACCTGCACAGACACGGCATCGCGGTTACCCGCCGTTACCGCTCGTTCACGGGCCGGAGGATTACTGATAAGTTCGCCATCGCGAATTTCAATCACTCGCTCAGCCTGTGCCGCCACTTGCGGATCGTGGGTGACGATAATCACCGTATGCCCACGATCGCGCAGCTGGTGAAGGATCGCCATCACCTCTTCGCCTGAGTGGCTATCCAGCGCACCGGTGGGTTCATCGGCCAGAATGACCTGCCCTCCGTTCATCAACGCCCGGGCGATGCTGACGCGCTGCTGCTGGCCGCCAGAAAGCTGAGAAGGCTGATAATCCGTCCGCTCGCCCAGGCCGAGGCGCGTCAGTAACTCTCTGGCGCGTATCAGCCGCGCTTTACGATCGCTTCCGGCGTATACCGCAGGCACTTCAACGTTCTGCGCGGCCGTCAGATGCGAAAGCAGATGATAACGCTGGAAGATAAAACCAAAATGTTCACGCCGCAGTTGCTCCAGCGCATCGCCGCCAAGCGTGGAGACATCCGTTCCGGCAACGCGATATGTACCGCTGGAGGGTTTATCCAGACAGCCGAGTATGTTCATCAGCGTCGATTTACCGGAACCCGAAGTCCCGACAATCGCCACCATTTCACCGGCATTGATACTGAGAGTAATGCCCTTCAGCACCTCCACCTGCTCGTCACCAGAAGGATAACTGCGGCGAATATCCTTCAGTTCCAGCAGTACCGTCATTGCGCGGCCCCGCGATTCAGCTCGCCGATCACCACTTCTTCACCAGCATCCAGCCCTTTCACCACCACTACATCGGTATCATTACGTGCACCCAGCATCACTTCGCGCTCGCGGGTTTCACCGTTGCGCAGCACTTTCACTTTATAGCGATTATCACCAACCGGATCGCCCAGCGCCGCCAGTGGAATGGTCAGCACATTTTTCAGGCCGTTCAGTTGAATATGCACCTGCGCGGTCATATCCAGGCGCAATATGCCCTGCGGGTTCGGCACTTCAAAACGGGCGTAATAGAAAATAGCGTCATTGACCTTCTCCGGCGTCGGCAGAATATCTTTCAGTACCCCTTCATAGCGGGTGCCGGGATCGCCCAGCACGGTGAACCACGCTTTTTGTCCGGGTTTCAGATGGATAACATCCGCCTCTGAAACCTGCGCTTTAACCAGCATAGTGCTCATGTCGGCCAGCGTCAGGATGTTCGGCGCCTGTTGCACCGCAATCACCGTTTGCCCTTGCAAGGTGGTAATTTGCGTCACCTCACCGGCCATCGGCGCCAGAATGCGTGTGTAGTCGAGATTGGTTTTCGCGGTATCCAGCGTCGCCTGGTTGCGCTTTATCTGTGCATCAATAGTGCCGATCTGCGCCTCTTTGACTGCCACATCGGTGGCCGAGGTATCCAGATCCTGGCGGGAGATAAGATTGCGTTTCACCAGTTGTTGCTGACGCGCCAGTGTCACCTGCGCCAGCCTCAGTTCCGCCTGCGCCTGACGGCGTTGCGCGCGCAGTTCCATCAGCGTGGCATCCACTTCTTTGATCTGGTTTTCTGCCTGGTCAGGATCGATAACCCCGAGCAACTGATCCTTTTTGACTTTATCGCCAATATTGACCAACAGCGTTTTTAACTGGCCATTCACCTGTGCGCCAACGTCAACTTTACGTAATGCATCAAGCTTGCCCGTCGCCAGTACGCTCTGTTGCAATTCGCCAGGGCGGACAATCAGCGTCTGATACTGCACCACCGGCGCGTTTAATTTTCCCCACAGCCAAAAGACGGCCAGTAAAATGACGACCGCCAGTACGATAAATACCGTCCTGCGTTTTCCCTTAAGTTTCATAAAAATCCCGGATAATCTGACACGCGGCCTGTAGATAACATTCTTAACCAAACAAAATATCAACGAAACAGAAAATTCTTAATCTCTCCATTATTCATTTAGATGTTGTTGAAGCGCTGGCTGATGGAATGGCGATCTCTGTGAGATACCCGGATTTCAATATGTCCACCATCGCCGACACGATACATACCGATATGCCACTGCCGAAAACGGCATGGCAACTCTTTTATTCTCTTGCTTCGGGCGAACTGATGCCAGGACTGGCATGGCATCATCCTGCCTATCGCCGCAAATTTCTGCTACGTTCGCTGGCCACGCCGTTCAGCACCGCCCATTTTCTCACACGCCTGATACGTCAGCCCATGCTGGCCAAAATGTTACAGGTGCAGCCAGGTTTACCTTGCCGCCTGCATCGCCCATGGTTGTCGATGAATATCAATCGTGCACAAACGTGCGACGCGCTGTGCTGGCATTACAACACGATCGCGGCCCTGCTGCCCGCCAGGCTGGTTAATGGCTATCTTAACAAGCCGGGAATCACCGTTGCACTGTTGAACGGTAAAGATGAGCAGCATTATTCGTTGCGTCTGTGTTCGGAAGCCATGCTGGACAAGGAAGGTGAAGCAACGCTGGTATTCTGCGATGCACAGAATACCGTACTGGCCGGGCTGACATTTACCCTGTGTCAGTTTACCGGCAAAAACACGCTGTATATTGGCGGGTTACAGGGAGCCAAAGCCCACGTGCCGCATGAACTTATTCAGGCTGCGACCAAATCCTGCCACGGTCTCTTTCCAAAACGTCTGTTGGTAGAGGCCGCGATGACGCTGAGCCAGTTCCTGAACGTGCAGCAGATCCGCGCTGTCAGCAACGAAACCCATATCTATCGCAATATTCGTTACCGTCGAAAAAAGCAGGGGCAACTGCACGCAGATTACAATAGTTTTTGGCAATCATTGGGCGCCGTAGCTGACGCGTCCGGCGATTATATCCTGCCACTGGCAATGCCGCGTAAACCGATGGAGGCGATCGCCAGTAAAAAACGCGCAGAGTATCGACGCCGTTACGAATTACTCGATAGTCTGCATAGCCAGACTGCCAGACTCTGCCGGAATTAATCCGCGCGCCCGCGCGCCAGCCACAGCACGCGGGAAAACATCTTGCGCAACAGGGGCGGTACAGCATCTATCCCGCGGCGCCCCGCTTCCATCGCCACTTCTATCGCCAGATCCGGCTTCGATGAACGATGAATCGCTTTGATGATCACCCGACGCATATTCATCTGCACATTTTCCGGCAGTTGCGCCACTCGATGATAGATATCAGCAAAACCTTCCCGGTACATAAAATGTTCCATATCACGCGCCGGCAACTCGGTCAGATGCTCCCGTATCTGAACCTGATCATTATCCAGCAGGCTGCGCACCGTGGCGGCGTACTTTTTCCCCGCTTCATCGCCGTCCACCAGCACATGCCATTGAATCCCCATACGGCGGGCAAACTTAACCAGCGGTTTTAATCCGGACTGGGCGAATTCAATGACTTTCACCCCTTCGGCATCGAAATGGTGGCCGCACTGGCGCGCCAGTTCGTTAATCACCCAGGTTTCTGTCTCCCCTTCCACCAGCAGCCAACAGCGGGCAAACAGCGAAGAGGCGCGGTTGAAGCGGATATGGAAAGCGATACGCCGCGCATCCTCGGAATTTAAGCCGCCGGGCCCAAGACGCCAGGCCGCAACGCGCGACGATTCGCGCACCAGCCGACAGACCTGCTCAACCGGCGTCATCGACAACAGCTCACCAGAATTGGTCGTCGTCACCTGCTGCAATGGCAACAAATTCAGCAGTTGCCAGGCGACCGACAACATAATCGGGTGCAGCCGTGTTTCAGGATCTTCCACCAGCAGCAATGGCCGCGCGTCGCGGTCGAGGCGCACCGTTCCTTTCGCCTGCAATAAGGTGGCAAAAAAACTCAGCAGGATCACCCGGTACATACGGCCGCCGGGTTTGTCGATCATGCGGTTGATAATATCCAGATAGCGCCAGCTACGCTGCTCATCATGAGAGCGACGCCGCATCAGACGCTGGTGCGAAGCCCCACTGCCCTGTTCAGCGAAGTAGTGTTCCAGCAGTTGCACCATTGCGGAGAGACCATGGCGGATCTGCCCGTCCGTCAAATTTTGTGGTCGGGAAACCAGCTCGTGGGAGAGGAAATCAAGCTGCCGGGCGGTAGTTTCCATTTCGGGTGTATCAGGCATCGTACCGCTGCGGATACGCCGTAAAAATCGCGCATCGCGCAGACGCAACACCGGCATCAAACGCACCAGATGACGGGCGCACTCGTCGATATCGGGAAGATCGAGCAACTCCCCCTGTTCATTCAGAAAACCACGCAATGTCAGCACACTGCCATCATCAGACAGTTCGCCTTCATGGCGATAAAACAAGCGATGGTATCCGTCGTGACTGGGCACCCAGCATTCAGCAAGAGGACGATAGCGTCGCACGCGGTAGCGTCCCGGCTCAGATTCACGGAAAGTCAGAATAATGTGCAGATGGTGCTCACGCCCCTGGATATCTCCCGGCGGGAACCAAAAATCTTCCCGAACAAAATGGTAGAGATCGGTTTCCGGTGACAGTAATAACGTTAACGCATCAAGCAAGCTGGATTTACCCCAGGCGTTCTCACCAATCAGCACGTTATTCTGCTCAAGCTGCAACGATAAACGATTGATGCCGCGGAATCCGACAATGTCTACACGCTCCAGAATCATTCTTCCCTCCGGCTGTTTTCGTCTTTCTCGTCTATGCTTTCTGAGAAGTATAGCGGGGCGGAAAGCGCCAGGTCATGCGCTAAGTACAAAATTTTATTGAAAAATATGTAGCAAAGCGCAAATGCGGTTGAGGGAAGTACAACGCAAACAAATAAAAAGAACAAGAACCCAATCATCAATCAAATATCAAAACTCAATACCAAAATAGTCCTATAGAACATATATTATATTTCAATTTATTTTAATTTATCAGTTGTTTTAACTACCACCGGGATTAGAATAACCGCGCATTTATTGGTGCTTTACCTATGGCAAGGGCGTTTGCCCGGTTCTGTTCTTATCGAGGTGGCTATGTTCAGAAAATTAGCAGCAGAGTGCTTTGGCACATTTTGGCTGGTGTTTGGCGGCTGCGGCAGCGCAGTGCTGGCCGCAACGTTTCCGCAAACCGGTATTGGTTTCGCCGGGGTTGCGTTGGCGTTTGGTTTAACGGTGCTGACCATGGCTTTTGCCGTTGGTCATATTTCAGGCGGGCATTTTAATCCTGCAGTGACAATAGGCCTGTGGGCAGGCGGTCGTTTTCCGGCGAAAGACGTGATTGGTTATATTGTCGCGCAGGTCGTTGGCGGCATTGTGGCAGCGGCGGCACTCTATTTTATCGCCAGCGGCAAAGCGGGCTTCGATGCAACAGCCAGTGGTTTTGCCTCGAACGGTTATGGCGAACATTCGCCGGGGGGATACTCCATTTACTCCGCGATGCTGATTGAAATCGTGCTGACCTGCGGCTTTCTGCTGGTAATCCATGGCGCCACGGATAAACACGCGCCGGCGGGCTTTGCCCCTATTGCCATTGGTCTGGCGCTGACGCTTATCCATTTAATCAGTATTCCGGTGACCAATACTTCCGTTAACCCGGCGCGCAGTACCGCCGTCGCAATATTCCAGGACGGCTGGGCATTGCAGCAATTATGGTTCTTCTGGGTAATGCCGATTATCGGCGGCATTCTGGGTGGGGTGATTTACCGCACATTGCTGGAAAAACGCGATTAATAAAATCAGGCCCGGCAAGCACGCCGGGCTTTTTTTTACATTATTACTGCGTCTTTTCGTGGCTTTACTCAGTTCCCACCTTTCGGTAGTGTGTCCGGCGCTTACTCATTTTTGCAAGGATTCGGGCTGTTCATGCTTTCAGGATTGCTAATTATTCTTCTGCCGCTGATCGTCGGCTACCTTATTCCCCTGCGTCATACTGCGGCTCTTAAACTGATCAATAAATTACTGAGCTGGATTGTTTACCTGATCCTATTTTTTATGGGGATCAGCCTCGCGTTCCTCGATAATCTCAGCGCCAATCTGCTATCAATATTTCACTATTCCGCGGTGAGTATCGTGGTGATCCTGCTGTGCAATGCCGTTGCACTGTTATGGCTGGAGCGTACTCTTCCCTGGCAGCACCAGCATCAGCAGGAAAAATTGCCTTCGCGTCTTGCCATGGCGCTGGAATCCCTGCGTCTGTGCGGTGTGGTGGTTGCCGGTTTTGCCATTGGCCTCAGCGGGCTGGCGTTTTTACAGCATGCCACGGAAGCCAGCGAATATACGCTGATCTTCCTGCTGTTGCTGGTCGGCATCCAGCTACGCAACAGCGGTATGACGCTGAAGCAGATTGTCCTCAACCGCCGCGGAATGATCATCGCCGTAGTGGTGGCGCTCAGTTCGTTGGTTGGCGGCGCCATCAACGCATTACTGCTTGGCCTGCCGCTCCAGGCAGGTCTGGCGATGGCCTCCGGTTTTGGCTGGTATTCGCTGTCCGGCATTTTGCTGACCGAATCTTTTGGCCCGGTCATTGGCAGTGCAGCCTTCTTTAATGATCTGGCGCGCGAATTGATCGCCATCATGTTGATCCCCGGCTTAGTACGCCGCAGCCGATCCACGGCGCTCGGTCTGTGCGGTGCAACGTCAATGGATTTTACCCTGCCAGTGCTCCAGCGCAGCGGCGGTCTGGAGCTGGTACCTGCGGCCATTGTTCACGGCTTTATCCTCAGCCTGCTGGTGCCATTGCTCATGGCCTTCTTCTCTGCCTGATACCTCTTTGGCGGTAACTTTTTGCCGCCAAAATTGCGCTAAATCAATCTCCCTGTAAGTTGCACTAAAAAGCGCTTTTAAGGCTTCTCTCACCAGCATAATCTTAAACATGTATTTTAAATATAACTTTAACAGTGAAGGTGTGACCATGTTTTGTGTGCAATGTGAACAAACCATTCGAACCCCGGCGGGTAATGGCTGTGCGTATGCGCAGGGGATGTGCGGTAAAACCGCCGAAACGTCCGACCTCCAGGATTTGCTGATTGCCGCGTTACAAGGGCTCTCTGCCTGGGCCTGCAAAGCCCGTGACTACGATCTCATCGATCATGAAATCGACAGCTTCGCGCCGCGCGCCTTCTTCTCGACGCTGACCAATGTCAACTTCGACTCCGTACGCATTGTCGGTTACGCCCGTGAAGCGATAGCCAAACGTGAAGCGCTGAAAGCGCTCTGCCTTTCTATCGACCCGAACGCCAGCGTTGATAACCCGATGGCCGAACTGCAACTGGTCAGTGACGATCTGGGCGAATTACAGCGCCAGGCAGCAGAATTCACGCCGAACAAAGACAAAGCCACGATTGGCGAAAATATCCTTGGCCTGCGTCTGCTCTGCCTGTACGGTCTGAAAGGCGCAGCCGCTTATATGGAGCATGCGCACGTACTCGGCCAGTACGACAACGCTATTTATGCCCGCTACCATAAAATTATGGCCTGGCTGGGTACCTGGCCTGCGGACATGAACGCTCTGCTTGAATGTTCAATGGAAATTGGCCAGATGAACTTCAGCGTCATGAGCATCCTCGATGCCGGTGAAACCAGCACTTACGGCCATCCAACGCCGACCCAGGTGAACGTTAAAGCCGTCGCCGGGAAATGCATTTTGATCTCTGGTCACGACCTGAAAGATCTCTACAACCTGCTGCAACAAACCGAAGGCACCGGCGTTAACGTCTATACCCACGGTGAAATGTTACCGGCACACGGTTATCCTGAACTGCGTAAATTTAAACATCTGGTCGGCAACTACGGTAGTGGCTGGCAGAACCAGCAGGTGGAATTCGCCCGCTTCCCCGGCCCGATCGTGATGACCTCCAACTGCATCATTGATCCGACCGTCGGTTCTTATGACGACCGTATCTGGACCCGCAGCATTGTTGGCTGGCCGGGCGTGAACCACCTCGAAGGCGACGATTTCGCTCCGGTGATCCGCCAGGCACAGCAGATGTCCGGTTTCCCATTCAGCGAAATCGAACACCTGATCACTGTCGGGTTTGGTCGCCAGACCCTGCTTGGTGCGGTGGATTCGCTGATAGATCTGGTGAGCCGCGAAAAACTGCGCCACGTCTTCCTCGTCGGCGGCTGCGACGGCGCACGCGGCGAACGTAATTACTTCACCGATTTCGCCACCCAGGTACCGGATGACTGCCTGATCCTGACGCTGGCCTGTGGGAAATATCGCTTCAACAAACTCGACTTCGGCAATATCGAAGGGCTGCCGCGTCTGATCGATGCTGGTCAGTGTAATGACGCCTACTCGGCGATTATTCTGGCGGTAACGCTGGCGGAAAAACTGGGCTGCGGCGTGAACGATCTCCCGCTGTCACTGGTACTCTCCTGGTTTGAACAGAAAGCGATCGTCATCCTGCTGACTCTGCTGTCGCTGGGCGTCACCAATATCGTTACCGGCCCGACCGCGCCGGGCTTCCTGACGCCGGATCTGCTGGCCGTGCTGAATGAGAAATTTGGCCTGCGCCAGGTCACGACCGTTGAACAGGATATGCAGCAGTTGCTGAGCGCATAAGGAGATAACGATGACCATGCCAACCCCTCAATGCCCGTGGCGCATGCAGGTTCACCATATCCATCAGGAAACGCCGGATGTCTGGACGCTGTCGCTGTTATGCCACGATTACTATCCGTATCGCGCCGGGCAATACGCGCTGGTAAGCATTCGCAACAGCGCCGACACGCTGCGTGCTTACACCCTTTCATCCACGCCGGGCGTGAGCGAATACATTACGCTGACCGTTCGCCGTATTGATGATGGCGCAGGTTCCCGGTGGCTGACCCAGGAAGTAAAACGCGGCGATTATCTGTGGCTTTCCGATGCGCAGGGGGAATTTACCTGTGATAACGAACCGAACGATAAGCTGTTGCTGCTGGCGGCAGGGTGCGGCGTGACACCGATTATGTCGATGCGCCGCTGGCTGGCGAAGTATCGCCCGCAGGCCGATGTGCAGGTGATCTTCAATGTGCGTTCGCCGCAGGATGTGATTTTCGCTGATGAGTGGCGCGAATATCCTGTCACGCTGGTGGCGGAAAATGACGCCAGCGCAGGTTTTGCTTCTGGCCGTCTGAGCCGCGAACTGCTCAGCCAGGTGCCGGATCTGGCCGCGCGCACGGTGATGACCTGCGGCCCGGCGCCGTACATGGATTGGGTTGAGAACGAAGTGAAAGCGCTGGGCGTAACGCGTTTCTTTAAAGAGAAATTCTTTACCCCTGTCGCGCAGGCTGCCACCAGTGGGTTGAAGTTCAGCAAACTCTCGCCGATGAAAACCTTCTACGCGCCTGTGGGCAGCACGCTGCTGGAAGCGCTGGAGAGCAATAAGATGCCAGTGAATGCCGCCTGCCGCGCCGGTGTGTGCGGCTGTTGTAAAACGCAGGTGATTTCCGGTGAGTATACCGTCAGCAGCACCATGACGCTGACGGAGCAGGAGATTGCCGCCGGATATGTGCTGGCCTGCTCCTGCCATCCCCGGGGGGATTTGGTGCTGGCGTAACGCTTTCTGCACAAAATAAAACGCCCTTCATCTGGAGGGCGTTTTTTGGATCTCATTGACCGGGTATCGTTCCGGTACGCTGTTAACTCTGCACTACTTCCACGCTGGCGCCACGGAATAGCGGCCCGCACCAATAAAAGCAATCACCAGCGCAGCAATAAAGAAGTAAACAATACTTTCAATCGCCCACGCTCCAGTCGCATCCAGAGCGCCCGTTTTACCAATGCCGACCAGTAACCACGCCACCAACATCGTAAATGCCAGCACCAGCGCGGCGGGGCGAGTCAGAACGCCCAGAATGATCAGAATCGGGCACAGCACTTCGCCAATCAGCACGCCGTAAGCAATAAAACCCGGTAACCCTTTTGCCACCAGCATGCCCGCAATACCATCAATACCGCCGATTAATTTGTGCAGCCCGTGAAACAACATCAATCCGCCAACCAACAAACGCAGCAACAGTCGGCCAAGATCTTCATGCGAAAACATATTATTAACTGCATTTAACAATGATTTAACCATTTGAAATGATTCCTGTTTTCATCGACCTTTTTCAGAGTATTACGGAGTGTAACTGAAATAAACCCCTGTTTTAAAAAAGGGCATCGTTAATCTCATTCCAGGCAGAATCATTGTCTAAGCTTGTAATCAAGATCACAAAAGGAGCTTTCCATGAAACAGACAGTGGCTGCTTATATTGCTAAAACCCTTGAACAAGCGGGCGTTAAACGGATTTGGGGGGTAACCGGTGATTCTCTTAACGGGCTGAGCGACAGCCTGAATCGCATGGGTACCATTCACTGGATGCCAACGCGTCATGAAGAAGTCGCCGCCTTCGCCGCCGGGGCGGAAGCGCAACTGACCGGCGAGCTGGCGGTTTGTGCCGGTTCCTGCGGGCCGGGAAATTTACATCTGATCAACGGTCTTTTCGATTGCCACCGCAACCATGTTCCGGTGCTGGCCATTGCGGCCCACATTCCCTCCAGCGAAATCGGTAGCGGCTACTTCCAGGAAACCCATCCTCAGGAGCTGTTTCGCGAATGCAGCCACTATTGCGAACTGGTTTCCAATCCGGAACAGATCCCGCAAGTGCTGGCGATCGCCATGCGCAAAGCCGTGCTTAATAAAGGCGTGTCCGTCGTGGTACTGCCTGGCGACGTGGCGCTGAAACCCGCGCCGGAAAGCGCCAGCAGCCACTGGTACAGTGCGCCGCAACCGGTGGTCACACCGACACAAGAAGAGTTACAAAAACTGGCGCAGTTGCTGCGCTACTCCAGCAATATCGCCCTGATGTGTGGCAGCGGCTGCGCCGGTGCGCACAAAGAGCTGTTGGCTTTCGCCGGGAAACTGAATGCGCCCATTGTCCACGCGATGCGCGGTAAAGAACATGTGGAGTACGACAACCCATACGATGTCGGCATGACCGGGCTGATTGGTTTCTCTTCCGGGTTCCACACCATGATGAATGCCGATACCTTAGTGCTGCTCGGCACGCAATTCCCCTATCGCGCCTTCTACCCCACTGATGCCAAAATCATCCAGATCGATATCAATCCGGCCAGCATTGGCGCGCACAGCAAAGTGGATATGGCGCTGGTGGGCGATATCAAAGCCACCCTTGCCGCGTTGCTGCCGTTGCTGGAAGAAAAAACCGATCGCCGCTTCCTTGATAAAGCGCTGGCGGATTACCGCGAGGCCCGCAAAGGGCTGGATGACTTAGCGAAGCCGAGCGAGAAATCGATTCACCCGCAATATCTGGCGCAACAAATCAGCCATTTTGCCGCGGATGACGCGATTTTCACCTGTGATGTCGGCACGCCAACGGTGTGGGCAGCGCGATATCTGAAAATGAACGGCAAGCGCCGCCTGCTCGGTTCCTTTAACCATGGTTCGATGGCCAACGCCATGCCGCAGGCGCTCGGGGCAAAAGCAACCCACCCGGAAAGACAAGTCGTGGCGCTCTGCGGCGATGGCGGTTTCAGCATGCTGATGGGTGATTTTCTCTCTGTTGTGCAGATGAAGCTGCCGCTGAAAATTATCGTCTTTAATAACAGCGTGCTCGGCTTTGTGGCGATGGAGATGAAAGCGGGCGGCTATTTAACAGATGGTACGGAGTTGCAGGACACCAACTTTGCCCGCATCGCCGAGGCCTGTGGCATTACCGGGATCCGCGTGGAGAAATCCGCCGATGTTGACGAAGCGCTCCAGCGCGCTTTCTCGATCGATGGCCCGGTGCTGGTGGATGTCACGGTCGCCAAAGAGGAACTGGCGATCCCGCCGCAAATCAAACTGGAGCAGGCCAAAGGTTTCAGCCTCTATATGATGCGCGCCATTATCAGCGGACGCGGCGATGAAGTCATCGAACTGGCGAAAACCAACTGGCTCAGGTAAAACAGAAGCTTAACCTGAGCCAGAGAAAGGAAATGCCGTGATTGATTTACGTAGTGATACCGTAACCCGCCCGGGGCGCGCCATGCTCGAAGAGATGATGGCCGCCCCGGTCGGGGACGATGTTTACGGTGATGATCCCACCGTTAACGAACTGCAGCGTTACGCGGCGGAACTCAGCGGTAAAGAAGCCGCACTGTTTCTGCCGACCGGTACGCAAGCCAACCTGGTGGCGCTGTTAAGCCATTGCGAGCGCGGCGAAGAGTATATTGTCGGCCAGGGAGCGCATAACTATCTCTACGAAGCGGGTGGAGCCGCAGTGCTCGGCAGCATTCAGCCGCAGCCCATTGATGCCGCCGCCGACGGGACACTGCCGCTGGACAAAGTTGCGGCAAAAATCAAAGCCGATGACATCCACTTCGCGCGCACCAAACTGCTCAGTCTGGAAAATACCCACAACGGCAAAGTGCTGCCGCGCGACTACCTGAAACAGGCGTGGGAATTTACCCGCGAGCGCGGGCTGTCACTGCACGTTGATGGCGCACGCATCTTTAACGCCATCGTGGAATACGGCTGCGACCTTAGCGCGATCGCGCAATATTGCGACTCCTTCACCATCTGCCTGTCAAAGGGCCTCGGCACGCCGGTCGGTTCATTACTGGTGGGCGACAAAGCTTATATCACCCGCGCCAACCGCTGGCGCAAAATGACCGGCGGCGGCATGCGCCAGGCCGGGATCCTTGCCGCAGCGGGCCTGTATGCGCTGAAGCACAACGTCTCGCGGCTGAAAGAGGATCACGAGAACGCCGCCTGGCTGGCTGCTCAGCTACAGGAGATTGGCGCCGACGTGATGCGCCACGACACCAACATGTTGTTCGTTCGTGTTGGCGAACCGGCCGCAGCGTTGGGGGCGTTTATGCGCGAACGCGATGTGTTAATCAACGCTTCGCCGGTGGTGCGACTGGTCACCCATCTCGACGTCAATCGCCAGCAGCTCACCGAGGTGGTTCGCCACTGGCAGGCTTTTTTACAGCGCTAAGGAGCAGATGTGGCGCAGCGGATCCTGGTGCTTGGCGCCAGCGGTTATATCGGGCAGCGGCTGGTGGCCGCGCTCAGTCAGCAAGGCCACCAGGTCAAAGCGGCGGCGCGCCAGTTAACGCGCCTGCAAAAGCAGCGGTTGCCCGGCGTGACCTGCCACACTATCGATCTCTATTGGCCACAGGATCTTCCGGCGCTGCTGGCCGATATTGATACGCTCTACTATCTGGTGCATAGCATGGGCGAAAGCAGCGATTTTGTGGCGCATGAACGGCAAATCGCCCTGAATGTGCGCGATGCGCTGCGGGAAACGCCGGTCAAACAGGTTATTTTCCTCAGTTCGTTGCAGGCAAAAGGAGCAACGGATTCTGACCATCTACTGGCGCGGCAATATACCGGCGATCTGCTGCGGGCAGCCGGTGTGCCGGTTACCGAATTGCGCGCCGGAATTATTGTCGGCGCGGGTTCGGCGGCCTTTGAAGTGATGCGCGATATGGTATTTAACCTGCCGGTGCTGACGCCGCCGCGCTGGGTGCGTTCTCGTACCACGCCGATTGCACTGGAAAACCTGCTGTATTACCTGCTGGAGTTGTTGCATCATCCGGCGGCGGAACACCGCGTGTTTGAGGCTGCCGGGCCGGAAGTGCTGAGCTATCAGCAACAGTTCGAGCACTTTATGCGCGTCAGCGGCGTACACCGCCCGCTGATCCCCATTCCGCTGCCAACGCGGCTGATCTCCGTCTGGTTTTTACATCTCATCACTTCCGTGCCGCCAGGCATCGCAAAGGCGCTGATCCAGGGGCTGAAGCACGATCTGCTGGCCGACGATCGCGCATTGCGCCGTTTGATCCCGCAAACGTTGATCCGCTTTGATGACGCAGTGCGTCAGACGTTGCAGGAAGAAGAAAAGCTGGTGAATTCCGCCGACTGGGGCTATGACCCGCAGGCCTTCTCACGCTGGCGTCCGCAATACGGCTACTTTCCGAAACAGGCTGGTTATCAGGTAAAAACCGCAGCCAGCCTCAGCGCGCTGTGGGAAGTGGTTAACCGTATCGGCGGCAAAGAGCGCTACTTTTTCGGCAATCTGCTATGGGAAACCCGCGCGGCGCTCGATCGTTTAATTGGTCACCCACTGCCGCGCGGGCGTTCCGATCGCGCTTGGCTGCAAACCGGTGATGCGGTAGATAGCTGGAAAGTGATCATCGCCGAGCCGGAGCAGCAACTGGCATTATTGTTTGGCATGAAAGCGCCGGGGCTGGGGCGGCTGGCCTTTACGTTAAGCGACAAAGGCGATCACCGGCTGTTGGATGTCCGCGCCTGGTGGCATCCGCACGGCATGCCGGGTTTGTTTTACTGGCTGCTGATGTTCCCGGCTCATCTGTTCATCTTTCGTGGTATGGCGCAACAAATTGCCCGTCTGGCAGAAAAAAATAGCGAAAAAGTCTGACGGTTAACCTTTTTCTTTTACTTCTCCCATTGCATCGCGGCGTAATTCACGGAAGAATGCGCGCGATAATTGCTTTTCAACACAGTGGATTGATATGAAGGTACTGGTCACGGGCGCAACCAGCGGTTTAGGCCGAAACGCCGTCGAATATCTGCGTCAAAAAGGGATCAGCGTCAGGGCGACGGGCCGCAACGAAGCGATGGGCAAGTTGCTGAGCAAGATGGGCGCCGAGTTTGTGCATGCAGATTTAACCGAGCTGGTTTCATCGCAGGCTAAAATCATGCTCGCTGATATCGATACGCTGTGGCACTGCTCCAGCTTCACCTCACCGTGGGGAACGCAGGAAGCGTTTGACCTGGCGAATGTGCGTGCCACGCGCCGTCTGGGTGAATGGGCTGTCGCCTGGGGCGTACGCAACTTTATCCATATCTCCTCGCCTTCGCTCTACTTCGATTATCACCACCATCGCGATATCCCGGAAGATTTTCGCCCGGCGCGTTTCGCCAACGAATTTGCCCGCAGCAAAGCCGCTGGCGAGCAGGTCATCGATCTGCTGGCGCAGGCGAACCCCAATACCCGTTTTACCATTCTGCGCCCGCAAAGCCTGTTTGGTCCGCACGACAAAGTATTTATCCCACGTCTGGCGCAGATGATGCACCACTACCGCAGCGTGTTACTGCCGCGCGGTGGTGATGCGCTGGTGGATATGACCTACTACGAAAATGCAGTGCATGCGATGTGGCTCGCCAGCCAGCAACAGTGCGACACGTTACCCTCAGGGCGGGCGTATAACATCACTAACGGCGAGCCGCGCTCGCTGCGCAGCATCGTACAGCGGCTGATTGACGATCTGGCGATCTCCTGCCGCATTCGCTCCGTACCCTACACCATGCTGGATATGCTGGCCCGCAGCATGGAGCGTTTTGGCGATAAGCGCGCGAAAGAACCCGCCTTCACCCACTATGGCGTGTCGAAGCTCAATTTTGATTTCACGCTGGATATCACGCGCGCGCAGGAAGAGTTGGGCTATGCGCCGATCGTGACGCTGGATGAAGGCATCAAACGCACGGCGCACTGGTTAAAAGATCACGGTAAACTACACCGCTAACAGATCAGAACGGCCCGGATTTAATCTCAGACACCCGCTGGCCGCTCTTATCAATGTAGTACCACTCCCCGCCGCTCAACGAGATATGCTCGCCTTCACGCTGCGGTTTGCACCCGATGCAGACCAGCGCTTTGCCACCCTCAAACTGCGAAGCGTAATCATAGCGGGCGGCAATGCGGTTGCGAAAACTGTCATCCCAGTAGCCCACTTTGCCGTTCTGCGTTGAGCGCACCAGTCCCTCAACAAACCAGTCCGGCCCGTTATCGAAATGAATCACTGGCAAATACTCGTGCGCAGAACGCACATAATAATCCGCATCCTGCTCCCCCGCTCCACGGGTATAATTGTGCAGCCCGACCCACGACATGCCATCGACATCATGGGTTTTGGCAAATAGCGCGGGTAAAAATACCAGCTTGCCGTCTTTCAGTACGGCGCACTCATCCAGCGTTTCCACACTGTCAGTTTGTTTGTCCCAGTAGGAACATGCGTACGGCGGGTTTGGCGCAGCGTGGACAGCAAAAGCCGCCATCAGCAGTGCACCTGTCATGATGCGAAACACCATTTCCATTGACCTCGTCATAAAAAAACCAGCGGCAGTCACCCCTGGCCATATTTTTCCAGTAATGCCTCGGCAATGGCCTGGCTTTCGGCATCCGCAACACCGTGCCATAACCCCGGACGGAAATGCATCTGAAACGCCTCAATCACTCGTTTCTGCTGCGCAGACGTCATTTCCGGTTTCACTTCGTAGCCGTAGCGCGCCAACAAATCAAGCAGCGACGCCGTTTCCACCGGCTGATGAGGAGAACGACCATTCAGGTAAAATGCTACCCGCGCCGCATCCGGCCAGGCGCCAATCCCCTGAGCGGCCAACGCCTGCCACGGGAATAACGGGCCGGGATCGTCTTTACGCTGCGGCGCGATATCGGCATGCGCCACCACGTTTTGCGGCGCGATGTTGTACCGCGAGATAATATCTTTTACCAGTGGTATCAATGCACTAATTTGCTCAGGAGCAAAAGGCGCGAAGGTTTTTCCTCCCTCGCTTCGTTGCCAGCCGCGGTTTTCTAACTCAATGCCGATGGAGGTATCGTTGATGCGCGTCGCGCCGCGCCAGAAACTCACCCCCGCGTGCCAGGCAAGATCCTGCTCCGGCACCAGCTGCCAGATGCGCGGTTTACCGTGGTACAGCGGCGGCCTGGCGGGTACCAGGTAATGGGCGCTCACCTGCTTGTCGGTGAGCGTCGCCAGCGAGACATCAAAATCATCCGCCGTGTAATGAATCACCAGCACCTTGATACGTGGATAGGCTGCCTGCGCCTGACGCCGCGTATCCAGCTGGTAGCCGTTTTTATCGATAATCCCTTTTTCACTCGCACAGCCAGCCAGAAGCAGCGCCAGCATTGCTAATGCATACTTTTTCATCGGCGCGTTTTAACCGCCGTACCGCTGACGCTCACCATTAGCATGCTGCTGTCTTTGCCTACAGTTTCATAATCGATATCAATACCGACCACCGCATCTGCGCCAAGCTGCTGCGCCTGGTCGCCCAGTTCACGAAAGGCAATTTCCCGCGCTTTACGCAGTTCTTTCTCATAAGCACCAGAACGTCCGCCGACAATATCGCGGATACCGGCAAAAAAATCGCGGAAAATATTGGCGCCCAGAATCGCTTCGCCCGTCACGACGCCGCAATACTCGATAATCGGCTGTCCTTCGAGTGTCGGCGTGGTTGAAAGTTGCATAAGGTTCTCCTTTTGATTGCGCACGTTACGAGACACATTATCAGATCAATACACTATTCTTGAAAGGTCGTGTCTTCTGAAGAGAAATAAGGAAATCAACATGCGCTATTCAGTTTTGACTCTTGTAATGCCGTGCGCGCTGCTGCTGAGCGCCTGTACCACCGTAACCCCGGCCTATAAAGATATTGGCGCCCATAGCGGGCAGTGTGTGGAAGGCGGTCCGGACAGCGTTGCACAACAATTTTATGACTACCGCATCGCTCATCCGGGCAGCGACCTGACAGCATTGCGCCCATACCTGAGTGACGACCTGGCAAAAATGCTGAATAACGCCAGCCGCGATCCGCAAACCGCTGCGTTGCTAAAAACCGATCCCTTCTCCAGCCGTAGCGTTGCCGCCGATCATGCCGACGTCGCCAGCGCTTCCACCATTCCTAATAGCGATGCGCGGAATATTCCGCTGCGCGTAACGCTAAGCCAGGGCAGCCAGAGCTGGCAGGATGAAGTACTGATGATCCGCGAAGGACAGTGCTGGGCGGTGGACGATGTCCGCTACCTGGGCGGCTCGGTACATGCGCCCGCCGGGACGCTGCGCCAGTCGGTAGAACATCGCTAACGGTTATCACAACATGTGGTAACCCCCGTAAATTGTCTGGCATTCCCCGGGGAATGCCGACATTTATGCCTGGTTCCCTCACCGCCCGGTATTTTGTGCTAACTTTATCGCATAACCTGGTTTATTTTTAAGTTTTAACGCACAAATATTGCATAACTATTCTGTCAACGTTACTATTTGCGGCCTCAATTGCTATCAGACTGCTTCGATGAGTATTAAATTAAACAGCATCAATTGCTTTTATGGCGCACACCAGGCGCTCTTCGACATCACACTGGATTGCCCACAGGGTGAAACTCTGGTGCTGCTCGGCCCAAGCGGTGCGGGTAAAAGTTCGCTGTTGCGCGTACTCAACCTGCTCGAAATGCCGCGTTCCGGCCAGTTAAGCATTGCAGGCAACCATTTTGATTTTGCCAAAACCCCGTCAGATAAAGCGATTCGTGAATTGCGCCAGAACGTGGGCATGGTGTTCCAGCAATATAATCTTTGGCCGCATCTGACCGTGCAACAAAACCTGATTGAAGCGCCGTGCCGCGTGCTCGGTTTAAGCAAAGATCAGGCGCTGGCGCGCGCCGAAAAGCTGCTGGAGCGTTTACGTCTTAAACCTTATAGCGATCGCTATCCGCTGCACCTGTCCGGCGGACAACAGCAGCGTGTCGCCATCGCCCGTGCGCTGATGATGGAGCCGCAGGTTCTGCTGTTTGATGAACCTACCGCCGCACTCGATCCGGAAATCACCGCGCAAATTGTCAGCATCATTCGCGAACTGTCGGAAACCGGCATTACGCAGGTCATCGTGACCCACGAAGTGGAAGTGGCGCGCAAAACCGCCAGCCGCGTGGTGTATATGGAAAACGGTCACATTGTTGAGCAAGGGGATGCCAGCTGCTTTGCCGCGCCGCAGACCGATGCGTTTAAATACTACCTATCTCACTGAAGACTCGGGAATAAAGACAATGAAAAAAGTACTGATTGCCGCACTACTTGCCAGCATCAGCCTTAGCGCTACAGCAGCCCAGACCATTCGTTTTGCGACAGAAGCGAGCTACCCTCCGTTTGAATCCACCGATGCCAACAACAAGATCGTCGGCTTTGATGTGGATCTGGCGAATGCATTGTGTAAAGAGATCGATGCGACCTGTACCTTTACCAACCAGGCCTTTGACAGCCTGATCCCGAGCCTGAAATTCCGCCGTTTTGACGCGGTAATGGCCGGTATGGATATCACGCCAGAGCGTGAAAAACAGGTTCTGTTTACCACACCGTACTACGACAACTCTGCGCTGTTCGTCGGCCAGCAGGGTAAATTCACCAGCATCGATCAGCTGAAAGGCAAACGTGTTGGCGTGCAGAACGGCACCACACACCAGAAATTCATCAACGATAAACACCCGGAAATCACCACCGTGCCTTACGACAGCTACCAGAACGCGCGTCTGGATCTGCAAAACGGCCGTATTGATGCTGTCTTTGGTGACACCGCAGTGGTCACCGAATGGCTGAAAGCCGATGCCAAACTGGCAGCAGTAGGCGATAAAGTGACGGACAAAGAGTACTTCGGTACCGGTCTGGGTATCGCCGTACGCCAGGGCAACACTGAATTGCAGCAGAAATTCAACGCTGCGCTGGAAAAAGTGAAGAAAGATGGGACTTACCAGACCATCTACAGCAAATGGTTCCAGAAGTAATCCTTAATGAACGAAATGTTTCCATTAGCAAGCGCCGCCGGGATGACCGTCGGCCTTGCCGTTTGTGCGCTGCTCATCGGCCTGGTGCTGGCGATGATCTTTGCCGTTTGGGAGTCCGTTAAGTGGCGTCCCATTGCATGGATCGGTACCGCGTTGGTCACGCTGCTGCGCGGCCTGCCGGAAATCCTCGTGGTGCTGTTTATCTATTTCGGCGCCTCGCAGTTACTGCTGACGCTCTCTGATGGTTTCACCATCAATCTGGGCGTGGTGCAGATCCCGGTGCAGGTACAGATTGAAAACTTCGATGTCAGCCCGTTTCTGTGCGGCGTAATCGCGCTCTCTCTGCTCTATTCGGCTTACGCCTCACAAACCCTGCGCGGTGCATTAAAAGCTGTGCCGGACGGTCAGCGGGAATCCGGCCAGGCGCTCGGTCTGTCGAAAGGAGCGATCTTCTTCCGTCTGGTGATGCCGCAAATGTGGCGCCATGCGCTGCCGGGTCTGGGTAACCAGTGGCTGGTGCTGTTGAAAGATACCGCGCTGGTGTCGCTGATCAGCGTTAACGATCTGATGCTGCAAACCAAAAGCATTGCGACCCGTACTCAGGAGCCTTTCACCTGGTACATTGTGGCGGCGGCGATTTACCTGGTGATCACTCTGTTCAGCCAGTGGATCCTCAAACGTATTGACCTGCGTGCGACGCGCTTTGAACGGAGGCCGGGATAATGCTTGCCTATTTACCAGAGCTGTTTAAAGGCCTGCATACCAGCCTGACGCTGACCATCGCGTCACTGATTGTGGCGCTGATCTTGTCGCTACTGTTTACCGTCATACTGACGTTGAAAACGCCGGTGCTGACGCACATCGTACGCGGCTATATCACGCTGTTTACCGGTACGCCGCTGCTGGTGCAGATCTTCCTGATTTACTACGGCCCCGGCCAGTTCCCGTCGTTGCAGAACTATCCGTTCATCTGGCATCTGCTGTCGCAGCCGTGGCTGTGTGCGCTGCTGGCGCTGTCACTGAACAGTGCGGCGTATACCACGCAGCTGTTTTACGGCGCGATCCGCGCGATTCCGCAAGGTCAATGGCAATCCTGCGGCGCGCTGGGCATGAGCAAGAAAGACACGCTGGCGATCCTGCTGCCTTATGCCTTTAAACGCGCCCTTTCGTCCTATTCCAACGAAGTGGTGCTGGTGTTTAAAAGTACATCGCTGGCTTACACCATCACGTTGATGGAGGTGATGGGGCACGGCCAGCTGCTGTACGGCCGCACCTATGACGTAATGGTGTTTGGCGCAGCCGGGTTGATTTATCTGGTGGTGAACGGTCTGTTGACGCTAATGATGCGCCTGATTGAACGCAAAGCGCTGGCTTTCGAACGCCGCAGCTAATTGCATAAATAATAATCAACGGCGAGATAATGCTTTAATATCTCGCCTTTTTTATACCCAATAAAATATATTTAAGCATTTTTATTGCATATAAATTCAATTAATGGCATCGTAAACGCCATGCTGAAGACACGGCAAAAACAATAAGATTGATCGACAGGAG
Organism: Kosakonia radicincitans DSM 16656; assembly: GCF_000280495.2. Classification (NCBI taxonomy): domain Bacteria; kingdom Pseudomonadati; phylum Pseudomonadota; class Gammaproteobacteria; order Enterobacterales; family Enterobacteriaceae; genus Kosakonia; species Kosakonia radicincitans. The sequence goes on from NZ_CP018016.1 coordinate 3,761,722, forward strand.
TTCGAAAATGAAAAAACTGATGCTGGCCGCCGCCCTGATCGCGACTTTCGCTGCAAGCGCCTCTGCTGCTGATAAAATCAATTTCGGCGTTTCCGCCACTTACCCGCCGTTTGAATCGCTGGACGCGAACAATAAAATCGTCGGTTTTGATATCGACCTGGCAAATGCGCTGTGCAAACAGATGCAGGCAGACTGCACCTTCACTAACCACGCGTTTGACAGCCTGATCCCATCGCTGAAATTCAGAAAATATGATGCGGTGATCTCCGGTATGGATATTACGCCAGAGCGCGCCAAACAGGTCTCTTTCACCGATCCGTACTACGCGAACTCCGCCGTGGTGATTGCGAAAAAAGACGCGTTTAAATCTTTCGACGATTTGAAAGGCAAACGCATCGGTATGGAAAACGGCACCACGCATCAGAAATATTTGCAGGATAAGCACCCGGAAGTGAAAACCGTGGCTTATGACAGCTATCAGAACGCGATTATCGACCTGAAAAATGGCCGTATCGATGGCGTGTTTGGTGATACCGCAGTGGTTAATGAGTGGCTGAAAACCAACCCGCAGCTTGGCGTTGCAACACCGAAAGTGACCGATCCGCAATATTTCGGCACCGGCCTCGGCATTGCTGTTCGCCCGGAAAACAAGGCGCTACTGGAAAAACTGAATACCGCCCTGAAAGCGATCAAAGCTGACGGTACGTACCAGAAAATCAGCAACCAGTGGTTCCCGCAGTAAGTGCAGCCTTGCCCGGTAGCGTCGCGCTTACCGGGCGATAAAAAAGTCGCTTATGCGACTTTTTTTGTCCCTGCCTCACGGCGAGCAATAAAATTCGCCGCCGATTCAATCCGGCTCAGCTCTTCCTGGGCTCGCATATTATTCTCAACTTCCCATAAATCGACGGCCGCTTGCAGGTTGAGCCAGAAATCAGCGGATGTGTCAAACGCTTTGGCGAGACGAAAGGCCATCTCCGCCGTCAGCCGCCGGTTGTTATTAACCAACGCACTGACGGAGTTACGATGCACATGCAATATCTCCGCCAGCTCGTTAATCCTGAGCTCAAGAGGTTCCAGGTACTCATACAGCAGGATGTCGCCCACCGTTGTTGGCTTTCTGGTCGCCTGTTTCATGTTAAATCCTTAGCGTTATGGCTCAATAGATATGCGGATCCAGATAGAGGTCATCCGCCTTTCCGTTAACCCATCTGAAAATTAACCGGTACTGCTTATTAACCCTGATGGAAGAATAACCGAGCAGTTTCCCCGATAACTCTTCATAGCGATTGCCCGGCGGCGAACGAAGATCACGGTGAGACGTCGCGGCATTAATGATATCCAGCTTGCGGGCCAGCGTAGTGTGAATATCGGCCGGAATTTTCCGGTGCGGCGTGGTGTGATGAAAGAATTCATCAAGCCATGCATCCCGAAAATATCTGATGCTTATTTTCTTTGGCATTGCAGCCTCCTTGCCGCGTTCATACCAATGATACTATTGCACACCCGCACTGTGCACAAGTGCTTTTACATTTTAACCAACAGCGTCAACACCTCGTAATGCGCGGTATGCGGAAACATATCAAACAGTTGCACGCGTTCGATGCGATAGCCTGGAAGCTGTCGAATATCTTTCGCCATTGATTGCGCATTACAGCTTGAATAGACGATAAAAGGCGGCGCCATACGGCTTAAGTAGTCGCATAATTCCGCCCCGATGCCGCGTCGCGGTGGGTTAACCAGTACCAGATCCGGCACGTCCTGTTGCGCAGTGGCGAACTGTGTAGAATCGAGCGCCTGAAAATGCAAATTATGCAATCCCAGCACCTGCGCCGACTGCGTTGCGCAGGCGATCGCTTCCGGGGCGATCTCGATGCCGGTCAGCCGCATTTCAGGTGTAGCGCAGTGCAGACCAAAACCGCCAACGCCGCAGAACAGATCCCACATATGCGCGACCGGTAAAGCACGCACCCAGTCACGGGCGGTGGCGTACAGCGCGCTGGCGACGGCAGGGTTAGTCTGGAAGAAGCTTTGTGGGCGGATCCACAGCGGCACACCATTGAAATTTTCCGCCAGCGCCTGCTGTTCGGTGAGGAAAATCTCCGTCTCCCCTTCCATGATCGCCATATGCACCGGCTGAATATTTACCGAAATAACCTTTAACTGCGGTAATTGCGCCTGCAACCACGGCAGCGCGGCGCGCAGTTGCGCCAGCTTAACTTCGGAACGCAATACAAAACGCAGCATCATGCCGCCATCCTGCTGGCTTTCGGTCAGCAGCAGGTATTTCAGTTCGCCGCGCTTGCGTGTCACGTTGTAGGGCGTTAACCCCGCGCGGGCAATAAAGGGTTTAAGCGCAGCAAAAACCGGGGCAAAAGAGTCGGGATAGAGCGGGCAATCAGTGAGATCTTCCGGCGTACCGTCGCGGTGCAGCATACCGAGCAGCGGTTTTTCTACGCTGCCGCTGACCACCATTTTGGCTTTATTGCGAAACCCCTGCTCCGGGCCACTCACCGGCGTGCGCCACTCTGCCACCGGCAACCCTGCCAGCAGGTGACGGAGATCGTCCATCTTAGCGGTAAGCTGGGTGGCAAGCGGTTGTTCGATCCACTGACAGGAGCGACAGCGACCAGCATCGTAGAGAGCGCACTGCATAATAAAGCCTTTCGTTTTGCGGGGCCGGGATTGTACCACCGTTATTGCAGGCGGAAAAAGCGTCGACTGGGCGTGGGGATAAACAGCAGGAACAGCACCAGCATATCAGGCAGTTTTTGCAGCATCAGCGAACGGAAAATCTCCCGGCGCGATCCACCGGCAATACTGAACAGCTCCGGATAACCATAGCCGAGCGAGGCGGCCCACAAATAGCCGGTAGCGATAAGCTGCGTCAGAAGATAGAGCCAGCGCGCCCAGTTGCGCCCTTTCACTACCGAAAACGCACAAAGGATCTCGATAAACACCAGCAACAGGCTGCCGAGAAAAATCAGCGTCAGCGCCCAGGTCTGTGCGCTGCGCTGGACAAAATCGATAATACCGCGTCCGCCCAGTACATTGAGCACCATCAGCACATCGACACAGCGAATGGTGATGATGGCAATAGCCGCCACCTGCACCATCGCGGGTACATTCAGTTTCGCGTGATGAGTGGTTTTCTTAAAGAAGCCCAATCCTGTGATTTCCCTGTGAAAAAATGCCGCGACAAGCGCGGCATCAGCGACACAATTTCCCGATTTTAATGAGAATGATCTTGTCTTGCACGCTGGATATCGCGAATCCGCTGCTTTTCCGTGCGCGCCATCAGATACCAGGCGATTAAACCAACAATCCCGACCACGCCAAGGATCAGCGTCGCCAGCGCGTTGATTTCCGGGTTCACCCCCATGCGCACACTGGAGAAGACCAGCATCGGCAACGTTGTCGCGCCCGGCCCGGAGACAAAGCTGGCGATCACCAAATCATCCAGCGACAGCGTAAAGGCCAGCAGCCAGCCGGAGATCACCGCAGGCATGATCATCGGCAGCGTAATAACAAAAAAGACTTTCAGCGGTGTGGCGCCCAGATCCATCGCCGCCTCTTCAATCGAGCGATCGAGTTCACGCAGGCGTGAGGAGATCACCACCGCCACATAAGCAGTACAGAACGTGACGTGCGCCAACCAGATGGTTAACATCCCGCGATCCGAAGGCCAGCCAATCGCATGCCCGAGGGCGACAAACAGCAGCAGCAGCGACAGACCGGTAATCACATCCGGCATCACCAGCGGCGCAGTGATCATAAAAGCAAAACCGTTGGAACCACGGAAGCGGCCAAAACGCACCATCACAACAGCGGCTATGGTGCCGAGGATCGCCGCCATGGTGGCCGCACAGGCGGCAATGGTCAGGCTTAAACCCACCGCGCTCATCATCGCATCATCATGGAACAGTTCGCCGTACCAGCGCGTTGACCAGCCCGCCCATACCGTGACCAGCTTCGAACTGTTGAACGAGTAGATCACCAACATCAGCATTGGCGCATACAGGAATGAGAACCCAAGCACCAGAATCAGGATACGCCACGGCGATCGCACTACCGGTAAGTTGTTCATGCGTGATCCCCCGCCTGTTTCTGCTGATGTTTGTGGAACCACATGATCGGCACAATCAGCAACAACAGCATGATCACCGCCACCGCAGAAGCCACCGGCCAGTCGCGGTTATTAAAGAACTCCTGCCACAGCACGCGCCCAATCATAATGCTGTCCGGGCCTCCAAGCAGTTCCGGGATCACAAACTCCCCCACCGCCGGGATAAACACCAGCATCGACCCGGCGATAATCCCGCCTTTGGTCAGCGGCACAATCACGCTGAAGAAGGTTTTCAGCGGTCGCGCGCCGAGATCCAGCGAGGCTTCCACCAGCGAATAGTCGATACGCGTTAACGCGGTATAAATCGGCAGCACCATAAACGGCAGATAGGCGTAAACGATGCCAATATAGACCGCCAGGTTGGTGTGCAGAATATTCAGCGGCTGATCGATAACGCCCAGCCACATCAGGAAGTTATTCAGCACGCCGTTGCTTTTCAAAATGCCCATCCACGCGTACACGCGGATCAGGAACGAGGTCCACGACGGCAGAATCACCAGCAATAGCAGAATATTGCGCGTTGACGGCTTACTGTGCGCCACCGCCCAGGCCAGCGGATAACCAAGCAGCAAACAGCACAGCGTGGAAATCGCCGCCACTTCCAGCGATTGCAGGTACGCCTCGATATAGAGCGGATCGTCGGTCAGTTGCAGGAAGTTGCCGATATTCAGCGTGACCGTAAGCTGGCTGTCGGCCCACTCAATCAGATCGGTATACGGCGGGATCTGGCGCGCCATCTCTGCAAGGCTGATTTTGAAGACAATCAAAAACGGCAGCAGAAACAGCAAAATAAGCCAGACATAGGGCAGCGCAATCACCAACTTACGCCCGTGGCGCATCTGCATACGCGCCAGCCACAGTGTTAAACCGCCCGGTTTTTCAACGCGGGCCGGCGGCTCCAGTGTACTCATCACCGCTCCTTAAACCGTCAGAACCACACAACTATCGGCATCCCAACAGAGACGAACTTCGTCGCCCCAGGTTGGCGCGCCTTTACGGTAGCGATGCGCGTTTTGCAACTGGGCGCTGATCATCTGCCCGCTTTGCACACGCACGTGATAAATAGAAAGGTCGCCAAGGTAGGCAATATGCACCACTTCGCCGACGGCAAAGTTGTAGCCATCGGCTGGCGGCTCGTCGCAGAGCATGATTTTTTCCGGGCGCAGCGCCACGTACACCGGCACGTTGTCCACCACCGATGCATCCGGATCGACCTTCAGCGGATGCACCAGCCCAGGAGATTCGACCACCAGGCCATCATCCTGACGCTCTTTCAGCAACCCTTCGAAGACATTGACCGAGCCGATAAATTCAGCGCTGTAGCGGGTGGTCGGATGCTCATAAATCTCTTCCGGCTCGCCAATCTGCACGAATTTACCACGGTTCATGATGGCGATACGGCCAGCCATGGTCATCGCCTCTTCCTGATCGTGCGTTACCATTACGCAGGTCACGCCAACGCGCTCGAGGATATCCACCACTTCCAGTTGCATGCGGTCGCGCAGTTTTTTATCCAGCGCGCCCATCGGTTCATCCAGCAGCAGCAATTTCGGGCGTTTCGCCAGACTGCGCGCCAGCGCCACGCGCTGACGTTGCCCGCCGGAAAGCTGATGCGGCTTACGTTTGGCGAACTCGCTCATATGCACCAGATTGAGCATCTCCGCCACGCGGCTGGCAATTTCCGCTTTCGGCAACTTGTCCTGTTTCAGCCCGAACGCGATGTTCTGTTCAACCGTCATATGCGGGAACAGGGCATAAGACTGAAACATCATATTGATGGGGCGCAGATATGGCGGCACGTGCGCCAGATCGACGCCGTCGAGCATAATTTGCCCCTGCGTTGGCTGCTCAAAACCGGCCAGCATACGCAGCAAGGTCGATTTGCCGCAGCCGGACGCGCCTAGCAGTGCAAAAATTTCGCCTTTGTAGATAGTGAGGCTGACATCATCAACGGCATGCTGGCCGTCAAACGATTTGGTCAGATTGCGGATTTCAAGCAGCGGCGTCAGATCCTTGCGGCTCTTCGCCTGCGGGCGGGGAATAGCGTCGTTCAATCCAGTGCTCTCCGGCATAAACATCACCCTGTTTCAACAGGTTGACTTACAAATGGCTGAACAGAGGCGCAGTACCTCTGTCCAGCTTTGGGGCAATCGCACCATGTTGGTGCATTCAAATCACCGGTCAGGTAATTGATTTACTTGCCGCTTTTAACTTTAGTCCATGCGCGGGTTCTTACGCGGTCAATCTTCGGATCCTGGACTTTCAGCGTAAACAGTTTGGCGAAGACATCCGGCGGCGGGAAGATTGCCGGATTGTTACGCACTTCTTCGCTGATCAGTGGGACAGAGGCTTTGTTGCCGTTCGCGTAGAACACGTGATCGCTGATATGAGCAATCACATCCGGGCGCATCAGATAGTTAAGGAACTGATAAGCCTCATCTTTATTTTTCGCATCAGCAGGCATCGCGAAGACGTCAAAGAATGCCAGCGCGCCCTCTTTCGGAATGGTGTAGGTCACGTTGACGCCGTTTTTCGCTTCTTTCGCGCGGTTAGCGGCCTGCCATACGTCCCCTGCCCAACCAATCGCCACGCAGATGTCGCCGTTAGCCAGATCGTTGATGTATTGCGAAGAGTGGAAATAACGGATATTCGGACGCAGCTTCAGCAGCAAATCCGTTGCCGGACCGGTGTAATCATCCGCTTTGTTGCTGTTCGGATCTTTGCCGAGGTAGTTCAGCACGGTGGCAAAAATCTCTTCCGGCGCATCGAGGAAAGAGACGCCGCAGCTTTTCAGTTTTTCCAGGTTTTCCGGCTTCAGCACCAGATCCCAACTGTTCACCGGCGCATCTTTGCCCAGGGCAGCTTTAACTTTATCGATGTTATAACCAATACCGGTGGTCGCCCACAGGTACGGCATGGCGTATTTGTTGCCCGGGTCATGCTTGGCAACCATTTTCAGCACGTCTGGATCGAGGTTCTTCCAGTTTGGCAGCTTGCTCTTATCCAGCGGCTGGAACACGCCGGCTGCCAGCTGGCGCTCAAGGAAGCTTGCCGACGGCACCACCAGGTCGAAGCCGGTGCTGCCCGCCATCAATTTGCCTTCCAGCACCTCGTTGGAGTCAAACACGTCATAAACGACTTTAATACCGGTTTCTTTTTCGAAATTTGCGACGGTGTCCGGCGCAATATAATCAGACCAGTTGTAAACATGCAGCGTCTTTTGCTCGGCTGCGAGCGTGCTGGCAGAGACAGCCATCAACGCACCCGCGACAAGACCTGATACCCATTTTTTGCTCAAGGCGGTCATATCTCATTCCTTCTGGAAAAGCCCGTTAACATACGAACCAAATGTACGCATTTTAAGGTATGCAAGAATCATGCATATTTTGTCACTCTGCACAGCCTCGGAGGAGAAAACTCTTCCGGCAGACACCGCATGCTGTTGTAAGCAGCGCAAGAATAACTGTAGCCAGGGTTTGAGGCTATAGGTCAGATTAAAAAACGCGGTTTATCAATTTTTTATGCAGGATCTGTCTATGGGATAAGCCTTCACCGCCGGAATTGCGGTGAATAGTTCTTTAAAGAAAGGTTAAAAGCAGAATAAAAATATTTATTTTGCAGCCGCGCTGGCAGCGACTGCATGAATTGCGGCAAAGAGTCAGTGGAGAAAATTGCGCGTTGCGTCGCCCATGACGGCCTCTTCCTCGCTGTCTGTCGCAAGAAACAGCAGCTGGTGCGCGTTGGCTTCCATAATCACCATAGAAATCTGCTCCTCGCTCTGGCGCATAAACCAGGCGAACTGCTCGAAGGTGACTCCCGGCCCAACGCATAAAGACTGACATACCACCAGCTTCGGCAGATTATCATCCTGAATATCGAGAAACGCTTTTACGGTCAACGAACTGGCGTTAATGGCAGAGAGATCCGCTGACAGCGCCAGCAGCGCCGAAGGTTTAACTTCCGCCATCGCCGTAAACAGCATGATGTCATTAACCAGGTCAAGTTTCGCATCGAACACGCCATCAAAATTTTGCATATGCGGCAGGTGCAGCGCCTGACAGTTATCACACTCAAAAAAAGTGATGCCCAGTTCGTCGAGCCAGTGACGAAGCGTGTCCAGACCAGGAACGACGAGTGAATCCATAACGTAATACTCTCTTACTGAAAAAATTACCCATAGCTTACGCAAAAAGCACGGCAAGCACCATTAATAGCGCAGGGAAATGCCCTAGCCGCCTGTTTTCAGGCAAAATCCAGGCGTTGCCTGACGCTCAATCCACTGGATCATTCGCCCGGCGATATCGATGCCGGTGGCCTTTTCGATGCCTTCCAGCCCCGGCGACGCGTTCACTTCCATCACCAGCGGCCCGCGACTGGCGCGCAGAATATCCACGCCCGCCACATCCAGCCCCAGAGTATGCGCAGCAGCCAGCGCGATTTCGCGTTCGCGCGGCGTGATGTTGGCGACAGTCGCCTGCCCGCCGCGGTGCAGGTTGGAGCGAAAATCCCCCTCTTTCGCCCGGCGTTCAATGGCCGCAACCACTTCATTGCCGACAACAAGACAGCGGACATCGCACCCTTTGGCTTCGGCGATAAACTCCTGCACCAGGATATGCGCATTCAGGCCGCGAAACGCGTCAATCACGCTTTCTGCCGCCTGGCGGGTTTCCGCCAGCACCACGCCAATCCCCTGCGTGCCTTCCACCAGCTTTACCACCAGCGGCGCGCCGCCGACCATATCGATCAGATCGCTGGTGTCATCCGGCGAATGCGCAATACCGGTCACCGGTAAATCGATCCCCTGGCGTGCCAGCAGTTGCAGCGAGCGCAGTTTATCTCTGGCGCGGGTAATGGCGACGGATTCATTGAGCGGATAGCTGCCCAGAATTTCAAACTGGCGCAGCGCAGCCGTACCGTAAAAGGTAATGGCGGAGCCAATGCGTGGGATCACCGCATCAAAATGCGGGAGCTGACGCCCTTTATAGTGAATGGACGATGCCGCAGGGCTGATATTCATGTAACAGGAGAGTGGATCGAAAATTTCGACCAGATGGCCGCGCTGCGTAGCCGCTTCGCGCAGGCGTTTACATGAATAGAGCGTTCCGTCCCGGGACAATATGGCAATTCTCACCCTGCACCTCGCTAAAAAGAGCCGTTAAAGCTCGCGTATCATACACGCAGCGAAGAGCAGGATGAACGGGAATTAGCGTGTTGCCCATCCCTGTTTATGCAAATAATCGAGAATAAAAGGACGATTCTCTTTAATCAGCGTGCGACGGATATGATCGCTCCACGTATCGCGGCGCGTATTGCTGCCACGCGTCAGATAGTAGTTAGCGATCTCTTCGTCATACTGCGCCAGCACATCGCGATCCAGCGGCTGATAATGGTTTTCATGCACCAGCAGCGACGCTGGCATCCGCGGTTTTAACCCCGGATCGTCCGCCGGCCAGCCAAGGCACAGGCCAAACAGCGGCAGCACATGTTTTGGCACCTGTAACAGTTCACCCACCGCTTCGATATTGTTACGAATCCCGCCGATATAAACACCGCCAAGCCCCAGAGATTCCGCAGCCGTAAAGGCGTTTTGCGCCATCAGCGCGGTATCCACCACACCCAGCAGCAGCTGTTCCGCAAGACCGGGTTTCGCTTCCGGGCTGATCTCAAAGTTACGATGGAAATCCGCGCAGAACACCCAGAACTCAGCCGCCTGAGCGACATGCTGCTGCCCGCCGGTCAATGTCACCAGTTGCTCACGCATCGCCCTATCGGTTATCCGAATAATCGAGCTGCATTGTAAAAAGCTGGAGCTGGAGGTCGCCTGCGCGCTGGCGATAATCGCTTCACGCTGCTCCTGTGTGACTGGTTGATCGGTAAAGTGGCGAATGGAACGATGGGCGCACAGCAAGTCAATCGTTGGTGTCATGATGAAGAATCCCCGTATAAACAAGACCCCGAGTATAGGACAGAGACACAGGATCGCAGTAAACCGAAATTGTCCTGAAAGGTTGCAGAGATTAATGCAACAGGCAAAACCTGCTTTCCAACAGGCCGGGGGTTGGTCATGATAGCGACCATTAACCTTCAGGTTTAAGGAGAGAGTATGTTTGCTGTAATTTTTGGCCGCCCGGGCTGCCCGTACTGCGTGCGCGCAAAAGAACTGGCAGAAAAACTGACTGCCGAACGTGATGATTTCAACTATCGCTATGTCGATATTCACGCAGAAGGAATCACGAAAGCCGATCTGGAAAAAACCGTCGGTAAACCGGTAGAAACCGTACCGCAAATTTTCCTCGACCAGCAACACATTGGCGGCTGCACTGATTTTGAAGCCTACGCCAAACAGCATTTCGGCCTGTTTGCATAACGATCCGACGCCCGCCCCCACTTTCGGGGGCGTTTAGTGCCTGAACATCCTGCCCACAAACAGACACGCCAGACCGCCAATCCCACACCAGAACACCGCGCTGAACAGCCAGGCCAACTCCTGCCAGACCGAACGCGACGGCAGCAGAAACAGATGAATCAGTACATAGCAGAATGGTAGCGCCAGTAGCGCACCCAGCAACGCAATAACCACCCGGCGACGACGGGCAACAAGGCCGCTGGCAATACCGGGCAATATAAAAAACAACAAACCTGTTTCGGGTTTACCAGAACCGGGTAAATCCCCTTTCATGCTTACAACCAAAGAAAGGCATACCGCAATAAAGAGTAGAAAACTACAAATAACACCGAGCCGACGTCGCCTGAGCTTCAAACAATCCTCCTGACTCTCTATCACACACCAGTTCGTTCAAAAGAATGTCCGGACAGATAAAGGGTGACGGCAATCCATACCTGAAATGGCCAGGCCGTAAACACGCGATTCTCACTAGCCGTTGTAATCTAATCCGATTAAACTATCGCCCTGTTTTTGTTTTGCGAAGAATGCATGGTGCAAGACCGCTTTTTAATGCCAGCGCACATTCAAAACACTAGCTCAAATAACCATTCCTTTCAACAACTTACAAGTAAACAAGAAGTTAGCCTCCGTGAATATAAACGTCGCAGATTTGTTAAACGGGAATTACATACTGTTATTGTTTGTCGTACTGGCACTCGGCCTTTGTCTTGGTAAATTACGTCTGGGTTCGGTACAACTCGGTAATTCCATTGGCGTTTTAGTCGTTTCGTTATTATTAGGTCAACAGCATTTCAGCATAAACACAGATGCATTAAATCTTGGCTTTATGCTGTTTATTTTTTGTGTGGGTGTTGAAGCCGGTCCCAACTTTTTTTCGATTTTTTTTCGCGACGGTAAGAATTATCTGATGCTCGCGCTGGTATTAGTTGGCAGTGCGCTATTAATTGCTTTAGGGCTGGGAAAATTGTTCGGCTGGGATATTGGCCTCACCGCCGGGATGCTGGCAGGTTCGATGACCTCAACCCCGGTTCTGGTCGGCGCTGGCGATACACTGCGCCATGCTTCGATGGAGAGCGGTAATCTTGCCAGCGCGCTGGATAACCTCAGCCTTGGCTACGCGTTAACCTACCTGATTGGTCTGGTCAGCCTGATTTTCGGCGCGCGTTATTTGCCGAAGCTGCAACACCAGGATCTGCAAACCAGCGCCCAACAGATCGCTCGCGAACGCGGCCTCGATACCGATGCCCATCGCAAAGTGTATCTGCCGGTGATCCGCGCTTACCGCGTCGGGCCGGAGCTGGTGGCCTGGGCCGACGGCAAGAACCTGCGCGAGCTGGGGATCTATCGCCAGACCGGTTGTTATATTGAGCGTATTCGCCGCAACGGTATTCTCGCCAGTCCGGACGGTGACGCGGTGCTGCAAATGGGCGATGAGATCTCGCTGGTCGGTTACCCGGACGCACATGCACGCCTCGATCCCAGTTTCCGCAACGGTAAAGAGGTGTTCGATCGCGATCTGCTGGATATGCGCATCGTGACGGAAGAAGTAGTGGTGAAGAACCACAATGTGGTTGGCCGCCGTCTTGCACAGTTAAAACTGACCGATCACGGTTGCTTTCTTAACCGCGTGATCCGTAGCCAGATTGAGATGCCGATCGACGACAATATCGTGCTCAATAAAGGCGACGTGCTGCAAATCAGCGGCGATGCCCGCCGGGTGAAAACCATTGCCGACCGTATCGGCTTTATCTCGATTCACAGCCAGGTGACCGATCTGCTCGCCTTCTGCGCCTTCTTTATTGTTGGCCTGATGATCGGCATGATCACCTTCCAGTTCAGCTCGTTCAGTTTTGGCGTGGGTAATGCCGCCGGTCTGCTGTTTGCCGGTATCATGCTTGGCTTCCTGCGTGCGAACCACCCGACGTTCGGCTATATCCCGCAGGGTGCGCTGATGATGGTGAAAGAGTTTGGCCTGATGGTGTTTATGGCCGGTGTCGGCTTAAGCGCCGGTAGCGGCATTGGTCATGGTCTGGGCGCCGTCGGCGGGCAGATGCTGATTGCCGGGTTGATCGTAAGCCTCGTTCCGGTGCTGATCTGTTTCCTGTTCGGCGCTTACGTGCTGAAAATGAACCGCGCTCTGCTCTTTGGCGCGATGATGGGCGCACGTACCTGCGCGCCCGCCATGGAGATCATCAGCGATACCGCGCGCAGCAATATCCCGGCGCTGGGCTACGCCGGAACCTACGCGATTGCCAACGTGTTGTTAACCCTGGCGGGGACGCTGATTATCATCATCTGGCCGGGACTCGGATAACTCCTAAGCTGAAAAATATTTCAGTTATGCGCAGAACTTTTTTCTGGGGTGTCAGTCATAACTAGTGCCACTGCTTTTCTTTGATGTCCCCATTTTGTGGAGCCCATCAACCCCGCCATTTTGGTTCAAGGTTGATGGGTTTTTTGTTGCCTGGAATTCACTCCCTAAGACATTCAGCCCTGCTCTGCGGATTTCGTTTTCTGAAATCACACCGCGCTCCGGTGGCCTTTATTACTCCGCTTACAGGTTACTATCTTTACCGCTTGCCGCTTTACCTTCACCGTTAGGCGCGCCCAGTGTCTGCTTGAACCATTCGACCACCGTTTTGATCACCGCAGGCTGGAACCAGGAAATATCGCCATGCTCCGCGCCCCTGACCAGAATGTATTTCGCCTTGTCATGTTTCTCTTTCAGCGCATTGTAAAGCTGCGCGCTCTGCTCCGGCGACACCAGCGTGTCGGCGCTGCCGTGCATGATAAGGAACGGTGGCTCATTACCGCTGATATGCCCCATCGGGCTGGCATTCAACGCTTTTTGTTTATCGCTGTCGATGGTCGCGCCGGGGAAATTCCTGAACGCCGCGCCGTTCACCAACAGCGATTCGGTGACCGCCGGGGAACGATGCACTTGCTGGATCTCTTGCGGGAATCCTTCACCGATATTCAGCAAGTTTGAAATGCCATATAACGTCGCAACCGCCTGCACTGCCGACGATTGATCGGTGTTATCGCCGGTATCGAAGGTTTTTAGATTGTTGGTGGTGCCGAGCATCTGAGCCAGCCAGCCACCAGCAGAATCCCCCAACACACCGATTCGTTGCGGATCGATGTTGTACTCCTTCGCATGTGCGCGCAAATAGCGCACTGCGGCTTTACCATCTTCCAGCGGCGCCGGGAAAGTATTCGGTACAACACGGTACTCCGCCGCGGCGACAACAAACCCCGCTTCCGCCAGCGCCATACGCATTTCAATAAATTTATCGTAATCAGCGGAAGTAAAACCGCCTCCGGGAAAGTAGACGATAGCTGGTTTCAGCGCGCTGGTGCGCGGAACCAGTAGCGACATGTTTAACTGGCGAACGGAACGCACATTCCGAATCTGGCTGTAAACGATATTGCTCAGTAAATCGATCTGCCCGCGGGATTTTTCAACATTAATAACCTCCGCGCCGGGCGTATTACCCGCCAGCTCATGGCTGGCAGCCAATGCAGAACCCGAAATACTCGCCATCAGAAACCACCCCGCTACCGTGAATCGACCTCGCATTATGCACCTCTCCATTCTCATTAAAAAAATAAGCGAGAGTGGGCAAAGCGGGAATGGTCGACACAAACGTTACCAGCGATTTTTTTAACGTCAAACCCAATAAGCGAATGAAATTCATCTGAATTTTAGATGAATATATGCAGACCTTTTCCAGAGAAATCGCCAGCGGATTGTTTTTCATCGCGCGATTCTGCTTTATTACTGAACCACAACTCACAGAGGCCTCCCATGATGAGCAACGCCTGGTTCAACCAAAACCCGTTTGACGTGCGGCTGGAGTGGGGGTTAGCGGCAGCGGAACATCTGGCGCACGAAGCCGATTGCGTGGTGATTGTCGATGTGATGTCGTTTTCCACCTGCGTCAGCCTGGCAAATGATAACGACGCACTTATCTATCCATGGCCGTGGAAAGATGACAGCGCGCTGCGCTACGCCCAGGAGAATGGTGCCGATGTCGCCAGTTTCGAGCGCACGTTCAGCGGCGAGCGCTATACGCTCTCACCCACTTCATTGCGCGATATTCCCGCCGGGCACCGGCTGGTGCTGCCCTCGCCGAACGGTTCGACGATCGCCTTCAAAGCGCGCGACTGTGGCGCGGCGGTATTTAGCGGCTGCTTTCGTAACCGGACCGCCACCGCACAGGCTTGCGCCGGTTTTCAACGTATTTTGCTGATCCCGGCCGGAGAGCGCTGGCCGGATGGTAGCCTGCGCCCGGCGGTAGAAGATTATCTGGCGGCGGGAGCGATTATTGCCGCCCTCGGCAAACGCCATCTTTCGCCGGAAGCACAAGCCGCAGCCGCGGCATTTCGTGAAAGCAGCCTCGCTGATTTGCATCACTGCGCCTCAGCAAGAGAGCTTCAGGAGCGAGGTTTTGCCCGCGATGTCGCGCTGTGCCTGGCGCTGGATGCCAGCCGCCGCGCCTGCCGGTTGCAGGATAACGCATACCGCTCAGAGCCCGGCGATCCGGCCAATTATTAGGCGGATCTCTTCGCGGCTCAGCGGTTGCCTGTCGGTCACAAAGTGCAGCGTCATCCCTTCGATAAAGGCGTCCAGTGCGCGCGCCGTGCTCGGATCAAACCAGCGTTCAAGGGTTGTCTGGCTGGAGCGCATCCAGTTTTGCATCACGCTTTTCAGCACCGGCTGGCGGCTCATAAAGGCGTAAAGCTGGTACATCAGTTCCATATTGCGCGCGGTGGTAACCTGCGCGCCGTAAATCAGATCCGTGACCGCATCACAGGCCCGCGCCGGGCTATCAACACCGTCAAAGAAAGCGGCGTACTGCGCCGACATCTGCCCGGTAAAACGGCTGAATGCCTCTTCCAGCAGCGCGTCAATGCCGGAGAAATAGTAGGTCATCGAGCCGAGCGGCACATCCGCACAGCTGGCGATTTTGCGGTGGGTTACCGCCTGGATGCCGCATTCGGCGATGGTGTCCAGCGTCGCTTCAAGAATGCGGTCGCGCCGCTGCGGGTCGTTCGGTCGTCGTGCCATAGATCCTCTCACTGATTATGTACAAATGTACACTTCCTTGCTAGTGTTGTCTCACCTTTTCATTTTCCGACGTGAAGTTATGACCGTAATTGCCTCCCGCAATGCCCTGCGCAACCGTCTATGGGCGCTGTTTACTTTCTTTTTTCTGCCCGGATTACTGATGGCCTCCTGGGCAACGCGTACGCCTGCAATCCGCGATATTTTGTCCGTCTCGACAGCGGAAATGGGCGGCGTGCTGTTTGGCCTGTCGATCGGTTCGATGAGCGGCATTCTCTCTTCCGCGTGGCTGGTTAAACGCTTCGGCGCGCGCAAAGTGATCCGCGCCAGCATGTCCTTTTCCGTGCTCGGCATGATGATCCTCAGCCTCGCGTTGTGGGTCGCTTCACCGCTGCTGTTTGCCCTCGGGCTGGCCGTGTTCGGCGGTAGCCTCGGCGCGGGCGAAGTGGCGATGAATATTGAAGGCGCGGTGGTTGAACGTGAAATGAATAAAACCGTGCTGCCGATGATGCACGGTTTTTACAGTTTCGGCACGCTGGTCGGCGCAGGGATCGGCATGACGCTAACCGCACTCGGCCTCACCGCCAATGTGCATATTCTGCTGGCGGCGCTGGTGGCGATTGTGCCGATTATCCTGGCGATTGCTGCTATTCCGGATGGCACCGGCAAAAACTCCGCAGAAGAGAACGCGCAAGGGAAGAAGGGAATCCCCTTCTGGCGCGATAGCCAATTGTTGCTGATTGGCGTGGTGGTGCTGGCGATGGCGTTTGCGGAAGGCTCCGCCAACGACTGGTTGCCGCTGCTGATGGTGGACGGTCACGGTTTTAGCCCCACTTCCGGCTCACTGATCTACGCCGGTTTCACCCTCGGTATGACCGTTGGCCGTTTTACCGGCGGCTGGTTTATCGACCGCTACAGCCGCGTTGCGGTGGTTCGCGCCAGCGCATTAATGGGCGCGCTGGGGATTGGTTTGATTATCTTTGTCGACAGCGCCTGGGTGGCAGGCGTGTCGGTGATTTTGTGGGGGCTTGGCGCATCGCTTGGCTTCCCGCTGACCATCTCAGCCGCCAGCGATACCGGCCCGGACGCCCCTACCCGCGTTAGCGTGGTAGCGACCACCGGTTACCTGGCCTTTCTCGTCGGCCCGCCGCTGCTCGGTTTTCTCGGCGAGCACTACGGCCTGCGCAGCGCCATGCTGGTGGTACTCAGTCTGATGCTGATTGCCGCGCTGGTCGCTCGCGCCGTGGCAAAACCGGTTCCGGAAGCACAAGCGGAAACCTGTTAACAGCAAGGCGGCGCACTGCCGCCTTAAACTTCCAGCGAATTCCCCACGCGTTTATCGCGCAGAAACACCACCATCAGGCCGATCCACAACACGCCATTTGCCAGGTTGAAGAGGCTGAACAGACCATTGCCGCCCGCCAGCCAGGCATGCTTGCTGATTTCGATCCCGACAGTAAAGATGAACATCTGCAACATGCCCATCGCCGCTGACACCGTGCCCTTACTCATCTCACTGGCGAACAGCGTCAGCCGTACCAGCCCGGCATTCGCCAGCCCAATGCCAAAAGCGTAGAGGCTCAACCCGGCAGCCATCCACAAATAAGCATGAGAAGAGACCAGCGTCGCGACTGCCGCCAGCAGCAAACCGGCAGCAATCGGCCAGCCGCCCATAATGATCAGCGCCCGTACGGTGCGCCGCGACGTCAGACGCGCCAGCGCCAGGTTACCGAGAATCAACGCGCCGAAAACCGGCACCTGCAACAGCCCGTACTGATAGCTGCTGAGTTGCTCACCGCTAATGATGATGATCGGCGACTGGGCGATCCACGCCAGTAACGGCAGGCTGACAAACCCCGTCGCCAGCGCGCCGGCGACAAAACGCAGGTTTTTCATGACTTCAGCATAATCGCGCCACAACGCCTTCAGTGAGAGCGGCTCGCCAAGGCGGGTCGCCGTTTCCGGCATCGCCTTTTGCAGACCAAAAAAGGAGAACGCCGCCAGCGCAGCGAACAGCACAAACATCCCCTGCCACGGCGCGGCGTGCACCCAGGCCGCACCCACCAGCGGGCCAAGCAGCGGCGCAATCAACGCCACGTTGGCCATCAGCGCGGTAATTTTGATACACACGGCCTCTTCAAAGGATTCCTGAATCGCAGCGTAGCCCACCGCACCAATAAAGCACAGGCTAATGCCCTGTAAAAAACGCAGCAGCGTGAATTGTTCGATATTTTGCGCCAGCAGCGTGGCAAGGCAGGTCAAAATGAACCACACCACGCCGGTCAGCATCACCGGACGGCGGCCAATGCGATCCGACAGCGGCCCGAGTAACCACTGTAAAAACATGCCGCCCGCCAGGTAAGCGGTCATGGACGTTGGCACCCATTCGATCCCGGCGTTGTACTGCTCCACCACCGCCAGCATGCCGGGTTGGATCATGTCGTTGCCGATATAGGTCGAGAATTCGTAAAGCACCAGGCAGAGGGGAAATAGTAGCGCCCGTCGTCCCAGACGTTGGCCAGATAAGGAATGGTTTTGCATGCTGTCTCTTCATCTATGAAAAATCGCGCAGAGTGTAATAAAAGCTGTCCGGCTGTGATAGCGAATTTGCAGCCGTTGCCTAAATTTAGCGCTTTTCGGCAAATTAAGGTTTTCTTAATTGCCTGGGCGTAGCGTGCGCATTATTACAGTTTTGTTTAAGAATCGTCTAACTCTCCTGGGAGTAAGATAAAACCCCTTTACCGTTTGCCGACGCACTTTTAAGGTGGGCGCTTTCGCGCAAATGTGGTCGTTTAATCAAAGAGTAACAAACCTATGCTAGAGAGCCTCAACTACACGCTGTTCTACTGGATTAACGCAACGCCCGACTCCCCCCACTGGTTAATTGCGCTGGCCGAATTTAGCGCCAGCGATCTCATCAGTATTGTGCCGCTGCTGGCGGTGGGCCTTTGGCTGTGGGGTCCGCGCCATCAGGTTAGCGCCCAGCGTCAGTTGGTGATTAAAGTGTCGATGGCGATCGTAGTCAGCATGTGCATCTCACTGTTATTAGGCCACTTCTTGCCGCACGATCGTCCCTTTGCCGATCATGTCGGCTATAACTTCCTGCCGCATGCACCGGACAGTTCTTTCCCGAGCGACCACGGTACGGTCATCTTTACTTTTGCCGTGGCGTTCCTCGCCTGGCACCGCCTGTGGTCGGGTGCCGTGCTGATGGCGGTTGGTCTGACGATCGCCTGGTCCCGCGTCTATCTCGGCGTCCACTGGCCGCTGGACATGTTCGGCGCGCTGTTAGTCGGTATCAGCGGCTGCCTGAGCGCGCAAATCCTGTGGCAGGGTTTTGGTCCGACGCTCTACCGTATCATTCAGCAGATTTATCGGTTCTGCTTCGCAACGCTGATTCGCCGTGGCTGGGTGCGTGACTAAGCCCAGCGCCAAAGGTAAGATGAACGCCCTGCTCAATGCAGGGCTTTCTTTTATTCAGGGGAAATATGGAAACAAGACGTGACGAACGGATTAGCCAGCTGCTGACGGCGCTCAGGCACAGTGACAAGCTGCATCTGAAAGAGGCGGCAACGCTGCTTGGCGTTTCAGAGATGACCATTCGCCGCGATCTCAGCGCCAACAGCGCTCCGGTGGTTCTGCTGGGCGGTTATATCGTGCTGGAACCGCGCGCGGCCAGCCACTATCTGTTAAGCGATCAAAAAACCCGGCTGGTCGAAGAGAAACGCCGCGCCGCAAAGCAGGCTGCCGCGCTGTTGCGCGCGCATCAGATGGCCTTCTTCGATTGCGGCACCACCATGCCGTGGGTGATTGATGCCATTCCTGACGATTTGCCGTTTATCGGCGTTTGCTACTCTCTGAACACTTTTCTGGCTTTACAGGAAAAACCGCAGTGCCGCGCGATCCTCTGCGGTGGCGAATTCCATGCCAGCAACGCGATTTTCAAACCGCTGAATTTTAATGAGACGCTGAAAAATCTGTGCCCGGATATCGCCTTCTATTCGGCGGCAGGCGTGCATGTGCAGCAGGGCGCGACCTGTTTTAATCTCGAAGAGTTGCCAGTGAAACACTGGGCAATGGAGAGTGCGCAATACCATGTGCTAGTGGTGGATCACAGCAAATTCGGTAAAGTGCGCCCGGCCTGCATGGGCGCGCTCAACCAGTTTGACGTGATTGCCAGCGACTGCTGTCCCGATGACAGCCTGGTGCAGTTCGCAAAACAGCAGCAAATCACATTGATGTACTGACCGTGCCCGCCGGGGCACGGCCTGTTAACGTCAGGAGAACCAGCCGCCAAACCACTGGTGGAATTTCAGCAGAACAAAATCCCACATCCGGCCGATAAACCCGGCCTCTTGCACCGCTTCCATCACCACCAGAGGACGCTGTTCTATGGTTTTACCGTTCAGCTGAAAATCGATCGTCCCCACCACCTGGCCTTTGCTCAGCGGCGCTTGCAATTCCGGCTGCGTCAGCGTGTAGCTCGCTTTCAAATTATTAAGCTGCCCTTTCGGGATAGTGATCGAGCCCGCCTCGCCTGCGCCGAGCTTCGCTTCGCTGCTGTCGCCAAACCAGACGCGCTGCGTGACAAAAGTGGCATCAGGTTTGATTGGCGTTACGGTATCGAAGAAGCGGAAGCCCCAGTTGAGCAGTTTCTCGGATTCATTAAAGCGGATGCGGTCGGTTTTCGCGCCCAGCACCACCGAGATCAGGCGCATATCGCCCTGCGTCGCGGACGCCACCAGGTTGTAACCGGCGCCGTCGGTCGTACCGGTTTTCATGCCGTCCACGTTCATACTGGTGTTCCACAGCAGCCGGTTACGGTTCGGCTGGCGGATCTTATTAAAGGTGAACTCTTTTTCCTTGTGAATGGCGTACTCATCGGGCACATCATGAATTAAGGCTTTGCCGAGCAGCGCCATATCGCGCGCAGTACTGAACTGGCCCGGCGCATCCAGCCCGTGCACGGTTTTAAAGGTGGTATTGGTCAGCCCCAGTTTCTGCGAGTAGCTGTTCATCAGGCTGACGAATGAATCCTGGCTCCCGGCAACATAGTCGGCAATGGCGATGCTGGCATCGTTGCCGGACTGAATAATGACCCCTTTATTCAAATCCGCGACCGACACCTGATCGCCCGGTTTCAGGAACATCAGCGAGGAGCCGCGCAGTACCGGGTTGCCGGTCGCCCAGGCATCTTTACCGACGGTTACCGTATCGGTGAGGTGAATTTTTCCGGCTT
Organism: Kosakonia radicincitans DSM 16656; assembly: GCF_000280495.2. Lineage (NCBI taxonomy): Bacteria > Pseudomonadati > Pseudomonadota > Gammaproteobacteria > Enterobacterales > Enterobacteriaceae > Kosakonia > Kosakonia radicincitans. The sequence goes on from NZ_CP018016.1 coordinate 3,782,558, forward strand.
TCAATGCCTGACCAACCACGTAGCTGGTCATCAGTTTGGTGAGGCTGGCGGGATCGAGTTTCTCGTCGGCATTACCTTCCGCCAGCACTTTACCGCTGGCGTAATCCATCAGGATCCATGCGCGGGCGTCAACCGGCGGCGCCGCCGGGTTTTGTTCAACCGCATAGAGTGAAGGAGAAAAGAGAAATAACAGCGCGGAGCCCGCAGCCAGGCCGCGAAGGGATAAAGAGAAATGCGTCATATATGGCCACCCGAGTATCCATTCAAACAAACGTCACAACACGTGCCGCAACAAACGGTGAGTAATAGCGCACAAACGGAGCGAAAAAAACCGTCGGTGAGTAAAGTTATTAAAGTTTATGCAATAACAGGGTGTTGCGCTCACTTTGTGCGATCTTTTTCTAAGTCGTTGCCAGAACGTTAACTTTCCCCCACCATAAATCCCCAGACAGAGATCCACTTCAAAGGGGTAAAAATGATAACGCTATGGGGCAGGAATAACTCAACTAATGTCAAAAAAGTTCGCTGGCTGCTGGAAGAACTGGAGTTGCCGTACGAGCACATTCTGGCGGGCGGGCAATTTGGCCTGAATCACGATGCCGAATATCTGGCGATGAATCCGAACGGGCTGGTGCCGCTGCTGCGCGACGATGAAACCGGCGTTGTGCTGTGGGAATCAAACACTATCGTGCGTTATCTTGCCGCCCAGTACGGGCAGGACCGCCTGTGGATTGAAACTCCCGCCGCGCGTGCGGAAGGGGAAAAATGGATGGACTGGACGATTGGCACCCTGGCGCCGAAATATTCCCAGGTGATGATTGGGCTGGTACGCACGCCGCCAGAGCAGCGGGATAACGCCGCGATTGCTGCCGCAATACAATCGCTCGAAGGAATGCTGGATATTCTCGATAACGCGCTGGCAAAACAGAGCTGGTTTTCCGGCGAAACTTTTGGCTGCAGCGATATCGCCGTTGGTCCGTTTATCTACAACCTGTTTGCGATTCCCGGCTTAAGCTGGGCGCCACGCGCCAATCTGCAACGCTGGTACGCGCAACTGTGCGAGCGTCCGGGGTTCCGCATAACCGTGATGATTCCGGTAACCTGATACCCGACGTTACCGGGCAGGGAAGCCCGGTAAACCCCGCGCCCTACTCTTCGCCGCCTTCGTCATCTGCAAATAGTGCTTCATCTTCTTTGAACAAGTTGCTCTCATCCCATTCGATTTCCTCGCTGGCATAATGCACCGGATCAATGCCGCAGCACTCTTCCAGCACTTCTTCGGCTTCATCCAGCAAGGCAATCGCATCCTGCCAGCAGACCGTGATGTCCGCATCGACAAGCTCGCCATTATCAATCGCCTCAAGTTTCGTCATCGCAAACTCAATATTATGTAAACTCTCCAGCACCAGATTGACTTCTTCGCCGAGCCCCATACCGGAAATAGCTGCAGCATGATCATCACTCAATGCGTCATCGAATTCATCGCCCGCGTTATCTGACAACGCAGATGTTCTGGCGACAGCCAAAAATAACTGCGAACGTTTTTTGAGAAAACTTGCCCGTTCTAACGAAAGATCCAACTGTGCAGTGACTTCAATATCCATCATCTCAATCTCATAAAGTAATATACAAAACTCATGGCGGTAGCTGAATATTTTTCTAAATGCGATGTTAAAGGGTGCGGAAAACAGAGCAGCATTGCTGAGAAACAAACGCTATGCCGTTTTTAAACGTTTGCATCTCAACGTGTTGCTCCTCAAATTTAAACGCACGTTGGTGCGCAGAAAAACAATCGTTACACTCCCTGGCGCACAGGGCGAAGCCGGGCACTAATCCTGCCTGCGACATCATTGCCGAAACTGTAATATTTCTCTTTCATGATATCGCCCGTGCGCATCATCAAAAATACTTTGCGGGATAAATTATTATCCTTAATATTGATATATTTGATGCTGCTTTGCTCATTTCCAAGCGTTGACAATTTCGGAAAGAAAGAAACATTATCAGAATTTCTCACCATATATCTGATGGTTTCCAGATCGTTTGAAATACTGCGCGCATGATTGAGAATCTCCTCACTACCTGGCTCAAGCTGTAAATGTTCTGGCATCGACTTGGTCATAATGAGTTTATGCTTCTTCAAATCTTTGAGCTCAATAGCTTCATAGCTGGATAACGGATGGCTGATATTCACCCCCAGAACAAATTGCTCTTCATAAAGTTGGGCTTCGAAAAAACGATCGTTATCAATCGGGCCAATCAGCAAACCCAGTTGCAATTGCCCTTTATCCAGCATGCTCAATAGATTATCTTCATTGACCTCATGCAACTTGATTTCATTATCAGGAAATTTCTCTTTAAATACGCTAAATAAATCATCATGAATGTAAGAACCCAGCGTCGGGGTAATGCCGATATTAATAACACCAACCGGCTGAAAACGTAGCCAGCGCGCCATTTCCTGAAGGTTATGAACTTCACGGAGAATATTTTCGATCACCGGCAATAGATGCAGACCGGTTGGCGACAGGCTAAAGCCTTTACCTTTGCGGTGCAGCAGAGGGATGCCCAGCTCTTCCTCCAGCTTCTTGATTTGTATGCTGAGGGTCGGTTGTGAAACATCACACGCCTCGGCAGCTTTCTGGAAATTCATATGTTGCACCAACGATACAAAATATTCCAAATCCTGGGTTCTCATATTGTCAACTCTCCCGTGTGTAGAAAAAATAAAGAACAAAACACTACAGAGCATAAGGTCTTTTATGTTTCCAGCGACACAAACAACCTGCCGATGGCATTTAAGTAAATTCTTATGCGTAATTTAATTTAAGGACCACAAAAGCACTTTTCATCAATTATTTGTTTTATACAAAACCCCAAATTTACACGCATCAATAATCGATGACAGAAGTAAAAACTTTAATCGGTAATTTATATCGTCAAAATCACAATAGGATGTAACGATGTAAAAATAGAAAATTTGCTTTTAGTGGTGCTTTTATGACTACTATTTCACCTGTTTTATAATCATCACATTAATGAACAACAAGAACGGAGAAAGTTACCCACCGATTTCTTTTAAGCAGAGAATTCTGATAGCAGAACGCATATTCAAATATGAGACTAACAGCATCGAACAGTTAAGAAAAGCTAATTTATAGTGTGTCTCCCGCTCTCCGCATAAACAAACAATAAAATCATAATCGTTGCTTAATTGATTGTTAAGCAATACTACATTAAATTAAACGCAGACTAATCAATATTTCATCTCTTAGGTAAAATTATAATTGCAATGGCCTATAGAAGATCTGCAAATAGAATTAACCGTTGTCATAATTAATATATTCAAATTACCTATTAGCTATAAAATCATTATGTTGAACAGTGATATTTATAAAATAAAAATATTCTCCATTTAAATTTAAAGTTTTATTAATCCCATCCGATATGATTGAAGCCCGGCGATATTATCAGGGCGACACTAATAGATTAATTCTATATTCCTGGAGAAATAAAATGGCTGTTATTAATACCAACACCTTGTCTTTAACGACCCAAAATAACCTGAGCAAATCGCAATCTTCATTGGGCACCTCCATTGAACGCCTGTCATCCGGTCTGCGTATTAATAGCGCAAAAGATGATGCTGCTGGTCAGGCAATTGCAAACCGCTTTACATCAAATATTAATGGCCTGTCTGTTGCCGCACGTAACGCCAATGACGGGATCTCACTGGCGCAAACCACTGAAGGCGCACTGAGCGAAGTCAACAACAACCTGCAACGTATTCGTGACCTGACTGTACAAGCGCAAAACGGTTCCAACTCCGCATCTGACGTTGACTCCATTCAGGCCGAAGTCAACCAGCGCATGGAAGAGATCAACCGCATCACCACTCAGACGGACTTCAACGGTCTGAAAGTGCTGAACACCGGTTCCGGCGACAGCGTGTATAACTTCCAGGTTGGCGCGAAAGATGGCGAAACCATCAGCATCACCGTCAGCAGCAGCGATGCCTTCAACCTCTACAGCACCACCGGCGCAACGGCTTCCACCACCGGGCAAATTGTCAACGGCAGCGCGCGTGCCACTGACGCGCACGGCTTCGATGTATTGCAGGGCGTGGTTGATGCCACCGGCGGCACAAACGGTAACCCGCTGGCGGATCTGGATACCGCCATCAAAGCGGTGGACAGCGAGCGCAGCCTGCTGGGTGCTTCCCAAAACCGTTTTGAATCCACCATCTCTAACCTGAATAACACCACCAACAATCTCTCTGCCGCGCGCAGCCGTATTCAGGATTCCGATTACGCGACGGAAGTTTCCAACATGTCACGTGCGCAGATCCTGCAACAGGCTGGCAGCTCGGTACTGGCGCAGGCGAACCAGGTTCCGCAAACCATGTTGTCGCTGCTGCGTTAAGCAGGCTAAGGTCCGTTACCCTCCTTCATAGCGGATCGTTTTAAACGTTATTTCAGGTAATACATCCCCGCTTTGCCATGAGGGCGGGTGATTCAGCATAACTGTCTATTGAGAAATATTTTTATCCCGCAATGTTAGATGGCATTGCGGGATTTTTTTCGCCTGTTTTATTATGCTCCTGTGCACAAAGTTATTATCCCGCAGAAATAAAAAAGGATGCAATGAACCATTGCATCCAGAATAAATAACAGCAAGTAAAACAGCTTTTACATCACCTGAGGGTTTTCATAGTGCAGCACAATTACTGATTACAGACCAAGGCTATCCAGTAACTCATCAATATCATCTTGTGTGGAAGCCGCAGGCAAATGTGCGGCGTGTTCTTTCTCTCTGGTCAGCGTCGCCCGGCTTTCCTGCGGTACGCTGTCTAATAAGACCGCGAGGAATTGTTTTTCTAAATTCTCCAGCAGCGCCATCATGCGCACAATAATGCGCGCGGTGGTATCCGGAAAATCCTGCGCCAGCATAATATCGCGCAGATAGTTTTTGGTGGCATCGGTACAAAGCGGCACCGCGCCAAGCCAGCCGCGCGTTGCGCGGGCAAGCGCCATCATACCGTCAATGCCATCGCTCTCTTTAATACCATCCCATTGTGACAGTAGCTGGCTGGCTTCTTTGCTGAGCCGCTCCTGCAACGGCTGCGTCTGCTCAATCAAATTAAGCGTTTTACCGGAGGCCTGCGCCGTCAAATCGACAACATATTGCAAACGGCTGCGCGCATCGGGAATAGAGTGGGCGATTTCAGCAATAGTAATATCATGCCCCAGCTCACGCAGGCTGGTTCTTAACATCCGGGTCACATTACCAATGCGGGCAATCAATTCATAAATATCGGTTGCCGTATGCGGAACAGTATGCACATTCATTATTACCTCTCCTTTACGCCATCTTTTCTCGGATATTCAGTTATCGGCACTTTATCCACACACTTAAATAAAAGGCGCAAGATAGCCAACCGCTATATAAATAGAGAAAGGCGTAAAGGTTTATTTTAATAAATATAAAAGGCAGACATTATAGAACACCGTAATATAGTTATTATCTAATACTGCGTTTTAACCAGGAAAAAGCGAAAAAGGGAATCCATTCCCCCTCTTCACGAAGCCGGACGCACTTTCCACAGCTCGCCGTCCGATGAATCCGTCAGCACGTAAAGGTAACCATCCGGCCCCACGCGCACATCGCGGATACGCTGTTTACGATCGGTAAGAATGCGGCCATCTTCCGTGATTTTGTCGCCATTAACACTCATCACGATGACATCTTCATCTTTAAGCGCGCCAATAAAGAGTTTGTTTTTCCACTGCGGGAACGTGTCGGCGTTATAGAATGCCATGCCGCTTATCGCCGGAGATTTCTGCCAGTAGAAGATCGGCTGTTCGGTGCCAGGCACAATCTGCCCCTTCGCCTCGGGGATTTTCAGCCCGCTATAGTTAATGCCCCAGGTAGCAATTGGCCAGCCATAATTTTTGCCTTTTTGCGCAATATTAATTTCATCACCGCCGCGCGGGCCATGTTCGTGCCACCACAGGGCATTGCTCCACGGGTTTATCGCCATTCCTTGCGGGTTACGAATGCCATATGCCCAGATCTCCGGACGGGCATCTTTGCGGCTGACAAACGGGTTATCATCCGGCACTTTCCCCTGATCGGTCAGCCGTACCAGTTTGCCCTGCAATTTATCCAGATCCTGCGCCGTCGGGCGCTGGTTGTTCTCACCCAGCGCAATCCACAGATAGCCTTTGCCGTCAAACACCAGCCGACCACCAAAGTGGTTGCCGGTTGAGAGTTTCGGCTGCTGGCGGAACACCGTCTGAAATGCCTCCAGACGGGTGAAATCCTCGCTCAGGCGGCCATAACCGACTGCTGTACCGGCTTTGCCCTCTTTGTCCGCTTCCGCATAGCTTAACCACACCCGGCGCGACTGGGCGAAATCAGGCGCCAGCACCACATCCAGCAAGCCGCCCTGCCCGTGCGCCCACACTTTCGGCACACCGCTTATCGGATCGGAAAGCCCCTTACCGGCCTGCCATAAACGCAGTTGCCCGCCGCGCAAAGTAATTAGCATGCCGTGATTATCGGGCAAAAATGCCAGCGACCAGGGGTGATCAAGTTTGCCTTGCAGAACATCAACCTTCACCCTTCACCGCCGCGGGCTCAGCCCATACCGGGACGGAAAGAAACAGCAGCAACAGGGGAAGACGGCGCATCGGGCTCTCCTTTATTCAGCAGCTTCGCAGAGTAAAGGGTAGACCGGGGCGCAGAAATGAAACGCAGGTTTACAGAATTTATACATTCGGCATGAAAGAAAACGGACAGACAAGAAGGGGGAGTTCCCTCCCCCTTAAGCTTAGGCCTCTTCGAGCGGTGAATGCTCGTTAAGGTAGAGAATGGCATGATCAAGCACATTCAGTGAACGTTCGAGTTTGTCGGCATTCACAGAGATATACGTTGGGCAATCCTGTCGCCCGCTCATCAGGCAAACCGCCGCTGAAGAGAGCGCCTCTTCGGCGCGGTACAACGCACCCCGCGATTCGCGATCCGGCATTTCATTCAGCCGTTCTCCTTTATCACGAATCTCAAGCGCCAGGGCAAACAGACGTTCACGCAGACGATCGTTTTCGCTGACCGACATATAACCTTTTGCCTTCCTCATCTGGGTGTAGGCCGCAAGGTCCGCTCTGGCAGCAGTCAACTTCGTCAACAAGCGACGAACAAGTTCATCAAAGCTCATACATATTTCCTCCCTTGTCAGCCAATGGGGTAAGTTAATAGTATGGCTGCTATTTGCACAAAATCATGCACGCGGTCAATAATTAATCGATATTGACAATCCTTTACAAACCGGAAGCCAGCCAGGCGCGCCATCCTCCGTAAGACGTGATCTCCTGCGCCCCCTGCAAGCCATAATTTTCACAAATGAATCCGCTCAACCAGCGACCATCTTCCAGCTCGACTTTACCCAACCCAAGCGGCGCCGGAATACCAGCAAGGAAAGAGCCGACTTCGCTGTGCGGCAGTTCCCACACTTCCACGTCGATCGCCGTACCTTGCTGCTCATCGCGCACCATGCCTGGCCGTTTACCGTCTGCCAGCGCATATAACCGATAACGCGGCGCGCTGCGGGTGGCGCTAAGTAGAGTCGCGCCCCGCTGACGCAACTGCCCATTAAGCGCCAGCCCGTCCAGATGCGCGCCACACACCACCAGCGCCAGCCGATCGTGGCTCGCGGTATTTACCGGAACGGCAGCCGCCATTTTCCGCCCACCGGGCAAGGCCAGCGACGCGTTGCGCTGCATCGCATCGGCAAGGCTCAGCAGATACTGATCGGTAAACGCGCGGCCAAACAGCGTAACGCCGGAAGGCAGGCCGTTGGCCATCATGCCGTTTGGCACCGCAACAGCGGCGTAATCCAGCAGGTTCATAAAATTGGTGTAGTAACCGAGATCGGCATTGCGTTTTACCGGTTCATCAGCCAGCTCCGCCAGCGTCACCGGGCGCGGATAGGTCGGCGTCAGGACGCAGTCCAGACCGGTAAGCAGTGCGTCGCACTGCGCTTTGTAGGCCTGTAAGCGGTATTGTGCATCAAAGGTCGCCACTGCATCGGTGGAGGGCGCTTTGCTCAGCACCGCCTTGATCACCGGCAGCACCGCATCCGGCTGTTTTTCAATCAGCGGCCCGACGACGTGGTAGCGCTCCGCCACCCACGGCCCTTCATACAGCAGGCGCGCAGCGGCAAGAAACGGGGCGAAATCAAGCGTCACCGGCACGCCGCCAAGCGACTCCAGCCGCGCTTTTGCCGCATAAAACAGCGCCTCACTCTCTGCGCAGCCGAGGAATTCCAGCGTAGCCGGGACGCCAAAACGGAAACCCGGCTGCGGCGCGCCAAAGGCCTGCGCGCCGTTCCACGCCGGGTTACTGCGGCTGTAGGCATCGCGCACGTCTTTCACTGCTGTTAGCGCCAGTAAACGGCTGGCTTCGGCGGCGGTAGCGGTAAAAAAGGTCACGCAATCGAGCGTGCGACAGGCCGGTACCACACCCGCCGTGGAGATCAACCCTTTGGTCGCTTTCAGGCCAACCAGATTATTGAGCGACGCCGGAACACGCCCGCTGCCTGCGGTATCCGTGCCGAGCGCAAAGCTTGCCAGCCCAAGCGCCACCGCCAGCGACGATCCGGCACTGGAGCCACCTGCCGGATAATCGGCATGCACACTATTACGGCAGACGCCATACGGTGAACGCGTGCCGTTCAGCCCGGTGGCAAACTGATCGAGATTGGTTTTACCCAGCGGCACCGCGCCCAGCGCAATCAGTTGCGCAACGATGGTCGCATCCTGTTCTGCGGTATACGCAAATGCCGGGCAGGCGGCGGTGGTCGGAATGCCAGCCAGATCGATATTGTCTTTGATGGCGAACGGCACGCCATACAGCGGCAGCGACTGAGGCGGCACGTTGTCCAGCGCCGCCAGATACGGTTCCAGTTCCGCCGCGCTGAGAAGATAAATAAAGGTGTTGAATTCCGGATTCAACGCCAGCGCCCGCGTGCGCAGCGTCGCTATCACGTCGCGCGGCGTTAAATGGCCGTCGCGGTAAGCCTGCGCCAGAACATCAAGGCGTAAATCAAATGGCTGCATCATGCTGTTTTCTCCAGAACCACCACACATTGACCTGCACGCACCGAACTGCCCGGCTGCACGCGCACCTGGCTTACCACACCATCGTGGGCGGCAAGCAGCGGGATCTCCATCTTCATCGACTCCAGCACCACCAGCACATCGCCTGCGCGAACCTGGCTGCCCGGCGTGACATTCACCTGCCACAAGTTGCCGGAGATCGGGCTGTCGATGCCCTGTTGCCCCGGCTGTAACGGTGCATCTTCGCCCTCTTCCGCCAGCGCTTCACTGCTGTCGAAATGCGCCTGGCCGCTGGCGATCCAGCGATCGCGTTCGGCGGCGAAAGCGCCCTGCTGTTGCGCACGGAAAGCAGCAATACTTTGCGCTTCATCGGCGAGAAACTGCTGATACTCCGCCAGCTTCAGCGTGGTGTGCTCAATGCGCAGCGGATAACGCCCGAGCGGGAAGTCGCGACGAATGGTTAACAATTCATCGGCAGACACCGGATAAAAACGGATCTGATCGAAGAAGCGCAGCAGCCATGGCTTACCGGCAAAATCCGCCACGGTATGGTAGCGATTCCACATTTGCAGCGTCCGCCCGACAAACTGGTAGCCGCCCGGCCCTTCCATGCCATACACGCAAAGGTACGCACCGCCAATGCCGACCGAGTTTTCCGCCGTCCAGGTGCGCGCCGGGTTGTACTTGGTGGTCACCAGACGGTGGCGCGGATCGAGCGGTGTCGCCACCGGCGCGCCAAGGTAGACATCGCCCAGCCCCATCACCAGATAGCTGGCGTCAAACACCGTTTTGTAGACTTCATCGATATTCGCCAGATCGTTAATGCGGCGGATAAATTCCAGGTTGCTCGGGCACCACGGCGCATCGCGGCGCACGGTGGTCATATATTTGTCGATGGCTTTCTGGCACGCCGGGTCGTCCCACGAGAGTGGCAGCCAGACAATGCGCGACGGCACATCCAGATCCTGGCGCTCACACACGCCCTGCCACAACCCGGCCACCGTCTCCAGCAGTTGCGCCAGCCCCAGCGCTTCCGGCTGGTAGTGAATTTGCAGCGAGCGAATGCCCGGCGTCAGATCGATTACCCCCGGCAGCGCCAGGGCTTCCAGCGCCTGCATTAAGGCGTGGGCGCGAAAACGCAGCACCAGATCCAGCTCCGGCTCGCCGATCTCCAGCAGCAGATGCGTATCGCCGGAAAGCCGCGCCACCAGGCGCTTATCCGCCTCGCCGCAGTTCAGGACGATCGGCGAAGCCAACGCCACGGGTTGCCATACCACCTCCTGCGGTGTGAGGCTGGCGATTTGCGCTTCCTGCGCCTGCGCCAGACGGCGCGCAGTGGCGATATCCACCGGGATAAAACGCACTTTATCGCCCGCTTTCAGTTGGCCGACGGCCGGTAAATCCGCTTCGATAATGGTCACCGGACAGACAAAACCGCCGAGGCTCGGGCCGTCCGGGCCGAGAATCACCGGCATGTCGCCGGTAAAATCCACCGCACCGATGGCATACGGGTTGTCGTGAATATTGGAGGGATGCAGCCCGGCTTCGCCGCCGCTGTCGCGCACCCACTCCGGTTTCGGGCCGATCAGGCGCACGCCGGTGCGGCTGGAGTTGAAATGCACTTCCCAGTCGGTCGCCAAAAAGGTCGCCATATACGCCGGGGTGAAGTACTCCGGCGCGCCGTGCGGGCCATAAATCACCCGCAGCTCACGCACCGGGGAAAGCGGCGTATGCAACACCTGCGGTAGCGCCGTTTCGCGGCATGGTGCCGTTAACGGTGCCAGATGCAGCACGTCGCCGGTACGCAGCGCGCGCCCGGCATGGCCGCCAAATTGCCCCAGCGTGAAGGTGCTTTTGCTGCCCAGGTACTCCGGCACCTGGAATCCCCCACGCAAGCAGAGATAACTGCGCACACCGTCACCGCTGATGTCGCCGATGTGCAGCGTCATCCCCGCCCGCAGCATGAAGATACGGTTCATCGCCAGCGGCTCGCCATCGAGCGTTAGCGCAATATCCGCCCCGGTGACAACCGCCTGTGCATCGCAGTTAAATTTCAGCGTCGGGCCGCTCAGAGTGATCTCCAGTGCCGCCGCGTTGTCATTATTGCCCAGCAGACGGTTGCCAAGACGCAGCGCGCGGCTGTCCATCGGGCCGGATGGCGGCACACCCACCGCCCAGTATCCCACGCGCCCGGGGTGATCCTGCACGGTGGTTTGCGTCCCGGCGCTCAGCACCTCCAGCGTATACGCCTGATACGTCAGCCCTTCAAGGCAGCGCGTCCAGGGTTCACCGCAGGCGAACGGGGCAAAGGTTAAGATCTGCTGTAAATAGGTGCGGTTAGTCTCCACGCCGTATAAACGGGTTGCGCCCAGCGCGTCGTGCAGCGCATGCACCGCCGCCTCACGCGTGGGCTGCCAGGCGATGATTTTCGCCAGCATCGGGTCGAAGAACGGCGGCACTTCACAGCCGGATTCCACCCAGCTATCGATACGCAATGTCCGGCGATCGTCCGTCGGAAATGCCACGTCAGTCAGTAAACCGGGAGATGGCTGGAACTGGCGGCCAGGATCTTCCGCATAAACCCGCGCCTGAATCGCGTGGCCGCTGGGTGTCAGGCTGTCGCGAAGCTGCGCCAGCGGCGGCAGTTCTCCGGCGGCGAGCGCAATCATCCAGCCCACCAGATCGACGCCCCACACCTGCTCGGTCACGCCGTGCTCAACCTGCAAACGGGTGTTCACTTCGAGGAAGTAAAACCGTTTAGCTTCGCTGTCGTAGACAAACTCCACCGTGCCCGCGCTGCGGTAGTTGACCGCTTTGCCGAGCTTAATGGCCGCGCTGCACAGCGCTTCTTCCATGCCCGCAGGCAGATTTGGCGCAGGCGTCTCTTCCAGCACTTTCTGGTTACGACGCTGCACGGAACAATCGCGCACGCCAAGGGCAATCACCTCACCTGCGCCATCGCCGAAGATCTGCACTTCCAGATGGCGGGCGCGGGCGATGTACTTCTCAATAAAGACCCCCGCGTCGCTGAAGTTGTTTTTCCCCAGCCGCACCACCGCGTCGAATGCGTCGTGTAATTCAGCGGCCGTCGTGCAGACGCGCATCCCAATACCACCGCCACCCGCCGTGCTTTTCAGCATCACCGGGTAACCGACGATTTCTGCGGCGCGCAGCGCTTCATCCACATCCGCCAGCAGTTCGGTGCCTTCCAGCATTGGCACCCCCTGTTTTTTCGCCAGCGCGCGGGCGGTATGTTTCAGGCCGAAAACGCGCAGTTGCGCAGGCGTAGGGCCAACAAAGGCAATGCCCGCCGCTTCGCAAGCTTCGGCAAAGGCCGCGTTTTCAGAGAGGAAACCATAGCCGGGATGAATAGCCTGTGCCCCGCTCTCGCGGGCGGCGGCAATGATTTTTTCCGTCACCAGATAGGTGCCTGCTGCCGGGCCATCGCCGAGGCTAATCGCTTCGTCGGCCTCGCGGATATGCAGGCTGCTGATATCGGCATCGGAATAGACGGCAACGCCGCCAATCTGCATGGCACGCAAGGTGCGCAGGATGCGGCAGGCAATCGCCCCGCGGTTGGCGATCAGGAGTTTCGTAAACATAGGTCAGACTCAATCGTGGCGGGTCGTCCCGCCGAACATTGGCTCACCGCATGGTCGTCCATGGGGAAAATGCGATTACAGCAGGATGCGTCCGGCGCGTACCGCGCAGAGGTGGTAAAGCGCCAGGCGCAGGCGCTGCCAGCGAGTTGGCGTCAATTCCATACCAGCACCTCCGCAGGCGTCGGATTCCAGCCATTGCACGGGTTGTTGAGCTGTGGGCAGTTAGAGATCAGTACAATCACATCACACTCGGCGCGCAGTTCAACATATTTCCCCGGCGCGGAGATGCCATCTTCAAACGTCAGCCCGCCCTGTGGCGTTACCGGCACGTTCATAAAGAAGTTGATGTTTGCGCCAATGTCGCGCTTTTGCAGGCGGCCATCGTGCAGGCAGGCGCAGAGGAAGTTATCGCGGCAACTGTGCATGTGCCGTTTATCCAGCGCATAACGCACGGTGTTGCTCTCCTGCGCGCAGGCGCCGCCAAGGGTGTCGTGGCGGCCACAGGTATCGGCGACAATGGTCAGCAGCGGGTTGCCAAGGTTGGAGTACAGCACGCTGCCGCTGGTGAGATAGGCGTTGTTCTGCCGACGCAGCGTGCGCTGGGCATCGTAGCGTTCACGCGGGTTCTGCGCATTGTAGAACAGCGTATCAATGGCCTGATTTCCTTCCAGATCCAGCAAACGCAGTGTCTGACCTTTTTTCACTTCAAACAGATACGGTTCACCCGCCGGGATCACATGGCGGAAAACGGCATGTTGGGCTTGTTTTTCGCTGGCAACTGTCATCGTGCGGCTCCTTACAGGGCGAAAAGTTGGGTATTGGTGAAGGCACGGCTGTTTTCCGGGCGCGTCAGCAGGGCGTTGATCATCGCCTGCTCATCGTCGGCCTGCCGCCAGCTCAGTTGTACCGGGCGCGGCGCATACTCGCGGGAAGGGTCCATCGGATGTTGCAGCGCGGTCAGCACCACCAGCACATCCATCGGCGCAAACAGTTCAACATAGCTTCCCGGCTGAGAATGGCCACTGTGGAAGGTGAACTGGCCGTGGTCATCAACCGACACTTTGCTGAAGAAGTTAACCACCATCAGCAGATCTTCGAGGTTGAGATCCCACTTGCCCATCTCCACCAGCAGGTTATCCGCACCGTTGCGGAAAAAGCCGTTACGCAGCTCCTGGTAGCGCCCCTGGCCGTACTTTTCCGCCACTTCGGCCGCGTTCAGTACGCCGCCAAAGGGATCGTGCCAGCCGCTGGTATCAGCGGTGATGCCCGCCAGCACGCGCCCCATATCCGAGTAGAAACAGTGCCCGGCCGTCAGGCGCGCGGTGTGCTGGCCTTTCAGGGTATCCGGCAGGTTCAGACGCTCACTTTTTTCATGGGCGTTGAGCATCATCAGGCTGACGTTTGCGCCGCCTTCGATGTCGGTCATGCGCAGGATCTGCCCGCGTTTGAGGATAAAAGAGAGATGGCCGCCGCCAGGCAGGATCTCGTCACGAAGAACAGAAGTTGGATTCACAGGATTATCTCCTTAATGCGTAGACGTTATCGGGCTTCGCGCCGCTCATCGCGGAGAGCCGCGTTTCGTTGAGCGGGATGTCATAGGTGATGCGTGCGCCGTAAGCGTTGGGTGCCTGCGGATCAATACGCACCTTGTCGAACACCAGCAGGCGGGTGCCGAGGTTGAAGCCTTCCGAAAGATCGTGGGTCACCATAAAGACCGTCATGCGGGTTTCACTCCACAGTTGCAGCAGCAGCGTATGCATCTCTTTACGGATACCGGGGTCAAGCGCGCCAAACGGCTCATCCAGCAGCAGGACGCGCGGTTGCATAATAAAAGCCTGAGCGATGGCTAAACGCTGTTGCATACCGCCGGAGAGCTGCGCCGGATATTTCTTCAGCGCGTGACCAAGACCGACTTTTTCCAGCAATTCTCTGGCCTGCTCGCGGGCGGCGCGTTTTTTCGCGCCAAAGAACCGCCCAAAAAACGGAGATTGCGGCAGTTCGAGGCCAATGGCGACGTTATCCAGCACCGTGAGGTGCGGGAACACCGAGTAGCGCTGAAACACCACGCCACGGCTGCTGTCCGGTTCGGCGCTCAGCGGTTTTCCCTCCAGCGTGATGACGCCGCGGCTCGGTTTTTCCTGGCCGAGCAGCAGGCGCAGAAAGGTTGATTTGCCGCAGCCGGACGCGCCGACCATCGAGCAAAACTCCCCCTCTTTCACCTGCAAGTTCAGGCGCTCCAGCACCACGTGGTCGCCGTACTCCTGCCAGATATTGTCGATAGTGATAAAGCTCATGCCTTCCCTCCTTCCGCCCAGGGAAAACAGGTTTTGTGTAACTGACGCAGCGCCAGATCCATCAGCCACGCCAGCAACGTGATCCACAAGACGTACGGGATAATGACGTCCATCGCCATATAGCGACGCACAAGGAAAATGCGGTAGCCCAGCCCGGCGGTTGAGGAAATCGCCTCTGCCGAGATGAGAAACAGCCACGCCGAACCCAGTAGCAGACGCAGCGACATCAGCAGGCGCGACAGCAACTGCGGCAACACCACCCGCAGCACCAGCGTCCAGCTATTGGCGCCGAGGGTTTGCGCTTTGATCAGGATCTCCGCCGGGATTTCGCAGGCGCGCTGCTCCAGATCGCGGGCCAGCATCGGCGTGATGCCAATGACAATCAGCATCACTTTCGACAGCTCATCGAGGCCAAAAACGATAAACAACACCGGTAAAATCGCCAGCGGCGGGATCATCGACAGCACCGTCATCAGCGGCGACAACGACGCCCGCCACAGCGGGAAAACGCCGGCGGTGATGCCAATGCACAGACCAATCACCGAGGCGATAGCAAGGCCCATCAGCAAGCGGCCGAGGCTCACCAGCGTGTCCATCCAGAACAGGTATTCGCCGCTGCGTTTATCCGGGGTAAACGCCATCCGTGAAAGTGCATCCAGCATCTGTTGCAGACCGGGCAGCAGCTTGTCCTGTGGATTGGCCTCCAGCCGTACTGCTGAGCCCATAAAATAGGCGGCCAGCAGCAGGACGAAAGGCAGCAGGATCAGCAGCGTCCGCATGCCAGAGGTGGGATGGCGATTAATTTGTCGCATGGCGAACTCCGTCAGTTATCACAGCTTGCCGGCAGCGGCCATCTTCACGAAGCTGTCGTCAAAGCGCAGTTTCACGTTATTCGCATCGCCCTGCGTAACATTGCCGGGGAAGGTCATACCGATAAAATCCGCGCTCTGCGCACCATCGCCGAGCAGGCCTTTTTCAAAGGAGAATGACGCAACGCGCTGCATGGTTTTCGCCAGCTCCGCTGACGTCACAAAAGCAATATTGTCCGCCGGGGTGTAGAACAGGTGGGTGGTTTTCAGTTGCGCCTTGTAACCAGCCAGATCGGTACCGGAAGCGGCGGCCATCGAATTAAGCGCCGTGGCGTCCTGCGCTTTCATCAGCCCCATCATTTCATACCATGCGCCGGTCAGCGCTTTACCCAGCGCCGGATTATCTTTCAGGGTGGCGCTGTTGACCACCATCATGTCGATCAACTCGCCCGGCACCTGCGAGGAGCTAAAGACTTCGGTGGTTTTCGGCGTGGCTTTAATCACGGAGAGCTGCGGGTTCCAGGCGACGGCAGCCTGCACATTTGGCGTACCAAACGCCGAGACAATATCCGCATCGGAGGTGTTCACCACGGTGACGTCTTTCTCCGCCAGCCCGGCTTTTTCCAGCCCGCGCACCAGCAGATAGTGAGAAACGGAGAGTTCTGGCAGGTAGACTTTCATCCCTTTCAAATCTTTGAGGGTTTTGCCCTCACCTTTCATTACGACACCGTCGTTGCCTTCGGAGTAACTGCCGAGGATCAGCGCCGTACTGTCAACGCCGCCCGCAGCCGGAATGGTCAGCGCATCCATATTGGTCATGGTGCAGCCATCAAACTGGCCGGCGGTGTACTGGTTGATGGATTCGATATAGTCGTTCAGTTGCACGACATTGATCTTGATACCGTATTTGCTGGCCCATTTATCAATGATTTTGCTACTGCTGATGGTGCCCCACGGCATCCATCCGGCGTAAATGGTCCAGCAGACGTTGAACTCTTTTTTCACGGCGGCAAAGGTGGGGAGACTGACCAGCATCGCCAGCGACAACACAAGAGAGCGGAACAATGGAGATTTCTTCATTCTTGACCTCTGATTGGCACAAAGTTAGGGGGCAGCGCGACACCCATTGGTGCTGCTGTCTCCCGGGTTTTTGTCCCGCCGTGTAACCTCGCAGAGGTCGCCAGCTCTTGGACCAGTCATTCACCGAAGTGAACCGGAACCCTAGCCAGCTATTTTCAAATTGTGTGTTGCACTGCCCTCTCGCATTTGCAAGCGCTGTGCCAGGTTGTTTTTGCTTTATCGTCATAACGTTAGCGATTTGTTGCGTTACGCTATCCCTGTTTTGGTGAGCCACAACAAGGCACTGCACCACGCTGGTGCTACAGCGCAAGTGGCGGGAATACATTCGACTGGTGTATTGTTTTTAAACGATTAATCACGCAGACGGATGTTTATATATGCTCAAAATCCTTGGCAAAACCTCTTCTATCAATGTGCGTAAAGTGTTGTGGACCTGCGAGGAAGCGGGGCTGGATTATTTACAGGAAGATTACGGCAGCGGTTTTGCCTCGACCGAGACCGACGCATTCCGCGCACTGAACCCGAACGCCATGGTGCCCGTTCTGCTGGATGATGAGTTTGTGCTGTGGGAATCGAACTCGATTTGCCGCTATCTGGCGCGTAAAACGGGGCGCAGCGATCTGTTACCTGCCGAACCGCAGGCCTGCGCCATTGTGGAGCACTGGATGGACTGGCAAGCCACCGAGTTTAACAACGCCTGGCGCTATGTCTTCCCCGCGCTGGCGCGCAAAAACCCGGCCTTTAATGATCCAAAAGCCATTGAGGCGGGTATCAAAGAGTGGAACCACTGCATCTCCATTCTGGAGCAGCAACTGCAACGCACCGGCGCCTTTGCCGCGGGCGATACCTTTACACTGGCAGATGTGGTGCTGGGGCTGTCGGTGAACCGCTGGAAAATGACGCCGTTTGAACATCCGGAGGTGCCGGCTATCGACGCGTGGTTTGCGCGGCTGAACCAGCGCCCGGCGTTTTTGCGCCATGGTAATAATGGGATGGTATAGGAAAGCGGAGCAGCGAAAAGGATTTGAAAACGGCAGAAAACTGTATTTATATACAGCTTTCTGCAAACCTGGTGAAAAGATGAAACGAGGAAGATACTGCCTGTCGGTTGCCGTTTTTGTCCTGCTGCGCAAAGAAAATCATATCTGCATGTTGAAACGTACCGGCACGGGCTGGATGGACGGTTGGTACAGCCTGCCTGCCGGTGGGCTGGAGGAGAATGAAACGCTGGCGACGGCAGCGGCCAGAGAAGCCAAAGAGGAGAGCGGCGTGCTGATTGCCCCGCAGGATCTTCGCTTAAGCCATTCGATGCATGTCCGCACGGAAGACCGCTCATGGATGGGGCATTTTTTTACCTGCACCCGCTGGGAAGGCGAACCACACATTGCCGAGCCGGACAAGCACGGCGATATGCACTGGCAGGCCATTGCGGATTTGCCGCAAAACACTATCCCGTATGTCCGGCAGGCGGTTCAGCAGATTATCGCGGGGCAGCCCTACTCAGAATACGGCTGGTGAAGCGCGGGGTTCAGCGCCCGAGGATTGTCCGCACCCCTTTTACACCTCGCGCTAAGCCCCAGGCAATAACCAACACAATCAGCACCAGCATGAAAGTGCTTGCCGGATCCATGCCCCATTCGTAGGTATCAGCAAGGATCTTGTGCTGCCAGAGCAGATCAAAAAACCTGTCCGATGACCACAGCCAGAATCTATCGACAGGCCTGACGGCACCGGTGATAAAAAAGGCGATCGCCACATAGAACAGCCCCGCCAGAACCTTAATAATTGCCGCCCGCATCGTTTTTCCCTTTACAGCGCTGCTCACTTAGAACGGTTTTACCAGCGCGTGGCCTGCATATCGATAACAAAGCGATACTTCACCTCGCCTTTCAGCATGCGGGCAAACGCCATTTCAATCTCTTCACCGTTAATCATTTCGATATCAGCGGTGATGTTATGTTCGCCGCAGAAGTCCAGCATCTGCTGAGTTTCCTGAATGCTGCCAATCGATGAACCGCTGATGCTCAGGCGACGAAAAACCATGGGCGTAATGTCCGGCGCGGCGTGTGGCCGATCCGGAATGCCAACCAGCACCAGGCGGCCATTGGTTTTTAAGGTGGCCAGATATGGATCGAGATCGTGCGGTGCGGCAACACAGTCAAGAATAAAATCCAGCGAGGTCTGGCAGGCGGCCATCTGCGCGGCATCGCGGGAAACGACAACGCGCGTTGCTCCAAGGCGGCGGGCATCGGCGCCCTTCTCCGGCGAGGTGGTAAACAGCGTCACTTCTGCGCCCATCGCGCTCGCCAGTTTCACCGCCATATGCCCCAGCCCGCCAAGGCCGACGACGCCCACCGCATCGCCAGCTTTAACGTTGAAATGGCGCAGCGGCGACCAGACGGTGACCCCAGCGCAGAGCAGCGGCGCAACGCCCGCCAACGGCAAGTTTTTCGGTACAGAAACGACAAAGTGCTGATCGACAACCACGCGCTGCGCATAACCGCCCCAGGTACTGTCGCCGGTATATTTATCGATGCCGTTGTAGGTGGCGGTAAAGCCCGTTTCGCAATACTGCTCTTCCTGCTGTTTGCAGAAGTGACATTCACGGCAGGAATCGACCATCACACCGACACCAACGATATCGCCAGGTTGATATTTCGTTACCGCCGCGCCGGTTGCCACCACGCGGCCGACGATTTCATGCCCCGGCACCAGCGGATAGCGACTCACCGCCCATTCGTTACGCGCCATGTGCAGATCCGAGTGGCAAACGCCGCAGTAAAGGATCTCGATACTCACGTCCTGCTGTTGCAGCGGGCGCAGATTAATCGTGCCGGAAGTCAGAGGGTTAGCCGCATCGCGTGCAACTAATGCATTGATTTTCATAGTGCCTCCATGAGAACAGGCGTTGGCTGACTGAAGGCGGCAGACTATAATCCTCATGGTTCGATATTGATAGTAGTCACCATTTGGTGACCATAACGTGGGGAGATCGCCATGCCAGCCTGGGTCGACGGCAAACTCTTTTTCTATGCGGATTCGCCGCCGCGTCGTTTGATGGATCTTTTTTCAGTGAAATGGAGCACCATGGTGCTGCATGCGTTGTATCACTGGCCGGAAGGACGCGCCCGTACCGGCGAACTGCAACGTAGCCTGCAAGGCATTTCGAAAAAGATGCTGTTTCAGACGCTAAAGGAGCTGGAGCAACGCGGGCTGATCGTGCGCCACGTTTATGACGTAGTGCCGCCCAGGGTGGATTACCGGCTCACGGCGCTGGGTAAAACCTTTGCCGAACCGATCGAACAGATGTATCAGTGGGGGCTGGAAAACCAGGCCGCGCTGGATGAAATGGAAAAGAACTACCGCACGCCGGAATAACTGCCCCGCCCGCGCGGTCACCCTAAATTAACGCTCAGATTGATCGGCCGGTTTTTTGGCGTTCTGGTAAATATCTGGCCGGGCGATGGTCCAGGTGTAATTTTGCCGGTTAACCGGTTGATAGCCGAACTTCTCGTACAGCCAGGGGGCGGTGGAGGTAAATAGCACGATCCGGCGTAATTTCGCGAAAACCGGATGCGCGTGGCAGCAGGCGATCAGCCAGCGGCCCAGCTTCTCCCCCTGATACTCCTCCAGCACATATACGTCGCAAAGATAAGCAAACGTGGCGTAATCCGTCACCAGCCGGGCAAAACCGACCTGCTCACCGTTGTGAAAAAGACCGAAATTCAGGCTGTTTTGTACGGAGATAGCCACCGTTTCGCGATCAATACCCGCCGCCCATGTGGAACGGGTCAAATAACGGTGGATTGCCGCGATATCCTGCTTCTCTTTATCGGTGGTGATCAGATAACCCTCTTTACGCCATTCCTGTGTCGCTATCATGCTGGTTTCTCTTCTGTCGTCTCGCCCAAAAGTTCACCGTACCACGATCTGAGAACAAAGAAGTACGGTATCGTTTTTTTACATTGCCCTGTATTGAGCAGGCAGACTGCATACAATGCCGTTTGAAACCGACGCGGAAGATGAAGCGCAGGCGGTGGATAACATGCTGGCGCATTTCAAAGAGAACACCGCTGCGCCCGAAGAATTCATCAAAGATGACTGCATTCCCGCCACGATTTTTGAACTCATTTTCGCCGCAGCTCGATAAAGCGAAGGCCGCAGGCGCGGCCTTTTTTAATGCGATGCGGGCAGCGCCTCGCCGGACATATGCAATATTGCCGCCTTCATCGACACGTCAAACATCGCGCCGTGCGTCAGCCCAGGATAGAGCAAATACGTAACCGGCAAATCATCAGCGCGCAGGCGGGAAACCCTGTGTTGTATAGCGCTTAATACACCGGACGTGGCGTTTTCATCATTGGCCTTGCGGTCGCCATCACCTTCGAGAAACCACAGCGATTTATGGCTGAATGACGCTTTCGGCAACCTGCCCATCGCTTTGAGCAACGTAAAGTTGTTCCGCTCCAGCGAAGGTACAGCCGAGTAATAAGCGCTAAAAAATGTCGATGAGAGATAACTCTCCAGCACCAATAACCCGCCGTAAGAGTGCCCCCACAGCGCCCGTTTCTGCGGATTTACCGCAACGCCTTTTTCGGCCTGCGGCGCGATGGTGGTTTCCAGCAACTGACGGAAAAGCGCGCTGCCACCGCCCTGACGGCCACGCAGATTTTGCGGCTCTCCTTCTGCGGCAGGTGTGTAATCGTAGGCCCTGGCCGTCAGATCAAAAGGCAGATCGGTCTGATAACCGACCGCCACCAGCACCGGCGGATCGCGTTCTGACAATTTCTGCAACAGCGGCTCCGAAAGCTTGTCCATTACCGCATTGCCATCCAGCAGATACAGCACCGGATAACCGGCCGCGGGAGGACTTTTTTTCGGTATCGCGGTCCACACTTTGTAATGCCGCTTGCCGTCGGTGGAATCAAAAGTATTGACGGCAAAATGGTAAAATGCCGACCCCTTATCGGCGATATTCGGCCCGAGCGGGGTCATATCAGGCCGTGAAAAAACGGTTTTCGAACAAAGCAGCAGCACAACCAGCGCGGCCAGGCGCGCGGCATAAAAACGACGATGCATTACGCATACTCCCTGTGCATCAGCACCGCAGTCTTCGCTGCCAGGCTGAAAGGTCAAATGAACGGGACAAACGTTAATAGGAATTATTCTTGATTGCAATAATTACGCGTTTACCTCTTACCTGAACAAATCTGGCTTCATCTTCCTTCCACGACCGAACAACGCAGAACACCAGGCGGCTTTCCTGCCTCTCCTCTCTCAACCAGGATAAATCTTATTCCGCGAAAAATAGCCCGATGTAGCATGACAACGCCTTGTTATCTTGTGGTTTTCATTTTTTCAAAGGGAATTTTATGGGATGGGATAGATCTGCTGCGGTGGATTATCTGGTGAAACATGCAGGCACAAAATCCCGGTCTGAATGCGCAAAATACACTCGACTGGCGATAGCTGCTGGCGGCATCAACCTTATACAAACGCGGTATGCGAAAGATTATGGCGACTCATTGCTGAAAGCTGGATTTGTCGCCTTACCGCAAACGGCAACACCAGAGAAAGGCGATGTTGCCATTATTCAGCCCTATATTGGGGGGAACGGTATCGGACATATGACCATGTTTGATGGTAAAACATGGTACTCAGATTTTAAACAACGAGACATGTATCCGGGGCCGGGTTATCGCAGACTTCACCCTTCTTATACTATCTACAGGAAGAACTGATGCGTTTAATAATCTCATTATTGCTCGCGTGTTATCTGCCCTTCGCCAGCGCAAATACTGCCACCGATGTGCAGAAAAATATTACGGAATTCTATACCTTTTATCTGCATGAATTAGATAAAACACCGCCGGATGAAATGGCCAAAATGGAGAAAATGCACAAGTGGGTCTCCGGTAAATTACTGGCCCGCATTGCAGCTATCTATAATATGCCTGAACAGGAGTTGCTGGGAGCCGACTATTTCACCTACAGCCAGGATTATGATCCGGCGTGGATCCCACGCCTGAAAGTTTCTCCGGCGTATCCTGATGGGGATAATCTTAAGCTCGATGTCTGGCTGGGTATAGAAGATAACAAGCTGGCGCATCTGCAGGTCTGGACATGCAAGGAAGACGGACAATGGAAAATCTTCCGGGTTATTGATGCCGGGGAACATATCGAACAAAAATTGTATTAAATCGGCTTCGCCCGTGGAAACACGGGTTTTATTTCTGCTTCAAAACACCAATTTAATACCGCCGGGTGTTTATTTACTTCCCCACCCCACGTTATTCGATATTCGCTCCCGCCTTAATTGTGATCGATCTCTTTTCCCTTCCTGTTCGCCTGGCCTGTTATTAACGTCCGGCAAATCGGATATCCAGCGGCAGCACAATGACCGGGCGAGCATTTTTCTGACGTTTAATCCACGCGCCCTCTTGCCGCGGTTGTTCTGTAATGCGCGTTCCCTGTTCACGCAAAATCGTAATGACATGTTCGAACTCGGTTTCACTCACCGGCCGGGGCTGCCAGAATGTTTGCTGGTTATCGGTAAAAATGGGCTGTAATTCCAGCGCTGGCTGTGTGCCCCCTAAGGACAAACGCACGATAAAACCGTACGGCGGCATTCCGCGTGACTGATACTCTCCGTTGCTGTTGAACACGCCATTACCAATGCTGTAGAGCACCCAGCCTTGCCCGGTACGCAGGATATCGCCAGGAATATGCGGGCCGGAGCCAATAATCAGATCGGCGCCAGCATCCATCAACCGCTTCGCAAGCTGGCGCTGCTGAGGGCGTGTCCATTGATAATCTTGCCCCCAGTGAGCCAGCACAATCAGCGTTGCCGGATCGTCGCTGCGTTTTTCCTCGCGCAGCTTTTCCGTTAATCCTCCACTGATACAGGCAACGCCTGCGCGGCGGGGCTGCGCGTAGAAAGCGCAATCCTGCTCCATATATTGTCGAAACCAGTAAGCGCTGAAAAATTTAAAACGCCTGTCGTTGATCGCCAGCGTCAACGGCGCATGCGCCTGTGTGGCATTCATTCCCGCGCCAAACGTTGATATTCCTTGCTGATGAAAAGCATCCAGTGTACGACGTAGCCCGGCGATCCCCGCGTCCATTGCATGATTATTTGCCAGCGTCACAGCATCAATGCCATGATTTTTTAAGGTCACCGTTGTCGCGAGCGGATCGCCGGTAAGACAAAAGGGTTTACGCCCCGCCAGCGTGCCTTGCGTGCTCTCGGTGAGCGCCGCTTCAAAATTCGCGATCGTCAGATCGCTCCCCGCCAGTAGCGGCGCAATGCCGAGGAACGCGTGATCGTAACCGTAACGTTGCAGCCCATCATCGATGCCGCGGCGCTGACGCTGGCGCGTGTACCACTCGCCACAATAGGTGTCGCCCAGCAGCGCCACGGTAATGTCGTTTTTATCGAAGGTGATGACCTGCTCATCATTAACCACCGTTGCCTCTCCTTCCGCCTGCGCTAACAATTCATCCAATAAATAATCGAGATGAAAAGCATCATCTGCACCAGCGGCACAGGCCAGCCATAGCTCGCCGCCGTGGCGATGAATGGCAAATCCCCAGCGCGGTGTCCCGCCGGAGCTATAGCTGTAGCTGGCGCGGCCTGCGGCCTGAATGTTGCTGCTCTTGCGGTAAAGCCGCTCGCCAGACACCATTTCGCTTTCGGCAAACCAGTGCAGAAAATGAGGAAAATGGTGGTAAAAATGGCGAACCAGCTGCGCGATATCCTGCACCGTTGTTTGCTGCTGCCGCCACAACCGCCCCGACACATTACTGATTTGCGTCTGCGTCATCTTCAGCGCCTTTGCCTGCGCCTGCACGCGCGAAAGCGCCGCCGCCGTATCGCCGGCCAGATAATGCGCCAGGTTAACGGCGGCATCTCTGGCGTTGTGAATGATCATCGCCTGCAGCAGACATTTTACGCTGTACTCTTGTCCCGCTTTCAGCCCCAATGCCGGGCCTTTTTGCAAAATACCGGCAGGCACCGTTTTCGCGGTGATGGGGGTGGTCAGCGCGCTGTTGTTTTTGTTCTGCCGGGCAGCAAGTTGCGTAATTAATAACAGATGACTTAAATGCAAGGGTTCGAAAACCGCATCAGCATGGCACGACACCACCTGCTCACCGCGGGAAAGATTGATCAACACACCCGCCGTCTGACCCTCTTTTAACGCTGGCGCCGCACGACGGCTGATATTTTTCATTCGCCTGACGATCTGATGGAAGTCGGAGTCACTGACGCTGCCTTTTACCAGAACCACATCCCCCGCTTTCAGCCCGGCCATCACGCTTTCAGCCATCTCGTCAACCCGGGTAAAGTGGCCGCTGACCCGTCCGGCAGGCAACACGGCCATCAAATCCCGCATCTCTTCGCCATGCAACCAGACCCGATCAAAACCAGCCTGCAGCAGAGGTTCCGCCAGGGCAATATGGCTCTCTTTAGCCAGTTCGCCGAGGGTTGCCAGCCGCCCGAGAACCGCAACACGCCGTTGCCCTGGACGCATTTGATACAGGGAGGCAACTTCAAATGCATTGCACATTGAGGTCAGCGTAGCGTTATAGTTGTCATCAATTAGCGTCACCGAACCGCCGCCAGGCAGCGTCATTGTCCCGGTTTGTAATTTATTTTTATGATTACGGTAATCTGCAATACGTCCGGCCGCTTTATTGATATCGCCGCCTGAAAAATGAATGGCAATTAGCGCAGCAACAGAATTTCTCGCCATGCCTTTTCCCGGCACATTCAGTTGATATTTAATTGCCGTGCCGTTGAATAAAATTTCTATTATTGAGTGGTCCGTTTCCGCTGCATAATTTGTGACAGGAACATCAGCCTGCGGATGAAAACCATAACTGATTACGCGGGCGCCGTAGCGAATAGCCTCCTGAGATACAAAATCATATTCATCCATATCACGATTTAATATCGCGTAGCCGCCAGGTAAAATCGCATTGCATAACCGTGTTTTAAAACGTGCAGTATCACGCAATGTTTTCACATTACGCCCCACCTGCGTCATGCCTATTTCCGTGATGATAACAATGTGGGGTTTTATTCGCGTCCCCGCGCCGCCAGACTGCATCCATAATGCGGAAATAGCCACTTCCAGCACCGCATGTTGTGGATCGGTAATACAGCGAGCAAGGCTTACCATCGTTCCGGTTCGGGTATTATGGTTCCCTTGTGTCGCAATCGTGGCCCCCTCCTCCGCCAGCAACATATGTAATAAATCTTTCGTCGATGATTTCCCTACCGTACCGGTGATAGCAATAATGGTGCCATTCATCCGACGGCGTGCTTCATCGGCGAGAACCGGTAATACATCATAGGTATTTTCCACAACCATTTGCGGAAACCCGTCAGGAAGCTCCGCAAGATAATGCTGAACAATTGCGCCACAGAAGTGATGATAATTATTTTTTAATACTTCATGAGTATCTTTCCAGCCCGCATAAATACCCATATTCCCGGAACCGGCATGCCAGGTTTTTTCATCCATCGCGATAAATAAACATTTACCGTTATTTTTTTGGGTATCAACCATGGTTAGCGCAATATTATCTGCCCGCCAGTCTGTGCCAGGTTGTACGTGCCATTTACTGCCCAGCAAACGCTCAAGCTCCGCGCTTTGCCATCCTCGCTGATGTGCATTGTTTGACATACTTTAACTCTTGATTGCCTTTAAGATTATGATATTCAGGGGGATATGCAGGCGATTCAATTAAAGCGACGCGATGATGTTTATCACGCAATGCGCGTGCAAATTTAACCTGAAGTTCAAAGGGGGTGATTTGATCCTGAAGATTACCAATGATCAGAATCTGACGCTGCGGGTCAGGAGGAATATTATCAATGTGGTAGAGCGGATCATAAGGATTATCCAGGCCGGTAATATCTTTCCCTGCATCGCTGCGCTCACCACGTTCTTTACGCAGCACTTCTGCCCGATTAAGAAGATCCCATGCTCCTGACGTTAAAATCGCACAGCGAATATCATTACGCCCGAGCGTTAATAATGCTGAAGCCGCAGTTGCGCCGCCACTATGGCCTGTCAAAATAAACTGCCCGATATTGTATTGTTGTCGCAACTTGTCCAGCGTGGCGTTTAACGCCAGAAATTCAGCACGTTGCCGACGATTATAGTGATTACCGCTGGAGCCGTAAGTCCCTGGTCTGGCAACAATAACGACCGGCAGGCCGGTTCGTATACTGAATTTTTGTGCGATTTTTCGTTGTGCCGTCGCGGTATTTGCCGGAATAGTTTGAGGATCGCGCTTGATAAAAGGCACACGATCGCCCAGAAATACCACCACCACCAGGGGTGCATTCTGCATATTTCCACCTGCAAAATAGCGAATACAGTCAACTCCGCCATCATATTTTACCCAGACTTCATCAGCCGTAATGGGACAATTACTGCTAATGGCTTTTTGATTCCATAACAAGGGTATATCCGCATAAACAGAAACGGATAAAAAAAATAATGTGATTATTCCGATACGCAGTGGAAATAACATATTTGCCCCCAGAACCAGAACAATGGGCTGCTACAATTGCAGGGTATAAACCTGAAATTATTAAGAATAGATGTTGCTGGCGCTAAAAATTAACGGGGAGCCAAATGTCGCTTCATCAATTACTTACACATATGCAGCCCGCCGCAGAACAACTGGATATTAGCACGCCTTCCTCTTCCTCACCTGGCTGGGTTATTTTTTTCAGCGCCAGCGATGGTAAAAGCCGTGCTCAGGTTGTGTGCGGGCGCGGCCAGCGTTTCGATGAAGCATGGCAGAACGGAGCTGCTGCATTGCAACATTCATGTGGTATCCGGGAAGCAGCCATGATCTGGCTGCGCGTTGATATCGTTGAACAGGTTGAAAAACTGCGTTGGGAGAAATTGCAGGAGAAGCTGGCGGCGACCAAACGTAACTATTTTCGTTGGGGATTAAGTTTCGATCCCGCTTTTAACTATGCCTTTCTGGAACAGGAAATTGCTGCCAACGCGCTGCTGTATGATGGAAAACAGGGCGTCGCGACGCCCAATAGTGCAAATCTGGCGCACTTTACCCGGCGGCGTTTTGGTGCGCGATTCGACTGGCCGCAGGAGGCGGATCGGCCGATCTGGCGCTTCAAAACCAGAGCGCTTTTTTCCGACGGTAAAACGCTACTGCCCATTGAATCTCACGGGCGAAACTCAGGGTATCGTCAGCTAACGCACTGGCAGGATGAACTGGAGATGATGATCCTGTCGGCCACCGATTATCTGGCGCGCCAGATAAAACCTGGCGGCCAATATGAATATGGCTGGTTTCCCTGTTTTGACCGCCGGATCCCCACCTACAACACGTTACGCCACGCCAGTTCGACCTATGCCTTACTTGAGGGCTGGGAGGTGAGCCGCAACGATGATCAGCGAAGGGCTATCGAACGCGCCCTGAAAAACCTGAGCGATGAGCTGATTCAAAATTATCAACTCCCCGATGGCAGCAGCGCGGATTTTCTTATCGATAGCGGTAATGAAATCAAGCTGGGCGGTAACGCAGTTTGCATCCTGGCAATGGCAAAACATGCTGAACTCACCGCCGACGATCGTTATCTTGCGCAGATGAACCGGCTGGCGAATGGCATTTGTTATATGCAGGATCCGCAAACCGGCGGTTTTGTGCATGTACTGCATGCAGCTGATTTATCACTAAAAGCTGAGCATCGCATTATCTATTACGATGGCGAAGCCGCCTTTGCGCTGATGCGCCTGTACGGAATTACCCGCGAGCCGCGCTGGCTCTCCTGCGTTGAACGGGCGATGGGCTATTTTATCGCTCAGCGGCACTGGCAGGCGCACGATCACTGGTTAAGCTACTGCGTGAATGAGTTGACACTCTATCGTCCG
Source organism: Kosakonia radicincitans DSM 16656 (assembly GCF_000280495.2). Lineage (NCBI taxonomy): Bacteria > Pseudomonadati > Pseudomonadota > Gammaproteobacteria > Enterobacterales > Enterobacteriaceae > Kosakonia > Kosakonia radicincitans. The sequence continues at coordinate 3,811,377 of NZ_CP018016.1, forward strand.
CTTGAACGTTATTACCAGTTTGGCCTTGACAACGTTCATGGCCATCTTGATTTTGTACTGAACCGGATCACAACCTACCCAACACTGCTGGAACTGATGATGGCGGCGGCAAAAATGATAGCCCGCCTGACGGAATCTGAGCACCGGCATTTGTTAAAAGAACACGATCCTGAAAAATTTTCTCTGGCGCTGGAAACTCGCGCCCGTTATCTGGCTAATGGTTTTTTTTGGCCGGAACTGGCGATGTTTTTTAAAAATCCATCGCGTATCGTTGGCAGCTTTTTTATTCGCCACCACAGCTATCGGGTCAGGATTGATGATGTCGAACACTATCTTTCAGGTTACATCGCCTATCGAAAATACTGGCAACAACAAGCCGCTCAGAAAACTGAACAACACTCGGCTCTTTAGTACTGACTTATGAACGGGCGCCTCTACTCAACCAGAGCAGGCCATGGCAGGCAGCGATATTTGTGCTTCTGGTTGTTGCTTGTGTTTCTTTTTTCTCCCGGCGGATTGGCGGCGAGATGGGATTTCAATGCCATTAATTCCCGCACGCACCAGTTATATGGCACAGCGACGCCAGCAGCTCAGCAACGGATTGATCAATGGGCAATATTGGTGAATAACCCGCCGCAGGAATCGATTAAAGGAAAGTTAAATCGTGTGAACCAGTTTTTTAATCAACGCATGCTTTTTCGCGATGACAAGCTGGTCTGGGGAACGGAAGACTACTGGGCAACACCGATTGAATTTTTACGTAAAGGTGAAGGCGACTGCGAGGATTATGCATTAGCCAAATATTTCACATTGCGCGAAATTGGCGTGCCTGCCAGCCAGTTACGCATCACCTATGTCAAAGCAGTAAAACTGAACCAGGCGCATATGGTGGTGACGTGGTATGCCACGCCGGATGCGATCCCGTTGGTACTGGATAATTTGAATACCGCAATTTTACCGGCCACGCAGCGTCCGGATCTTCTGCCGGTTTATGCATTTAACGGCGAGGGGCTATGGCTGCCAAGAGCCGGGGGAAATAAACGTGTCGGCGACAGTAAGCGCTTATCCCGCTGGCAGGAGCTTCTCACAAGAATGCGGGCGGAAGGATTTGTCATTCAAGAATAGGAGATTGCCATGTCATTGTATAAGCAGCTACTGATCGGCATCTGTCTGTTTACATTGGTTCTTTTATGCGGAAATTACGTGATCACGCTTGAAAGCTCACGTGAGCAATACAGTAATCAGCTGAACTCGCACGCTCAGGATGCCGCGACCGCGCTGGGCGTTGCACTGACCGGCCATATTGACGACCCGGCAGTGATCGAGCTGATGGTAGATTCCATTTTTGACAGCGGTTATTTCTACAGCATTCGCCTGGTCGATGTGAAGAGTGGTAAGACGTTAATTGAGCGAAAAGGCACGCCGCAAAGTGCGAATGTTCCCCAGTGGTTCGCACATCTCGTGAGACTGCGGCCAGGCGTGGGCGATGCCATTGTGATGAATGGCTGGATTCAGGCAGCACGTGTTGAAGTGGTCAGCCATCAGATGTTTTCTGTGGCCCGGTTATGGAACAATATGGTCGCCAGTTTCCTGTGGTTGAGCCTGTGCAGTTTGCTGTGCATCCTGTGCGCGATGTTCATGTTGCACCGCAGCCTGCGCCCCTTGAATAACGTTGTTGAGCAGGCTCGCTCCATCTGCCACCGCGAGTTTCGCAAAGTCACCGATGTACCTAAAACGCCGGAGCTGATGCGCGTTGTCGAAGCCAGCAACATGATGGTTTCGCAACTGAAAGCCCTGTTTCATGAGCAAGCAGAACGCACCGAATCTCTGCGTGAAGCCGCCTATCGCGATAGCCTGACGGAACTCAATAACCGCCGCGCGTTTGATATCAAACTGCAATCACTGCTGAGCGACGAAGAGAGCAAAGAAGGGAACCTTATTTTACTGCGAGTGCAGGATCTTATCGGGTTGAATCAGCGCATCGGCGCAGAAAAAGCCGATGAACTACTGAAATCTATTGCCACTATTTTGCGCGAACTACAGAAACGCTTCCTGCGCAACGAGGGTTTTCTCGCCCGCATTCGCGGCAGTGAATTTGCTCTCCTGACCGGCGAGTTTCTTCCGCCAGAACTGGAAAACACGTTGTCCAGGCGGCTGAAAGCGCTTAACGACACGGGGATGAGCGATACCTCGCCCGTCGCCTATTTCACGCATGTTACGTTTCGCATGGGTGACACGCCACAGGCGGTGCTGACGCAGGCCGATCACGCGCTGGCGGAGGCCGAAACGGAGAAACATTACGCCGCCGAACCGTGGATAACAGCAACGGGATACAGTGAGGAGAACCATCACCAGTGGCTTAGCAAACTCGAAAAAGTATTGAATGCAGAAAAGTTTATCCTTTACGCGCAGCCGGTATTTTCCTGTCACGATCAACAGCGCATTTTGCACTATAAAGTGCTGGCGCGAATAAAAGAGGATAATGGCGAATTAACGCCTGCCGGACATTTCATGCCCTGGATTCATCGGTTTTCACTTAGCTTTCGTATGGATTTAGTCATGCTTAAGCAAATACTGCGTGAAATGACAAATATCCCCTACCCTTTAGCGCTGAGCATCAGCGGTGAAAGCGTAGCGAATGACGAAAAACTGGATGCGATATTACAGCTGTTAAAAAATGCGCCAAATCAGGCCAGTAGCTTAACACTCGAACTGGATGAAAATGAATTGCCCCATGCCGAACGCGTCAATGAACTGGTTAATAAACTTAAAGCCGTGGGTTGCCATCTGGGTATTCAGCATTTTGGCGGTAGATTCAATTTGATAGGTAATTTACCTCAATGGGGGCTGGCCTGGATAAAAGTGGACGGCGCCTATATTCATCTTATTGATACAGAAGAAGACAAGAGAATTTTTATTGAAGCGATGTACTGGGCAACCCGGCAAATTGATCTTCCGCTTATTGCTGAGCGAGTGGAAACATCCGGAGAATTAGCGATACTCAATAAAATAGGTCTCTACGGGGCAATGGGGCGTTACTTCGGCGATCCCGGTTTATTGTCGAAACAATAAGTTAATAGTCACATCATAAATACAACAGGAGTTAAGCATGCATTACATTGAACGCGATGCTGAAGGACGAATTACACGAGTCGAATCCTCGCCATTTGCGGGGATGGTAGAACAGCGTGAAGAAGATACTCAAGAAATCACCGAATGGATTCGTATACATGCCATGCATCAGGAGACGCTTAAACGGCTCCAGCAAAGCGATCTTGAAATGGTTCGTGTGCTGGAGGATCTTATTGAAGTATTGATGAGTAAAGGAATTATTAGTATTACCGATCTGCCGCAAGCCGCGCAAAGCAAACTGATTAATCGCACGCAAGCGCGACTTACACTCAGCGGGCTGGAACGTTTAATCGATGATGAAGATGAGGGGATCTTCTGAATTACTTTTCACTTTCGGAATAATCATCAACTTATAATAAATACTATTTTTTAGGAAAAATCACATAACTTTTAAATAACATTTCTTTTTTATCTTAGGAATAATCACGAACCTTAAAATAAGATGACCCTTAGGAAAAATCACATTTCCTTAGAAATCATGTTGATTTTATTTTAGGAAAAATCACCACCTTTAAAACAACGCTTTAAAAATAATAATTCCGATACCGAATATAATTATCCGGGCATCGATTATTTAATTTAACAAATGCATTTCTGATTATTCAGCGGCAAATATCTGACGTATTTAAGAGGCTAATTTATATGAGTGTCGGGGTCGTAAAAACAGTTATAGGACAAGTCTTTGCGACCTCCCCTGATGGAAGCAGACATCTGCTGGTTGAAGGCGACACAATCCAGGAAGGAGAGCAAATAGATACGGGTGCCGCAGGTGCCATTTCGATTACCTTATACGATGGAAAAACCCTCGATTTGGGCCGTGATACCCATTGGGATAGCCACGACGTTGCTTTAACCGCGGACTCCGAAACCCCATCCACAGACGTTGAAGCCATCCAGCAGGCGATTGCCGCCGGGCAGGACCCGACGCAAACCCTTGAAGCACCTGCCGCAGGCCCGAATGCCAACGCCACACCCGCCGCGCCGGATGGCGGTGAGGAAGGCGGTAGCCACACTCAAGTCATCCTCGATCTTACCGGTGAGATCCTCGATCCCACCGCCGGATACCCCACTGCCGGAATTGATAATCCCGATGGCGACCTGCGTGAAGAATTAGGCCTTCCTGCATCCGAACAAGGCCCCGAAATCGCTGGCGCGAATGCAGATGCGGATGCTGACTCCGATGCTGATGCTGATGCCGACGCGGATGCCAATGCGGATGCCGATGCGGATTCCGACGCTGATGCCGACGCCGATGCGGACGCGGATTCTGACACGGATGCCGATGCAGATTCGGACGCCGATGCTGATGCGGATGCGGATGCGGATGCAGATTCGGACGCCGATGCCGATGCAGACGCCGACTCCGATGCTGATGCGGATGCGGATGCGGATGCGGATGCGGATGCGGATGCGGATTCAGATGCAGATTCGGACGCCGATGCAGACGCCGATGCAGACGCCGATGCTGATGCTGATGCTGATGCTGATGCTGATGCTGATGCTGATGCTGATGCTGATGCTGATGCTGATGCAGATTCCGACGCGGATGCTGATTCTGATGCGGATTCCGACGCTGACTCGGATGCGGACGCCGATTCTGACGCTGATGCGGATGCAGATGCTGATGCGGACGCGGATGCCGACTCCGACGCCGATGCCGATACCGATGCTGATTCGGATGCCGACGCGGATGCAGATGCGGATGCAGACTCTGATGCTGACTCCGACTCGGATGCGGACGCTGATGCCGATGCGGACTCCGATGCAGATTCCGACGCGGACTCTGATGCCGATGCAGACGCCGATTCCGATGCTGATGCCGATGCCGACGCGGATACTGATGCGGACACCGACGCGGATGCTGATGCGGATGCGGACTCCGATTCCGACGCCGATTCCGATGCGGATGCCGACGCAGACGCTGATGCAGACACTGATGCCGATGCGGACTCCGATGCCGATGCAGACGCCGACGCCGACGCAGATGCAGATGCAGATGCAGATGCAGATGCGGACGCTGATGCTGATGCCGATGCCGATGCCGATTCCGACGCAGACACTGATGCAGATGCCGATGCGGATGCCGACGCAGACGCTGATGCAGACACTGATGCCGATGCGGACTCCGATGCCGATGCAGACGCCGACGCAGATGCAGATGCAGATGCAGATGCAGATGCCGACGCTGATGCCGATGCAGACTCCGACGCAGATGCTGATGCTGATGCTGATGCAGACGCTGATGCGGATGCAGATTCCGACGCGGATGCAGACGCAGATGCCGACGCTGATGCAGATGCGGACTCCGATGCGGATGCGGACGCCGATGCGGATTCTGATGCAGACTCCGACGCTGATGCAGACTCCGACGCCGACTCGGACGCAGATTCCGATGCCGACGCCGATGCTGACTCCGATGCCGATGCCGACGCGGATGCTGATGCAGATTCCGACGCCGACGCAGACGCCGATGCGGACTCTGACGCGGACGCGGATGCCGATTCAGACGCTGATGCGGATGCAGACGCCGACGCAGACGCAGACGCAGACGCCGATGCCGACTCTGATGCAGATTCGGATGCCGACGCTGATTCGGATACCGATGCAGATGCGGACTCCGATGCCGACGCGGATGCGGATGCAGATGCCGATGCGGATTCGGACGCGGATGCCGATGCGGACGCGGACGCGGATGCCGACGCAGATGCAGATGCAGACGCGGATGCAGATGCGGACGCTGATGCGGATGCTGACTCCGACGCGGACGCGGATGCAGACGCAGATGCAGATTCCGATGCAGATGCAGATGCAGATGCAGATGCAGATGCAGATGCAGACGCCGATTCTGACGCAGACTCTGATGCGGATGCGGACTCTGACGCGGATGCCGATGCCGATGCGGATGCGGATTCTGACGCAGATGCTGATGCGGATTCCGACGCCGATGCGGATTCTGATGCAGACTCCGACGCTGATGCAGACTCCGACGCCGACTCGGACGCAGATTCCGATGCCGACGCCGATGCTGACTCCGATGCCGATGCCGACGCGGATGCTGATGCAGATTCCGACGCCGACGCAGACGCCGATGCGGACTCTGACGCGGACGCGGATGCCGATTCAGACGCTGATGCGGATGCAGACGCCGACGCAGACGCAGACGCAGACGCCGATGCCGACTCTGATGCAGATTCGGATGCCGACGCTGATTCGGATACCGATGCAGATGCGGATTCCGACGCTGACTCGGATGCGGACGCCGATTCCGATGCTGATTCTGACGCCGATGCGGATTCTGACGCTGATGCGGATGCGGACTCCGATGCAGATTCGGATGCGGATGCAGATGCAGACGCCGATTCCGACGCTGATGCGGATGCCGATTCTGACGCTGATGCTGACTCGGATGCCGACGCTGACTCGGATGCCGATGCGGATGCGGATGCCGATTCTGATGCGGATTCCGACGCCGATGCGGATTCTGATGCAGACTCCGATGCCGACGCGGATGCGGATGCAGATGCCGATGCGGATTCGGACGCAGACGCAGACTCCGACGCAGATGCAGACTCCGACGCAGATGCTGATTCTGATGCGGATTCCGATGCTGATGCAGACTCGGATGCAGATTCTGACGCCGATGCCGACTCCGACGCGGATGCGGATGCCGATGCGGACTCCGACGCGGATTCTGATGCAGACGCGGATGCTGATGCGGATGCCGATGCGGATGCAGATTCTGACGCCGACGCGGATTCGGACGCCGACGCCGATGCGGATTCGGACGCCGACGCCGATGCGGATTCGGACGCCGATGCCGACTCCGACGCTGATGCGGATGCCGATGCGGATGCAGATGCAGATGCAGATGCAGATTCCGACGCCGATGCCGATACCGACGCTGATTCAGATGCCGACGCTGACTCGGATGCGGATGCGGATGCGGATTCCGACGCGGATGCTGATGCTGATGCTGATGCAGACGCCGACTCCGATGCCGACGCAGACGCAGACGCTGATGCGGACTCCGATGCAGATTCGGATGCCGATGCGGATGCGGATGCTGATTCGGACGCCGATGCCGATTCTGACGCGGATGCTGATGCAGACTCCGACGCGGATGCGGATTCTGACGCAGACTCCGACGCCGATGCCGATGCGGACTCCGATGCTGATCACCCTTCTGATTCAGGCAGCGATTCGGATGTGCATCTGACTGTAACGGTGACGCCGGGCAGCAGTACGGATAATTCGTCTGACAATGACGTCATTCATATTAATGGCGGCAGCGGCAATCCAGATGGTTATGACATACAGAATGGCGTGATTGTTGCTATCGGCGACAACGTGCAGATCTGGCTGACGCCGGACAGCCCGGACGGCGCAATTCAGGGGGATTTTGTTCCCAAATGCAGCGATCCGAGTCAGATTCACTATTACGACAGCAACGGTAACGTGAACGGCAGCTCAGCCGGTCATACCGATATTTTTGTGGTGGGCGATCATACCGGCGGCTACTACCAGCAGGGTGACTGGTCGAACGATCACTATGATTTCCGTCCAGTCAATAATATTACCGGCAACCAGGGTGTACCTGAGGGCGAAGCGGGCAAAGACTATATTTTTGTTAACGGTGACAGTTCGAATTACAACGTAACGGGCGTCGATCACCCGGATAACCATCAGAACAACTCCGTTGATAACGTACAGATCACCAATACGGAAAATGGCTCGCACCCGATCGGTAATGCGAACGGTGTCGAAGGCATTATCTTTGGCGATGGCCCCTCTTCCAGTCTGGGCGGCTCTACGGATGTGACGCACTCCGTAACGCTGAACGTCGATGTGGATCTGCAAAGTTCCGACAGCAGCGATCATCTGCACTCGATCACGATCAATGGTCTTCCGGAAGGGGCTCAATTTGGCGGCGAATATACCAGCGTCACCTACGATCCTGAGCATGGCAGCTACACGCTGACGTTTGATGACAGCACTACCCATTACGACGGGCAGGTAACGGTTACCCTGCCGGATGGTGCAAGCAATCTCGGCGAGATAACCATAGATGTCGGCTCCACGGCATCTGATCATATCGATCACGACTTCACCTTCGATGGCGAAGAAGGCGGGCAATTGACCAGCGGCACGGAGAGCGCGTCGGCTGATACCCTGCATCCAGTCTCAGAAAGCGTGGCTACAGATGTCACGCATGATGAAGCACACGCTACCACAACGGATGATTCCGGCACGACAGCGACGGATGACGCCAGCGCCGTAACCGCTGATGATGCAGGCACAACCACGGCTGAAGAGACTGCCAGCGACGCAGCCGCAGCGCAGCCCGATACGGCAGCAAGCAGCGATAGCAGCGCTCAGGCGGTGCCAGTCGCAGACGTGACCGTGACCAGTATCGAAGCCGTTGATGTTCATCTCACGGTAGGCGTTACTCCGGGTAGCCAGTCGGAAGAGGCTTCTGATAACAACGTGATGCATATCAACGGCGGTAGTGAAGATCCGAACGGCTACGATGTGCAGAATGGCGTCATTATCGCGATTGGCGACAACGTGCAAATCTGGCTGACGCCAGACAGCCCGGACGGCGCGATTAAAGGCGATCACGTTCCGGAATGCAGTAATCCGGGTCAGATTCACTATTACGACAGCAACGGTAACGTGAACGGCAGTTCGGCCGGTCATACCGATATCTTCGTGGTGGGCGATCACACTGGCGGCTACTACCAGCAGGGTGACTGGTCGAATGATCACTATGATTTCAGGCCAGTACATAACATTACCGGCAATCATGGTGTGGCTGAGGGCAGCGCTGGCAAAGACTATATCTTTGTTAACGGTGACAGCGCGAATTACAACGTTTCCGGCGTCGATCACCCGGCAAATCACCAGAACAACTCCATCGATAACCTGCAAATTACCAATACCGAAAATGGCTCGCACCCGATCGGGAATGCGAACGGTATTGAAGGCGTTATCTTCGGTGACGGCCCCTCTTCCAGCCTGGGCGGCTCGACGGAGGTTACGCACTCCGTAACGCTGAAAGTCGACGTGGATCTGGAAAGTTCGGACAGCAACGATCATCTGACGTCGATCACCCTTAACGGGCTTCCGGAAGGCGCTGAGTTTAGCGGTGAATATACCGACGTCAGCTATGACGGCGACAAAGGGTCGTACACCCTGACCTTTGACGAGCATGCCACCCATTACGATGGGCAGATTTCCGTCGACCTCCCGGAAGGCCAGCATGATATCGGTGATATCTCAATGGAGGTGAACTCTACCGCCTCTGAGCATCACGATACTGACTTTAGCTTCAATGCCGGGGAAGGCGGGCAATTCGTCAGCGGAACCGACATGACCGACAGCGACGATCACCCTGCGGATGACGCCGCTGATAGCGCGCACATTGAAGCCACCAGCGCAGCAGTGGATGACCTCTCGCATGCCGATGCCGGTGATACCCACGCGAATACCGATGATACCCACACCGATGCCGGAGATGCACCTGCCGACGCAGAGACAGCCGCCGATACCGATGCGACGGCTGCCGATAACGCCAGTGCGCCATTACTGGTCGATAGCAGTGAGATCAGTCTGGACTTTGGCAGCAGCGAAGATGCCGAAGCGCACGACGACCAGAGTATATCGACAACGGATGCAGGTTCGCTGAATAACCTGCTGGAAGACGATGGTGAGCAGGCTGAGAACGACACGGGCGGGACAGCGGATCACGCAACGCAGCCTGACAACAGCAGCGCTTCGGGTGAAGGCAGCGAAACTGCCTCACAGGATAGCGGCGACAGCACCTCGCCAGGCCTTGACCAGGATCAGCAGATCAACTTCAGCGACATCATCCTTGATGGTGACGAACACCAGGATCTGGCAAGACTTATCCAGGGTGACAGCGCGCCAGCCACGCCAGTCGATCCCACGGAGGATACCGATCATCCCGCCCCTGCCGCACCTCCCGGTGAAGGCGGCGATGACGCGGGCAGTGGTGATGGAGGCAGTCACGATGACATGGATAACTTGATCGCCAAACCCGACAGCGATGGAGGCTGATGATTCAGCTCCCTTTTGCCCGGAATAAACCTCAACGCAGTACAAGGTGACATATGTTATATCGCAATACGCTGTTATTCGGAGTTGGGCTCTCGCTGCTTTTACTGAAAAGCGCGAACGCCACGACGCTTGAGCAAGCGGTGAAAGATGCCATCCTCTGGCATCCGGATGTGAGCGCTTCCAGTAATCGTCGCTATTCGGCGGAACAGGATCTGCGCGCAGCGCGTGGGGGATATTATCCCAGCGTGGAACTCTCTGCGGGAACGGGTTGGGAGCGAACGGATAACTCCACCACGCGCGCAGAGGGATACCATCGGCGCGATCTGCAACGCAACGAATCCAGCATTTCGGTGACGCAGAACCTGTTTAGTGGTTTTGCCACCCGTAGCGAAGTGGCCAGACAGACCGCCACGGTCAACTCCCGCGCCTGGACGGTACTGGACACCAGCGAAACGACGGCGCTGACGGCGATTCAGGCCTATCTGGATGTGCTGAGAGGTCGCCAGATGGTACTGCTGGCAGAAGATAACCTGAAAAACCACGAGCGTATTTTCGATCAAATTACCTTACGTACCGAGCAGGGCGTTGGCCGTCAGGCCGATTACGAACAAGCCGAAGCCCGACTGGCGCAGGCACGCAATAACCTGCTGACGGAACAGACCAACCTGGATGATTCGCTGGCGAATTATCAGAGCGTGGTTGGTAAAGAAGCCGATGATCTCACCCTTCCTGCAAAGTCGGCGATCCCTGACTCGCTGGAAGCGGCGCGAAAAGTGATGTTGCAAAACAGTCCATTACTGAAACAAGCCGATGAAGATGTGGAAGCCACACGGCAACAATATGAAGCGGCGAAGTCACGTTTTTACCCCAGCGTAAATCTGGAAGTGGCGCGCACAATGGATGACAACATTGACGGCACCCGGGGCCATAACCAGGAATGGCAGGCGATGGTGCGCATGAGTTACAACCTCTACAACGGCGGCAGTGATAAAGCGGCCTTAATGTCCGACGCTTACAAAATGAAGGAAGCGCAGGATGTCAAAAACAACGCCCTGCGCCAGCTTAACGAAGAGTTACGCCTCTCCTGGAACGCGTTACAGAACGCCGAGAAACAGGTTCCTATCGCCAAAGATTATGCAGATCGAAGCAAGACGGTTCGCACCGCTTATCAGGAGCAGTTCAGCTTAGGCGATCGGTCACTGCTGGATATGCTCGACAGCGAAAACGAAGTCTTCACCGCGCAACGCCGTTACGTTGAGCTGCAATTTATCGAGATGTTTACGACGTACCGTATCAACGCACGTACCGGAACATTACTCAAGACACTAAATATCCAGCCGCCCTCTTCGGCTCAGCCCGTTGACGAGTTGCAAACTTCAAAAGTCGAATTGCCGGAACTGAAGTAACAGTTCGGATTCAGGCAAGGGTATTTCAGGTGTTCCGGATGGAATATTCCCTTATTGGTTCTCCGCATAGCAGATTCACCGCTGGTTTGAGAGGTCAGAATATGACGCAACATGATGATTCTCAAGATAACACTGATTCGTCTAATGAGATTCTCAGGAGCGATCCACGACAGACACATGACGATCCTTTACTGGATTGCCTGATGATTGTCTGCACGCTGCACAACATTACTACGTCGCGTCACGCCTTAACGTCCGGGCTGCCGCTAAAAAACCATACGCTGATCCTCAGCATTTTTCCGCGCGCGGCGGCACGGGTCGATTTGAAAGCGAGAACGCTCCAGCGCCCGCTTCAGACTATCTCTTCCCACTCATTACCGGCGATCCTGCTGCTGAAAAACAACCAGGCTGCCGTGCTGGTCGCCTGGGACGGAGAAAAGGCGCGGCTGTTACCGAGTGAAACGGAAGGTGGGGAAATTACCCTGACGCGCGAAGAACTGGAGGAGGATTACAGCGGTGTCGCGATCTTTCTCCAGCCGCAGCATGAATACGATACACAAGCGACGGCGAAGATTCCGCGTACCAAAAACTGGTTCCAGGATACGCTGAAGCTCTCGAAGTTTCTCTATATCGATGCGGTGATTGCCAGTCTGCTGGTTAATATCATCGCACTGGCCGCTCCACTGTTCGTTATGAACGTCTATGATCGCGTCGTACCCAATCAGGCGACGGTGACGTTATGGGTGCTGGCAATTGGCATTACCATTGCCTACTTTTTTGATTTTATTCTGAAAATATTGCGCGGCATGTGTCTGGATCTGGCGGGTAAAAAAACGGATCTGATCGTTTCTGCGGCGCTATTTGAACGCATGCTGGGCATGAAGATGAAGCTTCGCCCGCCGCGCGTCGGAAGCTTTGCGCAAAATTTCCAGGAGTATCAGTCAGTGCGCGATTTTCTCTCCTCGCTGACGCTGACCGGGATGATCGACTTTCCTTTCACCCTGCTCATTGTACTGGTCATCGGCATCATCGGCGGCCCGCTGGTTTTTATTCCGCTGGTCGCCTACCCGGTTGCGTTGGTGGGTAACTGGCTGCTCCAGCGCCCGTTGATGTCCAGAGTCCAAAAAACGTTCCGCTTGTCCAGCGAGCGTCAGGCCATGCTGGTCGAAACCCTGACCGGGCTTGATGCCATCAAAGTGAATAACGCGCAAAGCGAACGCCAGTATCAGTGGGAACAGATTATTGGTCAGCTCAGTAAAATGGAATTGAAGGTGAAATCGCTCTCGTTCGTCGCGGTTAACTTTACCTCGTGGGTGCAGCAGGCCAGCGGAGTGGCGATTATCGTCGCCGGGGTTTATGTCATTATCAGCGGTAATCTCACCCAGGGCGGCCTGGTTGCCTGCTACTTACTGCATCGCCGCGCCATGATGCCTGTCGGACAGCTTTGCGGGCTGATTACCCGTTATCAACGGGCAAAAACCACCAAAGAAACCGTGGATCGCATGATGGATCTGGAGCAGGAGATCCACGACGATGAGGTTCCGTTAAAACGCGAGAAACTCTCTGGCGCGATTGAGTTCCGCGATGTCACGTTTCACTATCCATCCAATCAATATACATCGCTGAATAATATTTCTCTGACTATCAAGCCGGGCGAAAAAATCGGCATTATTGGCCGCAGCGGTTCCGGCAAAAGCTCGCTGGCAAAATTGCTGGTCGGCTTCTACCAGCCGGATGCAGGCAGCATATTGATTGACGATATCGATGCCCGGCAGTTGGATGTGCATGAGCTGCGCCACAACATTGGCTATGCGCCGCAGGATATTCATTTATTTAGCGGCACGTTGCGCGACAACTTGCTGTATGGCGCCAGCTATATGGATGAAGAAGCGATGCTGCAGGTGGCTACAATCACCGGCGTGCATGAGTTCGCGCGTCGCCATCCCTCCGGCTATAACATGCGCGTGGGAGAGCGTGGAATGAACCTTTCCGGCGGCCAGCGCCAGGCGGTGGCGCTGGCCCGCGCGCTGCTGCTCAATCCCCCCATTTTGTTGATGGATGAACCGACCAGCTCAATGGATAACACGAGCGAAGAACTGATCAAAAAAGCCTTGATGCCGGTGGTAGCCGATAAAACGCTGTTATTGGTGACCCACCGCGCTTCATTACTGTCACTGGTTGAACGACTCATCATTCTCGATAACGGCAAAATCATTGCCGATGGTCCGAAAGAGAGTGTGATGAGTGCTCTGAAAAAGGGGCAAATCCATGCGAATCGTTGACATGCTTAGCCGCCTGATGGGCTGGCTTTTCGGCGACAGAAAATCCAGCCCAATCGCCATTAATGAAGTCAATCAGGCGGTAATCGATGACTCACCGCGCGTTATGCGTATCACGCTGTGGGCAATATTTGCCTTTTTTATCTGCATGTTTTTCTGGTCGGCCCTCGCCGATATTGATGAAGTGGCGCGCGGAGAAGGCCGGGCGATTCCCTCTGCTCGTCTGCAAAAAATTCAAAACCTGGAGGGCGGGATTGTCGCTCAGGTCTACGTGCGCGATGGCGATATTGTGAATGCCGGTGCGCCGCTCATTCGGCTCGATGATACCCGTTTTCGTTCGAATGCCGAGGAAACCGGTGCCGATCGTTTGGCATTGCGGGCGCGCGTAGAGCGCCTGACAGCCCAGACGAATGGCGACACAACGCTGACGTTGTCACCCGATATTGTTAAAGATGCGCCGGATATCGCCAAAGGCGAAATGGAACTGTTTACCAGCATTAATAACCGCGTCAACAGCGCTATCGCGGGGCTGAATGAACAGCTGGTGCAAAAAAAACAGGAACTGCTTGATATGCAGGCCAAAGCCGGGCAGTACCGGAAAAGCCTGCAATTGTTGCAACAGGAGATCAGCCTTTCTGTCCCGTTAATCAGCAAAGGCGCGATCTCCCGCGTGGAAGTGTTGCGACTCCAGCGAACAGAAGTGGAGACGCGCGGGCAACTGGACACCACAACAGTGGCGATACCGGGTGCGGTAGCCGCGGTAAAAGAGATAGAAAGCAAAATCAAAGAGACGCTGGACAATACCCGCAGCGACGCACTCACTCAACTGAATCAGGCTCGTACCGATCTCAGCAAAGCCGAAGCAACCAACAAAGCGATTGAAGACCGGGTCAATCGCACCATGGTCGTCTCACCGGTACGGGGGATTGTGCAGCAGGTCATGGTCAACACCATTGGCGGCGTTATTCAGCCAGGAAATGATATGGTTGAAATCGTACCGCTGGATGACACATTGCTGATTGAGGCAAAAATTCGCCCGCAGGATATTGCCTTTATCCATCCGGGGCAGGAAGCGATGGTGAAATTCTCCGCTTACGATTACACCATTTACGGTGGTCTGCCTGCCAAACTGGTGCAGATAAGCCCGGATACGGTGACAGATAAGGATGGGAATAGTTTCTATGTTATTCGTCTGCGCACCGATAAAAACCATCTTGGCACTGACGATAAACCGTTATTAATCATTCCGGGTATGGTGGCTTCGGTCGATATTATTACGGGTAAGCGCACCATTCTTCAGTACCTGTTAAAACCGCTCTTGCGCGCCAGAGCAGATGCATTACATGAAAGGTAAAATCACGACGGGTGTCGCTGCGCCGCCACCCGTACACCATCGCCCGGCCCCATCAGATGATCTTTTATTGTGTTCTTCGAGCGAACAGCGCCCGCCGGGGATCTTCAATTTCAATAAGTTCCATTCGGCGCGTAAAACAAACGCCCGGTTAACCCTTTTATGCGGCCTTTTCGATAACCAGCAGATATAGCTGTACCGTTGAGGCATATGTATAATCCCCCGATTCCGAGCAATGTACAGTATAAAAAATGTCTAAGATTGGTTTTATATCGTTAGGGTGTCCGAAAAACCTGGTCGATTCCGAGCGCATCCTTACCGAGCTGCGCACCGAAGGTTACGACGTTGTCCAGAGCTATGACGACGCCGATATGGTTATCGTCAATACCTGCGGCTTTATCGACAGCGCGGTGCAAGAGTCGCTGGAAGTCATCGGCGAAGCGCTGAACGAAAACGGCAAAGTTATCGTCACCGGTTGCCTGGGTGCGAAAGAAGATCAAATTCGCGAAGTGCATCCGAAGGTGCTGGAAATCACCGGGCCGCACAGCTATGAGCAGGTGCTGTCCCATGTTCATCACTATGTGCCGAAACCGAAACACAACCCGTTTATCAGCCTGGTGCCGGAACAGGGCGTAAAACTGACGCCGCGTCACTACGCGTATCTGAAAATTTCCGAAGGCTGTAACCACCGTTGCACCTTCTGCATCATCCCGTCGATGCGTGGCGATCTGGTGAGCCGTCCGATTGGCGATGTGCTGGCCGAAGCCAAACGTCTGGTCGATGCGGGCGTGAAAGAGCTGCTGGTGATCTCGCAGGATACTTCCGCTTATGGCGTGGATGTGAAGCATCGCATGGGCTTCCATAACGGCGAGCCGGTGAAAACCAGTATGGTCGGCCTGTGCGAGCAACTGGCGAAGCTCGGCATCTGGACGCGTCTGCATTACGTTTATCCGTATCCGCACGTTGATGATGTCATTCCGCTGATGGCGGAAGGCAAAATCCTGCCGTACCTGGATATCCCGCTGCAACACGCCAGCCCACGCATTCTCAAGCTGATGAAGCGCCCGGGTTCGGTCGATCGTCAGTTAGCGCGCATCAAACAGTGGCGTGAGATTTGCCCGGAGCTGACCCTGCGCTCCACCTTTATCGTCGGCTTCCCTGGTGAAACCGAAGAAGATTTCCAGATGCTGCTGGATTTCCTGAAAGAAGCGCGTCTGGATCGCGTCGGCTGCTTCAAATACAGCCCGGTGGAAGGCGCAACGGCCAACGAGCTGGCGGATCAGGTGCCGGAAGAGGTCAAAGAGGAGCGCTGGAACCACTTTATGCAGTTGCAACAGCAGATCTCGGCGGAACGTTTGCAGGAAAAAATCGGCCGCGAAATTCTCGTCATCATTGA
Organism: Kosakonia radicincitans DSM 16656; assembly: GCF_000280495.2. Taxonomy (NCBI): domain Bacteria; kingdom Pseudomonadati; phylum Pseudomonadota; class Gammaproteobacteria; order Enterobacterales; family Enterobacteriaceae; genus Kosakonia; species Kosakonia radicincitans. The sequence continues at coordinate 3,828,018 of NZ_CP018016.1, forward strand.
TGAAGTGGATGAAGAAGGCGCGATTGGCCGCAGCATGGCAGATGCGCCTGAGATCGACGGCGCGGTGTACCTGAACGGTGAAACCCGTGTCAAACCGGGCGATGTGATCCGCGTGAAAGTGGAAAACGCCGACGAGTACGACCTGTGGGGCTCCCGCGTTTAATGCCATAAAAACCCGGCTACTATGCCGGGTTTTTTGTTTCTGCTGTACCATTTCCCCAGATCAAATAAGCCGACGCCGCCATCCGGCAATAGAGATCGGCCTTACCCTTTAATCTTCGGATCCAGCGCGTCGCGCAGGCCGTCGCCGAACAGGTTAAACGCCAGCACCGTCAGAAAAATCGCCAGCGATGGAAACAGCGCCACATGCGGGGCAATCACCATATCCGCACGGGCTTCGTTGAGCATCGCGCCCCACTCCGGCGTCGGCGGTTGCGCGCCCATTCCGAGGAACGACAGGCTGGCGGCAGAGATAATCGAGGTGCCGATACGCATGGTGAAATAGACCACAATCGACGACACCGTTCCCGGCAGAATATGGTGGAACAAAATCACCGTATCGCTGGCACCGATGCTGCGCGCCGACTCGATAAACGTCTGCTGCTTCAGCACCAGCGTATTGCCGCGCACCAAGCGGGCAAAAGCGGGCACCGAGAAGACGGCCACGGCAATGATCACATTCGCCATCCCGCTGCCCATCACCGCCACCACCGCAATCGCCAGCAGAATGCCGGGAAACGCGAACAGCACGTCGCAGATGCGCATGATAAGGCGATCCCACCAGCCTTCGTAATAACCCGCCAGCAACCCAAGCACCGTACCAATCGCTGCGCCAATCAGCACGGCAAAAAGGCCGGCCGCCAGCGAGATCTGCGCGCCAACCAGCACGCGGCTGAAGATATCGCGGCCCAGCGAATCGACGCCGAACCAGTGCACCAGCGACGGCCCTTCATTCAGCCGGTCATAGTCGAAGTAGGTTTCCGCATCGTAGGGAGCAATCCACGGCGCAATTACCGCCAGCAGGATCAGCAGCAGCACAAACAGCCCGGCGGCCATAGCCAGTGGCTGGCGGCAAAAACGTCGCCAGAACTCATGCCACGGCGTGCGGACATGTCCCGGTTTCACCACCGGCATGGCGTTCAAAATCGCCTGTCGGCGCCAGTTAAACAATCGCATCCTTACTTATACCTGATAGCAGGGTTGAGCGCGGCGTAGAGCACATCAACCACCAAGTTGATAAGAATAAATTCCAGCGAAAAGAGCAGCACTTCCGCCTGGATCACCGGGTAGTCGCGCATTTCCACCGAGTCCACCAGCAAACGCCCCAGCCCCGGCCAGTTAAAGACTTTTTCCACCACAATCGAGCCGCCCAGCAGGAAGCCAAATTGCAGCCCCATCATAGTGACGACCGGGATCATCGCATTACGCAGACCGTGCTTAAGGATCACCCAGCGCTCGCTGACGCCTTTGGCGCGCGCGGTGCGCATATAATCCTCATTCAGCACATCAACAAACGAGGCGCGGGTGAAGCGCGCCATCACGGCGGCCACGGCCGCGCCCAGCGTCAAAGAAGGCAAAATATAGTGCTGCCAGCTATCGGCGCCCACGGTCGGCAACCAGCCCAGTTCAACGGAGAAGATTTGCATCAGCAGCATCCCCAGCGCAAAAGCGGGGAATGAGATCCCGGTGACCGCCAGCGCCATTCCCAGATGATCCGGCCAGCGGTTGCGCCACACGGCGGCGGCAATGCCGGCACCCAGCCCGAACAGCATCGCCCAGAACATGCTGGTGAGGGTTAGCAGCAGCGTCGGCATAAAGCGGCTGGCGATCTCATCCACTACCGGGCGGCGGGACGCCATCGAAATGCCGAAATCCCCCTGCAACACGCTGGTGATGTAGTGCCAGAACTGTAACCACAGCGGCTGATCCAGCCCAAGCTGGCGGCGCACCAGTTCAATCACCTGCGCGTCAGCCTCCTGCCCGGCAATCAGCCGCGCCGGATCCCCTGGCAGTAAATGCACAAATAAAAACACCAGCACGGCCACAATCAGTAGCGTCGGGATCAGGCCCAGCAGGCGTTTAATAATATAATTAAGCATCGCTTGTTCCCTCATGCCCCCTTCCGTCCGGTAAGGTGGAATGAGTCAGTTATTTCACCAAATCAGCATTGTCAAAGCTGAACCCGGTATCGGGCATGATATAGAAACCGGTCAGCTTCTTGTTATGCGCGGAAACCAGCTTTTCCACCACCAGCGGCACCCATGGCGCCTCCTGCCAGATGATGTCCTGCGCCTGTTTGTACAAACGCTCTTTCTCTTGCGGGCTGAAGGTTCTTAGCGCATCGGCAAAATCTTTATCCACCTGTGGGTTACTGTAAAACGCGGTGTTGAACTGCGTCGGCGGCCAGTTCCATGAAGCAAACAGCGGCGACAGCCCCCAGTCTGCTTCGCCGGTTGAGGCCGACCAACCGGTATAAAACATGCGTACGCCACTCTCTTTCTGCCCTTTGGCTTCCACTTGCGCCGCGCGCTGCCCGGCATCCATCGCGGTCACCTGCACTTTAATCCCCACCTGCGCCAGTTGCTGCTGGGTAAACTGCAACACCTTCTGCGCGGTACTGTGGTTATGCGACGACCACAGCGTTGTGCTGAAGCCCTGCGGATAACCCGCCTCTTTCAGCAGCTCGCGGGCTTTTGCCGGATCGTAAGGCCAGGGCTGATATGCCTGCGAATAGGGGATCGACGGCGGCAACACGCCGGTAGCGGGCGTAGCGAAACCGGCAAAAGCTACCTTCACCAGCGCCGGGCGGTTGATAGCGTAGTTAATCGCTTCGCGCACTTTCGGGTTATCAAACGGTTTTTGTGTGACGTTCATGCTGATGTAACGCTGCATAATCGACGGGCTGGCGACCAGTTCAAGCTTGCTGTTTCTCTTCAGCACTTCCGCCTGCTCATAAGGGATCGGAAATGCGAACTGCGCCTCACCGGTTTGCAGCATCGCCGCACGCGTATTGTTATCCACCACCGGGCGCCAGGTGATGGAATCGAGTTTCGGCTGCCCTTTCTGCCAGTAACCGTCGAACTTCTTCACCTTCACAAAGTCGGTCTGATTCCAGGCTTCCAGTTCATACGGGCCGGTACCCACCGGATGAAAACCGATATCTTTGCCGTACTTTTTTAGCGCCGCCGGAGAGATCATCGCCGTTGCCGGATGCGCCAGAATATTGATAAACGCTGAGAAAGGCTGCTTAAGAATGATTTTTACCGTGTAGCGATCCACCACCTCGGTTAAGTCGATATTTTTATACAGGTTGTAGCGCTTCAGGCTGTTATCCGGATCGCTGGCGCGATCGAGGTTGGCCTTAACGGCTGCGGCATCAAAGTCGGTTCCATCCTGAAACTTCACGCCCTGACGCAGGAAAATGGTGTAGATCAGCCCGTCGGCAGAAACTGTGTAGCTTTGCGCCAGCACGTTTTCCAGTTTCATATCTTTATCCAGGCCAAACAGCCCCTGATAAAAGGATTTTGCTACCGCCTGCGACAGCGTGTCATTGGCATCATAGGGATCGAGCGTGGTGAAATTGGAGCCGACCGCAACCACCACGTCTTTCGCGGCAAAGGCCTGCGTGGCGGTCAGCGCGAACAACATGCCTGCAACGAGCCGCCACTGCCGGTAAACGAATTGTGTCATGTTGCTCTCCTGAATAACCCTGCCACTGCTCAGTTAAAAACGGGACTGCGTACTGCCAGGCGTGGAACGGGCAACATAGTGCCCCGGCCCCACGTTCTGCAACTGCACGCGTTGCATTGACTCGCCGCGCTTGCGGATATTGCTGGGCATGTCATCAGATAACAGCACTCTTTGCGCATGGGTATGCGCAGGATCGGCCACCGGAACCGCCGACATTAATTTGCGCGTATAGGGGTGTTGCGGGTTTTCGAATACCGCGCGGCGCGGGCCAATCTCAACAATCTGCCCAAGGTACATTACCGCCACCCGGTGGCTGATGCGCTCCACCACCGCCATATCGTGGGAAATAAACAGGAACGCGATCCCCATTTCACGCTGGAGATCGAGCAATAAATTGATGATCTGCGCGCGGATAGAGACATCCAGCGCCGAGACCGACTCATCCGCCACTACCACGCGCGGATTCAGCGCCAGCGCGCGGGCAATGCAGATGCGCTGCCGCTGGCCGCCGGAAAACTCATGTGGGTAACGCCAGGCGTGCTCCGGTTTCAGGCCGACGCGCTCCAGCAGCCACTCAATCCGCTGATGTCCCTCTTTTTCCGCTAATAAATTGTGCACCCGCAGCGGCTCGATAATCGAATCGCCCACCGTCTGGCGGGGATCCAGCGAAGCATAAGGATCCTGGAAAATAAACTGAATATCGCGACGCACCTGTTTCAATTTGCTGTCCGGCAACGTGTCGATCCGCTGACCGTTAAAGATAATCGAACCGCCCTGACTCTCCACCAGCCGCAGCAGCGCCCGCCCGGTGGTTGACTTTCCACAGCCAGATTCACCGACCAGCGACAGCGTTTCGCCCGGCCAGAGATCAAAGCTGACGCCTTCCACCGCATGCACCTCTTTGGTCACGCGGTTGAGAATGCCGCTGCGCAGCGGAAAGCGCGCTTCCAGATCGCGCACCTGCAAAATCGGCTCGCCCGGCACCACCGTATTCTGTTCGGTTTCCGCTTCCTGATGCTGAGGGTTTTTCATGGAAATCAGCGGAAAGCGGCGCGGCAGATTGCTGCCGTTCATCGCGCCAAGTTTGGGCACTGCAGCCAGCAGCGCTTTGGTATAAGGATGCGACGGCGCATTGAAAACCTGATCTACCGTGCCCGTCTCCACCGCTTCGCCATCGTTCATCACCAGAACCCGGTCAGCGACATCCGCCACCACGCCCATATCGTGAGTGATAAAAATCACCCCCATCGACATCTCTTTTTGCAGCACCGCGATCAGTTGCAGGATCTGCGCCTGGATCGTGACATCCAGCGCGGTGGTCGGCTCGTCGGCGATCAGCACCGCCGGACGACACGACAGCGCCATAGCAATCATCACCCGCTGGCGCATGCCGCCGGAAAGCTGATGCGGGAAGCTGGATAAAATAGCCTGCGACTCCGGAATGCGCACCAGGTCGAGCATGCGCCGCGCTTCATTCATCGCATCTTCACGCCCCAGCCGCTGGTGCAGGCGAATCGACTCGGCAATCTGCTCGCCAACCGGAAAGACCGGGTTGAGCGAGGTCATCGGCTCCTGAAAAATCATCGCAATGTCAGCGCCGCGCACGCTACGCATCTGCGACGAAGAGAGGCGGGTCAGATCCACTTTCTGGCGATTGCGCCGCGTCAAGCGCATATGATCGCAGCTCACTTCACCGCCCGCCTGTTCAATCAGGCGCAGCAGCGACAGCGCCGTCACCGATTTACCGGAGCCGGACTCGCCGACAATAGCCAGCGTTTCGCCCCGTTTCAGGGAAAATGAGAGGTGACGTACCGCCGGGGTCAGCTCTTTTTCATCACGAAAACCGATATTCAGATTGCGGACATCCAGCACCACATCGGCATCTGTCTCAACCCCGTGCGACACCCCACTCTCCTTATTCACGATAAATGCCTACGCTCGGCGCATCGCCGGCATAGCCCCAGGCGCGGTACATCCCTTCGCTGTTAAACGGCAATGCGACATTGCCTTCACGATCGATAGCAATCAGCCCGCCGCTGCCGCCGAGCGCCGGGAGTTTATCCATCACCACCGCTTCGCAGGCCTCGTGCAGACTTAATCCGCCGTAGTCCATCAGCGCCGCAATATCGTACGCCGCCAGCGTGCGGATAAAGACTTCGCCGGTGCCGGTACAGGAGACCGCTACACTGGCGTTATTGGCATAACACCCGGCGCCCGGCAGCGGGCTGTCGCCGACGCGCCCCGGCAATTTATTGGTCATACCACCCGTAGAGGTCGCGGCCGCCAGGTTCCCCTGTTTATCGAGCGCCACCGCACCAACCGTACCGAATTTTTTACTCTCATCGAGCGGCGCAGAGCCATGATCGAGCACCGTTTGCCCGTTTTCCCGCGCCTGCAACAGTTGCTGGAAACGCTCCGGCGTAGAGAAGATCGTCGGCGAAACCTCGGCCATACCGTGCGAAAAGGCGAAATTCTCCGCCCCTTCGCCAATCATTAATACGTGCGGGCTTTGCTCCATCACCAGCCGCGCCGCCAGCACCGGGTTACGCAGGCGGCTGACGCCTGCGACGGCCCCGGCGTGCAGAGTGTTGCCATCCATCACGCAGGCATCAAGTTCGTGGGTTTCATCGCGGGTGAACACCGCGCCGATCCCGGCGTTAAACAGCGGGCACTCTTCCAGCAGGCGCACCGCTTCGGTGACCACGTCCAGCGCGCTTTCGCCCGCCTCCAGCATTCGCTGGCCGGTTTCGACAATCGAAGAGAGTGCCTCGACATATCGCAGCTCCTGTTGCTGGCTCATCTGCGCACGGGCGATCGCTCCCGCCCCGCCATGTATTGCGATTACCGCTTTCACCATTTGTGCTGCCCGGGTTCACTTCGTTTCCGACGATTTCTGAATATAGAAATTCGTTACAACGATGTAAAGCGATGTGATTACAACGAGGTAGCCGCAAGCCGTGTTGGCGACTCGCCTTTTCTGCCATAATGTGCCCCTTAACGCATTGTGCAGGACAGTAAATATGGAATCATCAAATGGCCTGATCTCGCTGGAGACGGCCCTGTCACAGATGTTGTCACGCATTTCGCCGCTGACGGAAAGCGAAACCTTACCGCTCATCGCCTGCTTTGGCCGCGTGGTGGCAGAAGATATTATCTCCCCGCTAAATGTCCCCGGTTTTGATAACTCGGCGATGGACGGTTATGCCGTGCGGATCGCCGATGTGAGTAGCGGCAGCGCTTTACCGGTGGCGGGCAAAGCCTTTGCCGGACAGCCTTTCGCAGGCGAGTGGCCAGCAGGCACCTGCGTGCGCATTATGACCGGCGCGCCGATTCCTGCCGGTTGCGATGCCGTCGTGATGCAGGAACAAACCGAGCAAACAGACGCCGGTATCCGCTTTACCTCTGAGGTACGCCAAAATCAGAACATCCGCAGGGCCGGTGAAGATATCACCAAAGATGCCGTGGTGTTTCGCGCCGGAACCAAACTGACTGCCGCCGAGTTGCCGGTGCTGGCATCGCTGGGCATTGCGGATGTCTCCGTGCTGCGCAAAGTCCGCGTGGCGCTGTTCTCTACCGGTGACGAGCTGCAACTGCCGGGGCAACCGCTGGCCGACGGGCAGATTTATGACACCAACCGCCTGGCTATTCATCTGATGCTGGCGCAACTGGGTTACGAGGTGATTAACCTCGGCATTATTCCGGACGATCCGGAAAAACTGCGTGCGACCTTTATCGCCGCAGACCAGCAGGCCGATGTGGTCATCAGCTCCGGCGGCGTGTCGGTAGGCGAAGCCGATTACACCAAAACCATCCTCGACGAACTGGGCGAAATCGCCTTCTGGAAGCTGGCGATCAAGCCCGGCAAACCCTTCGCCTTCGGCAAGCTGAGCCATAGCTGGTTCTGCGGTCTGCCCGGCAATCCGGTTTCCGCTGTTCTCACTTTCTACCAACTGGTGCAGCCGCTGCTGGCGAAACTGAGCGGCGATACGGCTACTTTCGAGCCGCTGCGTTTTCGCGCCCGCGCCGTGGAACGGTTGAAAAAGACACCCGGTCGTCTCGATTTCCAGCGCGGCATAGTAAGCCGCGGCGAAGATGGTTCGCTGGAAGTGCGCAGTACCGGACATCAGGGTTCGCACATTTTCAGCTCCTTCAGCCAGGGCAACTGTTTCGTGGTGCTGGAGCGCGAGCGCGGCAATGTCGAAGCGGGCGAATGGGTGGACGTTGAGATGTTTACCCCGCTCTTTGGAGGCTAAAGATGGTCGAACTCAGCGACGCGGAGATGATGCGCTACAACCGGCAGATCATTCTGCGCGGTTTTGATTTTGACGGTCAGGAGCGGTTAAAAGCTGCCCGCGTGCTGGTGGTCGGCCTGGGCGGTCTGGGTTGCGCTGCCGCGCAGTATCTGGCGGCGGCGGGCGCCGGGCAGATGACGCTGCTCGATTTCGATAGCGTGGCGCTCTCCAATCTGCAACGCCAGACGCTGCACGGCGATGCGGATATTGGCGTGGCGAAAGTGGATTCCGCCCGCGAATCGCTGCTGCGCATTAATCCGCATGTGCAGTACACCGCCATCAATGCGCTGCTGGATGAAGCGTCGCTGTTCGCGCAGATTGCCGCCCATGACCTGGTGCTGGACTGCACCGATAATGTCGCCATTCGCAATCAACTCAACGCGGGCTGTTTTCAGCATAAAGTGCCGCTGGTTTCCGGCGCGGCCATTCGTATGGAGGGGCAGATCAGCGTCTTTACCTGGCAAGAAAATACCCCCTGCTACCGCTGTCTGAGCCGCCTGTTTGGCGAAAACGCGCTGACCTGCGTGGAAGCCGGTGTGATGGCGCCATTAGTGGGAGTGATTGGTTCGTTGCAGGCGATGGAAGCGATAAAAGTGCTGGCGCACTATGGCACGCCAGCGGCGGGGAAAATCGTGATGTATGATGCGATGACCTGCCAGTTCCGCGAAATGAAACTGCAACGCAACCCCACCTGTGAAGTATGCGGCGGCTGATGTCATTGCCGGATGGCGCGATGCCAGCCGGCTTATTACTCAGAGCGTGACGCGCCCAAAGGCCGCCAGCCAGTCCTGTTCAAACTTCCCGACTGCCGCACTTACCGCCGGAGCAGCAATCATCTGCTGCGCCACATCCAGCGGCAGCGTAATGGATGCACAGCCCGCCAGCAGGCAATCCAGCGCCTGGCGCGGTGTTTTAAAGCTCGCCGCCAGCACTTTCGACTGCGGCGCATGCAGCGTGAGCAGGCGCTGTAACTCTGTCACGGTCTGAATTCCGTCGCCGCCCTGCGCATCTACGCGGTTAACATACGGCGCGATATACTCCGCGCCCGCCAGCGCCGCCAGCAATCCCTGCGCCGCGCCGTAAACGGCAGTGCCGAGCGTCGGAATACCTTCCGTTTTTAAGCGCTTAATCGCCGCCAGACCTTCTGCCGTTACCGGTACTTTCACCACCAGATCGGCCACCATTTCCCGCAGCTTACGCGCTTCGGCCACCATACCGTCGGCATCATTCGCCAGCACCTGGGCAAACAACCGCCCGCGGCCGTCCAGCGCCTCATGCAAGGCGGGCAACAGTTTCTCAATTGGTATAGCGCCGCTGGCGACAATGCTGGGGTTTGTGGTTACACCCGCCAGCGGGAAGATACGCGCCAGTTTCTTCACTGCCGCGACATCAGAGGTATCAAGATAGAGTTCCATCGTTTTCACCTGAAGTGTGAGTTTCCGCATGCTTTAACGCTATCACGCAACAACCCGCCAAAGAGTTGACCTTCATCAAAATAACTTTCATTCGAAAGTAATTTACTATTCATATGAAATAACGGAGGCAGGTTATGATTTTCAATATTCAGCGCTATTCCACCCATGATGGCCCCGGTATTCGTACGGTGGTCTTTCTGAAGGGCTGTTCGCTGAGCTGCCGCTGGTGCCAGAACCCGGAAAGCCGCTCCCGCACGCGCGACCTGCTGTTTGATGAGCGTCTGTGCCTTGCAGGCTGCGATTTGTGTCAGCAGGCCGCACCGCAGGTGATTGAGCGTGCGCTGAACGGTTTGCTGATCCACCGGGAAAAGCTAAACGATACGCAGCTTAACGCCCTGACCGATTGCTGCCCGACCCAGGCGCTGAGCGTCTGCGGCGAAACGCAAAGCGTTGATGAAATCATGGCCGCCGTGCTGCGCGATAAACCCTTTTACCTGCGCAGCGGCGGCGGGATCACCCTTTCCGGCGGCGAACCGTTTATGAACCCGCAACTGGCGCAGGCGCTGCTGCAAAGCAGCCACCAGCAGGGTATTCATACGGCAGTGGAAACCTGCCTGCATGTGCCGTGGCACTATATCGAACCTTCCCTGCCTTACGTTGATCTGTTTCTGGCGGATTTGAAGCACGTCGATGAGGCTCTATTTCGTCAGTGGACCGGCGGTTCGGCCAGACGCGTGCTCGACAACCTGAAACGGCTGGCGCAGGCGGGGAAAAAGATGACCATCCGCGTGCCGCTGATCCCCGGTTTTAACGCTGACGAAGCGTCAATCAAAGCCATTACCACCTTTGCCGCCGACGAACTGAACGTCAGCGACATCCATTTTTTGCCTTATCACACGCTGGGCATGAACAAGTACCACCTGCTTGGCGAACCCTACACCGCCCCTGAAAAGCCGCTCGACGCCCCGCAATTGCTGGCGTTTGCCGAAGATTTTGCCAGCCAGAAAGGGCTGACGGCGACATTACGAGGATAACACCATGACCACACTGCAACTGAACACGCTGACTGACCGCATCAAAGCGCATAAAACGGCGCTGATCCATATTGTTAAACCGCCGGTCTGCACCGAACGCGCCCGCCATTACACTCAGATTTATCAGCAGAATATGGATAAACCGCTGCCGGTACGTCGCGCGCTGGCGCTGGCGCACCATCTGGCGCAGCGCACGATCTGGATCAAGCATGACGAGTTGATTATCGGCAACCAGGCCAGCGAAGTTCGCGCCGCGCCGATCTTCCCGGAATACACCGTTTCGTGGATTGAAAAAGAGATCGACGAACTGGCGGATCGCCCCGGTGCCGGTTTTGCCGTCAGCGAAGAGAATAAGCGCATACTGCATGAGATCTGCCCGTGGTGGCGCGGCCAGACGGTGCAGGATCGTTGCTATGGTATGTTTACCGACGAACAAAAAGCGCTGCTCGACACCGGCATTATTAAAGCCGAAGGCAACATGACCTCCGGCGATGCGCACCTCGCCGTCAACTTCCCGCTGCTGCTGGAGAAAGGGCTGGATGGTCTGCGGCATAAAGTGGACGAACGCCGCACGCGCATCAACCTGACGGTGCTTGACGATCTGCACGGCGACCAGTTCCTGAAAGCGATCGATATCGTGCTTGAGGCCGTGAGCCTGCATATTGAGCGTTTTGCCGATCTGGCGCGGAAAATGGCGGGTGAAGAAACGCGCCAAAGCCGCCGCGACGAACTGCTGGCGATAGCGGAAAACTGCCTGATTATTGCCCATGAACCGCCGAAAACTTTCTGGCAGGCGTTGCAGCTTTGCTATTTTATCCAGTTGATTTTGCAAATTGAATCCAACGGCCACTCGGTCTCGTTCGGCCGCATGGATCAGTATCTCTATCCCTATTACCGCCGCGATGTTGAACTGCAACAATCACTGCAACGGGAAGATGCCATCGAGCTGTTGCACAGTTGCTGGTTGAAGCTGCTGGAAGTGAACAAGATCCGTTCCGGCTCGCACTCGAAAGCGTCGGCGGGTAGCCCGCTATACCAGAACGTCACCATCGGCGGGCAGCAGTGGATTAACGGCGCAGCGCAGGATGCGGTAAATCCGCTGTCGTATGCGATCCTCGAATCCTGCGGTCGTCTGCGCTCCACGCAGCCGAACCTGAGCGTGCGTTACCACGCCGGGATGAGCAACGACTTCCTCGACGCCTGCGTGCAGGTGATCCGCTGCGGCTTCGGCATGCCGGCGTTCAATAACGACGAAATTGTGATCCCGGAATTTATCAAACTGGGCGTCGAAACGGCCGATGCCTACGACTATGCCGCGATTGGCTGTATCGAAACAGCGGTCGGCGGCAAATGGGGCTACCGCTGCACCGGCATGAGTTTTATCAATTTTGCCCGCGTGATGCTGGCCGCGCTGGAAGGCGGTCGCGACGCCACCAGCGGTAAGATCTTCCTGCCGCAGAGCAAAGCGCTTTCCACCGGTAACTTTGCAGCATTTGATGAAGTGATGCAGGCGTGGGATCGGCAGATCCGCTATTACACGCGTAAATCCATCGAGATCGAGTATGTCGTCGATACCATGCTGGAAGAGAACGTGCCGGATATTCTCTGCTCAGCGCTGGTTGACGACTGCATCGAACGGGCGAAAAGCATCAAACAGGGCGGTGCGAAGTATGACTGGGTTTCCGGTTTGCAGGTCGGGATCGCCAACCTCGGCAACAGCCTGGCTGCGGTGAAAAAACTGGTCTTTGATCAGGGCGTAATCGGGCAGCAGCAACTGGCAGATGCGCTGGCGGCGAATTTTGACGGCCTGACGCACGAACAACTGCGCCAGCGTCTGGTGAACAGCGCGCCGAAATACGGTAACGACGATGACAGCGTGGATAACCTGCTGGTGCGCGCCTATCAGACCTATATCGACGAACTGAAGCAGTACCATAATCCACGCTACGGCCGCGGCCCGATTGGCGGCAATTACTACGCCGGAACGTCGTCGATTTCCGCCAACGTGCCGTTTGGTGCCGCCACCATGGCAACGCCGGATGGCCGCAAGGCGCACACCCCGCTGGCGGAAGGTGCAAGTCCCGCTTCCGGTACCGATCATCTCGGCCCGACGGCGGTCATCAGTTCGGTGGGTAAACTGCCGGTCGAAGCGATCCTCGGCGGCGTGTTGTTGAACCAGAAGCTGAACCCGGCAACGCTGGAAAACGAGAGCGATAAGCAGAAACTGATGGTGCTGCTGCGCACGTTCTTTGAAGTGCATAAGGGCTGGCATATTCAGTACAACATTGTTTCGCGCGAGACGCTGCTGGAAGCGAAAAAACATCCGGATCAGTACCGCGATTTAGTGGTGCGCGTGGCAGGTTATTCGGCGTTCTTCACCGCCCTGTCGCCGGATACGCAGGACGACATTATCGCCCGTACCGAACACACTTTGTAAGGTGATTGCCGGACAGCGCTGCGTTTGTCCGGCAATATACATAACGCCGCTACCTGTACTCCCTTCCCCTTTAACCTATGGATTTCGAATGGCAGGAAGGCGGCAAGGCGGTAAGTCCCCGGGAGCTTACACTAGTAAGTGACCGGGGCGCACCGCCGCAGCCAACGCACCTGCGGTTCGAAAGACGACGGTTAAACTTTCATATGAAATAAAATTTGTGCATCAGCTCACATTGTCTCTAGAATATTGCTCGTTACAAAAATATTCAGGAGCGCAGTATATGACCGTCAAAGTTATCGTCACTGACATGGACGGAACTTTCCTTGATGACGCCAAGCAGTACGATCGCACGCGGTTTATGGCGCAATTCCAGCAACTTCAGCAGCGCGGTATTGAGTTTGTGGTCGCCAGCGGCAACCAGTATTACCAGCTGATCTCCTTCTTCCCGGAACTGAAAGAGAAGATTTGTTTCGTCGCCGAAAACGGCGCGCTGGTGTATGAACATGGCCAGCAACTGTTCCACGGTGAGCTGACCCGTCACGAAGCGCAGGTCGTCATTGGCGAACTGTTAAAAGACAGCAGCCTGAACTTTGTCGCCTGCGGGCTGGAAAGCGCCTACGTAAGCGAGAACGCCCCGGCCGAATTTGTCGATCTGATGTCAAAGCACTACTACCGTTTAAAACCGGTGCGCGATTTCCAGAAGATTGACGACACGCTGTTTAAGTTCTCGCTGAACTTACCGGACAGCGAGATTCCGCAGCTCATCGATGAACTGCATGTCTCACTTGATGGCATTATGAAGCCGGTCACCAGCGGTTTTGGCTTCGTTGATTTGATTATCCCCGGTCTGCATAAAGCCAACGGCATTACCCGCCTGCTGAAACGCTGGGGCGTGTCGCCGCAGCAGTGCGTCACCATTGGCGACAGCGGTAATGACGCTGAAATGCTACGCATGACGGAGTTCTCCTTTGCCATGGGCAACGCCGGGGATGCCATTAAAGCCATTGCCCGCCATCAGACCGATGACAACAATCATCAGGGCGCGCTGAACGTGATTCAGGCCGTGCTCGATAATACCGCACCGTTCGACCGCTAATCTCCCGCCGGAGCGCCCGCTCCGGCTTTTTCCTCCCCTGCTCTTCTCTCTTTTCTCCCTTTGTGCTGCCCATCAAATTTTTAAACTTGCATTAACTTATTTTTAACTTAGATTATCACTTGTAAGTTTAATTTCTTTCGAATGAAAGTTGAGAGGTTCACATGACGTTTACCAGCGAGACCTTGCCTGCCGATCACAAAGCGTCGATTCGTCAGATGAAACAGACACTGCGCGCGCAGATCGGCGACGTGCAAAGCGTCTTTAACCGCCTGAGCGAGCAGATTGCCGCCCGTGTCGCAGAGATCAAAGCGCTGCAAGCGCGCGGCGAATCGGTCTGGCCACAAATCCCTTACGCCGATATTGCGCAGGGCCGTGTTAGCGACGCGCAGCGGGCGCTGATTAAACAGCGCGGTTGCGCGGTGATCAAAGGCCACTTTCCGCGCGATCGGGCGCTGGGCTGGGATCGCGCAATGCTGGATTATCTCGACGCCAACCATTTTGACGATGTGTATAAAGGCCCGGGCGACAGCTTCTTTGGCACGCTGGAAGCGTCGCGCCCGGAAATCTACCCGATTTACTGGTCGCAGGCGCAAATGCAGGCGCGGCAAAGCAATGAAATGGCGGCAGTGCAATCTTTCCTCAATCGCCTGTGGCGTTTCGAAAGCGAAGGCCGCCAGTGGTTCGACCCGGATGTCAGCGTGATCTACCCGGATCGCATCCGCCGTCGCCCGCCGGGTACCACCTCAAAAGGGCTCGGCGCGCATACCGATTCCGGCGCGCTGGAGCGCTGGTTGCTGCCCGCTTACCAGCGCGTATTCGCCAGCGTGTTTAACGGCAAACTGGAAGAGTACGATCCGTGGGATGCCGCGCATCGCACCGAGGTGGAAGAGTACACGGTGGATAACACCACCAAATGCTCAGTATTCCGTACCTTCCAGGGCTGGACGGCGCTGTCGGACATGATCCCCGGCCAGGGATTGCTGCACGTGGTGCCGATCCCGGAAGCGATGGCGTATATCCTGCTGCGTCCGCTGCTTGACGATGTACCGGAGGATGAACTGTGCGGCGTCGCGCCGGGCCGCGTTCTGCCGGTTTCAGAGAAGTGGCACCCGCTACTGATTGAGGCGCTGAGCAGCATACCAGCGCTGGACGCGGGCGATTCCGTGTGGTGGCACTGCGATGTTATCCACTCGGTCGCGCCGGTGGAAAACCAGCAGGGCTGGGGGAACGTGATGTATATTCCCGCCGCGCCGCTGTGCGAGAAGAACCTCGCTTATGCCCGCAAGGTGAAAGTGGCGCTGGAGCAAGGCGCATCGCCGGGGGATTTCCCGCGCGAGAACTACGAAAGCGACTGGACAGGCCGCTTTACGCTTGATGATCTGAATGCGCACGGTAAACGTGCGCTGGGTATCGACGTTTAAGCGTCGTATAGCCCCTGCCATTCAACGGCGGTGCGTTGCTGTCCCGAACGTATCCGCCGTACCGATTCCCGCACCACCAGCGTGCCGTTCAACAGCAGCGAACCGACCGCCGCCTGCGGACGAATCAACCGCTGCTGTAACAGATGCACCGCTTCAACGCCCAGCTCATCGCGCGGAACATGCACCGCCGTCAGCGGGACATCCTGAATCGCCGCCAGGTTAAAGGCATCGATACTCATCACCGAGATATCCTGCGGCACACGCAAACCGCGCTGCTGCAACGCGCGCACCGTGCCTTCCGCCATAAAATCCCCACTGACGAGAAATGCCGTGGGCGGCACATTATGCGCCGGGTCGTCCAGCCACTCGCCCACCCGCTGCTGCGCTTCGCGGGCGCTGAAACTGGGAACCGTGATCAAATTGCGCTTGCTGTTAAAGCGCAAATTGTCATGCAGCCAGGCATCTTTGATCCCCGCCAGCCGCAGATCCATGGTGTAACGGCGCAGGCACATAACAGTCACCACGTCGCGGTGGCCCATATCAAACAGATAGCGTGCGGCAAATTCGCCAATGGTGCGGTGATCCGGCGCGATCGACGGTAGACGCATCCGCCTGTCGCGGCAGTTGATCAACACGCAGGGTTTGCCGCTCTCTGCTGCCAGATCGTGAATGTGCGGATCGTCAATGCCGAGCAGGATTGCGGCCTGCGTTTCCGCAGCCTGCATCCTGCCAAGAAACGTGCCAGCGTCGCTGTCCAACTCCTCCAGCGCACAGTAGCGCAGCCGTACTTCGTGAGAATCGAGCGCTTTGTTGATGCTCTGGATCACGCGGTAATAAAAGATGTCGGACCGCTCATCAAAAGCGCGCTGCGGCGCAAAGACCACCAGGTTATTCAGCAACAGACGCCCGGCAGCAATGCCCTCCATCACGCCCAGCTCACGGGCGCAGGCGAGCACCGCGCTTCGTGCCTGCTCGCTGGTGTTTGCTTTACCGGCCAGCACGCGTGAAACGGTACTGGTAGACAGGTTTGTACGGCGGGCAATTTCACTGATTTTTAGCTTTTTATCCATTCTGTGATCTCGCTCCATTTGCTGAATGGGAAAATTTTCATGAGCCATAAACCCTGTTATTCATGGCATGAATAAGAGTTTGCCGCATATCTGCCGTCACTGATGAGAATCCTTGCACAAAATCCGCTTTAGCGGCGCATTTTTCTCACCTAACGTAAACCTGTCGTACAACTTCCATACTAGTTGTATGCATTTTGATGGCAAAAAACGAAAAAAATCTTCTGGCGAACCACTTCGGTATAACAAATCTGAAAGACTCGCCCCGACTTCCCTACAAAACGATGTGCGGAGAAAAGAATGAGCCAGGGAATCAACAACGAAATGGCGGCCAGCAAGAGCCGCCGGATAGTGAAAAAATTACGCTGGTGGATGCTGGTGCTGTTTTTATTCGGTGTGACGGTGAACTACATCACCCGTAACTCGCTGGGCATTCTGGCGCCGGAACTGAAAAGCAGCCTCGGTATCACCACCGAACAGTACTCGTGGATTGTCGGCGCCTTTCAGCTCGCTTACACCATTTTTCAGCCGCTGTGCGGCTGGCTGATCGATGTCATCGGCCTGAAAGTCGGCTTTATGGTGTGCGCCATTATCTGGGCGCTGGCCTGTATCTTCCACGCGGGTGCTGCCAACTGGGTGCATCTGGCGATCCTGCGCTTCACCATGGGCGCATCGGAAGCTGCTGCCACGCCAGCCAACGCCAAAACCATCGGCGAATGGTTCCCGAAAGCGGAACGCCCGGTTGCTGCGGGCTGGGCGGGCGTCGGCTTCTCGATTGGTGCGATGCTGGCGCCGCCGATCATCTACTTCGCCCATGCCTCGTTTGGCTGGCAGGGCGCGTTTATGTTTACCGGCGTGCTGGCGCTGGTGTGGGTCATTTTGTGGTGGGCGTTTTACCATAATCCGGATAAACACCCGAACCTGAGCAAGGACGAACTGACCTTTATTCAGCAGGATCACGAACCGCCAGCGGTGAAACTCCCCTTCTTTACTGCGCTGAAAACCGTATCGAAAAACAAGCGCTTTTACGGTATCGCCATTCCCGCTTTTATGGCGGAACCGGCATGGGCGGTGCTGAGTTTCTGGGTGCCGCTCTATCTGGCGAAAGAGCACGGCATGGATCTGAAGCAGATTGCGATGTTCGCCTGGCTGCCGTTCCTCGCCGCTGACCTCGGCAGCGTGGCGAGCGGTTATCTGACCAAACTCTATACCCGCTGGTTTGGCTGCACCCGTGTGAACTCGGTGGTGGCCAGTTCCGTGACCGGCGCATTCCTGATGATTTCGCTGGCCGTGGTCGCCATCACGCGCGATCCCTACATCACCATTGTGTTGATCTCGATTGGCGGTTTTGGCCACCAGATCATCTCCTGCATGTTGAGCGCACTGGTGGTCGAGTCCTTCGATAAAGGGCAAATGGCGACGGTGAACGGCATGCGCGGCTCGGCGGCGTGGATCGCCAGCTTCCTCTTTTCACTGCTGATCGGCGTGACCGCCGACAAGATTGGTTTCAATCCGCTGTTTATTGCCATGGGTTTCTTTGACCTGATTGGCGCTCTGTTCCTGGTGGCATTTATTGCTGAACGTCGCGCTAAACGCGCCTGATTGTGGATCGTTGAAATGAAAACGCTGAAGAACTGGACGTTACAAAAACAGGCGGCTCACCACGTTGAGCTGCTGGTGGACGGGCAACACACCTTGTGCCTGTATGTGCTGGAAGAGCATCTGTTCCGCGTGCTGCTAAAACGCAAAGGCGAGCTGGCGCTGGACAGAACCTGGAGTATTGCGCCGCGTGAAGATGTGCCGTGGGAAGGCCGTTCGCGCGAAGATGTGTCGGGCTTCACCCTGCCCGCCTGGACGCTGACTCAGCAGGCCGACACGCTGGTGCTGGAAAGCGCGCAGCTACGCGTGACGGTCCACCAGCCGCTGTGGCTGGAGTGGCACTACCGCAATGCGGCGGGCGAGTGGCAGTGGCTGGCAGGCGATCGTCCTACCAGCGCCTATCTGGTGAACGCGCACGGCGACGGCGTGGCGCACTATCTCAGCCGTAAAAAAGAGGAGCGCTTTTACGGTCTTGGTGAAAAAGCGGGCAACCTGCAACGTAACGGCCAGCGCTATGAAATGCGCAACCTTGATGCAATGGGATATAACGCCGCCAGCACCGATCCGCTGTACAAACACATTCCCTTTACCCTGACGCGCCGGGACGATATCAGCTACGGCTTGTTTTATGACAACCTCAGCAGTTGCTGGCTGGATCTGGGCAATGAAATCGATAACTACCACACCGCTTATCGCCGCTGGCAGGCCGAAGCCGGTGATATCGATTACTACATTTTTACCGGCGCACGCGCACTGGATGTGACCAAAGCGTTTGTCCGCCTGACGGGGAAAACGCTGTTCGGGCCGAAATGGAGCCTCGGTTACAGCGGCTCGACCATGCATTACACCGATGCGCCGGATGCGCAAAATCAGCTGATGAACTTTATTCGCCTGTGCGAAGAACATGCGATTCCGTGCGATTCGTTCCAGCTCTCCTCCGGCTATACCTCAATTAACGGTAAGCGCTACGTCTTTAACTGGAACTACGACAAAGTGCCGCAGCCGAAAGTGATGAGCCAGGCGTTTCACGATGCCGGGCTGAAGCTGGCTGCGAATATCAAACCCTGCCTGTTGCAGGATCACCCGCGCTATAACGAAGTGGCGGAGAAAGGCCTGTTTATTCGCGATTCGGAAAACGACGCGCCGGAGCGTTCCAGCTTCTGGGACGATGAAGGGTCTCATCTCGATTTTACCAATCCGCAGACCGTTGCCTGGTGGCAGGACGGTGTGACCACGCAACTGCTGGAGATGGGGATTGATTCCACCTGGAACGATAATAATGAATTCGAAGTGTGGGACGGCGAAGCGCGCTGCCAGGGTTTTGGCCGCGAAATCGCCATCAAACATATTCGCCCGGTGATGCCGCTGCTGATGATGCGCGCCTCGATGGAAGCGCAGCAGCGTTTTGCGCCGCAGAAACGCCCGTATCTGATCTCCCGTTCCGGCTGCGCCGGGATGCAGCGCTATGTGCAGACCTGGAGCGGAGATAACCGCACCAACTGGGATACGCTGCGTTACAACACGCGGATGGGCGTCGGCATGAGCCTTTCCGGGTTGTATAACGTCGGTCACGATGTTGGCGGTTTCTCCGGCGATAAACCGGATGCGGAACTGTTCGTTCGTTGGGTACAGAACGGCGTGATGCATCCGCGCTTTACCATCCACTCCTGGAACGACGATCGCACGGTCAACGAACCGTGGATGTACCCGGCAATTACACCAGCGATCCGCAGCGCCATTGAATTGCGCTACCGCCTGTTGCCCTATCTCTACACGCTGCTGTGGCAGGCGCACGTCGACGATGAACCGATGTTGCGCCCAACGTTCCTCGATCACGAACATGACCAACAGACGTTCGAGGAGTGCGACGACTTCCTGCTCGGCCGCGATATTCTTGTCGCCAGCGTGGTTGAACCCGGCCAGCGCGAACGCCGCGTGTGGTTACCGGCCAATGACAACGGCTGGTATGACTTTTACAGCGGCGTCTGGTATGCGCCGGGCCAGTGGGTAACGCTGGATGCACCGCTGGAAACCCTGCCGTTACTGGTTCGTGCCGGTGCCGGATTGCCGATGAGCGAGCGCATTAGCCATGTGGATGCCAAAGCGGATGATACCCGCGAGCTGAGACTCTTCCCGGTAAAAGGTACGGGGCGTTCCGGCGGTCTGTTGTTTGAAGATGATGGCGAATCCTGGGGATATAAAGACGGCAATGCGCTGTGGCTGGAATGGGAAATGGTTTGCAGCGGCAGCAGCGTGGATTTACAGGTGCGCACCCGCGGTGATTACCGCCCGGCCTGGCAGGCACTGAAAGTGACGCTGCCTGCGGGAGATAAACGCCAGTTATTGATCAATGGCGTGGCGGCAACGGAGTGGATGTTTGCATAACGCCGATGCCGGATGGCGCTGGCGCTTACCCGGCATCAGCGCCCTTTCAGCAATGAGACAGTTTTTGCTAACACCAGTCTTGCAGCGATGGGGTTAAGTTCCCCGCTCGAAATCGGCGAACCGAAGCGCAGATGACAAGGTCTGGACGCCATGGATGGCGGCCAGAGGCGAGTCGAGCAGGACAAAATTGCCGGGGGCAATTTTGAACAGCGCTTACGCTGGCCCCGAAGGGGCGAGTCCCATGGATGGGACGAGTAATCACGAGTCGAGCCGACCGCAGGCAAATGTGCGGGAGGTGAGCACAGTGCGAAGCACCGATTTCCCGCGGGGCCGCGGGGGATTGAAAAGGGGAAGCGCGGTGGCTTTCCCTTTTCCCGTTCACGTGATACCGAGTTGATGTGACCACCGTTCATCTGGTGAACGGAACAATTCCACCTACGTCAAACCAACGGTTTTGCCGGAAGGCGGCAAACCTGAGTATCCCTGGGAGCTTACATAAGTAAGTAACCGGGGTACGAAGGTGCAGCCAACGCACCTGCGGCGTGAAAGACGACGGAATACGCCGCAATTTACCTAAGTATTTCGCGTTGCAGGAAGGCGGCAAACCTGAGTATCCCCGGAAGCTTACATGAGTAAGTGACCGGGGTACGAAGGTGCAGCCAACGCACCTGCGGCATGAAAGACGACGGTAAATTTATTCGATACCCTGGCTACGCAGATAATCTTCATAGTTCCCGGTGAAATCCACCACGCGCTGCGGCGTAATCTCAATCACGCGGGTTGCCAGCGAACTTACGAATTCACGGTCGTGAGAAACAAAGATCAGCGTGCCCTGGTACATCTCCAGCGCCATGTTCAGCGACTCGATGGATTCCATATCAAGGTGGTTGGTTGGTTCATCCATCACCAGGATATTCGGTTTTTCCATCATCAGCTTACCGAACAGCATACGGCCCTTCTCACCACCGGAAAGCACCTTCGCCGGTTTCTTGATATCGTCCTGGCTGAACAGCAAACGACCGAGAATACTGCGCACCGCCTGCTCGTCATCGCCTTCCTGTTTCCACTGGCTCATCCAATCGAACACGGTCAGATCGTTATCAAAGTCTGCGGCATGATCCTGCGCGTAATAACCGATGCTGGCATTTTCCGACCATTTCACCGTTCCGTTATCCGGCTGCAGATCGCCGACCAGCGTTTTCAGCAGAGTGGATTTACCCACGCCGTTAGTACCGAGCACCGCCACTTTCTCGCCCACTTCCAGCAGCAGGTTGAAGTTTTTAAACAGCGGGCCGTTATCAAAACCTTTGGTCAGTTGCTCCACTTCCAGCGCATTACGGAACAGTTTCTTGTCCTGCTCGAAGCGAATAAACGGGTTCTGACGGCTGGAGGCTTTCACCTCATCCAGCTTGATCTTATCAATCTGACGGGCGCGGGAAGTTGCCTGGCGAGATTTCGAGGCGTTGGCGCTAAAGCGGCTGACAAAGGATTGCAGCTCGGCGATTTGCGCTTTCTTCTTGGCGTTATCCGCCAGCAGGCGTTCGCGCGCCTGCGTTGCCGCCGTCATGTACTCATCATAATTACCCGGGTAAACGCGCAGCTCGCCGTAGTCGAGATCCGCCATGTGGGTACACACCATGTTGAGGAAGTGACGGTCGTGCGAAATGATGATCATGGTGCTGTCACGC
The DNA here is from genome assembly GCF_000280495.2 of Kosakonia radicincitans DSM 16656. Taxonomy (NCBI): domain Bacteria; kingdom Pseudomonadati; phylum Pseudomonadota; class Gammaproteobacteria; order Enterobacterales; family Enterobacteriaceae; genus Kosakonia; species Kosakonia radicincitans. The sequence goes on from NZ_CP018016.1 coordinate 3,850,142, forward strand.
TCGTTCAGCACCTGCTCCAGCCAGCGAATGGTATCGATGTCCAGGTTGTTGGTCGGTTCATCGAGCAGCAGAATGTCCGGGTTAGCGAACAGCGCCTGCGCCAGCAGCACACGCAGCTTCCAGCCGGGTGCCACTTCGCTCATCGGGCCGTAGTGTTGTTCTACAGGAATGCCAACGCCGAGCAGCAGTTCGCCCGCACGCGCTTCGGCGGAGTAGCCGTCCATTTCGCCGTACTGTACTTCAAGATCGGCCACTTTATAGCCATCTTCTTCGCTCATCTCAGCCAGGCCGTAGATGCGATCGCGTTCCTGTTTCACTTCCCACAGTTCGGCGTGGCCCATGATCACCGTGTCGAGCACGCTGAACTCTTCAAAAGCAAACTGATCCTGACGCAGCTTACCGATACGCTCGTTTGGATCGAGAGAGACGTTCCCCAGCGTCGGTTCTAAATCACCGCCGAGGATCTTCATAAAGGTGGATTTTCCGCTCCCGTTAGCGCCGATCAGGCCATAACGGTTGCCGCCGCCGAATTTGACGGAAATATTTTCGAACAGCGGCTTGCTGCCGAACTGCATGGTGACGTTGCTGGTGACTAACACAGAGGTATCCTGAAATATGTGACAAACACCCTATTATGCCACAATTCCGAATTAGATTCCTGCCCGCTGTCAGATGGCTAAACTGCAAGCAAAAGGAAAAAAGTGTGATTTCGTACACATCTGAATTCCCTGAGCGCAGGAATGCACATATAATGCGCTTCCTGCATTCCTAACCTAACGGCCTGTGTGGCAAAAATCTCGCACAAAATGAACATGAAAATAAAAACCCTTTTCGCGGCGGCTTTGGCTGTCGTGGGATTTTGCAATAATGCGTCTGCTGTTACTTATCCGCTGCCGACAGACGGTAGCCGATTGATTGGTCAGAACCAGGTTGTCACTATCCCGGAAGGCAACACTCAGCCTCTGGAATATTACGCCGCTGAATATCAGATGGGCCTGTCCAACATGCTGGAAGCCAACCCGGGCATTGATGCCTACCTGCCGAAAGGCGGTACGGTAATGAATGTTCCGCAGCAACTGATCCTGCCGGATACCGTTCACGAAGGCATTGTCATCAACAGCGCAGAAATGCGTCTCTACTACTACCCGAAAGGCACCAATACGGTAATCGTGCTGCCTATCGGTATCGGCCAGCTCGGGAAAGATACCCCGATCGCCTGGACCACCAAAGTTGAGCGTAAGAAAGCCGGCCCGACATGGACGCCGACCGCGAAAATGCACGCGGAATACATTGCAGCAGGTCAACCGCTGCCGGCAGTGGTTCCGGCTGGCCCGGACAACCCGATGGGCCTGTATGCGCTCTATATCGGCCGTCTGTATGCGATCCACGGCACCAACGCCAACTTCGGTATCGGCCTGCGCGTAAGCCACGGCTGTGTGCGTCTGCGTAACGATGACATCAAATTCCTGTTCGAAAACGTGCCGGTCGGCACCCGCGTACAGTTCATTGATGAGCCAGTAAAAGCGACCACCGAGCCGGATGGCAGCCGCTATATCGAAGTTCACAACCCGCTGTCCACCACGGAAGCGCAGTTCAACGGCGGCGAAATTGTGCCGATCGCGCTGAGCAAAGCGGTACAGGCCGTCACCAGTCAGTCTGATGTGGATTCAAACGTTGTCGATCAGGCAGTGCAGAACCGTTCCGGTATGCCGGTACGTCTGAACTAATCTGCGGTTTAATGCCCGGTGGCGCTACGCTTACCGGGCCGACAAAACCCACAGGCCGGATAAGGCGTCAGCCGCCATCCGGCCAAAAAATCACCCGTTATTGACCACAATTATCCCGCCGTGATCGTAGCGATAATGGCAATGGGCGTACTCCAGCGGCGTGCCGTCTTCCAGATAGATAACCTGTTCCACTTCCAGCACCGGATCGGTCTCTTCACAGTTCAAATACTGTTTGTCCTCCGCCCAGGGTTTCAGCGCGCGCACAATACGATACGAACCCATGATCTTCAGCGCCAGCTCTTCCTGCACATAGCGAAAGACGGAGCTTTCCAGATGCCCGCGATTCAGCCCCGGCACCAGATTGACCGGCATCAGCGTGAACTCCAGCGACATCGGTTCGCCTTCCAGCATGCGCAAACGGATAAAGTCGTATACCGGATCGTCCGGCCCCACCAGCAGCGATGCCTGCTCTTTCTCACTGGGAAAACGCAGTTCGAAGCGGATGATTTTACTCGTCACTTCGCCAACGCTCTCCCAGGTTTTGGTGGCGCCAAAATAGTCGCTGCCGGGCAGATCCCAGCGCGACAACTGAAGAAAGTTTTTGCGGATGAACGTGCCCTGCCCCTGGCGGGTATAGACCAGCCCCTCCACAATCAGCTGGCGCATCGCCTGCTGAATCGTCATCCGGCTGGTATTAAACTCTGCCGCCAGCGCAAATTGATCCGGTAACGGTGCGCTGGCAGCGTAGTGCTGGCTGAGAATGCGCCGCTTAATCTCGCGCGCAATCATGATGTATTTTGCCGCCATAGCCCTTCTCTGTAATTATTGTATCCCATTGTTTTTCAAGGCCACTCGCTCGGCAATTTTGAGGAAAGGCAGGTAAAAGAATACACCAAAGACAATGATGATCAACTGCACCACCACCGCCCGCCAGTCACCCGCCGTTGCCAGCCAGGCGCTGAGAATCGGCGGTGTCGTCCAAGGGATCATCACCACGCAGCGCGACATCCAGCCCAGCGTTGTACAGAGCCAGGCAAACCAGATGCCAAGCGCGGGCAGCAGCACAAACGGGATCATCAGCGGCAGGTTGAATACGATCGGCAAGCCGAAAATCACCGGCTCGTTAATATTAAACAGCCCCGGCGAAATGGCGAGGCGCGCCACCTGCTTCGCCGATTGCTGTTTCGCAAAGAGAAAGATGGCGATCAGCAGGGAAATAGTACTGCCGGTGCCGCCAATCATGCCAAAGGTCGGAACGAAGATATTGTTGATGATATGCGGGATCGGCTGCCCGTTGGCAAAAGCCAGCATATTTTCGTTGGTGTTGATCAGCAAAAGCGGCTCCAGGATCACGCCGTTGACCACCGTCTGGTGGATGCCCAGCGTAAACAGGAAGTTGCCGAAGCTATAAATAAACAGTGTGCCCGGCAGGCTGGTGTTGATCTGCCGCAGCGGTTGCTGGATAAGCGTGGTGATCAGGTGGATCAAATCGGTGTGGAGAAGATTTGCCAGCAGCGCGGCAACGATGGCAAACAGCGACAGGGTAATAATGGCCGGGATCAGCGAGGAAAAAGATTGCCCTACCGCTGCAGGCACATTCTCGCCCAGCGAAATTGAAAACCGTTTCACGCCAGCGACACGGATAAATAGCTCGGTGGAGAGCAGCCCGATAATCACCCCGGCAAAAATCCCGGTCGAGCCGATGTTAGTGAAAGCCAGCATCTGCGTCACGCTGACCGTGGCTTTCGCGCCCACCGGCACCACCTCAAGTTGCATCGGCATCATGATAATAAAGCTGGACAGCGCAATGACCACCGCCGACACCGGGTTGCCAAAGTTCTTATTGCGCGCCAGTGACCAGGCCGTCATCGGCGCGATCAGTAGCGCGGCAATATTCAGCGTTCCGTTGATCACCGCTTCGCCCCATACTTTAAAACGCGCCAGCATCTCCCCTTCCAGCACCCAGGGGAAAATGACGTTGTTGATCAGCACCGCCAATCCGGCAAGGATAAAAATCGGCATCACTGCCGCAAAGGCGTCGCGCAGGGAACGCAGGTGCACCTGGTTTGCCAGGCGGGCAGAAAAATCGACGAACTTATCGACGAATGACTGCATATTCGGCGTGATTTTAGTTTCAGACATAGCGCTGTCCTCTCAATCAATGTGTTACATGTCGCGCCCGTTACTGCGGATCACCTGTTGCAGCCAGCGATAACTCTTCTTCGGTACGCGTTTCATATCTTTCAGATCGTGATTTTCCCGGTTCACATACACCACGCCGTAGCGCTTACGCATATCGCCCTGTGAACTAAGAATGTCGATTAAGCCCCAGCCGAGATAGCCAATCACCTGTGCACCATCAATGAAAATGGCATCCTGCATCGCCTGGATATGGTCGCGGTGGTAGGCAATACGGTAGTCGTCATCGATGGGATTTACGCCGTCCCACTCTTCAATCACACCAATGCCGTTTTCAATCGGGAACACCGGCAAGCGCCAGTCGTTGTAGTAACGGGTGATAATGGCGCGAAAACCAAGGGGATCGATTTGCCAGCCCCATTCGGTGGCTTCAAGGTACGGGTTGGCTTTATCGCCCTGTTGCAGGTAGTAGTTGACCGGGGTTTCTGGCGAGATGGCGTCGCTATCAAGGGTTTTACTGGCGTAATAGCTGAACGCCATAAAGTCGTTTTTCACGCGGGCGATTTGCGCCAGATCCTCATCGCGATAGATATCGCGGAAACCTTCGCGATCGACGACCGCCAGCACTTCCGGGCTGTAGCCCTGCCCGGCAAACACCCTCAGCAAATTCTGGTTGAGAAACTCGTCATACTGGGTCGCGCAAAAAACATCGCGCGGCTTGCAGGTTGCCGGATAAATCAGTTGATGCGCCAGCATGCCGCCCATCAGGCGTCCGGGTTGTGTCTCATGCAGATAGTGGGTGAGCAGCACATGCGACATCATCACGTGATGCTGGATCTGATACAGCTCGCGCAGGGTTTTCTCGCCGTTGATATAGCCGCCCACCTGGAACGCGCCCGGCATGTGGTAGATGTTCTGCTCATTGAAGGTCAGCCAGAACTTCACCCGGCTGCCGAAGCAATCGATCATTTTTTTGCCGTAGCGCACAAAGGCGTCCTGCACATGTCGATCGGCAAAACCGTTGTACTGCTGCGCCAGTGCCAGCGGCATATCAAAGTGGTAGAGACACACCATCGGTTCGATGCCGCGCGCCAGCAGATCGTCAATAAAGCGGTCGTAAAACGCGATCCCCTCTTCGTTGAACTCACCGTCGCCCTGCGGGCAAACGCGGCTCCAGGCAATCTGGAAACGGTAACAGTTCATGCCCAGATCCTGCATCAGATCGAAATCTTCGCGGTAGCGGTGGTAAGAATCGGTGGCGACTTTCCAGTCTGAGGCAAATTCGCTGGCTTCACGGATGTCATATACCGACATCCCTTTCCCGCCCTCATTCCATGCCCCTTCAGTCTGCATGCTGGAAACGGAATTCCCCCACAGGAAGCCAGTCGGTAACGTTTTGCTCATCGCGCTTTCTCCATGACTAGTCATTTAATGAATATGACTAGTCATATAGATAACGGCGAAAAAATGGGCAAAGAAAGATGTGCAGATTTGTGATGGTTTTCGAAAGATTTACCGAATAACAGCATAAGTAGGCCGAATAAGACGTAGCCGCCATCCGGCGTTTTTTGGCCAGTGGTGCCACGATTGCCGGATGACGCTAATGCTTATCCGGCCTACGGGGTGTGGTGAACGGATTTAAATTACTGCTGTTTTAACTGATTACGACGATACTCGCCCTGGCGCTCCAACATCCAGCCAGGATACTCGCGGGGCAGCGCGCTTACGGCGTCAAGCTGTTGCAGCTCATCTTCACTTAAACGAATCGCGGTGGCCGCAAGGTTGTCATCCAGTTGTTCCTGCCGTTTAGCGCCAATGATCACGCTACTGACTACCGGCTGATGCAGCAGCCAGGCCAGCGCGATTTGCGCTACCGAAACGCCTTTACTGTCGGCAATGGTGCGCATCACATCCACGCAGTCAAAGGCGCGATCTTTGTTCACCGGCGGGAAATCAAACTCCAGCCGACGACCGCCCGCTTCCCCATTGCCATCGCGATCGTATTTACCGCTCAGCAAACCGCCGGCCAGCGGGCTCCAGACCATCAACCCGACGCCTTCGCTCTGCATCATCGGCACCAGCTCGCGTTCCAGATCGCGACCGGCAATGGTGTAGTAGGCCTGCAACGAGGCAAAACGCGCCAGCCCAAGCCGTTCGGAAATCCCCAGCGCCTTGGTAATCTGCCACGCCGCCCAGTTAGAGACGCCGATATAGCGTACATGCCCGTGCTGCACCAGATTATCCAGCGCGTAGAGTGTCTCTTCGATCGGCGTAGCCGGATCAAAACCGTGCAGTTGGTAGAGATCGATATGATCGAGCTGCAAGCGACGCAGGCTCTCTTTCACGCTGTTGATAATGTGATAGCGCGAACTACCGCGCGAGTTCACCCCGGCGGTGCCGGTTTCACCAAACACTTTGGTGGCGACAACCACGTTTTCACGCGGGACTTTCAGATTCTTCAGCGCCTGGCCGGTGATCTCTTCCGAGCGCCCTTCAGAATAAACATTGGCGGTGTCGATAAAGTTAATGCCCGCATCAAGTGCGCGGCCAATCAACTGCTCCGCCTGCGCCTGCTGTAGCTGGCCGATTTTGCCCCACATTCCGCCTTCGCCGCCGAAGGTCATGGTGCCGAGGCATAACTCAGAAACAAACAGTCCGGTATTACCCAATTTTTGATAGCGCATGATGGCGTCTCCTCATCGGTTTAGTTGACGCAACAGTTATACGGAATCTTTTGGCAGGAGGAATGTGAGGATCCTGCCTGTTTCTTGCCCAATTCTCTGATTATCCGCGAGGCGCATCACCAAAGACTTTGTAATCAGGCAGTTGCACATTTTGATACGGTTCCCAGCCGCCGCCGAGCGCCTTGTACAACGCCACGAGATCAAGGCTACTCTGCACGCGCGCCTGCTCACGCTGCTGGCTGGCCTGCGCCAGCTGACGCTGCGCATCCAGCACGTCGATAAAGCTGGCGATCCCTTTACGGTAGCTGTCGCTGGCAAGGTCAAAAGCACTTTGCAGGGCGCTGATTGTTTTATCCAGCGCCGCTTCCCGCTGCTGATCGGCGCGATAGCTGACCAGCGCATTTTCCACATCGCCTAATGCGCTCAGTACCGTCTGGCGATAATTGATCACCCCCGCGCCCTGCTGCGCACGTGCCAGCTTAACGCTCGACACCAGCCGACCGCCCTGGAAGATCGGAATCGAAATCTGCGGGCCAAAGCTGTAGAAGTGGCTGCTCCAGTCGGTCAGCCAGTTGGTTTCACTGTTGCGCAGGCCAAACTGACCGCTCAGAGACAAGCTCGGGAATAGCTCAGCAACCGAAACACCAATCTGTGCCGTAGCGGCATGCAGGCTGGCCTCGGCTTCGCGCACATCCGGGCGACGACGCGCCAGCGTCGAAGGAATACCGGTCGGCACAACTTCCGGCAATGCTGGAAGCGGCTGCGCGTTACGCAGTTCGTCATCCAGCGCGCCCGGCGGTTTCCCCAGCAGGATCGCCAGCGCGTTCATCGCCTGGCGCTCCTGCGCCTGGTACTGTGGCAGTTGCGCCTCAAGATTACCGACCTGCGCACGGGCATTTTCCACATCCATCTGCGGCGATAACCCGCCTTTCTGACGATTCTCTGTCAGGATAAAGGTCTGCTGCGCGCTGTCGATTTGCGTATTCAGCGTGGCGATGATGCCCTGCGCGCCGCGCAGCTGCAGCCAGGCGCGCGCCACTTCCGCTTCCAGCGACACCAGCGCGTCATTACGTTGTTCTATTGTCTGCTGTTGCTGCGCGGAGGCGGCTTCTACCTGACGGCGCACTTTACCCCACAGGTCCAGCTCCCACTGCGCATCAAAGCTACCCTGGTAGAGATTCACCGGCTGGGTTAACGCGCCCAGCGCACCGCTGATGGCCGGATCGGCATTATCCAGTTGCCCGTAAACATCATGAGATTTCAGCTCACCTTCAAGGCCAAGCTGCTGACGCGTGGCTTTCAGCGAACCGTTGACCGACGGCAGAAGCGCGCCGCCAGCCTGATTGATTTGCTCGCGCGCCCCGGCAATTCGCAGCACGGTTTGTTGCAGCGACAGGTTACCGGCAATCGCCCGTTCAATCAGGCTGTTGAGTTGCGGTGACTGAAACGTGGTCCACCAGCGCGGGTTAAGCGCCTGCATGGAAACCTGTGACTTCACCGCACGGTCTCCCGGATCGTTCCAGCGCGCAGGCGTTTGCGGTTGTGGCGGCCGGTAATCAGGCCCCACGGCACAGCCTGCCAGCCACAGCGATAACAGGGTTACGGGAAAACGACGCCACCTCATATTAATGTGCTCCTGCGCTGCCTTCGCTTTTGATCGGCGAAAGCAATAGACAAAATGGAATCAATAACAGCGCGACCACGCTCAAAATTGTAAAAACATCGATGTACGCCAGAAAACGCGACTGGGCGACCATCGCTTTGTACATCTGTCCGTTGGCGCTGGAAAGCGGATCGCCCAACAGACTGGTGAAATTGCGAATCGCCTCGGCAGTCTGGCGCAACGCCAGCTGAAATTGCTCATTAAACGGGGAGGTATGTTCCGACAAATGCGACATATGCGCCTGCGAGCGCTCTGTGATGGCAGCCGTGGAGAGCGAAATGCCGATCGAGCCTGCCACGTTACGGAACATGGTAAACAACGCGGCGGCATCCGCATTGAGTTCGCGCGGCGTGGAGATAAAAGCAATGGTGGTGAGCGGCACAAACAGGAAGCCAAGCCCGATGGATTGCGCGCTGCGAAAAAGCACTAACGTTTCGAAATCGATATCCGGCGTCAGCGTACGCGACCACCAGAATGAGGCTGCGAGGCAGCAAAAGCCGAAGGCGATAATCCAGCGCGTCTGCACTATCGGCATCAGCTTCAGTACCAGCGGAATGGTCATCACAATCAGCACCGCGCCGGGCGACAGCACCAGCCCGGACCAGGTAGCGGTATAGCCGAGATCCTGCTGCGCCAGTTGCGGGATCACCACCGAGCTGCCATACAGAATCATCGCCATGCCCGCCATCAGCAGGCTGGAGACGGTAAAGTTTTTGTCCGCCATGCAGCGCAAATCCACTACCGGCTTTTTGGCGTAGAGCAGCCAGTAGATTGCGCCGACAATCCCCACCGCCGTCAGCACCGCGAAAATGCGGGTGAAATCTGACGCGAACCAGTCTTCATCTTCACCGCGATCGAGCATCACTTGCAGGCAGCCCAAACCCAGCGCAATCAGCCCAATCCCTGGCCAGTCGATAGTCAGTTTTTGCTTCGATTTCCGCTCCCATGGTGGATCTTCCAGCAACTGGTAGATCGCCAGCACGGTGATAATACCCACCGGAATATTGATGAAGAACACCCAGCGCCAGGAGTAGTTATCGGTGATCCAGCCGCCCAGCGTCGGCCCCATTACCGGCGCGACAATGATGGCAATCGACGACAGGCCAAACGCTTTACCGCGATCCTCCGGCTTAAAGTAATCCAGCAACACCGACTGCTGCGTCGGCTGCAGGCCGCCGCCAAAAAAGCCCTGCAAAATACGAAACAGGATGATCTGCCACAGCTCAGTCGCAATGCCGCAGAGAAATGAGCAGACGGTGAACATCACAATGCAGATAAGGAAAAACTGTTTGCGGCCAAACGTCCGGCTGAGAAAGGCCGAAATCGGCAGCACAATACCGTTCGCCACCAGGTAGCTGGTCAGAACCCATGTCGATTCGTCGTAGCTGGCCGACAGCGAACCGGCAACGTGCGGCAGCGCCACGTTAACAATCGTGGTGTCGAGGATCTCCATAAACACCGCGAGCGTAACCACCCATGCCACGGCCCACGGGTTGCTGGCGGGTCGCCAGTTTTCGTGGCTGTGATCGGTCATTCCAGCGTTACCTTCGGTTCGACGGAGAGACCCAGCGGCAATGGCTTATTCGCATCCAGCCCTTTATCAATGACGATTTTCACCGGCACGCGCTGCACGATTTTGACAAAGTTACCGGTGGCATTTTCTGACGGGAAAGCAGCAAATTTCGAACCGCTGCCCTGCTGGATACTGTCGATGTGCCCTTCCAGCTGCAGATCCGGCCAGGCATCGACTTTGATGCTCACTTTATTGCCCGGACGCATCCGCTCAAGCTGCGACTCTTTGAAATTGGCCACCACCCAGATTTCCGGCGACACCAGCGAGAACAGTGCCGTGCCGGCCTGCACCAGCGTACCGTTCTGGACGTTACGTTTGGTGACAAAGCCATCGAACGGCGCGCGGACTTCCGTCCATGAGAGATTCAGTTCCGCCGTTTCCAGTTGCGCTTTCGCCTGCGCGACCTGCTGCTGGCGCGCCTCAACGTTGGTCTCCTGCTGACGGATTTGCAGTTGCACCTGCTCCGCTACTTCCAACTGGGCGCGGGCACTGGCAAGCTGCGCCTGCGCGCTACGCAACTGGGCGTTGGCGCTGTCGATATTTTGCTGCGTGGTTGCACGGGGATCGACGCCGCGCTGACGACGGTAAGCGGCTTCGGCATTCGCCAGATCCGCCTGTGCTTTCAGTACCTGCGCCTTCGCTTCATCGCGCTGTGCGGGGTACTGCACTTTTGAGAGTTCGAGTTGCGCCTGCGCCTGGTGCAGTTGCGCCGTTGCCAGCCCTAACTGCGCCTGTGCCTGATCGCGCTGCGCGGTGGCATCGCGGGGATCGATAACCACCAGTAAATCGCCCTTCTTCACCCGCTGGTTATCTTTGACCCGCAACTCGGTAACGTAACCGGCAACTTTCGGCGCAACAGTGACCGCATCGCCATCGGTGAAGGCATCATCGGTACTCTCTTCGTTACGGGTTAAAAACCACCATACCAGCGCGACGATCACCATCACGCCAACCATAATGGCGAGGATAATCAGCGGTTTCTTTCCGGGGCGTTTACGGGTGTCGTCATTATTATTTTCCTGAACATCGTCAGGAGAGGTTGTGTTTTCTGCCATAGTATCGCAACGGTCCTGTCAGGTAACGGCGCCAGGGATGCACCGTTACCTAAAGTTAGGCGGTTGCTATACATTTTCCAGGATAAACTGACAAATCAGCACTATCTGAATAAGAGTAATCCGTATCCGACGGCCGCAGCCCACAGCAACATCGGCAAGGAATAGAGGTGAAAGCGCCACCAGATACGGCGATCGTTCGCCATCCGCAGCGCAATAAGGTTCGCCAGCGAACCGGGCAATAAACCAAAACCGCCAACGTTCACCGCCCAGGCCAGCAAGGTATCCGGTGGAACATAGTTGAGCAGCAAAATGGTGGCGGGCACGTTACTGATAAATTGCGACAAACCAATGGCCGCAAGCCACAGGCCCGAAGGTGAAAGCTGACTGGTGCTGGTCAGCACGCTGTGAAGCGCCGGAAGCTGTATTAGCAGATGCACATCGATAAACATGGCAATAAAGACCAGCAGCAATGTCCAGTCAACGCTCAGCACCACGCGACGCGCCAGCAGCAGAAAACCGACCGCGATCAGCCCCAGCCCCCACAGCTCCTGCTTTAGCTCCAGCGCGGTAATAAAGACGAGGTAAAACGCGAGACAACTCCATACCAGGCGCGGTTGCCAGTCGGCAGTCTGCGCGCCGCTGTGGTAGTTAAGCTTTTTATTGGGAAAACAAAACCAGCACAGCGCCAACAATGTTGCCATCATCACCAACGCCAGCGGCGTCATCTGCCAGATAAACGCAGGGAATGAGAGGCCGGAGCGCCCCCATAATAAGATGTTTTGCGGGTTGCCAATCGGCGTCAACAACGAACCGGCATTGACCGCCAGTGCTTCGAAGATGATTAGCCGGTTGACCGGGATTTCACACAGCTTCTTTAGCGTAATGGTCAGCGGCACCACAATAAACAGCGCCACATCGTTGGTTAAGAAGGTGGAGAGCAGCGCCGCCGCCAGCACCATAAACATCGCCAGGCGGCGTTCATTGTGAAAACGACGCACCATGCGCCGCCCGAGCACATCGAAATAGCCGCTCAGCTCAACGCCCTTGGTCAGCAGCATCAGGCCGCTCAGGGTGATAATGGTGTGCCAATCAATTGCCCCTGGCCAACGCGCAGGCGCAAACGGAACGAAGAAGCAGAGCACAATGCCAATGATCAACAGCAGATGGAGAAAATGGTCGCGCGCCAGTGCGCGAAACAGCGGTATGTTCATTCGGAAGGCAACCCGTGTTGCAGGGTAAAACGGCGGAAACAGTCGAGGGTTTCCTGGCTGACGTGGTGCTCCATCCCTTCCGCATCGCGGCGGGCAATCTCCGGGCTGACGCCAAGTACCAGCAGAAAACTTTCTACGATTTGATGGCGCTCGCGGCTCTCCTGCGCCAGCTTCTCCCCTTCCGGCGTCAGAAAAACACCGCGCCACGGGATCTGCTCAATCAACCCGACGGTCGCCAGCTTTTTCAGCATTTTTGCCACGGTAGGCTGCGAAACGCCAAGGCGCGCCGCCATATCAACCTGGCGGGCTTCGCCCACTTCGCGAATTAAATCGGAAATCAGTTCAACGTAGTCGTCAATCAGCTCACGACGATGCGCTTCGCGCACCTGGCGAAAGCCTTCGACGTGCTCTTCAACATTTACCAGCGTCACTTTTTTTATTGTTGGATTCGCTGCGCGACGGTTCATTGTGCTTCCTCTGACGGTGTGACGCGGTACTGCATCATATAAGAGAAGCGCCATTGTAAACCATCCGTGAACCAGCACAAAAAATTAACGCATTAGCCATAGCTATAAAATATAGCCTGTGCTATATCTGTATGTAATGCGTTCACCCTTCACGGAACGAAAGGTCACGAAAGCGTAAGGAGGTTCCGATGAATGAGTTCAAGAGGTGCATGCTTGTGTTTAGTCACTCTCCCTTTAAAGTCCGTTTAATGCTGCTGAATATGCTGTGCGATATCATCAACGGCAAACCGCAGCAAACCCCGGACAAGCCTTCCAACTAATGCGGCGTCGCGGTACGCCGCTTCATTTTTCTGTCACAATCTCACGTCATACTGAACGTTTCGTCTAAAAATTCGCGTATTTTTGCTGGATTTGCAATCACCCTCTCAAAACAACCGTTTAGCCGGTGTTGACCTTCGTTGCGCCTCGCTCTATCTTTGCGCTGCCCTGCACAAATTGCGGCTCGCAGAAGCGGACCACATCCCCTCTCCACGCACTGTCCGGCAGGTTTTGACCCTTACGCCAGGGTGAGCACATGGCGGTTTCGCGATAGTCATCAATGAGCCTAATTCTGAAAGAATCCGCTGCGTTTCGCAGCCAGACCGTCAATCCGTGGACGGGTTTCTATTTTCTCCAGTCGATGTTGATTAATTTCGCTCTTGGTTACGAATTTAGCGTGTTGTATGCCGTTGTCCTGACCTGCGCCCTGATTGTGCTCTGGCGTCAAGCGCCACGCGCGCAGAAGGTGTTTGTCGGCATAATCTCTCTGGTGGCAGCGTGTTATTTCCCGTTTGGCCAGGCCTACGGCGCGCCGAACTTCAATACGCTGCTCGCTCTGCTGTCGACCAATATGGAAGAGTCCACGGAAATTCTGACTATTTTCCCGTGGTATCACTATGCAATTGGCCTGTTTATCTTCGCTCTGGGCGTCATTTCGATGCTTCGCCGCATCCCGGCCGTGCCGACGCCGTGGCTAAAGTGGGATACCGTAGGCGCCGTGTTTTGCGTGGCATCTTATTTTATCGGCCCGGTACAGAACCACTTCCTGGGATATGACTTCAGGATTATCGATACTGGCGTGCCGGTGCTGCGTTTCGTGCGCGATGTAGCGTTTAACTACTATTTAGTGCGCGTCGAGCAGGAGAATATGGCGCAGTTCGCCAGCATGAAAGACACCTGGACCGTAACGGCGGTAAAACCGAAATATCACATCTATGTGGTGGTGATTGGCGAAAGCGCACGCCGCGATGCGCTAGGCGCGTTTGGCGGCCACTGGAATAACACGCCTTTCGCCAGCCAGGCAAACGGCACTTTCTTTATGGATTACGTATCTGCCAGCGGCTCAACGCAGAAGTCGCTCGGTCTGACGCTGAACCGGGTGGTCGATGATAAACCGCAATACCAGGATAACTTTGTTACGCTGGCGAATCGTGCGGGTTTCCAGACCTGGTGGTTCTCTAATCAGGGGCAGATTGGCGAATACGATACGGCGATTGCCAGCATTGCAAAGCGCGCCGATGAAGTGCAGTTCCTGAAAAATGGCGATTTTGAAGCGAATAAAAACACCCGTGACGAAGAGCTGCTGAAGTTGACCGCTCAGGTCTTTTCAACTCAGCGTACACAGCCTCAGTTGATCGTTCTGCATCTGATGGGTTCGCACCCGCAAGCCTGCGATCGCACCGGCGGTAAATACAATGAGTTTGTACAATCGAAAGAAACGTCCTGCTACCTCTACTCCATCACGCAGACGGACGATCTGCTTGGCAAGCTCTATTCCCAACTGGTGAATACCGGCGACAGCTTTTCGATGGTCTATTTTTCCGATCACGGGCTGGCAATTAAAGAGCGCGGTAAAGAGGCGCAGTATCTGGCGCATGCCGACAAATTCCAGCAGGATTTCCAGGTGCCGTTTATGGTGATCTCCAGCGACGATACAAAGCACCGGATCGTCAAGGCTCGCCGTTCAGCCAATGATTTCCTTGGTTTCTTCTCGCAGTGGACCGGGATCGCCGCCGAGCAGATAAAAAATTCTTACCGCTTTATCTCCGAGCAGAAGGCCGGGCCAGTCTACATTACTAACTTTAAGTTACAGAAAGTTGACTACAACCAGCTGGGCACAGATCTTTTTGATACCCACAGTAAACACTGATTGGTGAGCGTTTCCGGCAAAAAAAATCCGCCCATTGGGCGGATTTTTTATATCGCCGAAGCGATTAGAAACGGTAACCAACACCGGCAATCCAGGTGCCAACGTCAACGCTACGAATACGGCTCTGCTCGTAAGAGAAGTCCAGAGCAACGTTTTCCATCGGGTTGAACTGCAGACCGGCACCGTAAGAGAAGCCGTAGTCGCTGGTGTCAGAAACTTTAGCGGTATCAACAGTCTGCTGGAATTTACCGTAACCAACACCTACTACACCGTAGATGCTCGCCCAGTCGTTCAGACGGTAAGCCGGACCCGCGGTGATACCGTAGTACTGCGCTTTGTTATAGACGCCGCTTTCGGTACGATCTTTTTCAGTGTAAGTAAAGGAACCGATAACACCCAGCGGGTTGTCATTCTGCTCGTAGCGGTATTTCAGGTTGAAACCGTTAGTTTTGTTAGCAATACCCTGCGCATCGCTCTGAGCGTAGCCGCCGGTAACGGTTGAAGTTGCTGCTACTGCGGAACCTGCAGATACCGCCAGAAGAGCGGCCAGTGCTGAAAGACATGCAATTTTTTTCATAATCCACCTCAAATGTGCTTCAAGTAAATCCTACGTCCTACGTTTTTAAATATATCAAAAATGGTCAGGAAACTCTTTGCAGGAATTGGGGTCTAAAGTGCCATTTGATGTAACAGAAAGTTTCCGCTGTTGAACAACCCTTTCAAAAAACACGTATTTTCCCGCATAACGCGCCATTATGATGCTCAATAAGTGGCACATTCATCCAGACAATTCTTAAATCAACAGGTTAATTAACCATCAGATGATCCTTATTCTACGGATATTCGGGCAGTTTTTTTCAACGAACGCTCAACCAGCCGGAGGTATTTTCAAGTAGACTGACGGCTTTACTTCACTTGACATAAATTGACGGGAGAAAGGATGCCAGGGTTGTCTCGTAAGCTACCGGTGTGGCTGCCGGTTTTGGTGTTACTTATCGCCATGATCTCTATTCAGGGCGGTGCATCGCTGGCGAAATCTTTGTTTCCACTGGTCGGCGCACCTGGCGTTACTGCACTGCGTCTGGCGCTCGGCACGATTATCCTGGCCATCGTTTTCAAACCCTGGCGGTTACGTTTCACCCGTGAGCAACGTTTGCCGCTACTGTTCTACGGGCTGTCGCTCGGCGGGATGAACTATATGTTCTACCTCTCCATTCAGACCGTACCACTTGGTATCGCCGTGGCGCTGGAATTCACCGGGCCACTGGCCGTTGCGTTGTTCTCCTCCCGCCGCCCGGTCGATTTTATCTGGGTGATCCTGGCCGTACTTGGGCTATGGTATTTGCTGCCGCTGGGAGAAAACGTCTCGCATGTGAATCTGAGCGGCGCAGCCTTTGCCCTCGGCGCCGGTGCCTGCTGGGCGATTTACATCCTCTGCGGCCAGCGCGCGGGTGAGGAACACGGCCCGGCAACGGTCGCGCTTGGATCGTTAATTGCGGCGATCGTGTTTGTCCCTCTCGGTACGCTCCAGTCTGGTGAACTGCTGTGGCACTGGTCGATTTTGCCGCTTGGTATCGCCGTTGCCGTGTTGTCCACCGCACTGCCCTACTCACTGGAGATGATTGCATTAACCAGGCTTCCCACCCGCACTTTCGGTACGCTGATGAGTATGGAGCCCGCGATGGCAGCGATCTCAGGCATGGTTTTCCTTGGCGAAACGCTCGCTTTGCAGCAGGTGCTGGCGCTGATGGCCATCGTCATCGCCTCGATGGGCTCCACGCTGACGCTGCGGCGGGAAAGTAAAATCCGCAAAGTGGATATTGGTTAAATAATTATTGTTCAGCATGAGATTTGTCTTATGCTGAATATCCTCCAACTGCAGAGACATTATTTCTTACGTTTATGTACATTTCTCTTGAAATAGGATTACCGTCCCCCTTCCATTCACGAAATTATTTAATTTTTCTTATAATTCATCTTGTTAGTTGTCACCACATAAAAAATGAGCATATATTCTGGTTTTGCTATTGAACCGATAGGCACAGCCAAAACAGATAAATGAAATCTGGTGCTATACTTAGTTTCGGTAATTACCTGGGACACAAACATCAAGAGGATATGAGATTATGAGTACCGCTAAACTGGTTAAAACGAAAGCGTCTAATCTGCTTTATACCCGCAACGATGTATCGGATAGCGATAAAAAAGCGACCATTGAGTTGTTGAATCGCCAGGTGATCCAGTTCATTGACCTGTCGCTGATTACCAAACAGGCCCACTGGAATATGCGCGGTGCTAACTTCATTGCCGTACATGAAATGCTGGATCAGTTCCGTACTGCGTTGACCGACCATCTTGATACGATGGCGGAACGTGCTGTACAGCTGGGCGGAGTGGCACTGGGCACCACGCAGGTGATCAACAGCAAAACCCCGCTGAAAAGCTACCCGCTGGACATCCACAGCGTTCAGGATCACCTGAAAGAACTGGCCGATCGTTATGCCATCGTGGCAAATGACGTGCGTAAAGCGATTAGTGAAGCGAAAGACGAAGATACTGCAGATATCTTCACTGCGGCATCCCGCGATCTGGATAAATTCCTGTGGTTCATCGAATCCAATATCGAATAATCCATAAGCTTTATCAATGACCCCTTCGCTTCCCGCGAAGGGGCTTGCACTTTTAAGGTGCAATGTTTTTCCTTTTTCCCTGCCTAAAGTTTCCTCTACGTTATTATCTCATCACAAAATTGTTAATAACCGATTGTTTTACACCCACGTTCTGCGCTAAAAAAGAGCAAAATCCGCCGGGTTATTTTTATGCACCAAAAGTGCGCACCAAAATAGTGCTAAACAGTCTCGCTGCTATGCTTATTGTGCAACCGGTTAAAGCTTCGCCTTTACAAAACAATAGGTTGTAAACCTGGCATGATTTTTTCATACTGCGTTCATTCTCGCAGGGGATCGCTCCCCGGATACAAAAGGAAAAACTATGAAGTCTGTACTGAAATTTTCCCTGGCTGCACTCGCTCTCGCCTTTGCTGTTTCCTCTCAGGCTGCTGATAAAAAACTGGTGGTTGCCACCGACACAGCATTCGTTCCTTTCGAGTTTAAACAAGGCGACAAATACGTTGGTTTCGACGTGGATCTGTGGGCAGCTATCGCGAAAGAGCTGAAACTGAATTATGAACTGAAGCCGATGGATTTCAGCGGCATCATCCCAGCGCTGCAAACCAAAAACGTCGACCTGGCGCTGGCAGGCATTACGATTACCGAAGAGCGTAAGAAAGCGATCGAGTTCTCTGACGGCTATTACAAAAGCGGTCTGCTGGTGATGGTGAAAGCCAACAACAACGACGTGAAAAGCGTCAAAGATCTGGATGGCAAAGTGGTAGCGGTGAAGAGCGGCACCGGTTCTGTTGATTACGCGAAAGCAAACATCAAAACCAAAGACCTGCGTCAGTTCCCGAACATCGACAATGCATACATGGAACTGGGCACTGGCCGCGCAGATGCCGTTCTGCATGACACGCCGAACATCCTGTACTTCATTAAAACTGCCGGTAACGGTCAGTTCAAAGCGGTTGGTGAGTCCCTGGAAGCGCAGCAGTACGGTATCGCCTTCCCGAAAGGCAGCGACGACCTGCGTGAAAAAGTAAACGGCGCGCTGAAAACCTTGCGCGAAAACGGCACCTACAACGAAATCTACAAAAAATGGTTCGGTTCTGAGCCTAAATAATTATTAAAAAATAAAGCGTTACTCCTCAGGGGCGATCTTCGCCCCTGATACATTTGTTACAACCACGGTATACAGGAACACATCATGCAGTTTGACTGGAGCGCCATTTGGCCTGCCATTCCGCTTCTGATCGAAGGCGCGAAGATGACGCTGTTGATCTCGGTCCTCGGCCTCATTGGCGGGTTGATCATTGGTCTGGCAGCGGGTTTCGCACGTACTTTCGGCGGCTGGATTTCCAACCATATCGCACTGGTATTTATCGAAGTTATTCGCGGTACGCCTATCGTCGTACAGGTCATGTTTATCTACTTTGCCCTGCCGATGGCGTTTAACGATCTGCGCATCGATCCTTTCTCGGCCGCCGTTGTCACCATTATGATTAACTCTGGCGCCTATATTGCGGAAATCACCCGTGGTGCAGTGCTTTCTATTCATAAAGGCTTCCGGGAAGCGGGCCTCGCGTTAGGTCTGTCGCGTGGTGAAACCATTCGCCATGTGATCCTACCGTTAGCGCTGCGCCGTATGCTGCCGCCGCTGGGCAACCAGTGGATCATCAGCATCAAAGATACTTCGCTGTTTATTGTTATCGGCGTCGCCGAACTGACCCGCCAGGGCCAGGAAATCATTGCCGGCAACTTCCGCGCGCTGGAGATCTGGAGCGCCGTTGCGGTCGTCTATCTGATCATTACCCTGGTGCTGAGCTTCATTCTGCGTCGTCTTGAAAGAAGGATGAAAATCCTGTGATTGAATTTAAAAACGTCTCCAAGCACTTTGGTCAAACCCAGGTGCTGCACAACATTGATCTGAATATCACTGAAGGTGAAGTGGTGGTCATTATCGGGCCGTCCGGCTCTGGTAAATCAACACTGCTGCGTTGCATTAACAAGCTAGAAGAGATCACCAGCGGTGATCTGATTGTTGATGGCCTGAAAGTCAACGATCCGAAAGTGGATGAGCGCCTGATCCGCCAGGAAGCTGGCATGGTTTTTCAGCAGTTCTATCTATTTCCGCATCTGACGGCGCTGGAAAACGTGATGTTTGGCCCGCTGCGCGTGCGCGGAACCAATAAAGCCGATGCTGAAAAATTGGCAAGAGATCTGCTGGCGAAGGTCGGGCTGGCTGAACGTGCGCACCACTATCCGTCCGAGCTTTCCGGCGGCCAGCAGCAGCGCGTCGCGATTGCCCGAGCGCTGGCGGTAAAACCGAAGATGATGCTGTTCGATGAGCCCACTTCCGCGCTCGATCCGGAACTGCGCCACGAAGTACTAAAAGTGATGCAGGATCTGGCTGAAGAAGGCATGACCATGGTGATCGTTACCCATGAAATCGGCTTCGCCGAGAAAGTGGCGTCGCGCCTGATTTTCATCGACAAAGGGCGCATTGCCGAAGACGGCAATCCGCAACAGTTGATCGAAAATCCACCCAGCCCGCGCTTACAGGAATTTTTACAACACGTTTCCTGATGCGCTTGTGCCCCTCCGCCTGGAGGGGCGTTTCCCCCGGATTGTTCTCATTTCCTGCCCTGCTCCGCCCGGCATCTATACTTATCATTTTGCTGGACTTTCTCACCGGAGGAGCATATGCCGTGGATATTGCTATTCATCACTCTGCTGTGCGCGCCGCTTCAGGCCGCGACGATACCCGGCATCACAGCACCCGCAGCCAGTAGCGCGTCATCTACCCAAAACAGTGAACCCAGCGTCGAACAAAAAAAAGCAGCCTATGCGGCGCTGGCAGACGT
The DNA here is from genome assembly GCF_000280495.2 of Kosakonia radicincitans DSM 16656. Lineage (NCBI taxonomy): Bacteria > Pseudomonadati > Pseudomonadota > Gammaproteobacteria > Enterobacterales > Enterobacteriaceae > Kosakonia > Kosakonia radicincitans. Next base: position 3,870,328 of record NZ_CP018016.1, read on the forward strand.
GCTGGAAAACGATGATTCACGCAAAGAATTGATTGATCAACTGCGGAAAGTCGCCACCACACCGCCGCAGGAGCCGGTTCCGGAGATCACGCCGCCGGAAGTCAAAGAACAGAAAACGGTGCTGGAAAATGTCACCGAAGTCAGCGGCTACTACGGCGAAGCGCTGGCCTCTCGCTTCGCCCAACTCTACCGCAATATCACCGGCTCGCCGCATAAGGCCTTTAACCCGCAAACCTTCACTAATGCCGCCAGCCACTTTTTATTACTCGCGGTACTGGTTTTTGCTTTCTGGATACTGGTGCGTCAGTGTGTTATGCCGCTCTACCGCCGGATGGGCAACTGGGGAAGGCGCAAAAACCGCGAACGGCGGAACTGGTTGCAGTTGCCCGCCATGATAATTGGCGCCTTTATTATCGACCTGCTGTTACTGGTGCTGACGCTGTTTATCGGCCAGTTGCTCAGCGCCAGGCTGAATGCGGGCAACAGCACCATCGCTTTCCAGCAAAGCCTGTTCCTTAATGCGTTTGCGCTGATTGAGTTTTTCAAAGCCATTCTGCGGCTGATTTTCTGCCCGCGCATTCCGGAACTGCGTCCGTTTCGTATTGCTGACGGCACCGCTCGCTACTGGCATCTGCGCCTGAGCGCATTGAGCAGCCTGATTGGTTATGGCCTGCTGGTGGCGGTGCCGATTATTTCCAATCAGGTGAATGTGCAGGTCGGCGCACTCGCCAACGTGGTGATTATGCTGTGTATTACCGTCTGGGCGCTCTATCTTATCTTCCACAATAAGCGCGAGATCCAGCACAACCTGATTGAGCTTGCCGACCACTCACTGGCATTCTTTAGCTTATTTATCCGCGCTTTTGCGCTGATCTGGCACTGGCTCGCCAGCGCCTACTTTGTCGTGCTGTTCTTTTTCTCGCTGTTTGACCCGGGCAATAGCCTGAAATTTATGATGAGCGCGTCGGTTAACAGCCTTGCCATTCTGAGTATTGCGGCCTTCCTCTCCGGCGTGCTGTCACGCTGGCTGAATAAAACCATCACCCTCTCGCCGCAGGTGCAACGCAACTACCCGGAGCTGCAAAAGCGGCTGAACGGTTGGCTGTCGGCGGCACTGAAAACGGCGCGCATTCTGGTCGTGTGCGCCACCATCATGCTGCTGCTGAATGCCTGGCGACTGTTTGATTTCTGGCACTGGCTCAATTATGGCGCGGGGGAGAAAACCGTCGATATTCTGATCCGCATTGCGCTGATCCTCTTCTTCTCGGCGGTGGGCTGGACGTTGCTGGCGAGCCTGATTGAGAACCGCCTGGCATCGGATATTCACGGCCGTCCACTGCCAAGCGCACGCACGCGCACGTTACTGACACTGTTCCGCAATGCGCTGGCGGTGGTGATCAGCACCATCACGGTGATGATTGTGCTCTCAGAAATTGGTGTCAATATCGCACCGCTGCTCGCCGGTGCCGGTGCGTTAGGGCTGGCGATCTCATTCGGTTCGCAAACGCTGGTCAAAGACATTATTACCGGGATTTTTATTCAGTTCGAAAATGGGATGAACACCGGCGATCTGGTGACTATCGGGCAGCTAACCGGCACCGTCGAGCGAATGTCGATTCGTTCCGTCGGCGTGCGCCAGGATACGGGGGCGTACCATATTATTCCCTGGTCATCGATAACCACCTTCGCCAACTTTGTCCGCGGTATTGGTTCGGTAGTGGCAAATTATGATGTCGATCGCCATGAAGAGACCGATAAAGCCAATCAGGCGCTGAAGGATGCGGTGGCCGAACTGATGGAACAGGAAGATATTCGCGGGCTGGTGATCGGCGAGCCGTCATTCGCCGGGCTGGTCGGGCTAACCAATACCGCCTTTACGCTACGTGTTACCTTTACCACGCTGCCGCTGAAGCAGTGGACAGTCAGGTTCGCCCTCGACACCATGGTGAAAAAACATTTCGATCGCGCGGGCATTCGCCCACCGGTGCAGACGTATCAAGTGCTGCCTGCACCGCAAAACTCACCGCAACCGGCCTCACCGGCGAGCCCGCCGCCAGCAGAGCCTACCCTTTAAAGCGGCTCTGCGCCCAGCGTTTACGCTGGGTCTCATCGAGGAAAGTCCAGGCGATAAAGCGGCTCTGCTTTTGACCCTGGGCCATCTCTTTTTTCATTACCTTCACCGCACCTACCTGCGTCAGTGCGCGATACAGCTCGGGCAGGTTATCGCCACGCGAGACCAGCGAGGTGAACCACAGCACCTGGCGGGCGAACTGCTGGCTCTCCGCAATCATCTTGCAAATAAAAGCGACTTCGCCACCTTCGCACCATAACTCCTGCTGCTGACCGCCAAAGTTGGCGGCATCGCTGGCAGCTTGCCCCAGATTACGGCGTTTACGCTCACTGCCCGCCTGCGCGCTCTGCGCCGAGTCATGAAACGGCGGATTACAGAGCGTGGCATCGTACTGCTCATTTTTATGGATAACGCCAGCAAGAATTGCTGACGGATCTTTTTGCCGACGCAGACGAACCGCGCGGCTCAGCCCCGGATTAGCGCTAATAATCGCCTGCGCGCTGGTCAGCGCCGCATCGTTAATTTCGCTGCCGGTAAAACGCCAGCCATATTCATGGTGACCAATCAGCGGATAGATGCAATTCGCCCCAGTGCCAACATCCAGCACGCTGGCCTGCGCAGGGATCTGCCCTTCGTTGCTCTCTGCCAGCACATCAGCCAGATGGTGGAGATAATCGGCGCGTCCTGGCACCGGCGGGGTGAGAAAACCCTTGGGGATATCCCACTCACGCACACCATAGAAGTGCGCCAGTAGCGCTTTGTTTAAAGCCTTCACCGCCTGCGGTTCAGCGAAATCAATGGTCGACTCGCCTTTTGGGTTAGCGGTGATAAAGTCGCGCAATGACGGATTCGCGACGCACAATGCGTCAAGGTCGTAGCGGCTGTGGTGGCGGTTACGCGGGTGCAAACCCGGCTTCTGGGCATTCATGGCATTCTCCTGTTAGCAGCGGCGTAAGATACCCGTTGACGTTGACCGGGTAAATAAGTGAGGCTGAAGAAACTTGTCTGACAACCAGGAAACGCTATGTATTTTTATGAACCGGCGAAAGGCCACGGCCTGCCGCACGATCCGCTGAATGCGATTATTGGTCCGCGTCCTATCGGCTGGATTGCCTCGCTGGATGGCAAAGGCCAGCGAAATCTTGCGCCGTACAGTTTCTTTAACTGTTTCAATTATCGCCCGCCGATTATTGGCTTCGCCAGCAGCGGCTGGAAAGATAGCGTACGCAATATTACTGAAACCAAAGAGTTTGTCTGGAACCTGACGACCCGCGATTTAGCAGTGCGGATGAATGAAACCTCCGCGTCGCTGCCCCATGGCGAAGATGAGTTTACCCGTGCAGGCCTGACGCCCGTTGCCGGTCGTATCGTCAGCGCGCCGCGTGTGGCGGAAAGCCCGGTCAACTTCGAATGTCGCCTCTCCCAGTGTATTCAACTGACCACCGCCGATGGCAGTGCCATCGATAGCTGGCTGGTGCTGGGCGAAGTGGTCGCGGTACACATTGATGAATCGCTGCTGGAAAACGGCATTTATCAGACCGCAAAAGCACAGCCCGTGCTGCGCGCGGGCGGCCCGTCGGCCTATTACGGGATCAGTGAAGCGCAGCGCTTTGATTTGATCCGCCCGGATAACCGCTAACCCCGTTTACCTGTCCCAGCCAGGAGCCCTGTGCTATCGGGCGTTTGCTATAATTACGCTATTGCAACTAAGGAGGCGATCATGGCTTCAGGCTGGGCAAATGACGGTGCGGTACAGCAGCAGATCGACAGTACGATTGAAGATGCCGTGGCGCGCGCCCGTCGTGATTTACCCCACGGTGAAAGCTTGCTGACCTGCGAAGAGTGTGGCGAACCGATCCCGGAAGCGCGTCGTAAAGCGATTCCAGGGGTGCGCTTATGCGTTACCTGCCAGCAGGAGAAAGATTTACATAACTCTACATTCTCAGGATATAATCGCAGAGGATCGAAGGATAGCCAGTTACGTTGACCTTTCCTGACGTTTTCAACCAGCGCAAGCGGTTGCCTTTACATCCACAAAATCCCGCAGTGAAAGTAGCAAAATGTGCCGCAAAATTGTCCGCTGCGCTGATCTGCTGGCGAATGTCCTTTTTTCTTACACAAAAGCCTTTCAAATCAAACAGCTAGATCTTATTCAATTTTTTAGAATAAGGTCGTCAATTCTCTTCGATTTTATCTCTTGTGAAAAACCGTGATACTTATCACATCGACGGAACATCGTCCCCAACACAGAATAACCTGCGAGAAATTGACTATGAAAACCATCAAATATGCTGTTGCTGCTATCGCGCTTTCTACCCTATCTTTCGGTGCCTTTGCTGCCCAGTCTGTGACCGCCGCACAAGCCGAAAGCCTGGACAAAATCGGTGTTGTTTCTGCTCACGGCGCAACCACGCTGGACGGTCTGGAAGCCAAACTGGCTGCCAAAGCGCAGGCTGCTGGTGCCAGCGGCTACAGCATCATCTCTGCTGCCGGCAATAACAAACTGAGCGGCACTGCGGTTATCTACAAATAACCCAACCGAAGTTGTACCCCCCGGCAAATTAACCCTCTGCCGGGATGCTCCACCCTCATTGACCCTGTTGTTACCCTGTTTTTGCCCGTCCTGGATTGTGACGGGCTTTTTTTTGCTTAAAAACTCTGTGCTACCCGCGCCAGCCCCTCTTCCAGCGTCGCGCTTTCTCCGGTTGCCACCAGGCAACAGGCCAGCTGAATTTTTAGTGACTCCGGTATTGCTTCGCGCCCGGCAAGACAGTGTTCGATCCAGCGAGCCGTGCTCTCTGCATCTTTTGCCACGCCTTCCAATGCAACCTGCTCGGCGGCATCGTTGCGCGCAAAGAGGATCCGCTCGCCCGCCGCGTCAATCAGGTTGATCTGCGGACAGCGCTGCGGGTTCGCATACACTTCCCCTTCCGTCCCCGCCATCAGCAGCGCACGGCCACCGATGTCGGCGAAAAATTTCCCCACCCGCGTAAGGTATTCGGGATGAGAAACGCTGGATAAACGCAGTGCCGCGTCGGTTTTAAACGGCGTTACCAGCTTCGCCAGCGTGTGCGCACTGTTGCGCACGCCCATGCGCCAGCGCATCGCTAGCTGTTTTTCCAGTGGCGGACAGAGCGCGTGTACCGGCATAAAGACCGGATGATGGCCTTCCAGCTTCGCCTGCGCCTGCCCGGCGTGCAGCGTCGGCTCAATGCCCAGCAGGGTGAAAATACTTTCGCTAATCACGCGCGTGGGATCGGCGCTGACGCCGTGCACCAGCACCGGGAAACCCAGCTTATTCAACAGAATAGCCAACAATGGCGTGAGATTAGGCTGTTTGCGCGCGCCGTTATAGCTGGGAATAACAATCGGCATCGGTTTGGCCACCGGCGGCGTCAGCGCCAGCGTGTGCTGCTGCATCGCCTCGTAGAAGCCGCGCATTTCCGCCTCGCCTTCGCCTTTAATGCGCAGCGCAATCAGAATGCCGCCCATCTCCAGATCCGGCACCTCGCCGTTCAGCATCTGCGCATAGAGACCACGCGCGGTGTCAATATCCAGATCCCGGGCATGGTTCTTTCCGCGACCAATCTCTTTGATAACTTTACGGTAATCCATGACAGTTCCTCGCATGCTCACATCGTTAACGGCGCTTGCGGCGCTTTTGTTCTGGTTTTTTCACCGGTTTCTTCACTATAACGTCCGGCATTGCCGGTTGGGAAATAGGAAACACCGGCAGCGCATCAAGCAGACGTTTTCCATAGCTTTTGGTCAACAGGCGCTTATCGTAAATCACCACTTCGCCGCGACAACCGTGGCTACGGATAAGCCTGCCGACCTGCTGGATAAGATTAAACGAGGCGCTGGGCAAACTCTGTACTTCAAACGGATAACGGTTGAGGCTCTTCAGCCATTCACCTTCGGTGATCACCACCGGGCTATCAATCGGCGGAAAGGCGATTTTATGAATATGCACCTGTGTCAGGTAATCGCCTTTCAGATCAAGCCCTTCGGCGAAGGATTGCAGGCCAACCAGCACGCTGCGCTCGCCCGCGTCGATCCGTTTACGGTGCAGTTCCACCAGCCGGTAGCGCGGCTGATCGCCCTGCACCAATAGCAGCAGGCGTAAATCCGCCACGTAACTTAAAAACAGTTGCATCGCGCGCTGGCTGGCGAACAGCACCAGCATCCCCGGATGGGCTTTACTTTCCACCTGCTCACGAAACCAGGTCGCCATTTCGGCGATATGCTGCTCTTCATTTTCAATCAGCGGTTCGTAGCGCATTTGCGGGATAACAATCTTCCCCTGCTCAACGTGATTGAAAGGCGAATCCAGCGAGACAAATCGGTCGCCCGCTTTCTCTTTCAGGCCGCTCATCTCTTGCAGGCGATTAAAACTGTTCAACGACCTCAGCGTGGCGGAGGTGATAACAATATGCGGTACGCTGCGCCACAGCAGCTTCTCCAGCTGATCGCTGACGCGAATGCCTACGCAGTGAAACAGCAGATGTAGCTGCCCCTCCCGCACTTCGCGCGTCGCCCATTTCGATACCGGCGCACCGGAAGCCTGCACCATTGAGGCCAGCCGCCAGAGTTTGCTCTGGCTTTCAAACATGCCAAGCGCACGGTTCATTTGCAGGATCACCCGGTGCAAACGCACAATGTCGTGGCTACCGGTCTTTTCGCTTAAATCGTTGAGGAACAGCTCCGCCAGCCCGCGCAGCATCTCTGTTAGCTTCGCCAGCCGCTGACAAATCGCCATCACCTCATCCGGCAGCTCGCCCATAGCAAAGCGGTGTTCGGCTTCCTGACCAGCAGGAAGATAGAGGTTGAGCATGTTATTCAATGATGAAATCAGCCCGAACAGCTCTTCGCAGTGGGCGTTGAGCCGCTCCGGCGTCGCCAGCGGCGGCAGAGTTTTCGGCCGGAACTGCTCCAGGCATGTCGCCACCAGCCGGATAAATAAGTCGAGCTGTAGCTGATACCAGGACGCTGTTATTTCGGCGCTCATCTCCAGCGCATCGCGCGCCACATCCGGCAGATGATGGCCTTCATCCAGCACCAGCAGTAGGTTTTTCGGCTCCGGCAAGACGGCTTCGCTCTCCAGCGCCGCCATCACCAGCGCGTGGTTCGCTACCACCACTTCCGCTTCCTGAATTTCACGCCGCGCGACAAAGAACGGACATTCCCGGTAATAGTGGCAGTTGCGGTTCAGGCAACTGGCTTTATCGGTACTGAGGCGACGCCATAAATCATCACTGATGGCTTTATCGGTGTGATCGCGCAGGCCGTCCCATTTGTAGCTGTCGAGATCGGCTTTCAGCGTCGCGCACTGCTTCTGTTCCTCTTTGCTGCCCGGCGTCAGCTCATCATCAAGGAACGCCAGCAGATCCTGCTGGTCCGGCTCGCTGCTGGCCAGCGCAGCCAGATTGCGCGGGCAGACATAGCGCCCACGGCCAAACGCTGCGGTAAAACGTAAATCGGGGATAATTTTGCGCAGCAGCGGCAGATCTTTACTGTAGATCTGATCCTGCAACGCCACGTTGGCGGTACTGACCACCAGCGTTTTTTGCTCTTCGCGGGCAATAGCAATACCCGGAATTAAATAAGAGAGCGTTTTCCCGACGCCGGTCGGCGCTTCGATCGCCAGATGCCTGCCCTCTTCACCCGCCAGCGTTTTCGCGACATCAGCAATCATCTGCCGCTGCGGCGCACGGGGAATAAAGTCCGGGATCTGTTGTTGCAACGCCTTATACCAGGCGGCGATCTGCGCTTTTAGCGCGGCAGTAAGAGCCATGAAGAGACCTGAAATACTGTATAAACAGCCACTATTGTGGCATTTTTAGCGCCCGCTGGGTAACCCTTTTTGCCATTCTGGAAGCGGCCACGAAAACCCATTTTCCACCTCTGCAATACAGGATATTTTTCGCCGGGCGGATCACAAATTAGCAGATCTATTCATAAGTACTCTATATAGCGCGTTGATCATTGAACAGGGCAATGCTAGTTTTTACCTGCATTACGCTTGTTACCGAATATCGGGCAAAACCTAAATGCAGAGAACAAGGACAGATGATGTCCATTGCTGTATTTACGTTTTGCCCGTTTTTGTTTGCAGGAGTTAGCGATGCTGGTCAAACAAATCTTAAATAATAACGTGGTCAGCGCCATCGACGATCGTGGCTTTGAGGTTATTCTGACCGGGCGAGGGCTGGGTTTTAATACGCAGAACGGCGCCATCGTTAACGAACAAGCCATCGAGAAAATATTCCATTTGCAGGATTCGCAGGTCTCTGCCCGTTTTAAAGATCTGATTAGCGAAGTTCCTGTCGAAATAGTGCAACTGACCGCCGACATTGTCACGCTGGCCCGCAGCCAATTGTCGCATAAATTAAGCGAAGGTTTGTACGTCACGCTAGCTGACCATCTGCATTTCGCGCTACAACGCAATGAAAAACATGAGCAATTGCCGAATCCGCTGGAGTGGGAGGTACGCCATTTTTATACCGCTGAATATGCCCTTGGTCGCCAGGCGATTGGTATGGTGGTGGCGCGCACCGGGCAATTATTGCCTGACAGCGAAGCCTGCAGTATTGCGTTACATATTGTGAATGCCGGGCTGAACGACAGCATGGGAAAAACCACGCAAATCACACGGCTTATTTATCAACTACAGAATATCGTTAAATACTTTTTCAGCCTGCCACTCGACGAGCACAGCCTGAATTACCAACGTTTCATTACCCATTTAAAATTTTTCGCCCAGCGGGTGATTGATGGGGTGGTGTTAAATAATGACGACGAAGAGTTATTTGCCATGGTACAGCGCCGCTATCAGACCACCCTGAAATGCGTCGATGCCATCAATGAGTTTGTCGGCAAAAACTATCACCACACCATGAGCAACTCGGAAAAGCTCTATCTGACCGTGCATATCGAAAACGTGGTACAGCGGGCAGAACCCAATTAGTTTACCCAACATCATTCGCGTAGCCGCAACCACAAAGCGGCAGCTTGAAGGATGAAATGTATAGATTCCGTCCAGGCTTGTTACTGTTCAATCAGGCAAACCCCAGAGGAAACAAGGTATCGGCGTAAAGCCGATGATTGTGGATGATGCCAGCAATGCGGGCGTCAGTCTGGAGGAATTATCATGAATTATCAGGATACCGCGCAGCAGATCATCAACAGGATCGGCGGCAAGGACAATATTCTGTCGCTGTTTCATTGTATTACCCGTCTGCGTTTTTTACTCAAAGATAACGACAAGGCCGATCGCGCGGCGCTGGAAGCGCTGGATGGCGTGATAGGCGTCAATATCTCTGGCGATCAGTTTCAGTTGATTATCGGTAACGATGTGGCCCCACTGTGCGACGCGCTGCTGGCCAAATTACCCGGCGTCTCGTCCGGCGGCGCTGTGCAACATGGTAAACGCCGCAACCCGGTATCGGTGCTGCTGGAAGGGCTGTCCAGTATCTTCTCGCCGATCATTCCGGCGATTGCCGGAGCCGGTATTCTGAAAGGCGTCCTGGCGCTAGTGGTCGCGATGCAGTGGCTGGAAACCAGCAACCAGACCTACCAAATCCTGCTCGCCATCAGCGACGGCGTGTTTTACTTCATGCCGCTGGCGCTGGCTTTCAGCGCCGCCAATAAGTTCGGCGCAAATCCTTACGTGGCAGTGGCGCTGGCCGCCGCCCTCTTCCATCCTGCAATTCAGGCGCTGTTTAAATCCGGCGCGCCGATCAATTTTATGCACCTGCCGGTGCCAACCGTGAATTATGCCTCAACGGTGATCCCGATCCTGCTGGCCATCTGGCTGCTGAGCCGGGTAGAGAAGCTGATTGATCGCATCATGCCCGGCGTACTGAAAACGATGTTTGTGCCGCTGTTGAGCCTGGTGATTGTCACGCCGATTACGCTGATTGCCATTGGCCCACTGGGGATTTTCGCCGGTAATGCGCTCTCCGGCGGCATTATCTGGCTGGTGGAAAATGCCGGCATCGTGGCGGGCGTAGTGGTTGGCGGCACGCTGTCGATGATCATCATCACCGGCATGCACTATGTGCTGGTGCCAATCATGATCAACAACATCAGCACCCTGGGTTTCGATCCGTTCAAAATCCTCTTCTATATTGCCAACCTGGGCCAGGCGGGTGCGGCCTTTGGCGTGTTCCTGCGGGCGCGGGATAAAAAGCTGAAATCGCTGGCGCTAACCACCAGTTTCAGCGCGGCCATGGGTATTACCGAACCGGCGATGTACGGCATCAATATTCGCTATAAACGCCCGTTTGCTGCCGCGCTGATTGGTGGCGCGTGCGGCGGCGGTGTTGCCATGGCGATGGGGGTGAAAACCTACGCCTTTGCGCTCAGCGGTCTGCCCGGTCTTCCGGCGCTGGTCGGCCCGACATTTTTATGGGCGCTGGTCAGTATCGCCATTTCGTTTGTCTGCGCTGCGGTTGTCACGGTGATCCTCGGATTTGAAGAGACGGTGGTAGCCGGGGTCAGCCCGATGTCGGTGGCACGTACCGAAGAAAAACTGTTTGCCCCGGTGAGCGGCGAACTGAAACCCCTCAACGCCCTTAGCGACCCGGTGTTTGCCGATGAGATTTTCGGTAAAGGGCTGGCGATTTATCCCACCAGCGGCGAGCTACGCTCTCCGGTTAACGGCAAGGTGGAATCCCTGTTTGAAACCCATCACGCACTGGCGCTGCAAAGCGATACCGGCGCGGAGATCCTCATTCATATCGGTATCGACACGGTAAAACTGGGTGGTAAGCACTTCACCAGCCACATCGCCGTCGGGCAGAGCGTCGAGGTAGGCGATCTGCTGGTGAGCTTTGATCTGGCGGCGCTGAAGGCCGCTGGCATCGATCCGAGCGTGATTGTGGTCGTCACCAACAGCGAACAATACGGCGATATCAGCCCGGTCAAAGTACAAGGCGATGTCGCCAGCCGGGACGCATTTCTCACACTGACCGCGACAGCGGCGTAAGGAGCAAAGGTATGGCATTTTCGAAAGCATTCCCGGAAGGATTTTTATGGGGCGGCGCAACAGCGGCGAATCAACTGGAAGGCGCATGGAATGTGGGCGGCAAAGGGCTTTCCGTTTCTGATGTCTACACGTTTGATATCAACACGCCGCGGGAGCGCTGGCTCGATCAATGGCTTGGCATGACGCACGCTCAAATACGCGAAGCGCAGGACCCAGGCAGTAAAAAGTACTACCCGAAACGCAAAGGCAACGACTTTTACCACCACTTTAAAGAGGATATCGCCCTGTTCGCCGGAATGGGTTTTAAGTGCTTTCGCATGTCGATTGCCTGGACGCGCATCTTCCCGCGCGGCGATGAAACCACGCCGAACGAAGCCGGGCTGAAATTCTACGACGAGGTGTTCGATACGCTGCTGGCGCACGGTATTCAACCGATTGTGTCGCTGTCGCACTACGAGATGCCGCTGGCGCTGGTGACCGACTATGGCGGCTGGCCGAACCGCCAGTTGGTCGATTTCTACGTACGTTTCGCCACCACGGTCTTCACCCGCTACCGCAAAAAAGTGAAGTACTGGATGACCTTCAACGAGATCAACTGCGTGAAACATCACCCGTATGTCAGCGTTGGTGTGATCGAAGAGGACAACCCGCATCTCGAACAGGATAAATACCAGGGCGCGCACCATCAGTTTGTCGCCAGCGCACTGGCCACCAAAGCCTGTCATGCCATTATTCCCGGCTCGCAGGTCGGCTGCATGATCAGCTACCAGATGCTCTATCCGCACACCTGCCATCCGGATGATTTGCAGGCCTGTGAAGAGATGCAGCGCGTGTCGCTGTTCTTTAGCGACGTACAGGCGCATGGTTACTACCCGGCGTACACCGATCGCATGCTGGCGGAAAAAGGCGTCACGCTGCAAAAAGTGGTCGGTGATGATGAGATCCTGCGCCAGCACCCGGTCGATTTCGTCTCCTTTAGCTACTACATGTCGAGCACCGTTAGTGCGCACCCGGAAAAACGGGAAATAGCGGAAGGCAATATGGTGACTGGCGGCATCCGCAACCCGTACCTGCCAACCAGCCAGTGGGGCTGGCAGATTGACCCGAAAGGGCTGCGTCTTGCCTTAAACCAGCTCTATGACCGCTACCAGAAGCCGCTGTTTATTGCCGAAAACGGTCTCGGCGCGATCGATACCGTCAACCCGGACGGCTCTATCGACGATGATTACCGTATCGATTATCTGCGCCAGCACGTGGAACAGATGCAGGAAGCGATTGGCGACGGCGTCGATCTGTTTGGTTACACCTGGTGGGGGCCGATTGACGTGGTCAGCGCCGGAACGGCGCAAATTTCCAAACGCTACGGCTTTATCTATGTTGACCAGGATGACATGGGCAACGGCACGCAGGCGCGCTCGCTGAAGAAAAGCTATCACTGGTACAAAAAACTGATCGCCTCTAACGGCGAAGACTTACGCGATTAAGGAGCTGAGATGGCTATTTTCCCGAAAGATTTTTTGTGGGGCGGCGCGATTGCCGCCAACCAGGCGGAAGGCGCATGGAACGAGGATGGCAAAGGGCCATCGATTGCCGACGTGGTGCGCGGCGGTATCGCTTCCGGCAAACATGATGCGACGATTGACCCAAATCTCTATTACGCCAGCCACGAAGCGATTGATTTCTACCATCGCTACAAAGAAGACATCGCGCTGTTCGCAGAGATGGGTTTCAAATGCTTTCGTACCTCGATTGCCTGGTCGCGCATTTTCCCGCGTGGCGATGAAACTACGCCAAACGAAGCGGGGCTAAAATTTTACGACGATCTGTTTGATGAACTGCTGAAGTACGGCATTGAACCGGTGATTACCCTCTCCCACTATGAGACGCCGCTGGCGCTGTATCAGGAGTATGGCGGCTGGAAGAATCGCCAGTTGATTGATTTCTTCAGCCGCTACTGCGAAACGGTATTCCGCCGTTACCAGCGTAAGGTCAAATACTGGATGACCTTCAACGAACTGAACAATATGAACCGTATGCCGTTCGCCACTGGCGCGGTGGATGCCAGCGCCGGTGCGCAGGATATCTGGCAGGCGAATCACCACCAGTTTGTCGCTAACGCACTGGCGAACAAGCTGTGCCACGACATCATTCCCGATGTGCAAATCGGCTGCATGCTGTCGCTGAGCACCGTTTACCCGGCAACCTGCAACCCGGAAGATATCTTCTCTACTATGCAGTTACGCCGCCGTTCGCTGTTTTTCTCCGATGTGATGATGCTCGGCCACTATCCGGCATTTGCGCCGCGTCTGTTCCGCGAACTGGGCGTGGAGCTGACCATTGCCGACGGCGATCTGCAACTGCTGGCCGATTATCCGTCGGATTATCTCGGCTTTAGCTACTACCGCAGCGTATTGCATCAGGCGGGCGGCCAGTTCCGTATTGATACCGGCGGTACTGCCGGGCTGGATAATCCGTTTCTTGAAAAAACCGCCTGGGGCTGGCCGATCGATCCGCAGGGTTTCCGTATCGTCTGTAATGAACTGGCGGATCGCTACCGCAAGCCGCTGTTTATTGTCGAAAATGGTTATGGCGGTATCGATGAGCCGGATGCCAGCGGGCAGATTAACGATCTGGCGCGAATCGATTATGGCCGCCGCCATATTCAGGCAATGGCAGAAGCCATTGACGATGGCTGCGACATTATGGGTTACACCTGGTGGGGACCGATTGATATCGTCAGTGCCGGAACCGGCGAGATGAAAAAGCGCTATGGCTTTATCTATGTCGACAAAGATAACGACGGCAACGGTACGCTGAAGCGTAGCAAAAAACGCAGTTTTGAATGGTATCAGCAAGTTATCGCCAGTCATGGTGAAGTGCTGTAAGGTTGAAGCTCGCATTGTGTTCCCGTGTGGTTGCCAGGCGCCGGATGGCGGCTTCGTCTTACCCGGCCTGAGCTCGCAGGCCAGATAAGCATCAGCGTCATCCGGCAAACCGGCCGCACCGGACATTTTTCTGGCTTAGACAAGGTACCTATGAGCACATGGCATTTGGTTGACCCCGAACTTCGTCCCGCACTGGAATCCTGGACACCCACCACGCTCAACGCCGATGCACTATCCGACTTACGTGCACAGCGTCAGCAGGCCGCACTGGCGGCTATGCAACTTGATGATGGCTTAGCGCTGGAAATGAGCGAGCGCAATCTTGAAGGCATCGACGGCGAACCGCCGGTTCGGGTGCGCATTATCGCCCCGGTAACACCACGCGCTAACCGCATGGGGATTTTGCATATCCACGGCGGCGGCCATCTGTTTGGCAGCCCGGAGCAATCCCTGTCGCTGTCGCGACCAACAGCAGCACGCCATAACTGCGTGGTGGTGTCAGTGGATTATCGCCTGGCGCCGGAAAACCGCTTTCCGGGTTCGCTGATGGATTGCTACGCCGCGCTGGTATGGATGGCGGAGCACGCGGCGGAACTGGGTATCGATGCAAGCAATATCGGCTTGATGGGCGACAGCGCGGGGGCTGGCATTGCCGCCGGGCTGGCGCTGCTGGCGCGGGATCGCCACGGGCCCGCGCTGGCATTTCAGAATCTGATGTTCCCGATGCTCGATGACCGCACGGTCACCAACACCGAACTGAACCCGGCGACCGGGGAATTTATCTGGACGCGGGAGAATAACGACTTTGGCTGGCGCGCACTGTTGGGCTGCGAGCCGGGTAGCGAAGAGGTTTCGCCTTATGCCGCTCCGGCACGGGCAAGCGATCTGGCGGGGTTGCCACCGACATGGATTGGCGTCGGCACGCTGGATCTGTTTCTTGATGAGAACATGGCGTGGGCGCAACGGCTGATTCAGGCGGGTGTGGCAGTGGAGATGAATATCTGGCCGGGCGCTTACCACGGCTTTAATTCCGATCCGCAGGCAGAGGTTGCACAGCGGGCGCGGGAAACGCGTCAGGCCTGGCTGGCGCGCGTTAATCGCCGATCGCAAGCCTGATAAAACAACGCCGCCAGTCGGTACATTGCCCGCTGGCGGCGTCGATTGCCGGATAAAGTGTATCCGGCCTGCAAAATGCGTTACTGCGCGGCGCTCGGTTTACGCGGACGGCGACGGCGTGCGCCGTTTCCTGCCGGTTTACCCTGGCCGTCACGCGCTGGCTGGGCGTTACCATCCAGACGGCGTGAACCCCCTTCACTGCGGCGTGGAGCACGCGGTTTTTGCGCTTCACCGTCAGTGCGACGCGGGGAGCGCGGTTTCTGCTCCTCACCCTCATTGCGGCGCGGCGCGGACTGACCACGACCACCGCCGCCCTGCCCGCGACCACCACCCTGACGACCGCCGCCCTGGCCGCGACCATTCTGGATCGGTTCGGCTTTGATGGACGGATCCGGTTCATAGCCTTCGATGGCAATGCGCGGGATCTCTTTTTTCAGCAGACGTTCGATGTCGCGCAGCAGTTTGTGTTCATCAACGCAGACCAGCGACAACGCTTCACCGGTAGCCGCCGCACGCCCGGTACGGCCGATACGGTGGACGTAATCTTCCGGTACGTTCGGCAGCTCGTAGTTCACCACATGCGGCAGCTCTTCGATGTCGAGACCGCGCGCAGCGATATCTGTGGCCACCAGCACGCGAATATCCCCGGATTTGAAATCCGCCAGCGCACGGGTACGCGCGCCCTGGCTTTTGTTACCGTGGATCGCCGCACTGGTGATGCCATCTTTATTCAGTTGTTCCGCCAGATGGTTGGCGCCGTGCTTGGTGCGGGTAAAGACCAGCACCTGCTGCCAGTTACCCTGGCCAATCATCTGCGACAACAGCTCACGCTTACGTTTTTTATCTACAAAATGCACATGCTGAGTCACCTGCTCGGAAGCGGTGTTGCGGCGCGCCACTTCAATTTCCAGCGGGTTGTGCAACAGCTTTTCCGCCAGCGCTTTGATGTCGTCGGAGAAGGTCGCGGAGAACAGCAGGTTCTGACGGCGCTGCGGCAGTTTTGCCAGCACGCGGCGAATATCGTGGATAAAGCCCATATCCAGCATACGGTCGGCTTCATCCAGCACCAGAATTTCCACGCTATCGAGTTTCAGCGCGTTTTGGTGTTCCAGATCCAGCAAACGGCCAGGCGTGGCGATCAGCACATCGACGCCACCGCGCAGTTTCATCATCTGCGGGTTGATGCTGACGCCGCCAAACACCACCAGCGAACGGATGTTCAGATACTGGCTGTAGTCGCGTACGTTTTCACCGATTTGCGCCGCCAGTTCACGGGTTGGCGTCAGGATCAGCGCACGCACCGGGCGGCGGCCTTTCGCGTGCGGCTCTTTTTGCACCAGCAGTTGCAGCAGCGGCAGGGTAAAGCCAGCCGTTTTACCGGTACCGGTCTGGGCGCTGGCCATCAGGTCGCGGCCTTGCAGTACGGCGGGGATCGCCTGCTGCTGAATAGGGGTCGGCTGAACATAACCCTGCTCGGCGACTGCGCGCAGGATTTCCGGATTCAGGCCAAGGGCATCAAATGACATAACAACTCCACACCGCCCCGACCTGTCACAGGTGTAGTTTTCAGGGAGATATAATTTGACTGATGACAAAAACCACAATGTCATGAAGATGCGGAGTGTATCAGCTTTTGTGATCGAGCGCATAAATATCCGGCCAGGGATCATCCGCAATCTTTTCGCCTGTTGCAGATCACCCTGCCAGCCCCTTCCAGCATCAGTTGAACCGGTTTCCGCTTCATTCGTCACCTTTTCCTTGCCTGGCGCTGGACAAGTTTCGTCCTGAAGCATAAATTTAATCAATCGATTGATTAATTATTTTGCCGCCATGAATACAACCCCAACGACCAGTAAAGGCGAACAGGCCAAACAGCAGTTGATTGCTGCCGCGCTGGCGCAATTCGGTGAATACGGGCTGCATGCTACCACCCGCGATATCGCCGCGCTGGCCGGGCAAAATATTGCGGCGATCACCTATTACTTTGGTTCGAAAGAGGATTTATACCTCGCCTGTGCGCAGTGGATCGCCGACTTTATCAGTAAGAATTTCCACCCGCATGTTCAGGCAGCAGAGGCGTTGTTCGCGCAGCCGGAGCCGAATAAGGCAGAAATACGCGCTCTGATTCATAGCGCCTGCCGCAACATGATCACGCTGCTCACCCACGATGAGACGCTGAACCTGAGCAAATTTATCTCCCGCGAGCAGCTCTCGCCAACGCGGGCGTATCAGCGGGTGCACGATCAGGTCATTGCGCCGATGCACAGCCATCTCACCGCCCTGCTGGCGGCCTATACCGGGCGGGATGCCACGGATACCGAAACCATTATTCATACCCACGCACTGCTCGGTGAAATTCTCGCGTTTCGCCTCGGGCGGGAAACCTTCTTGCTGCGTGCGGGCTGGTCGCAGTTTGACGAAGAGAAAACCGCGCAGATTTACCAGGTTATCACCTGCCATATCGATCTCATTTTGCAAGGATTAACGCACAGGAGTCCGGAGTGATGAAAAAACCTCTCGTTACGGTGTTGATTGTGGTGGTCGTTATCGCCGCGCTGGCTGGCGGCTGGATGTGGTATCAGAGCAGACAGGAGCGCGCGCTCACCCTGTACGGTAACGTTGATATTCGCACGGTGAATTTGAGTTTCCGCGTTGGCGGACGGCTCGCTTCGCTAAACGTTGATGAAGGCGATGCGATCCAGGCCGGACAGACGCTCGGTGAGATCGATAAAGCGCCCTACCAGAATGCCTTATTGCAGGCGCAGGCCAATGTCTCCACCGCGCAAGCGAAATACGATCTGGCTACCGCTGGCTACCGTGATGAAGAGATTGCCCAGGCTGTTGCGGCGGTGAATCAGGCGCGGGCCGCCTATGACTACGCGCAAAACTACTATCAGCGTCAGCAAGGGTTATGGAAAAGCCGGGTGATCTCCGCCAACGATCTGGAAAATGCCCGTTCCACACGGGATCAGGCGCAGGCAACGCTGAAATCCGCGCAGGACAAGTTAAGCCAGTACCGCACCGGTAACCGCCCGCAGGAAATTGAACAGGCGAAAGCGGGTCTTGAACAGGCGCAGGCCGCGCTGGCGCAGGCGCAACTGGATCTGCATGACACCACGCTGGTCGCCCCTTCCGCCGGGACAATCCTGACCCGCGCCGTCGAGCCGGGCAGCATGCTCAGCGCAGGCGGCACCGTTTTCACGCTGTCGTTAACCCGTCCGGTATGGGTGCGCGCATATGTTGATGAGATCAACTTGCAGCAGGCGCAGCCAGGGCAGGAAGTACTGCTTTACACCGATGGGCGACCGAATAAGCCGTATCATGGCAAAATCGGCTTTGTCTCGCCTACCGCCGAATTTACGCCCAAAACTGTGCAAACCCCGGATCTGCGAACCGATCTGGTGTATCGCCTGCGCATTATCGTTACCGATGCCGACAACTCGCTGCGCCAGGGGATGCCGGTAACCGTGCGTTTTGCGGGCGAGGCGCGTCATGAATGAGGCATCCATCCATTTACGCGGGCTGGTAAAACGCTTTCCGGGCATGGAAAAACCCGCTGTCGCAAAGCTCGATTGCGAGATTCGCGCCGGGTATGTCACCGGGCTGGTCGGCCCGGATGGCGCAGGGAAAACCACACTGATGCGCATTCTTGCCGGGTTGATGAAGCAGGACGAAGGCAGCGTGCAGGTGATGGGTCTGGATCCGCTGCGTCAGGATAGCGAACTACACGCCATGCTCGGTTATATGCCGCAAAAATTCGGGCTGTATGAAGATTTAACGGTAATGGAAAACCTCAATCTGTACGCCGATCTGCGCAGCGTCACCGGCGAGCAGCGCCGTCAGACCTTCGATCGCCTGCTGGAGTTTACCGCTCTCGCCCCATTTACCGGACGGCTGGCCGGAAAGCTCTCAGGCGGGATGAAGCAGAAACTGGGGCTGGCCTGCACGCTGGTCGGCGAACCGAAAGTGCTGTTGCTGGATGAGCCGGGCGTCGGCGTTGACCCGATTTCCCGCCGCGAACTGTGGCAGATGGTGCATGAACTGGCGGGCGAAGGGATGCTGATCCTCTGGAGCACCTCGTATCTTGATGAAGCGGAGCAGTGCCGCGATGTGCTGCTGATGAACGAAGGCGAATTGCTGTATCAGGGCGAGCCGACCGCGCTGACGCAGCGCATGGCCGGGCGCAGTTTTCTTGTCACCAGCGCGCAGGAGAACAACCGCCGCTTGCTGCGTCTTATTCTGCGTCAGCCTCAGGTCAGCGATGGCATGATCCAGGGGCGCTCGGTGCGCATGATCCTGAAAAAAGAGGCGCACGTCGACGAAATTCTCCACGCCGACAACATGCCGCCAGTAGAGATCACGGAAACCGCGCCGCGCTTTGAAGATGCGTTTATCGATCTGCTCGGCGGCGCGGGTGCGTCCGAATCCCCGCTGGGGGCAATTCTGCATACGGTGGAAGGCAGCACGGACGAAACGGTGATTGAAGCCCGCTCGCTGACCAAAAAGTTTGGTGATTTCGCCGCTACCGACCATGTCAATTTTGCCGTCAAGCGCGGTGAAATCTTCGGCCTGCTGGGGCCGAACGGCGCAGGTAAATCGACCACTTTCAAAATGATGTGCGGTTTGTTGGTGCCTACCGACGGCCAGGCGCTGGTGCTGAATCTCGATCTCAAAGTCAGCTCCGGCAAAGCGCGCCAGCATCTGGGTTATATGGCGCAAAAATTCTCGCTGTACGGCAACCTGACGGTAGAGCAGAACCTGCGCTTTTTCTCCGGCGTCTACGGCCTGCGCGGACGGGCGCAAAACGAAAAGATAACCCGCATGAGCGAGGCGTTCGGGCTGAAAGCCATTGCTCACCATGCGACCGATGAATTGCCGCTGGGCTTTAAGCAGCGCCTGGCGCTGGCCTGCTCGCTGATGCATGAACCGGATATTCTGTTCCTTGATGAACCCACTTCCGGTGTCGATCCACTGACGCGACGGGAGTTCTGGCTGCACATCAACAGCATGGTGGAGAAAGGCGTGACCGTGATGGTCACCACGCACTTTATGGACGAAGCAGAGTATTGCGATCGTATCGGGCTGGTGTATCGCGGAAAGCTTATCGCCAGCGGCACGCCGGATGATTTAAAGGCGCAAAGCGCCGATGCGGATAACCCGGATCCGACAATGGAGCAGGCTTTTATTACGCTTATCCATAACTGGGATAAGGAGCACGGCCATGCATCTTAACACTCTCAGTTGGCGGCGCGTGCGGGCGCTGTGCGTCAAAGAGACGCGGCAGATTGTCCGTGATCCCAGTAGCTGGCTGATTGCCGTCGTCATCCCGCTGTTGTTGCTGTTTATCTTCGGTTACGGCATTAACCTTGATTCCAGCAAGCTACGCATTGGTGTGCTGCTGGAGCAGCAAAGTAAAGAGGCGATGGATTTCACCCATACGCTGACCGGCTCGCCCTATATTGATGCCACGATCAGCGATAACCGCCCGCAGCTTATCCAGATGATGCAGGCCGGGCGTATTCGCGGGCTGGTGGTGGTGCCGACGAATTTCGCCGCGCAGATGGCGCGCGCCAATGAAGTTGCGCCGATTCAGGTGATCACCGATGGCAGCGAACCGAATACCGCCAACTTTGTGCAGGGCTACGTACAGGGGATCTGGCAACTCTGGCAGCAACAGCGGGCAGAAGATCGCGGACAAACATTTGAACCGTTGATCGATGTGCAAACCCGCTACTGGTTTAACCCGGCCGCCATCAGCCAGCATTTTATTATTCCTGGCGCGGTGACCATCATCATGACGGTGATTGGCGCTATCCTCACCTCGCTGGTGGTGGCGCGCGAATGGGAGCGCGGCACGATGGAGGCCCTGCTTTCAACCGAAGTGACGCGCGCGGAATTGCTGCTGTGCAAGCTGATTCCCTACTATTTTCTCGGCATGCTGGCGATGCTGCTGTGCATGCTGGTGTCGGTGTTTATTCTTGGCGTGCCTTACCGCGGCTCGCTGCTGATTTTATTTCTCATCACCAGCCTGTTTTTGCTCAGCACGTTGGGGATGGGGCTGCTGATTTCCACTATCACACGTAACCAGTTTAATGCCGCGCAGGTCGCGCTGAATGCCGCCTTTCTGCCGTCGATTATGCTATCCGGTTTTATCTTCCAGATTGACAGCATGCCTGCCGTGATCCGCGTGGTGACTTATATCATTCCGGCGCGTTATTTCGTCAGTACGCTGCAAAGCCTGTTTCTGGCGGGCAACATCCCGGTGGTGTTGATGGTTAACGTTCTGTTTTTGATCGCCTCAGCGCTGATGTTTATTGGCCTGACATGGCTGAAAACCAAACGCAGACTGGATTAAGGAAAACCCATGTTTCACCGTTTACTGACGCTTATCCGCAAAGAGTTACAGTCGTTACTGCGCGAACCGCAAACCCGCGCCATTCTGATCCTGCCGGTGCTGTTGCAGGTGGTGCTGTTCCCCTTTGCTGCCACGCTGGAAGTGACCAACGCCACTATCGCCATCTATAACGAAGATAACGGCAAACATGCGGTTGAGCTGACGCAGCGTTTTGCCCGCGCTAAAGCCTTTACCCATATTCTGCTGCTGAAAAGCCCGCAGGAGATACGCCCGACCATCGATACGCAGAAAGCATTGTTGTTAGTGCGTTTTCCGGCCGATTTTTCCCGCAATCTTGATAGCGGCATCACCGCGCCAATGCAGTTGATCCTCGACGGGCGCAACTCTAACAGTGCGCAAATCGCCGCCAATTATCTGCAACAAATCGTGCAGGATTATCAGCAGGAGCTGCTGAGCGGCCAGCAGAAACCGAATAACAGTGAGCTGGTGATACGCAACTGGTACAACCCGAATCTCGATTACAAATGGTTTGTGGTGCCGTCGCTGATCGCCATGATCACCACCATCGGCGTGATGATTGTGACCTCGCTGTCGGTGGCGCGTGAACGCGAACAGGGCACGCTGGATCAGCTACTGGTTTCGCCGCTGTCAACGTGGCAAATTTTTGTCGGCAAAGCCGTGCCAGCGCTGATTGTCGCAACGTTTCAGGCGACGATTGTGCTCTCCGTCGGTATTCTGGCCTATAAAATTCCCTTTGCCGGATCGCTGCTGCTGTTCTATTTCTCAATGCTGATTTATGGCTTGTCGCTGGTGGGTTTCGGCCTGCTGATTTCGTCGCTTTGCGCCACACAGCAGCAGGCATTTATTGGCGTGTTTGTCTTTATGATGCCCGCGATCCTGCTGTCGGGCTATGTATCACCGGTGGAGAACATGCCGGTCTGGTTGCAGGATTTGACCTGGGCCAACCCTATCCGGCACTTTACCGATATTACCAAGGAGATTTATCTGAAGGATGCCAGCTTAACGATTGTCTGGCAGAGTTTATGGCCGCTGGTGGTGATTGCGGCCATCACCGGTTCAGCGGCGTATGCGCTGTTTCGCAGAAATATTGCCTAACTTGCGCTCTTTGGTCAGCAGCGATACCACCGCCGGACCGGCAAGAATAGCCAGCCCGGCAGCGGCCAGAATAAAGTGGTTAGGCAACACGCGGGAAAGCAGCCAGATAACGATCAGCGACGCGCCGAAATACCAGGTGGTAGTCAACTCTTCCAGCACATCGCCGACGCCGCGCCAGCGTGCATCGTGGTGGCGCTGGAGAAACAGCATCAGCAGCACGGACACACCGTAAAGTACGCACAGGCTCAGACCGACGCGCACCAGAGAACCGCTCATCCAGCCCATCACCAGCAGCGCGACTATCAGCATATGCAACATAATCTGCCAGCAACTCAGGCCTGTTACATCACGAATGTGCTGTTGCCACTTCATGGCCTCTCTCCTGAAGAATTTTTGTCTTTCTGAAGAGTACGCGGATTTACGGAAAATTCCGTAACCCCGCCACAATTTGTGACAGGGACTACAATTTATTTTCACGAGGAGAGTGACGCTGGCAGGAGAATTATGACCCAACACGCGCGACATTTTTCATTGAAAGTGCTCACCATCAATACCCACAAAGGCTTTACCGCGTTTAACCGGCGCTTTATTTTGCCTGAGCTGCGTGACGCGGTACGGACCGTCAGCGCGGATATCGTCTGCCTGCAAGAAGTGATGGGCGCCCACGAAGTGCATCCACTGCATGTGGAGAACTGGCCGGACACCACCCACTATGAATTTCTTGCCGATACCATGTGGAGCGATTACGCCTACGGACGTAACGCGGTTTATCCCGAAGGGCATCACGGAAATGCGGTGCTTTCCCGCTATCCGATCGAACACTTTGAAAATCGTGATGTTTCAGTTGATGGCAGCGAAAAACGCGGCCTGCTCTACTGCCGCATTACGCCACCGGATCTCGGCCATTCATTACATGTCATTTGCGTTCATCTTGGTCTGCGGGAAACCCATCGTCAGGCGCAGCTCACCATGCTGGCAGAGTGGGTGAATGCGCTGCCCGAAGGCGAACCCGTCGTGGTGGCAGGCGACTTTAATGACTGGCGGCAAAAAGCCAATCACCCGCTGAAGACGCAGGCCGGGCTGGAGGAGATTTTCACCCGCGCTCACGGCCGCCCTGCCCGTACTTTCCCGGTCGCACTGCCATTGTTGAGGCTCGATCGGATCTATGTGAAAAACGCCAATGCCAGCGCGCCGACCGCGCTGCCGCTGCGTAACTGGCGACACCTTTCCGATCACGCCCCACTGAGCGCGGAGATCCACCTATGAAATGCACCTGGCGGGAAGGCAACCGTATTCAGTTGCTGGAAAACGGCGACAACTACTATCCGGCGCTGTATGACGCCATCGATCATGCGCAGCAACGCGTCATTCTGGAAACCTTTATCTGGTTTGAGGATAACGTTGGCCGCCAGTTGCAGCAGGTGCTGCTACGGGCTGCCCGGCGCGGCATCAACATCGAAGTGCTGCTGGATGGTTACGGCTCGCCGGATTTAAGCGAACCGTTTGTTAACGAGCTAACCACCGCTGGCGTGGTATTCCGCTATTACGATCCGCGCCCGCGCCTGCTCGGTATGCGCACCAATCTCTTTCGCCGCATGCACCGTAAAATTGTGGTGATCGATAACACTGTGGCTTTCGTTGGCGGCATTAACTACTCAGCAGAACATCTCACCAGCTATGGCCCGGAAGCCAAGCAGGATTACGCCGTGCGCGTCGAAGGGCCGATTGTGGAAGATATTCTGCAATTTGAGCTGGAGAATCTGCCGGATAACGCGCCGGCAAAACGCTGGTGGCAGCGCCGACGCCATCGCCCGGAAGAGAACCGTACGCCCGGTGAAGCGCAGGCGCTGTTTATCTGGCGCGATAATAACGATCATCGCGACGATATTGAACGCCATTATCTGAAGATGCTGGCCAACGCCCGCCGCGAAGTGATTATTGCCAACGCCTACTTCTTCCCCGGTTATCGCCTGCTGCACGCCATGCGCAACGCTGCCCGGCGCGGTGTCTCGGTGAAGCTGATTGTGCAGGGCGAGCCGGATATGCCGATTGTCAAAGTCGGCGCGGAGCTGTTGTACAACTATCTGCTGAAAGGCGGCGTTCAGGTGTATGAATATCGCCGCCGCCCGCTGCACGGCAAAGTGGCATTGATGGACGATCACTGGGCAACGGTCGGTTCCAGCAATCTCGATCCACTCAGTTTGTCGCTGAATCTGGAGGCTAACCTGATTATCCATGATCGTGAATTTAACCAGACGCTACGCGACAATTTGCAGGCCATTATTCGCGAGGACTGCGTGCGGGTGGACGAATCAATGGCGCCGAAGCGCACCTGGTGGAACCTCGGTAAGAGCATTGTCGTGTTCCACTTCTTACGCCATTTTCCGGCCATGGCCGGCTGGCTTCCTGCGCATACGCCGCAACTGGCCCAGGTGAAACCGCCCGTCCAGCCGGAAATCGAGACCCAGGATCGCGCGGAAACAGAACATTCGGGGGTGAAACCCTGATGAAGAAATCCCATCCTCGCTGGCGGCTGGCGAAAAAGATCCTGACGGTGCTGTTTTTTATCGCCGTGGCCGTGCTGCTGGTGCTCTACGCGCAGAAGGTCAACTGGGACGATGTCTGGCAAGTGATTCGCGACTACAACCGCACCGCGTTGCTTAGCGCTGTCGCGCTGGTGATTGTCAGCTATGTACTGTACGGGTTTTATGATCTGCTCGGCCGCGCTTACTGTGGGCATAAACTGGCGAAACGCCAGGTGATGCTGGTGTCGTTTATCTGTTATGCCTTTAACCTGACGCTCAGTACCTGGGTTGGCGGTATCGGCATGCGCTACCGGCTCTATTCACGCCTTGGGCTGCCAGGCAGCACGATCACGCGGATTTTTTCACTCAGTATAACTACCAACTGGCTGGGCTACATCTTACTGGGCGGTGTGATCTTTACCTTTGGCGTAGTGCAGATCCCGGCGCACTGGTATATCGATGAACGCACGCTGCGCATTGTGGGTGTGGTGCTGCTGCTGGTGATTATCGGCTATTTGTGGTGCTGCGCTTTCGCTAAGCGCCGTCATCTGACGGTGAAAGGCCATAAACTGGTGCTGCCTTCATGGAAATTCGCCGTCGCCCAGTTAGTGATCTCCAGCGCCAACTGGATAGCGATGGGTGCGATTATCTGGCTGCTGCTGGGCATGAAAGCGGATTTCTTTTTTGTGCTCGGCGTGCTGCTGGTAAGCAGTATTGCCGGAGTAATTGTGCATATTCCGGCGGGTATCGGCGTGCTGGAAGCGGTATTTATCGCTCTGCTGGCGGGTGAACATGTGGCGCAGGGAACCATTATCGCGGCCCTGCTCGCTTATCGCGTGCTTTACTATTTTCTGCCGCTGCTGCTGGCACTGATCGGTTATCTGGCGCTGGAGAGCCGGGCGAAGAAACTGCGGGAGAAAAATGAACGCGCGATGGAGAAAGTGAGCTGATTGATGAGATGGTGGCTCGCGGGATGAGCAAAACGTAGCGCCATCAGGCGATTTGCCTGATGGCGACTGCCAAATTAACGGCGGTTGCCGAAAATGCGCAACAGCATCAGGAACAGGTTGATAAAGTCGAGATACAGCGTCAGCGCGCCGAGGATGGAATACTTACGCAGCAGCGAAGCATCACGCGTATCGATCTGCTCGCCAATGTTTTTTAGCTTCTGCGTGTCATACGCCGTCAGGCCAACAAAAATCACCACACCGATATAGGTCACCGCCCACATCAGCGCTTCACTTTTCAGCCAGAAATTCACCAGCGAAGCAAGCACAATGCCAATCAGCCCCATAAACAGCATGTTGCCGAAACCGCTGAGATCCCGTTTGGTGGTGTAACCGTACAGGCTCATCGCGCCAAACATACCGGCGGTTACCACAAAGGTCGCGGCAATAGATTGCGCGGTGTATACCAGCAAAATACTGGAGAGCGTCAGCCCGGTCAGCGCGGAATAGAGCATAAATAGCGTGGTCGCCATGCCCGCACTCAAACGCTGAATCAAGCCGGAAAGTACAAATACCAGCGCCAGCTGCGCGATAATCAGCCCAAAAAAGGTTATCCGGCTGGAGAAGACAAATGACATTACCGCTTCACTGTTGGCCGCATACCAGGCGACAAAAGCGGTGAGCAGCAGGCCGCAGGTCATCCAGCCATAGACCTGCGCCATATAGGTCTGAAGCCCGGTGCGGCTCTGCTGGACGATAGAATCAGAACGAGGATAACGGTCCATAGTCACTCCTGATAGATGGGATTACATTACTAAGGTTAACACATCCCGGTTCAATGAATTACCAACGCTGTGCAGCCTGCTTATCGCTGTCGCGGGCTTCAACCCAGCGATCGCCTTCCGCGGTGGCTTCACGCTTCCAGAACGGCGCGCGGGTTTTCAGGTAATCCATAATAAATTGCCCGGCATCAAAGGCGCTGCTGCGATGGGCGCTGGCGACGCCGACAAACACGATTTCATCGCCCGGCCAGAGTTCTCCGACGCGGTGATAAACCGTTACGCGGCCAAGCGGCCAGCGGCTGCGCGCTTCTTTAACGATTGAAGCCAGCGATTTTTCAGTCATGCCCGGATAGTGCTCCAGCGTTAATGCGCTGACGCTGTCGCCGAGATTGTGGTTGCGCACTTTGCCGGTAAAAGTTACCACGGCGCCATCTTCATCATTCGCCGCCAGCCAGCTGTACTCTTCTCCGACGTTAAATGCCGCGCGCTCGACACAAATTCGCGTTTCGCTCATTTCAGCCTCCAGTGACCGGCGGGAAAAACGCCACTTCATCACCGCTGCTTAATGGGTGATCGAAGCTGACCAGCGTCTGGTTCACCGCCGCCAGCAGCTTGCCCTCTTCGAGCGCCAGCGCCCAGCGATCGCTCTTTGTCGCCAGATGCTGGCGCAGCGCTTCAACGGACGGGAAAACTGTCTCAGAGACCAGGCTGTCGCAGCCGATCAGTTCGCGTACCTGCGCAAAGAAAAGAACATTAATCATCGTGTTGCACCTTAAAATCTCCCGATTTACCGCCACTTTTTTCCAGCAGGCGCACCGGGCCAATCACCATATCTTTCTGCACGGCTTTACACATATCGTAGATAGTCAGCGCGGCAACCGAAGCCGCCGTCAGCGCTTCCATTTCGACGCCGGTTTTACCGCTCAGACGGCAGACCGCTTCGATGCGCACACGGTTGTGCTCCGGCTGCGCCTGCAACTGGACTTCCACTTTGCTCAGCAGTAACGGGTGGCACAGCGGGATTAGCTCCCAGGTGCGTTTCGCCGCCTGAATGCCCGCAATACGCGCGGTGGCAAACACGTCGCCTTTGTGGTGGCTGCCTTCGACAATCATCGCCAGCGTGCGGGCCTGCATAGTGACAAACGCTTCTGCGCGCGCTTCACGAACGGTTTCGGCCTTGGCGGAAACATCCACCATATGCGCTTCACCCTCGGCATTAATATGGGTCAGTTGTGACATAGCTTACTTCTTAAGATGAGGATGGAAATTACACGGACGCGTGCGCGCATCAAGCTGCGGCGCAATGATATTTTCCCAGGCGGTGCGACAGGCTTTTGTCGAACCAGGCATGGCGAAAATCAGCGTCCTGTTGGCGATACCAGCTACCGCGCGGGACTGCAATGTCGCGGTGCCGATCTCTTCGAAAGAGAGCATGCGGAACACTTCGCCAAACCCCTCAACTTCGCGATCGAACAGCGGCAGCAGCGCTTCCGGTGCCTGATCGCCTTCGGTCAGACCCGTGCCGCCGGTGATCAGCACCACCTGCACGTCGTCGCTGGCGATCCACGCGGAGACCTGCGCACGGATCGCGTAGCGGTTCTCTTTGACAATCGCTTTCGCCACCAACTGATGACCGGCATCGTGCGCGGCGTCGCGCAGCCAGTGACCGGAGGTATCATCCTCTTCGCCACGACGGTTTGACACCGTCAAAACAGCAAGCCTGAGCGGAATAAATTCAGCGCTGACCTGGCTCATCTCATTCTCCTTGCGGCTTAGCCGCCAATGTATGAAAGGTTTTGCGTAATGCCCGTGTTGCCATCATGCAGGAAGTGCGTCTGCTTTTTATGCGTCAGCGCGACGGCAATGCGTTGCTCCAGCATCGTTTGCTGCGCATCGTCCTGCATCAGGTCACGCAGATTCACACCGCCATCACCGAACAGGCATAAATGCAGTTTGCCCGTGGAGGAGACGCGCAGGCGGTTGCAACTGGCGCAGAAATCTTTTTCATACGGCATGATAAGACCGATTTCACCGACGTAGTCCGGGTGGCAGAACACCTGCGCCGGACCGTCGCTGCGCTGGCGCAACTGGTGGATCCAGCCGCGTTTGAGCAGCGCGTCGCGCAGCACCATGCCGGAGATGTGATGATTGCGGAACAGCTCGCTGCCCTCGCCGGTCTCCATCAGTTCGATAAAGCGCAGCTGGATAGGACGCGATTTGATCCACGCCAGAAAGGTATCGAGCTGGTGATGATTCACATCGCGCATCAGCACGGTGTTCACTTTGACTTTGGCGAAACCGGCAGCAAACGCGGCGTCGATGCCGTCCATCACCTGGCGGAATTTATCCTGCCCGGTAATCGCATGAAACTGGCGGGCATCGAGGCTGTCGACGCTGACATTGATGGCGGTAAGCCCGGCATCGCGCCACAGCGCAACGTCGCGGGCCAGCCGATAGCCGTTGGTTGTCACCGCGATCTGGCGAATAGCGGCGTTTTCATGGACGGCGGCGATGATGTCGGGGAAATCCCGGCGCAGTGATGGTTCTCCGCCCGTCAGGCGCACTTTTTCGGTGCCCATGGCACTGAAAGCGCGCGTGACACGGCGAATTTCATCGACGCTGAGAAAGCCATTGTTGTTGACGCCGCCCGGCTTGTAACCGTCAGGCAGGCAGTAGGTGCAACGAAAGTTGCACACATCCGTGATCGACAAACGCAAGTAATAAAACTTACGCGCGAACGCATCAGTAAGTTGTGAGGGCATGTACACCTTTCCAAATACGGGAGATGCAGTCATTTCTTCCTGCACCCTGGCAGCGAAAACCGTTGCCGGTTTTGCTACGGCCAAATCGTCATATTTCACGGTTAACCGGAAACGTAGACGAAGAGGCTAGAGTGTATGTTTTGTCAGTAACGCTAAAATTGCTTATGGCGATAGTAGCGCGGGAGAATCCTTTTCGCCATCATGAATATCGCTATATATATTTATATATAGCGCCATGATCGCGCACTTTCGCTACAGAGTACGAGAAAATCGCGTTTTTGCATTGATATGTGTCATTTTCCACTCAGCGAGGCATCGTCTTTTGGTGGTATTTAGGCTAACGTAGCGCGGTAAATCTTACTAAGGAATCACTATGCGTAATCGCACACTGGCAGATCTGGATCGTGTTGTCGCACTCGGCGGCGGGCATGGTCTGGGGCGTGTGATGTCTTCGCTTGCGTCGCTGGGATCGCGTCTCACCGGCATTGTAACCACTACCGATAATGGTGGTTCTACCGGGCGAATTCGCCGCTCAGAAGGCGGCATTGCCTGGGGCGATATGCGCAACTGTTTGAACCAATTAATCACCGAGCCGAGCGTCGCCTCGGCGATGTTTGAGTACCGTTTTAGCGGTAATGGTGAACTTTCCGGGCATAACCTCGGAAATCTGATGTTAAAAGCACTGGATCACCTGAGCGTGCGGCCTTTAGAGGCCATCAATTTAATTCGTAATTTATTAAAAGTGGATGCCTTTTTAATTCCCATGTCGGAACAGCCTGTCGATTTAATGGCCACCGACAGTGAAGGGCATCAGGTGTATGGTGAAGTGAATATCGACCAGCTTCATGCGCCGATTCAGGAATTAATGCTGTTTCCCAGGGTATCCGCCACCCGGGAAGCCATACAGGCGATTGCCGAAGCGGATTTGATTCTCATCGGTCCCGGCAGCTTTTACACCAGTCTGCTGCCGCTGTTGCTGCTGGAAGAGTTAGCTCAGGCGCTGCGCCGCACGCCCGCGCCAGTTGTGTTTATCAGCAATCTGGGGAAAGAGCTCAGCCCCGCCGCCGCCAGCCTGTCGCTCGCCGATAAACTGGCCATCATGGAACAATATGTCGGCAGAAAGATTATCGATGCCGTGGTGGTCGGGCCGAAAGTGAATGTCAGCGCCGTCACTGAAAGATTAATTATTCAGGAAGTACTGGAAGCTGGCGATATTCCCTATCGCCACGATCGTCATCTGCTGCGCGCCGCGCTGGAAAAGGCGGTACAGCAACTGGGTTAACTTTTCGGCGGCTTTTTTACTCGCCGCTGCATTAATTAATTTCTTAAGGTTGTCTTAAAAAACGCCTGTCAGCATAGCGCTACTTTCCTTTGCAGGACCCGAGAATACGTATGCTTCACCTTCGTCGGCCGGCGTTAAGCCGTCTTCAGTTTATTATTCTGTTCGCACTCTATATTGCGCTGGCGCTGAATATCGTTTTCTATCACCAGGCTTTTACGCTATTACCGGTAAACTCGCTGCGTAACTGGCTGGTGTTTCTGTCTATGCCAGTGGTGGCGTTCAGCGTGATCAATATCGTGCTGTCACTGGCGTCATTCTTCTTTCTTGAACGCCCCGTTATCACAGTATTTGTGCTGGTCAGCGCGGCAGCGCAATATTTTATTTCGACCTTTGGCATCGTCATTGACCGCTCGATGATCACCAATATTCTCGACACCACGCCAGCGGAAAGTTTCGCCCTGATGTCGACAAAAATGGTGCTGACGATTTTACTGACTGCCATCATGCCGGTACTCATTGCCTGGTTTATTAAAATTAAACCGGCACAATCCGCGCTGCGCAGCATCGCGTATCGTGCGGTCAGTATCGTTATTTCTGCGCTGCTTATCGTGCTGGTGGCGCTGCTGTTTTATAAAGATTACGCCTCGCTATTCCGCAATAATAAAGAGTTGGTGAAATCTCTCAGCCCGTCCAACTCCATTGTGGCGTCTCTGTCCTGGTATTCCCATAATCGCATGGATAATTTGCCGCTGGTGCGTATTGGCGAAGATGCTCAGCAACGCCCGGAAATGAAAAATGGTCCGCGTAAGAACCTGACCATACTGGTCGTGGGTGAAACGTCCCGCGCGGCGAATTTCTCGCTTGGTGGTTATGAACGCGAAACTAACCCGCTGTTAAAACAGGATAATGTTATTTACTTTCCGAACGCGACATCCTGCGGCACCGCCACCGCTGTCTCGGTCCCGTGCATGTTTTCGGGGATGACGCGGGAGCATTACGACGATCAGCTTGCCCACCATCAGGAAGGGCTGCTGGATATTATCCAACGCGCCGGTATTCAGGTTTTATGGAATGAAAATGACGGCGGTTGTAAAGGCGCCTGCGATCGCGTGCCTCACCAGGATGTGACGCAGTTAAACCTGCCGGAATATTGCATTAAGGGCGAATGCCAGGATGAGATCTTATTCCACGATCTCGCCAGCTATATCGACAAATTACAGGGCGACGGCATTATCGTTTTGCATACCATTGGTAGCCACGGGCCGACTTATTACAACCGCTATCCGGCGCAGTTCCGCAAATTTACGCCAACCTGTGATACCAACGAAATTCAGGGCTGCTCACAGCAGCAACTGGTAAATACCTACGACAATACCATTTTGTATATCGACTATATTGTTGATAAAGCGATTAAATTATTGCAATCCAAACAGGACAGATTTACCACCAGCCTGGTTTATCTCTCCGATCATGGTGAATCATTGGGTGAAAATGGCGTCTATTTGCACGGTCTGCCTTATTCCATCGCACCAGAAACACAAAAACATATTCCGATGCTGATCTGGTTGTCCGATGACTACCAGAAACGCTACAGCGTGAATAACCAGTGCCTGCAAAAAAATGCGCGGGAGAAGGCGATTTCGCAGGACAACCTCTTCCCGACAATGTTGGGTATACTGGGGGTCAGCACGAAAGAGTACCGTGCTGAAGACGATATTTTAACGTCGTGCCGGGAGCAGGCGAAATGAAGATTCTGGTGGTTGAAGACGATGCCCTGCTGTTGCAGGGGTTGATTCTGGCGATGCAAAGCGAAGGATATGCCTGCGATGGCGTATCCACCGCGCACGAAGCGGTGTTGTGCCTGGCGAATGGCCACTACAGCCTGATCGTGCTCGATCTTGGTCTGCCCGATGAAGACGGATTACATCTGCTCACCCGTTTGCGGCGCGAAAAATATACCCAGCCAGTGCTGATTCTCACCGCCCGCGATACGCTGGAAGATCGCGTCGCCGGGCTGGATACCGGCGCAGACGATTACCTGGTCAAACCCTTCGCGCTGGATGAACTGAATGCCCGTATCCGCGCGCTGCTGCGCCGTCATCATAATCAGGGCGAAAACGAAATCACCCACGGTAATCTGACGCTGAATGTCACCCGCCGCCAGGCGTGGCTGGACAACCAGTTGCTGGATCTGACGCCGAAAGAGTACGCCCTGCTTTCGCGCCTGATGCTGAAAGCCGACAGCCCGGTGCACCGGGAAATTCTCTATAACGATATCTACAACTGGGACAACGAGCCCTCGACCAATACGCTGGAAGTCCATATTCATAATCTGCGCGACAAAATCGGCAAGTCGCGCATTCGTACCGTCCGCGGGTTTGGCTACATGCTGGTTCAGCCGCAACACCGGGAGTAATCAATGGCGTTTTTCAATTTCAGCCACTGGAGCATGCGCCGCCGTCTGCTGCTGACCATCGGCGGGATTCTGGTGTTTTGCCAGTTGGTCAGTGTGTTCTGGCTGTGGCATGAAAGTGAAGAGCAAATCCAGTTACTGGTGCAGGCCGCGCTCCACAACCATAGCAACCGTAAACATATTGAACATGAAGTCCGCGAGGCGGTCGCCAGCCTGCTGGTGCCAAGCCTGCTGATTATCGGGCTGGCGTTGCTGCTTTGTATGCAGGCGGTCAAAGCCATTACCCGCCCGCTGCTGGAGTTGCAGGAAGAGCTTAATAAACGTACGCCGAACAACCTGCAACCGATTACGTTAAACAACAGCGTCAGCGAAGTGGAAGCTGTTACGACATCGATTAACGACCTCGTCTCACGGCTGACGCTCACGCTGGATCGTGAGCGATTATTTACAGCGGATGTGGCGCATGAGCTACGCACGCCGCTGGCCGGGCTACGGCTGCACCTGGAGCTGATGGCAAAAACCAACGGCATCAACGTCGAGCCATTGGTACAGCGGCTCGAACAGATGACGGAAAACATCGCGCAGTTGCTGCTGCTTGCCCGCGTCGGACAGTCTTTTTCGGCAGGCAGTTATCAGCAGGTACAGCTGATGGCCGACGTAGTAGCGCCCATTCGCAGCGAGCTGGAAGCCATGCTCGCCGGGCGTAAGCAAACGCTGGCGGTGCCGGAAATTGACGCCGATATTGCCGTATCCGGCGATGCCACGCTGTTAAGGTTGCTGGTGAGAAATCTGGTGGAGAACGCGTACCGCTACAGCCCGGAAGGTTCGGTCATTACGATACGCATCGAACCGGCTGCTACGCCAGTGCTGGCCGTGGAGGATGAAGGTCCGGGCATTGATGAGAGCCGCAGCGGAGAACTGAGCAAAGCGTTTGTCCGCATGGACAGCCGTTACGGCGGAACCGGGCTGGGGTTAAGCATCGTGTCGCGCATCGCACAGCTTCATGACGCACAGTTCTTTTTGCACAACCGCCTTACGCAATCCGGTGTACGGGCGTGGATTAAATTTCTTCCGGCCGCCCGCCATTTACCATCAGTAGCTCAGCACCCACAGATGAGCGAAACCGATCACTAATGCCAGTGCGAAGGCGACGGCTAAAAATTCACGAACGTTAAACTGCTGCATGACACTGCCCTCCAGAATAGTGGGGGCAGTGTGTCAGGAGTAGGTTAAGCAAACATTAAGATGCGACAATAAACAGTTCACGTAGCTGGTGCAATTGATCGCGTACCTGCGCCGCCTCTTCGAATTCCAGATTCTGCGCATGCTGCATCATCAGCCCTTCCAGCTCGTGGATTTTCTGTTGCAGCGCTTTCGGCGTCAGCGCCAGTTCTGCCGCTTCCACCTGCGCCGGGGTGCGGGTTTTGCCACGCCCTTTCGCACGCGTTTTCGCCAGCCCTTCGCCCATCGCCAGAATATCCACCACCTTCTTGTTCAGGCCTTGCGGCGTTATGCCGTGCTCAACGTTATAAGCGTGCTGTTTTTCGCGGCGGCGTTCGGTTTCACCGATTGCTTTCGCCATCGATGGCGTGATCTTATCGCCGTACAGAATCGCTTTCCCGTTGATGTTACGCGCTGCGCGGCCAATGGTCTGAATCAGTGAACGCTCCGAACGCAGGAAGCCCTCTTTGTCCGCATCCAGAATCGCCACCAGCGACACTTCCGGCATATCCAGCCCTTCGCGCAGCAGGTTGATGCCCACCAGCACATCAAACTCGCCGAGACGCAGGTCGCGGATAATTTCCATACGTTCAACCGTATCAATATCAGAGTGCAGATAACGCACCCGTTCACCGTGCTCTTCCAGATATTCGGTGAGATCTTCCGCCATACGCTTGGTCAACGTCGTCACCAGCACGCGCTCATTAATGGCCGCGCGGATGCGGATTTCCGACAGCAGATCGTCAACCTGCGTAGCGACCGGGCGCACTTCGATGATGGGATCCAGCAAACCTGTCGGACGTACCACCTGGTCAATCACTTCATCGCCGGATTTCTCCAGCTCGTAATTGCCCGGCGTCGCCGAAACATAGATAGACTGCGGCGCCAGCGCTTCAAACTCTTCAAATTTCAGCGGACGGTTGTCCAGCGCCGACGGCAGACGGAAACCGTACTCCACCAGTGTCTCTTTACGCGCCCGGTCGCCACGGAACATCCCGCCGATTTGCGGGATGGTGACGTGGGATTCGTCGATCACTAACAGGCCATCGGCTGGCAGGTAATCAAACAGCGTTGGCGGCGGCTCGCCAGGGCCGCGCCCGGAGAGATAGCGCGAGTAGTTTTCGATGCCGGAGCAGTAGCCCAGCTCGTTCATCATCTCCAGATCGAACTGCGTGCGCTGGCTGAGACGCTGCTCTTCCAGCAGCTTATTGTTCGCCAGCAGCGTTTTACGCCGTTCTGCCAGCTCATCTTTGATCTCTTCCATCGCCTGCACGATACGCTCGCGCGGCGTCACGTAGTGCGTTTTCGGGTAAATGGTAAAGCGCTGAACCGTCGATTCCACATGCCCGGTGAGCGGGTCAAACAGCGACAGACGCTCTACTTCTTCGTCGAACAACTCGACGCGCAGCGCCAGGTCATCCGATTCCGCCGGGAAGATATCAATCACTTCCCCACGCACGCGAAACGTCCCGCGCTGGAAGGCCTGATCGTTGCGGGTGTACTGAAGTTCTGCCAGACGACGCAGAATCGAACGCTGGTCGATAATCATGCCGTTGGTCAGATGGAGCATCATCTTCAGGTAGAGATCCGGATCGCCCAGGCCATAGATGGCCGAAACGGACGCCACGACCACCACATCACGGCGTTCCAGCAGCGCCTTCGTTGCTGACAGGCGCATCTGCTCGATATGCTCGTTCACCGAGGCATCTTTTTCGATAAAGGTGTCCGAGCTGGGCACATAGGCTTCCGGCTGGTAGTAGTCATAGTAGGAGACGAAATACTCCACCGCGTTTTCCGGGAAGAACTCCTTCATTTCGCCATACAACTGCGCCGCCAGCGTTTTGTTCGGCGCCAGCACCATCGTAGGGCGTTGCAGATCGGCAATGACATTGGCGATGGTAAAGGTCTTACCCGAGCCGGTAACCCCCAGCAGCGTCTGGTGCGCGAGGCCGTCTTCCAGACCTTCCTTAAGCCGACGAATCGCCTCAGGCTGGTCGCCGGAGGGACGAAAAGCAGAATTCAGTTTGAACGGTTTACTCATGAACGGCTACCTGGTGAAGGAATGAGCGGGCAGGTAACATATTTTACTCACCCTGTTCACTTTTGCCAATAAATAATACTGGATGAAAAAACAGTAGCAGGTTAGCTGATTTGGTCTACCCGCGATAAAGAAATGCGTTTTCGCGTTAAATTTCCCCCCCGACAAGATAAAACACCACACCCGCAGGGTTATCCCCAGGAATCTTCACTTTTTAACAATTGTCAAGCCGCACCTTGAAAGTTTTGTGGCAGCCAGTGACACTTTTCTTACAACCATTGATTTTATATAACCAATTGATAAATAAAAATTAATTCAAAAAGCCGGGTTTCGCACCAATTCAGACGGAAGCCGCGTCCGCTCTCGCTTGCCGCACGTTTTCTAACTCTAATACACAAGGTTATCCACAGGAATAGTGGATAACTGCCGCCAGCCCGTATACCTCGCCAGCCGACAAATTCCCAACAAGACCCAACAACTCTTCGTTAAAAAATTTTTATCATTTCTTTTTGCTCATTATCAGCTAAACAAAGACGTCATCCTCATGAGAGACCAATCACAAATTGTCGCTTTGCTGCACCACAACCCAACACTGGTAGCACTGGCAAAGTGCAGGATATTTACCTGCGTTCTCTCTTTCCCGCGTGTTAAACGGCAGTTTTATCATCCGCATCCGAAAAAAAAGCCTTTTTTCGCTTCTGGCAAGCCTTTTGCAATACGGAATGGTCACCAGAGCCGTAAGAAGGAGCGGACAATGTTGAGCTTACGCGCAGTAAACCAGTACTACGGTAATCAGCATACGTTATGGAATGTTGATCTTGATTTAACCCCGGGCGTATGTAATTCGATCATCGGCATGCCAGGAATGGGGAAAACAACACTCATAAATTGCATTTCCGGTTATTTACCCATTGAGAGCGGCAGCATGATTTGGCAGGAAGCAGGCGCACCACCGTGCGATCTGCTGAATATTCAGGCAGAGCACCGCAGCGCAATGGGAATTGGCTATGTGCCGCAGGACCGGCGCATCTTTTCGCAATTGACCGTGGAGGAGAACCTGCATATTGCCATGCGTGCAGTCGGCGAGCCGGGAAGCGTCATGGGGCGCGATATTTACGACCTGTTCCCTGAGCTGTATACGCTGCGTCCGGTACGTGGCGCAGAGCTGTCAGAGGATAACCAGCAACAACTGGCGATGGCGCGGGCGCTGGTCACCCGCCCGCGATTGCTCCTGCTTGATGAGCCGACGCGCGGGCTGGGCCAGGCGTTTATCCATAAACTGGGTAACCTGATCGTACGGCTGAACCAGGAATTCGGCATGACCATTTTACTGGCCGAGCAGCATCTCTCATTCATTCGCCGGGTAGCCGACCGTTTTTGTCTGTTGCACCGGGGACGCAACGTCGCGCAGGGAGATGTCAGACAACTGGATGATCAGATGCTGTCACACTGGATGACACGGGAGTCAGTACGCTGAGATCGAGAAAATGGCCTGTTTTTTCTTTTTCGGGCGCGTGGGCAAACCAGGGGATTTCACCAATCAGTGGAGCCTGCATCACGCGCCGCAGCGTCGCCATATACTCCCGGTGACGCGCGCCTGGCGCCACCACATCGTTAGCAATCCAGCCCGCCAGCCTTAATCCTGCCTGGCGTACCGCTTGCGCTGTCAGCATGGCGTGGTTGATACAGCCCAATTTCACGCCCACCACCAGAATCACCGGCAACTGCTCCTGAATAACCCAGTCGGCATAGGTGAACGTTTCTGAAAGCGGCGTAAACCAGCCGCCCGCCCCTTCCACCAGCAGCCACTCTGCTTGCGTTTCCAGCGTGCGTAACCCGGCAGACATCACAGCGGCGTCAATCGGTTCGCCCAGATCGGCACTGACAATATGCGGCGAGGTCGGTTCCGCGAAGGTGTAAGGGTTCACGGTTTTATAATCCAGCGGCAAACTACTATGCTGCTGCAACGCCAGCGCGTCGCTATTACGCAGCCCCTGCGCCGTCATTTCACTACCAGATGCAACCGGTTTATACCCTGCACTGCGCAAACCGCGCAGGTTTGCCGCCTGTAGCAGCGCGCAGCTGGCGACGGTTTTCCCCACTTCGGTATCCGTGCCGGTGACAAAATAGCGTTCAATCACGCGTGATAACTCCCCAAAAAAGATGATACGTCAGGGGACATTTCCCCTGCTGCTGCGGCCAGGCGAGTTGCAGGCGTTGCAGTTTGCCCCGCGTCAGCCCCTGCTGCCTGCCGTCGTGTAAATGTGTCGCGCCAATGCCTTTCAGCGACCGCAGCGCGCGGGCGGCATCATCAAAGTGCAAGGTGATGCTCTCGACACCGCTGCGTAACGACCAGCCCGCTAAAGCCTGTTCGATTGCCGGAAGGGATAAAAAGCGATTGGCATGCGGCTGATCGTCCACCGCCCGCCAGGCTTGATTCAATTCCGGCAACGAAGCTTCCACCAGTGTGGTAAATGCCACAAGACCGCCGGGTTGCGTCACGCGACAGAGTTCGCTGATAGCCTGGCGTAAGTCATCACACCACTGCACGGCGAGGTTGCTCCACACCAGTGAGAACTGTGCATCCACCAGAGGCAGCGCTTCGATATCCCCCAGCAGATAACGAGCAGCGCTTTGCTGTCGACGCGCTTCATCCAGCATAGTGGCCGAGAGATCCAGTGCCGTCACATTACTGCCCAGCCCGCGCCAGTAACGGCTTATGGTGCCAGGGCCGCAACCAGCATCAAGAACGTTTGCCGGGGTGATTTCGCCCAGTTGTTTCAGCAGCAGATCGGCACTTAGCCGCTGCAATGCGTCGTGGTGAGCGTAACTTTGCGCCGCACGGCCAAATGCGGCGGCAACGGCGCGTTTATTCACCGCCATATAACGCCTCCAGCAGACTATCAATATCTTCCGCCAGGTGAGCCGCCGTCAGCGTCAGGCGCAGGCGAGCGGTGCCCGGCGGTACGGTCGGCGGACGAATCGCTGTCACCCAGCATCCCTGCTGACGCAGACGCTCCGCCAGACGCAGGGCGCGCGCGTTATCACCGACGATGAGCGGCTGAATCGCGCTCTCTGAATCTGCCAGCGTCATCGGCAGTTGCGCCGCGCCGTGGCGAAAACGTGCGATCAGCGCCGCCAGCGTTGCCCGGCGTTGCTCGCCCTCATCACTGCGGATCACCCGCAATGCCGCGCTGAGCGCCATTGCCTGCGCGGGTGGCATTGCGGTGCTGTAAATCAGATGACGGGCGAATTGCAGCAAATAGTCGGCAACCGTTTCGCTGCACAGCACTGCCGCGCCGCTGACGCCGAAGCCTTTGCCAAAGGTAACAATCAATATCTCAGGTTTGATGCCATGCAGATGGCAACTGCCGCGCCCCTGCTCACCCACCACGCCGGTGCCGTGCGCGTCGTCAACCATCAGCCACGCCTGCGCTTCACGTGCCGCCTGGGCGATTTCCGCCAGCGGCGCGCTGTCGCCATCCATACTGAAAATGCCTTCGGTGACCATCAGTTGCTGGCCGTCAATGGGCTTTGCCAGTAGCGTTCGCATCTGCGCCACATCGTTGTGCGCAAAACGCCGCAACTGCGCCGGACTGTGGCTGGCCGCTTCCAGCAACGACGCGTGGCTCAGCTTGTCGGCAACAATGCGATCCTCTTTACCGGTCAGTGCGGCGATCGTCGCCTGATTGGCGGAAAAGCCAGAGATAAACAGCAGCGCGCGCGGGTATCCCAGCCATTCGGCCAGCTCGCTTTCCAGCGCCTGATGCGCCACGGTGTGGCCGCTGACGTGCCCCGAACCGCCGCTGCCCACGCCATAGCGTTCCGCGCCCTGCTGCCAGGCACGCACCACTGCCGGATGCTGGCTTAAGCCGAGGTAATCATTGCTGGAGAAGTTACAAAAACGCCGCTCACCGACCGTCAGCCAGCGTCCTGCGCCTTGTGCCACAGTCTGTCGCGAGCGCAGGGCATCTGCCGCGCGGCGTTCGCTCAACGCGGCATCAATACGCTGTTGCCAGCTCATAGCGCTGCCGCGTTGTAGAATTGCTCCGTATCGGCGTGCAGCAGTTGCTGCTCAATCTGCTGTTGCTGTTCGTTATCGCCATTCAGCACTTCTGTCTGCTGCGGGTTCAGCCCCAGTTTGCGGAACAGTTGCAGATCTTTATCCTCTTCCGGGTTCGGCGTGGTCAGGAGTTTGCAGCCGTAGAAAATGGAGTTCGCCCCGGCCATAAAACACATTGCCTGGGTCTGTTCGTTCATTTGTTCGCGACCGGCAGAAAGGCGCACATGGGAAGTGGGCATCATAATGCGGGCAATGGCGATGGTGCGGATAAAATCGAAGGCATCGACATCGTCATTATCGGCCAGCGGCGTGCCTTTGACCTTCACCAGCATGTTAATCGGCACGCTCTCCGGCGGCGTGGGCAGATTCGCCAGTTGCAGCAGCAGACCGGCGCGATCTTTCACCGTTTCCCCCAGCCCGACGATACCGCCCGAGCAGACTTTGATCCCGGCTTCGCGCACTTTATCCAGCGTGTCGAGGCGCTCCTGGTAGGTGCGGGTGGTGATGATATTGCCGTAAAACTCCGGCGAGGTGTCGAGGTTGTGGTTGTAGTAATCCAGCCCGGCGCTGGCAAGGCGCTGTGCCTGGTTTTCATTCAGCGTGCCGAGCGTCATACAGGCTTCCATCCCCATCGCTTTGACCCCTTCAACCATTTTTTCAAGGTACGGCATGTCGCGATCGTGCGGGTTTTTCCAGGCTGCGCCCATACAAAAACGCGTTGATCCGGCGAGTTTCGCCTGTCGCGCCGATTCCAGCACCTGCTCCACTTCCATCAGCCGCTCGGATTCCAGCCCGGTTTTGTAGCGCGCGCTCTGCGGGCAATATTTGCAATCTTCCGGGCAGGCGCCGGTCTTGATCGACAGCAGCGTACTGACCTGAACCTGGCGCGGATCAAAGTGCTGGCGGTGAACCTGCTGCGCTTCAAACAGCAGTTCAAGGAATGGTTTTTCAAACAGGGCGGTAACTTGCGACATTGTCCAGCGTGCGTGGTGAGCCATCGGGCGTCTCCAAAGGGTGTTGTTAATTTTTGATTCGGTGTAGACTTGTAAACCTAAAACTTTTTAATTTGGTTTACAAGTCGATTATGACCGCAGACGATTTCGCTTTTGACCAGCGCCATATCTGGCACCCGTATACGTCAATGACCTCTCCCCTGCCGGTTTACCCGGTGCAATCCGCGCAAGGCTGCGAGATTCAACTCAGCAGCGGTGAGCGGCTGGTGGACGGCATGTCCTCCTGGTGGGCGGCGATTCATGGCTATGGTCATCCGGCGCTGAATGCGGCGATGAAAGCGCAGATTGATGCGGTTTCGCATGTGATGTTCGGCGGCATAACGCATCAACCGGCGATCGACCTCTGTCGCAAGCTGGTCGCGATGACGCCCGAAGCGCTGGAGTGTGTGTTCCTGGCAGATTCCGGCTCGGTGGCCGTGGAAGTGGCGATGAAGATGGCGTTGCAATACTGGCAGGCAAAAGGCGAAGCGCGACAGCGTTTTCTTACCTTCCGCAACGGCTACCACGGCGATACCTTTGGTGCAATGTCGGTCTGCGATCCGGACAACTCCATGCACAGCTTGTGGAAGGGCTATCTGCCGGAGAACCTGTTTGCGCCTGCGCCGCAAAGCCGCTTCGACGGTGAATGGGACGAGCTTGATATGGTGGCGTTTGCCCGGCTGATGGCGGCGCATCGCCATGAGATCGCGGCCGTGATCCTCGAGCCCATCGTGCAGGGCGCGGGCGGCATGCGCATGTATCACCCGGAGTGGCTGAAACGCATACGCAAGATGTGCGATCGTGAAGGCATTTTGCTGATTGCTGACGAAATTGCCACTGGCTTTGGCCGCACAGGCAAACTGTTTGCCTGTGAACATGCGGGCATCGCGCCGGACATTCTGTGCCTCGGCAAAGCGCTGACCGGCGGCACGATGACGCTCTCCGCCACCCTGACCACGCGCCAGGTCGCCGAAACCATCAGCAACGGCGAAGCGGGCTGCTTTATGCACGGCCCGACATTTATGGGCAACCCGCTGGCCTGCGCGGCAGCCGCCGCCAGCCTGACGCTACTTGAGAGCGGCGAATGGCGCAAGCAGGTTGCGACCATTGAAGCCCAGCTCAAAGAAGAACTGGCGCCTGCGGCGCAAGCCGCCACGGTGGCAGACGTTCGCGTGCTCGGCGCAATTGGCGTGGTGGAGACCCGCTCACCGGTAAATATGGCGGCGCTACAGCGTTTCTTCGTTGAACAAGGCGTGTGGATCCGGCCATTTGGCAAGCTCATCTACCTGATGCCGCCGTATATCATTACGCCTGAGCAGTTGTCGCGACTGACCGGCGCGGTGAATCACGCCGTTGCACGCAGCGATCTGTTCGCATAGGCTACACTTCAGCCTGAACGAACAGAGGAGCCCGTAATGAAGCTTATCAGTCATGATTTACGCGACGGCGAAAAACTGCCGCATCGCCATGTGTTTAACGGCATGGGCTACGATGGCGACAACCTCTCCCCGCATCTGGCATGGGACGACGTCCCTGCCGGAACCAAAAGTTTTGTCGTCACCTGCTATGACCCGGATGCGCCGACCGGCTCCGGCTGGTGGCACTGGATTATCGCCAACCTGCCTGCCGATACGCGCGTTCTGCCGCAGGGCGCCGGTTCCGGCGTCGCTGAATTGCCGGAAGGCGCGATTCAGACGTGCACCGATTTCGGTAAAGCCGGTTACGGTGGCGCTGCGCCGCCGAAAGGCGAAACCCATCGCTACATTTTTACCGTTTACGCCCTCGATGTGGACCATCTGGAGGTGGATGAAAATGCCAGCGGTGCGATGGTCGGTTTTAATGTCCATTTTCATAAACTCGCCAGCGCCAGCATTACGGCGATGTTCAGCTAATTCATGCGCGCGCAACGTAGTGCATCCGGCGACTGGGTGGATTTTCGCCGCGAGCAGGAAACCGGCATTGAGAGCGTCAGCGCCCACTTTACCGGGCACGCCTACGATCCGCACGATCATGATGAAGTGCTGGTGGGCGTGACCCAGCAGGGCGTGCAACGTTTTAACTGCCACCGCGAGTTGCATACCAGCCGCCCCGGCCGCGCGATTTTGATTGAGCCGGGCGCGGTGCATGACGGACATGCGCCGGACGAAAATGGCTTCACCTATGCGATGCTTTACCTGCCGCAACAGTGGGTCACCACCATGCTGCAACAGCGCGGACACAGAGACGTATCGCAAATCGAAGCGGCCTTTCGTAACACCCTGACCGATGACAACATGCTGATCCACGCCATTCAGCAGGCATTTTTTGCCATTCATCATCATGAAGGCCGTCTCGCCCGCGATCAGAGTCTGGATCATCTCATGAAGCTGCTCACCCGCCATATTGATGGCAAAACCGCCCTGCCGCCGGATGAAACCGTGCTGCGTATGCAGCAGGTGAAAGAGATGCTGCATGACCACATGGCGGACGATATCGGGCTGGACGCGCTTTCGGCGCACTGCGGTATTGACCGTTTTCGCCTGAGCAGACAATTTCAGAAAGCCTTTGGCCAGACGCCGCACGCGTATCTGGTACGCCTGCGCTTGCGCACTGCCAGAGCCTTGCTGGCGCACGGGCTGGAGCCTGCGCAGGTGGCGGCGCAGGTGGGTTTTGCCGATCAAAGCCACCTTGGCCGATGGTTCCAGCGCGCGTATCGCCTCTCTCCCGCCACCTTCCAGCGCCAGTGCACAAACGTTCTATCCCGCTGAATGCGCTTCTCCGAAGATGGGCTTTTTACGACAGACGGAGAAG
This sequence comes from Kosakonia radicincitans DSM 16656, assembly GCF_000280495.2. Classification (NCBI taxonomy): domain Bacteria; kingdom Pseudomonadati; phylum Pseudomonadota; class Gammaproteobacteria; order Enterobacterales; family Enterobacteriaceae; genus Kosakonia; species Kosakonia radicincitans. The sequence goes on from NZ_CP018016.1 coordinate 3,914,675, forward strand.
AAAAACGCATGTTTGATACCAAAGTTGCCCTTGTGGTACGTGACGATCTGGAAAGCTGGCAACGGTTGAATGTGGTGGCGTTTCTCGCCACCGGCGTGGTCTCTGCCGCGCCGGAAGTACTGGGTGAACCCTATGTGGATGCCGCCGGGCGCCGCTACGAGCGCATTGCCGGGCAGCCGATGCTGATTTTCGCCGGTACGCTGGCCGATTTGCAGCGTACCCACCGCAAAGGGCTGGAGCGGGAAGTGACGGTTGTGCCGTATGTGGAAGCAATGTTCTCTACCGGCAATGATGACGCTAACCGCGCCGTGTTTCAGCTGGAAGATGCGGATGCGATGAACCTGGTCGGTATTGCCCTGCGCGGGCCGAAAAAAGCCGTCGATAAAGTAATCAAAGGTCTCGCCCTGCATCCTTAATTTCCCTTCCCGCCGACGTCTTTGTGCGGCGGGAATTTCCCCATCCGCCAAATAGCGGTCACTTTCGCTCACTTACCGCTGACTTTTTTCGATTTTGGCTTCCCGTTTCGCTCAACTTAGTATAAAAAAGCAGGCTTTGACGTAACCCTTTCAACTTTGCATAGTCTGGAGCACGCTTTGAACACATCATCGGTTTCCCGTCTGGCGCTGGCGCTCGCTTTTGGCGTGACACTGACCGCCTGTAGCTCAACCCCGCCGGCTGAACGTCCCTCTGAACAGAAAGCACCGGGCACGACGTCGCGTCCGATCCTCAGTGCGGGCGAAGCGAAAAACTTCGTGGCGGATCGCTACTTTACCTCGATGACGCCGGACGGCGCGGTATGGAAACCGATGTCGATTCGTCTGCCGGAAAAAGCGGACTTCGTGGTTGGCCCGGCTGGTACTCCAGGCGTAACGCACACCACTATTCAGGCTGCGGTAGACGCGGCAATCAACAAGCATGCCAGCGATCGTCAATATATCGCAGTGATGCCGGGCGAGTATGAAGGCACGGTGTATGTGCCTGCAGCTTCCGGCAGCGTGACCATTTACGGTACCGGCGAGAAAGCGCTGGACGTAAAAATCGGTATGGCGATTGACTCTGAAATCGACCCGAACAGCTGGCGTCGTCTGGTCAATCCATCAGGCAAATATATGCCGGGTAAACCTGCCTGGTACATGTTCGATAACTGCCAGAGCAAACGCGCTGCAACGGTCGGTGTAATGTGTTCTGCGGTTTTCTGGTCACAGAACAACGGCCTGCAATTGCAGAACCTGACCATTGAGAACACGCTGGGCGACAGTGTTGATGCGGGCAACCACCAGGCGGTAGCGCTGCGCAGCGACGGCGATAAAGTGCAGATCAACAACGTCAACATTCTGGGTCGCCAGAATACCTTCTTTGTCACCAACAGCAGCGTGGACAACACCCTGCGTAGCGATCGCCAGACCCGTACGCTGGTGACCAACAGCTACCTCGAAGGGGATGTGGACATCGTTTCTGGTCGCGGCGCGGTGGTGTTTGATAACACCGATTTCCGCGTAGTGAACTCCCGCACGCAGAAAGAAGGCTACGTCTTTGCCCCGGCGACGCTCTCTAACCTGTACTACGGCTTCCTCGCCGTGAACAGCCGCTTTACCGGCAACGGCGTGGCGCAACTCGGCCGTTCACTGGATGTTGATGGCAACACCAACGGTCAGGTTGTTATCCGCGACAGCGTGATTAATGAAGGCTTTAACGTCGCTAAACCGTGGGCTGATGCTGCTGTTTCTGGCCGTGCATACGCAGGCAATGTCGGTGCGGTGGATGATAAAGGCAATGTACAGCGCGAGCTGAACAACCCACAGTTCAACCGCATGTGGGAGTTTAACAACCGCGGCGTGGGCAGCCAGGTTGTCGCTGAGCCGAAAAAGTAATTCAGCAGTAATAAAAAACCTCGCCGCGGCGAGGTTTTTTTATGGCTGACGTTCGGTATCAGAAGGCGTTAACTACCACCCACATCGGTCCCTGGCCTACCGCATAGCGCGCTTTCTCGGTCAGCAACCCCTGCTCGCCGGTGATTTCATACAGCGAGATGTGATGCGATTTCTGCCCGGCCGCGATCAGATACTTACCGCTTTTATCGATGTTGAAACCGCGCGGTTGTGTTTCCGTCGGCTGGAAACCTTCCAGCGACAGCACGCTGCCATCTTCCGAGACACTGAAAACCGTCAGCAGGCTGGCGGTACGATCGCAGGTATAGAGATGGCGACCATCCGGCGTGATATGAATATCTGCTGCCCAGCGGGTATCGGTAAAATCTGGCGGCATGATATCCAGCGTCTGTACGCACTCGATTTTGCCGTGCACATCGCTCAACTGCCAGACATCAACGGAGCTGTTCAGCTCATTCACGCAATAGCCGAAACGCGCGTTCGGATGAAACACCATATGGCGCGGACCTGCGCCTTCCACGGTGGTCACTTCTGCCGGGTTTTGCGCCGTCAGATTGCCGTCATCCGCCAGCGTGAACAGGCAGATGCGATCCTGCTTCAGCGCCGGAACCCACAGCGTACGGTTGTCCGGAGAGATGTTCGCCGAGTGGCACCCTTCCAGCCCTTCCACCACATCCACGATCTCCGTCGGAATTCCGTCTTCCAGGCGCGTCACGCTGACGCTGCCTGCATTGTAAGAGGCGCTGAACAGGAAGCGGCCGCTGTGATCGGTGGAAATATGCGTCGGGCTGCCCGGCAACGGCGCTTCCGCCGTAAACGTCAGCGCACCGTCGTCAGGGGCGATACGGTAAGCGATAACGCGAAATTCAGGGCGAACGCCCACGTAGAGGTAACGTTTATCCGGGCTGACCACCATCGGCTGAACCTGACCCGGCACATCAACGACCTGAACCAGCGTCAGGGTGCCTTCAGAATTCAAACGCCAGACATGGATTTGCTGACTTTCCGGACTGGCGGTATAAACGGTTTGTTTCATGAACACTCCTTTCCTCTAATTCTTATTTGCGTTAAGTAACCAGGATAGCCTTTTTTCTGGCTTGATGCTGATTTTCTGCGCCAGATTTTGCGCATCCGGCGACGCGGTGTACCATGCCCGGACGCAAAAATTTCAACATCGACCACGGAATACGTTATGACTTCGCGAGTTATTGCTCTGGATTTAGACGGTACGCTACTGACACCGAAAAAAACGCTTCTGCCCTCATCTATTGAAGCGTTGACCCGCGCAAAAGCGGCAGGACATCAACTCCTCATCGTCACCGGTCGGCATCATGTTGCCATCCACCCTTTTTATCAGGCACTGGCGCTGGATACACCTGCAATTTGTTGTAATGGCACTTATTTGTATGATTATCATGCAAAAAAAGTACTCTCTGCCGATCCACTGCCGGTGCCGCAAGCGCAACAACTGATTACTCAGCTTAACGAGCATAACATTCATGGTCTGATGTATGTCGATAACGCCATGCTGTACGAGAAACCCACCGGCCATGTGCTGCGCACCAACAACTGGGCGCAATCACTGCCGCCAGAGCAACGCCCGGTTTTCCAGCAGGTAGCATCGCTGAACACTGCGGCGCAGGAAGTGGAAGCCATCTGGAAGTTCGCGCTCACCGATGAAGATACGCAAAAGCTGAAGGATTTCGCCCACCATATCGAGCAGACGCTGGGGCTGGAATGTGAATGGTCGTGGCACGATCAGGTCGATATCGCCCGCGCCGGAAACAGCAAAGGTAAACGCCTGGCTGAATGGGTGGCATCACAAGGTTTGTCGATGCAGAACGTAGTGGCGTTTGGCGATAATTATAACGATATCAGCATGCTGGAAGCGGCAGGCGTGGGTGTGGCGATGGGAAATGCCGACGATGCAGTCAAAGCGCACGCCGATGTGGTGATTGGCGACAATACCGTCGACAGCATTGCCAGCTTTATCTACAAAGAGCTGCTGTGATCGACCCGTTACCGTCCGGGCTGTTGAAAATGTGCTTCGGCCTGACAGCTCAGCGCATTGTCTTGCAAGCGATCAGGGAAGTTTCGTCCCGGGATGAATGGCGACAGTGAACCCCTGATTGCGCCAGTGCGTCAGTTGCTGCAACTGACTGCGCGTCAGCGGTTTTCCTGTCCAGACGAAAAGCTGCTGGCCGGGGAAGAACTCCGGGTGTGGGGAATCGAGCGGCTCGGCAAGCACATGAATGCGCCAGCCCTGCTGAGAAAGCCGCCAGGCTTCCAGCCACAAACGGGTACGATCGTGATTGTCCCAGGCCACCAGCAGCGCCTCTTTCGCCGCCTGCGAACGTGCCTGCGCGATAGCCGCGGCGGCATATTCAATCAGCACGCCATCCAGCAAACTGAGCATAACGCGCGCGGTATTGGGATCGAGGCTCATGCGCTGCCTGACCGGCATGATAATATCCTCAATAAACTGCTCTGCGGAGTATTGCTGCGCCAGCGTGGTCAGCATCGCCTGCAAACGGGCAGGATTGACCTGCCGTAGCGTGGACATCATCTCTTCCTGAACCGATGTCCATCCGGCCTGGCCTGCCAGCTTGTTCTCATCGAGCAACGCTTTCACTTTACTGACGGACACACCGCTCTCGATCCAGCGTTTGATCTCTTCAATACGCTGAATGTCGGACTCATCAAATTGACGGTGCCCGCCTTCGCTGCGCTGTGGCCTTAACAAACCATAACGACGTTGCCATGCACGCAGTGTGACCGGGTTAATGCCGCATCGCTCGGCAACCTCGCCAATGCTGTAAAATGCCATGGACTTCCTCTACTGGTAACGCCGGTTTACTCGGTTGCAAGACTAATTAACTCTGCCAGCTTGTACAAATACTTTTGTACAACTTTATGATGGTAGATCTTCTCTTTTCTCAGGCCAGGCCACTGCCGGGATCCCCGACAGCGAAGGCGGCGCGAACAAATAGCCCTGGAAATGGGTAATGCCCGCTGACTCCAGCCACATCCACTCTTCTGCAGTTTCGATGCCAACGGCGGTAACGGCAATTTCAAGCGCGGTACAACAGCGGATAATCGCCTGAACAATGGCCTGCCGTGAGCCGCTTTTGTGTACGTCCTGAATCAACGCGCGGTTGATTTTGATCCGGTCCGGCTGAAACTGCGCCAGCAGCAGCAATCCGGCAAACCCGGCGCCAAAGTGCTCAATCGCCACGCGGATGCCCGCGCCTTTTAATAGCTTCACCGCCTGAGTAAATTCGTCCAGGTGCGAAAGAATTTCACTTTCTGTAAATTCAACGACAATCTGCTCCGGCACCAGTCCGTTGGCGCGAATTTCCTGCAGGAAAAACTCCACCGCATTGGGGACCTTTACCAGCGTCATTGGCAGGAGATTCACCGAGAGAGTTTGCGCGCCCAGGCGCAAGGCGGCCGCCAGCGCAAACGCCACTTTCTTACTGCGTAAATCTGCCGCATAGATATCTTCTCCCGCAAGGCCATCAAACCAGGCCTGCGGCGAGCCGCCTTCCGGCGTTCGCAGCAGCGCTTCCAGCGACACGATTTGCCGGGCAAACGGATCGACTACCGGCTGGAATGCAAAACGGCATTCAGCAAGGCTGTCGAGCGCCATTGCCGGCAGCGCAACCGCCTGTTCATCCGCAATGAATTCCCACATATCGCCCGGCGGGATCTCAAAGTAATTCTCTTTTTCACTGTCCTCGACAAAGGTCTGGAAAAATTGCAGCGCGCGATCGCCGTAGATCAGTTGATAACGCGATGTACCTCTGTCGAATACCGCCTGCAACACCGCTTCCCGGCGATGATCGCGTAAATCAAACAGCTCCATTCCGGTCTTACCGAACCGACGCGCAGGAGCATAATCACGCAGTAACTCAACCAGATTGTAATGACGGTTGTCTGCACAAATATCCTGATAGATGGCGGCGACGCCCTCTTCAGGCCCCTCCAGTAACTGGAAAAAATGAGTGCCGTTAAACAACAAAATCCCCGTAACGCCTGCCTGACCATTCTTGATATTCGCGGCGACGACCATCTCTTTAAGCACTTCATAAGAGACATGTTCATGCAAATGGCTACGGTAAATGATGGTGGTGAGCATAAAGGCTCCGGGGCGAAATGAAAGAACAGCAACCTTAGCAGATGCTTTCAGGGGCGTCTTGCATTGATTTTCCTTGGTTTATCGCCGGATGGGATAATGGATCAATATCAGACTTATCCGAGGACAGGTTGTACAACGTCTGTTTTTTCCTGAATTTTCAGAAATTTATTAACGCAATAAAACAACGAATTAGTGAGTGTTTCTATAGGACGCTAATAATTTTGTACAATTTTAATATACATTTTTGCCATGTTTGTATAACTTTAATTGTACTTATTTAACTGACAATTTCCTGAGGAGTGACAAATGCAACAGAACGGTTATCTTCCGAACACAGCAGCTGCCGTTACCCGTTATTTCAACAAAGCGACGCTACCGACCCAACAAGTGACACTCGGGAAAATTGCGGTAGAAATCCTCAGTGAAGGGCGTAATCTCAATCGTAAAGCCATTTGTACCAAACTGCTCAGCCGCCTCGAACAGGCATCCAGCCCGGAGGAGGAGAGCCACTATCATGCGTTGATTGGTATGCTGTTTGACCGCTAAGGCTCTGCTTAAACAGCAAAAATTATCTGGTATTTGAGTCAATTCTCGCGGGTCACGTAGCATTCTGCGAATGTTTCCACGGGAGAATGGGCTTCAGGCCGTCTTTGCAGATCCGCAATGGGCGGCAACCCGAGATGCAGTTATGAACAGTAGTGAAATTGAGCAACTAACCGATGAACTTATTGGCGTGGCGGTTCTGTCACTCCTTAAGGACAATTCGCCCATTAGCACTCAGGCACTGATTAACCGGCTGAGATCAATGGAGCGAAACGAAACCGATATTGAGCGGCGTAGCATGCTGGGGCGTATTATTGCCGAAATCATCAGCAATAACATTTCCTCGTTACGCCCCGCCACGGGTAGTGAAGCATTCTGGGACAAGGAAAACAGAAGTAACGTTTTCCCTCTGTTTGGCGAAAAATCGCCAGGCAACAACAAAAAACACTGAGGCCGCTCAGTCATGTTCAATCACAACAGGATCCACCCGATGAGCCAGGCTATGCAAGACCCATCATATGGTTACGAAAATCTGCCCGATGCTTCTCTTGCTGAATACTTCCGCAGCGGCGGCAATTTGTTATCAGAGGAATCGGCAATACTCGGTGCCGCCATTCGTCGTATTTCTGCCGCAGAGCAAAGGATCACGCACAAGGCGCTGATTCTTGAATTGATTAAGATGATCGAAACAACAAAAGACGTGGTCACAAGCGATGTTATCCGCAATACGCTGGAGATCGTTGTCCACCACACCACGGATGATCTCTGAGGCTCATCACCGCCAGCCACTTTCGCCACGACGGGGAGCTCTGCTCCCCTTCTTTATGTTACGCACTCAGGCGGTTATCGACACGCTCTTGATTTGCGCATACAGCCACTGACCCGCTTTCACGCCCAGTTCATCTCTCGCCCAGGGGCTGATGCGCGCCCACAACGTGCGGCTACCCACCTCCAGTTGAACTTCTACCTGCCCATCAACATCGAAACACTGCGCCACCTTGGCACGCAAAATATTACGGATACTGGTATTCATCGGCGGTTGCAGCACTAGAGAAACATCCGTCGCCTGCACGCGAATGCGTAGCGTACTTTGCAGCGGGCGATCAATTTTGTTCACCCAGATATGCTGATCGCCAAGCGCCAGTGCGGTCATGGCGTAGTGCGGATGGTGTTCCAGCACTATCACTTTTAGCACGCTGCTTTGCTGCTCGGGCGGCAACCACGGGTTCATCACGCGGCTCCCCCAGACATCCTCCAGTCTGCCGAACGCTTTCACTTCCCCCGCTTCCAGTACCATCACGTTATCGGCGAGATGCAGGATCTCATCCAGCGAGTGGCTGACATACAGCATCGGAATGTTGATCTCCTGCGCCAGCCGCTGCAAATAGGGTAACAACTCCCGTTTACGCGGAATATCCAGCGATGCCAGCGGCTCATCCAGCAACATCAGTTCCGGCGCGGTTAATAACGCGCGGCCAATGGCGACGCGCTGTTTTTCGCCGCCGGAAAGCGTACCCGGAAGCCGCTCCAGCAAAGGCTCAATGCCCAGCAGCGCCACCAGCTTGTCGAATTGCCCGGCCATGGATTTCGCCATGCCGTAACGCAGGTTACCGAGCACTTTATAGTGCGGGAACAGGCGCGCATCCTGAAAAACGTAGCCAACACGACGTTTTTCCGGCGGCAGGCAAATTTTGCGCGAGGTATCGAGCAGCACGCGATTGTTCAGGATGATGAGCCCCTCTTGCGGGTGCGTCAGGCCGCCGATCGCGTTAATCAGCGAGGTTTTCCCGGCGCCGGAAACACCAAAAATCGCCGTAATTCCGCTGGCAGGCAGCGATTCGGCGACACGCAGTTGATGTGTTCCCAGCGTCTGGGTGAAATCGAGCTCCAGCATAGGTTATCTCCCTGTCCGTTCACGGCTGATGCGCGCCAGCCATTCCGATACCAGCAACGAGATCAGCGCCAGCACAATCGAGATCACACACAGCCGCGCCGCCGCGCTTTCGCCGCCCGGCATCTGGATCAGGGTGTACATCGCCGAGGGAATGGTGCGCGTCTCCCCCGGAATATTGGAGACGAAGGTGATGGTCGCGCCAAACTCGCCGAGCGAGCGGGCGAAGGCCAGCACCGTACCGACAATAATTCCCGGCAACGTCAGCGGCAGCGTGATGGTGGCAAAGACGCGCCAGCGCCCTGCGCCAAGCGTACGTGCTGCCTGTTCGAGCTTTCTGTCCACACCTTCCAGCGCCAGACGGATCGCGCGCACCATCAATGGAAAAGACATTACTGCGGCGGCTAACACCGCGCCGCGCCAGCTAAACGCAAAGGTGATACCAAACCAGTCATACAACCACTGACCGATAAAACCGCGTCTGCCCATCGCCACCAGCAACAAATAACCGACCACCACTGGCGGTAAAACCAGTGGCAGATGCAGTACGCTATCAAGGAGGGCTTTGCCCGGAAATGTGCAACGCACCAGCAGCCAGGCGAAGAAGATCCCAAAGGGCAAACTGAATAATACCGCGAGGGATGAGACTTTCAGGCTCAGCAGTACCGCCTGCCATTCGGGATCCGTCAATATCATTAGTGCGTCGTAAATCCGTAACGTTTGAAAATTTCAGAAGCCTGCGGGCCTTTCAGGTAATCATAAAACGCCGTTACCGTCGCGTTTTTATGCCCGTCGATAATAGCCAGCGGGTATTCCACTTTTTGGTGTGAATCTTCCGGGAAGGTCCCCACCACTTTCACACCTTTGCTGACAACCGCATCAGAACCGTAAACGATGCCCAGCGGCGCTTCTCCACGTTCTACCAGCGCCAGCGCGCCACGTACATCTTCTGCCGGAGCGAGCTTCGATGACAGAGAGTCCCATGCTCCCAGTTTTTGCAGCGCTTCCTTCGCGTAAATCCCTGCCGGAACGTGGTCCGGGTCGCCAACGGCAAGGCGACCGCCTTTCAGCAGGCTGGCCCAGTTCGTTTTGGCATTAACGCTAATATCGCCCTGAGTGCTGCTTTTCGGTGCCACAACCACCAGGCTGTTGCCCAGCAGGGTTTCACGCGTCGCCGTATCAATGGCTTTTTTCTCGACGGCGTAATCCATCCATTTCTGATCGGCAGAAATAAACAGATCGGCTGGCGCGCCAGCTTCAATCTGCCGCGCCAGCGTTGACGAAGAGGCGAATGAAGAAACTACCTCAACGTTTTTCTCTTTTTTATACGCCGCCGCAATATCCTGCAGCGCATTGGTCAGCGACGCTGCTGCAAAAACGGTAATTTTGCTCTCTTCCGCCAGCGCATGCCCGGCAACAGAAAGCGATAAAGTCGCCCCAGCAAAAAGGCGTAACCATGTACCTGCCATTTGTAGCTCCTCTGAGTATCGTTATATACATTGAAACATAACGATGTTATCAGAGTTTTCATGACGGCAGGTAATACCCATAAAGAATGAGTAACTTCAGTAAATATATCGGCAGGATGTCACAAAATCTTGAACAGTAAAACGCCCACCGAAGTGGGCGTTTTCGAAAGGATCAGCGCTGCTGGCTGGAACGGTCGCGACGACCAACAGCGGAAAAGACGTTAAACACTTCACCCAGGCCATAAATCAGCCCCAGGATGATAGCCATCACCACAGGAACCATGATCACGGCAAAAACCAGGCTTTTCAACAACTCTAACATGATCGACTCCGGATATTGTGAAGCAGGCATTTTAGCCTGATTCCACAGAAAAACACTCGCCTTTTGTGCGATTGCATGAGCCGCTTTGCTATCAATATCAGGGCTCAGGCTAGGCGTAATACCGCTTTTCCTTCACAATACTCTTTTTGCCAGGACATTGCGTAATGCAGGCTGAAATTCTCTTAACCCTCAAACTCCAGGAACGCCTTTTTGCCGATCCGCGCCGTATTTCTTTGCTGAAACAGATTGAACAAACGGGTTCGATTAGCCAGGGCGCAAAGAACGCAGGCATCAGTTACAAAAGCGCCTGGGATGCCATCAATGAAATGAACCAACTGAGCGAACATACGCTGGTTGATCGTGCGACAGGCGGTAAAGGCGGCGGCGGCGCAGCAGTGACCCGTTACGGGCAGCGCCTGATTCAGCTTTACGATCTGCTGGCACAGATTCAGCAGAAGGCGTTTGACGTGCTAAGCGACGACGATGCGCTGCCGCTGAATAGCCTGCTGGCAGCTATTTCCCGCTTTTCCTTGCAAACCAGCGCCCGCAACCAGTGGTTTGGCACCGTAACCGCCCGCGATCATCAGCAGGTGCAGCAGCATATTGAAGTGCTGCTGGCCGACGGTGAAACGCGCCTGAAAGTCGCTATCACCGCACAAAGCGGCGAACGGCTTGGTCTTGATGAAGGAAAAGAGGTGCTGGTATTGCTGAAAGCGCCGTGGGTCAATATCACACAGGATGCGCAGCGCGCAGCGCTTGCCGACAACCAGCTTAAAGGGTTTATCAGCCATATTGAGCGTGGCGAACAGCAAAGCGAAGTGCTGATGACATTGCCAGACGGACAGCAGCTCTGCGCCACAGTGCCGACGCATGACGTGGATAATTTGCAGGAACAGCGCGAAGTGACGGCATATTTTAATGCCGATCGCGTCATTCTCGCCACGTTATGCTAATCGCATTGACAAGTGAGTGCATTGCACGTATCCCTGAACTTCATTGCTGCAAAAAACGGGATATATCATGTCATCATTGCAAATTTCGCAAGGTACGTTTCGTCTTAGCGATACACGCACGTTGCACCTTGAGCAGTTGATCCTGCGGGCAGGCGAAAGCTGGGCCTTCGTTGGCGCGAACGGCAGCGGGAAATCCGCGCTGGCCCGTGCGCTTTCCGGCGAACTGACGCTGCTGAATGGTGAGCGTCAGTGTCAGTTTACCCGCCTGACGCGCCTCTCTTTTGAGCAGTTACAAAAACTGGTCAGCGATGAGTGGCAGCGCAACAACACCGATATGCTCAGCCCGGGCGAAGAAGATACCGGGCGCACCACGGCCGACATCATTCAGGATGAGGTCAAAAACCCACAGCGCTGTGAACAGTTGGCGGCGCTGTTCGGCATCACGCATCTGCTGACACGCCGCTTTAAATACCTTTCGACCGGCGAAACGCGCAAAACGCTGCTGTGCCAGGCGCTGATGTCCGAGCCGGAACTGCTGGTTCTGGATGAACCGTTCGACGGGCTGGATGTGAACTCCCGCCAGCAACTGGCGGAACTGCTGGCGCGGCTGAATAGTGAAGGTTACACCGTAGTGCTGGTGCTTAACCGCTTCGATGAAATCCCGGATTTTGTACAGCATGCTGGCGTACTGGTGGATTGCACCCTGACGGAAACCGGTGAAAAATCCGCCCTGCTACAACAAGCGCTGATTGCGCAACTGGCCCACAGTGAAAAGTTGGCCGGGATTGCCCTGCCGGAACCCGATGCGCCCCCGGCCCGAGAAACATTACGCGCGGGCGAGCCGCTGATAGTGCTGAATGATGGCGTCGTTTCTTATAATGACAGGCCGATCATCAACCAGCTTTCCTGGAAGGTAAATCCCGGCGAACACTGGCAGATCGTCGGCCCGAACGGCGCGGGGAAATCGACGCTGTTGAGCCTGATCACCGGCGATCACCCGCAGGGTTACAGCAACGATCTGACGCTGTTTGGCCGCCGTCGCGGCAGCGGTGAAACTATCTGGGATATCAAAAAACACATTGGTTACGTCAGCAGCAGTCTGCATCTTGATTACCGCGTCAGCACCAATGTGCGCAACGTGATCCTCTCCGGCTACTTTGATTCAATTGGCATCTATCAGACGGTATCAGACAAGCAGCACAAACTGGCGCAGCGCTGGCTGGATATTTTAGGTTTTGACGCCCGCACCGCCGATGCGCCCTTCCACAGCCTTTCATGGGGACAACAGCGGCTGGCGCTGATTGTCCGCGCGCTGGTGAAACATCCGACATTACTGATCCTCGACGAGCCGCTGCAAGGGCTGGATCCGCTAAACCGCCAGCTAATCCGCCGCTTTGTTGACGTATTAATCAGTGAAGGGCAAACCCAATTGCTGTTTGTTTCGCACCATGCCGACGATGCGCCAGCCTGCATTACTCACCGGCTGACCTTCGTGCCGGAAGGCGACAGCTATCGCTACCAACTCGAAACGCACGCTTCCTGATCAGCATCACTCTGGCGAACATCTGGAATATAGTCTTTTATCCTGTGCGCCGATTGCCTGAATGCCATCAATGACTTATAACCTCCTCGGGACGTTGTCCGGCTTTGCCGGCAGCGTCTGCGTTGCTGTAACGCAATGCAGTCATTTTAAGACTATTCATATTCGCCGGATAAGCGCCGCTAAAGCAGGGTTTTTCCGGCGGTTACGCGACAAACCGGACGACAGAAAATTCAGTGTAAACGATTCCACTAATTTATCCCATGTCACAGTTTTCACCTCTCTGTTATGCTAAGGTTTGTTCATATCAAATGCTTTATGGAGTGAAATATGCGAGTTCTGGTTACTGGTGGTAGCGGTTACATAGGAAGCCACACCTGCGTGCAACTGCTGCAAAACGGCCATGACGTCATCATTCTGGATAACCTCTGTAACAGTAAGCGCAGCGTGCTCAATGAAATCGAGCGCTTCGGCGGAAAATCCGCACTGTTCGTTGAAGGCGATGTTCGCGATGAAGCGCTGCTGGCCGAAATCCTGCACGATCATGCCATTGAAGCGGTCATTCACTTTGCCGGGCTGAAGGCCGTTGGCGAATCCGTGGCGAAGCCGCTGGAGTACTACGACAACAACGTCAACGGTACGCTGCGCCTGATCGACGCCATGCGCGCGGCCAACGTCAAAAACCTGATTTTCAGCTCCTCCGCCACGGTCTACGGCGATCAACCGAAAATCCCTTATGTCGAAAGCTTCCCTACCGGAACGCCGCAAAGTCCGTACGGCAAAAGCAAGTTGATGGTGGAACAGATCCTCACCGACCTGCAAAAAGCCCAGCCGGAGTGGAGCATCGCGCTGCTGCGCTACTTCAACCCGGTTGGCGCGCATCCGTCAGGAGATATGGGCGAAGATCCGCAGGGTATCCCGAATAACCTGATGCCTTACATCGCGCAGGTTGCCGTTGGCCGTCGCGATTCTCTGGCGATTTTCGGCAACGATTATCCGACGCCGGATGGCACGGGCGTGCGTGATTACATTCATGTGATGGACCTGGCTGACGGTCACGTTGCGGCTATGCAACAACTGGCCGGCAAACCGGGCGTCCATATTTACAACCTCGGCGCCGGCGTCGGCAGCAGCGTACTGGATGTGGTCAACGCGTTCAGCAAAGCCTGCGGCAAACCGGTGGCATGGCACTTTGCGCCGCGCCGCGAGGGCGATTTACCGGCCTACTGGGCCGACGCGACCAAAGCCGATAAAGAGCTGAACTGGCGCGTAACCCGTACGCTTGACGAAATGGCAGAAGATACCTGGCGCTGGCAGTCACGCCATCCGCAGGGTTATCCGGATTGAAGGAGCAGTAATGACGCAATTTAACCCGGTCGATCACCCGCATCGCCGCTACAACCCGCTGACCGATCAGTGGATCCTGGTTTCTCCGCATCGCGCAAAGCGTCCCTGGCAAGGGGCGCAAGAAACGCCTGCGAAGCAAACATTGCCTGCACACGATCCGGATTGCTTCCTGTGTCCGGGTAATACTCGCGTAACGGGCGATAAAAACCCGGATTACACCAGTACTTACGTGTTCACCAATGATTTTGCGGCGCTGATGACCGACACGCCGCAGGCGCCGGAAAGCAGCGATCCGCTGATGCGCAGCCAGAGCGCGCGCGGGACCAGCCGGGTTATTTGCTTCTCGCCGGATCACAGCAAAACGCTGCCGGAACTGAGCCTGAACGCGCTGGAAGAGGTAATAAAAACCTGGCAACAGCAAACCGCCGAGCTGGGCCAGCACTATCCATGGGTGCAGGTGTTTGAGAACAAAGGCGCGGCAATGGGCTGCTCCAATCCGCATCCGCATGGCCAGGTGTGGGCGAATAGCTTTCTGCCCAACGAAGTGGAACGCGAAGACCGCCTGCAAAAAGCGTACTTTGCTGAACATCACTCACCGATGCTGGTCGATTATGTGCAGCGCGAGCTGAATGACGGCAGCCGTACGGTGGTAGAAACGGACCACTGGCTGGCCGTGGTGCCTTACTGGGCGGCCTGGCCATTCGAAACGCTGCTGTTGCCGAAGGCGCATATCCAGCGCATTACCGACTTAACCGCAGCACAGCGCAGCGATCTGGCGCTGGCGCTGAAAAAATTGACCAGCCGTTACGACAATCTGTTCCAGTGCTCTTTCCCCTACTCGATGGGCTGGCACGGCGCGCCGTTTAACGGTGAAGAGAATGATCACTGGCAGTTACACGCGCATTTCTATCCGCCGCTGCTGCGTTCCGCTACCGTGCGTAAATTTATGGTGGGCTACGAAATGCTGGCGGAAACCCAGCGCGATCTGACGGCAGAACAAGCCGCTGAACGCCTGCGTGCGCTGAGCGATGTCCATTTTCGCGAATCCGGAGAATAACAATGAGTCTGAAAGAGAAAACACAATCCCTGTTTGCTGAGAAATTTGGCTACCCTGCCACCCATACCATTCAGGCTCCGGGCCGCGTGAATCTGATTGGTGAACATACTGACTATAACGACGGTTTTGTACTGCCCTGCGCCATTGATTACCAGACGGTGATTAGCTGCGCGCCGCGCACCGATCGCATCGTGCGGGTGATTGCCGCCGATTATGATAACCAGACGGATGAATTTTCCCTCGACGCCCCGATTGTGACTCACGACAGCCAGCAGTGGTCCAACTATGTGCGTGGCGTAGTGAAACACCTGCAAAAACGCAATGCAGGCTTTGGCGGTGCCGATCTGGTGATCAGCGGCAACGTACCGCAAGGCGCGGGGTTAAGCTCCTCAGCATCGCTGGAAGTGGCGGTCGGCACCGTCTTCCAGCAACTTTACCATCTGCCACTGGATGGCGCGCAGATTGCCCTTAACGGCCAGGAAGCGGAAAACCAGTTCGTCGGCTGTAACTGCGGCATTATGGATCAGTTGATCTCGGCGCTGGGCAAAAAAGGCAGCGCGTTGCTGATCGACTGCCGCTCGCTCGGCACCAAAGCGGTGTCGATGCCGGAAGGCGTGGCAATTGTCATCATTAACAGCAATTTCAAACGCACGCTGGTTGGCAGTGAATACAACACGCGTCGTCAGCAGTGCGAAACCGGCGCGCGTTTCTTCCAGCAGAAAGCGCTGCGTGATGTCAGCATCGATCAGTTCAATGCGGTAGCGCATGAGTTGGATCCGCTGGTCAGCAAACGCGTACGCCATGTGCTGACAGAAAACGCGCGCACGGTCGAAGCGGCCGCCGCGCTGGAGAAAGGCGATCTGCAACGCATGGGCGTGCTGATGGCTGAATCCCACGCGTCAATGCGCGATGATTTTGAAATCACCGTGCCGCAAATCGATACGCTGGTCGAGATTGTGAAAGCCACCATCGGTGATAAAGGCGGCGTGCGCATGACCGGTGGTGGCTTCGGCGGCTGCGTTGTCGCGCTGGTGCCGGAAGCGCTGGTTCCTGCGGTCAAACAGGCCGTGGAAAGCCAGTACGAAGCCAAAACCGGCATCAAAGAAACCTTCTATGTGTGCAAACCTTCACAGGGAGCAGGACAGTGCTAAACGAATCTGCGACGGCGGCTCCGGACGGGCTGCCCTTTCGTCTCATCACTCTGCGCAACAGCGCCGGAATGGTGGTGACACTGATGGACTGGGGCGCGACGCTGCTTTCGGCTCGCGTGCCACTGAAAGATGGCTCCGTGCGTGAAGCGCTGCTCGGCTGCGCGTCACCGGAATACTATCTGCAACAATCCGCGTTTCTCGGCGCTTCGGTGGGCCGTTACGCCAACCGTATCAGCAAGAGCCGTTTTCAGCTTGATGGTCAGACATATGCGCTTACGCCCAGCCAGGGCGAAAATCAGTTGCATGGCGGCCCGGAAGGTTTCGACAAGCGTCGCTGGCGGATTGAGCGTCAGAATGAAAACGAAGTGCTGTTTTCGCTGACTTCGCCGGATGGCGATCAGGGTTTTCCGGGCAACGTAAACGCCACGGCGCATTTTCGCCTCGGCGAAGATAACCGTCTGGCAATTGAATATCGTGCCACGACGGATAGACCCTGCCCGGTCAACCTGACCAACCACGCCTATTTCAACCTCGATGGGTACCAGTCTGATGTGCGTAGCCACTCCCTGCAACTGCTGGCAGATGAATATCTGCCTGTGGATGAGATGGGGCTGCCGACCGGTGGGTTGAAAAAAGTCGCGCTGACCAGTTTTGATTTCCGTACGCCCAAAACCGTAGCGGAAGAGTTTCTCAGCGATGACGATCAGCGTGCGGTAAAAGGCTACGATCATGCGTTTTTGTTGCAGGCGAAGGGCGATGCCAGCCTGCCTGCGGCACAGCTGTGGTCGGCGGATAATCAACTGCAAATGACGGTTTATACCAGCGCTCCTGCGCTCCAGTTCTATTCCGGCAATTATCTCGACGGTACGCCAGCGCGCGGGGGGAAAACCTACGCTGCATGGCAAGGCCTGGCGCTGGAGAGCGAATTTTTGCCCGACAGCCCGAATCGCCCGGACTATCCGCAGCCGGACTGTGTTTTACGCCCCGGCAGCGAATATGTCAGCCTGACGGAATATCACTTTATTGCGCTTTAATCTCAGCCCTCCTCCCGGAGGGCTTTTTTTTACTCATTTTGCTGAAATAAGCGTCACTTATCGACAAAACTATAACCCCTGGTTCACAAGCACCTTACACTGCGCGGCTATTTTCGCTATGGTTATGGGTAATCGTTGCCGGGGCTCTCTCTCCGGCAATATAATGAGAATTGTTATCATTCAATCAGGCTTACAGGAGTAAGAGTATGGCTGTTACTAAGCTGGTTCTGGTTCGTCATGGCGAAAGCCAGTGGAACAACGAAAACCGCTTCACCGGTTGGTACGATGTCGATCTGTCAGAGAAAGGCGTTGGTGAAGCGAAAGCAGCAGGCAAACTGCTGAAAGAGGAAGGCTACTCCTTCGATTTTGCTTACACCTCCGTGCTGAAACGTGCCATCCACACACTGTGGAACGTGCTGGACGAACTGGATCAGGCGTGGTTGCCGGTAGAAAAAAGCTGGAAACTGAACGAGCGTCACTACGGTGCGTTGCAGGGTCTGAACAAAGCCGAAACCGCAGAGAAATACGGTGACGAGCAGGTTAAACAGTGGCGTCGTGGCTTTGCCGTTACCCCGCCAGCGCTGACCAAAGATGATGAGCGTTTCCCGGGCCACGATCCGCGCTACGCTAAACTGAGCGAAGCCGAACTGCCGCAGACCGAAAGCCTGGCGCTGACCATCGATCGCGTTATTCCTTACTGGAATGAAACTATTCTGCCGCGCCTGCAAAGCGGCGAGCGCGTGATCATCGCTGCGCACGGTAACTCCCTGCGTGCGCTGGTGAAATACCTCGACAATATGAGCGAAGAAGAGATCCTCGAACTGAACATCCCGACCGGCGTACCGCTGGTTTATGAGTTCGATGAAAACTTCAAACCGCTGAAACACTACTACCTGGGCAATGCGGAAGAGATCGCCGCAAAAGCCGCTGCAGTAGCAAACCAGGGTAAAGCGAAGTAAGTTTTCCCCCCATAAAAAAAGCGTGGATTGCTCCACGCTTTTTTTTGCACTTCACACGCAATCAGAGACACAAAATAATTCGCGTTGCAGAAAGGCGGCGAAGCTAATCTCCGGCAGCTAGCACAAAGTGACCCAGGTTAGCGAGAAAAGCCAACGTCTCTGCGGCTCGAATCAGGCACGACGCGCTTTTACCGCTGCCGCTAACTGACGCAGGATAGTGTCCGTATCTTCCCAGCCGATGCACGCATCGGTGATGCTCTTACCGTAGACCAGCGGTTCGCCGCTCTCCAGGCTCTGATTACCTTCCACCAGGTGGCTTTCAATCATCACGCCGATAATCGCTTTTTCACCGTTGGCGATCTGCTGACAGACATCGCTGCCAACGTCCATTTGCCTTTTGAACTGCTTGCCGGAGTTCGCATGGCTGAAATCGATCATCACCTGCGGTTCCAGGCCCGCTTTGGTCAGACCTGATTTCACTTCTGCCACATGTTTTGCACTGTAGTTCGGCTCTTTGCCGCCGCGCAGAATAATGTGGCAGTCGCCATTACCGGCGGTATTCACAATGGCAGAGTGGCCCCATTTGGTGACCGACAGGAAGCAGTGCGGCGCGCTGGCGGCGTTAATGGCGTCGATCGCCACTTTGATGGTGCCGTCGGTGCCGTTTTTGAATCCAACCGGACAGGAGAGACCAGAAGCCAGCTCGCGGTGTACCTGTGATTCCGTAGTACGGGCGCCGATCGCCCCCCAGCTCATCAGATCCGCCAGATATTGCGGCGTGATCATATCGAGGAATTCACCCGCAGCCGGCAGGCCGCTGTCATTGATTTCCAGCAATAATTTGCGGGCAATGCGCAGGCCGTCGTTGATCTGGAAGCTGTTGTCCATATGCGGATCGTTGATCAGCCCTTTCCAGCCAACGGTAGTACGCGGTTTTTCAAAATAGACGCGCATCACCACTTCCAGCTCGCCACCGAGCTCTTCACGCAATGCCAGCAGGCGCGAAGCGTACTCTTTCGCCGCCGCAGGATCATGAATGGAACACGGGCCAATCACCACCAGCAGACGATCGTCATTGCCGCGCAGAATGTTATGGATCGCTTTGCGGGCGCTGGATACCGTCTGGGCGGCAGTTTCAGTGGCGGGGAATTTTTCAAGGAGCGCTACAGGAGGTAATAACTCGTTGATCTCTTTAATACGTAAATCGTCGTTCTGATAATTCATGATCTTTCCAGTGTGGCCATACTTTTTGTAATGAATGCAATCTTTCCAATCTATCTTGTCAGGCCCGAAGTGTAAACGCCCTTTTACACTTCGGGCGGATAATTCCTGGAATGGAGCAAAAAGCCATGCAAAAGTCGCAGACTGTTAGATAGTGGCTACACTTTTTAACTGTAAACACCGTTAAATTGAACTTTAGCAATATTACATTCTGCCGTTAATAAATAAAGCGGCATCTTTCACCACTGAGCGTGATGACTCGTTCGCGCTGCTTTTATCGCCTTTGCCGGTGATGAAAACGACCAGAACAGGAGCTTTATGATGAAAATGAATAAATTAGCGACGCTTTTACTGACCTCGACCCTTACCCTTGCAGGTGGCGCAGCATGGGCTGCGGATTCTGCATCTGATGCCTCGGCCAATAACGGCCAGGCCAACTCCTCGGCAGCGGCGGGTCAGACCGCCCCGGATGCGCAGCAGAACCTTGCACCGAACGGGGTTGATAACAGCAAAATTAACAACGGCAGCACGAATTCTGCTACCGGTACGCAGCAAACTCACTCATCGCAGCATATGAGCAAAGATGAAGTGCACAAAAACACGATGTGTAAGGATGGGCGTTGCCCGGACGTAAACAAAAAAGTCGAAACCGGTAATGGCACTAATAATGACGTCAATACCAAAACCGATGGCACAACCCAGTAAAGAGTGATGCCATGACACATGAGGAGAGCTTCGGCTCTCCTTATTTTTTTCTTCTCACCGGTTAAAAATCTGTAATGATGTAAGGCGTTAAGCCTGGTTAAAAGGAAGGAGCCATTCATGGCGCATTCACATTCACACGCTCCCGCCGATGCCAACGCCCGGCGTTTGTTGCTGGCATTTATTGTCACCGCCGTTTTTATGTTGGTGGAAGTGGCTGGCGGGATTATTTCCGGCTCGCTGGCGCTACTGGCTGATGCTGGTCACATGCTTACCGATGCCGCCGCCCTGCTCTTCGCGCTATTAGCTGTCTGGTTTGCTCGCCAGCCGCCCAGCGCGCATCGTACGTTTGGCTGGCTGCGGCTGACGACGCTGGCCGCCTTTGTGAATGCGCTGGCGCTGGTGCTGATTACCGTGTGGATTGTCTGGGAAGCACTTCAGCGCTTCTACCATCCGCAGCCGGTCGCCGGGTTAACCATGATGGTGATCGCTATTGCCGGTCTGCTGGCAAACATACTGGCGTTCTGGTTGCTGCATCGCGGTAGCGAAGAGAAGAATCTCAATGTGCGTGCTGCGGCGCTGCATGTACTGGGTGATCTGCTCGGTTCCGTTGGGGCGATCGCCGCCGCGCTGGTCATTATGCTGACCGGATGGACGCCGGTCGATCCGATACTTTCCGTGCTGGTTTCAGCGCTGGTGTTGCGCAGCGCCTGGCGTTTATTGAAGGAAAGCGTCAATGAATTGCTGGAAGGTGCGCCGTCGACATTCGACATTGGCGCGCTGAAACGCCATTTGCGCCGCGCCATTCCGGAAGTGCGCGACGTACACCATGTTCATGTCTGGCTGGTCGGTGAAAAACCATTAATGACGTTGCATGTGCAGGTTATTCCACCGCGGGATCACGATAAGCTACTCGGTGAGATCCAGCATTTCCTCATCCACCATTACCAGATTGAGCACTCCACCGTGCAGATGGAGTATCAGCTCTGTAACGGGCCAGACTGTACGCTGGGAGAATCACAGCCTGACCATCACCATCAGCATCACCATTAATGTGAAAACGCGTGAGAACCCCGCTCACGCGCGCTGTTCATCCACATCCGGCTGCCATTAAGCGCAATGAATGTCAGGATCAGATACTCAAGCGACATCGCCCACACGCCTTGCAATGCGAAAATCACCACGCTGATGACGTTGATGATCACCCAGAGCAGCCAGTTTTCAACGTATTTGCGGGTCATCAGGATCATCGCCACAATCGACAACACCATCATGGAAGAATCCCAGAACGGGAAAGCATCGGGTTGCAGCTGCGGCATCGCCACATTCAGCCCCAGCGTTTGCATTACTGAGACAGCAATTTTCGTCAGAAACGCAAAGACAGGATCAATAAACGCGGTCATCAGGCCAATCGCGACCACGCACACGGCCAGCCACGCCAGCGCCTTCGGCAACGGCAGCCAGCGAATTTGCAGCTCAGCCTCGTTTTGCGATGTCTGGCGTGACCAGGCGTACCAGCCGTAAATATTGGCAGCAAAGAAAAAGAGCTGGAGCAACAGGCTGGCGTAGAGCTGGATCTGGAAAAAGATAATGGCGAACAGCGTGACGTTTATCAGACCAAACGCGTAATTACTGATTTTCTCCAGGCTCGCCAGCCAGATACACAGTAAGCCCGCCAGCGTGCCTGCAGCTTCAATCCATGAGAGATCGTACCCACCAGCACCCAGCGGTATGTGCACCAGGATGTTCTGTGTACTAAAAAAATCCATTCTTTCCCCAGAGCGTATTGTTACGCGTTAAAAAGTATTAAGGTCGTAGTGTAGCCGCAAAATCCAGCATGCGGTTCAGCGATACCAACGCGCCTTCGCGTAGTGCCGCATCAACATGGATCTCATGCTCAGCACCGGCGTGTTCCAGCCCTTCAGCAATCGCTTTCAGGCCATTCATCGCCATCCACGGACAGTGCGCACAACTGCGGCAAGTCGCCCCTTCTCCTGCTGTCGGCGCTTCAAACAGCTCTTTTTCCGGTACGGCTTGCTGCATCTTATAAAAGATACCCCGGTCAGTGGCGACAATAAGCTGTTTATGCGGCAGTGTTTTTGCCGCAGCAATCAATTGGCTGGTGGAGCCTACAGCATCCGCCAGTTGCACGACCGATTGCGGCGATTCTGGATGCACCAGGATAGCGGCTTGCGGGTAGAGCGCCTTCATGCGCATCAGCGCCTGGGTTTTAAATTCATCATGAACAATACAGGCGCCCTGCCAGCACAGCACATCAGCACCGGTCTGTTTCTGCACGTAGCTTCCCAGATGTTTGTCCGGCGCCCAGATAATTTTCTCGCCGAGGCTATCGAGATGCTCAATCAACTCGACGGCAATACTGGACGTTACGACCCAGTCGGCACGCGCTTTCACTGCTGCCGAGGTATTGGCATAGACCACCACTGTACGATCCGGGTGAGCGTCGCAGAAAGCAGTAAACTCATCAATCGGGCAGCCCAGATCGAGTGAACATTCGGCGTGCAGTGTTGGCATCAGGATGTTTTTTTCCGGGCTGAGAATTTTAGCGGTCTCGCCCATAAAACGAACGCCTGCGACCAGCAGCGTGGAGGCTGGATGTCTGGCACCAAAGCGCGCCATCTCCAGCGAATCGGCGATACAACCCCCAGTCTCTTCCGCCAGTTGTTGGATCTCCGGGTCGGTATAATAGTGCGCGACCATCACCGCATCCCGTTCTTTCAGCAAGCGTTTGATTTTCTCGCGGTAAAATTGCTTGTCTTGCTGATCCAGCGGCTGGGGTTTTGGCGGAAAAGGATAGATTGCGGCTTCAGGGTCAAACATTACGCTCATCATGCTTACTCGTTTTTCTTGCTGAACTTAACAACCGGGTTCGTCACCATGGAAGCGGGTAATCCGGCAGAGATGTTTTATATACTAAACAAGATAGCCGATTGCGTAAAAAATGTCGTGATGAATTTTTAAGGAATGGCAGATCCCCCTCCAACAGCAGCTACTGCTGACGCTGTGCTTAGCAGGCCTATGGATGGATATCGCGGGATTGACGGATGTCAGAAAGCAAAAAACCCGCCAGCGCCATTTTACATGGGTGGGTCGTGCAGGATGACTCGCTTCGCTCGCCCTTCGAACGCTGCGCGTTGTTCAAAATTGTTCCCGACAATTTTGTCGAATCTTCTCTATTCGCAGAAAGCAAAAAAGCGCCTTTAGGGCGCTTTTTTACATTGGTGGGTCGTGCAGGATTCGAACCTGCGACCAATTGATTAAAAGTCAACTGCTCTACCAACTGAGCTAACGACCCCTTACGGAACTGCTCTTCGAAGTAATCACCCACGTTGAAAGTGGTGGGTCGTGCAGGATTCGAACCTGCGACCAATTGATTAAAAGTCAACTGCTCTACCAACTGAGCTAACGACCCATAGGGGTAGTGACTTCGAAGATAATTTTACCAGGAACCACATTAAGTGGTGGATCGTGCAGGATGATTTGGCCTTTGCCTCGCCCTGTGGCGTCGCTGCTGCTGCAACGTTATCCTTCACGTTTAACACCATTAGATTGATGTTAAATTGGTGGGTCGTGCAGGATTCGAACCTGCGACCAATTGATTAAAAGTCAACTGCTCTACCAACTGAGCTAACGACCCGAGTGGTGGGTGATGACGGGATCGAACCGCCGACCCCCTCCTTGTAAGGGAGGTGCTCTCCCAGCTGAGCTAATCACCCGATACTACGTGCTGGATACTACTTTAAGTGATGGGTCGTGAGGATAATTCGGCTTTGCCTTACCCTGTCGGGCCGTTGCTACGCAACGTTATCCTTCACGCTTAACATCTCCACCCCGATGTTAAATTGGTGGGTCGTGCAGGATTCGAACCTGCGACCAATTGATTAAAAGTCAACTGCTCTACCAACTGAGCTAACGACCCACTTTCATGTTGCCTCTGGTTTAAGAGATATCCCGTGGCAACGGCGGCATATATTACTGATTTAAGATTTCAGCGCAACAACAATTTCAACCAGAATGACTTAACTGCTTATGATTCATGCGACAAGACCAGAAAAAACACGATTTCTGGTCATGCGCTATGCATTACATAGAACCAAGGCGTTTTTGCGCTTGTTTCGCGCCGTCGGTACCAGGGTATTTACTGACCACCTGCTGGTAAACCGCTTTCGCCTTCGCGCTGTCACCTTTGTCCTGCATAATCACGCCGACCTTGAACATAGCGTCAGGCGCTTTAGGCGACTTCGGGTAATTCTTCACCACAGAGGCAAAGTAATAAGCAGCGTCGTCTTTTTTACCCTTGTTATAATTCAACTGACCAAGCCAGTAGTTGGCATTCGGTATGTAGGTTGAATCTGGGTACTTTTTGACAAAATTCTGGAAAGCAGCGAGCGCATCATCCTGACGGGATTTATCCTGTACCAGCGCAATCGCCGCATTGTAATCCGTATTTGCATCGCCGCTTTGAACGGGAGCACCAGACGTTGCCGCACCGTTATTTGCGCCCGTATCCGCTGCTGGCGCTTGCGCCGCCGCACCGCTCTGATCGCCGGAAGCTTGCTGCGTCTGTCCCGCTGTGCCACTGCTCAAATTGCCTATCTGCTGCAAAATTTGCTGTTGGCGTTCAACCACCTGATTAAGCTGATACTGATTTTCCTGGATTTGTCCACGAAGGGTATCAATATCGGCCTGATTATCGGAGAGTTGTTGCTGGAGTTGAGTCAAAAGCTGGCTATGAGCATTAGAAATACGCTCGAGTTGAGTGACACGGTCTTCGACCGAGCCTGAGCCGACACTACTGATTGGCGCCTGAGCATTAGCGGCCCATGGGGCCGCTATGCCAACCAGTAACGACAGACTCAACAAATGATGTCTGAAGTTACTGCTCATGCAATTCTCTTAGTAAACCAGTACGGCACGACGGTTTTTAGCGTAAGCCGCTTCGTCATGACCCAGTACTGCAGGTTTTTCTTTACCGTAAGAAACGATGGAGATCTGATCTGCGGAAACGCCTTTACCCTGCAGGTACATTTTAACGGCGTTAGCACGACGTTCGCCCAGGGAGATGTTGTATTCCGGAGTACCACGTTCGTCCGCGTGACCTTCTACGGTGACTTTGTAGGACGGGTTGCTACGCAGGAAGTTAGCGTGAGCATCCAGCATCGCAGCGAAGTCAGAACGGATGTCATATTTGTCCAGATCGAAGTAAACAATGTTGTTCTGCTGCAGCTGTTGCATTTGCAGACGCGCTTGTTCTTCGGAGGACATATTGCCACTACCGTTCATGCCAGTGCCAGCACCCATCATGCCTTCGCCGCTCTGGTCGCTGGTGTTGTTCTTGTGAGAAGAACACGCAGCAATCGCCATAACAGGCAGAGCCAGCATCAGGCCTTTCAGCACTTTGTTCAGTTGCATTTCTTTGATTCCTTTATAAATATTTATTATTACAGATACGGAGACCAGGCAGGGAATTTAACCTGACCATCAGTCGCCGGAAGACGCGCTTTGAAACGCCCATCTGTAGAAACCAGATTCAGCACGGATCCCATCCCCTGAGAAGAGCTGTAGATTACCATTGTGCCGTTAGGTGCCAGACTTGGCGTTTCATCCAGGAACGTTGACGTCAGAACCTGTACGCCACCCGCTGCCAGATCTTGTTTAGCGATGTGCTGCTGACCACCGTCAGAGCTTACCATCACCATAAATTTGCCGTCGCTGCTCACGTCAGCATCCTGGTTTTGTGAACCCTGCCAGGAGATACGCTGCGCTGCGCCGCCATTGATACCTACTTTATACACCTGCGGACGGCCCGCCTGGTCAGACGTAAAGGCCAGCGTCTGGCTATCCGGGAACCAGGTCGGTTCGGTGTTGTTGCTGCGGCCATCGGTAACCTGACGAATCTGGCCGGAACCAATATCCATGACATAAATGTTCAGGCTACCGGTTTTAGACAGCGCAAACGCCAGTTTAGAACCGTCCGGCGAGAAGGCCGGCGCACCGTTGTGGCGCGGGAAGGAAGCAACCTGGCGGATGCTTGCATTCGCCAGCGTCTGGATAACCAGAGCAGAACGACCGCTTTCAAACGTCACGTAAGCCAGTCTGGACCCGTCCGGAGACCATGCCGGAGACATCAGCGGCTGCGGCGATTTGTGCACCAGGAACTGGTTGTAACCGTCATAGTCAGAAACGCGCAGCTCGTACGGGAACTGACTGTTCGCAGTCTGCACTACGTAAGCAATACGGGTACGGAATGCACCTTTAATGCCGGTCAGTTTTTCGAATACTTCATCACTGGCGGCGTGAGCGGCATAACGCAGCCACTGTTTGTTCACTTTAAAGGAGTTCTGCGCCAGCACGGTACCCGGCGCACCACCGGTGTCCACCAGTTGGTAAGCGACGTTGTAGCTGCCGTCAGGATTCGGGGTTACCTGACCAACAACCACCGCATCGATGCCTAACGCAGACCATGCGGCTGGCTGAACTTCCTGTGCGCTGCCAGGCTGCTGCGGCAGGCGGGAACGATCGAGGGGATTGAATTTGCCGCTGTTGCGCAGATCCGCAGCAACGATACCGCCGGCATCTTCAGGCGCGGCACCAGGGCCTGCCCACTGGAAAGGCACAACGCCAATCGGGCGTGCCGAGTCCACCCCCTGGGTGATCTCGATACGTACTTCTGCGTGCAGCACCGCTGCCCACAGCATCAGAAAACCAAATGCAACACGTAATGCCTGCTTCATCATATCTCCCTTATCCGGGTGGAAAACCCGCGATAATTTAGCAGAATTTTAACAAACTCAATAAGACAAAACTACCCGCGTCGGAACAACCGGTACGATTTCCCCCCGCGCGGTGCGAAGGAAAGTCTACCTTATGGTTTAAGGTCCTGGTTTAAAGTCCAGCGGCGCATTTTTGAACACTTCATACACAGCCTGACTTGGCGGCTTCGGTATTTTTGCCTGTCTTGCAGCTGCAAGAGCCGCCTGACAAAGCGCCGGGTCGCCACCTTCGGACTGAATATCTAACAGCATGCCATCCGGCGCCAGTTTGACACGCAACGTACAGGTTTTCCCCGCATAGGAGGAGGAATCATAAAAGCGGCTTTCAATCGCCGATTTTATCTGCCCTGCATAGTTACTGATGTCAGCACCTGATGCGCCGTTGTTCTTAGTGTTACCAGAACCGGCTGCAGCTGCATTATTCCCTTTCGCCCCGCCACCTGTTTTCGGCGCATTCTTACCGGAACTTAAATCGCCAAACAGATCGTCAACGCCAGCGGCAGCAGCGGCTTTTTCAGCGGCGGCTTTCTTGGCAGCAGCCGCTTTTTCAGCTGCCGCTTTCTTATCGGCGGCGGCCTTCTCAGCGGCTGCAGCTTTCTTCTCTTCTGCAGCTTTTTCAGCGGCAGCAGCTTTCGCAGCAGCAGCCTTCTCAGCCGCAGCAGCTTTCTCTGCTGCAGCTTTCTCCGCGGCAGCTTGTTTAGCCGCTTCGGCCTGTGCTTTCTTCTCAGCGTCTGCCTGAGCTTTCTTCGCTGCTTCAGCTTCCGCTTTTTTCTTCGCATCTGCGGCGGCTTTTGCGGCTTCAGCTTCTGCTTTTTTCTGTGCGTCGGCAGCGGCTTTTGCGGCTTCAGCTTCCGCTTTTTTCTGTGCATCGGCAGCGGCTTTCTTCGCTGCTTCTGCTGCTTCTTTTGCCTGAGCGTCTGCTTTAGCTTTTGCATCAGCGGCTGCTTTCGCTGCGGCTTCTTCAGCTTGCTTCTGTTGCTGCTGCGCTTTTTTCGCCGCCTCTTCCGCTTGTTTCTGCTGCTCGGCCTGTTCGCGCGCGGCTTCCTGCGCCTG
Source organism: Kosakonia radicincitans DSM 16656 (assembly GCF_000280495.2). Lineage (NCBI taxonomy): Bacteria > Pseudomonadati > Pseudomonadota > Gammaproteobacteria > Enterobacterales > Enterobacteriaceae > Kosakonia > Kosakonia radicincitans. Next base: position 3,942,738 of record NZ_CP018016.1, read on the forward strand.
CAAACGCTCCTGCTCCAGCTGTTTCAAACGCTCCTGCTCGGCAGCCTGCTTTTCACGCAGCTCTTCCGCCTGCTGTTGCGCCTGTTTTTCGCGCTGCTCTTTGGCTCGTTGCGCGCTGGCTTGCTGCTGCTGTTGGCGATTGTAATTGTCCACCACAGCACCGGGATCGACCATCACCGCATCGATCGCCGAGCCACCGCCGCCGCCCGCAGACGCATCAATATGCTCGTCGAACGAACTCCAAATCAGCAGCGCCACCAGAATTACGTGCAGCACGGCTGAGATGATTATCGCTCGCTTAAGCTTGTCGTTTTGTACGGTTGCCTTTGACACTCTCGGTTCCCAAAAACTGTCCGCCTGTCAGGCGAGTGATCAGATAGGCTGCGTCATCAAGCCAACCGATTTCACACCCGCGCTATGTAACAGGTTCAGCGCTTTAATGATTTCATCGTACGGCACATCTTTCGCTCCGCCGATTAAGAACACGGTTTTCGGATTGGATTGCAGGCGACGCTGCGCCTCGGCAATCACCTGCTCTGGCGGTAGCTGATCCATGCGATCTTTTTCCACCACCACGCTGTACTGTCCGACACCGGAAACCTCAATAATGACCGGAGGATCGTCATTGGTACTGACGGTCTGCGATTCCGTCGCATCCGGCAGATCGACCTCTACGCTCTGCGTGATGATCGGCGCTGTTGCCATAAAGATCAGCAGCAGCACCAGCAACACGTCCAGCAACGGTACAATGTTGATTTCAGACTTGAGGCCACGACTGCCCCGCCCACGCGTTCTGGCCATGGATTACTCCTTATTGCTGTCGCTGCTGGCGAATGCCTGGCGATGCAGAATAGCCGTGAACTCTTCCATAAAGTTGTCGTAATTCAGTTCCAGTTTGTTCACGCGCTGGTTCAGGCGGTTATATGCCATCACCGCCGGGATTGCGGCAAACAGACCGATTGCGGTAGCGATCAACGCTTCCGCGATCCCCGGCGCAACCATTTGCAATGTGGCCTGCTTCACCGCGCCCAGCGCGATAAAGGCGTGCATGATCCCCCATACCGTACCGAACAGACCGATATACGGGCTGATAGAACCCACGGTACCAAGGAAAGGAATGTGGTTTTCCAGATTTTCCAGCTCGCGGCTCATCGAAATGCGCATCGCCCTTGATGCCCCTTCGACAATCGCTTCTGGCGCGTGACTGTTTGCGCGATGCAGACGGGCAAACTCTTTGAACCCGCTGTAGAAGATTTGTTCCGAACCGCTCAGATTATCGCGGCGAGCCTGGCTTTCCTGATACAAACGTGACAGTTCAATGCCGGACCAGAACTTGTCTTCGAATGCTTCTGCTTCGCGCCCTGCTGCGTTGAGGATGCGCGTTCTCTGGATGATGATTGCCCAGGATGCGATTGAAAAACCAATCAAAATCAACATGATAAGTTTGACCAGAAGGCTAGCCTTCAGGAACAAATCAAGGATGTTCATGTCAGTCACTGCTTAAACTCCGCGACAATAGACTTGGGAAGCGCACGAGGCTTCATTAAGAGTGGATCAACACAGACAATCAGCACCTCAGCTTCATTCAGCACTTTGTTCTCTGCGTTGACAATCCGCTGCGTGAACACCATGGAGGTACCACGCATTGATGTAATTTCCGTTTGGACTTCGAGCATGTCGTCGAGTCTGGCGGGCGCAAAATACTCCAGCATCATTTTGCGTACCACGAACGCGACGCGCTCAGCCAGCAGAACTTGTTGGCTAAAGTGATGATGGCGCAGCATCTCTGTACGGGCTCTTTCATAAAAAGCTACGTAGCTGGCGTGGTAAACCACACCACCGGCGTCTGTATCTTCGTAATAGACACGAACCGGCCATCGAAACAGCGTTGTATTCACTTTACATCCCGGTAATGCAAAAAAAGTTAGAGCTTTTAAACTTCGCTACTATACGCGCGGGAAAGGTGCTTTGGAATGGGTTCAGGTAAACGGATAGTAAAAATTTATGGGCTTTTGCAAGCCCATGAGGATAGCGGATATTTCTTATTCAAAAGAAGAAAAAAATAAGCCCCGCCAGCAGAACGGCATCAGCAATAAGCGGGCAGAAAAAACCCTGCCAGTGAATGGCGCGCGGACGAAAACCGACGCCATGGATAACCCCGGCACACACCGCCCACATCAGCAGCAATCCGTGCCAGATCTCCAGCTCGCTGGTTTTCGCAGCAAAACGGGACGGATCCCAGAAAATGCAGCCAGCCAGCAGGAGCGCCATTATTAAGGAAAGGGCCCTTAACGGGCCCTTATCCATTACCGCATACAATTTTGCGATAACTTTTTCCATTACTGTTCTTCTTGTCCGGCTTTCGACGCTTCAACGTGTTCCAGCGCCAGGGCGGTAATCACTCCAAAAGCACAGGCAAGAAGCGTTCCTAAAATCCATGCGAAATACCACATATTCAGCTCCTTACTTAGTACATAGAGTGGGTATTGCTTTCAATATGTTCTTTGGTGATACGGCCGAACATTTTCCAGTAACACCAGATGGTGTAGAGCAGAACGATTGGCACAAATACCAGAGCAACATAGGTCATCAGATTCAGCGTCAGTTGGGTCGATGTTGCATCCCACATGGTCAGGCTAGCTTTCAGCATGGTGCTTGACGGCATGATGAACGGGAACATCGCGATACCGGCGGTCAGAATGATGCAGGCCAGGGTCAGCGAAGAGAACACAAATGCCCAGGCCGCTTTATCCAGACGCGCGGTCAGTACGGTCAACAGCGGCAGGACTACGCCCAGCGCCGGGATCACCCACAACACAGGCGTGTTGTTAAAGTTAGTCAGCCAGGCACCAGCCTGTAGCGCAACGTCTTTAAGCAACGGATTAGACGGGGCGTGATGATCCATCACAGAGGTCACTACATAGCCATCAATGCCGTAAACCACCCACACACCGGCCAGTGCGAAGCAGATCAGCGTCACCAGTGCGGCGATCTGCACAGTAGCGCGAGCACGCAGATGCAGTTCACCCACGGTACGCATTTGCAGATATGTTGCGCCTTGCGTCAGGATCATCGCCACACTAACCACACCCGCCAGCAGACCAAACGGATTCAGCAACTGGAAGAAATTGCCGGTGTAGAACAGACGCATATCGTTGTCGAGGTGGAATGGCACACCCTGCAGCAGGTTGCCAAACGCCACGCCAATCACCAGCGGCGGTACGAAGCTACCGATGAAAATGCCCCAGTCCCACATCCCGCGCCAGCGATTGTCTTCAATCTTCGAGCGGTAATCGAAACCCACCGGACGGAAGAAGAGAGAAGCCAACACGAGGATCATCGCAACATAGAAGCCGGAGAACGCAGCAGCGTAAACCATCGGCCAGGCAGCGAACAGCGCGCCACCAGCGGTGATCAGCCAAACCTGGTTGCCGTCCCAGTGCGGCGCAATGGCGTTAATCATCACGCGGCGCTCAGTGTCGCTACGACCCAGCACGCGGGTCAGCATGCCCACACCCATGTCGAAGCCATCTGTGACAGCGAAACCAATCAGCAAAATACCGACCAGCAGCCACCAGATAAAACGTAATACTTCATAATCGATCATTTGACGACTCCTGTCTTAGCGTGCCGGCTGAGAAGCCACAGTGGACTGCTCATAGTGATAGCGACCTGTTTTCAGGCTGCTCGGCCCAAGGCGAGCAAATTTGAACATCAGGAACACTTCCGCCACCATAAACAGCGTATAAAGGCCGCAAATCAGAATCATGGAGAACAGCAGATCGCCAACGGTTAACGACGAGTTAGCCACCGCGGTCGGCAACACCTCACCAATCGCCCACGGCTGACGTCCGTACTCGGCAACAAACCAGCCGGATTCAATGGCGATCCACGGCAGCGGAATACCATACAGCGCCGCACGCAACAGCCATTTCTTCTCGCCAATACGGTTACGAATCACCGTCCAGAAGGACGCCGCGATAATCAACAGCATCAGAACACCGCACGCCACCATGATACGGAACGCGAAGTACAGCGGCGCAACACGAGGGATAGAGTCTTTCGTCGCCTGCTGAATTTGCGCGTCAGTCGCATCGGTCACATTCGGCGTGTAGCGTTTAAGCAACAGGCCATAACCAAGGTCTTTCTTGACGCTGTTGAACTGATCGCGAACGGACTGATCGGCAGAACCTGAGCGGAGCTGCTCCAGCAACTGGTACGCTTTCATACCGTTACGGATACGCTCTTCATGCTGCACCATCAGCTCTTTCAGGCCGATAACCGGGGTATCCACCGAACGGGTCGCGATAATGCCCAGCGCGTAAGGGATCTGGATAGCAAATTTGTTCTCTTGCTTATCCTGGTCCGGCACACCAAACAGAGTAAATGCCGCCGGAGCCGGTTGCGTTTCCCATTCGGCCTCAATGGCAGCCAGTTTGGTTTTCTGCACGTCGCCCATTTCGTAACCGGATTCATCACCCAGCACAATAACAGACAGCACAGCGGCCATGCCGAAGCTGGCAGCGATAGCGAAGGAGCGTTTAGCAAAAGCGATGTCGCGCCCACGCAGCAGGTAGTAGGAGCTAATACCGAGGATAAAGATGGCGCCGCAGGTATAACCGGAAGCTACGGTGTGAACGAATTTCACCTGAGCAACCGGGTTCAGCACCAGTTCGGCAAAGCTCACCATCTCCATGCGCATGGTTTCGAAGTTGAAATCAGAGGCGACGGGGTTCTGCATCCAGCCGTTAGCAACAAGGATCCACAATGCCGACAAGTTAGAACCCAGCGCGACTAACCAGGTAACTGCCATGTGCTGCACTTTACCGAGACGATCCCAACCGAAGAAGAACAAACCGACAAATGTGGATTCGAGGAAGAAGGCCATCAACCCTTCGATTGCCAGTGGCGCACCGAAGATATCCCCAACGTAGTGGGAATAGTATGACCAGTTAGTCCCGAACTGAAACTCCATCGTCAGGCCTGTTGCCACGCCCAGAGCAAAGTTGATACCAAACAACTTGCCCCAGAACTTGGTCATATCTTTATAAATCTGTTTGCCGGAGAGGACATAGACCGTTTCCATAATTGCCAGCAGGAACGCCATACCGAGCGTCAGTGGCACAAACAGAAAGTGGTACATCGCAGTCAAGGCAAACTGTAAGCGCGACAGTTCGACTATATCTAACATTCTGACTCCTTGCTCATCGCATGAAGACTCCGAGAGTAAACCCCGTTAGCGCGGGTTCACACGCATGCCCCAATACAAATTTGTTGCACTGCTTTTATTCACTGCCACATAAATTATGGTAATGAATGAAAAAAGTTACAACCAGGTTAATAAAAATTTCGAATTGATCTCGCGAACATATTAACTCGGAAAACCCTTACGATAAATAGGTTTTTATTGAGTTAATTTTACGTTTTTCGACACCGATCAATTTATGCCAACCATACCGCTTTTTAGCCAATTTGATCTGCGACAATTTAACGATTTTCACAATCTTTTCCAAGCTTTTAGATATTGATTTAAATCATTTTTATTCTTTACTGTTAATTTTGTAGCTGGTGTATAGCTGTGGTAAAAACCTTGTTAACAGCATGTTCATTTTAACGTAATCAATGGTTATCAATCGGCAGGTAAAGGTAAATAATGGCGAGTATATTTAACGTTTATCATTTGCGTAAAAAAATGGGTCGTCCATGACAGATAAGGAACCTGAGAAATTAGACTTATTGCACATCTTTTTTATTTTACAAATATTTCACCATTACGATTATCATACTTAACACCGCTCCGTGATTATTCTTTTTATTCTCGCTCGCGCTAAAACCCTTTTATTTTATGGGGCATTGTTCAGCCGCATCCAGCGCCGTGTTGTAGCCCAGAAGATAAGCGCCAGCAGACTTACGGTAGCACCGAGCAAACAAACGCCCTGCCAGCCGAATCCAGCATAGATAACAGTTGTCGCCATGGCGCCCAACCCACTGCCTGTCGCGTAAAACAGCATATATAACGCCACCAGTCTGCCGTGTTGAGCAACGTTGGTGCGCAAAAGCAGACTCTGGTTCGTGACATGCAGCGCCTGTCCGCCGAAATCAAGCAGTACAATCCCCAGGATCAGCAGAACCAGAGAGTGTTCCAGCCTTGACAGCGGCCACCAGGCAAGCAGCAATAGCAGAAGAGACAGCAAACTTGTGCGCTGTGCATTACCGCGATCCGCTTCCTTTCCGGCTTTCGCCGCAGCCAGTGCTCCCGCAACACCCGCCAACGCCAACAAACCAATCGCCGTATGTGAAAAACCAAATGGTGCGGCCCTCAACGGCAGCACCATAGCACTCCAGAAAATATTAAAAGCCGCAAACATCAACAGCGCCAGCACACCACGGATTTGCAATACCCTATCGGTGCATAACAGCACCAGCATTGAAGACATCAAACGAAACCAGCTTTCAGAAACCGCAGAGGCGCGCATGACCGGCAACCGTTGCCTGAGGAGCAGCAACAGCATCATCATTAGCAATGCAGAAGCGCCATACACCGCCCGCCATCCCGCCAGGTCACTAATAACCCCGGCAAAGATACGCGCCAGCAGCAGGCCGATAAAAACGCCGCCTTGCGCGGCGCCCACTACCCTGCCCCGTTCCCGTTCACTGGCAATACTGGCCGCACTGGCGATCAATCCCTGTGTCATGGCCGTACCCAGCAAACCGGTTGCCAGCATGCCAGTGAGCAACACTACAGCCGATTGCGCCAGCGCCACGGTGCTCAACGCCACCATCAGCGCCAGTAACTGCACCAACAATAACCGACGTCGTTCAACAATATCGCCCAGTGGTACCAGCAGCAGTAAAGCCAACGCTGATCCCACCTGAGTTGCAGTCACCACGCCGCCGACAGCCGCCTGGCTAATGGCGAAACTCTGCGCCAGCGCATCAAGTAGCGGCTGAGCGTAATAAACATTCGCCACACATAAGCCGCTGGCCACGGCAAACAGGGCAATCAAACCCCGTTCTGTTGTCTGCTTGTTTTTATTCATTCCACTAACCTGGTTGCAAAATAAAACTGGTTGAAGCGTAGCCAGGCTAGTTTTAAAATGCAACCAGAATTCCAAACCGGAGATACGCCGTGCCACTGAAGACTCAACCCTGCCCCGTTGCCCGTTCTGTCGATTTGATTGGCGATCGCTGGGCATTGCTTATCATCCGTGATGCCTTCGACGGCGCGCGGCGTTTTGGTGATTTTCAGCGTGGTCTTGGCGTGGCGCGTAACATTCTTACCGACAGGCTACGCAAGCTAGTGGAAGCGGGCATTTTTACCACTCAACCCGCATCAGATGGCACGGCATATCAGGAATATGTGCTGACAGAGAGAGGCGAATCGTTATTTCCGGTAGTGGTGGCGCTGCGCCAGTGGGGCGAACAACATCTTTTTGCTCCTGGTGAACCCCATTCCGTATTGATCGATAGCCAGAGCGGCGAAGCCATCCCCCCGATGCTGCCGCAAGCGGCTGACGGGCACCGGCTTACCGCGGCAAATACTGAAGTACGTAAATTACGGCAATAAAAAAGGCCGCTACGGGAGCGGCCAACCATGTCGAGACAAGTTTATGCTCCCCTCAGGGAGGAGCAATAGTTTTATTTAATGATAGATTTCAGTGCTTCGCCGATATCAGCGAGGCTACGCACAGTTTTCACCCCGGCCGCTTCCAGCGCAGCGAATTTCTCGTCCGCTGTACCTTTACCACCCGCGATGATGGCGCCCGCGTGGCCCATACGTTTGCCTTTCGGCGCAGTGACACCCGCGATGTAGCCGACAACCGGTTTGGTCACATGTTCTTTGATGTAAGCAGCCGCGTCTTCTTCTGCGCTACCGCCAATCTCGCCGATCATAACGATCGCTTCGGTCTGCGGATCTTCCTCGAACAGTTTCAGGATATCGATAAAGTTAGAGCCCGGGATCGGGTCGCCACCGATACCAACACAGGTAGACTGACCAAAGCCGTAATCGGTGGTCTGTTTAACCGCTTCATAAGTCAGCGTACCGGAACGTGACACAATACCGATTTTACCCGGTTTGTGAATATGGCCCGGCATGATGCCGATTTTGCACTCGCCCGGGGTGATTACACCAGGGCAGTTCGGGCCGATCATGCGCACGCCAGCTTCGTCCAGCTTCACTTTTACCGTCAGCATATCCAGCGTCGGGATACCTTCAGTAATGGTGATAATCAGTTTGATGCCCGCGTCGACGGCTTCCAGAATCGAGTCTTTGCAGAACGGCGCCGGAACGTAAATCACGCTGGCTGTCGCGCCAGTGGCTTCCACCGCTTCACGTACGGTATTAAATACAGGCAGACCCAGATGCGTGGTGCCGCCTTTACCTGGCGTTACACCACCAACCATCTGCGTACCGTAGGCAATCGCCTGCTCGGAGTGGAAAGTACCCTGGCTACCGGTAAAACCCTGGCAGATAACTTTGGTGTTCTTATCAATCAAAACAGACATTATTTCCCCTCCACTGCGGCAACAACCTGCTGTGCTGCATCCGTCAGACTTTTCGCTGCGATAATGTTCAGACCACTGTCCGCCAGACGTTTGGCACCCAGCTCGGCGTTGTTACCTTCCAGACGGACAACCACCGGGACGTTAACACCCACCTCTTCTACCGCACCGATGATGCCGTCGGCAATCAGGTCGCAACGCACGATACCGCCGAAAATGTTCACCAGCACCGCTTTCACGTTCTCATCGGAGAGGATAATTTTAAACGCTTCAGTAACACGTTCTTTGGTCGCACCGCCGCCGACGTCGAGGAAGTTCGCCGGTTCGCCGCCGTGCAGCTTAACGATGTCCATGGTGCCCATCGCCAGACCCGCACCGTTAACCATGCAGCCGATGTTGCCATCCAGCGCAACATAGTTCAGTTCCCACTGCGCAGCTTGCGCTTCACGCGGGTCTTCCTGCGACTGGTCGCGCATTTCGCGCAGTTCCGGCTGGCGGAACAGTGCGTTGCCATCAGCGCCCAGTTTGCCGTCGAGGCAGATAAGGTCACCTTGTTTGGTGATGACCAGCGGGTTGATTTCAATCAGCGCCAGATCGCGCTCAAGGAAAATAGTCGCCAGCCCCATGAAAATTTTAGTGAACTGCTGAACCTGTTTGCCTTCCAGACCGAGTTTGAACGCCAGTTCGCGTCCCTGGTACGGCATCGGGCCAGTCAGCGGATCAATGGTGGTTTTGTGGATCAAGTGCGGCGTCTCTTCTGCCACTTTTTCGATTTCCACGCCGCCTTCCGTCGACGCCATGAACACCACACGTCGTGAGCTGCGGTCAACAACCGCACCCAGATACAGCTCTTTGTCAATATCCGTTGCCGCTTCGACCAGAATCTGGTTAACCGGCTGACCGTTGGCATCTGTTTGGTAGGTTACCAGGCGTTTACCCAGCCAGTGTTCCGCGAAAGCGCGAATATCTTCTTTGCTGCTAACGACTTTTACGCCGCCCGCTTTACCACGGCCGCCCGCGTGGACCTGGCATTTCACCACCCACGGGCCGGTGCCGATTTTCGATGCGGCTTCTTCTGCTTCACGTGGGGTAGCACAGGCGTAACCAACCGGAGTCGGCAGTCCTGACCGGGCAAAAAGCTGTTTCGCCTGATACTCGTGTAAGTTCATGTGTTCTATCCATCCTTCATTTAATTTGTCATGCCGGAAGCGCCAGAGCTTTCCGGCCTGCAAAGCAGGTGTTCGTTATAGACCCGGCAGCCTGCGCCGCCGGGCAAAGGACACTACACATCCAGCAGCAGACGCGTCGGATCTTCCAGCATTTCTTTGATTGCGACCAGGAAGCCCACAGACTCACGTCCGTCGATCAGGCGGTGGTCATAAGAGAGCGCCAGGTACATCATCGGCAGAATTTCAACTTTGCCATCTACCGCCATTGGGCGATCTTTGATGGCGTGCATGCCAAGGATCGCACTCTGCGGCGGGTTGATGATCGGCGTGGACATCAGCGAACCGAATACACCGCCATTAGTGATGGTAAAGTTACCACCGGTCAGATCCTCAACGGTCAGCTTGCCGTCACGGCCTTTTACCGCCAGTTCTTTAATTTTCTTCTCGATGTCGGCCATGCCCAGCGTATCCACATCACGCAGTACCGGCGTAACCAGACCACGCGGTGTGGAAACCGCCATGCTGACATCGAAATAGTTGTGGTAAACCACGTCGTCGCCATCAATAGAGGCGTTCACTTCCGGATAGCGTTTCAGCGCTTCAACGACCGCTTTCACGTAGAACGACATAAAGCCCAGACGGATGCCGTGACGTTTTTCAAACGCATCACCGTACTGCTTGCGCAGATCCATGATTGGCTTCATGTTGACTTCGTTAAAAGTCGTCAGCATGGCAGTTGAATTTTTCGCTTCCAGCAGACGCTCAGCTACGCGTTTGCGCAGACGGGTCATCGGCACGCGTTTTTCAGAACGGCCAGCCAGCTGCGGCGCCGGGCTGCTTGCCGGCTGAGCGGCCGGTTTGCTCTCTTCTTTAGCCGGGGCTTTCGCCAGGAACTTATCCACATCTTCACGGGTGATGCGGCCGCCAACGCCGGTACCTTTAATCGCACTGGCGTCAAGGCTGTGTTCAGCCAGCAGGCGACGGATCGCCGGGCTGAGCGCGTCGTTATTTTGCTCTTCCAGCGACGCCTGCTGGCGCTGAGCTGGCGTGGATTCTTTCGCTTCAGATTTGGCGCTGCTCTCTTTACCCGAGCTGTTGCCTTCTTTCAGGCGGCCAAGGATCTGACGGGAAGTGACCGTCGTACCTTCGTCTTCCAGCACCGCGTCCAGAACACCGTCCGCTGAAGCCGGTACTTCCAGTACCACTTTGTCCGTTTCGATTTCTACCAATACTTCATCGCGTCGGACGCTATCGCCTGGTTTTTTGTGCCAGGTCGCGACAGTCGCATCAGCAACGGACTCAGGCAGATCGGGAACAAGAATATCTACGCTACTCATTATTTATCCTTTATTGAATCGACGTTCAGCGCGTCATTCACCAGCTCTTGCTGTTGCTTCTGGTGAACGGACAGATATCCCACCGCCGGGGAGGCGGAGGCCGGGCGTCCTGCATAGCGCAGAGCGGCCCCAAAAGGTATCACATCACGGAAATGATGCTGGCTGCAGTACCATGCGCCCTGGTTAAGCGGCTCTTCCTGGCACCAGACAAAATCATGTACGTGCGCATAAGGTTTCAACGCGTCCTGCACCGACTGATGCGGGAACGGGTACAACTGCTCAATACGGACAATGGCAACATCCTTCTGGTCATTTTTACGACGCTGTTCAAGCAGGTCGTAATAAACCTTACCAGAACAAAGGATAACGCGCTTCACGGCTTGCGGATCCAAATCATCCACTTCGCCAATCGCCGGCATAAAGGTGCCATTCGCCAGTTCATCCAGCGTGGAGACCGCCTGCGGATGACGCAGCAGCGACTTCGGTGACATCACCACCAGCGGGCGACGCATACCGCGCAACGCCTGACGACGCAGCATATGGTAAACCTGCGCCGGGGTGGACGGGACGCAAACCTGCATGTTTTGCTCAGCGCACAGTTGCAGATAACGCTCCAGACGCGCGGAAGAGTGCTCCGGGCCCTGCCCTTCATAGCCATGCGGCAACAGCATTACCAGCCCGCACATACGGCCCCACTTCTGTTCGCCGGAGCTGATGAACTGGTCAATCACCACCTGCGCGCCGTTAGCGAAGTCGCCGAACTGTGCTTCCCAGATGGTCAGCGTACGCGGCTCAGCGGTGGCGTAGCCATATTCAAAAGCCAGCACCGCTTCTTCAGAGAGCACGGAGTCCCACACGCGGAACGGGCCCTGGCCATTATGCACGTGGCTTAGCGGCGTATAGGTTGAGCCGTTGGCCTGGTTATGGATCACGGCGTGGCGATGGAAGAAGGTACCGCGCCCGGTGTCCTCACCGGAGAGGCGCACCGGAATGCCTTCATCAACCAGCGTGGCGTAAGCCAGCGTTTCAGCACCGCCCCAGTCGAACAGTTTCTCGCCATTGGCCATTAACTGGCGATCGGCGTAGATTTTCGCCACACGGGACTGCATCTCAATGGCTTCCGGCACCGTGCTGATGCGCCTCGCCAGTTCTTGCAGGCGTTTCATCTCTACTTTGTTCGGGTAACTCTCATCCCACTCGTGATTGAGGTACGGCGACCAGGTAAAGGAGTGCATATTCATTGGACGCCATTCAGCGACCACACACTCGCCCGCATCCAGCGCGTCGCGGTACAGGTTAACCATCTCAGTGGCATCTTCCAGCGTGATGGTTTTGTCCTGCTCCAGACGATCGGCGTAGATTTTACGCGGCGTCGGGTGTTTTTTGATTTTCTGGTACATCAACGGCTGGGTTGCGCTCGGCTCGTCGGCTTCGTTATGGCCGTGACGGCGGTAGCACACCAGATCGATAAACACATCGCGTTTGAAAGTGTTACGGAAGTCCAGCGCCAGACGGGTAACGAAAGCAACCGCTTCCGGATCGTCCGCGTTGACGTGGAAAATCGGCGCCTGCACCATCTTACCGATATCGGTACAGTACGGCGTAGAGCGGGCATCCAGCGGGTTGGAGGTGGTGAAACCAACCTGGTTGTTGATCACCACGCGCACCGTACCGCCCACTTCATAACCGCGCGCTTTGGACATGTTCAGGGTTTCCTGTACCACGCCCTGACCCGCCACCGCCGCGTCACCGTGAATGGTGATCGGCAGCACTTTATTGCTGCTCGGCTCAGAGAGGCGATCAAGACGCGCGCGTACGGAACCAATCACCACCGGGCTAACGATTTCCAGGTGCGACGGGTTAAACGCCAGCGCCAGATGCACCAGACCGCCTTCAGTCTCAACGTCAGACGAGAAGCCCATATGGTATTTCACGTCGCCGGTACCGAGGTGTTCTTTATGTTTACCGGCAAACTCGTCGAACAGATCCTGCGGCTGTTTGCCCAGCACGTTGACCAGCACGTTCAGACGACCGCGGTGCGCCATGCCCAGCACCACTTCGCGGGTGCCGCTTTTGCCTGCATGGCGAATCATCTCTTTCAGCAGCGGTATCAGCGCATCACCGCCTTCCAGCGAGAAGCGTTTCGCGCCCGGGAACTTCGCCCCGAGATAACGCTCCAGACCTTCAGCTGCCGTCAGTTCGCTTAAGAAGCGTTTTTTCTCTTCGCTGCTGAAGCTCGATTTTCCGGCTGCTGACTCAATCCGCTGCTGGATCCAGCGCTTCTCTTCAGTGCTGGTAATGTGCATGTATTCCGCGCCGATCGAACCGCAATAGGTCTCTTTCAGCGCTTTGATCAATTCGCCCAGCGGCAGGGTATCTTTCCCAATCGCAAAGGAACCTACGTTATAGCTGTTCTGGTAATCCGCTTCGCTCAGATCGTGGAATGCCGGATCCAGATCGGCAACGCGCTCTTGCTGCCACAGCCCCAACGGATCGAGATTCGCATGCTGGTGACCACGGAAGCGGTAGGCGTTGATCAACTGCAGGACTTTGACCTGCTTAACGTTGGTGTCGGGGTCGGAAATAGAGGAAGAGTAACGTGAGGCATCTTTCGCCAGTTGACGGAAATAATCACGTGTTTTGGAGTGGAACTGATCCGGTTTGACTCCGGTGCCCGGTAACTGCTGGAACATAGATCGCCAGTTAGCATCTACCGAGTCAGGATCGGTTAAGAAGTCTTCATAGAGCTGTTCTATCCAGCTCTGGTTCGACCCAGAGAGGTAAGAAGAGTCCAGCCAGGCTTTCATTGCGCCGTTCTGCATCGTGATCCCTTAAGCATTGTTATGCTTACTTCGCCGTGGATAACTACGACGTACACCGAGTAGCGCACGTCCCAGGGTTCACTTGCGGGCTCTTGGCGGCCCGCGAAGGAACCTTTAAAAACTGCCCTAATCTTCGCTGTCCGGGCTGCGACTGTGTTGGCTGCCTTCACTTACCCTGGTCACATAGTTCACTATGCTCCCAGGGATGCGCTCAGTTGCCGCCTTGTCTCGCTCCAGACATCTCGATTATGTCTTTGTGGCGGTTTTTAAAGATTTCCTGCTTTTGTATCGCCCTTACCGGGCCGACAAACATCATTAATACTGTAGGCCGGATAAGCGCAAGCGCCATCCGGCACTTCGACCGCGCAGCGCTATCCGGCACGGACTAATTACGCACTTCTTTGCAACAACATCGACTTAATATGGCCGATGGCGCGCGTCGGGTTCAGCCCTTTCGGACATACACTGACGCAGTTCATGATGCTGTGGCAGCGGAATACGCTGAAAGCATCGCTCAACCCTTCCAGACGGCTGTCGGTTTCGGTATCGCGGCTGTCGATCAGGAAGCGATACGCCGCCAGCAAGCCAGCCGGGCCGATAAACTTATCCGGGTTCCACCAGAATGACGGGCAGGACGTAGAACAGCAGGCGCAAAGAATACATTCGTACAGACCGTCAAGCTTTTCACGCTGCTCTGGTGCCTGTAAATGTTCTCTGGCCGGTGGATTTTGCCCATTATTCAATAAGTAAGGTTTAATCTTCTCATATTGGGCATAGAATTGTCCCATGTCCACCACCAAATCGCGGATAACCGGCAACCCTGGCAGCGGGCGGATAACGATCTTCTGTTTGCCGTTGCCAAGCGCGGAAATCGGGGTGATACAGGCAAGACCATTCTTACCGTTCATGTTCAGACCATCGGAACCACATACACCTTCACGGCAGGAGCGGCGGAACGACAGTGTAGAATCCTTTTCTTTCAGCTGGATTAATGCATCCAGCAACATCATGTCACGCCCTTCTTCCGCTTCCAGCGTGTAATCCTGCATACGCGGCGCGTCATCCACATCCGGGTTATAGCGATAAATCGAGAATTCGAGTTTCATCATCCTGTCTCCGCATTAATAAGTACGAATCTTCGGCGGGAACGCCGGACGCAGTTTCGGTTCCATATTCACGCTACGGCGCGTCATGGATTCCGTTTCTGGCAGATACAGGCTGTGGCACAACCAGTTCTCATCGTCACGATCCGGATAGTCGAAGCGGCTGTGCGCGCCACGGCTTTCGGTACGGAAGTTTGCGGAAACAGCCGTTGCGTAAGCGGTTTCCATCAGGTTATCCAGCTCCAGGCACTCAACGCGCTGGGTATTGAACTCGCTCGACGTATCATCCAGACGAGCCTCTTTCAGGCGCTCGCGGATCACTTTCAGTTGTTCAAGACCTTTCGCCATCGCATCACCTTCGCGGAACACCGAGAAGTTATGCTGCATACACTCTTGCAGCGCTTTGCGGATGGTGACCGGATCTTCGCCGCTACGATTGTTATTCCAGCGGTTGAGGCGGGTGAGCGCCCCTTCGATATCCGATTCGCTGGCATCGCGCAGCGCGCCCTGTTCAGCGATAGATTCTTGTAAATGCAGACCTGCTGCACGGCCAAAGACCACCAGGTCGAGCAGCGAGTTACCGCCCAGGCGGTTGGCGCCGTGAACCGATACGCAGGCGATTTCGCCCACCGCAAACAGCCCCGGGATCACGACATCTTCGCCCTTCTCGTTGACCGTCAGCGCCTGGCCGGTCACTTTGGTCGGAATACCGCCCATCATATAGTGGCAGGTCGGGATCACCGGAATTGGCTCTTTCACCGGATCCACATGTGCGAAGGTGCGCGACAGTTCCAGGATCCCCGGCAGACGCGATTCGAGTACTTCTTTACCCAGATGATCGAGTTTCAGTTTGGCGTGCGGTCCCCATGGACCGTCGCAACCGCGACCTTCACGGATTTCGATCATGATGGAACGCGCCACCACATCACGGCCCGCCAGGTCTTTGGCGTTCGGCGCATAACGCTCCATAAAGCGCTCGCCGTGTTTGTTAAGCAGATAGCCGCCTTCACCACGGCAGCCTTCCGTTACCAGCACCCCTGCCCCGGCGATACCGGTCGGGTGGAACTGCCACATCTCCATATCCTGCACCGGTACACCCGCGCGTAGTGCCATACCCACGCCGTCGCCGGTATTAATGTGCGCATTGGTGGTGGACTGGTAAATACGGCCTGCGCCGCCAGTTGCCAGCACGGTTGCGCGGGCTTTGAAGTAGACGACTTCACCGGTTTCGATGCACAGTGCGGTACAGCCCACGACAGCGCCATCCTGGTTTTTCACCAGATCCAGCGCGTACCACTCGGAAAAGATGGTGGTGTGATTTTTCAGGTTCTGCTGATAAAGGGTATGCAGCAGCGCATGGCCGGTACGGTCCGCTGCCGCTGCGGTACGCGCCGCCTGCTCGCCGCCGAAGTTCTTCGACTGGCCGCCAAACGGACGCTGATAGATACGGCCATCATCAAGACGGGAGAACGGCAGGCCCATATGCTCCAGCTCAAGAATCGCTTCCGGGCCGGTTTTGCACATATATTCAATCGCGTCCTGGTCACCGATGTAGTCGGAACCTTTTACCGTGTCATACATGTGCCATTCCCAGTTATCTTCATGGGTATTGCCCAGGGCTACGGTGATACCGCCCTGCGCAGACACAGTGTGGGAACGGGTTGGGAAAACTTTGGAGAGCAGCGCACAGGTTTGCCCGCTCTGGGAAATTTGCAGCGCCGCGCGCATACCTGCGCCGCCCGCGCCAATAACAACAGCATCAAATTCTCTGACTGGCAATTTCATTACACACCCCACACCACAACGAATCCATAAATCACGTAAGCCGCCAGCGCCACAACAATAACCAGTTGCAGAATCAGGCGTACAGCCAGCGGTTTAACGTAGTCGGTCAACACTTGCCACATGCCAATCCAGGCATGGATCAGAATGGAAAACAGCGCCAGCAGAGTGAAGACTTTGGTAAAGGCGGAGGAGAAGAAGCCGGTCCAGACCACCCAGGTCAGGTCGCCATGCAGGGCGAAAAAACCCACCATATAGATGATGTATAACGTCAGGACGATGGCGGTAGCACGGACAAGAATAAAATCATGTACGCCGTTGCGTCCTAATGCGGAGGCGTTGCTTACCATACGAGAACTCCTGCGAGAATTGAAAGCACGACAGTGATCACAAAAGAAAGGTTTGCGGAACGTTTTCCTGCTTCGAAGGTTTCTTCCAGCCAGCCAAAATCCATCAGCATGTGACGAATCCCGCCGACAGCGTGATACGCCAGCGCGGTGAGGATGCCCCACAGAATGAATTTAACGAAGAAGCTGTTCACGATGGCAGAGGCAGTCAGGAAGCCGTCTTCAGATGACAGCGACAGGCCCAGTAACCACAGCAGAATACCGACGGCTACAAACGTAATAACGCCGGAGACGCGGTGAAGAATGGAAGCTATAGCCGTAACAGGAAACCGAATTGTTGTCAGATCCAGATTGACAGGTCTTTGTTTTTTCACATTTTTTATCATGAATAACGCCCACATGCTATTCTTATAGTTTCCTTCCTCCGGTCTGCGTGCGGGTCAGACAGCGTCCTTTTCTATAACTGCTCGTCATGCAAAAAATTAGCTTCCAGATGCTAAACGACAGGTTACAACGCTGGGTGGCTCGGGATGGCAGGGTATTCCGGAGACCTGGCGGCAGTATAGGTCGTTCACAAAATCATTACAATTAACCTACATATAGTTTGTCGGGTTTTATGCAGAACAGTGACACTCATCACGATAACAACATTCTTTTAAAATTTAATCATCTGATTTGACAAAAGTTAAACATTATTGTTACAAACTACGCCGAATAAGGCTTATAATTCGCAAAAGTTATGGGGTCTTGCTTTCACCTGAGAATAAGTTATGTAACAGTGTGATGGTATTGACCGATGTAATCAGGACAGTTATTAGTGATATACAGGTTTGACAAATTCGGACTGCTGAGACGCTGATTTGCTGTTTTTTCACTGTATTTTCAATGTGTACTGGCACGCGCCATTGCTCTGTACCCTGGTTCTCCCTCTCCACAGAGCTGCGAGCTAATAACAAACTGGTAACGTTGACGGGCAGTTGAAAGCAAATCCGGTAACTGGCAGTCTTAAGCAATAAGGCGCTAAGGAGACCGTAAATGGCTGATAAAAAAGCAAACATCACCTACAATGGTGACGCTGCTATTGAACTGGATGTGCTAAAAGGCACGCTCGGTCAGGATGTAATTGATATCCGTAGTCTCGGTTCAAAAGGGGTTTTTACTTTTGACCCTGGTTTTACCTCTACCGCATCGTGCGAATCAAAAATCACTTTTATCGACGGTGACGAAGGTATTTTGTTACACCGCGGTTTCCCGATTGATCAACTGGCGACCGAATCCAACTACCTGGAAGTGAGCTACATCCTGCTGTACGGCGAAAAACCGACGCAGGAGCAGTTTGAAGAGTTCAGACTGACGGTCACCCGCCACACCATGATTCACGAGCAGATCACCCGCCTGTTCCACGGTTTCCGTCGCGACTCACATCCAATGGCAGTACTTTGTGGCGTGACCGGCGCGCTGGCAGCGTTCTACCATGATTCGCTGGATGTGAACAATCCGCGCCACCGCGAAATCGCGGCGTTCCGCCTGCTGTCCAAAATGCCGACCGTAGCGGCGATGTGTTACAAATACTCCATCGGTCAGCCGTTTATCTATCCGCGCAACGATCTCTCTTACGCCGGCAACTTCCTGCATATGATGTTTGCCACTCCGTGCGAACCGTATGAAGTGAATCCGGTGCTGGAACGCGCCATGGATCGTATTCTGATCCTGCATGCCGATCACGAGCAGAACGCCTCCACCTCTACCGTGCGTACCGCCGGTTCTTCTGGCGCGAACCCGTTTGCCTGCATCGCGGCCGGTATCGCCTCTCTGTGGGGACCGGCGCACGGCGGCGCCAACGAAGCGGCACTGAGAATGCTGGAAGAGATCAGCTCCGTAAAACATATTCCGGAATTCCTGCGTCGCGCCAAAGACAAGAACGATTCGTTCCGTCTGATGGGCTTCGGTCACCGTGTCTACAAGAACTACGACCCACGCGCTACTGTGATGCGCGAAACCTGCCACGAAGTGCTGCGCGAGCTGGGTACGAAAGATGATCTGCTGGAAGTGGCGATGGAGCTGGAGCACATTGCGCTCAACGACCCGTACTTTATCGAACGCAAACTCTACCCGAACGTCGACTTCTACTCCGGTATTATCCTGAAAGCGATGGGTATTCCGGCGTCCATGTTTACTGTTATCTTTGCGATGGCGCGTACCGTGGGCTGGATTGCGCACTGGAACGAAATGCACGACGACGGCATCAAGATTGCCCGTCCGCGTCAGCTTTACACCGGCTATGCCAAACGCGAATTCTCCTCCGATCTGAAAAAAGATTAAGGGTGAATCCGCATAAAAAAACGCGCCTGTGGGCGCGTTTTTTGTTTCAGCGTTGACAGCCCGGGCACCAGTAAAACGGGCGCGATGAGAGCGTGGTTTTTTCGATGATCCCACCGCAGCGCTCGCACATCTCCCCTGCCCGGTGAAAGACCCGGAAACGAAACAGCGCGCCGTGATGCTTGTTCTCATTCACAGTGCCGCGTGTCTGCCAGGACAAACGAGGAATATCCAGCAACGCCTGCGCCAGCACGTCAAGCTGGGTATCATCCAGTTCGGCGGCACAATGCTGCGGTGCCAACGCACAGTGCCAGAGGATCTCTACGCGTAAATAGTTGCCCAGCCCGGCCAGAAACGCCTGATCGAGGAGCAAACCGGAGAAGCGACGACGGCGAAAACGCGGCGATAACAGACGTTCTTTCACCTGCGCCGCAGTGAGCGTCATGTTCAACACATCCGGCCCAAGCCGCTGTAGAAACGGGTGCTGCGCCAGTTGTTCTGGCGTGAGTATGGCGATATCTGACGCGCTGTAAAGCAAGATGGCTTTATCGGTCGTCTGTAATTTTACGCGCAACACGCGGTTGGTTTGCGGCGTTTCGCCCGCATTCACCACGCGCCAGACGCCGTAAAGCTGGTTATGGCTGTAGAGGGTTAACCCGCCGGAAAAGTGCGTCAACAGCGCCTTGCCGCGGGTTTCAATCTGCTCGATGCGCTGTCCCACCAGACCTGGGGCAAAATCGGTTAGCTGCGGCGGAGCAAACCAGACATCGGTCAGTGGTTTTCCCTGAACCGCCGCTTCAAGCATGTCCGCCGCCCGGCGGATCTCCGGTCCTTCCGGCATGTAAAACTCCTTGTGTTATCGCGCGGAAATGATCACCCCACGCTGGGTAAAAGCAGCATGCAGACGGCGGGCAAACAGTAACGCATGTTCACCATCGCCGTGCAGGCACACCGTTTGCGCCTGCACGGGAACATATTCGCCTTCAATACTTTTGACACGCCCTGCCAGCACCATCTCCAGCGTTTGCGCCAGCGCCACATTGTCATCAGTAATCAACGCGCCCGGCTCGCTGCGTGGTACCAGCCGACCATCGCTGCGATAGCCGCGATCGGCAAACACTTCCTGGCGGGTGATCAGCCCCCAGTTTTTTCCGGCGCGGATCAGTTCGCTGCCCGCCAGCCCGACCAGAATCAAATCCGAATCAACATCGTGTACCGCACTGGCGATAGCGTCGGCCAGTTGCGCATCATTTGCCGCCTGGTTGTATAACATGCCGTGGGGCTTCACATGCTGTAATTTACCGCCCTCAGCATGCACCATCGCTGCCAGTGCACCGATTTGGTACAGCATCTGGGCATACACGGTTTCCGGCGGCAGTTGCATCGCTGTACGACCGAAGTTTTCCCGATCGGGAAACGAGGGATGTGCGCCGATGGCGACCCCGTTACGCAGCGCTTCGCGCACGCATGTCAGCATCGTCCCGGCATCGCCCGCATGAAAACCGCAGGCGATATTGGCCGACGACACCAGTTTCAACAACGCAGCATCATTGCCGCAGCCTTCGCCAAGATCGGCGTTTAAATCAATCTTCATGCGTTAACCGCCATGCCAGTTGTTCAAGATAACGCTGTTGGTCCTGGCGGGCATGCAGCGCTTCATCCAGTGAACACTGAACAAAATGCACCGGTTGCCCAAGAGGAATTTGCGCCAGATGGTACATATCGGCCTCAATAATGCAGGCAATACGCGGGTATCCGCCGGTCGTCTGAGCATCATTCATCAGCACAATCGGTTGGCCATTTGACGGCACCTGTATAACGCCGGGTAATAAGCCGTGGGAGAGCAACTCGCGCGAGGTCGTCCGCAACAGTGGCTGCCCCTGTAAGCGGTACCCCATGCGGTTGCTCTGCGGGCTTATCTGCCATGGCAGACGCCAGAATGCTTCCTGCGAAGCCGTGTCGAATTCGTGATATTCCGGCCCCGGCAGCGCGCGAATGCGGTTGCCCCACAGCAGTTGTTTTACGCCCTGCTGGGTACGAAACTGCCGCTTCGTTTTTGCCAGAGGCAGCGTATCGCCATCACGTAACAGTCGCCCTTCCAGCCCACCGATAGCGGCTTTCAGATCGGTACTCCCTGAACCCAGCACCTCCGGCAGCGCGAAACCTCCTGCCACTGCCAGATAGCTACGCACACCGTGCAGCGGGCGTTTCAGCACCAGCCGCTGCCCGGCTTTTGCCACAAAACGCCACCCCGTCCACACGGGTTTACCGTCGAGCTTCGCTTCACAACCGGCGCCGGTCAGGGCAAACCAGCAGCGGCTTTCGAACACCACTTCGAACTGGCCGAGCGTAATCTCAAGCCCGGCCGTATCAGGCGCATTGCCCACCAGCGCATTGCCAATTTGCAGCGCAGGCGCGTCCAGCGCGCCGCAATAGCTGATTCCGGACTGGCGCAAACCGGTACGCTTACCACCCTGTAAGCTGGTGTAAATACCGGCGCGGATAATGTTCAACATACGCCCTCCTTACGCGGAATGAAGCGTAGCGTGTCGCCAGGACGCAGCAATGAAGGCTCCGCTAAACGCGGGTTAAAGAGCGCCAAATCTGTTCGTCCAATCAGGTTCCAGCCGCCGGGCGTCTCCAGCGGGTAGATGCCGGTTTGTGCGCCGCCAATACCGACAGAACCGGCTGCTACGCGAACACGCGGTTCAGCGCGTCGCGGCGTGGCCAGTGCTTCCGGCAGGCCGCCCAGATAGGGAAAGCCAGGCTGGAAGCCAATAAACCAGACCACATAATCAACAGAGGCATGAAGCTCCACTACCTGTTTTTCACTCATCCGGCAATGTTCCGCCACCCGTCCGAGATCCGGCCCGGCATCGCCGCCGTACAGGACCGGGATCTCAATGGCGCGAGATTCCGGCTCCAGCGCCTCGCTCTCTTCCCACCAGCGCTGTAAGCGTTCAATGGCATCGAGCGCCAGCGTGCCCGGATCGCGCAGCACAACCGTAATATTATTCATCCCCGGAATGACTTCTGCCACCTCCGGCACCGTGGACAACCGCTGCGTCAGCCGCCAGATCCGCTTTTGCGTCGCCAACTGCACAGGAGGCTCCAGCTCCAGCACCACGGCGGTTTCCCCTAATAAATAACAACGCGCTCGCTGCACTTGTTTGCTCCTCAGGCCGGGTTCGGAATATCCACAAACGTAACGTCAAGATCGGTATGGGTATTCAGCCACTCGCTCAACGCGCGAATGCCGCCACGTTCGGTGGCATGGTGCCCCGCCGCGTAGAAATGCAGCCCCTGTTCACGCGCAGAATGAATGGTCTGCTCCGATACCTCGCCGGTGATAAAGGCATCCACGCCAAAGCGGGCGGCTTTATCGATAAAGCTCTGTCCGCCGCCGGTACACCAGGCGATACGTTTCACAACATCCGGCCCGGTATCGCCGCACCAGAGCGGCTTACGGCCGAGACGCGCTTCGATCCACGAAGCCAGTTCCAGCCCCGGCACCGGCATCGTGAGTTCTCCCCACGGCAACAGCTCTTCGATTTCGCCCTGAATGGTAATACCGAGCAGCGCCGCCAGTTGCGCGTTATTGCCCAGCTCCGGGTGCGCATCGAGCGGCAGATGCCAGCCATACAGGTTGATGTCGTTCGCCAGAAGCGTTTTCAGGCGGTTACGCTTCATGCCCAGAATGACTGGCGCTTCGTTTTTCCAGAAATAGCCGTGATGGACAATTACCGCGTCCGCCTGCTGACGCACCGCTTCATCCAGCAACGCCTGGCTGGCGGTCACGCCGGTGACAATTTTTTGCACCGTTTCCCGCCCTTCAACCTGGAGGCCGTTCGGGCCGTAATCACTGAATGCCGCACTGTTCAGCTTCTCGTTAATCAGTTTTTCCAGTTCGGTATTTTTCATCAATGCTCTCTTTTACGCTTTACGGGCGGCTTCATACGCCGCCAGGGTGGCGGCTCGCGCCTGTTTATGGTCCACAATCGGGCGAGGATAATCGAGACGTTGCCCCTGTTTATCCGCCCACGCCCAGGGCTGATGGAGATGCTTTTCCGGCACTGCTTGCAGTTCCGGCAGCCAGTGACGAATAAACTCGCCGCTGGCGTCAAAGCGCTCCCCCTGCGTGGTGGGATTAAAAATGCGGAAATACGGCGCCGCGTCGGTCCCCGTTGAGGCTGCCCACTGCCAGCCACCATTGTTTGCCGCCAGATCGCCATCAATCAACTGAGAAATAAAATAGCGCTCTCCGCAACGCCAGTCGATAAGTAAGTCTTTGACCAGGAAGCTGGCAGTAATCATCCGCAGCCGATTGTGCATCCAGCCAGTGCTGTTCAACTGGCGCATTGCGGCATCGACAATCGGAAAGCCAGTCTTGCCTTCTTGCCACGCCGCAAGCTGCTGCTGGCTCCCCTGCCACTGCACCCTATCAGTCCAGGGGATAAAAGGTTTGTGCTTGCAGAGCGCCGGATGAAATGTCATCAGATGACGGTAAAACTCACGCCAGATCAGCTCATTGAGCCATACTGCGCCGCTTCCACCATCAAGCGCCTGCGGCTGCTCGGCCAGTAAACGATGCAGACACTGGCGCGGCGACAGTGCGCCAATCGCCAGCGCGGCGGAGAGGCGGCTGGTACCTTCAATCGCCGGAAAATCACGCTGCTGCTCATACTCCGCCGCCTGCTGCTGGCAAAAGTGACGCAGCCGGGCAATCGCGCTTTTCTCATCGGCGGGGAAAAGTTGTTCATCAAACGGCTGCTGCGGATAGTTAAGTGCGATCGGCTTAGCGACAGGCCGCGCCCCTTCGCGTGCATGCGGCGCGGCGACGCATTGCGGCAGTTCCTCTTTTAGCCGACGCAAAAAAGCGTTTTTGAACGGCGTAAAGACTTTATACATCTCGTGATTACCGGTCATAACGCTGCCAGGTGCCAGCATCACGCTGTCATCAAACCCCTGGCAGGATACGTTCGGCAGCGCTTTTTCTACCGCCGCATCACGCTGGCGTTCATTGAATTCATATTGATAGTTATAAAAAAGATGGCTTACCTGCTCGCTGGCACAGATTTGGGCGATGGCCTGCGCGCAGGCAGCAAAATCATCCACCTCGCGGTAGAGCAGCGGAATGCCCTTCTCCGCCAGCGCCTGTTGCAGCGCATTAAGATGGGCGTTGAGCAGCGCCGCCTGACGGGGAGCCATATGATGCTGCTGCCACTGTGCTGGCGTGGCAATGAAAAGCGCAATAACTCGGACATCGGGATAACGGCAGGCGGCCGCGAGCGCAAGATTATCATGTACACGTAAATCCGCGCGAAACCAGACCAGATGGGTGGTCATATCACTCCTTAATGTCCATAACGAAAGCGCAGCGTAGCGGATCTAATCCGCTACGCCAGGCGGCACAGTGTAAATGTAGCAAAAAGGTTACCGCAAAAAAAAACCACCGCAAGGCGGTGGCTTAGAGAATTTGCTGTGTGTAATCGATTAATAAAAGTCGCAGGCTACTTTTTCGGCCTGGTCCATCCACACCGGTTTTTCACTGGTTTTCGCCCAGACGCGGTGCAGGTAGCTGTAAAAACGCGCGCGATCTTTCCAGAATAACATCATTGGTAATGCCAGAACGCCTGCCAGAATGGCGAAAGCGCGACGCATCAACACAACGTGTACCGGAAACGCTTTATATGTGTTCATAATTCTCTCCCCTTTGTCAGGCCGGCAATCACTACCGGAAATGTTCCCGCCTTACAGAAAATCAGGGCGGCGCTGAAATCTGGTTAAAATAGTATCGCTTTATTCGTAATTTTACTACTCATCCGACCACTATTTTTCTGTCAATTTACGATTTATTGATGTCCCGGCGGTAAATTAGTTACAAAACAGTTAAATTAATACTAATCATTAGTTAAATTGTGGTTTATAGATTTTCGTTACGTTGAAAGCCCCTGGGGGATCCCCCGCTTGTCCGCCCAATGTTTTTGGCCATTTTTATATTTTTTTTACACCCCGCCTGACGATTTTTGCGAAATCTTTGCGCCGAAAAAACTACTTTCACAACACATCCTTAAATCACCCCGGAGGTGAATTGTGAGTGCAGGCGTAATAATCGGCATCGTGCTGGTTTTCCTGTTATTGGGCTACCTGGTTTATGCCCTGATTAACGCGGAGGCTTTCTGATGGCCGCTCAGGCGTTTCTTCTGGTCGCCAGCTTTTTGCTGGTGCTGTTTATTCTTGCGCGCCCGCTGGGATCGCTGCTGGCAAAACTGATTGCCGGACAAGCGCTGCCCGGCACGGCGACAATCGAAAATATCCTCTGGCGTGGACTGGGTATTGATACCCGTGAAATGAACTGGCGGCACTATCTGTTCGCCATCCTGTGGCTCAATGTGCTCGGTATTGTGCTGCTATTTGCCATGCTGATGTTGCAGGGCATTTTGCCAATGAACCCGCAAAACTTGCCCGGCCTCTCCTGGCATCTGGCACTGAATACGGCGGTCAGCTTTGTCACGAATACCAACTGGCAATCCTATTCAGGCGAAAGCACACTGAGTTATTTCAGCCAGATGGTCGGGCTGACGGTGCAAAACTTCCTCTCTGCGGCAACGGGGATTGCGGTGATATTCGCGTTGATCCGCGCCTTTGCGCGCCGCAGCATGGATACGCTCGGCAACGCGTGGGTAGATCTCACTCGCATTACTCTGTGGGTACTGCTGCCGATTTCGCTGATCCTTGCCTTGTTCTTTATTCAGCAAGGCGTCCTGCAAAACTTTTTACCTTATCAGCCTTACACCTCGCTTGAAGGCGTTCAGCATCTGATGCCGATGGGACCAGTCGCGTCTCAGGAAGCGATCAAAATGCTCGGCACCAACGGCGGTGGCTTCTTCAATGCCAACTCTTCACACCCGTTTGAAAACCCGACCGCATTGACCAACATCGTGCAGATGCTGGTGATCTTCCTGATCCCGGCAGCGCTTTGCTTTGCTTTTGGCGATGCAGTGGCGGACCGTCGCCAGGGGCACATGCTGCTGTGGTCGATGTCGCTGATTTTCGTGGTCTGTGCCGGGGTGGTGATGTGGGCGGAGTTCCAGGGTAATCCGCACTTCCTGACGCTCGGTGGCGACAGCGCCATCAATATGGAAGGTAAAGAGAGCCGGTTTGGCATTCTGGCGAGCAGCCTGTATGCCGTGGTTACAACCGCCGCTTCATGCGGCGCGGTGAATGCCATGCATGACTCCTTTACCGCGCTGGGCGGCATGATCCCGATGTGGCTGATGCAGATTGGCGAAGTGGTGTTTGGCGGCGTGGGCTCGGGTCTTTACGGCATGCTGCTGTTCGTGCTGCTGGCGGTGTTTATTGCCGGGTTGATGATTGGCCGTACGCCGGAGTTTATCGGCAAAAAAATCGATGTCCGCGAAATGAAAATGACCGCGCTGGCGATCCTCGTCACCCCGGCGCTGGTGCTGATTGGTACCGCGCTGGCGATGATGACCGATGCCGGGCGTAGCGGCATGTTTAACCCCGGCATTCACGGCTTTAGTGAAGTGCTGTACGCCGTCTCGTCGGCGGCCAACAACAACGGCAGCGCCTTTGGCGGATTAAGTGCCAACACCCCGTTCTGGAACTGTCTGCTGGCGTTCTGCATGTTCTTCGGCCGCTTCGGTGTGATTGTTCCGGTGATGGCGATTGCCGGTTCACTGGTCGGCAAGAAAATCCAGCCCGCCAGCACTGGCACCCTGCCGACGCACGGCGCGCTGTTTATCGGCCTGCTGATCGGCACGGTACTGCTGGTTGGCGCATTGACCTTTGTTCCTGCCCTGGCGCTCGGCCCGGTGGCGGAATACCTCTTATTTTGAGACTGGCGGAGACGCGTTTTATGAGTCGCAAACAACTGGCCCTGTTCGAACCGCACCTTGTTCGTCAGGCGCTGATGGATTCGGTGACCAAGTTAAGCCCGCAAGTACAGTGGCGTAACCCGGTGATGTTTATTGTCTGGATCGGCAGCCTGTTGACCACCATTCTGACCGTGGCAATGGCGACAGGCCATCTTGACGGCAGTGCATGGTTTACCGGCACAGTCAGCCTGTGGTTGTGGGTTACGGTATTGTTCGCCAACTTTGCAGAGGCGCTGGCGGAAGGCCGCAGCAAAGCGCAGGCCAATAGCCTGAAAGGGGTGAAAAAAACCGCTTTTGCCCGCAAATTACGCGCCCCGCAGCATGATGCACAAATCGACCATATTCCGGCAGCAGACCTGCGTAAAGGCGATGTGGTGCTGGTTGAGGCCGGTGACATTATTCCGTGCGATGGTGAAGTGATTGAAGGTGGCGCATCGGTAGATGAGAGCGCGATAACCGGCGAATCGGCACCGGTTATCCGTGAGTCCGGTGGCGACTTCGCTTCGGTCACTGGCGGGACACGCATTCTTTCTGACTGGCTGGTGATCCAGTGCAGCGTTAACCCCGGCGAAACGTTCCTCGACCGCATGATTGCGATGGTGGAAGGTGCGCAGCGGCGTAAAACACCGAACGAGATCGCGCTGACCATTCTGCTGGTTGCCCTGACTCTTGTCTTCCTGCTGGCAACCGCCACTTTGTGGCCATTCTCGGTATATGGCGGCCAGGCAGTCAGCGTAACTGTGTTGGTGGCCCTGCTGGTATGCCTGATCCCAACGACTATCGGCGGGCTGCTGTCTGCGATTGGCGTTGCCGGGATGAGTCGCATGCTGGGTGCGAATGTGATTGCCACCAGCGGTCGTGCGGTGGAAGCGGCAGGTGATATCGATGTGCTGCTGCTGGATAAAACCGGCACCATCACCTTAGGTAACCGCCAGGCATCCGATTTCCTGCCCGCGCAGGGCGTGGATGAAAAAACGCTGGCCGATGCTGCGCAACTCTCTTCGCTGGCGGATGAAACGCCGGAAGGCCGCAGTATTGTGATACTGGCTAAACGCCGCTTTAATCTGCGCAAGCGCGATATGCAGAGCCTGCAAGCCACCTTTGTGCCCTTCACTGCGCAAACCCGCATGAGCGGCATCAACGTGCAGGATCGGATGATCCGTAAAGGTTCGGTGGATGCTATCCGTCGTCATATCGCCGCCAATGGCGGCCAATTCCCGGCCGATGTGGAAACGCTGGTCGAACGCGTCGCCCGCCAGGGTGCCACGCCGCTGGTCGTTGCCGAAGGGGCGAAAGTGCTGGGTGTTATCGCGCTGAAAGATATCGTCAAAGGCGGGATTAAAGAGCGTTTTGCCCAGTTGCGTAAAATGGGCATTAAAACGGTAATGATCACCGGGGATAACCGTTTAACCGCTGCGGCGATTGCTGCTGAAGCCGGTGTCGATGACTTCCTTGCGGAAGCGACGCCGGAAGCGAAACTGGCGTTGATCCGCCAGTATCAGGCGGAAGGTCGTCTGGTGGCGATGACCGGCGATGGCACGAACGATGCGCCAGCGCTGGCGCAGGCGGACGTTGCGGTAGCGATGAACTCCGGCACCCAGGCCGCCAAAGAGGCGGGCAACATGGTGGATCTCGATTCGAACCCCACCAAATTGATTGAAGTGGTGCATATCGGTAAACAGATGCTGATGACTCGCGGTTCGCTGACCACCTTCAGTATCGCCAACGATGTGGCGAAATACTTCGCCATCATTCCGGCGGCGTTCGCAGCAACCTATCCGCAACTGAATACGCTGAACGTGATGCATCTGCACTCCCCGGCGTCGGCAATTTTAAGCGCGGTGATCTTTAACGCGCTGGTGATTGTGTTTCTTATCCCGCTGGCGCTGAAAGGGGTGAGCTACAAGCCGCTTACTGCTTCCGCCATGCTGCGCCGCAACCTATGGATTTACGGGCTGGGCGGGCTGGTAGTGCCGTTTATCGGTATCAAGGCGATCGACCTGATTTTGACCCTGTTTGGCCTGGTGTAAGAGGTATAAAAAATGGCTTTATTACGTCCCGCATTTCTGCTTTTGTTACTCTTCACCCTGATTACCGGCGGGATCTATCCGCTGGTGACCACCGCGCTCGGGCAGTGGTGGTTTAACGCGCAGGCGAACGGTTCGCTGATCCGTGAGGGCGATACTGTGCGCGGTTCGCGCTTGCTGGGTCAGGACTTTACCGCGCCGGTTTATTTTCACGGCCGCCCTTCTGCCACTGCCGATGCGCCTTATAATCCAATGGCGTCCGGCGGCAGCAATCTGGCAGGCAGCAACCCGGAGCTGGATAAAGAAGTGGCGGCGCGCGTGGCGCAACTGCGTGCCGATAATCCACAAGCGGATACGCATGTGCCGGTGGAGTTGATTACCACCTCGGCGAGCGGCCTTGATGGTCAGCTCTCTCCGGCCGCCACCGCCTGGCAGATCCCGCGCGTGGCGCAGGCTCGTCACTTACCCGTGACAGAAGTGGAAAAAATGGTGGCCGAACATACCACCACACCGCTGGTCAATTTTATCGGCCAGCCGGTGGTCAATATTGTGGAACTCAATCTGGCGCTGGATGCGCTCAAGGATAAATAAAGCATGACTGACGAGCCTTTGCGTCCCAATCCCGACCGCTTGCTGGAACACGCCGCAACGGCGCATCGGGGAAAGTTGAAAGTCTTCTTCGGCGCCTGCGCCGGTGTGGGCAAAACGTTCGCTATGCTGCAAGAAGCGCAGCGTCTGCGGGCGCAGGGGCTTGATATTCTCGTTGGCGTGGTGGAGACTCACGGGCGCAAAGAGACTGCCGCGCTGCTGGAAGGGCTGGCAACCCTGCCGCCACGCCGTATCGCCCATCGCGGGCGACTTATTCAGGAGTTTTCGCTGGACGACGCCCTTGCGCGCCGTCCGGCGCTGATTTTAATGGACGAGCTGGCGCACAGTAACGCGCCCGGCTCGCGCCATCCGAAACGCTGGCAGGATGTAGAAGAGCTGCTGGAAGCGGGCATTAATGTCTTTACAACCGTCAACGTCCAGCATCTGGAAAGCCTCAACGATGTGGTCAGCGGCGTGACCGGTATTCAGGTACGTGAAACCGTACCGGATCCCTTTTTCGATAACGCCGATGAAGTCGTACTGGTGGATTTGCCGCCGGACGATCTCCGCCAGCGCCTGCACGAAGGCAAAGTCTATATCGGCGGCCAGGCCGAGCGCGCCATCGAACACTTCTTCCGTAAAGGTAATCTGATTGCCCTGCGCGAACTGGCGCTACGCCGCACCGCCGACCGTGTGGACGATCAGATGCGCGCCTGGCGCGATCGCCAGGGTGAAGAGAAAGTCTGGCATACGCGTGATGCTATTCTGCTCTGCGTCGGGCATGGCGCGGGCAATGAGAAGCTGATCCGCACGGCGGCGCGGCTGGCAGCCAAACTGGGCAGCGTCTGGCATGCGGTGTACGTTGAAACGCCGTCGTTACATAAATTGCCGGAACCGCAACGGCGGGCGATTTTAAGCGCCCTGCACCTTGCACAGGAACTGGGGGCCGAAACGGCAACGCTTTCCGATCCGGCGGAAGAGAAGGCGATTCTGCGTTATGCCCGCGAGCATAACCTCGGCAAAATTATTATTGGCCGACGCAATAAGCACCGCTGGTGGAACCCAGAATCATTTGCCGATAAGCTGGCACGCCGCGCGCCGGATCTCGATCTGGTGATCATCGCGCTGGACGACGCTCCGGCAGCATTGCCCTCACGCGCCGGAGATACACGCCCGTTGATTGAGCGCTGGCGGGTGCAGTTAAAAGGTTGTGCCGTCGCCCTCGCCCTCTGTGCGGCAATCACGCTGATCGCCGCGCAGTGGCTGACTGCTTTCGACGCCGCCAACCTTGTGATGATCTACCTGCTTGGCGTGGTGCTGGTTGCGTTGTTTTATGGGCGCTGGCCATCCGCGTTCGCCACGGTGATTAACGTCATCAGTTTCGATCTCTTTTTTATCGCTCCGCGCGGCACGCTGGCCGTTTCCGATGTGCAATACCTGCTGACCTTTGGCGTGATGATGACGGTCGGTTTGGTCATTGGCAATCTCACCGCCGGGGTGCGTTATCAGGCGCGCGTGGCGCGGTATCGCGAGCAGCGCACCCGCCATCTTTATGAGATGTCGAAAGCGCTGGCGGTCGGGCGTAATAACAAGGATATCGCCGTTACCAGCGAAACATTTATCCAGTCTACCTTTGATGCCCGCAGCAAATTGTTGCTGCCGGACAGCCACGGGCAGTTGAAAGCGGTGACGCAAACCCACGGCATGACACCCTGGGATGACGCAATAGCCCGCTGGAGTTTTGATAAAGGCCAGCCTGCCGGAGCGGGAACCGACACCCTGCCCGGCGTGCCGTATCAAATTTTGCCGCTTAAAAGCGACCAAAAAACCCATGGATTATTGATTGTGGAACCGGCCAACTTACGTCAGTTGATGATCCCGGAACAGCAACGCCTGCTGGAAACCTTCACCCTGCTGGTTGCCAGTGCGCTTGAACGCCAGGCGCTCGCCACCAGCGAAGAACAGGCTCGCCTCGCCAGCGAGCGGGAAAGCATTCGTAACTCCTTGCTGGCCGCACTCTCCCATGATTTGCGCACACCGCTGACTGTGCTGTTTGGCCAGGCAGAGATCCTGACGCTCGATCTGGCAAGTGAAGGCTCCTCGCATGCGCCGCAGGCCAACGAGATCCGTCAGCATGTGCTGAATACCACGCGACTGGTGAATAATCTGCTGGATATGGCACGTATTCAGTCCGGTGGTTTTAATCTTAAAAAAGAGTGGTTAACGCTGGAAGAGGTGGTCGGCAGCGCGCTCAGAACGCTGGAACCCGGGCTTGGCGGCCGCCATATCAACCTCGCCCTGCCCGACCCGTTAATGCTGGTACATGTTGACGGCCCATTATTTGAACGGGTGCTAATCAATCTGCTGGAAAATGCGGTGAAATATGCAGGACAGCGGGCGGAGATCGGCATTACCGCCCATGAAACGCCGCAACAGTTGATGCTGGATGTGTGGGATAACGGGCCAGGTATTCCGGCGGGACAGGAGCAGGCCATTTTTGATAAGTTCGCGCGAGGAACCAAGGAATCAGCGATTCCTGGCGTCGGTCTTGGGCTGGCGATTTGCCAGGCGATTGTTGAGGTTCATGGCGGTACCATTAGTGCCCGCAATCGTCCGCAAGGGGGTGCGCTGTTTTGTGTTACACTTCCCCGTGAAACACCTCCGCAACTGGATGAATTACCTGAGGATCTGTGATCAACGTTCTGATTGTCGAAGATGAACAAGCTATTCGCCGATTTCTGCGTACCGCGCTGGAAGCTGAAGGGTTGCGCGTCCATGAAGCGGAGACCTTGCAGCGCGGTCTGATTGAAGCCGCCACCCGCAAACCCGATCTGGTGATCCTCGATTTGGGGCTGCCGGATGGCGACGGTCTGGACTTTATCCGTGATTTGCGCCAGTGGAGCCAGATGCCGGTGATTGTCCTTTCGGCGCGTGCTGAAGAGAGCGACAAAATTGCGGCTCTTGATGCCGGCGCCGACGATTACCTCAGCAAACCGTTTGGCATTGGCGAGTTGCAGGCCCGCCTGCGCGTTGCCCTGCGCCGTCATGCGGCCACAACCCCTGGCGAACCGGTGGTGGCCTTTGCTGATATTCGCGTCGATCTGGCTAACCGCCGCATCCAGCGCGGTGAGGAAGAGATCCATCTGACGCCCATTGAATTTCGCCTGCTGGCCGTGCTGTTGAACAATCACGGCAAAGTGTTAACTCAGCGACAACTGCTAAGCCAGGTCTGGGGGCCGAATGCCATCGAGCACAGCCACTACCTGCGAATCTATATGGGCCACCTGCGCCAGAAACTCGAAGCCGATCCTGCCCGCCCTCGCCATTTACTGACTGAAACAGGGATTGGCTACCGGTTTATGCTTTGAGGGCGTATCCTGCTGTTTTTTTTGGGAGAGTAATGATGAGCGCCTGGCTAATTTATGCGTTGTTATCAGCGGTCACCGCTGCGCTGGTGGCTATTTTCGGCAAGATCGGTTTGCAACATCTCGACGCCAATACTGCCACGGCGATCCGTGCGGTGGTAATGGCCGTATTTCTGGTCGGTGTGGTCGTGGTGCAGGGCAAATTGTCGCTGGTCGCCACTGTGCTGGCCGATAAAAAAGCGCTGCTGTTTGTGGTACTGAGCGGCATCGCGGGCGCGCTGTCGTGGCTGTTCTATTTTATGACGATCAAAAGCGGCAACGTATCGCGGGTTGCTCCCATCGACAAGCTGAGCGTGGTGTTTGCCGTGATCCTGGCGGTGATCCTGTTTGGCGAGAAAGTCTCACTGATTGCGGCAGCGGGCGTGGCGTTAATTACTGCCGGTGCGCTGATGGTTGCGCTGGGGTGAGTTTGCAACAGATGGCAGCCCCGATCCGCAAAAATTTAAGGCTCCCGAAGGAGCCTTTTTTCTTACGCGTTTTTCAGCACTTCGCTGACAATTTCTACCGCTTCTTTTTCAATCAGCTTCCGGTGTTCGTCACCGAGGAAACTTTCGCAGTAGATTTTGTAGGCGTCTTCAGTACCTGACGGACGCGCGGCGAACCAGCCGTTGTCGGTCATCACTTTCAGGCCGCCAATCGATGCGCCATTGCCCGGAGCAGCCGTCAGACGCGCAGTGATAGGGTCGCCTGCCAGCGTGCTGGCGCTCACCATTTCCGGAGAGAGTTTGGACAGCGCGGCTTTCTGCGCGGAAGAGGCAGAAGCCTGCAAACGGTTGTAGCTCGGCGCGCCGAAGCGTGCCGCCAGCTCATCGTAATGCTGCTGCGGGTTTTTCCCGGTCACGGCGGTGATCTCAGCCGCCAGCAGACACATGATGATGCCGTCTTTATCTGTTGACCACGGCGTACCGTCGAAACGCAGGAAGGACGCGCCCGCGCTCTCTTCACCACCAAAGCCGAAACTGCCGTCATGCAGACCATCAACAAACCATTTGAAACCCACCGGCACTTCCACCAGCTTACGGCCAAGGTCGTTAACCACGCGGTCGATCATCGCTGAAGAGACCAGCGTTTTGCCGACGGCAACATCTTTGCCCCACTGCGGACGGTGCTGGAACAGGTAGTTGATAGCAACCGCCAGGTAGTGGTTCGGGTTCATCAACCCTGCCGGGGTTACGATGCCGTGACGGTCGTAGTCCGGATCGTTAGCAAACGCCAAATCGAACTTGTCGCGCAGCGCCAACAGACCCGCCATCGCACATTCGGAGGAGCAATCCATACGGATCGCGCCGTCTTTATCCAGGTGCATAAAGCGGAAGGTCTGATCGACCTGATCGTTAACGATGCTCAGATCCAGCTTGTAGTACTCCGCGATACGCTTCCAGTATTCAATACCGGAGCCGCCCAGCGGATCAACGCCCAGTTTCAGGCCAGCTTTCTGGATTGCCGCCATGTCGACAATGTCCGCCAGCCCTTCAATAAATGGCTGCACCAGATCTTTTTCTGTCACATGACCGGAGGCCAGCGCTGCATCCAGCGTAAGACGTTTCACGCCTTTCAGACCATCCGCCAACAGCGCATTCGCGCGGTCTTCCACCACTTTGGTAACGTTGGTATCAGCCGGGCCACCGTTAGGCGGGTTGTACTTGATCCCGCCATCTTCTGGTGGGTTATGCGACGGGGTGATAACGATACCGTCCGCCTGCGCGCCGCCGTTTTTGTTGTGTACCAGAATGGCATTTGAGATGGCAGGCGTGGGCGTGAAGCCGTTATTTTCCTGCACGATCACATCCACACCGTTTGCTGTCAGCACTTCCAGCACGGAGATAAACGCCGGTTCAGACAGCGCGTGAGTATCTTTACCCACATAGCACGGCCCGGTAATCCCGTTTTTTGCACGCTCTTCGGCAATCGCCTGAGCGATGGCCAGAATGTGTGGCTCGTTGAAGCTGTGGCGATGGGCGCTGCCACGGTGGCCGGAAGTGCCAAATTTCACCGCATGTTCTGAATTACCGACTTCAGGTTTCAACACATAGTACTGCGCAGTAAGCTGGGCGACGTTAATCAAATCGCTCTGTTGTGCAGGTTGACCCGCACGCGGGTGGTTAGCCATTGCCTGGTCCTTTCAATGCAAGGATTAAATTGTGCCGCAAACTTTTTCAATCAATTCCGCCGGGAACTGCATTGACTGCATGATGTGCTCAATCATGCTGCATTTACGACCCGTATTGGTGTTGGTGATGACCCAGTAAGGGGTGTTCGGCACCTGCTTCGGTT
Organism: Kosakonia radicincitans DSM 16656; assembly: GCF_000280495.2. Taxonomy (NCBI): domain Bacteria; kingdom Pseudomonadati; phylum Pseudomonadota; class Gammaproteobacteria; order Enterobacterales; family Enterobacteriaceae; genus Kosakonia; species Kosakonia radicincitans. The sequence goes on from NZ_CP018016.1 coordinate 3,978,334, forward strand.
TGGTCTGGTTGCCGTTCTGCAACAGGGTTTGCTCATTGACGGCAAAGTATACTCTTGTGCGCCCGTGCAGTGATTCAGTGGATTCCGTAAAGCCTTTGTCGTCGAGTGAATAGAGGGTAGACAGCACCATCAGGAAACGATTGACGGCCTTTTTCTGCTCGGCATATTCATCAGAGAGGAGCAGCTCACGCACGGCGCGGACTTTATCTTTTGCGGTATTAGCCGGTTTGATGCCTTCGACAGCAACGACGGTACGCGGCTCTTTTACCGTTGCAAGAGAAGCGGCAGGCTGTGCCGGTGATACGGCGGAAAATTTCAACATGCGCCGTAAAATGTCGGATGCGCTCTCGCCGATATGCTTAGTATGGCTGGCAATATAACTGTAGAGCTCATCATCAACTTCGATCGTTTTCATCTTAATCCAGTGCGATATCTAATCTGAATACAAGTGTTGGGATTATAAAGTGAAATCTCAACAGCGGATAGCGTCAAACCAGGATGGCGGCAAAAGTAAGAGTAATTCTTAACCTTGCAGCCGGGCGGCAGAATGTTCACCATAATAACCTAACCCGCCAGAGTGAAAAAAAGAACTTTCCTATGAAATTGAATACGCGAGCGCAATCTGCACAACATCCGCACAACAATTCTCCTGTCGTCCTTGTCCACGGGCTGTTTGGTAGCCTCGATAACCTCGGCGTACTGGCCCGCGAACTGGTACAGGAGTATGACGTGGTGCAGGTTGATATGCGCAACCACGGTCTTTCCCCCCGCTCCGACGAGATGAACTATCCGGCAATGGCGCAGGATCTGCTGGATACGCTGGACGCCCATCATATCGACAAGGCTATCTTTATTGGGCACTCAATGGGCGGCAAAGCCGTGATGGCGCTGTCGGCACTGGCGCCGGAACGCGTAGAAAAGCTGGTGGCGATTGATATTGCACCGGTCGATTACCATGTTCGCCGCCATGACGAGATATTTGCCGCGATCAATGCCGTCACTGACGCGCAGGTCACTACGCGCCAGCAGGCGGCTTCGCTAATGCGCGAGCATGTAAAAGAAGAAGGCGTGATCCAGTTTCTGCTGAAATCGTTTGTTGAGGGCGAGTGGCGTTTCAATGTTCCGGTGTTGTGGGAGCAATATCCGCATATTGTTGGCTGGGAAACCATTCCCGCATGGCCTCATCCGGCACTGTTTGTCTGTGGCGGCAACTCCCCTTACGTTACGGAGCAGTACCGGAGCGCTTTGCTTGAACAGTTCCCGCAGGCGCGCGCGCATGTGATTGCTGGCGCCGGTCACTGGGTGCATGCGGAAAAACCTGAAGCGGTAATGCGGGCAATTAATCGTTATCTCGCTGAAAAGTCAAACTGATTAAAAAGGCGGCGACCAGTCGCCAGAACGCGTCCGCCCGTTGGCGCGCCCGTTATGCTGATGTATGATGGCGCGCTATTCAGCCCGGGCGGCAGCCCGATTGCTTGTCTTTCCCGTAGTATGCTTAAACATGGCTAAAGAACAAACGGACCGTACAACCCTGGATCTGTTCGCGAATGAGCGTCGCCCGGGACGGCCGAAGACGAATCCGCTCTCGCGTGATGAACAGTTACGCATCAACAAACGCAATCAATTAAAACGCGATAAAGTTCGTGGGCTTAAACGCGTCGAGCTAAAACTGAATGTTGAAGCCGTTGATGCATTAAACGAACTTGCCGATGCGCGCGACATGAGCCGCAGCGAACTTATCGAAGAGATGCTGCTGGCACAGCTGAGCGCATTGCGCGGAAAGTAATTACTCCGAATCACCTCTCTTATTTCTACGTTTTCATGTGTCATACAGTGCACTCCGCGGCGATAGCTGTTTTCGCGCGCTTCTCTGTTCTGCTATGATTGCCCTTATCTGTGGGCGTAGCGCCACCATCATATTCATTAGGTTTCAAGAGGTTATTTTACTCATGGCAATTACAGGTATTTTCTTCGGCAGCGACACCGGCAACACCGAAAATATTGCGAAAATGATTCAGAGTCAGCTTGGTAAGGACGTTGCCGACGTACATGACATTGCCAAAAGCAGCAAAGAAGATATCGAAGGATATGACATTCTGCTGCTCGGCATTCCGACCTGGTATTATGGCGAAGCGCAGTGCGACTGGGATGATTTCTTCCCGACGCTGGAAGACATTGATTTTAATGGTAAGTTAGTTGCGCTGTTTGGCTGCGGCGATCAGGAAGACTATGCAGAATATTTCTGTGATGCGCTGGGTACGATCCGCGATATTATTGAGCCGCGCGGCGCGACCATCGTGGGCCACTGGCCGACTGCAGGCTACCATTTCGAAGCCTCTAAAGGTCTGGTGGATGACGACCATTTTGTTGGTCTGGCCATTGACGAAGATCGCCAGCCAGAACTGACCGCAGAACGCGTGCAAAAATGGGTTAAGCAAGTTCGCGAAGAGCTGCATCTTGATGACATCATCAACGCCTGATTTTACGGCGTAATCTGTGGGTTACGTGGTATTAATAGGTAAAAGCAATGGAAATAATTGCTACAAATTTTTAACTTTTTTCTCCATCGCTGTACAATAAGCCCTGCTAAAGTGGTGTCATAAAGCACAGGAGTTGCTGGTGACACCACGTTTTAAAAGCTTACTTTACTTGAGGACTTGCAGTTTTCATTTAGCCATGGCAGTTCTATAATGAGACGCATTATCCCAGGTGCATTCCTTCTAACTTCCATTGAGGAAGTGAATCGTATAGCAACAGGACAGATTCCGCATGACTGACAACAATACCGCATTAAAGAAGGCTGGCCTGAAAGTCACGCTTCCTCGGTTAAAAATCCTGGAAGTACTTCAGGAACCGGATAACCATCATGTCAGTGCGGAAGATTTATATAAACGACTGATCGACATGGGCGAAGAGATCGGGCTGGCGACAGTATACCGTGTACTGAACCAGTTTGATGACGCCGGCATTGTGACCCGTCATAACTTCGAAGGCGGGAAATCCGTTTTTGAACTGACTCAGCAGCATCACCACGATCACCTGATTTGCCTCGACTGCGGCAAAGTGATCGAATTCAGTGATGATTCCATCGAAGCGCGCCAGCGCGAAATCGCCGCGAAACACGGTATTCGTCTGACGAACCATAGTCTTTACCTGTACGGTCACTGCGCCGAGGGTGACTGCCGCGAAGATGAACACGCGCACGACGCGAAATAATCCCTTTTCATACTCAAGCCAGCCTTCGGGTTGGCTTTTTTTTTGCCCTTCAAAAACAAAAATGCCCGGCAGGTTTGCGCTGCCGGGCAGGTTACTTCAGCAATAATTACGCTTTCACGCTATCCACACGGCTGAAACGTTTACCGTCCGGGCTGGCGGTACGGATCTGCACTTCCCCGCTCACCTGAGGACGCGCTTTATTATCGTAGCGCAGCCAGTTTTTACCGCCGTCCGTAGAATATTCCACGACCATTCCCGGGAAGCTGGTATTGGCTTCCAGCTTGCCGCCAACCACGCGCGCGCCCGGTACAGGCAGACGGTAGTTGATGCCTGCTTTGTCCAGTTTTGCCAGTTCACGATGGCCTAACAGATTTGCAAAGCGGCTCCAGTCTTTATCCAGCGCTTTTACATCGACCAGATGAGTTTCACCGCCTTTGTACTCGCGCCCGGCCTGATAATCCTGTTCCCAACCGGCGCGGTGCCAGGCACGCTCTGCGACCGCAATCATGCGTGGATAAATCATGTATTCCATCTGGTTGTCGGTACGCACCACTTCACTCCACAGCTGAGCAGAAAGACCATAGGCTCCAGGCCACGGTTTATCCGATTTCGCGCTGAATGGATTGCCGTCACGATCCAGTGAAGTTTCAGCATTTTGCGGCATGTTATCCGGCGCAAAGCTGAAGATCTTGCGCTCATCGCTAAAGCGCGTGCCCCAGTAGTAGCCGCTTTCCGCCGGATGGACTTCGTTCGGGAAGTCGAGGTAAACATAGTCCGGGTTCGAGACAATGACGCGGAACCCTTTGTTCGCCCAGTCATTTACTGAATCGAAACCGCCCCAATAGAGCGTATCCCAGAAGTTAACATTGACGTGATCGGTGGCAAACTCAGCGGCATTTTTGGCATCTTTCAGGCCATCCTGCCACGCCTGCATGGTACCGATACCGTGCGCTTTCACCAGCTTGCTGACCTCAATACCAAAGTAGCTGGAAAGATGCTCAACATCTGCAACTTTACCCTCTTTAACCATAGTCTGGCAGACCTGAGATTTTGCCCACGGTTTGTCCTGCTTGCTCTGATCGATGATACCTTTGCCCGCTTCCGGTTTTTTCTGGTCGGTATAACCCGCCCCCAGATAGATGTTTTTCGCTTCGTCACCGCCAAAATGCCAGGTGTTCAGCGGTACACCCGCTTCTTTGTGCATTTGCTGGATTTCGCCAATCACTTTATCGACGAAATTGCGCGACGAATCGAGGCAAGGGTTCAGATAGCCAGTGCGGTTATAGAACTGTACCCCGGTGGTATTAGAGGTGTCCGTCGGATCCAGCAAACGGTACTGATTCGCCTCTTTCTCTTTACCCTCTTTCATCAGGCGCTCATAGCGCGCTTCCATTGAGATCACGGCTGCACGGGCGTGTGCCGGCATATCAATTTCCGGGATCACTTCAATCTGGCGCGCTTTCGCGTACTTCAGTATGTCGATGTAATCGGTTCGGCTGAAGTGGCCGCTGCCATTGTTGTTGCTGTCCGGGCCGGAACCCAATTGCGGCAGCAGGCAGGTTTTCTCGCTCAGATCGTGGCAACGTTTACTGCCGATGTCGGTCAACTCAGGCAGACCAGGGATCTCAATGCGCCAGCCTTCGTCATCGGTAAGGTGAAAGTGGAATTTGTTCAGCTTATACGCTGACATCTGATCCAGCAGGCGTAGTACGGCATCTTTGCTATGGAAGTTACGTCCCACATCAAGCTGAATACCGCGATAATCAAAACGCGGTGCGTCTTTTGCTTCAAGCCGTGCGATTTTCTGCTCGCCACTGGAAGGGATCAGCGACAGCAAAGATTGCAGGCCGTAGAACACGCCAGCCTGATCAAAGCCGGTGATTACCGCCTCATTTGCCCCAATGTGCAACTGATAGGCACCAGATATGGCTTCATCACCCGCAAAAGCCTTCACTGCGATCTCTGTACGGATGGGATAACTGCCCTCTTTGACGCCCAGCAGCGCGAAGCGCGACTTCACCGCTTCCTGCGCATCCGCGCCTAGCGCAGAGAGATCGAGCTTCACGCCTTTGCTCAGATCCACATCCTGACCGGAGATTTTTACCTCCTGCGGCGTGGGTATAATCTGGCCGCGCAACGTGGCGAGGTTCAGCGCTTTGACGTCGCTATTTTTCTCAAAGCGCGCTTCAGCGGTCATCAGGATGTTTTTATCATCCGGCGTACGTTTCCATTGGCCGTCGAGCGGCGTAATAAACTGGAACAGATCTTCGGTATCGGTATTGGCGATCACTTTTGCCGTCGCACCTTCGGCCGTCACATACCAGCGAGGCAGCACATCGGTAACAAACAACTGCCAGTACTCGTTAACAACAGGAATTTCCACTGCCTGCTTCGCCGGAAAGCCGGTAAATTTGTCCGTTGGCTCCAGTTTGTGCAGATCGCCCATGATATGGCTAACCTTAAACTGGTCATTTGCCACTTCCAGTATCGGACGGATGCTGTGGAAGTAAATCGCCCAATCCTTGTCGGTTATAGCCTCACCCTTGTTGGTCAGCGTGATCACCGCCTTATTGCAGGAAGCCCAGTCAGCACCCAGCTTCGCACAATCAATGCCGTTCTGTGCGGCAAAGTTATCCTTCACCGCGTAGTTAAGATGAAACTGGCTGATGGCGTCGACAGTATTCTGGTTTGCCAGCGCAGGGCTGCTTAATACCCCAAAGATTGCGCTGGCTAAGATGCTTAAACGTACTGTTTTCATTACTTATTCCTTGTATTTCAGCCGGGCATAACCCGGCAAACGCATCAGAAGATGGTGAATGGTGCGATAACCATAAATTTCACGTCGCGCTCATCCTGGAAGATGTTGCCATAGCCGCCGCCGTAGCTCGGAATGTCAGAATGGTTGTCGTATTGGGTAAAGTGCAGCTTGAACATCGTGCCTTTGGCGCGACCATCCTGAACGGTATAGATCGCATCAAGGCTGTAAGCGGATTCTTTCAGGCGGTAGTTTGGATCGTAATACGCATCCGGTGTTGCCATATCAGCCGGCTTCGCGTCCCACGCATAGGCGTAAGAGGCGCCGACCGTAAAGCCAGGCAGGTTCCAGTTCTTCAGGTCATACATCGCGCCGAAGAAGAGAGCTTTTTCACCATTGGCATTAAAGTCAGAGCGGTTATCCCACCAGATATCGAGACGTCCGTTGGATGACGCATAGGTTGGCGTCATACGTTGCAGGAAGTATCCTTGCTGACCGTCAGCTTTGACCCAGGTGCCTTCAAGACGCAAATCAACCTGACCAATTTTGTAGCCAAAGGTCAACGCTTGCAGCCATGCAGTGCCGTCGTAAATATCGTTCACGCCGCCATTGCTGACTTTGTCGCGGGCGCCGTAGAACTGGTAGCTGGTGCTGAGCGGGCTGCCTGCCACGTCAAATTTGTAGCTGGCTTTAGCGAAGTATTGATCGACGTAGCCTTCCGCCTGGCCAAATGCGGCCTCCAGCACCAGATCGTTTTTGAAGTCATATTTCGCGCCGAGCGAGTGCAGATAATCGACTTTGGTTTTTCTGTCGTTCTGATAAAACTTATCCATCTCGATATGCCACGGCGCCTTGTATTCATTGGTCCACATATACGAGAAGCTCAGCGCACCTGCATCGCCGTAATCAAAATTCGCCCCGGCTTCCGCCCCCTGGTAGGTGCCCGGCATAAAGCTCCAGTGCGGCGCTAACAGCGTTTGGCCGGTTGGCTGAATGTAACCCGCGCGCGCCCAGACCGGGCCATATTTAAATTTCGCGGCGGCTTTATACAGGCTGATTCCGCTTTTATCTCCTGACCAGTCTTCTTTGTAGGCTTTGTTACTGGAGGAGAAAGCAATTTCGTTCGGATGCGCGCTGTCGCCGTTTTCTGCCATTTCAATCGCGGTAAAAGCCGCAATATCCAGACCGAACATGTCCGCGACATAGCCAGACTGGAAATCCAGATTGGCGTTCCAGGTCGAGTGAGAAAGGTTAGTTTTGTATTTATTTTCCAGAACATCTTTGCGGTCACGTTCACGCTGCCAGTAATAGATACCGCCCGTGAGCGTGGAATCATCGATAAAACCTGCTGCATGAGCCTGTGGAGATACAACCCAGCCCGATATTGCTGTGACACTGGTAATAGCCAGTGCCAGTGCACTACGTTTACCACTAAACATACGCATGAGTGATTCCTTCTGGACGCATATAAACCGCCGCGACGGCGAGAAAAAAAGCAAAAAGTTTAGGTAGTTACGAAATACCCCCGAAGTAACTACCGGGTTAAGACTATTTTTCGCGACGCGAATTATCAATGCTTTTTAGTGAGCAAAATGCAGGATTATGATGAAGTGCACATAATTGGTAGTGTTTTGAAACAAATTACATAGACCGGTTAAATGATTAATTTTAACGCAATTAAATAGCATATAATGCCTTTTGTTAGCGATTACATCTTATATTTAGCTAAAATTATCTATTTGCGATCTTTTTCGATAGGTTAAGTCAACATCAATAAGAGACGACATTAATTCGCGACGCGAATATATTGTGTTATAATGGCCTAATGAATAAGCAAAAAAAAACGCCGCAGTTCGCGGCGTTTTAAGCTGATAGTCCGTGGTTGACTTAATCAGTCACCCATTTTTGCCCAGGTATCGCGCAGCCCGACTGTGCGGTTGAAGACTGCTTTGGTAGCGCTTGCATAACGGCTGTCGAGGCAGAAATAACCTTCGCGCTCGAACTGATACGCTTTACCCGGCTGCGCCTCTTTCAGAGAGGGTTCAGCATAACCCTGCTTGATCACCAGCGATTCCGGATTGATGGTGGCAAGGAAATCATCCGCCGCGCCCGGGTTCGGTACACTGAACAGGCGATCATAGAGACGGATTTCTACTGGCAACGCATGCTGCGCGCTTACCCAGTGGATCACACCTTTCACTTTACGCCCATCAGCCGGATCTTTACTCAGAGTGTCCGCATCGTAAGAGCAGAAAATGGTAGTGATATTGCCTTCGTCATCTTTCTCCACGCGCTCAGCTTTAATTACATACGCGTTGCGCAGGCGCACTTCTTTGCCCAGCACCAGACGTTTGTATTGCTTATTCGCTTCTTCACGGAAATCTGCGCGATCGATCCAGATCTCGCCGCTAAACGGCACTTCACGCGTGCCCATCTCCGGTTTATTCGGATGGTTCGGCATGGTGACGATTTCGCTGCTGCCCTGCGGATAATTTTCGATAACCAGTTTCACCGGATCGATAACTGCCATTGCACGCGGCGCATTCTCGTTAAGATCTTCACGGATACAGGATTCCAGCGAAGCCATTTCGATAGTGTTGTCCTGCTTGGTCACGCCAATGCGTTTACAGAATTCACGGATGGAAGCGGCAGTATAACCACGGCGGCGCAGACCGGAGATGGTCGGCATACGCGGGTCATCCCAGCCTTCCACATGCTTCTCAGTGACCAACTGGTTCAGCTTGCGCTTCGACATCACGGTGTATTCCAGATTCAGACGCGAAAACTCGTACTGGCGCGGATGAACCGGAATGGTGATGTTATCCAGCACCCAGTCATAAAGACGACGGTTGTCCTGGAATTCCAGCGTACACAGGGAGTGCGTAATGCCTTCCAGCGCATCGCTGATGCAGTGGGTAAAGTCGTACATCGGGTAGATGCACCACTTGTTGCCGGTCTGGTGATGTTCTGCAAATTTAATGCGATACAACACCGGATCGCGCATCACGATAAACGGCGATGCCATATCGATCTTCGCACGCAGGCATGCTTTACCTTCCTCAAAGCCGCCTGCACGCATTTTCTCAAACAGCGCCAGGTTCTCTTCTACACTGCGATCGCGGAACGGGCTGTTTTTACCCGGCTGAGTCAGCGTACCGCGATATTCACGGATTTCATCAGCAGAAAGCTCGTCAACATAGGCCAGACCTTTGTTGATCAGCTCGATCGCATACTGGTACAGCTTGTCGAAGTAATCCGAGGAGTAGCAGATGTCGCCAGACCAGTGAAAGCCCAACCATTGCACGTCGTTTTTGATTGATTCAACGTATTCGATGTCTTCTTTCGCCGGGTTGGTGTCGTCAAAACGCAGATTGCACTGGCCCTGGTAATCTTGTGCGATGCCGAAGTTCAGGCAGATAGATTTCGCATGGCCGATGTGCAGGTAGCCATTCGGCTCCGGCGGAAAACGGGTATGGATGGTAGTGTGCTTACCACTGGCCAGATCTTCATCAATGATCTGGCGAATAAAGTTAGTCGGGCGGGCTTCTGCCTCACTCATTACGGGTTCCTCAAGGCGTAAACAACGTATAACGGCATATGATCTAATAACAGGGCGCAGGAAACAACCTTTACTTATACAAATCAGCGTTGCCCGCTGGAAAGGTAATCGGCTATGGCTTGTGCGCGTGGGCAGCCTCTCTGAAACAGTGGCAAACAGAGTCAAAAGCACATCCGCTTCATGGTATCCCTTGTAATAAAGCGGCTGCAGTATGGCATTGATTAAGTGCGGGGCAAAAAAAAAGCGGCGGAGGTTCTCCCCCGCCGCTTAAGGCATTAATGCTTACTCAGGAGCAACTACTTGCCTTTAATCTCATACAGCGGCGTCTGACCGGCAACAAGCTGACCCTGCGCCTTAATAACCAGACCGCTAAAGTCATCGATATTGCTGACGACAACCGGACTAATCATTGAGCGGGCATTCGCATTGAGGTACGCCAGATCCATTTCCAGTATTGGCTGGCCCGCCACAACTTCTGCGCCTTCTTCCACCAACCGCGTAAAGCCCTGGCCGCCCAACGCCACCGTATCGATGCCCATATGCACAACGATTTCAGCGCCTTTTTCGGTTTCCAGGCAGAATGCGTGGTTAGTATTGAAGATTTTAACGATGGTGCCCGCTGCCGGAGAAACCACAATGCTTTCAGTTGGTTTCACCGCCACACCGTCGCCAACAGCTTTGCTGGCGAAAGCTTCATCAGGCACCTGATCCAGCGCAACCAGTTCACCCGTTACTGGCGATACCAGTTCAGCAATCACTGTTGCGTTCGGTACGGCCTGAGGCTTAACACTCGCCACGGGTGCAGCGGCTGGCGCTGCATTACCTGCAGCCGGAACATGGCCGGTGGTCTTCATCGCATTGGCGATTTTTTCCGCCACAAAACCAACGATGATCTGCACGCTGGTTTTGTTCAGACGGATAACACCGGTTGCGCCCAGGCGTTTAGCCAGCGCATCGTTCACCAGTGCAGAGTCTTTCACGTTCAGACGCAAGCGGGTGATACAAGCATCAATGCCGGTCAGGTTATCAGTACCGCCAACTGCGGCAATATACTGACGCGCCAGCCCACTCACATCCTGCTCGGTATCCGCACTTACGTTTACATCCTGACCATCGGTTTCGTCACCGGCAACAGCCAGCTCACGGCCCGGCGTCAGCAGGTTGAATTTGGTGATCGTGAAGCGGAAGATCACATAGTAGATAACGAAGAACACCAGCCCCTGCGGGATCAGCATCCACCACTGGGTTGCCAGCGGGTTACGCGAAGAGAGCACCAAATCCACCAGACCCGCACTAAAGCCGAAACCGGCAATCCAGTGCATGCTCGCAGCGATGAAAACAGAGATACCGGTCAGGATCGAGTGGATGACATACAATACCGGCGCCACGAACATGAAGGAGAATTCCAGCGGTTCGGTAATACCGGTGAAAAACGCGGCAAACGCGCCGGCCATCATGATGCCCAGTACTTTGGCTTTATTTTCCGGACGAGCGCAGTGGTAAATCGCCAGCGCCGCGCCAGGCAGACCGAACATCATGATCGGGAAGAAGCCCGCCTGGTAACGACCAGTGACGCCAACAACCGCTTTACCAGCTTCGATAGACTGTGCGCCGCCAAGGAAGTTAGGAATGTCATTGATGCCAGCAACATCGAACCAGAACACGGAGTTCAGCGCGTGATGCAGACCAACCGGGATCAGCAGACGGTTAAAGAAGGCGTAGACACCCGCACCGATTGACCCCATTTTCTGGATATGTTCACCAAAACCCACCAGACCGCTAAATACGACCGGCCAGATAAACATCATGATGAAAGCGACCACGATCATCACAAACGATGTGAGGATCGGCACCAGACGGCGGCCACTGAAGAAGGAGAGCGCTTTCGGCAATTCGACATTGCTGAAGCGGTTATAAAGTTCGGCGGCAATAATCCCGACCAGAATACCAATAAACTGGTTTTTGATTTTGCCGAACGCAGCAGGAACCTGATCCGCCGGAATCTTCTGGATCATGGCAACCGCAGCAGGTGAACACAGCGTGGTTAATACCAAGAAGCCGACAAAACCAGCAAGTGCAGCAGCGCCATCTTTATCTTTGGACATACCATAAGCGACACCCACCGCGAACAGCACGCCCATGTTATCGATAATGGCAGAGCCGGACTGGATGAAAAACGCCGCCAGTGCGTTTTGTCCACCCCAGCCAACCGGGTCAATCCAGTAGCCGACACCCATCAGTATCGCCGCCGCAGGCAGAGTGGCGACAGGCACCATCAGCGCACGGCCAATCTTTTGTAAATAACCTAGAATACTCACTTTTATTCCCCCTATGAACCCATCGTGAGCTCACTGAAACAGTCGTTTTTTATTGTGTAACTAACCTGAAATCACGGCTATTTATTCACTACCCTACAGGCTATTTTTTCACTACCTTGCAGAGTGTGTGAAAAATTAATTCGCCTCGCAAATTAAAAGCATTTTTTTTGTGATAAGAGTCACTAACTATCGTCAATAAGCCTCCCGAATGCTAGCAAACAAGTAAAACTTATTTTATGATCAAAAATATCAAGACGGACTGCTCCCTCTCTGTAACGAATTCAGGTTACGCTTAACACCGAGCCAGTAAGCATTCCGCCAACTTTATTCATTTAACTTTTGAGGTGAACAATGAGACTGATTCCCCTGGCGACAGCTGAACAAGTCGGAAAATGGGCAGCCCGCCATATCGTAAATCGTATCAACGCATTCAAACCGACGGCAGATCGTCCGTTTATCCTTGGTCTGCCAACCGGCGGTACGCCGCTCACCGCTTACAAAGCGCTGGTTGAGATGCACAAAGCAGGCCAGGTTAGTTTCCAGCACGTTGTCACCTTCAACATGGACGAATATGTTGGCCTGCCGAAAGAGCACCCGGAAAGCTACCATAGCTTTATGCACCGCAACTTCTTTGATCACGTTGATATTCCGGCAGAAAATATTAACCTGCTGGATGGCAATGCGCCTGATATTGACGCAGAATGCCGCCGCTATGAAGAAAAAATCCGTTCCTACGGCAAAATTCACCTGTTTATGGGCGGCGTAGGTAACGACGGGCACATTGCGTTTAACGAACCGGCCTCTTCTCTGGCTTCACGCACGCGCATTAAAACCCTGACTCATGACACTCGCGTGGCGAACTCTCGCTTTTTTGACGGCGATGTGAACCTGGTGCCGAAATACGCGCTGACTGTCGGCGTGGGCACGCTGCTTGACGCAGAGGAAGTGATGATCCTGGTACTTGGCGGCGTGAAAGCGCAGGCTCTGCAGGCGGCAGTAGAAGGCAACGTAAACCATATGTGGACCATTAGTTGCCTGCAGCTGCATCCGAAAGCAGTCATCGTCTGCGATGAACCGTCCACGATGGAGCTGAAAGTTAAAACGCTGAAATACTTCAACGAGTTAGAAGCGGAAAACATCAAAGGTCTGTAATTCAGTTTCCGCTCCGCAAGGGATGACTACGGAGCGGTACACATTTGTAACCGGGGGTCGTTATGTATGCTTTAACCCATTGCCGAATCTACACCGGCCATGAAATTCTGGATAATCACGCGGTTGTGATTGCCAATGGCCTGATTGAACGTCTTTGCCCACAGGACGAGTTGCCGACGGGAATCGAACAACGCTCGTTGAATGGCGCCATTCTGGCCCCCGGATTTATCGACGTGCAGCTTAACGGCTGCGGCGGCGTACAGTTTAATGACACCGCGGAAGCGGTAAGCGTAAAAACGCTGGAGATAATGCAGCAGGCGAACGAAAAATCCGGCTGCACCAGCTACTTGCCGACACTGATCACCACCAGCGATGAATTAATGAAACAGGGCGTGCAGGTGATGCGCGATTACCTGGAGAAATATCCGAATCAGGCGCTCGGCCTTCATCTGGAAGGGCCGTGGCTGAATATCGTTAAAAAAGGCACCCATAACCCGGCGTTTGTGCGTAAACCGGAACCTGCACTGGTCGATTTTTTGTGCCAGAACGCCGATGTTATCACCAAGGTAACGCTGGCACCGGAAATGGCGGGCGACAAAGTCATTCGTCAACTGGCGGATGCAGGGATTGTGGTTTCCGCCGGGCACTCTAACGCCACGTTGAAAGAAGCGAAAGCCGGATTCCGCGCCGGGATCACTTTTGCGACGCACCTTTATAATGCCATGCCATACATCACCGGTCGTGAGCCGGGTCTGGCTGGCGCGGTGCTCGATGATACGGATGTTTACTGTGGCGTTATTGCAGACGGGTTGCACGTCGATTACGTTAATATCCGTAACGCTAAGCGTCTGAAAGGTGACAAACTTTGCCTGGTGACCGACGCGACCGCGCCAGCGGGTGCAAACATTGAACAATTTATTTTTGCTGGCAAAACAATATACTACCGGAATGGGTTGTGTGTGGACGAAAACGGAACGCTGAGCGGTTCCTCCCTGACAATGATTGAAGGGGTTCGCAATCTGGTAGAGCATGTCGGCATCGCACTGGACGAAGCGCTGCGTATGGCAACACTCTACCCCGCTCGCGCCATTGGCGTTGATAACCGCTTAGGCAGCCTCGCCATCGGCAAAGTGGCGAACCTGACCGCGTTCACACGCGATTATAAAATCATCAAGACCATCGTTAATGGCAACGAGGTCGTCACTGTATAAAGAGAAAGTATGACATCAGGCGGACAGGCTCAAATTGGTAACGTTGACCTCGTAAAACAGCTTAACAGCGCGGCGGTTTACCGCCTGATTGATCAACATGGCCCCATTTCGCGCATTCAGATTGCCGAACAAAGCCAGCTTGCTCCTGCCAGCGTGACCAAAATCACGCGTCAACTGATTGAACGCGGGTTGATCAAAGAAGTCGATCAACAGGCCTCCACCGGAGGCCGCCGCGCCATCTCCATCGTCACCGAAACCCGCAATTTTCAGGCTATCGGTGTGCGTCTTGGTCGTTATGACACTACGCTGACGCTGTATGATCTGAGCAGCAAAGTGCTGGCTGAAGAGCACTACCCTTTACCGGAACGCACCCAGGAAACACTCGAGCATGCGCTGCTTAATACCATCAGCCTGTTTATTGAAACCAGCCAGCGTAAGATCCGCGAACTGATCGCCATTTCGGTCATCCTGCCGGGGCTGGTCGATCCGGAAAGCGGCGTCATCCGTTACATGCCGCATATCCAGGTCGAAAACTGGGGGCTGGTGGAAGCGCTGGAAAAACGCTTTAAATTGACCTGTTTTGTTGGTCATGACATTCGCAGTCTGGCACTTGCTGAGCACTATTTTGGGGCAAGTCAGGACTGCGAAGACTCTATTTTGGTGCGCGTGCATCGCGGCACCGGCGCCGGAATCATCTCCAACGGGCGTATTTTTATTGGTCGTAACGGTAACGTAGGCGAGATCGGTCACGTGCAGGTCGAGCCGCTGGGTGAACGTTGCCACTGCGGTAACTTCGGTTGTCTGGAGACGATAGCCGCCAATGCTGCCATTGAACAGCGCGTGCGCCATCTGCTGGAACAGGGCTATCAAAGCCGCCTCACGCCAGACGATTGTTCAATTAAAACGATCTGTAAAGCCGCAAATAAAGGCGACGCGCTGGCCTGTGAAGTGATCGAATATGTCGGCCGTCATCTTGGCAAAACCATTGCGATTGCCATCAACCTGTTTAATCCACAAAAAGTCGTGATCGCAGGCGAGATTGTTGAGGCCAGCAAAGTCCTGCTCCCCGCCATTGAAGCCTGCATTAATACCCAGGCGCTGAAAGCGTTTCGCAAAAACCTGCCGGTGGTGCCCTCCACGCTGGATCATCGCTCGGCTATCGGCGCATTCGCGCTGGTGAAACGCGCCATGTTGAACGGTCTGCTGCTGCAACGTTTGCTGGAAAACTGACAGGGTTTATAGTTATTACTTCATTTTTATCCGGACAGTCCATGACCATTCAGAATGTAATCTGTGATATCGACGGCGTGCTGATGCACGATAACGTAGCGGTGCCTGGCGCGGCAGAGTTCATTACGCGCATCCTTGAGAAAGGAATGCCGCTGGTGCTGTTGACGAATTACCCTTCTCAGACCGGCCAGGATCTGGCGAACCGCTTTATTTCCGCCGGTATTGATGTACCCGCCAGCGTCTTTTATACCTCGGCCATGGCTACCGCGGATTTTCTCAAGCGTCAGGAAGGGAAAAAAGCCTATGTTGTTGGTGAAGGCGCGCTGATCCATGAGCTTTATAAAGCAGGCTTTACCATTACCGACATCAATCCGGATTTTGTCATCGTCGGCGAAACCCGCTCCTATAACTGGGAAATGATGCACAAAGCGGCCTTCTTTGTCGCCAATGGCGCACGCTTTATTGCCACCAACCCGGACACCCACGGGCGCGGTTTTTACCCTGCGTGCGGCGCGCTGTGTGCTGGTATCGAAAAAATTTCTGGCCGTAAACCGTTTTACGTCGGCAAACCCAGCCCGTGGATCATCCGCGCCGCGCTGAATACGATGCAGGCACACTCGGAGCAGACGGTGATTGTCGGCGACAATCTGCGTACCGATATTTTGGCCGGTTTTCAGGCCGGTCTGGAGACCATCCTGGTGCTCTCGGGCGTTTCACAAATTGATGATATTGACGCCATGCCGTTTCGCCCTTCGTGGATTTACCCCTCCGTCGCGGAAATCGATGTTATCTGACAGAAACCACGTCTTCGGGCGTGGTTTTTCATTTTGAGCCTGATAAAAAACAACGCCATTCAATAAAAAGCGCTTTATTTTAATGATTCATCAATAACAGAGTTCAATCTGTACTCTTTTTTCAGCATTCGATAATCACTATTGCACTTTTTAAGTTTACGCTCGCAAAAGGCTTGCGCGCCCCTGCGCTTTTGCGGCATTTTGAATGCAAGCACACAACATTACAGCAATGCCCTCAAGGTTAACGGAGAAGTCTATGTGTTCAATTTTTGGCGTACTGGATATTAAAACCGACGCAGCAGAATTACGTAAAAAAGCGCTGGAATTATCCCGCCTGATGCGCCACCGCGGCCCGGATTGGTCCGGCGTGTATGCAAGTGACAAAGCCATTCTGGCCCATGAGCGTCTCTCTATTGTTGACGTCAACGCAGGCGCGCAGCCGCTGTATAACGAGAAAAAAACGCATGCGCTGGCGGTTAACGGTGAAATCTATAACCATCAGGCTTTACGCGCAGAATACGGCGATCGTTATGCATTCCAGACCGGTTCCGACTGTGAAGTGATCCTGGCGCTGTATCAGGAGAAAGGTCCGGAATTCCTCGACGATTTGCAGGGGATGTTTGCTTTCGCCCTGTATGACAGTGAAAAAGATGCTTATCTGATTGGCCGCGACCATATCGGTATTATTCCGCTGTACATGGGTCACGATGAGCACGGCAACTTTTATGTTGCCTCAGAAATGAAAGCGCTGGTACCGGTTTGCCGCACGATTAAAGAGTTTCCGGCAGGCAGCTACCTGTGGAGCAAAGACGGTGAAATCCGTTCTTACTATCAGCGCGACTGGTTTGACTATGACGCTGTAAAAGATAACGTGACGGATAAAGCCGAGCTGCGCCAGGCGCTGGAAGAGTCGGTGAAAAGCCATCTGATGTCAGACGTGCCGTACGGCGTGCTGCTCTCCGGCGGTCTGGATTCTTCTGTCATTTCAGCTATCACCAAGAAATTCGCTGCTCGTCGCGTTGAGGATCAGGAGCGCTCTGAAGCCTGGTGGCCACAATTGCACTCCTTTGCTGTTGGCCTGAAAGGCGCGCCGGATCTGAAAGCCGCGCAGGAAGTGGCTAACCATCTCGGCACCGTGCACCACGAAATTCACTTCACCGTGCAGGAAGGTCTGGATGCGATCCGTGACGTTATCTATCACATCGAAACTTATGATGTGACGACTATTCGCGCTTCAACCCCGATGTACCTGATGTCGCGTAAAATCAAAGCGATGGGTATCAAAATGGTGCTCTCCGGCGAGGGTTCCGATGAAGTATTCGGCGGCTATCTCTACTTCCATAAAGCGCCGGATGCCAAAGAACTGCATGAAGAGACCGTACGTAAACTGCAAGCGCTGCATATGTTTGACTGTGCGCGTGCAAACAAAGCGATGTCGGCCTGGGGTGTTGAAGCACGCGTTCCGTTCCTTGATAAGAAATTCCTCGACGTGGCAATGCGCATCAACCCGCAGGACAAAATGTGCGGCAGCAACGGCAAAATGGAAAAACACATTCTGCGCGAATGTTTTGAATCCTATCTGCCGGCAAGCGTGGCGTGGCGCCAGAAAGAGCAGTTCTCCGACGGTGTAGGTTACAGTTGGATCGATACGCTGAAAGAAGTGGCGGCGCAGCAGGTGACGGATCAGCAACTGGCGACCGCCAGCTACCGCTTCCCCTACAACACGCCAGCGTCAAAAGAAGCGTATTTGTACCGCGAAATCTTTGAAGAGCTGTTCCCGCTGCCAAGCGCAGCAGAATGCGTACCTGGCGGTCCGTCTGTTGCCTGCTCTTCGGCTAAAGCATTCGAGTGGGATGAAGCATTCAAAACCATGAACGATCCGTCAGGTCGCGCTGTGGGTATTCACCAGTCCGCTTATTAATAAGTGGCGGTTATTCTTACGGGCCCTGCGGGGTCCGTATTTTTTTGTATCACTGATTTCATGAATAAATTCGAATTTTGTTGAATAAAGCATCCATGCTGTTCGCAACCTAACCAAACAGTCACATTACGGCAATTTTCGATGAAAAAGGTATTGACGCTGTAAGGCCCAATACGCATAATGCGCCCCGCAACGCCGATAAGGTAACGCGAAAAAAAGATGGCTACGTAGCTCAGCTGGTTAGAGCACAGCACTCATAATGCTGGGGTCACAGGTTCGATTCCCGTCGTAGCCACCATCTTTTTTTGCGGGAGTGGCGAAATTGGTAGACGCACCAGATTTAGGTTCTGGCGCCGCAAGGTGTGCGAGTTCAAGTCTCGCCTCCCGCACCATTCCCAACAGGTGTTGCACGGATGGGGTATCGCCAAGCGGTAAGGCACCGGTTTTTGATACCGGCATTCCCTGGTTCGAATCCAGGTACCCCAGCCATCTCTTCTTCGACTCCTGCGTGTAAACGCGTCAGTCGTTGGGGTATCGCCAAGCGGTAAGGCACCGGTTTTTGATACCGGCATTCCCTGGTTCGAATCCAGGTACCCCAGCCAGTCGATGACTGGGTAAGCAGTAAAATTTGGCTACGTAGCTCAGCTGGTTAGAGCACAGCACTCATAATGCTGGGGTCACAGGTTCGATTCCCGTCGTAGCCACCATATTTAAGGTGTAGTACTTTAGCGTATTAAACCTGAAAGATTTGTTGGGGTATCGCCAAGCGGTAAGGCAGTGGATTCTGATTCCACCATCCCGAGGTTCGAATCCTCGTACCCCAGCCATCTCAAAGACGTCTGCTTTTGCGGGCGCACATTTGGGGTATCGCCAAGCGGTAAGGCAGTGGATTCTGATTCCACCATTCCGAGGTTCGAATCCTCGTACCCCAGCCACTTAATGCAAAAAAGCTCGCTTCGGCGGGCTTTTTTGTTTTTTCATCCCCGGAATTGGTAGCGAGTATCCCGTCAAAATCAGTGGTAATTTAAACCATTACTCAGCGGGGATGACATCATGAACTACCAGACAACAGCCTTCCCACTCTACTCCCCACTCTACATTCTGTTAGGTGTATTTTGCCTGGCACTGGCTTTTTTCGGCCTCTCCGCACCCTTTTTGTATGGTCTGCTGATGGGTCTCGTGTTTCCGGTGCTGGTTTCGATGCGACTGCACACGCTCAGCCAACATGGCCAGGCCACGCTGCTCAGCGAAATATCTAACTGGAAAGTTTACATGCAAGGCATTCCGCTGGAAGAGCAACGCGCTTCGCTTAAAAACCCCTGTTTTCATACGCCAGAACGTCTTCAGCAATTCTACTGGCGGGGCTTTATTGCCCGGCTCATTTTGCAGTTAATGACCTTAGGACTGTTGATACAGCAGACGCGGGAAATTGAGTGGACGAGCTATGCAGGGATCGCAGCAGTAGCGGCATTTATACTTCTGCTGCTGCCGATCTACCATACACTGACAACAATGCGCGATATGCGCGCCGGTGCATGGGCATTGCAACATGTTGAAGCGGCTGACGGCTATCAGGCTTTTTTCCAGCAGAAAATGCGCGTGCGTACTGCGTTGGATGTACTGCTTTCGTTACGCTAATGCGAATCAAAGGCCGCGAACACTGGATACTCGCGGCACAAAGTTAACATCTATAGTCCTAAAGCATATTTCAGCGCCTGACGTTTCAGCACTCCGGCACGCTCCGCCGCCATCAGACCAATATTACGCAACAACCTGACCGGGCCAAGGTTGTTGCTGAACCCGGCATAGAACAGATCCATACCGCTTTGCATAATAAAGTTATCCGCCATTCGACGCGTCTGATAGCGTTTTAAAATCGCGTGACTGGCCCAGGCTTCGCCGTGCGTACGTGCCCCGGTAAGCACTTCCAGCAAGGCATCAACATCACGATAGCCCAGATTGACGCCCTGCCCGGCCAGCGGATGAATGGTATGTGCCGCATCGCCCACCAGCGCAAGGCCCGGGCGAACATATTGCAACGCATGACGGCGCGCCAGCGGGAATGCCGCCGCCGCAACCGGCTTCACGCGCCCCAGTCGCGGAGGAAAGTTGCGAACGATCTCCTGCTCCAGCTGCGCCATAGTCAGCGTCTGTAACTGGCGAATACGCGCAGGCGTGTCATACCATACCAACGAGGCCCAGTTGCCAAACAGCGGTAAAAAGGCGTGCGGCCCATCGGGAGTAAAATGTTGCCAGGTGCTCTCGCCTGCCTCAGCTTCGCACTCAACGGTAATCAACATACAGGATTGCTGATACTGCCAGGCGTGAATGCCAATTCCGGCCGCCTGCCGAACGCGGGAGTTAGCGCCATCCGCGCCAACCACCAGCTTCGCCGTTAACGACTCGCCCTCCTCGAAGGTCAGTTGGTGATGATCACCATCCGTATGTAATCCGCTGAGTGCCGCGGGCACACGTAACGTGACCTGCGGATGCGCCTCAAGCGCGTCCCACAGCGCACGTTGCAGGACATTGTTTTCAACCATATAACCGAGCAGCGGCAATTTCAGCTCGCGGGCGTCAAATATCACATGGGCGTTTTCCCACTCCCAGGTTTCCAGCTGGCGATACGGGTGGCAGCGCATCGCCTGCACACGTTCCCAGACACCCAACCCGCGCAGCAACGCCACCGATGCGGCGCTAATTGCCGAAATACGCACATCCGGCTGCGCCGTCGCATCAAACGTGGGCGGCGCATGCTGCTCAATTACCGTAACGGTAAATCCATGTTGCGCCAGCCCCAGCGCCAGCGCTCCGCCGACCATGCCACCGCCAACGACGGCGACTTCAGTGTGATGTGTCATGGCTAATTTTCCTTAAACGAGAATCCCTTAAGTTTACCGGATTTTTTCTCCCTTGCGTCTGACATCCGTCATACTGGTCAGCACGCGACCAAAGCATTACAATACGCGGCCTGCAATCCTGGCTTATACCCGTCATACTCGGGGTATATGAACTTAAGCAAGAGCAAGTCGATGACTAAAAAACTCCACATAAAAACCTGGGGCTGTCAGATGAACGAATACGATTCATCGAAGATGGCCGATCTGCTGGATGCCACACACGGCTATCAACTGACCGAAGTGGCGGAAGAGGCGGATGTGCTGCTGCTCAATACCTGCTCGATCCGCGAAAAGGCTCAGGAAAAAGTTTTCCATCAGCTGGGTCGCTGGAGGCTGCTGAAAGAGAAAAACCCCGATCTGATTATCGGTGTTGGCGGCTGCGTAGCTTCTCAGGAGGGCGATCACATTCGCCAGCGCGCCCACTACGTTGACATTATTTTCGGGCCGCAAACTCTGCATCGCCTGCCGGAGATGATCAACTCCGTGCGCGGCAACCGTAGCCCGGTCGTCGATATCAGCTTCCCGGAAATTGAAAAATTCGATCGTCTGCCGGAGCCGCGTGCCGAAGGTCCGACCGCCTTTGTCTCTATCATGGAAGGCTGCAACAAATACTGCACTTACTGCGTGGTGCCTTACACCCGTGGTGAAGAGGTGAGCCGCCCATCTGACGACATCCTGTTTGAAATCGCTCAACTGGCGGCGCAGGGCGTGCGTGAAGTGAACCTGCTCGGTCAGAACGTTAACGCCTGGCGCGGTGAGAACTTCGACGGTAGCGCCGGTACCTTTGCGGAACTGCTGCGTCTGGTCGCCGCGATCGACGGTATTGACCGCATCCGTTTCACCACCAGCCACCCGATTGAATTCACCGACGATATCATTGATGTCTACCGTGATACGCCAGAGCTGGTGAGCTTCCTGCATCTGCCGGTGCAGAGCGGCTCCGACCGTGTGCTGAACATGATGGGTCGTACGCACACTGCGCTGGAATATAAAGCAATTATTCGCAAGCTGCGTGAGGCGCGCCCGGATATCCAGATAAGCTCCGACTTTATCGTTGGCTTCCCTGGCGAAACCACCGACGATTTCGAAAAGACGATGAAGCTTATCGCCGATGTCAATTTCGACATGAGCTACAGCTTTATCTTCTCTGCACGTCCGGGGACACCGGCCGCCGATATGGTGGACGATGTACCGGAGGAGGAGAAAAAACAGCGCCTCTATATTCTGCAGGAGCGCATTAACCAGCAGGCGATGGCCTGGAGCCGGCGTATGCTCGGCACTACCCAGCGCATTCTGGTAGAGGGCACTTCACGCAAGAACATCATGGAACTGTCCGGTCGTACCGAAAATAACCGCGTGGTGAACTTTGAAGGCTCGCCAGAGATGATCGGCAAATTCGTCGATGTGGAAATCGTTGATGTCTATCCAAACTCCCTGCGCGGCGTACTGGTCCGTACCGAAGACGAAATGGGTCTGCGCGTCGTGGAATCCCCGGAATCGGTAATCGCCCGTACGCGTAAAGAGAACGACCTCGGCGTTGGCACGTACCAGCCGTAATGCCACTGGCCTGCCATTTCTGGCAGGCCTTGCTTTTCCCCTGCCTGCCCCAACATCATGCGCTAAGCTTGCGACTTCTTAATATGCCGTGAATAATTCCCTGATGGGCAGAGCCCGCGACACACTGAAAAGAGGAACAGTTTGAACATAGATACGCGTGAAATTACCCTTGAGCCAGCGGACAACACACGCCTGCTAAGTCTGTGCGGCCCGTTTGACGACAACATCAAACAACTGGAGCGGCGACTGGGCATAGAAATCAACCGTCGCGATAATCACTTCAAACTCACCGGACGCGAAATCTGCGTCAACGCTGCGGCCGACATTCTGCGCACGCTGTATGTCGATACTGCGCCAATGCGCGGCCAGACGCAGGACATCGAACCGGAACAAATTCATCTGGCGATCAAAGAAGCCCGCGTGCTGGAACAAAGCGCCGAGAGCGTGCCGGAATACGGCAAAGCTATCCATATCAAAACCAAGCGTGGTGTGATTAAACCGCGTACGCCAAACCAGGCGCAATACGTCGCCAATATTCTCGATCACGACATCACCTTCGGCGTAGGCCCGGCCGGTACGGGGAAAACCTACCTTGCGGTTGCGGCGGCGGTGGATGCGCTGGAGCGCCAGGAAGTGCGCCGTATTCTGCTGACGCGTCCGGCGGTTGAGGCAGGGGAAAAACTGGGCTTCCTGCCAGGCGATCTCAGCCAGAAAGTGGATCCATACCTGCGCCCGCTGTATGACGCGCTGTTTGAAATGATCGGTTTCGAACGCGTGGAGAAACTGATTGAGCGCAACGTCATTGAAGTCGCCCCGCTGGCCTACATGCGCGGGCGGACATTAAACGACGCCTTCATTATTCTTGATGAAAGCCAGAATACCACCATCGAGCAGATGAAGATGTTCCTGACGCGTATCGGCTTTAACTCGAAAGCGGTGATCACCGGCGACATTACGCAAATCGACCTGCCGCGCAATACCAAATCCGGTCTGCGTCATGCGATTGAAGTGCTGGCGAATGTCGATGAAATTAGCTTTAACTTCTTCCACAGCGAAGACGTGGTCCGCCATCCGGTTGTTGCCCGCATCGTTATCGCCTATGAGGCCTGGGAAGAAGCCGAACAGAAACGTAAAGCAGAACTGGCTGCCGAACGTAAGCGCGAAGCGCAGGAGCAGGAACAGAAATGAGTCAGGTGATCCTCGATTTACAGTTGGCGTGTGAAGATAACAGCGGCCTGCCGGAAGAAGCGCAGTTTCAGAAGTGGCTGGACGCGGTTATCCCGCAGTTTCAGGAAGAAGCGGAAGTCACCATTCGCCTGGTCGACAGCGCGGAAAGCCACGAACTGAATCTGACTTATCGCGGGAAAGATAAGCCGACCAATGTGCTGTCATTCCCTTTTGAAGCGCCGCCCGGCATCGAAATGCCGCTGCTCGGCGATCTGATTATCTGCCGCCAGGTGGTGGAACAGGAAGCGCAGGAGCAAGGTAAACCGCTGGATGCGCACTGGGCGCACATGGTTGTGCACGGTAGTTTACACCTGCTCGGTTACGACCATATTGCAGACGATGAAGCGGAAGAAATGGAAGGGATCGAGACAGAGATAATGCTTGCTCTGGGCTATGAGGATCCGTACATTTCCGAGAAAGAGTAACCGGAAAGCCTGCGCATCCACTCTTAACTGCCGTCCGGCGCTGAGTTTACGCGTGACGAGCGACAAATTAACCAACATGAGAACCCACACGACGCCATGAGCGACGATAACTCACACAGTAGCGACACAACCAACAGCAAGAAGGGATTCTTCTCCCTTTTACTGAGTCAGCTTTTCCACGGCGAACCAAAAAACCGTGACGAATTACTGGCTCTGATCCGAGACTCCGGGCAGAACGAGCTTATCGACAACGATACGCGCGACATGCTTGAAGGGGTGATGGATATCGCGGACCAGCGCGTGCGCGACATCATGATCCCCCGTTCACAAATGATCACCCTGAAACGCAACCAGACGCTGGACGAATGCCTCGATGTCATTATCGAGTCTGCCCACTCGCGCTTCCCGGTGATCAGCGAAGACAAAGATCATATCGAAGGGATTCTGATGGCCAAGGATTTGCTGCCTTTTATGCGCAGCGATGCCGAAGCCTTCAGCATGGAAAAGGTGTTACGCCCGGCAGTGGTGGTACCGGAAAGTAAGCGTGTGGATCGCATGCTGAAAGAGTTCCGTTCCCAGCGCTACCATATGGCTATCGTGATTGATGAGTTTGGTGGTGTTTCCGGTCTGGTGACGATTGAAGACATTCTGGAGCTGATCGTCGGCGAAATTGAAGATGAGTACGACGAAGAAGAGGATATCGACTTCCGCCAGCTCAGCCGTCATACCTGGACAGTGCGCGCACTGGCGCCGATTGAAGACTTCAACGAGACCTTTGGCACCCACTTCAGCGATGAAGAAGTGGACACCATCGGCGGGCTGGTGATGCAGGCGTTTGGTCATCTCCCGGCGCGCGGAGAAGCGATTGACATTGATGGTTACCAATTCAAAGTCGCTATGGCCGACAGCCGACGTATTATTCAGGTCCATGTCAGAATGCCGGATGATTCGCCGCAACCGAAACTGGATGAGTAATGTAAATGGTATTTGCCTCACTGTTTGAGCGCCAGCGCGTGCGTCTGCTGCTGGCGCTGTTATTCGGAGCCAGCGGAACGCTGGCTTTTTCTCCTTATGACTTCTGGCCTGCAGCTCTTATCTCTCTGATGGGCCTGCAAGGATTAACCCTCAATCGTCGACCTCTACAGTCCGCCTGGATTGGTTATTTCTGGGGGCTGGGGCTGTTTGGTAGCGGCGTGCACTGGGTTTACGTCAGTATTGCGCAGTTCGGCGGTATGCCTGGCCCGGTCAACGTTTTCCTGGTGGTTCTGCTGGCCGCCTATTTGTCGTTGTATACCGGTCTGTTCGCCGGGATTTTGTCACGCCTTTGGCCGCAAACCAGCTGGCTGCGCGTGGCTGTCGCCGCCCCCGTGGTATGGCAAATTACCGAATTTTTGCGCGGCTGGGTGCTGACCGGGTTCCCGTGGCTGCAGTTCGGCTACAGCCAGATCGACGGCCCGCTGAAAGGGCTGGCGCCACTGATGGGCGTCGAAGCCATCAACTTCCTGCTGATGGTAGTTAGCGGCTTACTGGTGCTGGCGCTGGTGAACAAAAGCTGGCGTCCGTTAGTGATTGCGGTGCTGCTGTTCGCCCTGCCGTTCCCGCTACGCTATATCCAGTGGTATCAGTTGCTGCCACAGCGCACCACGCAGGTTTCGCTGGTACAGGGCAATATTCCCCAGGCGCTGAAGTGGGACGAAAAGCAGTTGTTCAACACGCTGAAAATCTACAGCGACGCCACTGAGCAGGTGATGGGGAAATCGCAACTGATCATCTGGCCGGAGTCCGCCATTCCGGATCTGGAAATTAATCAACAGCGCTTTTTAACCGCCATGGATGATCTGCTGCGGGCGCATGACAGTACGCTTATCACCGGTATTGTCGATGCGCGGCTGAATCAACAAAACCGTTACGATACCTACAACACCATTATCACGCTGGGTAAAGACAGCGCCTACAGCTACAGTTCATCCGATCGCTATAACAAGAACCATCTGGTACCGTTTGGCGAATTCGTACCGCTGGAGTCGATTCTGCGCCCGCTGGCGCCGTTCTTCGATCTGCCGATGTCCTCATTCAGCCGCGGATCGTATGTACAACCGCCGCTGACGGCGCACGGTCTGAAGCTGACGGCAGCTATCTGCTACGAGATCATTCTTGGCGAGCAGGTGCGTGATAACTTCCGCCCGGATACCGATTTCCTGCTGACCATCTCTAACGATGCGTGGTTCGGCAAGTCTATCGGCCCGTGGCAGCACTTCCAGATGGCGCGTATGCGCGCGCTGGAGTTGGCGCGTCCTCTGCTGCGCAGTACCAACAATGGCATCACCGCAGTGATCGGCCCACAGGGCGAGATTCAGGCGATGATCCCGCAGTTTACCCGCGAGGTGCTCACCACCAGCGTCACGCCGACATCCGGTTTGACACCATACGCACGCGCAGGTAACTGGCCGGTGTGGATCCTCTCCGCCCTCTTCGGCTTTGCCGCCGTGGTGATGAGCCTGCGCCAGCGCCGCCGTTAATCCGCTCTTTTAAGCGCCGAAAGGCGCTTCGCTTATCCGGCCGACAATTCACACACCGTAGGCCGGATAAGGCATAGCCGCCATCCGGCAACGCTTCCTAAAGGCCCCCCATCTTCGCAGCCATCCAGTCGTTTCTGGCATGCCATTTGCTTATACATATCAGGCAGCTATGAAATCCGCTTATGTGCAACAGAGTCGCACCGGCAGGGAACATTAGCGGCACCAGTTTGGTGCAATGGAAGATTTTTGCCTTTAAACGGTGCGGCGCGCCTCGCAAAAATAAACAATACCGCAGCAAAATCTTTACATTAAGCCAGACTAAATGTAACAAACACACACGACACTGCACGAAAATGTCGCAGTCTATAAAAAACACAACATACACAACGGGTATCAATGCGTCTCTGGCGCTGACGATAAAGGAGTCTGGATATGCAATTACGTAAACTGGCCGCCGCGATGCTGGTGATGGGAATGTCCGCCGGTCTGGTTCATGCTGAAGATGCAAAACCTGCCGATGCGGCTGCTCAGCAGCAAACGACGCTGGATAAAATTGCCAAAAACGGCGTTATCGTCGTGGGTCACCGTGAATCTTCCGTACCGTTCTCCTATTACGACAACGAACAGAAAGTGGTCGGCTACTCGCAGGATTACTCCAACGCTATCGTTGAAGCGGTGAAGAAAAAACTGAATAAGCCGGATCTGGCCGTTAAGCTGATCCCTATTACTTCGCAGAACCGTATTCCGCTGCTGCAAAACGGTACTTTCGACTTTGAGTGCGGTTCCACCACCAACAACCTTGAACGTCAAAAACAAGCGGCCTTCTCCGACACCATTTTCGTGGTCGGTACGCGTCTGCTGACCAAAAAAGGCGGCCCGATTAAAGATTTCGCAGATCTGAAAGGCAAAGCGGTTGTCGTGACCTCGGGTACCACGTCCGAAATTCTGCTCAACAAACTGAATGATGAGAAGAAAATGGATATGCGCATCATCAGCGCTAAAGACCACGGCGACTCCTTCCGTACGCTGGAAAGCGGCCGTGCAGTAGCCTTTATGATGGATGATGCTCTGCTGGCGGGTGAACGTGCGAAAGCGAAGAAACCCGACAACTGGGAAATCGTTGGTACGCCGCAGTCCCACGAAGCGTACGGCTGCATGCTGCGTAAAAACGATCCAGAGTTTAAAAAGCTGATGGATGACACCATTGCTCAGTTGCAAACCTCCGGCGCGGCAGAGAAGTCCTACGAGAAATGGTTTAAAAGCCCGATTCCGCCAAAAAACATGAACATGAACTTTACGCTGTCTGATGACATGAAAGCGCTGTTCAAAGCACCGAATGATAAAGCTCTTAACTAATTAAAACCATTAGGGGCGGGTTTACCTGCCCTCTCGATTGTCGAAGTAGCACGGACAGACTATACGTTGAATGGTCGTTCCCCACTCAACGCGAAAACTCGCTCTTCATACAATCTTCGAGGGTAGCGCTGCTACCCTTTTTTTTCCGGAGTAGATTTATGTCCATAGACTGGAACTGGGGAATATTCCTGCAACAAGCCCCGTTCGGCAACACCACCTACCTTGGCTGGCTATGGAGTGGTTTTCAGGTCACTATCGCGCTTTCCATCGCGGCCTGGATTATCGCTTTTCTTGTCGGTTCACTGTTTGGCATCCTGCGAACAGTCCCTAACCGTTTCCTGTCCGGCATTGGCACCTGCTATGTCGAACTGTTCCGTAACGTTCCGCTGATCGTGCAGTTCTTTGCATGGTATCTGGTGGTACCGGAACTGCTGCCGGAAAATATCGGCATGTGGTTCAAACAGGAGCTCGATCCGAACATCCAATTTTTCATCTCTTCAATGGTTTGTCTGGGGCTGTTCACCGCCGCTCGCGTATGCGAACAGGTACGGGCGGCGATCCAGTCGCTGCCGCGCGGTCAAAAGAACGCCGGGCTGGCAATGGGGCTGACGCTGCCGCAAACCTATCGTTATGTGCTGCTGCCGAATGCGTATCGCGTGATTGTGCCGCCAATGACCTCCGAAATGATGAACCTGGTGAAAAACTCCGCTATCGCCTCCACCATCGGTCTGGTCGATATGGCGGCGCAGGCAGGGAAACTGCTGGATTACTCCGCGCACGCGTGGGAATCCTTTACTGCTATCACCGTAGCCTATGTCCTGATTAACGCGGTCATTATGCTGGTGATGACGCTGGTAGAACGCAAAATTCGCCTGCCGGGCAATATGGGAGGCAAATAAACATGTACGATTTTGACTGGAGTTCAATTGTTCCTTCTCTGCCCTATCTGCTCAACGGGCTGGCGATTACGCTGAAAATCACCGTGACCGCCATTGTGATCGGGATTGTCTGGGGCACCCTGCTGGCAGTAATGCGTTTGTCGACGTTTGCGCCGCTGCGCTGGTTCGCCAAAAGCTACGTGAACGTCTTCCGCTCCATCCCGCTGGTGATGGTGCTGCTGTGGTTCTACCTGATTGTGCCGGGTTTCCTGCAAAACGTGCTGGGCCTGTCGCCGCAAACCGATATCCGTTTGATTTCGGCAATGGTGGCGTTCTCAATGTTCGAAGCGGCTTACTATTCGGAAATTATCCGCGCAGGTATTCAGAGTATCTCGCGTGGGCAATCCAGCGCAGCGCTGGCGTTGGGTATGACGCACTGGCAGTCGATGCAGTTAATCATCCTGCCGCAGGCGTTTCGCGCCATGGTTCCGCTGCTGTTAACGCAAGGGATCGTACTGTTCCAGGACACCTCTTTGGTGTATGTCCTGAGCCTCGCGGACTTCTTCCGTACGGCATCCACCATTGGCGAGCGTGATGGTACGCAGGTCGAAATGATCCTGTTTGCCGGCGCCGTGTATTTTGTTATCAGTCTCAGTGCTTCGCTGTTGGTCAGCTGGCTGAAGAAAAGGACCGTCTAATGATTTCCCTGAAAAATGTTTCTAAATGGTATGGCCACTTTCAGGTGTTGACCGACTGCTCCACCGAAGTGAAAAAAGGCGAAGTGGTGGTAGTGTGCGGCCCGTCGGGTTCCGGTAAATCCACGCTGATTAAAACCGTTAACGGCCTGGAGCCGGTGCAGAAAGGCGAAATCATCGTCAACGGCACCCAGGTTAACAACAAGAAAACCGATCTGGCAAAATTGCGCTCGCATGTCGGCATGGTATTCCAGCATTTTGAACTCTTCCCGCATCTGTCGATTATCGACAACCTGACGCTGGCGCAGGTCAAAGTGTTGAAGCGTGACAAAGCCGCCTCACGGGAAAAAGGCTTAAAACTGCTTGAGCGTGTTGGGCTGTCGGCGCACGCCAACAAATTCCCGGCGCAGCTCTCCGGCGGTCAGCAGCAGCGTGTGGCAATCGCCCGAGCCCTGTGTATGGATCCGGTGGCGATGCTGTTTGATGAACCGACGTCAGCGCTCGATCCGGAGATGATCAACGAAGTGCTGGATGTGATGGTCGAACTGGCAAACGAAGGGATGACGATGATGGTGGTGACCCACGAAATGGGCTTTGCCCGCAAAGTGGCAAACCGCGTGATCTTTATGGATGAAGGGAAAATCGTTGAGGATTCAGAGAAAGACGCTTTCTTCAATAATCCAAAATCCGAACGGGCAAAAGATTTCCTCGCCAAAATCCTGCACTAACAAATTAACGCCTGCCAGTACCGGCAGGCGTTTTTGCCTTAAGGTTCAAAGGGGCGTCGCTGGAACTGATCGTGCCCGCATTTCGGGCACAGCGGCAACACATCCGGGGTATATACTGCCAGGTGGAAGTGGCACTTCTCGCATACCAGATTCCCCAGCCCCACCACTTCGCCACTGTGGTAGACACCGTGATGATTGAGATCCTGGAATACTTCGCGCCATTCAAGCTGCGTTTTATCGGTGATATCCGCCAGTTCCTGCCAGATACTCTCTTTAATTACCCGCATAAAGACGCTGTCCGTCACCTCTTCCTGACTTTCGTTATAGCTGCGGGCAAACTCTTCGAGATCGCGGCGGATAGCCCGCATCAGCTCGTCGATCTCGGTGCGAGTTAACTCACCGGTCTGTGAGACGCGCTGGCGCGCCTGATCAACTAATGCGTCAATATCGCGCTCTCCATTGCGCAAACGTTCGGTTAACGTCGCTACCAGTTCACGGTAAAAATGAGCAACCTTGTTCATCGTTTCGCCTCCCGGTTCAGTAACTCTCTCTAATGGTAGACGTTATTTACCGTACGCAGTGCCGACTGCGCCGCACTGTTGGCAAAAAGTTAACGGCAAAAGCGCCGGGCTATTTCGTTCGCGGCTCGCGGAAAGGCTGTTTTGAGGCTGACGTTTGGGCTATGCTATGCCGATCTGAAAAACCACGTAACAACGCTACATTTGTAGCTGTAGCAAAAACAGGACTACTGGCTGCCATGCAAGAGCAATACCGCCCGGAAGAGATAGAATCCAAAGTACAGCGTCACTGGGAAGAGAAACGCACATTCGAAGTCACTGAAGACGAGAGCAAAGAGAAATACTATTGCCTGTCGATGCTCCCCTATCCTTCTGGCCGACTACACATGGGCCACGTCCGTAACTACACCATCGGCGATGTGGTTTCTCGCTACCAGCGCATGCTGGGTAAAAATGTATTGCAGCCAATTGGCTGGGATGCGTTCGGTCTGCCTGCGGAAGGCGCGGCGGTGAAAAACAACACGGCGCCGGCACCGTGGACTTACGACAACATCGCCTATATGAAAAACCAGCTCAAAATGCTGGGCTTCGGCTACGACTGGAGCCGCGAGCTGGCGACCTGCACCCCGGAATATTACCGCTGGGAACAGAAGTTCTTCACCGAACTGTACAAAAAAGGTCTCGTTTACAAGAAAACCTCTGCGGTGAACTGGTGCCCGAACGACCAGACCGTACTGGCGAACGAACAGGTTATCGACGGCTGCTGCTGGCGCTGCGATACCAAAGTTGAGCGTAAAGAGATCCCGCAGTGGTTTATCAAAATCACCGCCTACGCCGACGAACTGCTGAACGACCTGGATAATCTGGATCACTGGCCGGATACCGTGAAAACCATGCAGCGTAACTGGATTGGCCGTTCCGAAGGCGTGGAAATCACCTTTGACGTTCAGGACAGCGACCAGAAGCTGACGGTCTATACGACCCGTCCGGATACCTTTATGGGCGCGACCTATCTGGCCGTTGCCGCAGGTCACCCGCTGGCGCAAAAAGCCGCAGCCAGTAACGCAGAGCTGGCCGCTTTCATCGACGAATGCCGCAATACCAAAGTGGCGGAAGCCGATATGGCGACGATGGAGAAAAAAGGCGTTGCTACCGGCTTTAAAGCGGTTCATCCGCTGACCGGCGAAGCGATCCCGGTCTGGGCGGCAAACTTCGTACTGATGGAGTACGGCACCGGTGCGGTCATGGCCGTTCCGGGTCACGATCAGCGCGACTATGAATTTGCCACCAAATACAACCTGCCGATCAAGGCGGTTATTCTGGCGGCGGACGGTTCAGAGCCGGATCTGTCTGAGCAGGCGCTGACTGAAAAAGGCACGCTGTTCAACTCTGGCGAGTTCAGCGGTCTGAGCTTTGA
Organism: Kosakonia radicincitans DSM 16656; assembly: GCF_000280495.2. NCBI lineage: Bacteria > Pseudomonadati > Pseudomonadota > Gammaproteobacteria > Enterobacterales > Enterobacteriaceae > Kosakonia > Kosakonia radicincitans. The sequence goes on from NZ_CP018016.1 coordinate 4,010,710, forward strand.
AGAAGGCTTCAACGCGATTGCCGACAAGCTGGCAGCCAAAGGCGTGGGCGAGCGTAAAGTGAACTTCCGTCTGCGCGACTGGGGCGTTTCCCGTCAGCGTTACTGGGGTGCGCCGATTCCGATGGTCACTCTCGAAGACGGTACAGTCATTCCGACTCCGGAAGATCAACTGCCGGTGATTCTACCGGAAGATGTGGTCATGGATGGCATCACCAGCCCAATCAAGGCCGACCCGGAATGGGCGAAAACGACCGTTAACGGCCAGCCAGCGCTGCGTGAAACCGACACCTTCGATACCTTTATGGAGTCTTCCTGGTACTACGCGCGTTATACCTGTCCGCAGTACAGCGAAGGCATGCTCGACCCGAATGCGGCGAACTACTGGCTGCCGGTTGATATTTACATTGGCGGTATCGAACACGCCATCATGCATCTGCTCTACTTCCGCTTCTTCCATAAGCTGATGCGCGATGCGGGCATGGTGAACTCTGACGAACCGGCTAAACAGCTGCTGTGTCAGGGCATGGTGCTGGCGGATGCATTCTATTACGTTGGCGTAAACGGCGAGCGTAACTGGGTCTCCCCGAAAGACGCGAACGTTGAGCGCGACGACAAAGGCCGTATCGTGAAAGCGAAAGATTCGGCGGGTCATGAGCTGGTTTACACCGGCATGAGCAAAATGTCCAAGTCGAAAAATAACGGTATCGACCCGCAGGAAATGGTTGAACGCTACGGCGCGGACACCGTTCGTCTGTTCATGATGTTCGCTTCCCCGGCTGATATGACGCTGGAGTGGCAGGAATCCGGCGTGGAAGGGGCGAACCGCTTCCTGAAACGCGTATGGAAACTGGTTTACGAGCACACCAGCAAAGGCGCGGTTGCCGCACTGGATCTGGCCGCGCTGAACGACGAGCAGCAGGCGTTGCGCCGCGATGTTCATAAAACCATTGCTAAAGTTTCCGATGATATCGGCCGTCGTCAGACCTTCAACACTGCTATCGCAGCGATTATGGAGCTGATGAACAAACTGGCGAAGGCGCCTCAGGAAAACGATCAGGATCGCGCGCTGTTGCAGGAAGCTCTGCTGGCCGTAGTTCGTATGCTGAACCCGTTCACGCCGCACGCCAGCTTTACGCTGTGGCAGGAGCTGGGCGGCGAAGGCGATATTGATAATGCACCGTGGCCGGTAGCGGACGAAAAAGCAATGGTGGAAGACACCACGCTGGTTGTCGTCCAGGTAAACGGCAAAGTGCGTGGTAAAATTACCGTTGCCGTGGACGCCACCGAAGAACAGGTGCGTGAACGCGCTGGCCAGGAACATCTGGTGGCGAAGTATCTTGATGGCGTTACCGTGCGTAAAGTGATTTACGTACCGGGTAAACTGCTCAATCTGGTCGTTGGCTAAGCGCGGGAGGAAGCGTGCGATATCTGGCAACATTGTTATTGTCACTGGCGGTGCTGGTTACCGCCGGATGTGGCTGGCATTTGCGTAACACCACGCAGGTTCCGGGCGAAATGAAAACGATGATTTTCGATTCCAGCGATCCGAACGGTCCGCTGAGCCGTGCCATTCGTAACCAGCTGCGCCTTAACGGCGTTCAGTTGCTGGAGAAAGGTACGCTGCGTCAGGATGTGCCTTCGCTGCGTCTGGGCGCGGTGACGTTTACTCGCGACACGGCATCGATCTTCCAGAACGGCCGTACCGCAGAGTATCAAATGGTGCTGACCGCGAATGCCAGCGTGCTGATCCCGGGGCATGATATCTACCCGATCAGTACAAAAGTGTACCGTTCATTCTTTGATAACCCGCAAACGGCATTGGCGAAAGCCGCCGAGCAGGACATTATTATTCAGGAAATGTACGACAAAGCGGCAGAGCAACTGATTCGCAAACTGCCGAGCGTCCACACGGCTGATGCCGCTGAGACGCATAACACCCAGGCACCGTCCTCTCCCTCCGTTTCCGTCACGCCGGGTAGCTAATGCTCAGGTTGTATCCGGAACAACTCCGCGCGCAGCTCAATGAAGGGCTGCGCGCGGCGTATCTGCTTCTCGGTAACGATCCACTGCTGTTGCAGGAGAGCCAGGACGCCGTGCGCCAGGTTGCCGCCACGCAAGGCTTCAGCGAACATCACACGTTTACACTGGATGCCAGCACCGACTGGGACGCTATTTTTTCCATCTGCCAGGCACTTAGCCTGTTTGCCAGTCGTCAAACCCTACTGTTGCTGCTGCCGGAGAACGGTCCAAACGCCGCCATTAATGAACAACTGGCAAAGCTGGTTTCGTTGCTACATGAGGATCTGATCCTGATCGTACGCGGCAACAAGTTGACGAAAGCGCAGGAAAACGCAGCATGGCTGACGCAACTGAATAACCACGCCGTGCAGATTAGCTGCCAGACGCCAGAACAGGCGAATCTTCCCCGCTGGGTCGCCGCACGGGCGAAGCAAAACAAGCTGGAGCTGGATGACGCCGCAAATCAGCTACTTTGCTATTGCTACGAAGGCAATCTGCTGGCGCTGGCGCAGGCACTTGAACGGCTGTCGCTGCTGTGGCCGGATGGCAAATTAACGCTGCCGCGCGTGGAGCAGGCGGTCAACGACGCAGCGCACTTTACCCCGTATCACTGGGTTGATGCACTGCTCGCGGGCAAGAGCAAACGTGCGCTGCATATTCTGAACCAGTTACGGCTGGAGGCATGCGAGCCGGTGATCCTGCTACGCACGGTGCAGCGCGAATTGCTGCTGCTGGTCACGCTCAAGCGTCACGCCGCGCATACGCCGCTGCGTACGCTGTTTGATAAACATCGGGTCTGGCAAAATCGCCGTGGCATGATGGGCGATGCGCTGAACCGCCTGAGCGCCGATCAGCTACGCCAGGCGGTGCATCTGCTCAGCCACATTGAGCTGATTGTGAAGCAGGACTTTGGTCAGTCGGTGTGGGCCGAGCTGGAAGGGTTTTCTCTGCTACTCTGTCATAAGGCATTAGCAGACGTTTTTATTGATGGTTGATATGAATCAGTTGCAGGCACTGTTTGGTGGTACGTTCGATCCTGTCCATTATGGGCATCTGAAGCCGGTTGAAGCGCTGGCGAATCAGATTGGGCTGTCACGGGTAATCATTATGCCCAATAACGTACCGCCGCACCGTCCGCAACCGGAAGCCACCAGCCAGCAACGCAAAATCATGCTCGAACTGGCCATCGCCGACAAACCGCTGTTTACCCTCGATGAGCGGGAACTGCGCCGCGACACGCCCTCTTACAGCGCGCTAACGCTGCAGGAGTGGCGAGAGGAACAAGGGCCACACTGCCCGCTGGCGTTTATCATTGGTCAGGATTCTCTGCTTACCTTCCCGAGCTGGCACCACTACGAAACCATCCTGGATAACTGCCATTTGATTGTCTGCCGCCGCCCCGGCTACCCGCTGGAGATGGCGCAGAAAGAGCATCAACAATGGCTTGATGAACATCTCACCCAGCATGTCGAAACGTTGCACACGCAGCCTGCGGGAAAAATCTATCTGGCTGAAACGCCGTGGTTCAATATCTCCGCAACGCTTATCCGTGAGCGGCTGGAGCACGGCGAAAACTGCGATGACCTGCTGCCTGCCGCCGTACTGGAATATATCAACGCGCAGGGGTTGTACCGCCAAGCGCCCGGCGCATTGCCGTAACCAGCCGATCATTTTCCTCTTTGCTGCGCACCGCAACGCGGTAATAACGATCATCCAGCCCCGGATAGTTCGCACAGCGACGAATTAAAATATGCTGTTCCAGCAGCGCACGCTGTAACTCCACCCCAGGCGCATCACAACGCAGAAACAGGTAATTCGCCACACCAGGCCAGACAGTGAGTGCCGGAAGATCGTTCAGTGCGGCGAACAAACGCGGACGCTCATCCGCCAGCCACTGCCAGCTCGCCTGCTGATAAGCATGATCATGCAGGATTACCTCTCCCGCCAGTGCAGCAAACGCATTGATTGACCACGGCATCTGCGCAGCGCGCATCTGCGTCACTTTCTGTTCATTGCTGCCCAACAGATAGCCGAGCCGCAAACCCGGAATGGCATAAAACTTGGTCAGCGAGCGTAGCACCCACAGATGCGGATTGCCCGCCAGATGCCGGATAAAGCCGCGGCGTTGCGGGATAAAATCCATAAACGCTTCATCGAGAATAAGCTGAATGCCCAGCGACTTGCAGCGCGCCGAAATGGTCTGTAGCAGCGCATCATCCGGCAGCAGCCCGGTCGGATTATTTGGCGTGCAGAGAAACAGGCAGTCCAGATCCGGCGTCAGCGCCCCCAACAGACGTTCGGTCAATTGCCAGCCCTCGTCTTCGCGCAACGGAAAATCGACGATGTCACAACCTGCCAGCCGCAGCGCACGGCGATACTCAGCAAACCCAGGCGTGATAAGCATCGCCCGACGCGGCGCCAGCGCATTGACCAGGGCGAAGATCACTTCCGTCTCACCATTTCCGGCCAGCAACCATGACGCTGGAACCTGATGATGTTCCGCCAGCACCTGGTGCAGGCGCTGATACTCCACGTCCGGATAGCGCTCAGCCAGCGCCATATTCTCCAGCAATGCATGCCGCAAAGAGTCTGGCATACCCGCCGGATTAATATTGGCGCTGAAATCCAGTAACTGCTCTGGGGCAATGCCCAGCAGTGCGGCCGCCTCGCGTGTATTGCCGCCGTGCGCGCTATGAAACATTGCTCTCTCCGCTTGCTTAAAGCCGCTATCTTAAACGAAAAAGGGATGTGGATTGAGGGGCGTGGTAAACTTTGCGCAGTAATCCAGACGGGAGATAACGATGCGACTCTGGCTGATTCGTCACGGTGAAACCGAAGCAAACGTTGCAGGGCTTTACAGCGGCCACGCCCCCACTCCGCTGACGCCCAAGGGTCTGGCGCAGGCGCAAACCCTGGGTGAATTGCTCAGCGAGGTCCCCTTTGATCGCGTACTGTGCAGCGCGCTGGAGCGGGCGCAACAGACGGCGGAACGCGTCCTTGAGCGGCGCGAAATCACCATTGAAACCACGCCGTTACTGAATGAAATGTTCTTCGGCGACTGGGAAATGCGCCATCACCGCGATCTGGCGCGCGAAGATCCGCAGAACTATGCCGCCTGGTGCAATGACTGGCAGAATGCCATCCCGACCAATGGCGAAGGCTTTCAGGCATTTTCCGCGCGCATTGAGCAAGTTATCGCACATCTGGCCGATATTAAGGATCAGCAGAATATCCTGCTGGTGAGCCATCAGGGCGTTTTGAGCCTGTTAATCGCCCGCCTGTTAAAGATGCCCGCCGCCTCGCTATGGCATTTTCGTGTTGATCAAGGGTGCTGGAGTGCGATCGATATGCATGAGGATTTCGCCACGCTGCGAGTACTTAACAGCCGCGCCGTCTGGCGGGCTGACGAGTAAGCGTGTTTTTCAACCATCCCATTCAACGTGGTGATTCGGTCATTGACACGCCATGCAAGGCTGTTATCCTCCGCGCGCAGAAATTGTTTTACAAAAATGGCGATGCAATCACACGGTCATGATGGGATGATAGCCCGCTTTTGAAATTGCCGGGTCAGACATTTGTCCCGACAATCGATGCAGTTCAGGTATAATGTCAGGCCGTTCATTAACAGTACATTTTTCACTCACCCAGGGGGAACACTTGCAGGGTAAAGCACTCCAGGATTTTGTTATCGACAAAATTGATGACCTGAAAGGTCAGGACATCGTTGCAATTGACGTGCAGGGCAAATCAAGCATCACCGATTGCATGATTATCTGCACCGGCACTTCCACTCGTCATGTGATTTCCATTGCGGATCATGTGGTTCAGGAATCCCGCGCCGCCGGTCTGATGCCGCTGGGCGTCGAAGGCGAAAGCGCCGCCGACTGGGTTGTGGTCGATCTGGGCGATGTCATTGTCCACGTAATGCAGGAAGAGAGCCGTCGCCTGTATGAGCTGGAAAAACTCTGGAGTTAATGCGTGAAACTGCAACTGGTCGCCGTCGGCACAAAAATGCCGGACTGGGTACAGACAGGTTTTACTGAATATCTGCGCCGTTTTCCCAAAGATATGCCGTTTGAGCTGATTGAGATCCCGGCAGGAAAGCGCGGTAAAAACGCAGATATCAAACGTATTCTCGACAAAGAGGGTGAGCAGATGCTGGCGGCTGCTGGCAAGAATCGCATCGTCACCCTCGATATCCCCGGCAAACCCTGGGATACGCCGCAGCTTGCAAATGAACTGGAACGCTGGAAGCAGGACGGACGCGATGTCAGTCTGCTTATCGGCGGTCCGGAAGGGTTATCCCCCGCCTGCAAAGCGGCAGCAGAACAAAGTTGGTCTCTCTCTGCGCTAACGCTCCCGCACCCGCTGGTGCGCGTGCTGGTGGCTGAAAGCCTGTATCGCGCATGGAGTATTACCACCAACCATCCTTACCACCGTGAGTAATGACGAGTCTTAGGTAGATTAAGCAGCGGATGAAATTACAGAATTCTTTTCGCGACTATACGGCTGAGTCCGCGCTGTTTGTACGCCGGGCGGTGGTCGCCTTTACGGGGATTTTGCTGCTTACCGGCGTGCTGATCGCTAATCTTTATAACCTGCAAATCGTCCGTTTTGCGGACTACCAGACCCGTTCTAACGAAAACCGCATCAAACTGGTTCCCATCGCGCCAAGCCGCGGCATTATTTACGATCGCAACGGCACGCCGCTGGCACTTAATCGCACCATTTACCAGGTCGAAATGATGCCGGAGAAGGTCGATAACGTGCAGCAAACGCTGGATGCCCTGCGCGACGTGGTAGATCTGACCGATGACGATATTGCCAACTTCAAAAAAGAGCGCTCGCGTTCGCACCGCTTCACGTCAATTCCGGTAAAAACTAACCTGACCGAAGTTCAGGTGGCGCGCTTTGCCGTTAACCAGTACCGCTTTCCCGGTGTGGAAGTGAAAGGCTACAAACGCCGCTTCTATCCTTACGGCTCCGCCCTGACTCATGTTATCGGCTACGTCTCGAAAATTAACGATAAAGACGTCGATCGGCTGGATAAAGAGGGCAAACTGGCCAACTATGCCGCCACGCACGATATCGGTAAGCTGGGGATTGAGCGCTATTACGAAGATGTTCTGCACGGCCAGACCGGTTATGAAGAGGTTGAAGTTAACAACCGCGGCCGCGTGATCCGCCAGCTTAAAGAAGTGCCGCCGCAGGCCGGGCACGATATCTACCTGACGCTGGATTTGAAATTACAGCAGTACATCGAAACGCTGCTCGCTGGCAGCCGCGCCGCGGTGGTTGTCACCGATCCGCGCAACGGCAGCATTCTCGCGCTGGTGTCGATGCCGAGCTACGATCCCAATCTGTTTGTCGATGGTATCTCCAGCAAAGATTATTCGTCGCTGCTTAATGACCCGAACACACCGCTGATCAACCGCGCCACGCAGGGGGTTTACCCTCCGGCGTCAACGGTGAAACCGTATGTAGCGGTTTCCGCCCTCAGCGCCGGTGCGATCACCCGCAATACCAGCCTGTTCGATCCCGGCTGGTGGCAGTTGCCGGGTTCTGAAAAACGCTACCGCGACTGGAAAAAATGGGGCCACGGTCATCTGAACGTCACCAAAGCGCTGGAAGAATCCGCCGATACCTTCTTCTACCAGGTCGCTTATGACATGGGAATCGATCGCCTGTCGGAGTGGATGGGTAAATTTGGTTACGGCCACTATACCGGCGTCGATCTGTCGGAAGAGCGCTCCGGTAACATGCCGACGCGCGAGTGGAAACTGAAACGCTTTAAGAAGCCCTGGTATCAGGGTGACACCATCCCGGTAGGGATTGGCCAGGGCTACTGGACGGCAACACCATTGCAAATGAATAAAGCGATGATGATCCTGATTAACGACGGTATCGTCAAAGTGCCACACCTGCTGATGAGCACGGTGGAAAACGGCCAACAGGTGCCGTGGAAACAGCCTGTCGAACCGCCGGTCGGCGATATTCACTCCGGCTACTGGGAGATCGCGAAAGACGGGATGTACGGTGTGGCGAACCGCCCGAATGGGACCGGCCACAAATACTTTGCCGATGCACCGTATAAAGTTGCAGCGAAGTCCGGTACTGCGCAGGTCTTTGGCCTGAAAGCGAATGAAACCTATAACGCGCACCGGATCGCTGAGCGGCTGCGTGACCATAAACTGATGACTGCGTTTGCACCGTATGATAATCCGCAGGTCGCCGTCGCGATGATTCTGGAAAACGGCGGTGCAGGACCGGCAGTCGGGACCATTATGCGCCAGATCCTCGACCACATTATGCTTGGCGATAACAACACCGATTTGCCGGCGGAAAACCCCTCAACGGCAGCGGCGGAGGACCAATAATCATGACGGATAATCCGAACAAAAAATCGTTCTGGGACAAAATCCATATCGATCCCACGATGATGCTAATTATCCTCGCATTGCTGTTTTACAGCGCGATCGTGATCTGGAGCGCCAGCGGCCAGGACATTGGCATGACCGAACGTAAAATCGGCCAGATCGCTATGGGGCTGATTATCATGGTGGTGTTGGCGCAGGTGCCGCCGCGCGTCTATGAAGGCTGGGCGCCCTATCTCTACATTTTCTGCATTATCCTGCTGGTAGCGGTGGATGCTTTCGGCGCGATATCCAAAGGCGCGCAGCGCTGGCTCGATCTCGGCGTTGTACGTTTCCAGCCTTCCGAGATCGCTAAAATCGCCGTGCCGCTGATGGTGGCGCGCTTTATTAACCGCGACGTTTGCCCGCCTTCGCTGAAAAATACCGCTATCGCGCTGGCGCTGATCTTTCTGCCAACGCTGCTGGTGGCAGCACAGCCGGATCTGGGTACCTCGATTCTGGTGGTGCTATCGGGACTGTTTGTCCTGTTCCTCTCCGGCCTGAGCTGGCGGCTGATCGCTATTGCAGCGGTACTGGTTGCGGCGTTTATTCCGGTGCTGTGGTTCTTCCTGATGCATGATTATCAACGCCAGCGCGTGATGATGTTGCTCGATCCGGAAACCGATCCGCTCGGCGCAGGCTACCATATTATTCAGTCGAAAATTGCTATCGGCTCCGGCGGCCTGAGCGGCAAAGGCTGGCTGCACGGTACGCAGTCGCAGCTGGAATTCCTGCCTGAACGCCACACCGACTTTATTTTCGCCGTGCTGGCGGAAGAGCTGGGGCTGATCGGGATTCTGATTTTGCTGGCGTTGTATGTGCTGCTGATTATGCGCGGGTTATGGATTGCCGCGCGGGCACAAACCACCTTTGGCCGCGTCATGGCTGGCGGTTTGATGTTGATTTTGTTCGTTTATGTATTCGTAAATATTGGTATGGTGAGTGGCATACTGCCGGTGGTCGGCGTACCGTTGCCACTGATCAGTTACGGGGGATCAGCCCTGATCGTGCTCATGGCCGGGTTTGGTATCGTTATGTCGATCCATACTCACAGGAAAATGTTGTCTAAGAACGTTTAAGAGGTGCGCAATGCGTAAGCAATGGCTGGGGATCTGCATAGCAGCAGGGTTACTGGCGGCATGTTCAAATAATGATGGTCAGCAGCAGACCACCGTAGCGCCTCAACCTGCGGTGTGTACTGGTCCTGTCGTTGAAATCAGCGGCGCGGAGCCTCATTACGAAGCACCGAACGCCACGGCAAACCAGGATTATGAGCGTGACGGCAAGAGCTACAAAATCGTTCAGGATCCCTCCCGTTTCAGCCAGGCTGGCTTAGCCGCCATTTATGATGCTGAGCCGGGCAGCAATCTGACCGCCTCCGGCGAAGTGTTCGATCCTATGCAACTGACGGCAGCCCATCCGACGCTGCCAATCCCAAGCTACGCACGTATCACCAACCTGGCGAACGGCCGCATGATTGTGGTCCGCATTAACGATCGTGGACCGTTTGGCAACGACCGAGTGATCTCGTTGTCGCGCGCGGCAGCGGATCGCCTGAATACATCGAATAATACCAAAGTGCGTATCGACCCGATTATCGTCGCTCAGGATGGCTCACTTTCCGGGCCAGGCACTGTCTGTACTAAAGTCGCGCAGCAAACCTACGTGCTGCCTGCACGTCCCGATCTCGGCGGCGGTCTGGGCAGCGCCTCCTCTGCTCCGCAACCTGTACAGCCGCAGGGCAACGTTCAGGCCATCAGTAACGATTCACTAAAAAGCGACAATGCTACTGGCGCGCCGGTAAGCAGCGGCGGATTCCTCGGTGCACCGACACCGCTCGCCAGCGGCGTGCTGGAAGGCAGTGAAACAGCGCAACCGGCCGCAACCACGACCACGACGCCGGTCGCGCAAACCGCCACGCCGGTGACGCAAACCGTGATGCCAGCAACCCGCACTTCGCCGGTTACTGCGCCTGGTTCTGTTCAGGGGCACGTGCAAAGTTCTGTCGCCGCCAGCAGTGCAACAGCCGCCGCCAGCAGCGGTTATATGGTGCAGGTCGGCGCCGTCAGCGATCAGGCTCGCGCGCAACAGTATCAGCAGCGCCTGGCGCAGCAGTTCTCTGTACCGGGCCGCGTGACGCAGAACGGTGCGGTATGGCGCGTTCAGCTTGGGCCATTCAGCACCAAAGCAGACGCCAGTGCATTGCAGCAGCGGTTGCAAAATGAAGCACAGTTACAGTCTTTCATCACTGGCGCGCAGTAATTGGGTAAGGTATCTGACTTTGTCAGCTTGTGTAAGCAGCATTAACAAAGTCATGCTTAAAGTCAGATGCCTGCCGATATAGCTTTTGCTATAGTAAGGCACTTTTTTTAACTCCATCACGGATGTCGTTGTTCGACCATGAAGACCACTTTTTCCGTTCGTTTTATGCAGCGCCTGGCGCTCACCACCGCGCTGACCGCAGCATCTCTTACCGCTGCCCATGCCGATGATCTGAATATCAAAACCATGATCCCAGGCGTTCCGCAGATTGATGCGGAATCTTACATCCTGATCGATTACAACTCCGGTAAAGTGCTGGCGGAACAGAACGCCGATGCGCGCCGCGACCCGGCGAGCCTGACCAAAATGATGACCAGCTATGTCATCGGCCAGGCGATGAAAGCGGGCAAGTTTAAAGACAGCGATTTGGTGACTATTGGTAACGATGCATGGGCGACCGGCAACCCGGTATTCCGTGGTTCTTCGCTGATGTTCCTGAAACCAGGCATGCAGGTGCCGGTTTCTCAGCTGATTCGCGGTATCAACCTGCAATCCGGTAACGACGCCTGTGTGGCGATGGCCGATTATGTTGCGGGCAGCCAGGACGCTTTCGTCGGTCTGATGAACAGCTATGTGAATGCGCTCGGTTTGCAGAACAGCCACTTCCAGACGGTTCACGGTCTGGACGCTGATGGTCAGTACAGCTCCGCACGCGATATGGCGCTGATTGGCCAGGCATTAATCCGCGACGTACCGAACGAATACGCCATCTATAAAGAAAAAGAGTTTACCTTTAACGGCATCCGCCAGACCAACCGTAATGGTCTACTGTGGGATAACAGCCTGAACGTAGACGGTATCAAAACCGGCCATACCGACAAAGCGGGTTATAACCTGGTGGCTTCGGCAACAGAAGGCCAGATGCGCCTGATCTCTGCCGTCATGGGCGGTCGTACCTTTAAAGGCCGCGAGACCGAAAGCAAAAAACTGCTGACCTGGGGCTTCCGTTTCTTTGAAACTGTCAGTCCGCTGAAAGCCGGTAAAGAGTTCGCTTCTGAGCCAGCCTGGTTTGGCGACAGCGATCGCGCATCGTTAGGCGTCGATAAAGACGTTTATCTGACTATTCCACGCGGCCGCATGAAAGATCTGAAAGCCAGCTATGTGCTGAACACCAGCGAACTGCACGCGCCGCTGCAGAAAAATCAGGTTGTTGGTTCCATTAACTTCCAGTTAGATGGCAAAACCATCGAGCAACGCCCGCTGGTGGTGTTGCAGGAGATCCCGGAAGGCAATTTCTTCGGCAAAATCATTGATTACATTAAATTGATGTTCCATCACTGGTTTGGTTAAAAATTGAACACTTGAAAGTGTGATTTCCGTCCCCATATACTTAGCATCTCAGAAAAACTCCTGCTCATCCGGCAGGAGTTATTATTTTTTACGCCGGAGCTGACATGAAAACCAATCTCAAAGAACTGCTTGAATTCCCGACACCCTTCACTTACAAAGTGATGGGTCTGGCGAAGCCAGAGCTGGTTGATCTGGTGGTTGAAGTGGTACAGCGCCACGCGCCAGGTGATTACTCCCCGCAGGTAAAACCGAGCAGCAAAGGCAATTACCACTCGGTATCCATCACTATCACTGCCACCCATATTGAGCAGGTTGAAACGTTGTACGAAGAACTCGGCAACATCGAAATTGTGCGTATGGTTCTGTAATCGTTTGACGTTACCCGGAAACATTCGGGTAACGTCTTCGCTGTGATATACTCCCCCCACTCTTTTCTCCGCCGGAGATGCCGTTTTGTCTCAGGACACCATTCTTATCCGCAATCTGGGCCTGCAATATTACGAGCCAGTGTCCCAACAAATGCATGACTTCACCGATACCCGCGACGATACAACGCCCGATGAAATCTGGCTGGTAGAGCACTACCCGGTGTTTACTCAGGGCCAGGCCGGTAAAGCTGAACATGTTCTGGCGCCCGGCGATATTCCGGTGATCCAGAGCGATCGCGGCGGCCAGGTGACCTATCACGGGCCAGGCCAGCAAGTGATGTACGTGCTTATCAACCTGAAACGCCGCAAAATTGGCGTACGTGAGCTTGTTACGTTGCTGGAAAATACGGTGATCAACACGCTGGCGACGCAGGGTATCAATGCGCAAGCGCGTGCTGATGCGCCGGGCGTTTATGTACAAGGGAAGAAGATCTGTTCGCTGGGTTTGCGTATCCGTAAAGGCTGTTCATTTCATGGGTTGGCATTAAATATCGACATGGATCTGGCGCCGTTTATGCGCATCAATCCGTGTGGCTATGCCGGGATGGAAATGACGCAGGTCAGCCAACTGACGGAAAATATTGAGGTGGATAAAATAAGGCCAATTCTTGTTCAGCAATTTTTAGCGTTACTAAACAATCCACCCCATCAATATATAGGTGCTTAATATATCATGTATTTTGGCCCGCATTTCGTGCGGGTCGTTATTTAATTGGCATGTTAGCGCTTTACAACAGATGCCTTATTCTCTATTTTCAACCTACCTGCCTTGTCTGGCTAATATGCATTACGGTGCTATTCCGGGCTTCGTATGCGTGCTTCAGGCCAGCCATTTTGAGCGCAATGTTCGCATCACGGTGAAAAATCTACGTAATGATGATGCAGGACAGGATGTTAACTCAAATTAATAATCAACTAAAAAAACAAATTCAACTATCATTCATATTGCGAATGATTATGGAGCACAAGCGTGGATAATAATAACCAACCGGAAAAGCGAATAACCGTGCGCCCTGAAGATGATAAGCCGCAAATCTTCCGGACGCTGCGCAATATTGATCTCAACTTACTGACGATTTTTGAGGCAGTATATGTTCATAAAGGGATCGTTAACGCGGCAAAAGTGCTTAACCTCACGCCTTCAGCTATTAGCCAGTCGATTCAGAAACTGCGCTTAATATTTCCAGATCCGCTTTTTATTCGTAAAGGCCAGGGCGTTACGCCGACCGCCTATGCATCGCATTTACATGAATATATCAGCCAGGGGCTGGAGTCGATCCTCGGCGCGTTGGATCTTACCGGTAGCTACGACAAACAACGTACCATTACGATTGGCACGCCGCCGTCCATCGGCGCATTAGTTATTCCGATTATCTTTCAGGCTATTAAAGAAAACGCGCCGCATCTGATGATGCGTAATATTCCGGTAAACGACGCAGAAAGCCAGCTTAGCCAGTTCCAGACGGATTTGATTATTGATACGCATATTGCTAGCTCGCGCACGCTCAATCATCACGTGTTGTATAGCGACCGGATGATGCTGGTGTGTCGTAAAGGGCATCCTTGTCTGAATGGGCCGATCAACGAAGAGGTTTTGCAAAAGTATGAGCACACGCTGCTGATGCTGGAAGGGCAAAATCTGAGCGGGCTACGCCAGCGTATACAGGATCTCTTTCCGGAACGTCAGGTGAGTTTCAGCAGTTACAATATGTTTACTATTGCAGCACTGATCGGCAACAGCGATATGCTCGGCCTGATGCCAACACGTTTGTTCAAACTCTTCAGTGGTTGCTGGCCGCTGGTCGAAATCGATTTTCCGCCGCTTAGCAGCGAACGGCTCGATATATCCCTGTATTACAATAAATTGAGTTTGCGCGATCCAGTGCTGGAGAATGTCATCAATGTTATCCGACGGGCTTTTTAACGCCCGTTCACCCCTGGTGAAAGTGCTAACGCTTGCTGGGCGTTTGGCACAAAACAACAACTATTTTACAAATTGCCCCGCTGTCAGGCTGCTTTCTACTCGCCGATAATGGTATACTGCGTGCACGTTAATTCAAAAATAGTTGATAAATACAACATTTCCTTGAATTGAAATACTTACTTCGTTATCCGCAACTGGAACACGCACGCTATGAGTAAACCCATTGTGATGGAACGCGGTGTTAAGTACCGCGATGCCGATAAAATGGCTCTTATCCCGGTTAAAAACGTGGCAACCGAGCGCGAAGCTCTGTTGAGAAAACCGGAATGGATGAAAATCAAACTCCCGGCAGACTCTTCCCGTATCCAGGGGATCAAAGCAGCTATGCGTAAAAATGGGCTGCACTCTGTGTGTGAAGAGGCATCGTGCCCGAACCTTGCTGAGTGTTTCAACCACGGAACGGCCACCTTTATGATCCTCGGCGCCATCTGTACACGCCGTTGCCCGTTCTGCGATGTGGCGCACGGCCGTCCGGTGGCGCCTGACGCTAACGAACCACAAAAACTGGCGCAGACAATTGCCGATATGGCGCTGCGTTATGTGGTTATCACCTCTGTTGACCGTGACGATCTGCGTGACGGCGGTGCACAGCATTTCGCGGATTGCATCACCGCAATCCGTGAAAAAAGTCCGTCCATCAAAATTGAGACGCTGGTTCCGGACTTCCGCGGTCGTATGGATCGCGCACTGGATATCCTCACCGCAACGCCGCCGGACGTGTTTAACCACAACCTGGAGAACGTGCCACGTATCTATCGCCAGGTACGTCCAGGTGCGGATTACAACTGGTCACTGAAACTGCTGGAGCGCTTTAAAGAAGCGCATCCGGAGATCCCAACCAAATCAGGTTTGATGGTAGGGCTTGGCGAAACGAACGCTGAAATTATCGACGTGATGCGCGATCTGCGCCGCCACGGAGTGACGATGCTGACGCTGGGGCAGTATTTACAGCCTAGCCGCCATCACCTGCCGGTCCAGCGCTATGTCAGCCCGGACGAGTTTGACGAAATGAAAGAAGAAGCGCTGGCAATGGGATTTACCCATGCGGCGTGCGGCCCGTTCGTTCGCTCTTCCTATCACGCGGACCTGCAGGCAAAAGGCGTTGAGGTGAAGTAACACCTGCTTACACTCCAGACAAAAAAACCGGCCTCTACGCCGGTTTTTTTTCGCCTGTCGGGGCGGCTCACTCTTTGTGAGTGAGTTTTTCTGCTGTCACTTCGTCAGCGTCTTTCTTCGCAGCATCGTCATCATTCATGGCTTTTTTGAAGCCTTTGATGGCCGCGCCCAGATCGCCGCCCAGCGTACGCAACTTCTTAGTTCCAAACAGCAGAACAACCAACGCGGCCACGACCAGCAGCTTGGTAATACTAATTTCACCCATAGATACCTTCTTTCGTAAAACAGGCTGTATAAAACGTCATTATAACCTGACTTCATTAACGGTCATTCGACGCGCGCACACAATAGCAATCTGTAACGAGATGAATCAAGCATTGTTTAAAAAAACATCACAGGAGTTGCGGCGGCGCAAAGCGTCGGTTCTGTAAAACAGGAAGTTTCTCTCGCGTTTGCGCCACGCGGTCTGCAGTGACATCCGCATAAATTAGTTGTGGTGCTTCAGCTGCCGCAGCAATAGTTACGCCTTGCGGATCGATAACTCGACTCTGACCAATATTCTTGTTGCCACACTCCCCGGCGGCCACCATGTAACAGGTGGTATCCAGCGCCCGCGCAGACAGTAATGTCGCCCAGTGCTGCTCTTTTAGCGGCCCTCGCACCCATGCGGCAGGCAGAACCAGCAGTTGTGCGCCAGCAAGCGCCAGTGCCAGCGCCAGTTCCGGAAACCGCAAATCATAACAGGTCATCAACCCGACCTTCATTCCGTCAATCTCAATCAGCGGTGGCAGAATGTTGCCTGCATCCACCCGCGCAGACTCCTGCATACTAAATGCATCATAGAGATGGAGCTTTGCATACTGTGCAATGATTTCCCCCTGGTATAACGCCACCAGCGTATTGACTGCCCGTCCTTTCGAGGAAGGCACATGCACCGTCAGTATGGTGGTCATACTGTTCCGGCGACTCTCTTCAAGTAGCAAATGCAGGAAGCCACCATCCAGCCTCTGCGCCGATTTTACCGAAAGATGGGGGTCTGCATCATCCCGGGCCAGTAACGCCTCTGGCAGCACCAGCAGCGATGCCTGTTGCTGTGCCGCTTTCGCCATCAATTCGACACAAGTTAATGCATTAGTTTTCCAGTCCGGTGTAACGGCAAACTGCCCAGCTGCAACAATCATCGTTTTCCCTCCGCTGTGCCGTCATAGCCAGAAAGTGGCTGCGGCGCTAAACTCAACACTCTAGCAAATCAAATAGCAGGATTTCACGGTGTTACAACTTCTTTTAGCGGTATTTATCGGTGGCGGTACAGGTAGCGTTGCGCGCTGGATGCTCAGCATGAAGCTAAACCCGGCGCATCAAATCATTCCCCTTGGCACATTAACCGCCAACCTGATGGGCGCTTTTATTATTGGCATGGGGCTGGCGTGGTTCAATCGAATGACACATATCGATCCGGTGTGGAAAGTGCTGCTTACCACCGGCTTCTGTGGCGGGCTGACGACATTTTCCACCTTTTCGGCTGAAGTGGTGTTTTTGTTGCAGGAAGGTCGTGTCAGCTGGGCGTTGTTGAACGTAGCAGTTAACCTGCTGGGATCGTTTGCGATGACTGCGCTGGCTTTCTGGCTCTTTTCGGCCGTTAATGCAAACTGAAGGCAAAAAAAACCCGCCTTATCAGCGGGTTTTGGAATTCTTGCTTACGTAGCTGAATTAAACAGGCATTACGTTTGCAGCAGAAGGGCCTTTGGCACCGTTAGTGATTTCAAACTCAACGCGCTGACCTTCAGCCAGAGTTTTGAAACCATTGCTCTGGATTGCAGAGAAGTGTACGAACACGTCTTTGCTGCCATCTTCCGGAGTAATGAAACCGAATCCTTTGGATTCATTAAACCACTTAACGTTACCTTTAATCTTAGACATCAAAATTACCTTTACATGAAAAAACGACACAAATGCTGTGTCGGGTATCAGTACATCAATTGTGGCGACCTTTGTCCAGTCGTTATTCGCTAAAAAGTGATAAATGTCGCTAAGTTTTGTTCTTTGACGCTTTATTCCGCATTTTTTGTACTGCTTAAGAACTGTGCAGAGCATCATCCGCTGGCCAAATCAGAACTGAAAGCGCATCCACGCGAAGTAAACGTTTCCGTTATTGTAAGTTCCTGGGATGTAGGTCATCTGGAATGTTGCCGGCCCATAGCCAATTGAAGCCAGCGGTAACAGCACCGGAATCGGAATGTAATGCCAGTTATCGCGTGCAGTCACGCCTGCGGTGTAACCGAGCCCGAGACGAAAATTATCATCCGCCAGTGGTCGCCAGGTTTTCTCCCAGCCATAGCCGCCAATCGGTTCCCATTTGTTAAACGAATCTTTAAAGGCCATCAGGTACAAGCCGTGCCAGTTGCCTTTCTCATCCCAGCGATCCTGACCAAATCCGGCGCCCCATGGGCGTTCGTTATAACGGTCGGTTTTCTCCTTGTCATAAGCAAAACGCGCATGCCAGGTAATAGCCGGTACATAGAGATCGTAATGCTCTGGCGCTTGCCAGGTTTGCTTTACGTTGTCGGTAAAATCGGAGAACCAGGACTGCTGGGCTGCGTGCGTCAGGGAAACCACCGAAAACTGACAAAATATAGCGAAGAGTGTGAAAATTTTATTTTTAACAGACACCGTATGCATTCCATTTTACGTATTGACGTATAGTCTGTAGCAGGATATCTGAATAAACTCTTAACGAAATCAGATTAATTCTGAAAACATAGCGAAAATTCCTTATTCCGCTAATCATTTTCAGGTTAAATACAATATGTTACGCCGCAACAATATTGCGGCGTACATTTTCTTAGCGTCGACGATGCAACAAGTAATACACCGCCGGAATGACCAGCATCGACAGTAATGGCGCAGTGACCATACCGCCGATCATCGGCGCAGCGATACGGCTCATGACCTCTGATCCGCTGCCACTGCCCCACATGATGGGCAACAATCCTGCCATAATAGTCGCGACAGTCATCACCTTCGGCCGCACACGCAATACGGCCCCCTCATGAATTGCCCGCAGCAACATCTTATTTCCTCCCTGCGGATCGCATTGACGATATTTATCCAGTGCGTGGTTCAGATAGAGCACCATAATAACGCCGAACTCCGCCGCAACACCGGACAGCGCAATAAATCCAACGGCCCCGGCAACGGATAAGTTATATCCCAGTAGCCACAATAACCAGACACCACCAATCAATGAGAAGGGTAATGTCCCCATTATTAACAGGGCATCGGTGACACGTTTGAAGGTAATAAACAGCAAGACAAAGATAATCATTAACGTTACCGGCAAGACGATCTTCAGCTTCGCCGTTGCACGCTCCAGATATTCAAACTGACCGGACCACGACAGTGTCACACCTTGCGGTAGCTTAACCTGCTGCACCACTCGCTGCTGCATCTCTTCAACGGCGGATTTTAAATCTCGTCCGCGCAGATCGACGTAAATCCAGTTGGACAGGCGCGCATTTTCGCTTTTCAGCATCGGTGGCCCTTCCGTAACTACGATATCGGCCAGCTCACCAAGTGCAATCTGGCTGCCATTCTCGGTTATTACGGGTAATGTGCGCAGATCATCGACGTTATCGCGTATTTCACGCGGATAACGCACATTAATCGGGAAGCGTTCACGACCTTGCAGCACTTCGCCAATATTTTCCCCACCCACCAACGTGGAAACCAGTGATTGCAGCTCTTTCACCGAAACGCCATAACGCGCGGCCTGCGCCCGGTTGATGTTGATATCGACATAGCGCCCGCCCGCCAGCCTTTCCGCCAGTGCCGAAGTCACTCCCGGCACGGTTTTCACAACCTGCTCGATTTGCTGCGCCACGCGCTCGATATCGGCGATGTTATTACCGTTCACCTTTATGCCGACCGGGCTTTTAATACCGGTCGCCAACATATCCAGGCGGTTACGGATCGGCGGTACCCAGACATTCGCAATCCCCGGAATACTCACGGTCTTATCCAGCTCATCAACCAGTTTCTCCGGCGTCATTCCAGGGCGCCACTGGTCACGCGGTTTAAAGCGGATGGTCGTTTCCACCATGGTGAGCGGCGCAGGATCCGTTGCCGTCTCCGCCCTTCCCGCTTTACCAAACACGCTTTCCACTTCCGGCACGCTTTTGATCAGCCGATCGGTTTGCTGCAACAAACGGCTGGCTTCACGGGCGGAAATCCCCGGTAGCGTCGAGGGCATATACAATAAATCGCCTTCATCGAGCGGCGGCATAAACTCACTGCCCAGACGACTTAACGGCCACAGCGTCGCCACCAGCAACAGCAGCGCAATGCCCAGCGTCGCTTTCGGCCATGCCAGCACTTTATCCAGTAGCGGCTCGTACAGACGGATCAGAAAGCGGTTAATCGGATTTGCTTTTTCATCGGGGATTTTGCCGCGAATAAACAACCCCATCAGCACCGGTACAAGCGTGATCCCAAGCCCTGCCGCAACCGCCATCGCCCAGCTTTTGGTAAATGCCAGCGGGGAAAACATGCGCCCTTCCTGCGCTTCTAGCGAAAACACCGGAATAAATGACAGCGTGATGATCAACAGGCTGCAAAACAGAGCAGGACCAACTTCCACCGCCGCCCGCTCTGAACAGCGCCAGTAATCAGCACTCGTCGGTTGACGATCGGGGTTATCATGTCGCCACTGCTCCATCACCTTATGCATGTTCTCGATCATCACAATCGCGGCATCCACCATGGCGCCAATGGCGATGGCAATCCCGCCAAGCGACATAATGTTGGCGTTGATGCCCTGATAGTGCATGACAATAAACGCGCCAAGAATCCCCAGCGGCAACGAGACAATGGCCACCAGCGCAGAGCGGAAGTGGAACAAGAACAGCGTACAAACCAGAGCAACAACGATAAACTCTTCAATCAGTTTATGGGTGAGCGTCTCAACCGCATGCTCAATCAGCGTTGAACGGTCATAAACCGGTACGATCTCCACCCCGGCGGGCAGCGTTTTCTGTATTTCACCCAATTTGGCTTTAACGGCGTGGATAGTATCCAGCGCATTTTTGCCGTAACGCATGACGATAATACCGCCTGCAACTTCCCCTTCGCCGTTGTACTCCGCCACGCCGCGTCGTAGTTCCGGACCCAACCGCACCGTCGCCACATCTGAAAGCATCACCGGCACGCCCTCGCGGCTGGCGATCACTATCTGACGAAAATCCGACAACTGCCGCAAATAGCCGGTTGTACGCACCATGAACTCGGCTTCGCCCATCTCCAGCAGCGCGCCGCCGCTCTCCTGGTTTGCCGCCTGCACCGCATTGACAATCTGTTCATGGGTAATATTCAGCGCCCGCATTCGTGCCGGATCCGGCACAATCTGATACTGACGTACCATCCCGCCAACACTGGCGACCTCCGCCACGTTCGGCACCGTTTTTAGCTCGAACTTCAGCGTCCAGTCCTGTAAAGCGCGTAGATCCGCCAGATTGTGCTTACCGCTGCGATCGACCAGTGCATACTCATAAATCCAGCCAACGCCGGTAGCATCCGGCCCCAGCCCGACGTTTACCCCGGCAGGCAGCGAGGACTGGATCTGGCTAAGATTCTCCAGCACCCGCGATCGCGCCCAATAGAGATCGGTATCGTCCTCGAATAAAACATACACATAGGAATCGCCGAACATCGAATAGCCACGTACCGTTTTTGCGCCCGGCACGGAAAGCATGGCAGTGGTGAGTGGATAGGTGACCTGGTCTTCAATAATTTGCGGCGCTTTGCCCGGATAGCTGGCGCGAATAATCACCTGCACATCCGACAAATCCGGTAGTGCATCGAGCGGTGCGCGTTGAACCGCCCAGATCCCCCAGCCGGTCAGCACCAGAGCGGCCAGCAGGATCAACAAGCGATTGCGCAGCGAGGCACGAATAACGGCGGCGATCATTTCATCTCCTCCTGCATCGGCATCAGGTGAGTGATGACTGCGCCCTCTTCATCATCCAGTACAAAGCTGAACATCACTGTCTCGCCCGGCTTGACACTGGGATCGGGTTGTTTGAGCACGAAGTCCATCGTCATCGCTCCCCAGTTCAGTGCCGGAATGGGTTGGTGCGACAGGGTAATACTGCCTGCTTCGATGGCTTTCACCACGCCGGTTCCCTCGTAAGTCTCGACTTTTTTCGCCGCTGGCTGTTGTTGCGCCTGCTGTTCCGGCAATGCACTGCGCAAACTGGCTTCCGAATCAATCAGGAACTGGCCGGAAGTGACCACGTTGTCACCTTCCTTGACGCCGGACAGCACTTCAGTCCAGCCTTGCGCCGTGCGCCCGGTCGTCACGTTTGCCGCCTGGAAGTGGCCATCGCCCGTAGCCAGCAGCACACGGCTGGCAGCCCCCGTTGCAATCAGCGCCTCTTCCGGGATCGCCAGCACTGCCGGTTGCCGTGCAGATTCCGGCTGCGTCACGGTGAGAAACATACCGGGTTTGAGTTTTTGCTGCGGATTATCGAGCACAATGCGCGCTTTCAGCGTACGGGTGGTGGTCTCCAGTTGCGGCAACAATTCGCTGACGCGGCCATGAAACTGCTCGCCCGGCCAGCTTGCAGAAGTTGCTATCACTTCGCTGCCTGCACTGAGCGCCTGTGCCTGGCTTTGCGGATAATCGACAACCAGCCACACCGGATCGAGGCTGGCGAGCTCAAACAGGGTTTGCGTGGCGGCCACTTGTGCGCCTTCACGGGAATCCAGCTTGACCACGTAACCGTCGCGATCGGCTCGCAGAGTCAGGCGGGTTTGTGGTTTTCCGCTGCGCTCGACAGCGCGGATAATCGCTTCCGGCATAAACTGCAATGCCAGACGTTCGCGGGCAGCGCGCGTCAGTTCGCCATCGCCCAGGTGGCGTACCGCCAGATACTCCTGCTGAGAAGTCGTCCATTGCGGGATCCACAACTGTGCCAGCGCTTCGCCTTTTTTCACCCACTGCTGCGGCGCACGGACAAACAGTTTTTCTACCACGCCCGCCGCCGGAGAAGGCACGCTCTGGATGCTGCGTTCATCGGTGGTTACGGTGGCAAATGCAGAGAAGGCGCTACCGAGAACGCGTTTTTCCACTTTTGCCGTGGTCATGCCGAGATTCTGCTGCTGCTGCGCACTTACGCTCACACCGCCGATGGCCGGGGCTTCATCGGCATAACGTGGTTTGAGTGGCATATCCATAAACGGTGATTTTCCGGGTTTGTCAAAACGCTGATCCGGTACCATTGGGTCGTACCAGTAGAGCACTTTGCGTTCCTGCGCTTGTTCGCCGGATGCGGCAGGCGCGGTGTGTTGCCGCCCGATAAAATAGCCTGCGCCCGCTGCGACACATGCGGCGATCGCGACAGCCAAGAGGGTCTTCTTCATCACATCAACTCCTGCGGGATCAACCAACGGATCGCGGCCCATTTCTGCGCCATCTCTTTCTCGGCCTGATTAACGGCCAGCTCGCTGTCGAGGACGTTACGGCGCGCTTCCAGCAGCGCCGACAAATCCGACTGCCCGGAACGATACTGGGCTGCCAGCAAGGTGGCGCGCTGACGCACCATCGGCAGCACTTCATCGCGCTGGCGCATCCACAGCGTTTGCGCCGCGTTGTACTCAGCAATCAGAGAATGCAGTTGCGCCATATGATCCCGCTCGGCCAGCGCCAGTTGATCGTTGGCTTGCATGGTGCGCGAGACATCCGCAGCGTGATCTTTATCCTGACGATGGGACTGGAACAGCGGCAGGTCGACGGTGAACATCACCCCGGCCATATCCTCGTAACCTTCAGCGCGACGTCCGTACCACACTTCAACTTCCACATCCGGAATGGCCGCAATCGCTGACTCCGCCGAACGCGCTTTCGCGCTGTTGGCGGCGCTGGCGGCAGCGACAATGTCAGGATGCTGAGCAATGCCCTGCTCCAGCGTTTTTTCATCGGCAGGCAAGCGTTGATAACGAGGAAGATCGCCAGAAACGGCAGTCACCGTCTCGCCGGTAAGCTGCATCAAGCGGGTTTGCGCCAGTTGCACATCACGTTCGGCGAGGGTGACTTTGTCGCGCATCGCGCTTAAGCCCACGCGAAATGCCAGCACGCTGTCCGGCGCGGCATTACCTGCGCCGACGCTGGCGCGCTGTGCGCCCTGCTGGCGTTCCGTTTCTGCCAGCAGCTTACGCGCGGTTTGCAGCGCCTGTTCTGACAACGCCAGATCGAGCCACGCCTGCGCGGTATCACGCTGTAAATTAGCGCGCACCACTGAGGATTTGGCACTGACGCTCTGCGCTTCGGCCAGCAGGGTTTCGGCTTTGCGGTCGCGTTTTTCCGCGCTGACGTACTGCTGCATGATGCCGATCCGCTGCATAGTCATTCCCTCACGGGTTAAGCGGCGGTCATTGTTGCCCTGCACCGGCACGTTTTCGATACCAAATTTCAGTTTTGGATCCGGCAACTGGCGGGCGGAATCCGCCATCGCATCCAGTGCCTGCGCTTCATTACGGTTGGCGGAAAGTTCGGCAGAGTAGCGTTCCGCGGCGGCCAGGGATTGCGTCAGCGTCAATGGCTCCGCCTGCACGGCGGAGCACATCAGTCCGAGCAATACCCCACCGAGCCGCAGGCTCAGTGAGTATCGTTTCATTGTCGCTCCCGGTTATTTTTGTGGCGTCAATGAAACGAGCTGGTAACCGCTCTCACTCTGAACAAAGGTGAAACTCACCTTGTCGCCCACTTTTACCGCAGGCAACGCGCTGCCCTGCGCCAGTGCGAATTGCATGGTCATTGGCGGCCAGTTCAGCGCCGGAATAGCAGCGTGAGCGATGGAAACAGAATCGGCGGTGAGTTTTTTGATGGTACCCTGGCTCTGGTATTCCTGAGCCTGCATTGCCGCATGTTGCGACATATCGTGCATGCCGTGCATCGCATGCATATCTTCCGCCTGAACAGCGGAAACGGAGAACAACAGCACGCCAGACAGCATGCACAGTACATAAGAACGCATAATAAGACTCCTGTTAATCATAAATTAAATAAAATTCAATGAATTAACAGTTGTCTACTCCCTGAACCGGCAAAAACGGATCGTTGCCGGCGGGCCTGCGGCGGGCGGGGTTAATGACCAACCCTCATCGACGACGGGGGAACAAACCGGCGTAACTTCAGCCAGCGTCAGTGAAACCGGCAGCGCCACCAGAGGCGGGTGGCCGCTATCCTTCTGTGCTGCATCCGGCACGCAATGCTTTTCGCACAGCGGGGATTTCATCATGTCCATACGCGGTGTCGTATCCGACATCATCATATGGCTTATGTGCTGGGTTACTGCTCGCGATTCGTCAACCTGCAAGTCGCAGTGATGAGAAGCAATCGCCACCTGACTCTGGATTAATAGCCAGCCGAACGCCATCAGCAGCATCAACAGATGCCGCTTCATAAAGCGAATTCGGTATAGCCATTCAGCGTGCATAAAACACCAGGTCCGTGGGAAATTAACGGCGAGTATAAGCAGCACTATTTTTATTTTTAAAGATATTTTTAGCAAATTTACGTCTGGCGCTGTATTGAAACCTAAATAACCAAACTAATTAACTAGTTTTTATCATTTAAAATACAAAATTATCGTAATGCATTCGCTTAACTTATCAACCAGCCATTATTTATTCTGTAGATTGATAGCAAATTCCCGCGATATTTCCCTCAACATCACGCTTCATTGATTTTAATCATCTACGAACCGCACGTTATTCGGCACATTGCGTTGCTGATTTTTTTACTTACTTATCTTTCAGGTCAACCTCCGGGACCAATAACATGACTTTAACATTGATCGAACTGCTGATCGGCGTGGTGGTGATTGTCGGCGTTGCGCGCTATATCATCAAAGGCTATTCCGCCACCGGCGTGCTGTTTGTCGGCGGTCTGGCGTTATTAATCGTCAGTGCGCTGATGGGGCACAAAATATTACCTGGTAGCGCCACCAGTACCGGTTACAGCGCCACGGATATTGTCGAATACATTAAAATCCTGCTGATGAGCCGCGGCGGCGATCTCGGCATGATGATCATGATGCTGTGCGGCTTTGCCGCCTATATGACGCACATTGGTGCGAACGATATGGTGGTCAAGCTGGCTTCGCGCCCGCTGCGTTTTATCAACTCACCTTATTTGCTGATGATTGCCGCGTACTTCGTTGCCTGCCTGATGTCATTGGCGGTGTCGTCCGCCACGGGCCTCGGCGTGCTGCTGATGGCAACGCTGTTCCCGGTGATGGTCAACGTCGGGATCAGTCGCGGTGCGGCAGCGGCGATTTGCGCCTCGCCAGCGGCAATTATTCTCTCGCCCACTTCCGGCGATGTAGTGCTGGCCGCGAAAGCCGCCGAAATGCCGCTGATCGATTTTGCCTTCAAAACCACACTGCCAATCTCGATTGCGGCGATTATCGCCATGGCAATCGCGCACTACTTCTGGCAGCGCTTTCTCGATAAAAAAGAGCACATTGTCAGCGAAATGCTGGATGTGAAAGACATCACCACCACGGCGCCGACGTTTTACGCCATTCTGCCGTTTACGCCAATTATCGGCGTGCTGATTTTCGACGGTAAATGGGGCCCGGAACTGCACATCATCACCATTCTGGTGATCTGTATGTTGCTGGCAGCAGCGCTGGAATTTTTACGCAGCTTTAATACGCAAAAAGTCTTCTCCGGGCTGGAAGTGGCATATCGCGGTATGGCCGACGCCTTCGCAGGCGTGGTGATGCTGTTGGTCGCCGCCGGGGTTTTCGCCCAGGGCTTGAGCACCATCGGCTTTATCCAGAGTCTGATCTCCATCGCCACCTCTTTCGGTTCGGCAAGCATTATTCTGATGCTGGTACTGGTGATCCTCACCATGCTGGCAGCAATGACCACCGGTTCCGGTAATGCGCCATTTTACGCCTTTGTCGAGATGATCCCGAAACTGGCCCATGAATCCGGCATCAACCCGGCGTATCTGTCGATCCCGATGTTGCAGGCATCCAACCTCGGTCGCACCATCTCTCCGGTTTCCGGCGTGGTGGTTGCGGTAGCCGGGATGGCGAATATTTCACCGTTTGAAGTGGTAAAACGTACGTCAGTTCCGGTGATCGTTGGCCTGATTGTGGTGATTATTGCTACTGAATTTCTGGTTCCGGGGGTTGCGGTTCATTAATCAACAATAAACGCCACTTATGAAAAAGCGCCTGCCCGGCGCTTTTTTTATGCTTTAATAACTCATAGTAATTACCCGGACTCACCCATCAGGAAATGAAATGATTAAAAAGGGACTCTCCATCGGCCTGTGCGTTGCCGCCATCCAGCTCTCTTCTGCGTACGCAGCACCGCTCCAGCCCGAACAATATGGTGATTTCGATCGCTATGTGCTGGCACTATCCTGGCAGACCGGATTTTGCCAGAGCTTGCATGACCGCGGGCGTAGCGAACCCGATGAATGCCGTCTGCAAAAAGAGCCCGCCAATAAAGCGGATTACCTGACGGTACACGGTCTGTGGCCAGCTCTGCCGAAATCCATCGCCGTGCGCGGCGTCGACGATCGTCGCTGGATGCGTTACGGCTGTGCTACCCGCCCGGTTCCCAATATGCCGGAAGCCAGAGCCAGCCAGAAATGCGCCGCAGCGGAAACCGGTTTATCGCTCGAAGTGGCGAATAAACTGAATGCCGTCATGCCCGGTGCAGGCAGCAATACCTGCCTTGAGCGTTATGAATATGCCAAACACGGCGTCTGTTTCGGATTCGATCCGGATGACTATTTCGGTGCGATGGTGCGCCTGAACACCGAAATCAAAGCCAGCCCGCTCGGCGTTTTCCTCGCAGAAAATTACGGAAAAACCGTTACCCGCGATGCATTCAACGCAGCCGTCGCCAAAGCCTACGGCGAGCAAAGCGTGAAAGCGGTGAAGTTGACCTGTAGCGGCAACCCGGCGTGGCTGACGGAGATGCAAATCGCCATCAAAGCTGATGCCATCAATGCCCCGCTGGTCAGCGGTTCCCTTTTGCCGCAGCCGCATCCCGGTAACTGCGGGAACAGTTTTGTGATTGATAAGGCGGGTTACTGAGCCGACGATCGGAACATTCATAATTCCGGCAAATGTGCGCCGCATCACTTCACACCGGGCCGCGCTCTCAGTATCATCCGTTGTAGACAAACCCTCGCTGCCCGTCGGCGAGGGTTTTTCTTTGGATCAATCAAACGACATGGAGTAACTGATGTCCAGACCTGCCATTATGATTAATGAGCAAGACGCCGAGCGTCTTGACCGGTTGCTGGAGCAACCTGATTATGCCAGCCTGCCGGTCGCGGATGCGTTGAATGATGAGCTGGATCGCGCTCAGATGTGCGCGCCGGAAGCGATGCCGCACAATGTAGTAACAATGAACAGCACGGTGAAATTCCGCGAACTGAAAAGTGGTGAAGAGCGGGTGCGCACGCTGGTGTATCCGGCGCAAATGACCGACAGCGCCACGCAGCTTTCCGTGCTGGCACCGGTTGGCGCTGCGCTGCTCGGTTTACGGGTGGGTGACAGCATTCACTGGCAGTTGCCGGGCGGCACCACCACCGATCTTGAAGTGCTTGAGCTGCTTTATCAGCCCGAAGCAGCAGGCGATTTCCGGCTTTAATTCCCGCTGCTTTTTCCGCAGAGGATGCGCCCGCATCCTCTTTCCGTTCCCGCCATCATATTCTTCATATTTGCCATATACGCAGCAAAAAATTCACGCCCTTTATGGTTCAATCAGCACAACATAACCCACAGGGAGAAGCGTTTATGTATCAGACCATTATTATGCCGGTTGATGTTTTCGAAATGGCGCTGAGTGACAAAGCGGTGCGCCACGCTGAGTTCCTCGCCCAGCGCGAGGGCGTTATTCATCTTCTGCATGTATTACCCGCTTCCGCCAGCATGAGTCTGCACCGTTTTGCTGCCGATTTGCGCCGCTTCGAAGAGCATTTGCAGCAGGAAGCGCAAACCCGCCTCGACACCATGAAGACCCATTTTTCCATTGAGCCGTCACGCGTGCGCACCCATGTGCGTTTTGGCAACGTGCGCGATGTGGTCAATGAGCTGGCCGAAGAACTGCTCGCGGATATGGTGGTTATCGCCTCGCGCAATCCGTCAATTACCACTCACCTGCTCGGCTCCAATGCCGCCAACATCGTGCGCCACGCGCATATTCCGGTGCTGGTGGTGCGGTAAATATTGTTGGGTTGCCGGATGGCGCTAATGCCATCCTGCATAAAAAAAGAGGCTACCCGAAGGTAGCCTCTTTTTTTTATGCAGGTATTGCTTACTTTCTTATTTTGCTTATGCAGTCTTAGTGCGAATCAGGTAATCAAACGAACTCAGAGAGGCTTTAGCGCCTTCACCGGTTGCAATGATGATCTGTTTGTACGGCACCGTGGTGCAGTCGCCTGCAGCAAACACGCCTTTCACGCTGGTTTCACATTTGGCATCAATGATGATTTCGCCCATGCGGTTGCGCTCAATCGCGCCTTCCAGCCAAGTGGTGTTCGGCAGCAGACCAATCTGGACAAAAATCCCGGCCAGCGCGACCTGATGTACGTCACCGCTGATGCGGTCACGGTACTCAAGGCCGGTCACTTTGCTGCCGTCGCCTTTCACTTCGGTGGTCTGCGCGTTCAGAATGATGTCGACGTTTTTCAGGCTGCGCACTTTATCCTGCAATACCTGGTCGGCTTTCATTTCCGGGGCGAATTCCAGCAGCGTCACGTGCTCAACAATCCCCGCCAGGTCGATAGCCGCTTCCACGCCAGAGTTACCGCCGCCGATCACCGCCACACGTTTGCCTTTAAACAGCGGGCCGTCGCAGTGCGGGCAGTAGGTCACGCCTTTGGTGCGATACTGATCTTCACCCGGAACGTTCATGTTGCGCCATTTCGCGCCGGTCGCAATGATGATGCTGCGAGCTTTCAGCACCGCGCCGGACGCGGTTTCAATCTGGTGCAGACCGCCTTCAACTGCCGCCGGGGTCAGTTTTTTGGCGCTCTGGCTGTCAATCACA
This sequence comes from Kosakonia radicincitans DSM 16656, assembly GCF_000280495.2. Classification (NCBI taxonomy): domain Bacteria; kingdom Pseudomonadati; phylum Pseudomonadota; class Gammaproteobacteria; order Enterobacterales; family Enterobacteriaceae; genus Kosakonia; species Kosakonia radicincitans. The sequence goes on from NZ_CP018016.1 coordinate 4,040,361, forward strand.
TCCACGTCGTAATCCGCTACGTGCGCTTTCAGTGCACCCGCCAGTTTCTGGCCTTCGGTTTTCGGTACGGAGATGTAGTTTTCGATATCCACGGTATCCAGCACCTGGCCGCCGAAACGCTCGCCCATCAGGCCGGTACGAATACCTTTACGCGCAGAGTAGACTGCCGCCGCCGCGCCCGCCGGGCCGGAACCGACGATCAATACATCGTAAGCGTCGCGTTTGTTCAGCTCTTCCGCCGCACGTTTTTCCGCGCCGGTATCGATTTTGGCGACGATTTCCGTCAGCGTCATACGCCCCTGGCCGAACTCTTTACCGTTCACGAACACCGCCGGAACGCCCATTACGTTGCGATCGGTGATTTCGTTCTGGAACGTACCGCCGTCAATCGCCGTATGTTTGATGCGCGGGTTCAGCACGGCCATCAGGTTCAGCGCCTGGACTACGTCCGGGCAGTTATGGCAGGAGAGCGAGTAATAGGTTTCAAATTCAAAGTCACCGTCGAGATCGCGGATCTGCTCCAGCAGCGCCTGCGCCTCTTTCGACGGATGCCCACCGGTCCACAGCAGTGCCAGCACCAGTGAGGTAAATTCGTGACCCAACGGCGAACCGGCAAAGCGCGGGCCGCTGGTTGAGCCTGGGTTGGTGATCAGGAATGACGGTTTGCGCACCGCCAGGCTGTTGTCTTCTTTAAAGGAGACTTTGTCAGACAGCTCAGCGATTTCGCCCAGCAGTTCTTTGATTTCTGCCGATTTCGCGCTGTCATCCAGCGTAGCAATCAACTCAACAGGTTTAGTCAGTTTCTCAAGGTAAGCCTTGAGCTGGGTTTTCATTGTGGTGTCGAGCATTCTTAATCCCTCGCTTAAAACATCATCATGCAAGCCGCGTTGTTCAGGGCTGCATCAATGCAACTTGCATCATGGTGCTGAATAAAACGGGCACCAAAAGCACCCGTTTGTAAGATAATTTCCCCAGTATTTCGTGTCAGAGCAAGGCGACCAGCCTGAAAGTACCCGGCAGCTTACATCAGTAAGTGACCGGGGTGAGCAGGTGACGCCAACGCCGTAATGACGCCGGGAAATTTAGATTTTGCCGACCAGGTCCAGAGACGGAGCCAGAGTCGCTTCACCTTCTTTCCATTTAGCTGGGCAAACTTCGCCTGGGTGAGAAGCAACATACTGAGCCGCTTTGATTTTACGCAGCAGATCAGAAGCGTCACGGCCGATGCCTTCAGCGGTTACTTCGATGGCCTGGATGATGCCCTGCGGGTCAACAACGAAAGTGGCACGGTCAGCCAGACCTTCGTTTTCACGCATGTTTTCGAAGTTACGGGTCAGGGCGCCAGTCGGGTCGCCGATCATCGCGTATTTGATTTTCGCGATGGTTTCAGAGCTGCTGTGCCACGCTTTGTGGGTGAAGTGGGTGTCGGTAGAGACAGAGTAAACGTCTACGCCCAGTTTCTGCAGCTCTTCGTAATGGTCAGCCACGTCGCCCAGTTCAGTCGGGCATACGAAAGTGAAGTCAGCCGGGTAGAAGAAGAAGACGCTCCAGCGGCCTTCAGTATCTTTCTCGGTTACTTCGATGAACTCACCGTTTTTGAACGCCTGGTTTTTGAAAGGTTTGATCTTGGTATTAATTAAGGACATCTATACTTCCTCCGTGTTTTCGTTGGGGTGTAAGTTAACGAACTTTGTTTGATCGAGCCAATGCGTTTGCTTTATCAAATCAATAAGCGTTAGCTAACAAACCCTAACGAGCAACCATGTGAACGGCTGATTTGCCAAAAGTAAAAAGGCCACCGCGACGGGTGGCCTCGATACCTGAAATACCCGTGGGTGCTTCAGCGCCAGCAAGCTGGCTATGCGTTGCGCTCATAACCTAAAGGCCATCAAGCTGTTCGATTAGAACACTGTGGGCGGCTGACGACAACGTTTCATTTCGCGATCCTGCCGATGATTGTGATAGGTTTTCCCTAAGTCGAATATTAACCATTTAATTAGTAAGGATTTTTATGCTTAAGCGCCTGTTAATGCTGACGTTGCTGCCGCTGACCCTGCATGCTGAAGAGTTACCTGCTCCGGTAAAAGCCATAGAAAAGCAAGGCATCACCATCATCAAATCCTTCGATGCGCCGGGCGGTATGAAGGGATATCTCGGTAAATATCAGGAGATGGGCGTTACCATTTACGTCACGCCGGACGGTAAACACGCCATCTCTGGCTATATGTACGACGAGGCGGGCACCAACCTCAGCGAGAAGTTAATCACCAAAGAGATTTACGCCCCGGCGGGCCGCGCGCTGTGGCAGCAGATGGAAAAAGCCGACTGGATCCTTGATGGCAAAAAAGAGGCGCCGCGCGTGGTGTACATGTTCGCCGATCCGTACTGCCCGTACTGCAAACAGTTCTGGCAGCAGGCGCGTCCGTGGGTGGAATCCGGCAAAGTGCAGCTGCGCACATTACTGGTTGGCGTGATCAAACCGGAAAGCCCGGCGGCCGCTGCGGCAATCATGAGTGCGAAAGATCCGGCGAAAAGCTGGCACGATTATGAACAGTCCAACGGCAAGATGGCGCTGACGCTTCCGAAATCCGTGCCGCCGGAGATCATGAAAAAGCTCAATATCAACCAGAAAATCATGGACGATCTCGGTGCGAATGCCACGCCAGCGATTTACTACATGAATGAAGATAACGTGTTACAGCAGGAAGTGGGCTTGCCGGACGCGGAAAAACTGAAAACCATTATGGGCGAGAAATAACGGCGACGCAGACCGCGCCGCCGGGAAGCATTACAGCTTACGCAGGCGCTCTGCCGCTGCCAGCAGCGTCGATTCCTGTTTCGCGAAGCACAGGCGAATCAGCTTGTGCGGGAAGGGATCGGCGCAGAATACCGACAGCGGGATCGCTGCCACGCCCACTTCTTTGGTCAGCCACTGACAGAAACTCACGTCATCCAGATCGGAAACCGCACTGTAATCCGCCAGCAGGAAGTAAGTCCCCTCGCACGGCAAAATCTCCAGCTTGCTGTTGCTGAGCGCATTCACCAGCACATCGCGACGTGCGCGGTAAAACTCCGGCAACTGGCGATAATGTTCCGGCTCGGCACGCAGCATATCCGCCAGCGCCAGTTGAGCCGGGGTATTGACCGAGAAAGTCAGATATTGATGCACTTTGCGCAATTCGGCGCTGATCGCGGCAGGCGCGACGCAGTAACCCACTTTCCAGCCGGTCATATGATAGGTTTTACCGAATGACGATACCGCTACCGCCCGCTCGCGCAGTTGTGGATGCGCCAGCACGCTGGCATGGCCCTCTTCGGCAAAACAGATGTGCTCGTACACTTCATCGCTCAGCACGTAGATTTCACGATCGGCAATCGCCTGCCACAGCGCGGCAAAATCCGCCTTTTGCCATACCGTTGCCGACGGGTTATGCGGTGTATTCAGAATCACCAGCCGCGTACGATCGCTGAGCTGCGCGGCAAACTGCTGCCAGTCAACGCGAAAGTGCGGCGGCTGCAAAGCAATGCGTTTCAGCACACCGCCAGAAAGCTCCACCGCAGGCGCGTAGCTGTCGTAGCTCGGGTCAAAACAGATCACTTCATCACCCTGACGCACCAGCGCAGTGATCGCCGCATACAGCGCTTCTGTCGCCCCGGCGGTCACCGTAATATCGGTGTTCACATCCGGTTTATGGCCGTACAGTTCCGCCGTTTTATCGGCAATGGCTTCGCGCAGCGCCTGCACACCGGTCATCGGCGCGTATTGATTCGCCCCCTGCGCCACATGAAACGCCAGCCGCTCCTGCAAATAGCGCGGGCCGTCGAAATCCGGGAAGCCCTGCGACAAATTAATGGCGTTGTGCTGCTGCGCCAGCGCGCTCATTTGCGTGAAGATGGTGGTGCCTAAAGCGGGGAGTTTACTTTGCGGAATCAATGCGTTATTGCTCATCGTTGTGTGCCTGCTTGTAATACGCGTGTTGCTGCCACTATAACACGATGTTAGTATTTGGCAATCAAGACGCTTAGACGTCTATATGATAACAATATTCCTTATAAGGAAGGGTTATGACAGACCACCTGCAACTCCAACAACTCGTCGCCGCCTGCCACTGGATCGGCGCGAAAGGCTGGGCGCCCGCCACCGGCGGTAACATGTCCGTGCGCCAGGACGCCGACTGGTGCTGGCTGAGCGAATCCGGCAAAGACAAAGGCAGCCTGACGACAGCGGATTTTTTGCAGGTTTCCATTGCCGATAACCACGCGCCCTCCGGCCGCAAACCCTCGGCGGAAACCGGCCTGCATACTTTGATTTATCGCCTCTACCCGCAAGCGAACGCGGTGCTGCATGTGCACACGGTGAACGCTACGGTGCTCTCACGGGTGGAGAAATCCTCTGCCCTGTTGCTGAACGGCTTTGAAATGCAAAAATCCCTCAGCGGCCAGACCACGCACCTCGACACCGTGCCGGTGGCGATTTTCGATAACGATCAGGATATCGACGCGCTGGCCGCACGCATTGCCGACTATGCGCAGACGCACCCGCTGCGCTATGGTTTTCTGCTGCGCGGCCACGGGCTGACCTGCTGGGGGCGCGATATCGCCGAAGCTCGTCGCCATCTGGAAGGGCTGGAATTTTTATTTGAATGCGAAATGCAGCGTCGCCTGCTGGAGAGACCATGATCCGCGCTATCGTTACCGATATTGAAGGCACCACCAGTGACATCCGCTTTGTGCACAACGTCCTGTTCCCGTACGCCCGCGAGCGTCTGGCCGGGTTTGTCACCGCAGAGCAGTACAAAGAGCCGGTCAGCACCATCCTCAATAATCTGCGTGAAGAAGTGGCGCAACCGGAGGCAACCGCCGCCGAACTGATCGAGGTGCTGTTTGCCTTTATGGATGAAGATCATAAATCGACGGCGCTGAAGGCGTTACAGGGGATCATCTGGCGCGACGGCTATGTGAATGGCGATTTTAAAGGCCATCTCTACCCGGATGTGCTGCCTGCTCTGGAAAAATGGAAAGCACAGGGCATTGATCTGTATGTATATTCCTCTGGCTCAGTGGAGGCGCAAAAACTGTTATTTGGCTACAGCGACGAAGGTGATATTACTCATCTGTTCAGCGGATATTTCGACACGCTGGTCGGCGCGAAACGGGACGTGCAGTCGTACCGCAATATTGCTACGCAAATCGGGCAGCCGCCCGCTTCCATTCTGTTCCTCTCCGATATTCATCAGGAGCTGGACGCCGCCGAAGCAGCAGGTTTTCGCACCACGCAATTGATTCGCGGCGATGATGACGCAGCCAGCCATCATTACCAGGTTAACTCTTTCAGCAACATTAAGCCGGAGCAGATCCCTTCATGAGCGCACTGACGATTTATACCGACAAAGATGCCAGCACGCCGGTGTGGCACAGCACAGAGGCCAGTGAAATTCAGCAGCAGCTAAACGCCAAAGGCGTGCGTTTTGAACGCTGGCAGGCGGACCGCGATCTGGGCGCCAACCCGACGCCAGAGACGGTGATCACCGCTTACCAGCATGCCATCGACAAACTGGTGGCCGAAAAAGGCTATCAGAGCTGGGATGTGATCAGCCTGCGCGCCGACAACCCGCAAAAAGAGGCGATGCGCGCCAAATTCCTCAACGAACACACCCACGGTGAAGATGAAGTCCGCTTCTTCGTTGAAGGCGCGGGCCTGTTCTGTCTGCACATCGGCAGCGAGATCTACCAGGTGCTGTGCGAGAAGAACGACCTGATTTCCGTACCCGCCGGCACCCCGCACTGGTTTGATATGGGCTCAGAGCCGAACTTCACCGCCATCCGTATTTTCGATAATCCCGAAGGCTGGATCGCGCAGTTTACCGGGAGTGATATTGCGCAAGGGTATCCGCGCCTGGCGTAGTTTTTACATAGGGGATATATTATCCCCTTCAAAAATATCGTTTCCGAATCCAATCAGCGGCTTCATAATAATGAATGACTTAGCTATCATCGTGTTTTAATAAAATTCCATTTATAGTGCATAATTATTTTCTTTTAATCTTTTTGCGGTTTCAACTTTTCAGATAGAACATCGCGAAAATTTTCAAATTCATCACACTCAAGCTTTCTGTCCCCTGTCAGAGTTAAGACCTTATTATTCCATAGTATTTTGGCTGATTCTATTCTTGTTAATATCAATGTATAAGAACTGTTGTCCTGATCCTGAAGTTGATTCAATTTATAATTTGTGACATCCAACGATATAGCAGCATTTGCTAAACTTTTTGGGAAGTGAGTGAAGAAAGACTTCTTTTCTGTGCCTAATTCAAGGTCAGATATACTTTGATACCCGTGTCTAAGAATTTGGTCAACCCATTTTCTTTCAGGTGGCGCAGTCTTTACTGAAGAATGGAGATAACTCAGTGGATTACCTTGATAAACGTGAAGGAAATATCGTCCCGTTCGTGTAAGCCCATCTTTTTCCTCTCGTGGAATCAAGCCAATCAGCCGAATTAGATCCGCGACCACCAAGCCTCTATTCTGGGTGTAAGGGATTGATCCTTTAGTCTTCCTAAAATATTTTGCTTCTATCCAATTACTAAATCTGAAACCAAATTTGGCATAATCTTCAGAACCCGTGAACAATTTTGATAAATTCACATGAAGATCTGCCCTTATATTTCTTCTTAATTCTGAATATCTTTTTTCTGCCATTAAAAAAGAAATAGGGTTAGGAGCGTTCCTTCCATTTAACTCTTGTAGTATTGCCAGTGAGAATGCACTAACTATGCTAGCCTCGAAACCTCTCGCATATTCTTGGCGAGAGTAACCCGAACCTAATAATATTTCCGGAAGATTATGAAAGGCTTGTTCGATTAACATCTGAACCTCGACATAAGAAATATATAATGTATATCAACCCTATCCAATAACTAGATTTCGTTCCTCATTAATCAATTCAATGAATAAGTAAACTACATTTATTTAGAGCCTATCCCACGCTTATCCAATTCCCTGCGCAACAGCCGCTTAATCCACCCCGCTTTGTTATCGTCGCCGTCTTCTTTCATTGCGATAGCCAGTCTTTCGGATAGATCAGCATCCAGGCGGAGTTGTACCACGTGCCTTTCTTTTTGGTTGTCTTTGGTTGACATTGGTTGCCGCTCCTGTATATTTTACATGCTGGTGTTCAATGTACACCAATGTAGTGAATTTAAAAAGCAACGCCCCGAAGTGCGGGAACACTGTCGAGGCGTCTAACCACATCATTACTGGAGGTAATGTATGGCTGTTGCCAATGGTACCACGTACGGATATTTAAAGCCCAACCCCTTCTCTCTTAACGCTTTTGTTTGCCTGTCTGTTGTTCGTCTCTCCGCTTCGCGGGAGGTGCGCAATGCTGCCTGACACCGATATCCTCTCCTCTGAACTGCGCGATATTTTCCGGAAACTGGATCTCTCGCAGCTCAGCGCGGAAGAGACTTTTCAACTGGCGAACGGTTGTGAAGAACACATTGCCGGGCTTTGCCATGGTCTGCACTTTCTGGGCAAGACCTTTGTCTCATTTGCAGACAGCGACGTGCTGGAGTTTTCCCGCGAAAGTCTGTGCCAGTTGGGCCACGGGTTAAAATCCGCCGCAACCCTGCTCCCGGCATTGATGGAACTTCATCAAATCACTGAACAGAAAATTATCGCAGAGGATTATCTGCTCTAACCCAACATGGCTCCCACGGCGCGCAGTCAACGTTTTTGGGAGCCTGCTCGGTTTTTCATTTCACATCCCTTGCGACAGATACCTGGTTTGAGTTGCAATTCGCGCTGTCTGATCTTATCGTTACGTACGGATTTTATCCGTACGTAAACTGATAAAGATTATTGGCTGGTCTGTATAAATTCAGGCCGCCGGGGAGAGAACCGCTATGCCCGCACTGAAAAAACAGCGCATAGATCTGCGACTAACGGATGAGGATAAGAAAATGATCGAAGAAGCGGCGGCAATGACCAATCAGACGGTCACACAGTTTCTGGTTAACAGCGCTTCTGAACGCGCCGCGGAAGTGATTGAACAGCACCGTCGCCTGATTCTCAGCGAGGAATCATGGAACAGGGTTATGGATGCTATCGAAAACCCACCAGCACCGAATGACAAACTTAAACGCGCCGCAAAACGTCTGCAAAACATGGAGTGAATCGTGGACAACCTGACCATTGAGATGTTCTCAGGAGAGACAGAGTATGAAACAGGAGGTTTTGATTGTGGTGAGGTATCGCTCAACGCTTTTTTAACCAACCATCTCAAACGCCAGCATGATGGCAAAATTTTACGTGCCTGGCTCCTTGTAACGAAAACGCCCAGGCCGCGCATTTTAGGCTATTACACCTTGTCTGGCGGCAGTTTCGAGAAAGAACAACTGCCCACGAAAACACAGCAAAAAAAGGTGCCTTATCACAATGTCCCCTGCGTCATATTAGGTCGGCTCGCTATTGATAAGTCACTCCAGGGAAACGGCTGGGGAGAAACCCTGGTGGCGCACGCCATGAGGGTGGTTTACAACGCTTCACTTACCATCGGCATACATGGGTTATTTGTCGAAGCACTCACTGGCAACGCCAAAAAATTCTATGAAAAGCTGGGCTTCATTCCTTTAGCCGATCGCAATCAGCATTCGCTGTTCTTTCCAACAAAGTCTATTGAACGCTTGTTCGAAGAGTAAGCCATCTCCAGTGGCGGTGGGTAACGCCGTTCGTTAACATATCCCCTGCAATATATCCCCTGGCTCCAGGCCCACCAATCTCGCCAGATGCACAAACTCAACCACATCTAACCTTCTTTCACCACTCTCAATTTTGGCGATAAAAGATTGCGGGCGACCAAGCGCTTCGGCAAGTTGCGCCTGAGTAACGCCACGTTCTTTACGGGCTTTTTTGAGCACGATGATCACGCGCTGGTACTCTTCTGAATAGACGGATGCCATTTGCTCCACTCTTTTTTCACTATTGCGAAATCTCATTTTCATGAGCGCCTTTTACCCCAAATGAAACAACCAGTCAGAGAGGCCTCTGTTTTTACCGCGGCGCTTTCTGCGTATTTACGGTAGCTAATCGTTTCTCGCAATGCCTTTCGACCAAAAGGTGTGATCCGCGCAGAATACACCGCGTAGCCCGCTGGCAATCTCCCCCATCACCAGCAACACTCCTTAAGCCAACAGACAAAAGGAGCGAAACATGTCGGGTGATTTTTACTGGATCAATGAGCCGCAACAGTGGCGCGACGCGCAGGGCAAAATTGAGGTGCTCACCGATGGCAACACCGATTTCTGGCGCAAAACCTGGTACGGGTTTGAGCGCTTCAACGGTCACGGTTATGTGCGTGATGTAGCGGGCGATTTCACCTTTCAGGTGCGGATCCAGGCGCATTTTTCCGCGCTGTACGATCAGGCGGGCGTGCTGTTGGTGGCGGATGAGCAGAACTGGTTAAAAGCCGGGATTGAGTTTAATGACGGCGCGCCCGCCATCGGCAGCGTACTAACGCAGGGTTTTTCGGACTGGGCGACCGGTATTTTCACCGGCGACGCGGGGGATTTCTGGCTGCGGCTGAGCCGCAAAGGCGACGCATTGCGCCTGCAATACTCCACCGAGGGACACGTCTGGCCGCTGCTGCGGCTGTGCCATTTTCCCCATCCGCGCTGTGCGGTCGGCGTGATGTGTTGCACGCCGGAGCGAAGCGGGCTGGCAGTGAGTTTTACTGAAATGGCGTTAACGCCGCTGCTGGAGAAAGATCTTCACGATCTCAGCTAATGTTTTGCCCCGCCTTCTCTGCTCACAAAATCCGGCCAGTCAGGTTTCCCTGAATAACGTAGCTGGCCGGTAACACGCTTCTCTAAAAAGCACTCAGCGCATCACCTGCCGATGGATAATCAGGTAGCGTTAATCGTTATTTTTATACTGCACCTTAATTATATTTCAGTAACGCTACATTGGGTTGTTAGTAATATGTAAAGATGTAGAATATATTTATTACAAGAAATCAAAATCACGAAAATATATTATACAGGCGATACAGAAAAATACTCCACTGCACATTTAGCCCTTGTATTACATGGCTTTTTTATTCGCTAACCGGGAAGATAATAAAAGCATTTTTTTATTATTTTAACCATGAAGATTTCCCTTTAGTCGCCGATAAAAATAACATCACCCCTGGAAATGGAATGTATCTGAGGACGTTATGACTATTTTAAAAAAACTGCTATTTGTTTTTGCCATTACCTTTGTCGCCATGCTTCTGCTCGGCGGCTTGAGTATTCGCGCATTAGACAAAGCTCAAGAACGCTTTGATTATGTTATTGATAATAGTCTGCCAAGTATCAGTAAACTCAGCGAGGCACTACAGCATCGCGAAGAAGCAAGGCGGCAAATTCTGATGTCATTGCTGATTAATGATGAAGCCGTTTTTACTAAGCATATGGCGCAGGCGAAAGATGAGTTGAATAAAACCAAAGCGATATTTGAATATTACAAAGCGAATTTAATCAGTGATGATACTGATGCCCGGCAACTGGCCAGCACACAACAATCCTTTGATGATTATGCGCAGAAATTAGAATCGATGACAGGCGTTTACCACCGTGACGGTATCGAGGCTGCACGGCAGATGGTGTCGGATGGTGGAATTATTGCCAAGGCTTCCTCTGCATTAAGTGCGAATATTACGGAAATGTTGAAGCGCAATTATAATATCGCTAAGGAATATGCGGCTAATAACCATACGCAGTATCAGAATACGTTCTGGTTATTAATTTCAACGATTATCTTTTTATTAGTACTGATTGCCGTATTTGCCTCACTCATTCTTGGCTATCTGAATAAAGGATTGAAAAACCTACAAACCAGTATGGGCACTATTAGCGAATCACTGGATTTAACCCTGAAAGTGGATCTCGATAAAAAAGATGAACTGGGCGCGACTGCGGCGAGTTTTAATGGCCTGATGGAAAAAATCCGCAATGTATTGAGTAGCGTGAAAGAGGCCAGCAGTGAAGTCGATACCGCCGCCAGTGAAATCGCCAAAAGCAACGACGATCTCTCTTCACGCACAGAATCACAGGCGTCCTCGCTGGAACAGACTGCCGCCAGTATGAACCAGCTTTCAGCGACGGTGAAACACAATAAGGACAACGCACAGGAGGCGAATGCCTTTATTGGCCGTCTGCAGACGATGATGAACGAAAGTCATCGCGAACTGAGTTCCCTGCAAAAATCGATCGATGATATTTCCGCTTCATCGGCGAAGATCTCTGAAATCACCGACATTATTGACAGCATAGCTTTCCAGACCAACATTCTGGCGCTCAATGCGGCAGTGGAAGCTGCCCGCGCGGGCGAACAGGGTAAAGGCTTTGCCGTTGTGGCGGGCGAAGTGCGTTCGCTGTCGCACCGCTCATCCGTTGCGGCACGGGATATTCGCGGGCTGATCGATGAAGCGATTAAGAATGTCAGTGAAGGGGTCAGCTATGCCTCCAGCGTTACTACGCGGATGAATAATGCGCTGGGTGCAGTGGATGAAACCACATTGCTGATTAATCAGGTGAATAACTCATCCAGCGAGCAGAGCCACGGTATTGAGCAGGTGAATATTGCCGTCAGCCAGATGGAAGGTAACCTGCAACAGAACGCCGCAATGGTCGAACAGATGGCTACCGCCGCCAATTCGCTCAGCCATCAGGCCGGGAAGCTGCTGAATGATGTGAATGCGTTCAGGTTGTAGCCGAAATGCCGGGTGGCGCTCGCGCTTACCCGGCCGGTTGTACTCAGAATACGGGGTAACAGCAGTGCAGAAGATCGGGTTACTTTATTGTCGCGAAGCCACCAGCACCTGCAAGTATTTCAGGCAACTGCCGCCCCATTTCATTTCCATATCGCGGTACAGTTCTTCCGCCAGCCGGTACTCTTCTTCGCTGAGGGGAGCATCCGCTTCAATGAGGTAATCGCAGATCGTTTCAAAAGCCAGCCCGCTTTCGTTGTAATCCACATAATCGATGGCAAATTGCAACCTTTCAGCGTCCACGCGCCCGAAAAAGCGCGCGCCAAAGGCTTTCACTCTTACATCCATCATCGCACTTCTCCGCCTTTATTCGTCACCAGTGCCGCTAACGCCGGAACCGACACTGCAATCAAAAACAATACAACACTGATAGCCGGGCTCCCCCTCTCGCGCCAGTTGCCGAGCAGCGCCGAGAGCAGAAAAAACGCTGCGCCGCAAAGCAGCATCGCCACACCAAATACGCGGTTCGCCCGATACCAGGCCGCTTCATCACGCAGCGTAAGCGCCGTGCGCACACCGTAAAAACGGTTCGGTTTAATGCGCTGCCACGCCAGCGGGATCGCCAGCGCCATCAGAACCAGGCAACCGATGCTCAGGTAAACAAAGGTCTCGTTCATGGGTGAAGCTCCTTTCCCATTGCGGGCTTTTATCGTTATCCCGACAAAGGGATAAAACCCTTAATATCCCCAGGTCGGGATATTGCGCCCTGGATGACGAAATAAGAACCCACAAATCCTGGTGGGTGAATTTCACAACACGCACGGCTGTCACTGCAGCCGACAGTAGCAGATCGACTGCTGTGCAAGAAAGGCGTTGCCGGATGGCGCGCTTATCCGGCAAACCGGGTTACGCTTGCTGTTCCCGCTGGCGATGAATTCCCATTGCCAGCACCTGCGCCGGGTCAAACAGCGACAGGCTCTCAACCTGCGATAACAGCAGCACTTTGCGGAAATCCAGCGCCGGGCGCGGCCCGGAAGCCAGCTCGATATTGTGTTCGGCGTACCACGCGCTGTAGTTGTGCTCGACATGCAGATCCAGCGTCTTTTCATCGCGATAGCCGCTCAACATCGGGATCAGCACAATGTTGTTCGCATCGCCGCTGTCAAACGTAGCAGTGTGGATCATACCGATGTAAATGCGCTGCGACTTAAGCGTTATCCACGCCAGATCGCCCGTTTCCATACATTGATAAATCAGCCCTTCCACGCCGTTGGCGCGTGACAGGTGTTTATACAGTTCACGACGCCCGGAGCTGTCCAGCCGCGCGCTGCCGGACCAGTTTGATCGCCAGAGACAAAACAGAACGGCAAAAGCCAGCATAATCACCACCGGCGCCTGAATGCCTAAAAAGCTCCAGTTCATAAAACTCATGTGCAAGTGATGCTGTTCGGCGCCAAATTCCGCAGGCAGTTGGTTCATCACGGTGGAAGCGATTAACAGACACAGCCATAGCAGCGCCGTGGCCAGAATGCCCTGCAGGACAAAAACGCAGCCATAAAGCGCCACCAGAAAATAGACATCCCAGCCGAAGCTACGTTTGAATTTAAAGCGCGTGGAGAGATCGTGCGAGGTATACCAGTAGCCGCAAACCATTAATACCATGAAGATGGCGGTTCCCATATTTACGCCCTCTTCAATGCGTCAACATGACGTTTAAAATCGTCCTGCACCTGCTGACAGTGAATATTCACCGAGGTATTACCGTCGGCATCAACAACAATACGATCGCCATCTTCAATCGAATCCTGGATCTCGCTATGGCTCATCACCTGCAATAACCGATCGGGACTGGCAAACAACGAATACAACATTTTTTTCATTCATCACCTCCGCAGTCAGTATAGAAACCGACTGCGGATTATGTGTTTTTTTATCCGAACAGAAGCAAATAGGGCGTGATGAATGACCAGCAGTGCGCCGGACGCTTACGCCATGAATAGCGGATTAACATCGCCGATGTGCGAAGTAGGGGTGCAAATTCAATAGCCGCTTTTTGAAATAAAAAACCGGAGGACGCTCCCCTCCGGTCTGCCATTTACTGGCCGTAATAGGCGTGCGAACCGTGCTTACGCAGATAGTGTTTGTCCATCAATGCCTGCTGCATATCCGCAAGCTGCGGGGACAGTTGGCGTGAGAACAGCCCCATGTAAGCGCACTCCTCCAGCACCACCGCGTTATGCACTGCATCCGCCGCGTTTTTGCCCCACGCAAACGGGCCGTGCGAATGCACCAGCACCGCCGGGATCTGCATCGGGTCAATATCGCGCTGTTCAAAGGTTTTGATGATCACTTCCCCGGTTTCATACTCATATTCGCCGTTGATCTCCTCTTCGGTCATCAGCCGCGTACAGGGAATAGCGCCATAGAAGTAATCGGCGTGCGTGGTGCCCCATGCCGGCAGATCCAGCCCGGCCTGCGACCAGATAGTGGCATGGCGCGAATGCGTATGCACAATGCCGCCAATCTGCGGGAAACGGCGGTACAACGCCAGGTGCGTCGGCGTATCGGACGACGGTTTTTTGCTCCCCTCCACCACGCGCCCGCTGGCAATCTCCACCACTACCATATCGTCGGCAGTCATCACCTCATATTCCACGCCAGACGGTTTGATCACCATCAACGTGCGCGTGTCGTCCACGGCGCTGACATTGCCCCAGGTAAAGGTCACCAGATGATGAGCGGGCAGCGCCAGGTTGGCGGCCAGCACCTCGGCTTTCAGTTGTTCTAACATGCGAATCCTCCTTCCTGCATACGCGCTTCAATCCAGCGCCGCGCCTGAATAATCTCCAGCACCGGCTCTTTGGCTTTTTCGGTCCACATCTCAATCAAAAATGCGCCGCGGTAGTTCAGTTGTTGCAGCGTGCGGAACACGCCGACAAAGTCGACGCAGCCTTCACCAAACGGCACATCACGAAACTGGCCGGGGCTGTCATCAGTCACCGGCTGTGTGTCTTTCAGGTGAATGGCGGCAATACGGTCGATACCCAGCGACAGTTCGGCACTGACATCGTTGCCCCACGCGCTGAGGTTGCCGACATCCGGATAGACGCTGAACCACGGCGACGCGAGCATCTCATCCCACTTTTTCCACTTACTGATCGAGTTCATAAAGGCGGTATCCATGATCTCGACCGCCAGCATCACTTGCGCGGCGGCGGCCTGTTCCACCGCCCACGCCAGCCCTTCGGCAAAACGCTGCTGCGTGCCTTCGTCATGCTCTTCGTAATAGACGTCGTAACCGGCAAGCTGAATGGTGCGAATACCCAGATCGCGCGCCAGACGAATCGCTTTGCGCATGATGTCGCGCGCCCGCTCGCGCACCGCTTCATCGCGGCTGCCAAACGGAAAACGCCGGTGCGCAGAGAGGCACATCGAAGGAATTGCCACGCCGGTTTCCAGCATCGCTTCCACCAGCGATGCCCGCTGCGCAGTGCTCCACTCCAGCCGTGATAAGCGCTCATCGGTTTCATCCACTGACATTTCGACAAAATCGAAACCGCAGCTTTTCGCCAGCACCAGCCTCTCCGGCCAGCTCAGCTCTTTCGCCAGCGCTTTTTCATAGATGCCTAACGGATGCGTACGCATTAGTTATCTCCCCAGATGGCGCGAATTTGCGCGTGGAAATCGCTCGCGGTCTGTGCCGGATCCGCCGCGCCGGAAAGCGCACGCCCGGCAATAAAGGCTTTGACGTTAATATCTTTAAACAGCGGCAGATCGGCAGGCTGCAGGCCACCAGTCACCGACAGTTCAAGGCCGATATCCGACAGCGCTT
The DNA here is from genome assembly GCF_000280495.2 of Kosakonia radicincitans DSM 16656. Lineage (NCBI taxonomy): Bacteria > Pseudomonadati > Pseudomonadota > Gammaproteobacteria > Enterobacterales > Enterobacteriaceae > Kosakonia > Kosakonia radicincitans. Next base: position 4,055,942 of record NZ_CP018016.1, read on the forward strand.
TCATCCGCGCCAGATCGGCCTCGCCCCACTGCTGGCCGCTGGCCTGCGCATCGCGTCCACGGTGGTAAATCGCCTGACGCACGCCAATGCGGTACCAGTCTCGGGCATCATCAAACGTCCAGTTGCCGAACAGTTCGATCTGAATTTCGCCGTTATGCGCCTGCGCCACGGCGTGGCCTTTCTCAATGGTCGCCAGCGGCGCAGCGCAGATAATGGTCATCCAGTTCGCGCCCGCGCCCAACGCCTGTTGCGCCAGTGTTTCTCCGGCATCGGCCACTTTCCAGTCGGCAACGATAATCTTCTCCGGGCACTGCGCACGCAGGGCGCGTACGGCGTTTAGCCCCTCGCTAAGGCACAAAATGGTGCCGGCTTCGACGATGTCCACGTGATCCTGTAACAACGCCACATCGCGCCGGGCAGCCGCAAGGCTGGTATGGTCGAGCGCCAGTTGCAGTAATGGTCGGCTCATAACGTCTGCTCCTTAATGCGGGCGTGAAAGCCCTGTAGTGCTTCAATCAAAAACTGGTAATGCGCGTATTTGCGCTGGTAGGCGGCGTGCGCGGCCATATCGGGAGTGAGCGTACGAATGTCATGCTTCAGCGTTTGCTGCGCGTGGTGAAAATCGCGGAATACGCCGGTGCCAACCAGCGCCGCCAGCGCCGCGCCGAAGCAGCCGGTCTCTTCCACCTGCGGTAATTCCACCGCTAAGCCGCTGACATCCGCCAGCATCTGCATCCACACGTCGGAGTGCGCCGGGCCGCCAGTGACCCGCAACGCGCGTACCGCGGTAAAGCGTTCCCGCATGCGATTGAGGTGAGTCATATGGCAGAACACCACGCCTTCATACACCGCCTGCAACAGATGCGCGCGGGTGTGCAGCGCCTGCATGCCGTAAAAACCGCTGGTCATCTCCAGCCCGGCGTTGCTGCCGTAGAGAAACGGCAGGAAGAACAGCTCGCTGCCTGCTTTCGGCAGGCTGGCCACCGCCTGGTTGATCTCGTCGAAAGAGATGTCTCCCCACTGAGCGGTGAGCCACTCAAGATTGCCCGAGGAAGTCGGGCTGGCTTCATGCACGATGTACTGGCCGTCATTGACGTAGCGACCGTAAACATAAGGATGCGCTTCGTGATCGCGAAGCCCGTTGGCAATGCCGCTGGTCACCGCCCATGTTCCCATTACCGCATTGAGCCGCTGCTCATCCTGCAATCCGGCGCAGAGTGCGGTGGAAACCACATCAAACAGACCGCCAACGACGGGCGTACCCGCCGCCAGACCGGTTATGGCGGCTGCCTGAGCGGTGATTTCCCCGCAAATTTCGGCGCAGCGGACAATCGGCGGCAGCGCGGCGTCAATTTCCTGAATACCCAGCCACTGCGACAATCGTGCGTCGTAGCGCTGGCTTTCCATGTTGTAGAGATTGGATTCGGAGATATTGCTCTCTTCGCAGCCTTTGCGACCGGTCAGGCACCAGCGTAAATAGTCGTGCCCCATCATCACGCAGCCAATCTGTGCATAACGGTGTGGTTCGTTCTCCTTCATCCAACGCAGCAGCGAAACCGGGTGCCCGGTCCATAACGTCTGGCGGGTAAGCGGATAGAGTTTTTGCGGGATGTCATCAGCACGCCAGCGGCGGACAATATCCAGGGCCCGGCGATCGGAGGACAAGATCGCCGTTCCCAATGGCTGGTCGTTTTTACCGAGCAGAAATAATCCTTTTCCCTGTGCCGAAATCCCCACGCCGCGAATAAGTTTCCCTGGTGTGTGGGTCTGTTTTAGCAGGCGGGAAATCGTTTCGGCACACGTCGTCCACAGCGCGTGCATATCGCGCTCGGCATAGCCTGGTTGCGGGCTGAGCGTTTTCAATGGCTGGCGCTCAATGCCGTGCTCCCGGCCCTGGCTGTCATATAAACCGGCTTTCAGATAAGTACCGCCACAATCGATACCCAACCAGAAGGTCTCTTTTTCACTCATCTTTATGCTCTCGTTGTTATTGCCGCTTATCTGTATGCCCGGTAAGCACCGCGCCACCGGGCATCGCGGTCAGGCTTCGCGTTTGCGCGCGCCGAGCGGGTTAACGGCTGCGTTTCCCGCATCGCACTTCGCTGGCAGCAACAGCGCCATCAACGCGGCGAGCGCCAGGGAAATTGCCAGGCAATAGACCCCGGCATCTTTGCTGTAGAGGTTGATCAGCACACCCACCGCATACGGGCCGCAGAAACCGCCAAGGTTACCCAGTGCGTTAATCACGCCACGCGCGCCACCGGCCATTTCCGCGCTGAACAGCCGCGCCGGAATGGTCCAGAACACGCCCGCCGCCGATTGCAGGAAGAAGCCGCAGCCAACCAGCGCCGTATAGGAGAGCCAGATGCTCTCTTTCAGCGCCACCGACAAGAACATGCACAGTGCAAACCCCACCAGTGGCAACGAGACAAACAGCTTGCGTTTACCGGTACGGTCAGAGAGGGAAGAGAAGATAAACATCCCGGCAATTGCGCCGATGTACGGCAGAATGGCCAGCATGCCCACCTGCCCCATGGTGCGGTGAGTAAGTTCTTTCAGAATGGTGGGCAGCCACAGGGTGTAGCCGTAGATGCCGGTCTGGTAGAAGAAGTTGAGCGCAATCAGTTGCCACATGGTTCTGTCGGAGAGCACGGCGCTCAGCGAGGCGTTCTTCACCTCTTTCCCGGCAATCGCGCGCTGCTCTGCCGCCAGCGTCTCAACCAGATATTTTTTCTCGCTCTCCGAGATCCAGCGCGCTTCCTGCGGACGGTCATAGATAGTCATCGCCCATAGCACCAGCACCACAATGGAGAGCAGCCCTTCGATGATAAACAGCCAGCGCCAGTCCAGCGCGGTAATGATCCAGCCGGAGAGCGGCGCGGTGACGATACCGGCAATCGGCACAAACATGATCACAATCGCGTTGGCGCGGCCACGTTCCGCATCCGGGAACCAGTTGCTGATCATCGTCAGCACCACCGGCAGCATGCCGCCTTCCGCCACGCCGAGTAAAAAGCGCAGTGCCAGTAACTGATACTGGTTGGTGACCAACCCGGTCAGTACCGAGATCACCGCCCAGGCCACCAGCGACCAGCCGATAAATTTCTTGCCGCTACCGTGCACAGCAATTTTGCCGCCAGGCACCTGCAAGAAGAGATAACCGATAAAGAAAATTCCCCCGGCGAGACCGGCCATCGACGCGGTAATACCGAGTTCCTGATCCATCCCGCCGGGCATGGCAAACGCGATATTCACGCGGTCCATATAGGAAATAATGCAAGCGATAAGAATCGGGGGAATTATTCTTAACCAGCGCTGATGCGGAATATCCGCAGGTGTAGAGTAAGAGGATGTATTCATAATTAGCATCTCGTTAAAAGTAACAGGTATGCGATGACAGAGTTTGTTGTATTTATTGTCTGGCTTTATTTAATGCGGTAATGCCGTCGCGTAATATCGCGACGCGATGGTCAACACTGACCCTGGCATCAATTTCCAGTAATTTAATGCCGCTGAATAATAAATTATCGTTTGCCGTGGCGTTAAATAACGCGCTGGCACGATCGACCGTTAATAAACTCTCGGCGCAAAACGGAGCAAATGGCGCGTGCAAATCCTGCCATTCACCGTACGCGCCCTGCTGCGTGGTGCCGGAGAACATCAAGCCGCGCAATTTCCCGGCCTGTTGCGCCCGTTGCGTATGGCTGAGCGGCAGTGTCGTATTGCGCCCTTCAATAGCGGAGCGCGCCCAGTTAATGCACACGCCAACCTCCACGCCCGCCAGCGTTTCCAGTACATTTTCCAGCGGCAAAAAGCCCTTACGTGGAGCGGGCTGGTTCATTGCATCGCAATGTTCGAGCACCAGCTCGCAATCCCAGTCCCAGCGGGCAATTTCCGCGATTGATCGGGCAAATGCGTCGGTAGCTTGTTCCACGCTGGCATTACCCGCCAGCGGCGCGGCCTGCATCTCCAGCGCGATGATTTTGCCGGGAAAACGGGCGTTGACCGCGCGGATTTTGTTATGCAGATGGCGGTAATAATCAACGCAGGCGCGGCGCTGTTCTTCATCGCTGGAGGCGAGGCCAAAACCGCCGTTCGACGCGCGGCGACGCATGGTTTCCATCACCGCTGTCACCACTATCTGCCACTCGCCCGGCGTGTGTTTCAGCAGCCACTCATCGCCAAGCGGGTGCAGATTCTCCAGACAAGGCTGTTCCAGCCCGGCAATGTGCGGCGTATCCGCCAGTTGCCGCCAGAAATCCCGTTCCTGCTCTTCACCCTGTTGGTGAAACGACGGCGCGCAGGGATACGCACCGATAATATAACCGGCATTATTATTCATATTTCGCTCCTGCTCAGTGGCAAATTAATTCAATGCAGCAATCGCCACCTTCACAACAATTTTACGAATAGCCGTTGCGCGATGTTTATTACAGGCCGGACGATGAACATCCTGCGGGAAAAATATCGCGTAGCTGCCTGGGACCATTTCAAAAAAGGATTCGTTTTCACTGCCCTGGTAATAAATAATATCGCGCTGGGCCAGTAGTTCTTCCTGAATAACGTTATTTCCGCGGTCAATGGCAATACCGATCTCTTCTTCGCCCCACGCCAGAAACTGAATATCCAGATAGCGGCGGTGAACTTCCGATTTCTGCTGCTCCCTGGGCTGGGTGGTCAGGTCAAGAATCTGCGCAAAGACCGTGCGCCCGTCAATTTCCACTACACCAGGTTGCAGGGTGCGGAAATCGGTGGTGCGCAGAAATTCCAGCGCGGTTTCAATCGCCGCCGGTAAGCGGCAGGGATTGGGCTGTGAAATATGGCCGAAGATCATCGTTCCTCCTTACAGCGCCTGGATTTTGGCCCACACGCTGTCATCCACGGTGATGCCATTGCGACGGTTCTCTTCCAGCAGGCGAGTAAACTCGTGGCCCGGCAGGCGAACCGGCGCATTTTCATCAGCGCGTTCCGCGGTGGTGATGTAATCCATAATGCGTTGTAGCTTGGCATCGCGCGAAGCGCCGTCTATCAGCTTATCGACTTCAATGGCGATAAAGACTTGCGAAATACCGTATTCATCGCTGTTATCCTCCGTCACTTCCGCGACAGATGCGCCATCAGAAAGCAGCGTGGCAATCATATCCAGCACAATCGACAGGCCAGAACCTTTCCAGTAACCCATCGGCAGGATGCGACGGTTTTTCTCAATCACGCCCGGCTCTTTCGTCAGGTTGCCGTCATCATCGAAGCCGCCATCCACCGGGAGCTTGCGCCCGGCCAGCCGGTTCACTTCCAGCATGCCGTAGGAAAACATCGACATCGACATATCCACCATGGTGATCGGCGTGGAGGGAATGGCGACGATCAGCGGGTTAGTGCCGATACGGCACTCTTTTGCGCCCCACGGCGGCATCACGGCGATGGAGTTGGTCCAGCAGATACCGATATAACCTCTCTCCGCCGCCTGCCAGCCATAACTGCCGCCGCGCATCCAGTGGTTGGCGTTACGCACCGCCACCAGGCCAATGCCGTGATCCGACGCCAGTTCGATAGCGCGATCCATCATCTTTTTCGCCGTCAGATTGCCAATCGAGCGCTGTGCATCCCACTGTTCAATCGCGCCAAGATTGGCGATGCGCTTAGCCTGCGCCTCCGGAATGATGTCGCCGGCATCCAGTTGCTGAATAAAACGCGGGAAGCGGTTAACGCCGTGGGAATAAACGCCGGATTCGGTGGTGCGGGCGAACATTTCTGCACAGGCATCGGCAGTCTCTTCACGCACCTTGCGGGAAAGCAGCACGCGTTTGAAAGCGTGTTTCAGCTCTTCGAAGGTCACCTTCATTTTTTTCTCCTGATTGCATCGAACATCTGTGCTTTTTTTATACCCCTGAATTTCAAAATACGAAATAGCATTCCGTATAGTAAAATTCAGATATGTGATCATCGCGTCACTTTAAATTTCTAAGTTGATTACTATCAATGAGTTACAAACGTACCGTGATTTTGTGTGGCCCGTTCCATTTTGCGTTAGTATTGAAGCTGGCAAATTTAACGGGTCCGTAAGTGGCAGGAAGCGAGAGCGCATCAATGCAAGAAGAAAAAGAGAAACCGTCGGGTAGCCAAAGCCTGTTTCGGGGATTACAACTGCTGGATATTCTGAGTAACTACCCAAATGGATGCCCGTTAGCGCATCTTTCTGAGCTGGCGCAGTTGAACAAAAGTACGGTGCACCGCCTGTTGCAGGGGCTGCAATCCTGCGGCTATGTCAAACCCGCACCGGCGGCAGGCAGTTACCGTTTAACCACCAAATGCATCGCCATTGGGCAAAAGGCGTTGTCGTCATTAAACATCATTCATGTTGCCGCGCCGCATCTTGAAGCGCTGAACCTGGAGATCGGTGAAACCATCAACTTCTCCAACCGCGAAGATGATCACGCGATCCTGATTTATAAACTTGAGCCGACCACCGGCATGCTGAGAACGCGGGCATATATCGGCCAGCACCAGGAGCTGTATTGCTCGGCGATGGGCAAAATCTACCTGGCTTATGGCCGCCCGGAGTATGTTGTCGAGTACTGGACAAACCACCGGGAGAGGATCAAGCCGCTCACCCGCTACACCATCGATAAGCTCGATGTGATGCAGCAGGAGTTGCAGGAAATTCGTGCGCAGCAGTGGGCAAAAGACAGGGAAGAGAATGAGTTAGGCGTCTCCTGCCTCGCGGTGCCAGTGTTCGATATTCAGGGCCGCGTGCCATACGCCGTCTCCATTTCACTCTCCACCTCGCGGCTGGAATTGTTAGGTGAAGCACGTCTGCTTGCGGCGCTGAAAAATACCGCCAGAGCGATTTCCCAGGAACTGGGCTACGAAGAAAAAACAGCCTGATTGCACGACGCCGGAAAGCCACGACTTTCCGGCCGATCGCAGAAGATCCTTCGCATCATGCCTGGTAACGCGCCAAACATCAGCAGGTGCATCTTCAGCACCGCGCTTTTTGTCGCCGTAGTTCAGTTGCGTCAGCACGACAAAATTCCAGGAAATGGCTAACGTTACTGCTACCGAATAGATATCTCATAGATGGGCATCACTTAACCCGCAGATAAAAACAGGTTAATACGCGGATATATTGCCACGGAAATATTAGCAGGCAACATCGAGCTGCCAGTAATAATCCGATACTTAAGGTAAGTTGCCGGTTTCTTTGTTTTCTTCGCCAGTAATTTTATTTCCATTTCTGGCAAAATGGATCAACCGAAGCAGAAAAGGCCATAACGTTGTCACGACCATCAGAATGGTGAGTAATAAGGGAGTTAATTTCAGTTTAGCAATAAAAATGCAGTATCCGCGCCACAATCAACCCAAACAGGTTAAATTTTTGAGGGTCATTGTTGGTGGCAACAACATCACTGGTAAAAAGCTGATCACAACCACCGCGCAAAAGAACATAAATTAGATATAAAACAAGCCAATAAATTTAACGACATCCATTGATATTTTTTATAAAAAAAGACAAAAGTAGCTATGATTGCAATTAAAATTAATGCAATCCAGAAGGTGATGATTAGTTTGCTGTGTGAGTCAGTAAAAACAAAAAATATAATTAACATGCGCTAATTAAGCTCTGCACAATTTCATTATCACTACTAATTAATAATAATATTAAAACATACCCAGTGGCTTCACCAGCGCTTTTAAAAATATAGGATTTTCCTTGATTCTTTATTACGATGAGCTTGCTGTGCCATGTTGGCTTATCAGGTAAGGAAGAGATGGATAACAGAATACAGGCAGCGATCACGCTGCGAAAACAGGGCGAGTACGAACAAAGCCGCCAGGCGCTGAAAGTGCTTGTCGCGGAACCGACGCTACGCGCGCTGGCGTTGCTGAATATCGCCTGGTCGTATGATAACGAAGGTAATGAGCAGGAAGCAGAGCATTGGTACCGTGCCGCACTGGAAGCGGGGCTGACAGGCGAAGATGAATTTGAAGCCCGCTTTGGCCTGGCCTCAACGCTGCGCTGCCTGGGGCAGTACGCGCAGGCGAAAATCCTGTTTGAAGAGATCCTTACCCACTGGCCGCAGGCTACAGAGGTAAGGCCATTGTATGCTTTGTGCCTGCACAATCTCGGCGAACATCAACAGGCGGTCAGCTTGCTGCTTAACTGTATTGCGCAGCACCCGGATGCGCGCACCGCGCCTTACGCCAGAGCGCTGCGCGAATACGCACAACGCCCTGAAGGTTGAGCTACCGATGCTGTTTCTGCGCTTGCCACAGCGCCATGACGCTGAGGAATACCGTCACCATCAGATACAGCCCCGGAGCGAAGTGGCTACCAGTGGCGCTGATCAACAGCGTACAGATAAACGGTGCGAAACCGCCAAACACCGTTACCGCCACGTTATAGCTGATCGACATGCCGCTGGCGCGGGTCGATACCGGGAAGATATCGGCCATCAGCGACGGAATGGTCGAGAAGTAAATCGATTTCAGCAGCGCCATCCAGCCTACCAACAAGGCCAGTGACAGCGGCGTGACGTTCAGGCTGGTCAGCCAGAAAGCGGGCAGTAGCGTGAACGCCATCAGCACCAGCGCCACCCACAGCAACTTCACGCGACCAACACGTTCAGCCAGCAGGCCGCCAATTGGCGTTACCACTGTCAGGATCACCCCGGCCAGCAGCGTGGCGCTATACGCGGAGGACGGCGGCAAACCCAGGCTTTTCGTCGCCCACGTCGGCACGTAGTTGAGCATATAGTTGATCGCCGTCGAAACCACCATCAGGCCAATCGCCAGCAGCACCAGTCGCTTCTGCGCGCCGAGCAGCAGTTTCACCGGATGGGCAGGTTTTTCTGCCTGAGCGTAGGCTGCCGGTTCATGAACATGACGGCGGATCCACAGCCCGACCGGGCCAATCAGCAGGCCAAAGGCAAACGGAATTCGCCAGCCCCACTCCTGCAACTGCTCCGTTGTCAGCCACTGCGCCAGCCCCAGACCAAACGCGGAGGCCAGCAACGTGCTCGCGCCCTGCGTGGCAAACTGCCAGCTGGCGATAAAAGCTTTGCGTTCGGGAAAGTGTTCCACCAGAAACGCCGTCGAACTGCCAAACTCACCGCCCGCCGAAAAGCCCTGAATCAACCGTGCGACCAGAATCAACAGCGGTGCGGCAACGCCCAGCGTGGCATAGCCGGGCATAAACGTGATCATCGCGCCGCCGAGCATCATCAAATTGATCGACAGCAGCAGCGACGCTTTGCGCCCGTGTTTGTCGGCATACGACCCCAGCACAATCGCGCCCAGCGGGCGGATCAGAAAGGCGACGCCAAAGCTGCCAAAGGCCAGCAGCAGTGACACTGTCGGGTTAGCGGTCGGGAAAAAGACATGGGCGATATAGCTGGCAAAAAAGCCGTAAACCGCAATATCAAACCACTCCAGCGCGTTGCCAATACAGGTAGCGAAAAGAGTTTTATAGAGGCTCGGACGGGTACCGCCCTGATCCATTTCTCGAGCCAACGTACTCATTGCGCACCTCCGGCCTGATGTAAACGGTGGCGCGCCAGCAGCTCTGCGCCCTGCTCGCCTAAATCCCAGAATAAACGCGTCATGATCGCCAGCCCTTCGCGGGCGATGGCGACCGGCAGATGCTCATCCGGCGCATGCTGGCCACAGGCCGGATAAGAGTGCGGCACCCACAGCGTCGGCAGACCTAAAATCCCGGCGAACACATCGTTGGGCAAGGAGCCGCCGAGGTTTGGCAGCAGCGCCGGTTTGTTGGCGCTGGTCTCCGCCATCGCCTCCAGCACCCAGTGCACCAGCGGATCGGTCGGGTCAAAGCGGGTTGCTGGTGTACCACGCACTTCACTGAGGGTGACCATCGAAAAGCCGTGCGCATCGAGATGCGCGCGCAGCGCATGTTCCAGTTGTTGCCAGTCAGTGCCAACAACAAAACGTAGCTGGCAGACCGCCGTCGCGTGGCCGGGAATAGCGTTCATCGGCTGCGCCGGGTTGCCGGTGAGAAACGACAGCACTTCCAGCGTGTTCCAGCCAAACAATTTCTCGGCAGCAGTTAAGCCCGGCTCACCCCAGTTTGCATCGGTCGCCGGATCGTTTTTACCGCTCGCAGGCGTGATATCCGCGAGGATCGCTTTCAGTTCCGCTGTCAGCGCGGGTGGTTTCAGCGCGGCAATCTGGATTTCGCCTTTGCCGTCCACCAGGCTGGCGATGGCGTTCGCCAGTTGCGTTCCGGGGTTGCTCAGCAAACCGCCCCAGTTACCGGAGTGGTAATCTTTGGCGCGGGCATGAATGGTCAGACGGAAGTTGGCGCAACCGCGCGAGCCAAGAAACAGCGTCGGGCGATCGGCGCTCAGGCGCGGGCCATCAGAGGCGATAAACAGGTCGGCGTTAAGGCGCGTTTTTAACTGCTTGCACACCTCCGCCAGCCCCGGCGAGCTCATCTCTTCACCCATCTCGCACAGCCAGACGCAGTTAAAACCCAGACGCCCGTTACGCGCGTGATACACCTGCGCCAGCGCCGCCAGATTCACCGAGTGCTGGCCTTTGTTATCCGCCGTACCACGCCCATACCAGTTGCCATCGCGCTCGGTCAACGTCCATGGCGAAAGCCCTTCGGCCCAGCGTTCATCATCGCCAAACACCACATCGCCGTGGCCGTAGCACATCACCGTCGGCAAGGCGGGATCTTCCTGATAGCTGGCAAGCAAAAATGGCCGCGCGGCGTTCACCGGATTCGCGATGATCTCGGTTTGAAAGCCCATTTCGTGAAACGCCGGAATAAACGCCTCGTCGTAGTAACGACGTAATGCTTCGTCGCGATCGGTGCGCTGGCTCTCACTGGGGATCGCCACGCGTGCGGCAAGCGTTTCTTTGAAGTGGCCGCTATCAAACCACGCCAGCGCCTGCGCAATAATTTGTTGTGTTGTCATGTTGTTTGCCCTGTCTGATTTGCTGCCGATGGCGCAAATATCTGTTGTTGTCTTTTTGTTCTAAACCAGAACAGAGCGTTGCCACAATAATAATAATTGCAACTTAGCGTTGCCTTTTTGATAAGTGTGAGTTGCACAATTCCAGAGCAATACAGGAAGGGGTTTAAGTAAGAGAAATGCCTGACAAAGAGAATAACGCCATCGCAAAGAGGGCTAGTTTCACTGCAAACATCCGTTCCATGTGCCTCTACGATCCGGGGTAAGATGCCCCCTAATAGCTATCGATAAAACTGCCCTGAATTCTGGCTCCAGCCGATCCAGCGAAGCGGCTTTTTTTCAATGCATCTTGCTGCTACGGGCATCTCATCGAAGCAAAGCAGATCCGAATCTTCATCTGTTCCTCTGTCGATACGATATCCGTCGCCAAAATCCATAATAAACACTGCCAGAAGCCGTCTTTAGATTTGTGAGGAATTCCGTACTTCGCTTTTATCATCGCCTTATTGGCTTCCCACCAGGCTATCTGCCTGCTTTTCAGGTACGGGAAATGTCTGACGAGAATAATATTCCTGTGCACCGCCACTATCTCAACAGGAGTCAGATACTGCCAGAGCAGATAGCCACAGGCCGCAACCGCAGTTGATAACCGCGCCATCAAGCGCGACCGGAACCGTACCAAACTGGCGCTTCATCGTGCCTTCGCCGATGGAGCCGATTTTACCGCAGGCCGGGCAGACTCCCGTTTTGTCACCTATCCGTAGCGGAGCAGGTGCCCCGATCCAGTACGATCCCTGCAAACTGCTGTAACAGGTTGCTCCGGTTGTTGTTTTGTCCCCGTGATGCCCCTGCCCAATACCGTCAATCTCATCCCGCCACATAAAACCACCTCATCCGCAAGGTTATTGTTGGCGATAATACTTCAATATCAGACAGATGAAAAATAGCCAGCAAGACTTTGCCGCCAAATTGTGCGCTGGATTCAGGAACCTCAATCCGACAAATCCGGGCGGGGCGGCATCCTTTCGCATCCGCTGGTTCAGGCCTGTTCCCCCCGGTTTTACTCGCCCTGTGCGGCCCGTTGATATCAGTACAAAAAACAACTTTAACGTGCAATATTCTTCCTTTCCCCAATGGAGCCTTATCGCAATGCTGACCAATGAACTGCGCTACTTTTTCGCGGTGGCGACCTCCGGCTCGCTGAGCACCGCCAGCGAGCAACTGTTTGTCGCGGGTTCCGCTATCAGCCGACAGATTCAGAAGCTGGAAGCTCGCCTTGGCGTCACGCTGTTTGAGCGCCATGCGCGCGGGATGGTGCTGACCGATGCCGGGCAAATTCTGGCTAATCACGTGCGTAAAAGCATGCGCGATATGGAGTTTGCGCTGGCAGAAATTCAGGGGCTAAAAGCGGTACGCAAAGCACTGGTGCGCATAGCCTGCACCGACGGCATGGCGTTTGATCTGCTGCCCGGCGTGCTGGCGCGCTTTCGCCAGCAGCATCCCGGTGTCAATTTTGATTTGCAGGTTGGCACAGCATTGCAGGTGGCGCAGTGGATCCGCCATAACGAGTGCGATGTCGCGTTTCAGTTCAGCCTGGCGCCTGAGCGCGAGGTGGAGATCATTGCCGCATGGCCCGCGCCGGTCTTGCTGTTGCTCGATGCCGGACATCCGCTAACACAACAGGCGAGCGTCACCCTCGACGCGCTGCATCACTACCCGCTGGTGCTGCCGGAAGCCGGAACAACGATTCGCCAGTTGTTCGATCTCTCCTGCCGGATGGCGAACACCTTTCTGGAACCGGCGTTCAGCAGCAATAACTTCTCGGCGCTGTATGAGTTTACCCGTCATACCGCGCAGGCAATTACTGTATGCAGCCATTTCAGCGTACTGTGGCGCGCCCGGCTGGATGCAATGACACTGAAAGCCATCAATAACACCTCGCTCAGCCAGCGCTCGTTACAGATTCAGGTACCGGGCAGCCGACACCGCCCGGCAGCGGTAGAAACTTTTCTGCAAATGGCCACGCAGATGCTCGGCGAGGAGCACAGCAAATGGATGGCGCAACTGGCGTAACGATCAGTGCGCCGCGTCGGTTAGCCCGTCGATAATCACCTGCTTCATCCCCTGCGAACAGGGTTCCACGCGCCCGCGCACGCCATAGACCTGCGCCAGACTTTGCGGAGTGATCACCTCATCAGGTTTGCCGTTGGCTAACAGCTTGCCCTGCTTGAGAATCAATACATGGTCGCCGTGGCGCAGGGCGATATTGATATCGTGCACCACCACCACCGTGACAATGTTGCGTTGCTGCGTTTCGCGCTTCACCAGATCCATGACATGGAACTGATAGTTGAGATCCAGCGCACTCAGCGGCTCATCCAGCAGCAGCAGCGACGGCTGGCGGATCAGCGACTGCGCCAGCCCCACTAACTGTTTCTGCCCGCCGGAGAGCTGATCGAGAAAATGCAGCGCCAGATGCTCGATTCCGAGCTGGCGCAGCAACGTCATCACTTCCGCCTGTTTTGCCGCGCTGTGCAGGCCGCCAGAGGCGCGCTGGGCGACGATGATCGACTCCAGCACATGCAGATGCACGCCCGCCGGTAACGACTGCGGCAGGTAGACCACCTGCTCCGCCCGTTTGGCAAACGGCTGGCTCAGCAGATCGACATCATCCAGCAGCAACTCGCCCTCGGCTTTGTTCAACCCGGCCATTGCCCGCAGCAGTGTCGATTTCCCGCTGCCGTTCGGCCCCAGCAGAATGGTGACTTTGCCGCGCGGCAGCTCAGCGATATTGAGATCGTGAATAATCTGCCGTTTGTGATAGCCCGCGCCAAACCCGCGCAGGCTCAGACCGCTGTGGCTCATACACTCCCCCGGTGACGCACGATGATGGTGATAAAGAACGGTACGCCCACCAGAGAGGTGACAATGCCGACCGGGATAATGACGCCGGAGATCAGGTTCTTCGAAACGATGGATGCCAGCGACAGCACCAGCGCGCCGATCAGCGCACTGGCCGGCAGATAAAAGCGGTGATCCTCGCCAAACAGCAGACGCGCAATATGCGGCGCTACCAGGCCGATAAAGCCAATCGGCCCGACAAATGCCACCGACAACGCCGACAGGATACTGATACGCAGCAGCGTTGCCAGACGCAGACGACGCACGTTAATCCCGAAGCTGATGGCCCGGTCTTCGCCGAGGCGCAACGACGTGAGTTTCCACGAGCTAAGCATTGACAGCGGCATAATCACCGCCAGCGCCAGCAGCAGAATGCCGAGTTTCTCCCACGACGCGCGGGCAATGCTGCCCATCGTCCAGAACACCAGTCCCTGCAAGGTATCTTCGTTGGCAATAAATTGCAGCATCGACACCAGCGCATTAAAGGTGAATACCAGCGCAATGCCGAACAGCACCACACCGGAGGTCGCCACCTGCGTCCAGCGGGTGATGCCATCCAGCAACAACGCCGCCAGCAGCGCGAAAATAAAGGCGTTTGCTGAGATAAACCATTGCGCCGGAATGCCCGGAATACCAATACCGAGCACAATCGCCAGCGCCGCGCCGAACGCCGCCGCCGACGAAACGCCAAGCGTAAACGGGCTGGCAAGCGGATTATTGAGGATGGTTTGCATCTCCGCACCAGCAAGGCCGAGCGTCAGGCCGACGATAATCGCCATCAGCGCGTACGGCATGCGAATATCCCAGACAATCACCCGCGTCCCGGCATCAACGCTGGCCGGATCGATCAGCGTATGCCACAGCGTATCCAGCGGCAGGCCCGACGGACCAAGGGTAAAATCGAGCAACATCGACGCCACAATCAATACTGCAAGCACAACCAGCAGGCTGACGCGGCGGCGCAAAATCGCGCGGTAGTTGAGCATCAGGCCGTCGGTCTGTGACGCCCCCGGTTCAATAGTAGTACTCACGGTTATTTACTCTGCTGCCAGCTAAAGACGAAATTGTCGTCCGGCAGTTTGGTGAAGTTTTTGATGATGTGGTGATACGTCGCATCCGGATTGAGATCCGCGAAAGCCTGCGGATAGATATCTTTCGCCAGATACTCCATCCCCACAATGTTATATGGATGGTTGTAGAAGTGGTGATAAACGCCATAAACGTGTTTCGCCGCCACCGCCGGGATCTGGGCGACGCCGGTACGCTGCAACAATACCTGCGCCTGAGCATTCACCTCCTGCGGCGAGGTTTTCAGCCCCAGCGGCAGTACCTGGCTGTTACCACGTTTCGAGCCGGTCATGATGTAAACATCCGGGTTTTCGCTAATCACCTTCTCCAGCGCGATAAAACCGCTGGCGCCTGGCAATAATTCAGAACCGATATTTTTCGCGCCGACGGCTTCCACCAGCCCGCCCCAGCCGCTGTGGCCGTGGGTAAAGCAGCAGGCATCGGTATTACCGGCCAGCGCTTCAACAAACACTTTCGCCTGCGGTTTGATGGCCGCGGTTTTCTGTTCGATGGCGGTTAACTGCTGGCGATAGTAGGTGGTATACGCCGCCGCATTGCTCTCGCGATTCAGTATTTTTCCCAGCAGATCGACGCTGGAAGCGGTATCTTTCACCGGATTGACTTCATAATCGATAAACAGCACCGGAATATGCAGCGCCGCCAGCTTGCTGAGCACACCGCTATCGGCGAGCGCCGGTTTAGCCCGTAGCTGGGCAACCATCAGATCCGGCTGTTTGGACAGCACACTTTCCAGATCGACGTTACCTTTATCGCTAAAGCCCATATCCATAATGCTGGTCGCTTCCGGCCACCGGGTTTTCAGCATCTCCCAGGTGGCAACATCCTGTTTTTTCGCGAGGTTATTCCACGCCACCAGGCGTTTAAACGGATCGTCACGATCGAGCAGCGCCATCGCCATAATGTCGCGACCATCCTGCAAAATCACGCGCTGTGGCTCGTGCGCAATGGTCACTTTTTGGCCGGAAAAATCGGTCACTGTCAGGGGATATTGTGTAGCGTGAGCCAGCAGCGGAACGGCGAGAAAAGCGGCGAGAACGAGCTTGCTGATGGATTTTCCTTGCATAAAAAACAACCTTGCTGAGAGTTGGATTGTAATGATTTTGATAATTATTATCATGTTAAACTAAATGAATCATATACAACACCAATAATTCGTTGTACCGCAACCCCGCTTTAACATCCTGATCCGTTTTCTGTTTCGCTGACATAATTTATTACGGATTATCATCAGGCTGATGATTACCCTCGGTTTTTTTCTTAATTCCCGGAAACACTCTATGAAATATTCATCCTTGTTGCTGCTTGCCTTCCTCACCATGGCGCAGGCTGAAGACAATGCCGTCCGGCTTAACTGCCCAACTCGCGGTAATATCACGATCTCCTTTTTCAACTACCATCTGATCACCATGAAATGGGGCGACCATTTTCAGGTCGCGGCGGGCAAGGAGCGCAACCATACCAAAGCGGGCGTGGCATTCTGGAGCACCACCTTTGGTAACGGCGACGATTTGGCTTTTTTCCCGGATTCGGGCCAGTACTACCTGTTTTATGCCGGGTCGGAAGATCCGGAGCCGTGCCGGGAAACCAGCCGTTTTGTCTATCCGGTGATCACTCCGCCACGCTACGACAAGCGCAGTAACGAGCCGGAAAACCAGGCGAAAACTACCGATAATGATGTGATAGTGCAGCGCCCGGAGGCATGAATTAGCCACCGGGCATTATGTCAAATAGCGCTAACGCTTATCCGGCTGGCGAGTGCTCCGCCAATGCGTTATTTCGGCTCGAACACGCCGTTTGCCACCTCCGCAGGCGTCACCACGCCGCTGTCAAGCACCCAGCCGCTGATAAGCGCCGCAGGCGTCACATCAAACGCCGGGTTGTAGACCTGCGCATTCTCCGGCGCCCATTGCACCGCGCCGAAACTGCCCGCCACGCCAGTCACTTCCGCAGCCGCACGCTGCTCAATCGGAATCGCATCGCCATTCGGACACAGCGGATCGAGCGTGGTTTGCGGCGCGGCAACATAGAACGGAACATGGTGGAATTTCGCCAGCACCGCCAGCGAATAGGTGCCGATTTTGTTCGCCACATCGCCGTTAGCAGCAATACGATCAGCGCCGACCCACACCGCATCCACCTGCCCTTTCGCCATCAGGCTGGCGGCCATCGAATCGGTAATCAGCTGATAAGGCACGCCCAGTTCGCCCAGTTCCCAGGCCGTCAGACGACCGCCCTGCAGCAGCGGACGGGTTTCATCCACCCAGACATTCGCCACTTTGCCCTGCTGATGCGCCAGCGCAATCACGCCGAGCGCCGTGCCGACACCTGCTGTCGCCAGCCCGCCGGTATTGCAGTGCGTCAGCAAGCGGCTGCCAGGAGTAACCAGCGCGCTGCCCGCCTGCGCGATGCTGTCGCACAGTTGTTTGTCTTCATCAATAAGCCGCAGCGCTTCGGCGCTTAACGCGCTAACAAAGCTCTCCTGCGCCAGCGCTCGCTTCATACGATCAAGGTTGTTCATCAGATTGACCGCCGTCGGACGCGCCGCGCGCAGCGTTTCCAGCGCCTGCGCTAACTGGTCGCGGTTTGCGCCCTGTTCGGCCAGCAGTGCCAGCAACAGGCTGGCGGAGAGGCCAATCAACGGCGCGCCGCGCACGCGCAAAGCGTGAATATGGCCGACAAGTTCCGCTACCGTATCCGCCGACAACCAGCGTTTCTCCTGCGGAAGCGCCTGTTGGTCGAGAATAAATAAGTGATTGTCGGCGACTCGCAGGCTGGTGGTCTGTAATGCGTGCATATCGTTAAATCCCTGTTGCGTTGTTGTATCGTATTGTGTCAGGATGACGTTCAGATGTATAGACGTCTAAATGGCTTAATCAGCAAAAAGAGGATCGAGGCAATGTCGCAATACCGTACCTTCTCCGCCCGTGATGCCGTGGCGTATGCACAACAATTTGGCGGCCTGGACAACCCGTCCGAACTGGTGGACGCGCAGGAAGTGGGCGACGGTAACCTCAATCTGGTGTTTAAAATTTTCGACGCGCAGGGCGTCAGCCGTATCATCGTGAAACAGGCGCTACCTTATGTGCGTTGCGTCGGCGAATCCTGGCCATTAACGCTGGACAGAGCCAGGCTGGAAGCGCAAACGCTGGTGGAACACTATCAGCACAGCCCGCAGCACACGGTGAAAATCCACCACTTCGACTCGGAACTGGCAGTGATGGTGATGGAAGATCTCTCCGACCATAAGATCTGGCGCGGCGAACTGATCGCCAATGTCTATTACCCGCAGGCGGCCGCGCAACTCGGCAACTACCTGGCGCAAACCCTGTTCCACACCAGCGATTTCTACCTGCATCCGCATCAGAAAAAAGCGCAGGTGGCGCAGTTTATTAACCCGGAAATGTGCGAGATCACCGAAGATTTGTTCTTCAACGATCCGTATCAGATCCACGAGCGCAACAACTATCCGGCGGCGCTGGAAGCGGATGTTGCCGCCCTGCGCGACGACGTTCAGCTCAAGCTGGCCGTTGCGGCGCTGAAGCACCGTTTCTTCTCTCACGCCGAAGCGCTGCTGCACGGCGATATTCACAGCGGCTCGATTTTTGTGGCCGATGGCAGCCTGAAAGCTATCGATGCTGAGTTTGGTTATTTTGGGCCGATTGGCTTCGACGTCGGCACGGCGATCGGCAACCTGCTGCTCAACTATTGCGGTCTGCCAGGGCATCTGGGCATTCGCGATGCCGCTGCGGCACGCGAACAGCGCCTCGCCGATATTCAGACGCTGTGGACCACGTTTACAGAGCGCTTCCAGGCGCTGGCAACGGAAAAAACCCGCGACGTGGCGCTGGCGCAGCCCGGTTATGCTTCGGCTTTCCTGAAAAAAGTGTGGGCCGATGCGATTGGTTTTTGCGGCACCGAACTGATTCGCCGCAGCGTCGGGCTGTCGCACGTGGCGGACATCGACACCATTAAAGATGAAGAGATGCGCCACGAATGCCTGCGCCACGCTATTTCGCTCGGCAAAGCGCTGATCGTGATTGCCGAACGCATCGACAGCGTGGAAGAGCTGATCGCGCGGGTGCGCCAGTATTCGTAAAACCATCCGGCAAATATTGTTCCCCAATATTAAATGCCGGGTGGCGGCTACGCCTTACCCGGCCTACTCAGTCTCGGCTCTACAGCAACGCATTCGCTATTTCCAGGCACATCCCATACAGCAATGGGGTTGCCCCCCCGCTCGAAATCGGCGAACCGGAGCACAGATGACAAGGTCTGGACGCCATGGATGGCGGCCAGAGGCGAGTCGAGACACGACGTCGAGTCGAGCCGACCGCAGGCAGATGTGCGGGAGGTGAGCGCAGTGCGCAGCACCGATTTCCCGCGGGGCCGCGGGGGATTGAAAAGGGGGAGCGCGGCGGCGCCCCCTTTTCCCGTTCACGTTCCACATAGATTATGTGTCTGCCAAACGTCTGGTGAACGGAATCCCTTCTCATACGCCGAATTAGCGGTTTTGCCGAATAGCGGCTTCGCCTTAACCAGCCTGCGTTTTACCCCAGATACTCAATCACCGACAACCCGCCGTTGTAATCGGTGCTGTAGATAATCCCCTGCGCATCAACAAACACATCGCACGACTGGATCACGCGCGGGCGTCCTGGCCGGGTATCCATCATCTTCGCGGGCGCGGCAGGCACCAGCGCACCCGTTTCCACCGGGCGATACGGGTTGGAAATATCGTAAGCACGGACACCGGCATTCTGGTAAGTGGCGAAAATCAGCGTCGAGCTGATAAAACTGCCGGGACGGTTTTCGTGCAGGTTGTGCGGGCCGAAATGCGCCCCTTTCGCCACATAATCCGTCTCGTCCGGTTGCGGGAAGGTTGAGATGCTGACCGGATTCGACGGCTCGCGAATATCAAACAGCCAGATCAGCTTCTCGCCATCTTCCTGATTGTCGAGCACCGCTTCATCCAGCACCACCAGCAGATCGCGATCCGGTAAGGGCAGCGCGGTATGCGTACCACCGCCAAACGGCGGGCTCCAGTTCCGATGGCTGATCAGCTTCGGCTGGGTGCGATCTTTCACATCCAGCAGCGTTAAGCCGCCGTCGCGCCAGCTTCCGTAGGCGGTGTCACCACTGATAATCGCGTGGTGCAGCGCATAGCGTTTGCCTTCCGGCCATGCGGGCGTTTCGCCGGCCTGCTGGTTCATGCCCGGTAGCCACCAGCGCCCGGCGACCTGCGGCTTGCGCGGATCGGCCAGATCGATGGTCAGAAAAATGTAGTCGGTAAAACCGTCGATCAGCGCCGATACATAAGCCCAGCGCCCGCCAACGTACCAGATGCGGTGGATACCAATGCCATTGAGCGACAGGAAGCTGATTTCGCGTGGTTTATCCGGCATGGAGATATCAAAAATGCGCAGCCCGGCGCTCCAGCCTTTATCCTGCACGTCGCTGACCGTATCGCCTACCGAGCGGGTGTAGTACACCTTTTCATCGGCAAAGCGCGCATCGGCGAACAGATCGCGGGCGTTAATCACCAGCAGCAGATCGTCATGCGCCTGTAAATGCACATTCCAGGTGCCCGGCGGCGCAGGTACGTAGCCTGCGGGTTTCGGGTTTTTCGGGTCGCGGACATCGACAATAGAAAAACCCTGCGACACCATATGGCCGATATACGCAAAGCCGCGATGCACCATCAACTGGACGCCATCCGGGCGTCCCCCCTGATCGCTGTGCCCAATTAACCGCATATTGCGGCTGTATTCGGGACGCGGAAGTTCAGTTGCCATGATTAATCCTTTCCGATGCCGGATTTAAAAATGCCGGATGGCGCTAACGCTTATCCGGCAGTCGTAAGCAATCCTATCCGGCGAAGTTATTTGTTTTTCGCTTCCAGCGTCGCGAACCACGGCGCAATAAAGTCTTCCGTCTGGCCCCAGCCCGGAATGATTTTGCCAAGTGACGCGACGTTCACCGCGCCCGGCTGGCTGGCCAGCAGCGCCTGCGGGATTGCCGCCGCTTTAAAGTCGTAGGTGGCAGGCGTCTGCTCACCGGCAATCTTGTTGGCAATCAGGCGGACGTTCGTCGCGCCAATCAGCTTCGGATCCACCGCCACGCTCACTTTCCACGGGCTGTTAGCTTCGCGCATCAGTTGCAGATCCTGGTTGGAAATATCGATGCTGTAGAGTTTGATCTCCGTGCGACCATTCTCTTTCAGCGCCTTATACGCGCCCTGGCTGAAGGCATCCCAGGTACCCCAGATAGCATCAATCTTACCTTTCGGGTATTTCGCCAGCACCGCGCCGACCTTGTTAGCCGTATCGCCCTGCACATCGGAAGAGACCGCGCCGATGGATTCCAGTTCTTTAATACCCGGATTAGCTTTCAGCAGCTCGGCATAAGTCGCCTGACGACGCTCCATCGGCGGGAAACCGGCGACCCACAGTTTGATAATGTTGGCTTTGCCGTTGAAATCGTTTACCAGCGCACCGAACGAGAGTTTGGTCAGCGAAGCGTCATCCTGCTGGGTGACGGTCACGCCCGGAATTTCACCGTTAACAGCGGTATCGAATACCGACACTTTGATCCCGGCGGCCACCGCTTTTTTGATCAGATCGGTGGAATAGGGATCGCGACCCTGCGACAGGATAATGCCGTCATACTTCTGGCTGATCGCCTGATTTACAAAGTCCTGGAATTTGGCATCGTCGCCATTGCTCAAAAAGGTACTGATTTTAAAGCCGAGTTTTTTACCTTCCTGTAAGGCGCCGGAGACGAACTGCGTAGTGTTATCGTCCGAGCCAAGGTTACGGATCAGCGCAATGCGCACCGGGCCGTTGTGATTGGCGATGGCATCCGGCACCGGCGCTGGCGTGGCCGCATGGCCCGGAAGCGCGCTCAGTAACCCCAGCGCTAACAGTGAGAGTGCAATTTTTTTCATGTCTGTTTTCCCCTGAAAATTAACGACGCTGGAAGTAAGTCAACGCAAGAGCACTGGCCAGCACCAGCCCCTTAATAATGTCCATTGCATAGTAGGGCACCGACAGCATCACCAGCCCGTTTTGCAGCACGCCAAGGATCACCGCGCCCACCAGCGTGCCGAGCGCATTCGGTTTACCGGAACCGGCGAGCGAAAAGCCGATCCACGCCGCTGCCACGGCATCCATCAAATAACCGCCGCCCGCATTCACCTGCGAAGAGCCAATACGCGAGGCGAGCAGAATGCCGCCAAGGCCCGCCAGCAGCGAGGCAATAACGTAGGCCGCCACTTTATAGCGCGTGGTGCGAATACCCGACAGGCGCGCCGCTTCCGGATTGCCGCCAATGGCATACATCCGGCGGCCGTGCGTGGTGAGCGACAGACCGAGCTGCGCCACTACCGTCACCACCAGCATAATGATCACGATCGTCGGCACCTGGCCAAGCAGGCTAAACGCGGCTGGGATCGTCCCTTCCGCCATATCGCCGCTCGGCAGCACCATATTTTCCGTGATCGAGCCGCCGTAGCTGTAGGTCATCGCCACACCCTGAATAACAAACAGGCTGCCGAGCGTCGCCAGCATGTCGGGAATACGCAGCACCACAATCAAAAAAGCATTGAACAGGCCGACCAGCGTACAGAGCGCCAGAGTAATAACGATCGCCTCCGTCGTGCCGAAGCCGTGCCAGACAAACAGCGAAATCACCAGCGCATTCGCCAGCGAAGCCGTTGACCCCACGGAGAGATCAAAGCCGCCGATTGTCAGCGAAATCGAGACGCCTACGCCAATCACCGTCACAATGGCGATTGAGCGTAAGATATTGATAATATTGAATGGGTCGAGGAAGTTGTCCGACGCGAGGCCAAAAATCGCGATCAACAAGACCACGGTGAGCAACATGCCCCATTTATACAGAAAATCAAAAAACTGCTGGCGGGGCGTTACCGCCGCATTGACTGACAGGGCCTTACTCACAGCGCCGTTCCTCCGGTGGAATAATAAAGTAATGTCTCTTCACGGGCCTCCTTACCCGCCACTTCTGCTACGATGCGTCCGTCCCACAGCACACAAATCCGATCGCACAGCCCAACCAGCTCGGCGAATTCACCTGACGCATAGATCACGCCTTTCCCTTCCCGCGCCAGCCCGTCAATTAACTGGAACAGGTCGGTCTTCGCTTTCACATCCACACCTTTGGTCGGCTCGTCGAAAATCACCACGTTAGCGTTACCGCGCAACCACTTCCCGATGGCCACTTTTTGCTGATTACCGCCAGAGAGGCGGCGCAGCGTCTGCGCCGGGCCGGTAGTGCGAATGCCGACACGGGCAATCACCTCTTCCGCCCAGCGCCAGGCCAGGCGATGACCAAACAATCCCCAGCGTGAAAAGCTGTTATCCGCGCTGATGGCGAGGTTCATGCTGATCGGCTCATCAACAAAAATGCCCTCTTTGCGCCGCTCTTCCGGCACCAGCGCCAGTCCACGTATCACCGAATCAGCCGGATCGCGCGGTCGCCACGGCTGGTTATTCAGCTCGCCACGATTGATACGGCTTTTACTTGCGCCAAACAGCGCCTTGCACAATTCGGTTTTCCCCGCGCCCGCCAACCCGGCGATGCCCAGAATTTCGCCTTTGCGCAGGCGCAGCGAAATATCTTTCAACAGCCCTTCGTCGTGCAGACCGTCAATACTCAGCAGCACTTCATCGCTGTGCGGCGGGCGCGCAGGCGGATAGATATCGCTTAATTCGTGGCCGAGCATCTTCTCGACAATCTCTTCGCCGCTCAGCTCCGCCATCGGCCCGGATTCAATCAGCTTGCCGTCGCGCAGCACCGTTAAGGTGTCGCAAATCGCTTTCAGTTCATGAATGCGGTGCGAGATAAACACTACGCCAATGCCCTGCTGTTGCAGGCGTTTCACCACGGTGAACAAGCGCTCACTTTCATGCTGATCGAGCGGTGCGGTGGGTTCATCAAGAATCAAAAAACGGCAGTGGTGCGACAGCGCCCGCGCCAGCAGAATTTGCTGCTTCTCCGCCAGCGTGCAGCTATCAATTGAGCGCTTTACATCAAGCTGAACGTCAAGCTGCGCCAGCGCATCACGCGCCTGCTGGCGGATCTCATTCCAGCGGAAGCGGTGCCCGGTTTCCGCCAGCGTATCGAGCATAATGTTTTCGGCGATGCTTAAACCGGGGATCAGCGCAACATCCACTTCCTGCTGCACCAGATGGATACCGAGTTGTTTGGCGTCGCGCGGGGTGCGAATGGACACCACCTGATTGTTGATGCTGATTTCACCTTCGTAGTGATCGTGCGTACCGCACAGCACCGCCATCAGCGTCGATTTCCCCGCACCGTTTGCCCCGGTTAAGGCATGCACCGAGCCGCCGTGCAGGCTGAAATCCACTTGCGACAGCGCCTTGAAGCCGCCAAAGGCCAGGCTAATGGTGCGCATTTCGAGGTGGTTACGGCTCATGGTGCATGAATCCCTGCAATTAATAGATTGATTTAACGAATTTTTCACAGCCTCGCTTGACTGGCAACGACGGAAAATGCATAAGATAAAGCAAAATATTATTAGCCATCCGGATGTCCAGACATAACATCGGGTTAGCAAACACGCACAAGGACACTACACATGAGCAACACTGATATTCGCGTCGTACCCGGCCCTGCCAATTATTATTCCCATGCCGGAAGCCTTGCGCGTTTGCACGACTTCTACAGCGCAGAGCAGCTCTCACGCGCGGTGTGGATCTACGGCGAACGCGCTTTTGCCGGGGCCAAAGCCTTTCTGCCGCAAGGGTTTAATGCGCCGGGCGCAAAGCACATTCTGTTTCAGGGCCATTGCAGCGAACGCGACGTGGCCGAACTGGTGCAGCAATCCGGCGATGACCGCGCAGTGGTGATTGGCGTTGGCGGCGGAGCACTGCTGGATACCGCCAAAGTGGTGGCGCGCCGCCTCGGTTTACCGCTAGTGGCTATCCCGACCATTGCTGCGACCTGTGCGGCCTGGACGCCGCTGTCGGTGTGGTACAACGATGCCGGGCAGGCGCTGCATTTTGAGATTTTCGACGACGCCAACTTCCTCGTGCTGGTCGAGCCGCAAATCATCCTCAATGCCCCGGCGGAGTATCTGCTGGCGGGCATCGGCGATACGCTGGCGAAGTGGTATGAAGCCGTGGTGCTGGCACCGCAGCCGGAAAACCTGCCGCTGACCGTGCGGCTGGGGATTAACGGCGCACTGGCTATCCGCGATGTGCTACTGGAAAGCAGCGAACAGGCGCTGGCCGATCAGCAGCGCGGCGAAGTGACGCAGGCATTTCGTGATGTGGTGGACGCAATCATTGCTGGCGGCGGTATGGTTGGCGGGCTGGGCGAGCGCTATACCCGCGTGGCGGCCGCACATGCCGTGCATAATGGCCTGACGGTACTGCCGCAAACGGATAAATTCCTGCACGGCACCAAAGTCGCTTACGGCATTCTGGTGCAGAGCGCCCTGCTCGGCCAGGACGATGTGCTGGCGCAGCTAATCGATGCATATCAGCGCTTCAACCTGCCCACCACGCTGGCGGCGCTGGAGGTGGATATCAACAATCACGCCGAGCTGGAGAAAGTGATTGCTCACATCCTGCGTCCGGTGGAATCCATCCACTACCTGCCGGTAAACCTCTCCGCCGACACGCTGCGAGCGGCGTTTGAAAAAGTCGAAGCGCTGTCGCGCTAATCATAGTGCCGGATGGCGCTGGCGCTTATCCGGCCTACGGTTTCGGTGCTTGCCCCGGCAGGTAGCGTGTAAGCCGGATAAGGCGAGGCCGCCATCCGGCAATAAGCTGCGATGCCAGACAAAATACTGGCTGGCGCTTATTCTGTTTATCCTGGTTGGAAATCCTGCTACGTAAATCGGAAAACATCTTTCATCGTGCCTCCCCGACAGACAGTCAAAAAAGAGGTTGAATCTCTTCCACCTAATCGCTACGATTTTTTAAAAATCACACTGATTGAGGTGTCCAAATGCCTGGGACGAAAGTACTGACAGCGCATGTACCTATTGAACTCGCCGATAAAGTCGATTTACTTGCCGAAAGCAGCGAACGCTCGCGGGGCTGGATTATCAAGCGTGCGCTCGCGGAATATATTGAGCGTGCAGAATTACGCCAGGCCATGATCCAGCAAGGCCTGGATGCCGTTGAACGCGGTGAAACTGTCAGTCATGCAGAAGCGGCAACCTGGCTTAAAAGTCTGGGGACGGTTAATCCAATGCCGCTGCCAGGCGTTAAAAAACGGGGATGATAAATGCAGTTAGAATGGACGCGACTCGCTCTTCAGGATGTAGAGAGACTGTCAAAATTCCTGTTTATCCAAAACCCTGAAGCCGCCCGCAAAGTTGTCATCATGTTGGCTGACGCCCCTGAAATGCTCTTGCTCCACCCACAAATAGGCCCGCCGGATGAAAGCTGGTATCCGCGCGAAGTCCGTTCTTTGTTTGTTGGCAGTTATGAAATGATTTACGAACTGACGGACAGCCATATCATCATCCTGCGAATCTGGCATACAAAAGAAGACCGTTAGCGCTCATTGCCGGATGGCGGCTTCGCCTTATCCGGCCTGTGGTTTTATCCGTCGTATGAACGTATCCGCCCCACTCATGCAGGCCACAGCCCCATCGCCATTCGCGCGATGCCGAGCAGCGTTTCGCGACTGGCGCCGTCCCGCGCCTGAATCGACATCCCCTGCTGAATGCTGACATACAAACGCGTTAGCGCGTCGATATCGGTTGATGGCGGTAATTCGCCGCACTGCTGCGCTTCACTCAGGCGTGCTTTCAATAGTTCAAAGCCGCTATTACGCAACTGCTGAACCCGCGCGCCGAGCCGTTCGTGACCTTCGCTGGCGACGGACGACAGCGTCACCATACAGCCATGCGGCAAATCACTGCGGGTTAAGGTTTCCGCTGAACGCTCCAGCCACTGCGCAATCGCCTTTTTTGGTGACGGCTCGCTCTCCATGCCGTTCCAGATATGCGGTGCCACACATTCTTCGTAGTGCTGCAACACCTCGTCGTAGAGATCCTCTTTGCTGCCGAACGCGGCGTACAAGCTGGGGGATTTAATCCCCATCGTCGCATAGAGATCATTCATCGACGTCGCGGTATAACCCTTCTGCCAGAAGAGTTTCATCGCTTTGTTCAGCGCATCCGTGCGATCAAATTCACGGGGTCTTCCACGGCTCACTTCGCTACCCTCACATTTTGTGCTGATCGGTATATTAATAATATTGACGAATATATGGAAGCATGATTATTTTAATTATGTATCAATCGACACATAATTCAGGAGCCACTCATGTCACACTCACTTGCAGGTAAACGCGCACTGGTCACCGGTGCGAGCCGCGGTCTGGGGAAAGCCATTGCCTTAACGCTGGCGCGCGCCGGGGCGGATGTCGCCATCACCTGGGAGAAATCCGCGGAGAAAGCCGAAGCAGTTGCCGCAGAAATCCGCGCCCTCGGGCGTAACGGCGTTGCTATTCAGGCCGACAGCGCCAGGCCGGAGGCGGCACGCACGGCGGTTGCGCAGACGGTAGAACAACTGGGCGGGCTGGATATTCTGGTCAATAACGCCGGGATTGCGCGCGGCGGTTTGCTGGAAACGATGTCGCAGGAAGATATCGATGCGTTGATCAACGTGAATATTCGCGGTGTGGTCTATACGACACAGGCGGCCATCGCCCATCTGCCGAAAGGCGGGCGCATTATCAATATCGGCAGCAACCTTTCCGACCGCGTACCGCTGGGTGAAATTGCGATTTACTCGATGACCAAATCGGCGCTGAACTCGTTAACACGCGGACTGGCGCGGGATCTGGGGCCGCGCGGCATCACCGTCAATATGGTGAAACCCGGCTCGACAGAAAGTGATATGAACCCGGTGGACGGTGAAACCTCCGATGCGCAGCGCCGCTTGATCGCGCTGGGCCACTACGGTGAAGCGCAGGATATCGCCGAGGCGGTTGCCTTCCTGGCCAGCCCGGCGGCGAAGCAGATCACCGGGGCCGATATTGTGGTGGATGGCGGTGCCAACGCGTAACGCCAGCAGAGGCGGCGCGTCAGCAGCAGCGCGCGCCGCCTTTACCGCCGTAGCGCGCATCCTGGCGTTCGCGGAAAAACTCCTCGTAGGTCATCGGCGTCTGATCCGGGTGCGTAACGCGCATATGCTCAACGTAGTTGTCATAGTCCGGCACGCCAATCATCATCTTCGCCGCCTGGCCCAGGTATTTTCCGGCTTTCGAGAGCGTATCAAACATCTTTTCCCCCTGAGAAAACCCTCTCCCGCAAGGGAGAGGGGGAAACCATTAATGGGCGCTTTTTGCCTGGCCGACAATCTGTTCAAGATTCTCCGGCATCGGCTCGTACGGCGTCTCTTTCGCCGTTGGTTCACTCACCTTCAGCGCCGCCAGCGCGGTTTTCAGCGAGTAAAACGCCAGCACCACCACAACCACCATAAAGAAGATGGTCAGCCCGGCATCAAGACGGTTGTTAAATACCAGTTGCGCCAGTTGTGACTGGGTATACTGCGCCGGAATGTTGCCGCTGTCGATCATCGCCTGGAACTTGTTGGCGATCGCCAGGAAGCCGACTTTGCCATCAGGGCTGAAGGCTTTTTGCCAGCCAGCGGTCAGCGTACACACCAGCAGCCAGGCGGTTGGCACTAATGCCACCCATGCATAACGCTGGCGTTTCATTTTAAACAGCACCACCGCGCAGAGCATCAGCGCCATGCCTGCCAGCATCTGGTTGGCGATACCAAACAGCGGCCACAAGGTGTTAATGCCGCCAAGCGGATCAACCACGCCCTGATGCAGGAAGTACCCCCACGCCAGTACGCACAGCGCCGTCGCCAGCAGGTTAGCAGGCAGTGATTCGGTCCGTTTCAGGTTCGACGAGATAACGCCCAGCAGATCCTGCAACATAAAGCGCGCCGCGCGCGTACCGGCATCGACAGCTGTCAGAATAAACAGCGCTTCAAACAGAATGGCGAAGTGATACCAGAAGGCAACGTCCATCATGCCGCCGAGCGCGCCGTGCAGGATGTACGCCATCCCCACCGCCAGCGTCGGCGCACCGCCCGCCCTTGAGATGATCGACTGTTCGCCCACTTCGCTGGCAATCTGCGTCAGCGCATCCGGCGTAATGGTAAAGCCCCAGCTACTGACCACCTGCGCCGCCGAGGCGACAACATCCGCCGTGCCTGCAGGCGCCAGTACCGCCATCGGGCTGTTCATCGCGAAGTAAACGCCCGGATCGATAATGCACGCCGAGACCAGTGCCATGATCGCCACAAACGATTCCATCAACATACCGCCGTAGCCGATAAAGCAGGCCTGGCCTTCGCTGGCGAGCATCTTCGGCGTGGTGCCTGAAGAGATCAGCGCATGGAAGCCGGACACCGCGCCGCAGGCGATGGTGATAAACAGGAACGGGAACAGGTTGCCGGTCCACACCGGGCCGGTGCCGTCAACAAATTTGGTTAGCGCCGGCATGGTCAGCGTCGGGCGCATAATCAAAATGCCAATCGCCAGGCCAATAATGGTGCCGATTTTCAGGAAGGTGGAGAGATAATCACGCGGTGCCAGCAGCAGCCACACCGGCAGTACAGAGGCGACAAAACCATAGCCCACCAACATCCACGTCAGTTGCACGCCAGTGAAATCGAAGAACGGCGCCCAGGTCGGGCTGGCGGCAACCCAGCCGCCGGAAATAATGGCAAACACCAGCAGCACAAGGCCGATTACCGACACTTCACCGATGCGCCCGGGGCGCAGATAGCGAATATAAATGCCCATAAAAATGGCCAGCGGAATGGTGAACGCTACGGTGTACGTGCCCCACGGGCTGTGGGTCAGCGCTTTAACGACAATCATCGCCAGTACCGCGAGGATGATCACCATGATCATAAAGGTCGCCACCAGCGCAATCACGCCGACAGTCGATCCCATCTCTTCTTTCACCATCTCACCGAGCGAACGCCCGTCGCGACGGGTCGAGATAAACAGCACCATAAAGTCCTGCACCGCCCCGGCCAGCACCACGCCTGCGAGGATCCAGATCATGCCCGGCAGATACCCCATCTGCGCCGCCAGCACCGGCCCCACCAGCGGGCCTGCCCCGGCAATTGCTGCAAAATGGTGACCGAACAGCACTTTTTTATCCGTCGGCACATAGTCGAGACCATCGTTGTGCCGTACCGCCGGGGTCATGCGCGTCGGATCAACCTGCAGCACATTTTTGGCGATATAGAGGCCATAAAACCGGTAAGCAATAAGGTAAATGCAGACGGCAGCAACCACGATCCACAGTGCGTTGATCGGTTCGCCGCGATTGAGAGCGATATAGCCGAGGGCAAAGGCTCCGACGAGGGAGAGGATTGCCCAGATAAGGTATTTCCCTGGGTTGTTCATAGCGGTTATCCGTGTGAGAAACAGAGAGATGTTACATTTTGTATCTATATCAACCCACGGCTTTTAACAACTTTGAAACAGGGGAAATTTGCCCTGCAACCAGGTATTTACATGATTGTGTTAACGGGATCGCAAGAATGCCCTCTCCGCGAAAGGAGAGGGAGAAATTAGCCCAGCACGGCGGTGCTCAGGCGGCAGGTACAGCAGCGACGTCCTTGTTCATCGAACACCACAACTTCCCAGCTCTGGTTTTGCCGTCCAAGATGCAGCGGCTGGCAGACGCCGCGCACCTTTCCCTGGGCAACCGGGCGATGATGCGTGGCGTTTAACTCGGTGCCGACCACGCACTGGCCGTCACGCGTCATCATATAGCCCGCCATCGAACCGAGCGTTTCCGCCAGCGCCGCCGACGCGCCGCCGTGCAACAGGCCAAATGGCTGATGGGTACGGGCATCGACCGGCATTTCGGCCTCGATAAAATCGTCGCCGATGCGGGTATAGAGAATAGCCAGATGCGCCACCAGCGTGTTTTCACTGCTGGCATTCAGTTCCTCAAGCGTTAAGTGACGTTTCCAGATCATCTACGCCCCCAGCGTTGAGCCGCCATCCACCACGATATCCTGCAGGGTGATATGGCTGGCCAGATCGGACGCCAGAAACAGCACGGTGTTCGCCACTTCCTGCGGCCGGGCGATTTTGCCCAGCGGAATGCCGAGCTTGAACTGCTCGCCAAAGCCGCGAATGCGCTGCTGTTCAGCATCATCGCTCACCCACAGCGTGCGCTGCATATCGGTATCCGTCGAACCCGGCGAAACAACATTACAGCGCACGCGGCTTGCCGCCAGCTCAAGGCCGACGGTCAGCGTCAGGCTTTTCAGCGCGGCTTTCGACGCGCCATAAGCGCTCATGCCGATGCGTGGCGTATGCGCCGCATCGGACGCCACCGTGACGATCGCCCCGCCCTGTTGACGGCGGAACTGCGCCATCGTCTGCTGGAACAGGTTGAACGCGCCGCCAACATTCACAGCAAAGGTGCGCTGCCAGGCTTCTGCGCTCAGCGCATCGGTCGCACCCATATGCAAAATCCCGGCGGCATTGACCAGCACATCCAGCCGATCGTTCTGCGCCAGCAGCCGTTTGCAGGCGGCCTGCGCCTGCGCGGCATCGGCAATATCCACCGTTTCACAGGAGAAGGGATAATCGCGGCCAGGAAAAGCCAGATCGAAGCCGGTAACCTGCGCGCCCGCCGCAACAAAGGCCAGCGCGGTAGCATAACCGATGCCCTTCCCTGCGCCAGTCACCCACACGATTTTGCCGGTAAAATCCAGGCTGGCCATTATTTCACCTCGCGCGAGAGCAGCGCCCACCACGCATCGATGGTCGGATTTTTCGCCAGCATCACAAAATCGATATCGCCGTGGACTTTTCGCCAGCGGGCAGCCAGCGCCATCATGCGCACGGAATCCAGGCCGTAGTCGATCAGATTCTCGTCATCCAGCGGCTCGTCGGATTCATCGAGCAGCGGCAGAACCACCGCGCGCAGCGCCGCTTTGCTGCCCGGCACCGGCAGCAGTTCCTGGGTGAGCACCACGCGGCCGGAACGCCCGGCGACATATTTCAGCGACATCAAATGTTCTTCGCGGCTGAAATCCGCCAGCGCATCGGCCACCATAAACGGCTTGATATCGCGCATAAACGCATCCGTGGCGGTGGTCATGCAGCCAATATGCGAATAGACGCCGGTGATGAGCAACTGATTGCGCCCGGTCTCTTTCAGCATCTGCTCCAGCGGCGAGCGATGAAACGCGCTGTAGCGCCACTTCACCAGCACTGTATCTGCTTCATCGGGAGCCAGTTCGGCGACGATTTTCTGCTGCTCCGGCGAACGGGTCAGCCCCGGCCCCCACATGTCATTCAGTAATGCGCGGTCCTCATCACTCTGCGCTTTCGGCTGCGCGGTGTAGTAAACCGGGATGTGGTGCTGTTTGCAGAACGCACGCAGTGCAGCAATATTCGCTATCACCTGTTGCATCATCGGGCAGTTATCGCCCCAGAAACTGACAAAATAGTCCTGCATATCATGAATAAGCAGCGCTGCACGCTCCGGCTCAAACGGCCAGCTGACTTTGTTCTGCGGGATATCCGCCGCCGCAGGCAGGGCGTAACCCTGTAATTTTGGAATCGCCATCTTCTCTCCTTTACGCGGTGGCGCGCTCGGCCAGCCACTGACGTAACTGTTTCTTATCAACCTTACCGACCGGCGTCAGCGGCAGTGCCTCCAGGCACTCCACGCGATCCGGCAGCTTAAATTCCGCGACGCCCTGCTCACGCAGAAAACGACGCACCGCAACGGCACGTAGCGGTTCTTTCACCACCAGGTACGCGCAGCTTTTTTCTCCCAGCAGGCTGTCTTCCATGCTCACCAGCGCGGCATGGATAACCGACTCGTGGCGCAGCAGCAGGTTTTCGATCTCCTCGGCAGCGATCTTCTCGCCGCCGCGGTTGATCTGATCTTTCTCCCGCCCCTGCACGGTGATGTAGCCCTGCTCATCAATCGAAATCAGATCGCCGGAGCAGTAAAAACCGTTCGCATCGAAGGCGCTGGCGTTGTGTTCGGGGCTGTTGAAATAGCCACGGAAGGTGTACGGCCCGCGCGTCATCAGCCGCCCGACATGGCCTGACGGCAGCCGATTGCCGTGTTCATCCGCCACCCACACTTCATCATCCGGGCACATCGGGCGGCCCTGCGTATTGATGATGCGATCAAGGGGATCGTCCAGCCGGGTGTAGTTCACCAGCCCTTCGGCCATGCCAAACACCTGCTGCAACTGGCAGCCGATCTCCGCAGGAATACGCGCCGCCAGCGTTGCTGAAAGCCGCGCGCCGCCGACCTGTAACAGTTTGAGCGATGCCAGTTGCGCATTGCTGCCCCACTCGGTAATCGCCTGCAACCACAGGCTCACCGCAGGCGGCACCAGCGCAGTCACGGTAATCTGGTGTTTTTCGATCAGCGGGAAGCAGAGCGTGGCGCTCGGATCGGCGGCCAACACCACGCAACCTTGCGCGAGGAAGACGCCCAGCGCGCCGGGAGAACTCATCGGGTAGTTGTGCGCTGCGGGCAGTGCGCACAGGTAGCGGGTTTGCGCGGTGAAACCGCAAATCTCGTTGCTGCGCGCAATGCTGTAGTAATAATCGTTGTGGGTGCGTGGGATAAGTTTCGGCGTGCCGGTACTGCCGCCGGAAAGCTGGAAAAACGCCACTTCATCGGCCGGTGTTGGCGTGGCGACGAAGTTATCCGCCGGGCGGGCAATCGCTGCCTCCAGCGCGTGCTCGCCCTGTTCGCCGCGCAACAGCACCACGCGAACAGAATCCAGCGTGAGAATAAAATTGTCGTCGGCAAACAATGCATGATCGCGATCGGCAATCAATAGCGCCGGTTTGATCTGTGCGGCATAGGCGGTCAGTTCGCTGCGCTGATGGCTGAACAGCGCATTCACCGGCGCAACGCCGAGTTTCAGCAGGGCAAACAGCGTAATGTAGAACTCCGCCACATTGCCCAGTTGCACCAGCGCGGTCTGGCCGCGGGCGATCCCCTGCGCCTGCAAGCTGCACGCGAGGTTATCGGAAGCCTGATGCAACTGGCGGTAGCTCAACGAACGCTCGCCATCAATTACTGCGGTGGCATCGCTGTGCGCATGGCGGGTCAAAATGTCAGTAAGCGGCAGATCCTGCCAGTACCCTTTTTCGCGGTAACGGCGGGCGAATTCTTCCGGCCAGCGGGTAAAAGGAATGGTCATCTTCGCTCCTCAGTGCAGACCAAATGCGTTCAGCATGGTGGTCAGTTTCACCCCGGTTTCGCGCCACTCCGCCAGCGGCGAGGAAGCAGGCACAATACCGGCACCGGCAAACAGCCGGACGTGGTTTTCATGAATGCGGGCGCAGCGGATGGTCACCACCCACTCGCCATTTCCTTCGTCATCGCACCAGCCGACAATGCCGCCGAACAGTTCACGATTGAATGGTTCCAGTTCGGCAATCAGCTTTTTCGCCACCTGATGCGGGAAACCGCTCAGCGCAGGCGTCGGGTGCAGCAGGCAGGCGAGCGTCAGGGCGTTTTCTCCCGCCAGCGCCGTGCCTTCAATTGGCGTCGCCAGATGCCACAATGTCGGCGTGGTCACCAGTTGCGGCGAATCCGGTAAGTTCAGAGAGCGGCTTCGCGGCTGCAGCACTTTTTTCATCGCCTGCGTCACCAGTTCGTGCTCGTGACGATCTTTTTCCGACGCCAGTAACTTGTTGCCCGCTTCGCGATCCAGCATGTCATCCGGCTGGCGACGGGCGGAACCGGCCAGCGGCAGCGAACTGAAGTGGTCGCCCTCTTTGCGCAGCAGCAGCTCCGGGCTGGCGCCCAGCAGCGCGCCGCCATCCGGCAATGGAACGTGGAAGTTGAAACTGGCCGGATTCTGGGCAATCAGCCGCTCCAGCAACACGCCGCTGTCGATGCGGCTGTCGGTGGCAATCTCAATCAGACGGGAGAGCACCACTTTGTCCACTTCCGGCGTGGCGGTCTTCTGCACCGCGCGCGCCACCATCTGCATGAAGGTTTCCTGCTCCGGGATTTCACGTTGCGCGACAACATTCGGCATGTCACTGGCGTTGAAATAGCGGGCAGAACGCTGGCGCGCCGGACGGGAGAAGGTTTGCCACGACGCCGGAATAAACAGCGCGGAAGGTTGCGTGGTATCGAACGGGATCGCGCCAACCATCACCGGCCGGGCCACGCCCTGCGCTTTCGCATCGGCAAAGGCCTGCGCCAGTTTGGTCTGGAAGGCGCTCTCCGGAGAATCACCGCCGACGGCAGGTTCAGAGAAACGGGCAACGCACCCGGAGGTTATAAAACTGCGGTACGGCGACATAAACAAAAACTGATCCGCGGCCAGTGTCTTCGCAGACTGCTGGATATCCTCAGCCAGGGACATATCCATATCATCCTCCAACAATGATAAGTGAGATTAATAATGATTATCATTTGTGTTTTGTGGCGGTAAGATAAAAAGTTATTACCCGCGCTGTCAACAGCAGATTCCTCTTCTGCGCCGCTAATGCTTGCATCCCCTTCATACAATGATGAAAATGAGAAGCATTAACCTCAACAAAAACAGGACGCAATCCGTGAGATTTTCTTTTTTGTTCCGTAAGCCCTTAGTGATTCTGGGCATTTTTGTTTTAGGACTAACCTCAGCAATCGCCGCCGACTGGCCTCGCCAGGTCACCGACAGTCGCGGTACGCATCAGCTCGACAGCAAGCCGCTGCGCATTGTGTCAACCAGCGTCACCCTTACCGGATCGCTGCTGGCGATTGACGCACCTGTAATTGCCAGTGGTGCGACCACGCCGAATAACCGTTTCGCCGACGCGCAGGGCTTTCTGCGCCAGTGGGGCGATGTGGCGAAACAACGCAACGTCGCTCGTCTTTACATTGGCGAAGCGAATGCCGAGGCCGTTGCCGCACAGATGCCGGATCTGATCCTCATCAGCGCTACCGGCGGCGATTCCGCCCTTGCCCTGTACGACCAGCTTTCCACCATCGCGCCGACGCTGGTTATCAATTACGACGATAAAAGCTGGCAGGCGCTGCTCACCCAACTGGGTGAAATCACCGGCCAGGAAAAACAGGCCGCTGCGCGCATCAGCGAATTCAACCAGCAACTGGCCGACGTCAAATCACGGATGAAACTGCCGCCGCAGCCGGTTACTGCGCTGGTTTATACCCCCGCCGCGCACAGCGCCAACCTGTGGACCAGCGACTCCGCGCAGGGCAAGTTGATGCAGCAACTGGGCTTCGCCCTTGCGCCGCTACCGGCCAATCTGCAAACCAGCCAGAGCCAGGGTAAACGCCACGACATCGTGCAACTGGGCGGAGAAAACCTTGCTGCCGGACTGGGCGGTGAAGCGCTGTTCCTGTTCGCCAGCGATCAAAAAGATGCCGACGCGCTGAACGCGAATCCGTTGCTGGCGCATCTGCCTGCGGTACAGAACAAACGCGTTTACGCCCTCGGCGCAGAAACCTTCCGCCTGGACTACTACAGCGCTACCCGCGTGTTGCAGCGTTTGTCGGCGCTGTTTGGTTAATCTGTTTGCCGGTCTTATCCGGCCTGCGATCGAGATCCGCTAAACATGTAAGCCCGAAGCACCATCCGGCCGTAAGCTTCCTATGCAGTAGGCTGCGTCTGACGAAAACGGCGCAGCTCGCTGAGCGCCACCACCAGCACTAAACCGATCGCCGCCAGTACCAGCCCGCTGATGCTCGCCGATGAGGCGGGCGTCATCATCGATCCCATCGCCCCCAGCAGCGCCGCGCCAATCGCATCGCCCGTCACGTTCTGCGCGGTCCACAAGCCGTTAATACGCCCGAGCATCGCTTCCGGCGTCTGGGTTTGCAGCAGGGTGTACTGCAACAGCGAACTCACGGCGGTCAGCCAGCCGCATAATGCCAGGAACAGCACACCAAGCGCCCACACCGGCATCAGGCTGAACAGCCCTATCGCAACAAAAGCGCCGACGCTGGTCATCAGCATAATCACGCCAGGCCTTTCGCTGTGCGCCAGCTTGCCGCTGGTCAATGCCCCAATCGCCGCACCAAGCGGCAACGCGGCATACAGCAGGCCGATTTCCGCCGCCGACATGTTCCAGCTCATCGCCAGCGCCGGATAAAGCACGCGCACCGCGCTGGCCATGGTTAACAGCCCGCCGAGCAGCGCGATACCGCCAATCAACGGGTTACGAAATAAAAATTGCAGCGCCGTCAGCAGCGATTTCAGCGGATGCTCGCGCGGCTGCGGCGGTGGCGGCAACGCGGGCAGGCTGAGTAACGGCAACAGGGTGATAAATGTCCCCGCCGCTGCCAGACCGTAGTTCCACACCACGCCGCCCGAAGCCAGCAGCAGACCGCCGCACATCGGCGAAATCACCGACCCCAGACGCACTGTCAGCATGGTGATCGCGCCCGCCTGCATCAGATTTTCCCGCCCGACCAGCGCAGGCGTTGCCGCCAGCAGCGCCGTCACGCCAAGCGCGCCGAAAAAGCCGTCCCACAAACCCAGCAGATAGATCGCCGCCAGCGAAGGCTCCGCCAGTTGCGCGTTCAGACACAGGCCGATAAACCCAACGCCGCAGGTCAAACGCGCCAGTAAAATCAGTTTCTTACGTTCATAGCGATCCGCCAGCACGCCGCCAAACATCAGGCCAATAAACATGGCCGAACCGGTCAGCGTGACCGATAACCCCACCTGCCAGCTGGAGTGGGTCATTGCCTGAATCTGCACCGGCACCGCTACGCCAAGCAGGCCCAGCGATAAAATCGAGATAAAACGCGCCAAAAACACTGCGCGAAAAGCCGGATGCGTGCGCAGCAGGCTAAGGTTCAACAGCCAGGATTGTTGTTTCATCACAGCGCCTTAAATACGTACTTTTTATGTCCATATGCCGGCTTCGCATGTTAACATATCAAAACAAGATCGATAACGATAATTACTATCATTATCAAATTTGGGACGTCTTATGTCGTGTTCTGCTTTTCCGGCGCGCCCCTTTGCTCTCGCCGGACTATTGATACTGCTTGTTGTCGCCGCCGCACTCAGCCTGTTTATTGGCGCGAAACCGATGCCCGCCGCCGTGGTGATCGACGCGCTCTCCGGTGTCTGCCAGAGCGCGGACTGCACCGTAATCCGCGATGCGCGCCTGCCGCGCACGCTGGCGGGTCTGCTGGCCGGTGGCGCACTGGGGCTTGCTGGTGCGCTAATGCAAACCCTCACCCGTAATCCGCTGGCCGATCCCGGCCTGCTTGGCGTTAACTCCGGCGCCAGTTTCGCCATTGTGCTCGGCGCAGCGCTGCTCGGTATTTCGTCTCCGGCGGAACAATTACTGCTGGCGTTTTGCGGTGCGCTGGCCGCGTCGCTGCTGGTGGCCTTTACCGGCAGCCAGGGCGGCGGGCAACTCAGTCCGGTGCGTCTGACGCTGGCGGGAGTCGCGCTTGGCGCGGTACTGGAAGGGCTCTCCAGCGGGATTGCGCTGCTGAATGCCGATGTCTATGACCAGTTGCGATTCTGGCAGGCCGGGTCGCTGGATATCCGCACCCTGCAAACGTTGAAAATTGTGCTCATTCCGGTGCTACTGGCGGCGGCGATCGCGCTGCTGCTGAGCCGCTCACTCAACAGTTTGAGTCTCGGCAGCGATACCGCCACTGCGCTTGGCAGCAAGGTGGCGCGCACGCAATTACTTGGATTAGTGACCATCACCGTGCTGTGCGGCAGCGCGACGGCGGTAGTCGGCCCGATTGCCTTTATCGGCCTGATGATGCCGCACATGGCGCGCTGGCTGGTGGGCGCGGATCACCGCTGGTCGTTGCCAGTCACATTGCTTGCGACACCAGCGTTGTTGTTGTTCGCCGATATTATTGGCCGCCTGATTGTGCCCGGTGAGCTGCGCGTATCGGTAGTCAGCGCCTTTCTCGGTGCGCCTGTGCTGATTGTTCTGGTGCGCCGCGCACGCGGAGGTGGCCTGTGATTTCGCCGTCCCGTCGTTTAGTCGCCAGTTGCCTGCTGATGGTGTTTTGTACCGTGCTGATGGCGGTCTGGAGCCTGCGCAGCGGCGCAGTAACGCTGGAATTGCCCCAGGTGATGAACGCACTAACTGGCGATGCGCCGCGCGCGATTCAACTGGTGGTGATGGAGTGGCGTTTACCGCGCGTGCTGATGGCGCTGCTGGTCGGTGCCGCGCTCGGCGTCAGCGGCGCGATTTTTCAATCGCTGATGCGCAACCCGTTAGGTAGCCCGGATGTGATGGGCTTTAACACCGGCGCGTGGAGCGGCGTGCTGGTGGCGATGGTGCTGTTTGGTCAGCATTTAACGGCCATTGCGCTGGCGGCGATGGCGGGCGGTATGCTCACCTCGCTGGTGGTCTGGCTGCTGGCCTGGCGCAACGGCATTGAAACCTTCCGCCTGATTATTGTCGGCATTGGCGTGCGTGCGATGCTGGTGGCGTTCAATACCTGGCTGCTGCTGCAGGCGTCGCTGGAAACTGCCGTCACCGCCGGGCTGTGGAATGCTGGCTCATTGAACGGCCTGACCTGGGCGAAAACGCTGCCTTCCGCGCCAATCATTATGCTGATGTTCGTGTGCGCCGCCCTGCTCGTCCGCCGGATGCGGTTGCTGGAGATGGGTGATGACAGCGCCTGCGCGCTTGGTGTCAGCGTCGAGCGTTCACGCTTGCTGTTAATGCTGGTGGCGGTGGCGCTGACAGCGTCGGCTACCGCGCTGGCGGGGCCGATTTCATTTATCGCTCTGGTAGCGCCACACATCGCCCGGCGCATCAGCGCCACCGCCCGTTGGGGCTTAATGCAGTCTGCCCTGTGCGGCGCGTTGCTGTTATTGCTGGCGGATTTTGTCGCCCAGCAAGGGTTTACGCCTTATCAGTTGCCGGTGGGTGTGGTCACCGTCAGCCTTGGCGGTATCTACCTTATCGCCTTGTTAATTCAGGAGTCCCGCAAGAAATGACCGATTTATCTTCCCGTTTGCGCGGCGCAGACTTAACGCTGGGTTATGGCAAAAAAATCATTGCCGAGCAGCTAAGCGTTGCCATTCCCGACGGCCATTTCACCGCCATTATCGGCCCCAACGGCTGCGGTAAATCAACGCTGCTGCGCACGCTGAGCCGCCTGATGACGCCCGCACAGGGGCATGTTTATCTCGATGGCGAGCAGATCCAGCGCTTCGCCAGCAAAGAGGTGGCGCGGCGTGTCGGGCTGCTGGCGCAAAACGCCACCACGCCGGGCGATATCACCGTGCAGGAGCTGGTGGCACGCGGTCGCTACCCGCATCAGCCGCTGTTCACCCGCTGGCGTAAAGAGGATGAAGACGCCGTGGCGCGGGCGATGAAAGCCACCGGCATGGATTCGCTGGCCAGCCAGAGTGTCGATACGCTCTCCGGCGGCCAGCGGCAACGGGCGTGGATTGCGATGGTGCTGGCGCAGGAGACGGCCATCATGCTGCTCGATGAACCCACCACCTGGCTCGATATCAGCTACCAGATCGATCTGCTGGAGTTGTTAAGCGCGCTGAACCGCGAACAGGGTTATACGCTGGCGGCGGTGCTGCATGATTTGAATCAGGCCTGCCGCTACGCCACGCATCTGATTGCACTGCGCGATGGCAAAATTGTCGCGCAGGGCGCGCCCAAAGAGATTGTCACCGCCGAATTGATAGAAGCGGTCTACGGTCTGCGCTGCATGATCATTGACGATCCGGTGGCGCATACGCCGCTGGTGGTGCCGCTGGGGCGCAGCGGAATAGAGTCCCGAAAGACTTAGTGCAATCGGCAAGCTGTGCCACATAATCTCAGCCCGGGGAAAGCGAGTTTCTCCAGAGGATATGTCACTCCAGAGGTATTGTTCCGTTCACCTGGTATGCAAGAGTTTCAGAAACGCACTAACACGTGAACGGAACTACTCCACAAACGCCTTATCCGGCCTGCGATGCAAACCTCCTGCCCGCTAAACGCGTTAGCGGGCAACAGGCAATATCACTCCCCCAGGATCTCCCTTAACACCGGCCCGATACGCTCAAACGCCTGCGGCGAAATAATATCAACATGGGCGCAATCCTGGCGATACACCGCCAGTTCCCGCACCCACGGCGCCCAGGCTTTGTGCGGATCGGTGCCTGCGGGCAGCGTGCGTTCGGCGACAAACAGCGTCGCCTTACCGTCAAATGGCAGGCTGTGCGCAGTGGTCAGCAAACGCACCGCATCGGCGTAGTTGCCTTCAATAGTAGAAAACAGCTCGCCGGAGCCTTGCCCCTGTTGGGCGGCAAGAAAGGCCTGCCGTTCACGCTCAATCTCTGCCAGCACTTGCGGATCCAGCCCGTTGGCCTCTTTCTCCGCCCAGTTTTGCGTCTCCGGCGGCCAGGTGTCGAGCAGACCAAGGAAGGCCACCTCTTCGCCCCTCGCCCGCAAACGCGCGGCAATGCCCTGCGCCAGCGTGCCGCCAAGCGAGTAACCGAACAGGTGATAAGGCCCGTGCGGCTGCTGCGCCAGCAGCGTGGCAAGATGTTGCTCGCAGGCTTCATCCAGCGTTGCCGCCTGCTGTAGCGGCCCAGAAGGTCGCGGCGACTGAATGCCGGTTATCGACCAGCGCGGCGCGAGGTAACGCGCCAGCACGCTGAACTGCCAGGCAAAACCGGAAGCCGGATGGAAGCAGAACAGCGTCGGGCCGTCGCTTTCACGCAGCGGCAGCAGCGTTTCCATACCGAGGCGCTGCGCCTGCTCCGCCGTCAGGCTCTGCTCCAGCAGCGCGGCGAGTTTCTCCACCGTAGATGCAACCATAATCTGCCCCGGCGTCACCGGCCTTTGATGCTCGCGGCTGAGCTGTGCCGCCAGACGCATCGCCAGCAGCGAGTGGCCGCCCAGCGCAAAGAAATCGGCCTGCGCATCCTGCACCTCGCAGCCCAACAGCGCGGCAAACGCCTGCGCCACGCGTGTTTCCATCCCGGTATTCACCGGGCGACCACAGCGTGCCGCCGCCAGTTCCGGTAACGGCAGCGCTTTGCGATCGAGTTTACCGTTCGCGCTCAGCGGCAAGGCGCTCAGTTGCAGCAGGCGCACCGGCACCATATGCGGCGGCAGTTGCTCACGCAGTTGATCCAGCAACGCGGCGGTATCGAGCGGCAAACCGGACGCGGAAACCACATAGCCCACCAGCTGACGCGCATCGCCGCCGCTGGCCGCCGCCTGATTAAAGACGCAGGCATGCGCCACCGCCTGCGCCACATCCGCCAAAGCCAGCATCGCCCGGTCAATTTCGCCCAGTTCAATACGCTGGCCGCGAATTTTCAGTTGATCGTCGCTGCGCCCCAGATATTCCACCGCGCCATTTTCCAGCCAGCGCGCCACATCGCCGGTACGGTACATACGCTCGCCGGGGGCGAACGGATCGGCAATAAAGCGGCTGGCGGTCAGATCCGGACGTCCCAGATAGCCCTGCGCCAGTTGAATACCGGTCAGATAGAGATCGCCCGCCACGCCCGGCGGCACCGGACGCATCATGCCGTCGAGAATACGCAGCCCGGTATTCCACACCGGGAAGCCAATCGGCACGCTGTTGCCGCGCACCTGCGCCAGCGCTTCGCCGTGCGCCGGATACCAGCTCACGTCCACCGCCGCTTCCGTCGGGCCATACAGGTTATGCAGCGGCGCGCCGGTCAGGTGTTGCCATTCGCGGCACAATTCTGCCGGCAACGCTTCGCCGCTACAGAACACCTGTTTAAGCGTTCGACAGCGCTGCTGCGCACTCTCCGGCGTCAGCGAAGCGACAAAAGCCGCCAGCATCGACGGCACGAAATGGGTCGTGGTTACGCCATATTCGGCAAAGAAAACCTGTAACGCTTGCGGATCGCGGTGCGCTTCCGGCTCGGCCATCACCAGGCTGGCCCCGGCGATAAACGGCCACCAGAATTCCCACACCGAGACGTCAAAACTGCATGGCGTTTTCTGCGCCACCACATCCTGCGCAGTCAGCGGGTACTGTTCCTGCATCCACAGCAGGCGGTTGACGATGGCGGTCTGGCCGACCATCACCCCTTTCGGTCGCCCGGTGGAGCCGGAGGTAAAAATGATATACGCCGTCTGTTCCGGGCGTGCCAGATTGAGCGCTTCACTGCCCTGCGCGGCCAGCGGCTGCTGGTAGCAGAAGTGCGCCAGCCCCGGAATATCGCTAAAGCGGGAGAGTTGATCTTCTGCGGTGATCAACAACCTTGGCTGCGCATCTTCCAGCATCATCCGCAGACGTTCGTCCGGGTAGCCAGTATCCAGCGGCAGCCAGGCGGCGCCCGCTTCGACAATGCCGTGCAGCGCCAGCGTCAGGAAGACCGAGCGCGGC
Source organism: Kosakonia radicincitans DSM 16656 (assembly GCF_000280495.2). Classification (NCBI taxonomy): domain Bacteria; kingdom Pseudomonadati; phylum Pseudomonadota; class Gammaproteobacteria; order Enterobacterales; family Enterobacteriaceae; genus Kosakonia; species Kosakonia radicincitans. The sequence goes on from NZ_CP018016.1 coordinate 4,099,238, forward strand.
AACGCCACCGCTACGCTGTCGCCGGGTTGCACGCCAAGCTGACGCAGATGCTGCGCCAGCGCGACAACCTGTTCACGCATTTCGCGGTAACTGAACTGCCAGCGGGCATCGCGCAATGCAGGTGCGTCCGGGGTTTTCGCTGCCTGCATCGCCACTAAATCGCTTAAGGTTGTGGTCGGCAGCATCATGCCGGTATCGTTAATGTTTGCCAGCTGTTGCGCTTCGTGCCGGGCAAGCAGATCGGCATCGCCGCTGCGCAGCGCCGGGTTTTCGGCAAACTGCGCCAGTAATTGGCCCAGCCGCGCCACATGGCCGCGCAGTGTGGCTTCATCGTAACGGCTGCGGTTCGCCAACACTTCAACGGCAAGACCGCCCTCTTCATCCGGGAACAGTGCAATCTCCAGATCGTTGACCGGCCCGGTCGCCAGCGTGTGCGTGATGCCGTGAATGCCATCGACATCCAGCAAGTAGTCAAACATTTTGACGTTGAATACCGGGCCAAACAGCGGCTCATCGCCGGCGGCGCGGCCCACATCACGGACAATCTGTTCGGCATCGTAACGCTGATGACGACGCATCACTTTCAGGCTGCCCGCCAGTTGCGCGGCCAATTCCGCGAGGGTTTGCGCGCCATCGATATGAATGCCCAACGGCAGCACGTTGAGTACCGGCCCGGTCGCCGTCAGCGCAGCGGAACCCATGCGGCGCATAAAGATAAACCCGGCGGCGTAATCCATCCGCCCGCACAGACGACCGAGCCACAGCGCCACCAGCGCCAGCCCCAGATCGGCAGGCTGGCTATTCGGCAGCGCGCGAGTTAAACGGCGGAAATCATCAGTATTGAGCGCAACGTTCAGGCGCAGAATGTCAGTGGTCGCCGCGCGTCCCGGCAGCGGTGTCGGCGAGAGTGAAACCGGCGGTGGCAGTTCGCTGCGCTGTTTCGCCCAGAAAGCGGCATCGCGCTGCCAGCCGTCGCTGTCGCGATAACGCTGATACTCTTCCACCACTTCCGCAAACGGCGTAAAGGGGGATGATGGCGTTTCGTCTCCGCGTCGCCAGGCGCTGTAAATGGCGGCAATCTGGCGGGTAATTGCCGGGAAACTGAAGCCATCGACCAGTAAGTGATGATAGCGCTGATACCAGTACCAGCACTGTTCGCCCACGCGCAGGAGTTGATGGCAGACCAGCGGTTTACCGCTCTCGACGCGCAGGTTTTGCGCCAGATCGGCGCGCATAATGTTCAGCGCGGCGGTATGCGCATCGCTGTGGGAGCGTAAATCGGTGATGGCGGGCTGCGCAAACTGTTGCGATTCATCCACCCACTGCCAGACGTCGCCGTTATCTTCCTCAAAGCGCATGCGCAGCGTATCGGCCTGCGCCATACCGGTGACAATCGCCTGCGCCAGCAGCGCGGCATCGATATCGCCCTTCAGCTCAACATAGTGCGCCACGCTCCAGGCGTTGGGCAGCGACGAGAGTTTTTCCGCCATCCAGATCCCTGGCTGGGCGGCGACCAGCGGTAAACGTTGCGTCATTGGCCGCTCCTTGCAGTCACGTAGTGCGCCGGGGTTAAGGTCTGCCAGTGAGCGTCAAGCCACCTATTGCAGGCTTCCTGTGGCTGCGGTTCGCACACCACGCGCCAGCCGCCAGGCAACGCGCACTGTGCAGGCCACAAACTGTATTGCTGCTGGCTGTTTTGCAGAATATAAAACCGCCCTTGCGGATTATCGAAGGGGTTGGTGAACTCCATAGCAAACTCCTGTCATAGAAAGGCGCGTCAGCGGGCGCGGGTCAAAGGCTGCCAGAGGGTAATCAGCCCGGAAGTCAGCCCGCCGCGCCAGCAAAGCGCATCATGTCCGCCGTCAACCTGACGCCAGAAAACCGGCTGCTGTATGCGTTGTAACAGGGAAAAAAGCGCCTGATTGGCGCGAAAAATCAGCGGTTCGCGCGCGCCCGCTTCCAGCACAATGCGCAGGCCGGAGGGGTGCAGTTCACCGCGTTGAAGTTGTTGGATAAGGATGCCGTCCTGCTCTGCGCCGCGATGCGGCCACCAGTAAGAACCAGACTGGCTCAATACGCAGCCAAAACGCTGCGGCCAGTGCAGCGCGGCATAAAGTGAAGAGAGACCGCCAAAACTCTGCCCGGCCACCACCGTGCGCTCAGCGCGATTGCTGAACGGCGCCAGCGCCTGCACCTGCGGCAGCAGCTCTTCCTGCACCGCCAGCCAGAAATCGGCATTGCAGGGCAGTTCGCGCGTGCGGTGCACATTATCAATCACATCGATCAGCACATAGACTGCCGCCGGTAATTGCCCCTCGTTGGTGAGCGCGGCCAGCGCGGGCCAGACCGGCATACTCTGCGCCCAGAATTGCCCGTCGAGCAGCACCGCCAGCGGGCGTTCGGCCACGTTTTCCTCGCCGGTGGTGTAGATCCACACGCGGCGCGTGTTGTTCAGCCGCTGGCTGCGCCAGTGCAATAGTTGCGGTTCATTGAAAGGCGTATCGGATGCCTGCCATCCCGGCTGTAGCGGCGCATCAGGCATTTCCAGCGCCGAAACCGGATGGCCGCGACCGCCGCGCCAGCTTTGCCGGTTAAGCGGATCGGCAATCGCCTGCGCCAGCAGTTTGCGCCAGCCTTCGCGCAGAGCGGCGCGATCCGGCGGAATGGCAGCAAACACCGCGGGGGAAAAATCGTCGTGATTTTGCGAAGGCATCAGGCAATAGCTGCCCCGCCAGCCCGCTTCAAGGCGGATCTCACGGTACCAGACATCAGTACCGGCAATGCGCTCAAGCGATTGCGGCCGGGCATTTTGATGATGATCGGTCACGCCGGTGATATAGAGCCAGACCCGTTGAATGGGGGAAGTGGCTTCCGTGCCTGCCGGATCCCGCCACCAAAACGTGACGCGGTATTCGCCCGCTTCCTGCACCCATTCCGGCCCCTGTTTTGACTCCCACCAGGCATCACTTCCCGTTGTTGACGTCACGTCTATTACCCCAAATATGCTGTGGAAATTTTTGCTTGCACTTCCAAATTTGTTGATAATATTATTGATAACAATTTGCATTTGCAATAGCGTATTAGCGCGCTGTGGGAAGCGCGTCTTTCACTCAATTGGCCACCTTTGTCGATGCTGCTCAGGGCTGAATAGCTCGCTTTGTGCTGGCTCCATTATGCTGCCTCCTCTCCCCCTGGGAATGGATGAACCGGGGAAGCGGCGATGAAAATCAGGTAAAACAATGAATAACAAAATCAAGACCTTGACCTTATTGGTCAATCTGGGAATTTACGGTGCTGCTTTGCCCGCCATGGCGGCAGACAGCAATACCACCAACTCCACCGAGAATGATGACACCATCGTTGTGACCGCCGCGCAGCAAAATTTGCAGGCGCCGGGCGTTTCCACCATCACCGCTGACGAAATTCGCAAAAACCCGCCAGCGCGCGACGTTTCTGAAATTATCCGGACCATGCCGGGCGTTAACTTAACCGGTAACGCCACCAGCGGTCAGCGCGGCAACAACCGCCAGATCGATATTCGCGGTATGGGCCCGGAAAACACCCTGATTCTGATTGACGGCAAACCGGTTACCAGCCGCAACTCCGTGCGCCTTGGCTGGCGCGGCGAGCGTGACAGCCGTGGCGACACTAACTGGGTGCCGCCGGAAATGATCGAACGTATCGAAGTGATTCGCGGCCCGGCAGCAGCGCGTTACGGTAACGGCGCAGCCGGCGGCGTGGTGAATATCATCACCAAAAAAGATAAAACAAACGAATGGCACGGTGCCTGGAACACCTATTTCAACGCGCCGGAACATAAAGACGAAGGTTCCACCAAACGTACCGACTTCAGCCTGAGCGGCCCGCTGGGCGGCGATGTCAGCTTCCGCCTGTATGGCAACCTGGCAAAAACCCAGGCCGACGCGTGGGATATCAACCAGGATCACCAGTCTGAACGTACCGGGATCTATGCCAACACCATGGCCGCCGGTCGTGAAGGTTCGATTAACAAAGATATCAACGGCGTGGTGCGCTGGGATTTTGCACCGTTGCAGTCGCTGGAGTTCGAAGCCGGTTACAGCCGCCAGGGCAACCTCTACGCGGGCGATACGCAGAACACCAACAACGACAGTAGCACCAATAACTACGTGAAAGAGAACTACGGCAAAGAGACGAACCGTCTTTATCGCCAGAACTACTCTGTCACCTGGAATGGCGGCTGGGATAACGGTGTGACCACCAATAACTGGCTCCAGTACGAACACACGCGCAACTCGCGTCTCGGCGAAGGCCTGGCGGGCGGTCTGGAAGGGTTATTCAACACCAATAAGTTCACCGATATCGATCTCTCGGACGTGATGCTGCATAACGAAGTGAACCTGCCGCTGGATCTGCTGGTCAATCAGACGCTGACGCTGGGAACCGAGTGGAACCAGCAGCGGATGAAAGACATGGCGTCGAATAAGCAGGCTTTCCAGGGCGGCCCCATTTCCGGTCTGAGCAGCACCAACCGCAGCCCTTACTCCAGCGCTGATATCTACTCGGTGTTCGCGGAAGACAATATGGAGCTGACCGAGAGCACCATGCTGACGCCAGCCCTGCGCTTTGATCATCACACCATTGTCGGCAATAACTGGAGCCCATCGCTGAACCTGTCGCAGGGTCTGGGCGATGACTTCACGCTGAAAATGGGTATCGCCCGCGCTTACAAAGCGCCGAGCCTCTATCAGACCAACCCGAACTACATCCTCTACAGTCGTGGTCAGGGTTGCTACGCCAGCGGCACCGGCGTGGGCTGCTACATGATGGGGAACGACGATCTGAAAGCGGAAACCAGCATCAACAAAGAGATTGGCCTGGAATTCAAACGTGAAGGCTGGCTGGCCGGTTTGACCTGGTTCCGCAACGATTACCGCAACAAGATTGAAGCCGGTTATTCACCGCTGAGCCAGACCTCGGTCGGCAGTACCAAAACCGATCTCTATCAATGGGAAAACGTGCCGAAAGCGGTAGTGGAAGGTTTAGAAGGCACCCTGAACGTGCCGGTCAGCGATGCGGTAACGTGGAGCAACAACTTCACTTACATGCTGCAAAGCAAAAACAAAACCACTGGCGAACGCCTGTCGATCATTCCGGAGTACACGGTAAACTCCACCCTGAGCTGGCAAATTGTGCAGGATGTTTCTGTTCAGTCGACCTTTACCTGGTACGGCAAACAGGAACCGAAAAAGTATGACTATCAGGGTAACCGCGTGACCGGTTCCGCTACCAACGAAGTCAGCCCTTACAGCATCGTTGGCCTGAGCGGCACCTGGGATGTGACCAAATACGTTAGCCTGACGGCCGGTATCGATAACCTGTTCGACAAACGCCACTGGCGCGCGGGTAACGCCCAGAGCACCGGCGGCAGCACTGGCTGGATGTACGGCGCTGGCGCAGAAACCTATAACGAATCGGGCCGCACCTGGTATATGAGTGTGAACACCCACTTCTAAGTTGCACCCGCCCTCTCCCCCAACGGAAGAGCCCCGCTTCCCGGCGGGGAGAGGGCCGGGCGAGGAAACGCCATGCACACCACTCATCACACCGTTTCCCTCGCCGATCACACGCTTCATCTGATCGATTTTCTTCCCGCGACGTTTACTCCCGCCGATCTGCTCTGGCTGCCGCATCATGAGGCGCTTGCGCACTGCGCGTTAAAGCGCCAGACCGAGCATCTGGCCGGGCGCATCGCCGCGCTGCACGCATTGCAGGAGCATGGTTTCAGCACGATTCCGGCCCCTGGCGCGGCTGGCGAACCCTGCTGGCCGCAAGGCGTATCGGGTAGCATCAGCCACAGCGGGCAGCGTGCCGTTGCCGTAGTGGCGTCGCATCCTGTCGGCGTGGATCTTGAAGCGCAGTTCAGCCCGGCGCTGTGCGATGAACTGGCCGCAAGCATTGTTAACGCGCAGGAACATGCGCTGCTCGCCGCCTGCCCCCTGCCGTTTACGCTGGCGCTCACGCTCGCTTTCAGCGCGAAAGAGAGCCTTTACAAAGCGTTCTCCCCGCAGGCGAAGCCCTTCCCCGGCTTTGCCAGCGCGCACATCACCGCTATTGATGAACAGCATCTTGAGCTGCGTTTTCTGGCGGAATTTTCCCCACAACTGGTTGATAAAAAAGTAAACGTCTACTGGCGAGCCGACCACGAACGGGTAATGACGCTGGCCGTGGGTTTACCGTTCGGATCGTGATCCTTTTCTCCTTTTAAGAAATTAGCTGCGCAAACCGTAGACAGTTTGCCGTCGCCGAATTATCGTTACCTTGAATAATAAATCATTATTGAATATATATTCAATGTGGAGAAAAAGATGAAAAAGACCCTACTGCAATCCGTTGTACTAGCTTCGATGATCGCTGCATCCGGCTCGCTTTTCGCCGCAGATAACGGCCTGATCGCGATTATTACCCCTTCCCACGACAATCCGTTTTTCAAAGCGGAAGCCGATGGCGCCGCAGCCAAAGCGAAGGAGCTGGGCTACACCACGCTGGTCGCTTCCCATGACGACGATGTCAACAAACAGAACCAATTGATTGAAACGGCGATCGCCCGCAAAGCGAAAGCGATCATTCTGGATAACGCCGGGGCAGATGCCACCGTCGGTCCGCTGGAGAAAGCAAAAGCAGCAGGCGTGCCCACGTTTCTGATCGATCGTGAAATCAACAAAACCGGCGTGGCGGTGGCGCAAATCGTCTCCAACAACTATCAGGGCGCGCAACTGGGCGCGGAGAAGTTCGCCAAATTGCTAAACGGTAAAGGCAAGTACGTTGAGCTGTTAGGCCGCCAGTCAGACACCAACGCCAGCGTGCGTTCCCAGGGCTATCACGATGTGCTGGATGACAACCCGGAGATGAAAATGGTGGCGCAGCAAACCGCCAACTGGAGCCAGACTGAAGCCTTCACCCGAATGGAAGCCATTCTGCAAACGCACCCGGACATTGTCGGCGTGATTTCCGGCAACGACACCATGGCGCTTGGCGCGGAAGCAGCGCTGAAAGCCGCCGGAAAAAATAACGTCATCGTGGTCGGTTTTGACGGCAGCGACTACGTGCGCGACTCGATCATCAACAAAGGCAACATCAAAGCCACCGTGCTACAACCCGGCTGGCAGCAGGCGCAAATGGCCGTCGTTCAGGCAGATTACTTCCTGAAAAACGGCAAAGCGCAGAAGGAAGAGAAACAACTGATGGACTGCATGCTGATCGATGACAGCAACGCCAGCAAACTGAAAATGTTCAACCTCAGCAAGTAACGCGGAGGCGCTATGTGGTTAAAACAATGGGGTAATGCGCTCGCAGGGTGCGTTGCCCTGTTGCTCACGGCCTGCACCGTGGTGGATCTGGATGAGAACGGCAAGCCGATTATGCCTGCCGATCCGCATGCCAAAGCCAGCTTTGACAACCAGACGCCGCAGCAGATCGCGCAACAAACCTGGCAGGAACGCGTGATCAACGCCGCGCACCAACATGCGCTGAGCGCCGACACGCTGGCCGCCCAACAAAAAAACCCGGCCGCCGCGCCGCAGAGCGTCTTTGTCCGGCTGACAAGCCAGGTCGAACGCATTGATACCAGTAATGAACGCGAACAGCAGATGCTGATTAACGTTAACGGGCAACCGCTGCCGGTGCAGCTTGGCCCGGTAATACGCGGTAACGCAATTCGCGATGCTACCGGTTTTAAATTTGAAGACTTTACCAACCAGGTCCAGTTTGCGCAGCTTTCCCGCGCCTATAACCGTGAAGCAGCAAAACATCTGCCAAAAGTTGACGCCAGCTGGGCCGGAAAACCGGTCACCGTACTGATAGCGGTCACGCTCAGCGGCGGCAAGCTTGATGACGCCGTGGCACTGGAGTTGCAACAGGAGGCACAGTAATGAGCGATCTACCTGTGGACGACATCATTCTGCGCACGCGCGGCGTGTCGATGCTGTTTCCCGGCACCGTGGCGCTGGACAACGTCGATTACAACGTCTGGCGCGGCAAAGTAAACGTGATTATCGGCGAGAACGGCGCGGGCAAATCGACGCTGATGAAAATTCTCGCCGGCGTGCAGCAGCCGAGCGTCGGCACCATCGAACTGAATGGCGAAACGGTGCACTTTTCCGACACCCGCTCCGCCGCCGCACACGGTATTGGCATGGTGCACCAGGAGCTGAATCTGTTCGAAAACCTCAACGTCGCGGAGAATATTTTTCTCGGCCGCGAGCTGCAAAAAGGGGTGACGCCGATTAACGAAGCGGAGCAGGAAAAACGCACCGCTGAACTGCTCAGGCGCCTCGATCAGCCCATCTCGCCGCGCGAACTGGTTGGCAACTTAAAAGTCGGCCAGCAGCAACTGGTCGAGATCGCCAAAGCGCTGGCCGAGGATGCCGATATTCTGATCCTCGACGAACCCACTTCGGCGCTGAGTAAAACGGAAGTGGAGATCCTGTTCCGCGTGATACGTGAACTCACGCGCCAGGGGGTGTCGATTATCTACATTTCGCACCGGCTGGAAGAGTTAATGGCAATTGGCGATGTCATCACCATTCTGCGCGATGGCAAATTTCAGGCCGAAGCGAAGGTCTGCGATATCGATGTGCCGTGGATCGTACGCGAAATGCTCGGCAGCGATCCGGTGAGTAACTTCCTCTCGCCGGGAAGAACCTTCGGCGCGCCGGTTCTGGAAGCTGAAAACATCACCTGCGTAAACGCCAGCGGCGTCACCACGGTAAATGATGTCAGCTTTAAAGTGCATGCTGGCGAGATTGTCGGCATCTACGGCCTGATGGGTGCCGGACGTACCGAGCTGTTTGAGTGCATGCTCGGAACCGAACGCAACTATCTCGGCAAGCTGTGGCTCGACAGCAAACCGGTGCCGCAACGGCTGACGCCCGCGGAGCGCATCCGCATGGGCATGAGCCTGGTACCGGAAGATCGCAAACGCACCGGCATCTTTCCCATCTCGTCGGTAGCGAGCAATCTCACCATCGCCAGCCTGTGGCTGCGCTTGCAGCGCGGTTTCACTATCGCCACAAAGGATGAAGAAGCGGTGGTCACCAGCACCATTGGCAACCTGTCGATTAAAGTCTCCTCGCCGGAGGTGGAGATCCAGGCGCTCAGCGGCGGTAACCAGCAGAAAGTGGTGATTGGCCGCTCGCTGCTGACTAACCCGAAAGTGCTGTTTCTCGACGAGCCAACGCGCGGCATTGATGTCGGCGCAAAAGCCGATGTGTTCCGCATGATGGTACAGCTTTCGCAACAGGGGATCGCGGTGGTCTTTTCCACCTCCGATTTGAAAGAAATCATGGCGGTTTCTGACCGCATTATGGTGATGTCCGGCGGCAAACTGACGGCCGATATTGAACGCGCCCGGGCCGAAGAGTCGGCACTGGTAACAGCAAGTGCTCAGGGGTTCTGATATGAAAACAACACAATCTATGGCCATCGTGCCGCGCGCGGGCGCATCGTTATCACGCGAAAGCATTCTGCTTTTGCTGTTGAAGCTGCGTACCTTTATCGCGCTGTTCCTGATCGTCGGCTTTTTTACCGCCACCGTACCGGGTTTTCTCTCCACCGGCAGCCTGCTGATCATGATTAAACATATCGCCATCAACGCCTTTCTGGCGCTGGGCATTACCTTTGTGATCATCACCGCCGGAATCGATCTGTCGATTGGCGCGACGCTCGGGCTGTGTGGAATGATCGCTGGCTGGATGATCACCAAAGGCATTGTCCTGCCGATGTTCGGCATCGCCATTTTCCCCAGCGTGTGGGTGATTGTGCCGCTGGTACTGCTGACTGGCGGGCTTATCGGCGCGGTAAACGGCTGGATCATCACCCGCTACAACGTTGCGCCGTTTATCTGCACCCTTGGCACCATGTATGTGCTGCGCGGCGCGGCGATGCTGACCTCCGACGGGCAGACGTTTCCGGGGCTTGCCGGCAACCCGCTGCTCGGCAATACCGGGTTTGATGAAATTGGCGCCGGGACGCTGTTCGGCATTCCGTGGGCCATCTGGCTGATGATTGTGCTGGCCGCAGTAATTGCTTATATCGCCCGCCGCCTGCCGTTTGGCCGCCATGTCTACGCGATTGGCGATAACGAACGCGCCGCCGAGCTCTCCGGCGTGCGGGTGAAGCAGGTAAAAATCTGGGTTTACACCCTCTCCGGGCTGTGCGCCGCGCTGGCGGGCATTGTGGTCTCGGCGCAGTTGCTGGCGAGCCACCCGGCTAACGGTACGGCTTTTGAAATGAATGCCATCGCCGCCGTGGTGCTGGGTGGTACGTCGCTGGCCGGTGGTCGCGGCACCGTGCTCGGTACGCTGATTGGCGCGTTCGTGATCGGTTTTCTCGCCGACGGGCTGGTGATGATGGGCGTCAGCGAGTTCTGGCAAATGGTGATCAAAGGGATCGTGATTATCGTGGCGGTGATTATCGATCAGATGCAAAACCGCATGCAGCAGAAAGCGGCAGTGGTCGCGCAGAAGGCGGTGATGGAAGGTAAATAGACCAGCTTGCCCGGCTCTGATGCACCGGGTTTTTACCGCCCGGCTCGCATGATGCGGCCGGGCATTTTTTTATCAGAACGCTTCCCACTCGCTATCCGGCGCTTTGCTGGCGCTGGCTAATGCCGGGCGCAGCACCGGTTTTCCGGCTTTCGGCGCTTTCGATGCCGGTTTGCTGGCGGCGCTTTGCGCAGCAACATCGCCCGGCAGTTTAAACACCGACACGATTTCGGTCAGTTGGTAAGCCTGCTGTTCCAGCGAACTGGAGGTGGCGGAAGACTCTTCCACCAGCGCGGCGTTCTGCTGGGTGACGCCATCCATTTGCGAAATCGCCGTGCCGACCTGGCCAATCCCTTTACTCTGCTCGCTGGATGCCGACGCGATCTCGCCCATGATGTCCGTCACGCTGGTGACGGAACGCAGGATGTTATCCATCGATTCGCTGGTCAGCGTCACCTGGTCGTAACCGTTATTGACGTTAACTACGGACTCGTCGATCAGCGTTTTGATCTCTTTCGCCGCACCGGCGCTGCGCTGCGCCAGGTTACGCACTTCGCTGGCGACGACGGCAAAACCGCGCCCCTGCTCACCGGCGCGCGCGGCTTCCACGGCAGCGTTCAGCGCCAGGATATTGGTCTGGAAAGCAATACTGTCGATCACGTTGATAATGTCGGTAATTTTCTGCGAACTTTCGGTAATGTTCTTCATGCTGGCGATAACCGCCTGCACCCGTTCTTCACCGGTGTTCACCGCTTCCGACGCAGTTTTCGCCAGTTGGCTGGCCTGATTGGCGTTGTCGGCGTTCTGTTTCACCACCGCACTCAACTCCTCCATGCTGGCGGCGGTTTGCGTCAATGCCGCAGCCTGCTCTTCAGTGCGCGAAGAGAGATCGGTATTCCCGGAGGCGATTTCGCTGGCGCCCTGGTAGATTTCTCCGGCGCTGTTACGGATCTGCGCGACGGTTTTCACCCAGTTCTCCTGCATCGTTGCCAGATATGGGATCAACTGCCCGACTTCGTTGCGCCCCAGATCTTTCGTCGGTTTATCCAGGCTCCCGACCGACAGCACCTGCAAATGCTGTTTCACCCACTCCAGCGAACGCCCCAGGCACAGCGCCAGGTAACGTTCCGACAGCACCAGCATCGCCAGGCCAATGACCATCGCGATAATAATGATGGTGCGCGTCACCGACACCCAACTGGCAATACGCCCATTCGCCGCGGATTTCAGATCGTGAATCTCCTGGTTATAAGCGACGATTGCCTGCGAAAAACCGCTGCGCAGCGGGCTGAACTGATCTTTCGACAGTTGCGCATAACTCGCGGCGTTGTTCTCCTTGATAGCGGCAAACATGGGGGTGATGGCCTGGTTAAACAGCGTCAGCGAGCTGTTGTAGATATTGTCCGTAGCAGTAGTGCTGATATTGGCGTGGTCGGTGACTTTAAACTGGTTCAACCCGCCCTGCAGAAAGTCGATATCTTTGCCGATGCGCTCGATGGTTTGTTGGTAGTTTTGGGTATCGTTATTTGCCTGGTAAACGATTGCGCGATCCATCAGCAGTTTCACCTGATAGTAACGGTCGCTGGCGTTATTGATAATGTCACCGTTTACCTGCTGAACGTTGGTGAGTTCAACTTCGTCCGTTAAGCCGCTTAATGCATGCAGAGAGAAAAACGACACGCCGCCCCAGAGCAGAGTAAAAATGATCAGGATCGCAAGCATCACGACCTTGATTTTTAAATTTCGAATTATGTGCATAAAAACCCCGGTAAATTGCTGTGAAGAAAAGGAACAACAGCGATACAGCGCTGCTTAACTCTCCATCGGCGTTACAGCGAAGTTAATTAAGATTAAAAAGAAGTAAGGCAATAACTTTTATTTAAAACAGCGATAACAATCGCGGCGGGTGGCCCGATGGCGCAGCACCACCGGGCTGACCCGCTTACAGCGATGCATAAGCTATTTTCTGCCACAACTCTCGCAGCGAGGGGGTTGTAGTGAGGAATGCCTGGTGGCGCAGCACGAACCGGGTCTGCGAGTTTAGCAAAACCGCTGCTATGAGAAAGGGTTCCGTTCACCAGGCGTTCAGTAGTTTCAGAAACATGGCATCACGTGAACGGGACAAGGGGAGCTGCCGCGCTCCCCTTGCCAATCCCCGCGGCCCCGCGGGAAATCGGTGCTGCGCACTGCGCTCACCTCCCGCGCATCTGCCTGCGGTCGGCTCAACTCGACGTCCTGTCTCGGTTCGCCTCTGGCCGCCATCCAAGGCGTCCAGACCTTGTCATCTGCGCTTCGGCTCGCCGATTTCAGCGGGGACACAACCCCCTCGCTGTGAGAGTTGTGGCAGAAAATAGCTTATGCGTTGCTGTAATTACGTAGGCCCGATAAGCGCAGCGCCAACGGTAATTTTGCCGCCAGGCCTTACTCAGCCTGCACCAGGCTACGAGCCGTCGGGTAATCGGTGATCAACACATCAATATAGTTGCCCTGCAACGCGCCGCGAATGGCGTTGCGTTTTTCGATACCGCCCGCCAGCGCAATCACCTGCGGGCACTGGCGGATCTGCGCCAGTTCCATGCCGATCACCGGATCTTCTTCATGGCTCAGCACCGGGTTGCCCGCCGCGTCGTAATAGTGCAGGCAGATATCGCCCACCGCGCCGCGCTCCGCCAGCAGTTTCAACATGTTTTCGTTGTAGTAGTTACCGGAATTTTTCAGCAGTTGCGACGGCTCCAGCTCACCGATACCGACAATCGCCACATCCACTTCGGCAAATTTCGCTACCACGGCGGCAACATCCGGGCTGTTCACCAGCCGCGCCCGCTCATCCACCGAATGCTCAATACTCTGCGACGGCAGCAGCCACGCCGGACAACCGAGGTGCGCCGCCAGTTGCTGCGTCAGGATCGTCGCCTGCACGTTACCGTTCGGCCCGACGCCACCCAACAGCTGAATCACCCCGGCTGCGCGGATACTCTGCGGGTGCATCTCATCCACCATGCAGCGAATGGTGCTGCTCCACGACGAGATCCCAACCAGGTCTTCCGGGCGCAGACGCGTTTCGACATAGTGCGCCGCCGCGCTGCCGATGGCGTGTTTTATCGCCGCGTTAGCGGGATTTTCCCCGATATCCACGACAATCGCCTGCCGTATGCCGTACTGCTGCTCGATCGCCTTCTCCAGCGCGACAAAAATATTGGTCGGCTGCACAACGGTGATTTTCACCAGCCCCTCTTTCTGGCAGCGCGTCAGCGCGCGCGAAACAAAGGATTGCGAAAGGTGCAGCAGCGTCGCGATCTCAGACTGTTTTTTATTTTCGTTGTAATAAAGCGTGGCGATTTTCACCAGCAGCCGCTGTTCATCCTGCTTTGACATGAGATTCCCCTTTCTCTGATGCCTGATATTTTTATTCATCATTGAATAGATAACAAGCCAGCCCGATGCGGCAACCCTCATCCAAATGTGATCCTTTTCTCCTTTCTTCCAAATTTGCCCGATCCGGGCGTAGACAAACCTTAACACAAGGCATATCTTTAATCATGAATAATAAATCAGTAGTGAATATATATTCCAAATCAGTCACAACCTGTCGTAAAAACTGACGATAATGCGTTGTCACCTGCTATCCGGAAACCTTTTCACGCTCTGATTGAATATTTATTCATGACAGATTATACATTCAAGAGGTATGCTATGAATCCGTTTTCACTCTCTGTGGATGAACTTGAAAAAAAAGCCCGCGCGGTACGTCGTCGCATTATCGTGCTTAACGCCGAAAGCCCGGCTGGCGGGCATACCGGAGCTGATTTATCCCAGGTAGAAGTGCTGACTGCGCTCTATTTTCGCATCCTGAACTGCTCACCGCAGACCAAAGAGAGCGATGAGCGGGACATCTACATTCAATCAAAAGGCCACGCGGTCGGCGGTTATTACTGTGTGCTGGCCGAAGCCGGTTTTATTCCTGTCGACTGGCTTTCTACCTATCAACACGCCGATTCGCACCTGCCCGGCCATCCGGTGAAACACAAAACCCCCGGCATTGAACTCAACACCGGCGCGCTCGGTCACGGTTTGCCGGTCGCTGTCGGCATCGCGCTGGCCGCCAAACGCAGCAACAGCGCGCGCCGCGTTTTCGTAGTCACTGGCGATGGTGAACTGGCGGAAGGCAGCAACTGGGAGGCCGCGCTGGTGGCGGCGCACTACCAGCTCGACAACCTGATCATTATTAACGACAAAAACAGCCTGCAACTCGCCGGGCCAACCAAAGAGATCCTCAATACCGATCCGCTGGATGCCAAGTGGCGTGCCTTTGGTATGCAGGTAACGGAATGTCGCGGTAACGATATGGCCGATGTGGTGCGCACGCTGGAAGGCTTACGGCCCGCAGGTAAACCGCATGTGGTGATCGCCCACACCACCAAAGGCGCAGGCATCTCCTTTATTCAGGGGCGCCCGGAGTGGCATCACCGCGTACCGAAAGGCGACGAAGTTGAACTGGCGCTGGAGGAGTTGAAAGATGAGTAACAGTGAACACCTGGCGACGGTGATGGTGAACGCCTTTATCGACGCGGTCGACAACGGTATGGATCTGGTGCCGGTAGTGGCGGATTCCACGTCCACCGCCAAAATCTCGCCGTTTATGCAGAAATTCCCCGGCCGCGTGGTGAACGTCGGCATCGCCGAACAGACACTGGTCGGCGCTGCGGCAGGCCTCGCGCTGGGCGGTAAAATCGCTGTCACCTGTAACGCCGCGCCATTTTTGATCTCCCGCGCCAACGAGCAGATCAAAGTCGATATTTGCTACAACAACACCAACGTGAAGCTGTTCGGCCTTAACGCCGGAGCCAGCTACGGCCCGCTGGCCAGCACGCACCACAGTATCGACGATATCTCGGTGCTGCGCGGTTTCGGCAATATCGAAATCTATGCCCCATCCAGCCCGCTGGAGTGTCGGCAGATCATTGATTACGCCCTCGCCCACGTTGGCCCGGTCTATATCCGTCTTGATGGCAAAGCGCTGCCGGAGCTGCATGACGAAAGCTACCGCTTCGCACCGGGTAACATCGATGTGCTGCGGAGCGGTGGCGATATCGCGCTGGTGGCGATGGGGTCGACGGTCCATGAAATTGTCGAAGCTGCCACACAACTGGCAGCAGAAGGTATTGAGGCCAGTGTTATCAGTGTACCGTCTATTCGTCCCTGCAATATATCCCAGCTACTGGCCGCGCTGAAATCCCACCGCGCCGTGGTCAGCGTCGAAGAGCACAACATTAACGGCGGCGTCGGCAGCTTGGTGGCTGAAGTGCTGGCCGAAGCCGGATGCGCGCTACCGCTGCGTCGGCTTGGTATTGCCGACGGGCAATACGCCATCGCCGCCGATCGCGCGGCAACCCGCGCCCGCCATCAAATCGATGCGGCTGGCGTGGTAAAAAATGCCCGCGAACTGCTGAACGCACGGCAATAACAATAAAAAGAACATCT
The DNA here is from genome assembly GCF_000280495.2 of Kosakonia radicincitans DSM 16656. NCBI lineage: Bacteria > Pseudomonadati > Pseudomonadota > Gammaproteobacteria > Enterobacterales > Enterobacteriaceae > Kosakonia > Kosakonia radicincitans. Next base: position 4,115,242 of record NZ_CP018016.1, read on the forward strand.
TACTGGAGAGAGAACAATGTCCCGAATTCCGCAAACACTGACCATGGCAGTGATCATTGGCAACCGTGGTTTCTTCCCGAGCTATCTGGTCGCCGAAGCCCGCGAGCAGGCCATCGCCCTGTTCAGCCGTCTTGGCATCAACACCATCATGCTTGATGAAGCGCAAACCGAACTGGGCGGTGTAGAAACCCGCCAGGATGCGAAAATCTGCGCTGAACTGTTCCGCGCTCACCGCGATGAGATCCACGGTGTGGTGGTGCTGCTGCCCAACTTTGGCGATGAAAAAGCGGTGGCGGAAACCCTGCGCCTTTCCGGGCTGAATGTGCCGGTGCTGGTGCAGGCCGAAGAGGATAATCTGGACAAAATGGGGCTGGCGACGCGCCGCGACAGTTTCTGCGGCAAAATCTCCCTGTGTAACAACCTGCGCCAGTACGGCATTCCTTTTACCCTCACCACTCAGCATGTTTGTGCATTAAGCGGCGAGGTATTTGAAAAAGACCTAAAACGTTTTGAGCAGATTTGCCGGGTGGTCAGCAGCATGCGCGGCGTACGCGTTGGCGCAATTGGCGCGCGGCCTGCCGGATTCAACACCGTGCGTTACAGCGAAAAACTGCTCGAACGGCTGGGCATTGCAGTAGAAACCCTCGATCTTTCCGAAGTCTTTACCCGCATCAAAACCCTGCGCGATGACGATATTCGCGTCGATGAAAAACGCCGCCTGCTGCTGGATAACGCCGATGCCAGCGCCATTCCCGCCGACAAACTGGTGACGATGGCGAAGCTCTTCGTGGTGATCAGCGAATGGGTGATCGCCAACGATATCGACACCACCGCCATCCAGTGCTGGACCTCGTTGCAGGAGAATCTCGGCATTAACGTCTGTTCGATCATGAGCGTGATGTCCGGCCAGTTGATGCCGTCGGCCTGCGAAGTGGACGTGATGGGCGCGCTGTCGATGTATGCGCTGGCGAGCGCCAATATGAGCCCGGCCTCTATTGCCGACTGGAACAACAACTTTGGCGATGATCGCAACAAATGCGTGCTGTTTCACTGCGGTAACTTCGCTTCTGCCAGCCTGGAAAGCCCGCATATGGGCACCGCTGATATCATCGGCACCACCGTCGGCAAAGAGAACACCTGCGGCGCAGTGCATGGCCGCCTGAAAGCGGGTGCTCTCACCTACTTCCGCTTAAGTACTGACGATCTGAGCGGCGAGATCAAAGCTTATGTCGGTTCCGGGCAGTCGGTCGACGATCCGCTCGATACCGTCGGCTGCCGCGCGGTGATTCAGGTGCCCAACCTGGAAAACCTGCTGGCGTGGATCTGCCGTAACGGCTTTGAACACCACGTGGCGATGAACCATGCGGCCAGCGCGGAGATCCTGCACGAAGCCTTTACCCGTTATCTCGGCGTCGAAACGTATCTCCACCAATAATGCCGCCGGGAGATACATCATGTCGCTGAATAAAGAGATCATTATCGCGCTGGACGAAGGCACCACCAACGCGAAAGCCGTGGCGCTGGACGCCCGCGGCGCCGTGGTCGCCAAATGCGCGCGGCCGCTGAATATCCAGACGCCGCGCGAAGGCTGGGTCGAGCAGTCCGGCGAACTGCTGCTGGAGGCCTCGCTGGCCGTGGTGCGCCAGGTGATTGACGCCGTCGGCGCACAAAACGTTGCGGCACTGGCGATCAGCAACCAGCGCGAAACCGCCATCGGCTGGTATCGCGCCAGCGGGCAACCGTTAGGCCCGGCGCTAAGCTGGCAGTGTTCGCGTACCGCCGATTTTTGCCACGCCCTGCGTGAACAGGGGCGCGAAGCGGAGATTAAAGCCGTGACCGGATTACCGGTCGCACCGCTGTTTTCCGCCTCGAAAATGCGCTGGCTGCTCGATGCCACACCCAACGCCCGCGCGCTGGCGGAGCAAGGCGAGATTTGCCTTGGCACGATCGATAGCTGGCTGCTGTGGCACTTCACCGGCGGCGCGGCGTTTTGCTGTGATTATTCCAACGCTTCGCGCACCCAGTTGCTGAATCTGCAACGCGGCGAGTGGGATGACAGCATGCTGGAACTGTTCGGCATTCCGCGCCGGGCGCTGCCCGAAATCCGCCCCTCCAGCGGATTGTTTGGTCACACCCGAGGGCTGGAGGGAATTCCGGACGGCATTCCGCTGCTGGCGATGATTGGCGATTCCCATGCCGCGCTGTTCGCCCACGGGCTGGGCGCGGCGGGCTGCGTTAAAGCGACTTACGGCACCGGTTCTTCGGTAATGGTGCCGGTCGCACCGGCGCAGGGTGACGTGAAATCGCTGGCGACGACCGTCGCCTGGCACGACGGCGAAAAACTGGTTTACGGTCTGGAAGGCAATATTCCGCACACCGGCGATGCGGTGGCGTGGATGGTCGAAAGCACCGGGCTGAGCGAGCTGCCGGAAGCCGATCTGGCGCAGACGCTCAGCACGTTGCCCGCGTCGGTGGATTCCACACTTGGCGTCTACTTTGTTCCGGCGCTGACCGGGCTGGGCGCGCCGTGGTGGGATGAGCAGGCGCGCGGTTTGATCCACGGTTTAAGCCGGGGCGTTAAGCGCGCGCATCTGATTCGCGCGGCGCTGGAATCCATCACTTATCAGATTGCTGATGTGGTGGTCGCCATGCGCCAGCACGGTGATTTCACGCTGAAGGCGCTGATGGTGGACGGTGGGCCGACGAAGAATGACTGGCTAATGCAGTACCAGGCAGATCTGCTCGGCTGCCCGGTAATGCGCAGCGACGTTGCGGAACTGTCAGCAATCGGCGCGGCGCTGCTGGCGCGCAAAGCGCTGCTGCGCATCGATGGCGAACAGTTGCGCCGCTACCTGCCGGAACACATCACTTTTCAGCCGGATATGGCGCGTCATGGCCGCTTGCAAAAACGCTGGTTTGACTGGCAAAACGCAGTGCAACTGGCGCGCTCGACGAAGTAATTCTCTCTGCGCGGGGCGCTCGCCCCACGCATCTTTCCCCTAATGACAAAACAATCTGGCTTATGCGCATGCAGCATATAGAAAGATGAATTTAAACTTTAAAAAACGCCGGCAGCTGGCCTACCTTAGCGGTACAAAATAATCACATCATATTAACTTTTCAGGGATTTCTTATGACTAAAAAACTGCTGCCTGCTGTCATATTGGCGCTCCTTTCTGCTGCCAGCTACGCGGCAACACCGCCGGATACGCTGGTCGTCGCTCAGGGTTTAGACGATATTGTCAGCCTTGACCCGGCGGAAGCGAACGAGCTTTCCAGTATTCAGACCGTGCCGAGCCTGTACCAGCGCCTGGTGCAGCCCGATCGTGAAAACCCGGAAAAAATCACTCCGATTCTGGCTGAAAGCTGGCAGGCGGACCCAGCGGCAAAAACCCTGACCATCAAACTGAAGAGCGACGCGAAATTTGCCTCCGGTAACCCGCTGCGCCCGGAAGATGTGATTTTCTCCTATACCCGCGCGGTGACGCTCAACAAATCCCCGGCGTTTATCCTCAACGTGCTGGGCTGGCAGCCGGATAATATTGCCAGCCAGTTGAAGAAAGTGGATGACCACACCCTGCAACTGCACTGGACGGCGGATGTCAGCCCGGCGGTAGCGCTGAATATTCTCTCCACGCCGATTGCCTCGATCGTCGATGAGAAGCTGGTCAGCGCCAATGTACAGGGTAATGACTTCGGCAACGCCTGGCTGAAAATGCACTCAGCGGGCAGCGGCGCGTTTAAAATGCGTGTCTACCAGCCGCACCAGGCCATCGTGCTGGATGCCAACGCCAGCGCGCCTGGCGGCGCGCCGAAGCTTAAAAACATCATCATTAAAAACGTGCCGGATCCGGCTTCCCGTCGCCTGCTGATCCAGCAGGGCGATGCCGATGTCGCGCGCGATCTGGGCGCCGATCAAATCAGCGCGCTGGCGGATAAGAAAGGCGTGAAAGTGCTGAGCATTCCGTCTGCCGAGCAGAATTACCTGGTCTTTAACACCGGCAACAGCGCCAACCCGCTGCTGAACAACCCGGCGTTCTGGGAAGCCGCGCGCTGGCTGGTTGATTACAACGGCATCACTAAAGATCTGCTGAAAGGCCAGTATTTTATTCATCAGAGCTTCCTGCCGGTTGGCCTGCCGGGCGCGCTGGAGGATAACCCGTTCACCTTTGATCCGGCGAAAGCCAAAGCGATCCTCGCCAAAGCGGGCATTAAAGACGCGCACTTCACGCTGGATGTCGAAAACAAACCGCCGTTTATCACCATTGCCCAGTCAATGCAGGCCAGCTTCGCCCAGGGCGGCGTGAAAGTGGATCTGCTGCCCGCAGCGGGTAGCCAGGTGTACGCTCGCGTGCGGGCAAAACAGCATCAGGCGGCGATTCGTTTGTGGATCCCGGATTACTTCGACGCCCACTCTAACGCCAGCGCCTTTGCCTGGAACGATGGCAAATCCAGCACCGTGGCCGGGCTGAACGGCTGGCAGATCCCGCAACTGAATAAAGAGACGCTGGCAGCGGTGGCCGAGCCGGATGCGGCAAAACGCCTCGAACTGTACAAGAAAATGCAGCAGGAGTTGCAGCACAACTCGCCGTATGTCTTTGTCGATCAGGGCAAAACACAGATCGTGGTGCGCGATAACGTGAAAGGCTACCAGCAGGGGCTGAATGCGGATATGGTGTGGTACGACCGCGTCACCAAATAACGTTTCCTCCTCCCGCCCGCGCGGGAGGGTTCTTTCGCTGAAGACGAGTTTTTCCATGTCTGTGGTTTTACCCAACAGGGCAGAGCGGCGCGTAAAACGTCCTCTGCTCGCGCTATTTCAGGGGCTGCTCACGCTGGCCCTGACGCTTTTTGGCCTGCTGCTGGTGACTTTTTCGCTGTCGGCCTTCTCCCCTGTTGACCGGGTTTTGCAGATTGTCGGCGATCATGCCAGCCAGTCCACTTACGATCAGGTACGTCATCAACTGGGGCTGGACCAGCCTCTACCGGTGCAGTTCTGGCACTACCTGGTGAACCTGGCACATGGTGATTTAGGCACTGCCAGCGCCACCGGGCAACCGGTGTTACAGGATCTGCTCGCCGCATTTCCGGCGACGCTGGAGCTGGCAACGCTGGCGCTGATTGTCGGCAGCGTGCTCGGCGTGATCGCGGGCGTTTTATGCGCGCGCTTTAAAGGCTCACCGTGGGATATGGCGGTGCGCACCTTTACGCTACTTGGCAACTCGGTGCCGATTTTCTGGCTGGGTTTGCTGATGCTGGCGCTGTTTTACGCCCGCCTGCAATGGAGCGCCGGGCCGGGCAGGCTCGATGATATCTACCAGTACACCGTCACGCCGCGCACGGGCTTCGCGCTGATCGATACCTGGCTTTCCGGCGACAGCGGCGCGTTTAAAAATGCGCTCAGCCACCTGCTGCTGCCGGTACTGCTGCTGGCCTACTATTCGCTGGCGAGCATTACCCGCCTTACCCGCTCTGCCTGCCTGAGTGAGATGAACAAAGAGTACATTTTGCTGGCGCGCGCTAAAGGCGCAGGCGAGATGACCATTCTGCTGCGCCATGTGCTGCCGAATATTCGCGGTACGCTGCTGACGGTGATCGCACTGGCGTACACCAGCATGCTGGAAGGCGCGGTACTCACCGAAACGGTCTTCTCCTGGCCCGGCATTGGTCGTTATCTCACCACAGCGCTGTTCGCTGGCGACACCACCGCCATCATGGGCGGTACGCTGGTGATTGGCGTCTGCTTTGTGCTGATCAATAACCTGACCGACCTGCTGGTACGGTTAACCGACCCGAGGGTGCGCTGATGCCGACGACACTTTTTCTGCACCGTCTGCGCCGCTCGCCCGCCGCATTCAGCGGGCTGCTGATTGTCGCCGTGCTGCTGCTGATCGCCCTGTTTGCGCCGTGGCTCGCACCGCGCGATCCCAACTGGCAGGACGCCGCCGCGCGCTTGCAGGCACCGAGCGCACAGCACTGGCTCGGCACCGACAGCTACGGGCGCGATTTGCTCTCGCGGCTGATTTACGGCACCCGCCCGGCGCTCGGCCTGGTGGCGCTGGTGACCGCCATTACCCTGCCTGTCGGGCTGCTGATCGGTATTGTTTCCGGCTACTACGGCGGCTGGCTGGAGCGCGTGCTGATGCGCTTTACCGACGTGGTGATGTCGATGCCGCGCCTGATCCTCGCCTTTGCTTTTGTCGCCATGCTTGGCCCTGGGCTGGTGAACGGCGCGCTGGCGCTGGCGCTCACCACCTGGCCCGCTTACGCCCGCCAGGCGCGCAGCGAGATCCAGCGTTTGCGTCACAGTGATTATCTGGCTGCCGCCGAGATGATGGGCATTCGCGGCTGGCGGCTGCTGTTTGGCCATATTCTGCCGCTCTGTTTGCCCTCGGCGATTGTGCGCCTCGCGCTCGATCTGGCAGGCATCATTCTGGCTGCCGCCGGGCTGGGTTTCTTAGGGCTGGGCGCACGCCCGCCGATGGCGGAATGGGGTGCGATGATCGCCGACGGTATGCAGGTGATTTTCGATCAATGGTGGATTGCCGCAGCGCCCGGTGCGGTGATCTTACTGGCAAGCCTCGCCTTTAACCTGCTGGGCGATGGCCTGCGCGATGTACTGGAGCCGCAACATGACTGAGACACGCGTCGCGGTAAGCGGCCTGAATATCGACTACCCCGGCGCGCGGGTGGTGAAAAACCTGAGCTTTACACTTGGCAACGAGCGGCTGGCGCTGGTCGGCGAATCCGGTTCGGGAAAATCAATGACCGCCCGCGCCCTGATGGGGCTGGTGCGCAAGCCGGGCCACGTCAGCGCCACCACGCTGAATGTGCTGGGACGGGATGTCACCACGCTCAACGATCGCGGCTGGCGCGCGCTGCGCGGTAACGACATTGCGATGGTATTGCAGGATCCGCGCTATGCGCTGAACCCGGTGAAAACCGTGCTGGCGCAACTGGATGAAGCGCTGACGCTCCACCAGCGGCTGAACCGCAAGCAGCGGCTGGAGAAGATCAACGAGGCGCTATGGGCGGTGGAACTTGAACCGACGGTGCTGCAACGCTACCCCGGCGAACTCTCCGGCGGTATGGGCCAGCGGGTAATGATCGCCATGGCGCTGGTTAACGATCCGCAGGTGCTGATTGCCGATGAACCCACTTCCGCGCTGGATGCGCGCCTGCGTAACCAGATCCTTGAACTGCTGGTCGCCCAGTGCGAACAACGGCAAATGGCGCTGCTGCTCATCAGCCACGATCTGCCGCTGGTGGCGCAGCACTGCCACCGGGTGATGGTGATGTATCAGGGGGAATGCGTGGATACGATGGCGGCGGCCGATCTGCCTGAGGCGCAGCATCCCTACACCCGCACATTGTGGACCTGCCGACCCAGCGCAGAAACCTGGGGCCAGATGCTGCCGACGCTGGATCGCAGCCAGTTCTTTACGGAGGCGAATGATGAGCATCGTTGATATCGCGCAGTTGCAGGTCACTTTTGCTGAGAAAACAGTGGTGAAAGGCGCCAGTTTGCGCGTGGAAGAAGGTGAAACTTTCAGCCTGATTGGCGCGTCCGGCTGCGGGAAATCAACCCTGCTGCGCGTGCTGGCAGGTTTACAGCGCGAATGGCAGGGCCAGCTGTCGCTGTTCGGCCAGCCGGTGAAAGCCGGAACGCGTTATCAGGGTATGCTGCGGCGCAATGTGCAGATGGTCTTCCAGGATCCTTACGCCTCGCTGCACCCGAACCATACGCTGTGGCGCACGCTGGCGGAGCCGCTGAAAATTCACGGTGAACCGGAAATTGACCAGCAGGTGGCTACCGCACTGGAGCAGGTCGGGCTTCCGGTTGATGCCGCACGGCGTTACCCGCACCAGCTCTCCGGCGGCCAGCGTCAGCGCGTGGCAATCGCCCGCGCACTGTTGCTGCGACCAAAAATTCTGCTGCTGGATGAGCCGACATCGGCGCTGGATATGTCGGTGCAGGCCGAAATTCTTAACCTGCTTAACCGCCTGAAGCAGCAGCACGGCATGAGCTATCTGCTGGTCAGCCATGATGCCGATGTGATTGCCCATATGTCTGACCGGGCAGCATTTATGGCCAATGGCGTGATTGAGCGTTTCTTTGACCGTAGCGCGCTGGTGCGTGGTGAACACCGGATGGGGTAATGCCGCGCACCGGCAGCCACCAGTGCGCGGTGGCTTACTGCTGTTCGTGGAAGGTATCAAGTTTCTGTTTTTGTTGCCCCTGCGCGTCAAAGTTATCCGCGTTCAGCCACGTGGAAATGGCGGCGTCGCGCAGCGGCCACTCGTTGTCCAGCATCGATAAATAGTCGGTATCGCGATTGCGCCCTTTGCGCACCATATGCTGGCGGAAGCGCCCCTCCCAGGTGAAACCGATGCGTTCTGCCGCGCGGCGCGAGGCGACATTCAGCGAATCACATTTCCACTCCACGCGGCGATAACCGCAGGCAAAAGCGTGGCGCAGCATCAGCCATATCGCTTCCGTGCCGAGAACGCTGTTTTGCATCTGTGGCGACCAGGTGACATGACCAATCTCTACCGAACCGTTGTCGGCGTTGATCGCCAGCCAGGCAATCACGCCGAGCGCATCGCCGCTGGCATTTTCCACCACGGCAAAAGGCGCTACGCTGGTGTCGAGCGTTTTACCGACGATCCAGCGCGCCATGCTCTCCAGCCCGTCAGGCCGTTCGCCCGCCAGCCAGGTCCAGCCGCTGTCATCTTCTGCCTGCGCGTAAGCCTGCAAGAGATCGTGCGTATGCGTTCTGGCGTCGAGCGGTTCGAGCCGACAATATTGGCCCGGCAACACGCTGTGCGGCAGCGGCTGAACACCGTTCCAGTGCGGCAGCCTGTCGCCGACTGTTTGACCAAAGTGATTGATTTCCGGCACGTTTCTCTCCCCGGCAAAAAAGACCAATATAAAAGAGATGTTTTATCAAGTCTGCGCGCCGGAATATAGTGCTAAAAATTGGGGGGCGTTGTTAAAAAAGCTTTTCAAATCAGAGAAATGAGCAGGTCTGGCGTCAGAAAGCTCTGACGCCAGAGGGATTATTTCGCGAAATGGCTAAATTGCGCGAGAACACGGTCAAAAATGTCCAGGCCTTTATTCACTTCTTCCGCACTCATGGTGCAAGGCGGCACCACGTGGATGCGGTTTTCGACGATAAAACTCAAAATACCGGCCTGCGTGAGCGCCGCTTTGATGGATCCCATCTCTGCCGCCGCCAGCGGGGTTTTGCTCTGCCGATCGCTGACCAGTTCCATCGCCTGGAACATGCCGCGCCCGCGCACGTTGCCAATCAGCTTATGTTTCGCCGCCAGCGCATCAAGCCCCGGACGCAGCACGCCGTTACCCACCAGCGCCGCATTCTCCACCACTTTCTCATCTTTCATCGCATCCAGCGTGGCGACAATCGCTGCCATTGCCAGCGGATGGCCGGAGTAAGTCAGACCGCCCGCGAAGAAGTGGTCGTCAAAGTAGCGTGAAATCGGCTCTGAAATCAGTACGCCGCCTGCGGGCGCATAACCGGCGTTAACGCCTTTCGCGAAGGTGATCAGATCCGGCACGATGCCATCCTGTTCAAAAGCGAACCAGCTACCGGTGCGGCCAAAACCGGCCATCACTTCATCAAGGATCAGCACAATGCCAAACTCATCGGCCAGCGCGCGCACGCCCTTCATATACCCTTCCGGCGGCACCAGAATACCGGCCGTTCCCGGTACGGATTCGAGCAGGATCGCGGCGATAGATGCCGGCCCTTCAACCTCAATCATGCGGCGCAGGTGCGCCAGCGCACGTGTGCACTCTTCGGCTTCCGTCGTCGCGTTGAATTCGCTGCGATAGAGGTACGGGTTAAAGAAGTGCACATGCCCGCGTGAATATTCGTTCGGTACGCGCCGCCAGTCGCCGGTGGCGGCAATCGCGCTACCGGTATTGCCGTGATAGGAGCGGTAGGCGGAGAAAATCTTGTCGCGCCCGGTGTAGAGACGCGCCATACGGATGGCGTTTTCGTTGGCATCCGCCCCAGCGTTGGTAAAGAAGACTTTACTGAAACCTTCCGGCGCCAGCGAGACAATGCGTTTGGCCGCTTCGCCGCGCGCCAGGTTGGCCGTCGCCGGTGCGATCGTCACCAGTTCGTCAAGCTGTGCTTTCATCGCCGCCAGCACGCGCGGATGCTGATAACCAATATTAACGTTCACCAGTTGGCTGCTGAAATCGAGATACGTATTGCCTTCGTAGTCCCACAACTCACAGCCTTTCGCCCCGGCAATCACCATCGGGTTAAGGTTGCCCTGCATCGACCATGAATGAAACACATACGACCGGTCCAGTTGACGTACGTCGTCGTTGGTTATCGCCATCTCGCTCTGAAGTGCCAGTTTCATATCCTGCTCCTCTCATGCCGTTATTGTTGTCCGTATCATGCGGCGCGCGGGCAAACCGCGGATAGAGCCAGTCGTGTTAGCAACATGTGACACAGGTGTCACACCGCGACATAACAACTGGCACTGTCTGGCGCGGGCGGGCGTTTTTATAGTGACGTCACAAACCCGCACAGGAGAAGACGATGAGTGAAGCAAAGAAAGTGGTGTTTATTACCGGCGCAACCTCCGGTTTTGGCGAAGCGGCAGCGCAGGTGTTTGCCGATGCGGGCTGGTCGCTGGTGCTGAGCGGGCGTCGTCTGGCACGTCTCGAAAGCCTTAAAGACCGCCTTCAGGGAAAAGTGCCGGTGCATATTATTGAGCTGGATGTCCGCGATAAAGATGCAGTGAAAAGCTCCGTGGCGTCGCTGCCAGCTGAGTTCGCCGATATTACCGCGCTTATCAACAATGCCGGGCTGGCGCTGTCGCCGCAACCTGCACAGCGCGTGGATCTTGAAGACTGGCAGACCATGATCGATACCAACGTGACCGGGCTGGTCAATGTAACCCACGCCCTGCTGCCCACGCTGATTCAACACGGCGCAGGCGCTTCTATCATCAATATCGGTTCAATTGCCGGGCAGTGGCCCTATCCCGGCAGCCATGTTTATGGCGCGACCAAAGCATTTGTGAAGCAGTTCAGCTATAACCTGCGCTGCGATTTACTTGGTACCGGGGTGCGTGTGACCGATTTAGCGCCGGGTATTGCGGAAACGGAATTTACGCTGGTGCGCACCAAAGGCGATCAGGCCGCATCGGATAACCTCTATCGCGGCACCACGCCGCTGACCGCGCAGGATATTGCCGAACAGATGTTCTACATCGCCACTCTGCCGGATCATATGAATATCAACCGCGTGGAAGTGATGCCGGTGCGTCAGGCCTGGCAGCCGTTTGCCATCGACCGCGACTGAGTTACCGCCCTCTTCCTGCGGGGAGGGGGTTAACTGGCGTACAAAATAAAACGCCCCGGCTGATGCCAGGGCCTGGTGTTTTAAGTGTAGCTAAGTACTGCAAGGTTTTACCCCGCCCGGCGCTTATCTCCGGCACTCACATAAGATGTGGCGTTAGCTCTGTAAGGGGTGTAGAGATAATAGTCAATCGGATTAATCCTGGCAATATGTAACGCGCACGGCGCGAAAGATGTATGACGTCGATCATTCTTTTCGCGCCACTGGCACGCAGAAATACGACAACTGTCACTAACCACGCGCGCTGCGCCTGTTTATGCTGCCTTTTCCCACCCCGATCCCCCTCCCTGCCCCATCACAAAGCAAACGCGCCGACATCTGCACTAAATTGATGAGTAAAATTCATTATCGTGCAGCCAAATGCAGTAAAAATGCGGAAATTAACCCCTGGCACAAAAATGGCATGGTGAAAAAGAAACCTAACCAGTTAGTCAAAAAACAGGGGGAGCAGGATGAGCCAGGTGATGTTTGCTGAGGAGAGCGCAGTGGTGTCCTTAAAGACCGCCAGCGCCACAGCGCGGCCCGCCATAACCGTCAGTCAGGCCAGCGTTATCTATCCGGCGGCGGATAAACCCGTACACGCGTTACAGGACATTAATCTGACGATTCGCCAGGGCGAGTTTGTCTCGTTTATCGGGCCATCCGGCTGCGGCAAAACCACCCTGTTGCGGGTTATTGCCGATCTTGAGCCGATTACCTCCGGCGATGTGCTGGTGAACGATATGTCGCCGTCGGAAGCGCGCCAGGCGGGGGCTTATGGCTATGTCTTCCAGGCACCGGTGCTGCTGCCGTGGCGCACCGTGATAGCCAATGTCAAATTGCCGTTGCAGATCCAGGGCGTACCGCCAGAACGCTGCGATGAAATCGCCCGTGAGCAGCTTTCACGCGTTGGCCTGAAGGGTTTTGAGAAAAAATACCCGTGGCAGCTCTCGGGCGGCATGCAACAGCGCGTGTCTATCGCGCGGGCGCTCGGCTTTGAGCCGAAAATTTTAATGATGGATGAACCCTTCGGCGCGCTCGATGAACTGACCCGCGACAACCTCAATCAGCAGCTTCAGCAACTGTGGTACAACGAGCAGCGCACGATGGTGTTTGTTACCCACTCCATTGCCGAAGCGGTCTATCTGTCGACCAAAATCGTGGTGATGTCGCCGCGTCCGGGGCGCATCGTGAAGGTGATCGACTCCCCGCTTCCGGCACAGCGCGATTTGGCGATCCGCAATACGCCCGCGTTCCTCGCACTGGCGCAGGAGGTGCGCGAAGCGCTGGTGGAGGGACATCATGATCGCTGAGCGGCGTCTTATTGCGAACGCACTGCCGGTGGGCATGGTGCTGCTGGTCGCGCTGGTGCTGTGGTATTTGCTGGCGCTGGCGCTGAATGCGCCCGGCGTGATTGACCGCGTACTGGCCCCGCGCGGCGCGTGGAATTATCACGATATGATGCAGGCCGCGCTGAATGCCAGCCGTCCGCTGCTGCCCGCACCGCACCAGATTGCCATCGATATCTGGAACAGCATCACCCAGTGGCCGCTTACCTCACCGCGCAACCTGCTGTTGCATACCTGGGTCACCGCCAGCGCAGCGCTGACGGGTTTTGCCATGGGGGTGGTACTCGGCGTGGTGCTGGCGGTGTGCATTGTTCACTCGCGCACACTGGATAAAGCGCTACTGCCGTGGATCGTCGCCTCGCAAACCATTCCGGTACTGGCGATAGCGCCCATTGTGCTGATCATTCTGGGCAGCGTCGGCATCACCGGCATGCTGCCAAAAGCCACTATCGCCATGTATCTCTGCTTCTTCCCGGTCACCATCGCCACCGTGCAGGGACTGCGCTCGCCGCAAAAAATGGAGATGGAACTGATGCACACCTGGGCTGCCCGGCGGGTCGATATCTTCTGGACTGTGCGCCTGCCCTCTTCGCTGCCGTATCTGTTTCCGGCGTTTCGCGTGGCGATTGCCAGCGGGCTGGTCGGTACGATGGTGGCCGAGTTGCCCACCGGGGCACAGGCCGGGCTGGGCGCGCGGCTGCTGACTGGCTCCTACTATGGCAACACCATTCAGATCTGGTCGGCGCTGGTAATGGCCTCGCTGCTTGGGCTGGCGTTAACCGGGCTGGTCACGCTCACGGAACGGCTGGTGATGCGCCAGCGTAAGGGGGGATGATGAAACGCACTGCGATACCCGGCACGTTTTTGCTGGTCGGCGCGCTGCTGTTGTTGATGCTGTCGCTGATCCAGTTGAGTGGGCAAACGCCGTTATCGGCTCCGCTGTTGCTGGTCAATATCCTGCTGGTGCTGTGCGCGCTGGCAGGGTGCACCACCACCTTCAGCCTTCTGCGCGGCGCTCTGTTCGCCGTCACTTTGCTGGCGAGCGTACTGTGGCTGGCGTGGCAGCCGATTCACGGTCTGACGCTGGGCGCCGTAGCGCTGCTGGCGATGGTCAGCGTGCAACGTCTGGCGCGCTCAACGCTTCCGGCAGCCAGCGTCGCGGCGCTGCTCGGCCTGTGGCTACTGTGGTTCTGGCAGATTCTGGTCACCGGTTTTGCCGTTCCGCAGGTCATTCTGCCCGCGCCGCTGGACATTCTTGCCGCGCTGGTCAACAGCGTTCCGCTGCTGGCGGGCGATGTGCTGCAAACGGTGATCAAATCCGTGCTGGCAGGTTATCTGCTCGGTAGCGGGCTGGGGATTGGCGTGGCGATTCTTATCGACCGCCTGCCGTTTTTACAACGCGGATTATTGCCGGTAGCCAGCCTTACCAGCACCGTACCGCTGGTCGGCGTCGCGCCGATTGCGGTGATGTGGTTTGGCTTTGACTGGCCTTCCAAGGCCGCCGTGGTCATGCTGGTGACCTTCTTCCCGGCGCTGGTCAGTACGCTGGCCGGGTTAAAAGCCAGCGGCAAGCTGGAGCAGGAACTGATGTATTGCTATGCCGCCACGCCGGGGCAAAGCCTGCGGGTGCTGCGTCTGCCTGCCGCGATGCCGTTTATTTTCAGCGCTCTGAAAGTGAATGCCACACTGTCGCTTATCACCGCGATTGTGGCGGAATTTTTCGGCTCGCCAACCGCCGGACTGGGCTTTCGCATCTCCACCGAGTCGGCGCGCATGCATATGCCGGTAGTGTGGTCGGCAATTGTTGTCGCCTCGATCGCCGGTTCCCTGTTCTACAGCCTGCTGGTTCAGCTCGACCGGCGCGTGAATTTCTGGCACCCCACGCTACGTGGGAGCGCCGCTCAGAAGTAAAACAATTAGCACCTATCCAGGTTCACTAACCCGAGGAGTTCTCTAATGATAAAAAGTTTCGCTTTGCGCCGGGGTTTGTTGCTGGCGGCAATGTCTGTACTGGCCTTTCAGGCGGCCGCCGCCGAGAAAGTCACACTGCAACTGAAGTGGCTGCCGCAATCACAGTTCGCCGGTTATTACGTGGCGCAGCAAAAAGGGTTTTATCAGGATGAAGGGCTGGATGTCACCATTAAACCCGGCGGCACGGATATCTCCCCGGTGCAGGTGATTGCCGGTAAATCCGCCGATGTCATTGTCGACTGGCTGCCGGATGCGCTGGCCTCGCGCGAAGCGGGCGTGCCGCTGGTGAATATCGCCCAGGTGTACGATCGTTCCGGGATGATGCTGACCTGTAAAAAATCGAGCGGCATCAAAACCCCGGCCGATTTCAAAGGCAAAACCCTTGGCGTCTGGTACGGCGGCAATGAATACCCGTTCTTTAACTGGATGAACAAGCTGGGCCTCAAACCGGGTAAAGACATCACCATTTTAAAACAGGGCTTTAACGTTGATCCGCTGTTACAGGATCAGGCCGCCTGTATTTCGACCATGAACTACAACGAATACTGGCAGTTGATCGACGCCGGGCTGAAGCAGGACGACTTAATCACCTTCCCGTATGAGGATCAGGGCGTTTCTACGCTGGAAGATGGGCTGTATGTCCTCGGTTCCGATCTGAAAGATCCGGCGTTTGTCAGCAAAATGGCGAAATTCCTCAAAGCGTCGTTTAAAGGCTGGGATTACGCGGTGAAACACCCGGATGAAGCGGCGAAAATCGTGGTGGCAGAAGATGCCTCCGGCGCTGCCACGGAAGAGGTGCAGACTCGCCAGATGGAGAACGTGGCGAAGCTTATTACCAACGCCAATACGCCGAAAATCGGCTATCTCGATCCGGCCGCGTACCGTCGCACCATCGACGTGTTGCTGCACAGCGGTGGCGATACGCCGGTTATCAAGAAAGATCCGGGCGACAGCGGTATGACGCACGAAGTCTGGGACGCCGCCGCCAAACTGAAATAACCCCCGCCGCCAGGGAGGGCGGTTTTCTCACGGAGCACACTATGAATGAGGTTCTTCTCCACGGCGTGGTGGAGTCACCCGATAAGGGACGCATTCGTCAGGATAACGAAGCCATTATCCTGCCAGCGGCGGAGCGCGTATTTGCCCGCTACGGCTTTCGCGGCGCGACGATGCAACAGATTGCCGATGCCGCAGGTCTGCCGAAAGCCAATCTGCACTACTACTTCGGCAACAAACACAATCTCTACCTGCGGGTGCTGGAAAACATTCTCCACGACTGGTTGTCGCCGCTGGAGGGGATCTGCGCCAGCGCCGAGCCGAAAAGCGCGCTGGCGGAGTATGTCGGGCGCAAAATCCACTTCAGTTTCAGCCGCCCGGAAGCCTCCAAACTCTTTGCCAACGAGATCCTGCAAGGCGCACAGGTTGTGCATCCGTTACTGAAAAGCGAACTGCGACAACTGGTGGAAGAGAAAGCGCGCATCCTCGATGGCTGGATTGCCGCCGGTAAAATGCGCACGCTGGATACCACGCACTTCTTCTTTACTGTCTGGTCGATGACGCAAACCTATGCCGATTTCGATATCCAGGTGGAAGCCGTCTGCGGCGAAGATGCTCACAGCGACACGATGCAGTCGCGCGCCACGCAGCATGTGCTGAGCGCCGTCTGGCGCATCTGCGGTCTGGAATAACCTTCTTGCTGCTAAATGCAGCAATAATCGGCAAATTTGGTGCGAAATGCACCAAAATGCGACGATCATTTTAGTGCAATCGATCCTGAAGATCCCTGAACCGCTGATTTTGTCTGCCCTGCTGCTGTTGCCGTCAATATGGCACACAAATCGCATGGCTATTTGTGAAAACTTAACCATCTGGTCAGGATTATTCAGGAGGCATGATGAACACACTCGATACGCCGGGGATCTACCCCGGTCGGCTGACGCCCGCGGAGTATGCCCGTGCGTTCAGCGATTGCGACCCCGCGCTCTCTTCCACACAGGCGGTGCTGGAAGCGGAACGCTGCTACTACTGCTTTGATGCCCCCTGCACCCGCGCCTGCCCGGCGGAGATCGATGTGCCGAGCTTTATTCAGCGCATCGCGCAGAGTAACGATCGTGGCGCGGCGGAAGTGATCCTGCGGGCCAATATTCTTGGCGGCACCTGCTCACGCGTCTGCCCGACCGAAACCCTCTGCGAGCAGGCCTGCGTGCGTAATGCGCAGGATGGCCGTCCGCTGGATATCGCCCGTTTGCAGCGCTACGCCACCGATCGCTTTTTCGCCGCTCCCGGCAAACCGCTGTTTACCCGCGCCGCCAGCAGCGGTAAACGCGTGGCGATTGTCGGCGCCGGGCCTGCCGGGCTGACCGTGGCGCATGCGCTGGCGCTCGCCGGGCATGCGATTGATCTGTTTGATGCCCGCGCGAAAGCTGGTGGTCTGAACGAATACGGTCTGGCCCGTTACAAAGTGACCGGGGATTTTCCGGCGCTGGAAGTGGAGTGGCTGCTGTCGGTAGGCGGTATCACCCTGCATTGCGGCAAAACGCTGGGCCAGCACTTCACGCTGGCGCAACTGCGCGCAGAGTATGACGCGGTATTCCTTGGCACCGGTTTAGCGGGCGTGAATGCGCTCGACAGTGATACGCCAGAGCCGCACGGCGTGCGCGAAGCCGTCGAGTTTATTGCCGAACTGCGCCAGTGTGCCGATCTCAGCCAGATGCCAGTGGGTCGCAATGTAGTAGTGATTGGCGGCGGAATGACCGCGGTGGATGCCGCCGTGCAGGCGAAAAAGCTTGGCGCGCGCGAAGTCACCCTGGTTTACCGCCGTGGCGAAAGCCAGATGAAAGCCTCCCTGAAAGAGCAGCAGTGGGCAAAAGCGTGCGGCGTCACATTGCGCTTTCTCGCCGCGCCGCTGCGCTTTGAGCAGCAGGATAACCGCTTAACCGGCGTCACTTTTTCCCTCATGCAACAGACCGATGCAGGGCTGACGCCTGGCGGTGAAACCTTCACGCTGGCGGCGGATATGGTGCTGAAAGCGATTGGGCAAACCTACGATCCGCGCCCGGCGCAGGGCGTGGCATTAAGCGGCGGGCGCATCGCCGTTGACGAGGCAGGACGCACCTCGCTGCCCGGCGTCTGGGCCGGTGGCGACTGCTGCGCAGGCGGGCTGGATCTCACTGTCGATGCGGTTAAACAGGGCAAAGCCGCCGCCCGCTCCATCCTGCTGGCACTGGCCATTTCACAGGCCGATGCCGCCAATGCCACCTTTTTCCAGGAGCCGTCTCATGGCTGATCTACATAGTAATTTTCTCGGCATTCACAGCCCCAATCCGTTCTGGCTGGCTTCAGCACCGCCCACCGATAAAGAGTACAACGTCGAACGCGCGTTCCAGGCTGGCTGGGGCGGCGTGGTGTGGAAAACGCTGGGGCTTGATCCGCACGTCGTCAATGTCTGCGGGCCGCGCTACAGCACCCTACGCGGCGCGGACCGCCGTATTCTTGGACTGAACAATATTGAGCTGATAACCGACCGCTCGCTGGAGACCAACCTTGAAGAGATCGCGCGGATTAAGCAGCGCTGGCCGGATCGGGCGGTGGTGGTGTCGATCATGGTGCCCTGTGAGGAAGAGGCATGGAAATGGATCCTGCCGCAGGTGGAAGCCACCGGCGCGGACGGCATTGAGCTGAACTTCGGTTGCCCGCACGGCATGAGCGAGCGCGGCATGGGCGCGGCGGTCGGCCAGGTGCCGGAGTATATCGAAATGGTCACCCGCTGGTGCAAGCAGTATTGCAGCCTGCCGGTGATCGTCAAACTGACGCCGAACATTACCGATATCCGCTACCCGGCGCGGGCGGCAAAAGCGGGCGGCGCGGATGCGGTTTCTCTGATCAATACCATCAATTCGGTGATGGGCGTTGATCTCGACCAGATGCTGATGACGCCGCACACCGGCAATCAGGGTTCCCACGGCGGCTACTGCGGCCCGGCGGTGAAACCCATTGCGCTGAATATGGTGGCGGAAATTGGCCGCGACGCGCCAATGCGCGGGTTGCCGATCTCCGGCATTGGCGGTATCTCCACCTGGCGCGATGCCGCCGAATTTATCGCGCTGGGCTGCGGCACCGTCCAGGTCTGTACGGCAGTAATGGTGCACGGCTTTCAGATTGTGCGCGACATGATAAGCGGCCTGGAAAACTACATGGATGAGAAAGGGTTTCGCACGCTGGAGGATTTTCGCGGCATGGCGCTGGGCAGCGTTACCGACTGGCGCTACCTCAACCTTAATCACGTCGAAAAAGCCGTCATCGACCAGACAAGCTGCATCAAGTGCGGGCGCTGCCACCTGGTATGCGAAGACACCTCGCACCAGGCGATCTCCACCAGCCTGATGGGCGAGCGCCATTTCGCTGTGCGCGAGGAAGATTGCGTTGGCTGCAACCTCTGCGCCTCGGTTTGCCCGGTAGAAAACTGTATTTCGCTGCGCCACCTGCAACCCGGCGAAGTGGATAAACGCACCGGAAACGTGGTTTCCGACCAGTACGCCAACTGGACAACCCACCCCAATAACCCGATGGCGACCACGGCGTAAACCGGGTCAGGCACAGGAGAAGAGCATGCGTAAAGTGTTGATTAAAGGCGGCACGGTGGTCAATGCGGACTGCCAGCGCCGCGCCGATGTGTTGTGCGTTGATGGCCTGATCGCCGCCGTCGGCGACGCCTCACTGTGGGATCTTCCGGCACACACACAAGTCATTGATGCCGGAGGCCTGTATGTGATGCCCGGCGGCATCGATCCGCATACCCATATGAATTTCCCGTTTATGGGTACGACAACGGTCGATGATTTCTACAGCGGCACCGCCGCCGCGCTGGCGGGCGGCACCACGACGATTATCGATTTTGTTATCCCCAATCCACAGCAACCGCTGATGGAGGCGTATCAGCAGTGGCGCGGTTGGGCAGAAAAAGCCGCCGCCGACTACAGCTTCCACGTCGCCATTACCTGGTGGGATGAGAGCGTGCGTGAGGATATGGGGCAGCTTGTACAGCAGGAAGGGGTGAACAGTTTTAAACACTTTATGGCCTACAAAAACGCCATCATGTGCGACGACGAAACGCTGATGAACAGTTTTCGCCGCTGCCTGGAGTTGGGCGCCATGCCAACGGTGCATGCGGAAAATGGCGAGATGGTGTATCTGCTGCAACAGGAGATGCTGAAACAAGGGATCACCGGCCCGGAGGCGCATCCCCTCTCGCGTCCGCCGGAAGTGGAAGGTGAAGCCGCCAACCGCGCGATTACCGTCGCCAGCATTATGGGTGTGCCGATTTATGTAGTGCATGTCTCCTGTCGGGAATCGGCAGAAGCCATTGCCCGCGCGCGCGGCCGCGGTCAGCGCGTTTACGGCGAAGTGCTGGCGGGCCATCTGGTGGTGGATGACAGCGTTTACCGTCACCCCGATTTCGCCTTCGCTGCCGCCCATGTGATGAGCCCGCCGTTTCGTGATAAATCGCACCAGGCTGCGCTGTGGCACGGTTTGCAGTCCGGTCAGCTTCATACCACCGCCACCGATCACTGTACCTTCTGCGCCAGCCAGAAAGCCGCCGGACTGGATAATTTCACCAAAATCCCGAACGGCTGCGGCGGCGTGGAGGAACGTATGATGGTGCTATGGGATGCAGGCGTTAACAGTGGCCGTCTGACGCCGAGTGAGTTTGTCGCCATCACCTCTGCCAATACCGCGCGGCTCTTTAACATCTACCCGCGCAAAGGTGTGATCACGCCAGGCGCGGATGCCGATCTGGTGCTGTGGGACCCGCAGGGCAGCAAGGTACTGTCTGCTGCGACCCACCATTCACGCAACGACTTCAATATTTTCGAGGGCCGCGTCGTCACCGGCGTCCCGGCTTATACCCTCAGCCAGGGCGTGGTGGTCTGGGCTGACGGGGAACTGCGCGCGCGCGAAGGCGCAGGACGCTATATCAAACGCCCGGCCTTCGGACCGGATTTCAGTGCCGCCGCGGTCTGGGAGCGCCATCGTGCGCCGCAGGCCGTGCAACGTTAACCTGGGAGAAAAAAGATGAGTGAAACGATCTCCGCGCCGGACGCCGTGGTTGCGACGGGCGACCTGCGTATTAATGGCCAGCGCCTGTGGCAGTCGCTGATGGATCTGGCGCAAATCGGCGCAACGCCGAAAGGCGGTTGCTGTCGCCTGACGCTCACCGACCTTGATCGCCAGGGGCGCGATTTGGTGGTCGGCTGGGGCAAAGCGGCCGGGCTGTCGGTGGAAATAGACCAAATCGGCAACGTCTTTATGCGCCGCGCCGGGCGGAATAACAGCCTGCCGCCCATCGTCGCCGGAAGCCATATCGATACCCAGCCGACCGGCGGCAAATTCGACGGTAACTTTGGCGTGTTATCCGCGCTGGAAGTGATCCGCACGCTCAACGACAACGGCATTGAAACACAAGCCCCCGTCGAGATGGTGTTCTGGACTAACGAAGAGGGTTCGCGCTTTGTTCCTGTGATGATGGGTTCTGGCGTTTTTGCCGGGATTTTTTCGCTGGAACACGCCTATGCGGCAACCGATACCGCAGGCAAAACGGTACGCGATGAGCTGTTCAACATTGGCTATGCGGGCGAACATACGCCAGGCCAGCATCCGATTGGCGCCTATTTTGAAGCGCATATCGAGCAGGGACCGATTCTGGAAGAGCAGGATGTCGCCATCGGCGTGGTGCAGGCGGTGCTGGGGATCCGCTGGTATGACTGCACGGTGACGGGGATGGAGTCGCACGCTGGCCCAACGCCAATGGCGATGCGCAAAGATGCGCTGCAAGTGGCAACCGGTCTGATGCAGGAAGTGATCACCATCGCCAACCAGTTTGCCCCGCACGGGCGCGGAACGGTGGGCATGGTGCAGGTGCATCCGAACAGCCGTAACGTGGTGCCGGGCAGCGTCACCTTCTCCATCGATTTTCGCAATATGACCGATGCCGAGGTCGATAAGATGGATGCCGCGCTAAAAGCCGTTATCCAGCAAACGGCGCAGAAAACCGGGCTGGATATCGCTCTGCGCCAGGTGTCGCAGTACCCGGCAGCGCCCTTCCATGCCGATTGCAAAGAGGCTGTACGCCGGGCGGCGCAGCAATTAGGTTATTCTCATATGGATATTGTTTCCGGCGCCGGACATGACGCCGTATATATGAGCATGCTGGCACCGGCCGGAATGATCTTTATTCCCTGCAAGGACGGCATCAGCCATAACGAAATTGAGTATTCGTCGCCAGAACAGGTGAGCGCCGGTGCCAATGTGTTATTGCATGCGATGCTGGAAAAAGCCGGTGTCGTGGCGCGCAATACCTGATGTCCGTGAGGGAAATAACCCGATTGTCTGCCGTCGGGTTATTTTCTTGCCTCAGTTGCCGATAAATATCGCAATACTGTATGATTCTGCCATTCCGAATTTGACTTAAATTCCCCGGAAGTTTACAAAAGATACTGCCTTCCCCAGCTCCGACTTGCGTCTTTTCCGTTTTCGTCCAGGCTTCCATTTTACCCTGCGGAAAAATGGCGGGGGTTGACCAGGTCAAACTCGCGCATTACCGACTTTTAAAAGATTTGCAGGCATCTGTAAGTGGAGTTTCGCATGTTCTCTTTTGTCGCCCGCCAGGCGATTTTTGATGCAAATATGAACACAGTCGGTTACGAGTTGTTGTTCAGAGACAGTATGACAAACCGGTTTCCCGACGTAACGCCGGAGTACGCGACTGCTCAAATTATTGTGGAACAATTTCTCGGCGCGCCGCTGGGCCGTCTGAAAGAGTACAGCGCTATTTTCGTCAACTTCCCCTATGAATTGCTGGTGCAGGGCATGGCGGAAACGTTGCCGAAAGATAGAGTGATTGTGGAAATTCTCGAAACGGCCAAACCGACGCCGCTGCTGCTGCATACAGTAAAACAGCTCTCTGCGCATGGCTTTCGCATTGCGCTGGACGACTTCGAACTTGGCGATGGCTGGAATGCCTTTCTCCCCTATATCAACATCATTAAATTCGATGTGCGGATAAACACGCCGGAAGAAATAAGCGGCTATATCAAAGACAAAGGCGCCTTACTAAAAGATACGGTGTTTCTGGCGGAAAAAGTCGAAACGCAGGAAGAGTATGAGTGTTTTAAAAATATAGGCTGCACGCTGTTTCAGGGCCATTTTTTCAGCAGACCGGTGATCCACTCCGGCAACAAGCTGATTCAAAACCAGGCCATCACCCTGAAACTGATGAAAGAGGTGAATACCGATTCGCCGGATTTCAGCAAGATCGAGGCGCTATTGAAGCAGGATCTGGCGCTGTCGTTCAAAATCATGCGTTATGCGCAAAATATTGTCTTTAACGCCCGCGGCATTAAACATATCCGCAGCCAGTCGTTAAAAGACATTATTTTCTATCTTGGTACCAATGAGTTGCGCCGCTTCGTGCTGGTCTCCTGCCTGACATCGGTCAATAAAGACGAGACTGATGATATTTATCGCCAGAGCCTGATTCGCGCCAAGTTTTGCGAACTGGCATCGGCGCACTCGATTAGCCGCCACTCCGCAGACGACGCGTTTATCGTCGGCCTCTTCTCACAGCTCGACAGCATTTTCGAAATGCCGATGGCGGATCTGATAAGCCAGATCGATATCTCCGCCAACGTCATGCTGGCGCTGCGGGAAAAAAAAGGCACGTTGTACCCTTACCTGCGCCTGATCGAACTCTACGAACAGCACCAGTGGGAAGAGGTCAGCGCCCTTGGTCACCGTCTGGGTTTCAATCGCAGCATGATTGCGGAACTGATTAAAGCGGCAACCAAATGGACCGACGATATTCCTTCTGACAGCCTCTGAGGCCAGAGCAGTACAGAGACGACAGTTTTTTACACCACGATTTAAGTTTTTCCCTCCGGTGGTCGCCTTTTCAGAGAAGACGGAAAAGAGGCACTTTGCGCTTTTCATCCTCTTCCCTGAACATCTGGATTGAAACGATGGAAAAACTCACTGTTTATGGCTATCGCCTGGGTAAAAATAGCGAAATCGAATTTGTACCTTTTAAAAAAAGCCTTATCCGCTATGGTTCTGCGGAAAGTAATGTCAGTTTACGGCTAACAATGGCTAATTTGCTGACCTACCTGTTAAGTCATGCAGTTGGCACCGTGGTGGCGGATAAAGCATTACAGATCCAGGTATGGGAAAACCACGGCCTGCGCTGCTCCAGCCAGCGTTTGTGGCAGGTGATGAATAACCTGAAGCGCAAGCTGGAGCAGTTTGATTTACCGGAAGATTTTATAGTGCGGGTGGCGGGAAAAGGTTACATGATCCCTGATGAGATGGTGCTTAAACTTTATTGTCGGGAAGGTTTTTTCAAAACGGATGGCGACGCACGGCTTCAATAAATAAATGGAAGGCATTACTGTGCTGTTGCCGGTTCGGGTAATAGAGAAAATAACCGGGGAAAACCGGGCACCACTCCTCTAACACTTGTACCAGCTCGCCGGATGCCAGCGCATCGTTAACAAGATCCTCAGGCACATAAGCCAGACCAAGCCCGGCACTCGCCGCTTCAACGCACTGCCTCACAGTATTGACAATAAATCGCCCTTTCACTTTAACTTTAATTTCCTGCCCGGCCCTGGCAAATTCCCAGCAATAAATACCTCCGCTCGTCGAGAGTCGAAAATTAATACACTCATGCTGATGTAAATCATCCGGTGTTACAGGCGCGGAATGGCGTGAAAAATAGTCTGCAGAGCCGACCACCTTCATACGAAAATCGGGGCTGATGCGTACCGCAACCATATCTTTTTCAATGAATTCTCCTAACCTGACGCCAGCATCAAAACGTTCAGCGACAATATTATTAAAACCATTGTCGATAAAAAGTTCGACATTAATTTTTGGCCAGGCCGCGAGGAATTCTTTTACCTTTGGCCATAAATAAGCATCCGCAGCATGTTCGCTGGTGGCAATGCGGATATTTCCCACCGGCGAACTGTTATTACTTGCCAGATCGTTGAGCTTTTCATCAATTTCCCCCAGACGTGGAACAAGGATATTCAGTAACTGTTCGCCAGCATCCGTTGGCGCGACATTGCGCGTGGTGCGGATCAGCAATTTCACCCCCAGACGCTCCTCCAGCGTTTTCACCGAATGACTTAATGTCGATTGGGTAACGCCAAGTCTTGCCGCCGCTTTCGTAAAACTGCACTCACGAGCCACTTCAATAAACGATAACAGATTGACAATATTCTCTCGTAGCATTGATTTTATGCACTATTCCCAACGTTAATTTTTATGTGCAGAAATCCTTTTCAGGCAACTCCCGGCGTCAGCATACGCTGATATTTCGACAAGGGATTTAACACTTCAAGCTATTATTCTTACTAATTGAAATATTGCATGCACACCTAACAGAAATGTCATCAGGCTGTCAGCCTGCTGTTAGAGTTCGTTTTTTTACGTCTATTATTTCGCCGCTGCTTTTATCTATGAATATCGCTCATAAACACAAGCCACATTAATAATAGGTTTATACTTTTCTCGCCACCGGCCTCTTTCAGATTGATAGGGTGGCGCGGTAAAACGCAGCTCCGCTGGTGCGGCGTCATCGGGCTTATTCAATGCGCGGAGTAACGCAGCGTGTCAATTAAACGCGCAAAGGCGGCGGTATGTTGTTTTCGGCTCGGATAATAGAGAAAGTAGCCGGGAAAAGGTTCGCACCATTCATCGAGCACAGTCTCAAGCGTTCCCTGCGCCACCGCATCGGCCACGCAATCTTCCGGCACGAACGCCAGTCCCATTCCGCTGGTTGCCGCATTAATACGCGAAGCCAGATTATTGAAGGTTAATTGCCCTTCGACCCGTACGCGAATCTCCTGTCCGTCTTTAGAAAATTCCCACGCGTATAATCCGCCGAGCGTCGGCAAGCGCATATTAATACAGTTGTGGCTCTGTAAATCATGTGGCGTTTGCGGTTTACCGTAACGCGCAAAATAAGCCGGAGAACCCACCACAACCATGCGCCAGTCGGGGCCAATACGCACCGCAACCATATCTCTGGCAACCTGCTCGCCAAGGCGGATACCGGCATCATAGCGCCCGGCGACAATATCGGTCAGGGTATTATCAATGGTTAATTCAACGTGAACATCGGGGTAGGTTTCGAGAAACGGCTGCAGCGCGGGCCACACGGTGGAATGCAAAGCGTGTTCACCAAGATTGATGCGAATATTCCCCGCCACGCGATCGCGCATATCGGTCAGTGCAATCAGCTCTTCCTCAATCTCTTTAAAACGTGGGCCAATACTATTAATTAATGACTCACCCGCGTCGGTTGGTGCGACGCTGCGGGTAGTACGCGTTAATAAGCGAATTTGCAGTCTCTCTTCCAGCCCGCGAATAGCATGACTAAGCGCCGATTGCGATACGCCTAATTTTGCTGCCGCACGGGTAAAACTCCGTTCCCGCGCTACCACAATTAAATAGAACAGATCGTTAAAATTATCTTTTAGCATTTCTGCTCCTTTGTCAGATTATGTCATTGCGGGTTATGCTACACTCTGCCTGCCATTAAATATATGTTCATAATTCACGAATCGTGCGGCAAAATGGCTCCAATTGCGAAGCAGGTCACTTGTTTTCATGTTATAGACATCCTCTGAAAACACCTTTAATGAATTTACTTCATAACCTCAAGTAATAATCACCCCTTAATCAGTGCTCATCCAGACGGTAATATCACGGTCGTTATGGCAGTAATATCCCCCACAAAACTGACGAGGTTTTTATGCAACGTTTCACTTTTATCATGGCCACCCTGTTTATTTTAGGCACAACACAACAGGCATTTTCCGCTGAACAAATTAGCGACAGCACAGGTAAACAAAGAATTGGCGTGGTCTCTGTCAGCAATGCGCTGACGCTGGATGAACTGGTGAATCAGCTTGCCGAAAAAGCCGATCGGCAGGGTGCGAGCGCTTTTCGGGTATTATCGACGACCGGCAATAATAAGCTACACGGTGATGCCGAAATTTATAAATAACGGCACGACAATCCCCACAGCTCATTCACCGAAGACGTCTGGAATTTTAATCAACCGGGATTGTGGTTGACAAAAAATCAAGGTTACTAAAAAGGATGCTTCAGTGGTCAAACTCGAACATATCATTGATGAATTACTCATCTGGATTGACAGCAACATTCATAAGCCGCTGAAAATAGAAGATGTGGCACAGCGTTCCGGCTATTCAAAGTGGCATCTGCAACGCGTTTTCTATCAGGTGAAGAATACCAACCTGGCGAATTATATTCGCGACAGAAAACTGGAAATGGCAGCACGAGATTTAATCCAGAGTGACGAAAGCATACTCTCAATTTCGTGGAAATATGGCTTCGACTCGCAACAGTCGTTCACCCGTAGTTTTGCAAAAAAATACCGTTTACCACCCTCCCGCTTTCGGCGTTTAAACGGCAAGACAGAAACCTCCCACGCACCAGTTTGATTCTGCCTGCCCTTTGCTTTCGAGGACTCTTTGATGTCGATTTTTTCATCAGCCGCCCCATTTTTGCCTGGGTGCCGGCGATTATTGTGATGCCTGCGGGCATCGCATTGGCGTCGGCAACACCGCTGTCGGTTCGTCGTCAGCGATGTGCGCATGGTTTGATCCCAACAAACTCACCCCGGCGGAAGAGTTCACCAATATTCTGCTGAAAGTGAACCGCGATGGCTCACAGGGGGTTGCAGGATGTCGCTCGCATCGAACGCAGTGGTGAAAATCCACGGCAACCCCGTCAGCGCCGGTAATTCAACCGGAGAGTGGCGTGAAGACGATGGACACACGCGAAGCCACGATAAGGACGACGAGTCATTTCAAGCCAGAGGCCGGAATTTCCGGCCTTTTTTATTTTCCGCTATTTTAATTTATATTAATTATATTTACCCATGCAGCA
The DNA here is from genome assembly GCF_000280495.2 of Kosakonia radicincitans DSM 16656. Lineage (NCBI taxonomy): Bacteria > Pseudomonadati > Pseudomonadota > Gammaproteobacteria > Enterobacterales > Enterobacteriaceae > Kosakonia > Kosakonia radicincitans. Next base: position 4,142,921 of record NZ_CP018016.1, read on the forward strand.
GCGGCAGATATTTAAAAATCAAATATCCGCTATTAGCGGCAAACCAAAATAGCCACCTGATCAACCCTGCAAATTTAAAAGCACATATTGCCAATAAAACTCCCGGGGAATACCCCGGGGATATTAAAAAATAAGCAATAGACAACTAAAAAAATGCAATGAGGTTAATAAAACGCTGTTAACTTACCCCACTTACGGCGCAAAAATATTATCGATATGTGCGATAAAAAATAGTTCAACCGAATCAATGTAAATATTTATCAATCTGTGCTAAAAACAATTTACATATTTACAGACACGGATCCCCGGTGATAAACAGTGTGGTACAACCTGAATTAACCATGAATCATTTTCATAAATGGTGGCGGATTCTTGTTGCTATTAAAAAACAGTGGCAATTTCTAAGGGTTTATTTATATGAAAATTTCTCAACTGAGTCTTTTAGTCTCTGCTGCAGTGCTGTGCTCTTCTGTACAGGCTGCGGAAATCTATAATAAAGACGGTAATAAGTTAGACTTATATGGTTTGATTTCAGCAGAACATTATTTTTCTGATAATAGCGGCTGGAATGGCGACCAGACTTATATGCGTCTTGGCTTCCGTGGTGAAACACAAATCAACGACCAACTGACGGGTTACGGCCAGTGGCAGATGCATATCGATGCCAATAAATCCGAAGGCGATACCAATACACCGCGTACTCGTTATGGTTTTGCTGGTTTAAAATTCGCCAATTATGGCTCACTGGATTACGGTCGTAATAAAGGCGTTTTGTATGACTCACTCGGTTATACCGATATGCAGCCTGAGTTCGATGGCATGACCTACGGTTCCGATCAGTTTATGTTCAGCCGTGGTAATGGCATGCTGACTTACCGCAATACTGATTTCTTCGGCCTGGTCGATGGTCTGAATTTCTCCCTGCAATATCAGGGTAAAAATGACGGCGCGGGTGAATCTGGAGCCGGTCGTAATGTGCTGCGCCAGAATGGCGACGGCTACGGTATGTCGCTGGAATATAACATTGGCGCAGGCGTAAGCGTTGTCGGCGCGATGAGTTCTGCCGATCGTACTAATGCACAGAATGATACAGCCAATATTTATGGCAGCGGCAAACGCGCAGAAGCCTATTCCGGCGCAATCAAATATGACGCCAATAATATTTATCTGGCAGCCATGTTTACTCAGGCTTATAACGCTTCACGCTTTGGTAGCTCATCCAGCGATACGCAGACTTTCGGTTATGCTAACGAATCGCAGATTTTTGAAGCCTATGCCAGCTATCAGTTCGACTTTGGCTTACAGCCGTTCGTTGCGTATAACGCGCTGAAAGGCAAAAAAATCGGCAGCAATACCAGCGGTGTTAGCTACGGTGATGAAGATATCGAAAAATATGTTGACCTGGGTGCAACTTACTATTTCAACAAAAACTTCAATATGTTCGTCGATTATAAAATTAACCTGATCGATGACGATAAATTCACCGATGCGGCTGGCATCAATACCGATGACGTTGTCGCTGTAGGTATGGTTTATCAGTTCTGATTATGTACAGAGGCGGCGCTCGCCGCCTCTTCTTTTCCCCGCTGATTTTGTATTCTTCCCTATGCGTAACCTCTTTTTATTAAAAGAATTGTTGAGTTTTGTTATCTGACAAGTTCGTAATTTTCAGGTCAGAATCCTGTCAGCCTCGCCGCGTAAAATAGCAGCTGTAAAGACGATTTATTTACTTCTGTATAGTATGAGGTGGTTAAGATGAAAAAGGTTACAGCAGCGCTTTTCGCAACGAGTCTGGTTATTTTCTCTACGGCAACCTGGGCAGCAACTCAAGTGACCTCGGCTGCCGGAATGCAGCCGATTGGCAGCGTCTCCGTTTCCGGTGCCGATACCTTAAGCGACCTGCAACACCAGTTGAATCAGAAAGCAACGCAAGAGGGTGCCAGCAGCTTTAAAATCGTTTCTGCCGGTGGCGATGATAAATATTACGGCGTTGCGACGCTGTATAAATAAGCCGCAGGCCGGATATCCGGCAACCGGTGAATGAAAAAAGGGGGGCCAGCCGTGCCCCCCTTCTCTTTTCGCATCCTGAAAAGCCGTTATACGATTCGCTTGCCTGCGGCATCCACAACCTGCTCGCCATCTTCTTTCGTGAATGCCCCTTTTTGCTGACCGGGCAGAATATCCAGCACCACTTCCGAAGGACGACACAGCCGCGTCCCCAATGGCGTCACCACAATCGGGCGATTAATCAGGATCGGATACTGCAGCATAAAATCGATCAACTGCGGATCGGTGAATGTCTCCTCCGCCAGCCCCAACTGCTCGTAAGGCGCGACGTTTTTACGCAGCAGCGCCCGCACCGAAATGCCCATATCCGCAATCAGCTTATTCAGTTCATCGCGCGACGGCGGCGTCTCAAGATAGAGAATAATGGTCGGCTCTTCGCCGCTGTTGCGGATCATCGCCAGCGTATTGCGTGACGTGCCGCATTCCGGGTTGTGATAAATAGTGATGTTGCTCATAGCAGTGTCCCGTTACGGATGAATAGAGAGGCGTAGCGCCAGCGCCACCAGCGTGACAAACAGCACCGGCAGCGTCATGACCACACCGGTACGAAAGTAGTAACCCCAGCTTACGCGTACATTTTTTTGTGCCAGCACATGCAACCACAGCAGCGTCGCCAGGCTACCAATCGGCGTGATTTTTGGCCCAAGATCGCAGCCAATCACGTTGGCATAAACCATCGCTTCTTTCATTACGCCGGTTGCCGAACTGCCATCAATGGCCAGCGCGCCCACCAGCACCGTCGGCATATTATTCATCACCGAAGAGAGGAACGCTGTGATGAATCCCGTTCCCAGAGTGGTCGCCCATAATCCTTTATCGGCCAGCATATTCAGAATGTCGGTGAGATACGCGGTTAATCCGGCGTTGCGCAAGCCATAGACGACGAGGTACATCCCCAACGAAAAAATCACGATTTGCCACGGGGCGCCGCGCAGCACTTTACCGGTATTGATGGCATGACCTTTTTTCGCCATCGCCAACAGAATCAGCGCGCCAACTGCCGCAATGGCGCTGACCGGAATACCCAGCGGCTCCAGCACAAAAAAACCGACCAGCAACAGCAGCAGAACAACCCAACCGGCGCGGAATGTTGCACGATCCTTAATCGCCAGCGCTGGCTCCCGCAGTTTTTCCATGTCATACACCGGCGGGATATCCCGGCGAAAGAAGAGATGCAGCATGATTAGCGTCGCGATAATCGCCGCGATGTCCACCGGTACCATCACCGAGGCATATTCCCTGAACCCGAGCCGGAAGAAGTCGGCCGAGACGATATTGACCAGATTCGAGACAATCAGCGGCAGACTGGCGGTATCCGCAATGAACCCCGCCGCCATCACAAAGGCCAGCGTGGCACGTTTGCTGAACCCCAGCGCCAGCAGCATGGCAATAACAATCGGCGTCAGGATCAGCGCCGCGCCATCGTTGGCGAACAATGCTGCCACCGCAGCACCAAGCAATACAATATAAGTGAACAGGAGCCGACCGCGCCCGTTTCCCCAGCGGGCAACATGCAGCGCCGCCCATTCGAAAAAGCCGGATTCATCCAGCAACAGACTGATAATAATGACCGCAATAAAGGTGGCCGTCGCATTCCACACAATATTCCACACCACCGGGATATCGCTGAGGTGAATCACCCCGCAGACCATTGCCAGCCCGGCGCCGATCACCGCGCTCCAGCCAATACTCAACCCCTTCGGCTGCCAGATAACCAGCACCAGAGTGAACAAAAAAATTGCCCCTGCCAGTAACATCACTTACTCCATCACATCTGAATTTATGAATATGTTTGAGGCGTTAACAGCTGCCGGACGCGGCGGTTTTTAGCCTTTCGCGCGTCTCTTCGCGCAGGCAGTTCCAGCTGGTATCAATGACGTCAGCGGCCCAGGCCGGAATATGCGGAGAGAGACGATAATGAACCCATTTCCCCTCACGCCGGTCGATAACCAGGTTGTATTCACGCAGGATCGCCATATGGCGGGAAATTTTGGGCTGCGATTCTCCCGTCGCCGCACAGAGATTGCAGACGCAGAGTTCTCCGGATTCGCGGAGCAGCATCACAATTGACAGGCGGGTTTCATCGGAGAGCGTTTTGAAAAGCTGAACCGGATGTAGCATGCTGAGTCTCGATGGCGTTCATTTACACATATGGTAAATCATATATGTAATGATTTAAAGCGGCACATTGAGGTAATGAGTCTGGCGTGGAACGAAGCGTTTCGCTTCTGAGTAACATCGTCGCGTGGAATACGGCGGGATCTTCCCCGCCGCTTCAGCATAAGGTATTTGCCCTTAGCGCTTTTCCGCCTCGCGGCTGGCCGCTTCGCGCTTCAGCGCCAGGGTAAAGCCGAAGGTATTGATCCCGTTTGCGCTGGTGGCAAACACATCGCCCTGATGCATGTTCGCTACCGCGCGGACAATTGACAGCCCCAGCCCGTGGTGCGTATCGCTGCGGGTGCGGGAGGCATCCACACGATAGAAACGTTCAAACAGCCGCGCAAGGTGGCTTTGCGCGATCTCCTCGCCGTTATTCGACACCGCGACATGCGCCAGTTCACCGACGTTTTGCAGCCGCACAATGATTGTGCTGTCCTGCGGCGCATGGCGGGCGCTGTTTTCCAGCAAATTCGCCAGCGAACGATGGAACAGACGGCGGTCAATGGATGCCGTGACATCTCCCTCGACCTGCACCTGGAGATTCTTCTCGGCAAACGAAGGCTCGACATACTCAAACGTTTTGTAAGCCTCTTCGCGCAGAGAAACCGTGGTGAGCTGGGTGGCGTGTTCGCCCGCCTGGGCATGGGATAAAAACAGCATATCGTTGACGATGGAGGTCATGCGCTCCAGCTCTTCGAGGTTGGACTCCAGCAGATCCTGTAACTCTTCTATGGAGCGTTGACGTGACAAGCCAAGCTGCGTCTGGCCAATCAGGTTGGTTAGCGGAGTACGCAGTTCGTGCGCCACATCGGCATTAAAGCTCTCCAGTTGGCGCCAGGCGATCTCCTGGCGCTCCAGCGCGCCATTAAACGAGACCGCCAGCGTTTGCAACTCGTCCGGTAAAGTATGCGCCTGCAGACGCTGACCATGATTACCCGGCGCAAGCTGGTGTGCCTGCTCGCTTAATGTATTCACCGGACGCATACCGAAACGGGCGATCAAATAACCCAGCAGCGCAATCAGGAAGACACCGATACAGCTGACCAGCACCAGTGCACAGGTAAATTCATACAACGTGCCCATATAAGGCGTGGAATCTATCGCCACCACATAGCGCATCGCCGGGCGTTCGCCGCTCGCCGGGATTTCGCGGGAGTAGAGGAACAGCAGGCAGGATGCTTCCGTTTCGCCTGGCGCGGTGCTGAACCCGTTTTTCAGCGAAGCCCACTCCACGCCTTTCGGCGGCGGACCGCCCATATCAAAGCGGGGATCATCGGCCACTAGCCAGTACTTCACGCGCCCGCCCTCATAGGAGGAGAGCGTATTAAATTTGGTGGTCAGGGATTTCCAGCCGTCGATGGACTGACGGTTTTCCACCCACGGCGCCATCAACGATTCGCGGAATAATAATTCGTTATGCATCTGGCTTTGCAGCGACTCATACAACGAGCTTCTGAGCACAACGCCAAAGGTGACGACGACAAACACATACGCCACGGCGAACATCAGCGCCATGCGTCCGGCAATCGAGTGTTTACACAAAGAGAGCGCGTTCAACTGGCTTTACTCTCCTGGCGGGTTTCCAGCACATACCCCATACCGCGCACCGTATGCAGCAGCTTAACGGGATAAGGATTATCAACTTTGGCGCGCAGGCGTTTAATCGCCACTTCAACCACGTTGGCATCGCTGTCAAAGTTCATATCCCAGACCTGTTCGGCGATCATCATTTTTGACAAGATTTCGCCCTGATGACGCGCCAGCAGGCTCAGCAGCGCGTACTCTTTCGCCGTCAGTTCAAGGCGGTCGCCGCCGCGCGTTACGCGCCGCGCCAGCAGATCGAGGTGCAGATCGTGGATATGCAACTGAGTGATGTCCGCGCCGTCGCCTGGTCTGCGGCGCAGCAACGCCTGAATGCGCGCCACCAGCTCGATCAGCGAAAAGGGTTTTGGCAGATAATCATCCGCGCCGTGGCGCAGCCCTTTTACCCGCTCCTCAACCGAGCCGCGCGCCGAGAGCATCAGCACTGGCGTCTGTTTGCAGGCGCGCAGCCGCTCAAGAATCTGGTAACCGTCCATGCCGGGCAACATGATATCCAGCACAATCGCGTCGTACTCGTATTCCAGCGCCAGGTGCAGCCCTTCGACACCATTATCAACGACATCGAGAGTGAAACCCTGTTCGCTCAGCGCACGATTAATATATGACGAGGTCTTTTCCTCGTCTTCGATGAGTAACAGCTTCAAAGGGGCGACTCCTTCAACGTTCCGGCACCTGCCGCAAACATATTCATAGCCGCAATGTTACCGCTGTTGGGCTGACATTTAGCTGACATTTTTTCACCGTTTTAGCGACAAAATGCAACCTGATGATTAACCACGTATCGTGGCGTCAATTCTGCGCTAGCGCTAGCTTTGATGGTACCGACGCCATACGCCCGGCGGCATATGGTATTTACGGGCAAAGGTGCGGGTGAAGGTTTGCTGTGAGTCATAACCATAACGCGTGGAAATGGTGATGATCGAATCTTCCGTCGTCAGCAGCGCCTCGGCAGCGCTTTCCAGCTTCTTATTACGGATATAAATCCCTAACGGCACCTGCATCACTTCCTGAAAAAGACGCTGTAAATGCCATTTTGAATAACCGGCCCGCGTGGCGACATCGCGAATTCTGAGCGGACGGTCGAGGTTTTCATCGATCCACTGCTGGATCTCATGTACCACCATCTGTTGCATACCCATCGTGAAAGCCTCCTTCTTAAGGAGCTCTCACCTTAACGCAGGGATACTGACTCAAAAGTGACGCGAAAATGATAATCCTGTCAGTTTTGTTACCCCTGCCGGGTAGCTTTTACGTCAGCTATCTTAGCAACACCACCACAGTCGCTGACTTATGCCAGCAACTGGATTGGTTCAATCTTGCTACATCGTCGTAACGCGTATGATTTGATCTTGAGAGAGCAGATACTGCTTTTTTATTTATCCGATTCAAGATAATCAGTCAGGAAAGCCTGGGCATTTCCTTCGGAGGAGTATGCTTTGCTGTAATATATTGGTATCGCTTTATTTTCGCCCGGCAGATTCAGCTCCCCCCACCCATTACTATTAAAAAACAAGACGGTAAATTTTTTCCCATCAACCAATGTGTAAACATATTTTTTCGTACCCACATCATCCACGTTCATTAAATGAATTTTTTTATTCCATGGATGATCAATATCCGTCATCTGCACAATCATTTTTTTCTCGTCAGGTTTACCATAACGCAGTGTCCATACAATGGTGCCTTCCGCCCCTTCATAAGCCTTGACCCTTTCAGCCACTTCCGGTCGCACTACCTGATTTACAGTCGCCGTTCCCTCAGAGTGAACCAATCCTGGCATCGTAATAGCTACAGAGACGGCAATGGATAATAAAATTTTTTTCATCGATAACCTCAAACCTGACATTGTTAACATCAACCAAAAACAAATAATGTATTACCACTAAACCTTAACCTTATTTTTATGCAACGAAAATTAGCATTCATTGTCTGCATGATAAAATAAAGTTTGCACACTACTTGATCTAATCAAATATCCTTTCCGGGAAACCCTCAGGATAAACTCATCACTGACACCTGATTTACTAACGTTATATTTGAGATCATTTATAACCTGCCAAACCCGCTGAACTGACGCGCGAAGGCCGTTTCGCTCCCAGACATCACTCATAAGCATGTCATCAGAAACAACGTTGTTAACCCCATGACACAAAAGGTATTCCAGTAAGTACGACTGGGTTTTTCTCAGAGAAATATATTTCGCCGTTCCATAAAGGCAGATGAGTCTTTTTGTTCTACAGTCATAAATCACACTCTTTTCGATAAGGAAGCCCATGACTGAAAGCGCTTTATTTTCCTCGTCTGGCATACCCCTCCTTAGCGTTTACACAGATGTCTGTACCGCACAATTTTATTGTCAAAATGACAAAACAACACGCTGTAAGTTATTCGCATAATAAATAACATTTATTTCTTGCATGTAAATATCATTAATATTCACAAGGCAGCAATTCCTGGTTAACTGCCGAAAGATAAAAACATGTTTAGTTCATTAAGACAATAACAAACCTTCAGTAATAATAACTAAAAATAATCCACTTTAGCCAGAGGATTGAACCAAACAAAAAACCGTCTCCACAGTTAAAAGACAAGTAAAAATTACGCATCATTAACATTCAGACCATTTACCTTATTAAAATAAAAGTATTACCCCCAATGTTTATAAAATAAAAATATCAATTTCCAGAATTTTTCCGGGGTAAATAACACCTTCATCGAATCTACTGCAAAAAATAACGATATCCGGCCAATTGTTCTGATCGCTCGCACTGACTGAAATCACAGAATTGACCGCCGCTGGCGGCATAATCCGCCCATTCACGATGGTTTAATGATTAAGCGATACGCGTGCTGTCCGTCCGGATTACATCAATGAGAAAGGCAGATCACTATCGGGACATCCTTGTCCCTCGCTCTGCGACACCGTTGTCTGGTTCATGTATCATGGCATCGCGTTTGTTCAGAAGCGTCAGGTATTCACCAGCACACCGGAGGCAAGCTGCGCCGAACTTTCCCGCCGGGCATGCTCGGTGCGAAAAACGCTCATCAACGCCACCAGATTCCGTGACTGATCGCGCAGATGATCGACCGCCGAACTGGAGGCGCCCACCAGCGCGGCATTCTGCTGCGTTACCTGATCGAGCTGGGCAATAGCATCATTCACCTGCGCAACGCCCAACTCCTGCTCCTGAGTGGTCATACCGATTTCGTTAATCATTTCCGCGACATGGTGCGACTGCTTAACCAGCTCGCCGATGGTAGAACCGGCATTGTTGACAAGCGTAGCGCCGTTATCCACACAATCAATACTGGCCTGAATCAGCCCTTTGATCTCTTTCGCCGCCGTGGCGGAGCGCTGCGCCAGTGAACGCACCTCTCCTGCGACCACGGCAAAGCCTCGCCCATGCTCACCGGCACGTGCCGCTTCCACCGCCGCATTGAGCGCCAGGATATTGGTCTGGAAAGTGATGCCGTCGATAACGGTAATGATCTCGCCGATTTTGCGCGCGCTCTGGCTGATCTCATCCATGGTGCGCACAATGTTGTCGATCGCTTCCCCGCCTTTGGCGGCAATGTCGCTGGCGGCGGTGGCCTGCTGGTTGGTGACGCGTACCGTGTCGGCATTCTGGCGAATGGTCTGGCCGATTTGCTCCATTGACGCCGCCGTCTGTTGCAGGCTGGCTGCCTGCTGTTCCGTGCGCTGGCTAAGATCCATACTGCCCGCCGCCACGCCGCTGGCCCCTGCCGAGATCGATTCGCTGCTCTCACGAACCTGCGCCACAATGCGATTGAGGCTTTGACGCATCGCCTCCATCCCGGCCAGCAGGCTGTGGCGATCGCCTGCCGCCAGCGTCACCGGCATTGCCAGATTGCCCTCAGCGATATCGTGTACCACTCGCAACGCATAAGCGGGTTCACCGCCCAGCTGCCGCTTGATAAGCCGCGTGGCAAACCAGGCGATCAACACGCCAAACAGCGTTGCCGCTGCGGCCAGCATCAGCAACAGATCGCCAGACGCTCGCGCACTGCCGGTGCTCTCCGCCGCTGCCGCGGTCGTGCTGGCCTGCTGGCGCTGGATCATCACAGTGATTTCATTAAACAGTTGTGCCTGAACCGGTTGCAGTTTATCCACCGCCATCGACTGGGAGTCGAGCATCTGGCCATTTTTCGCCATGCTCACCGTCTGGCGCACAACCGCGACGTATTGCGCCTGCGTCTGTTTAAAACGATCCAACATCTGCTGGACATCGCTGCCCTGAATATTCTGCTGTAACTGTTTAACCAGCGTGTCGATACGCTGGATTGCCGCTTCGGTGACCTTCTCTTCGGCCTCCTGTTTATCGGCGTCATCCTGAAACACCATAATAAAGGTCGCTTTGGTAGCGTTATTTAACGTGTCCTTTAACTCCTGCATCGCCAGCAGGTTAGTCAGGTGATATTTTTCATAATATTCAATGTGTTTGCTGGTGCTAAGTAATTGTGTCCGTCCAAAAATCGCCACCAGGAAACTGATCACAATAATGGCGGCAAAACCGGTGCCTAAAAGCGCACCAAGAGAGAAGGGTTTGATGACTCGCATAGTATCCCTCGTAGTGTTTCAACGAATTCCACAAGCTGTGTAATGGGTGCGATTTCACTATACGAAGGCTATAACCTTACGGAAAATATGAAATTACGATGGGATCGCCGGAGGGCAGCAGCGTCTTATCAGACCTACAGGCGGGGTATATTGCCGGTTTAATCGCAGGGCTGATGTCGCGCTGGCAATAAAAGGCAGAGGTCGAACGGCCCAATAATAAAGGAGAAGCCGGATGCGCCGCCGCTGCCCACAGTGACACGCGGTTCGGGCATTTGTTGCTGAAATGCTGGCTCCTTATTACTGATTAACGGTTCACATCGCCCTTGAGGGATTCGCTGCAGTGCCAGGCTGTAAGGCGCAGTGCAGTTAATGATGATTTTGCCGGCAGTACTGCGATCGCGTACTGACGGCCTTTTTCATGTGGAATAACGATCGATGCAATCGGCTTCACTACTGAACCTTGTCAGCATCAAGGCCAGCGTTTTCGGAGTACTAAACAGACGGGCAAAACTAAAGCGCTGGTCGATATTATCCATTATGCCCGAAACTGATTGGCTGCATTGGCGGCTAGCGCCGAAGCAGGGAGACATCCTGGCTCCCTTTTTTCTCAGTCAACAACGATGCGGTCTTAATTTACCTCAATTCGACGGCGTGGTGGTGGTGGTGGTACTGGTTGACGTGTTACTGCCGTTGTCACCGCCCATTGCCAGCAATGCCAACCCGGTGACGGCAGCAACGCCCGCGACACCAACCCACGCCGAATTTCCAATGGCACTGTCTGAAGCGTCACTTCCTGCGGCAGAGCCTTCTGCTACCGGTGCTGCGTGTGCTAATCCAGAAATAATAAAACTAACGACCAAAATAATGCGATGTAAATGCGTCATAAACCAACCCTCATATTTTATTGGGACCTTTCGCACTTTAAATCGCCATCACAAAATAAGATCGCAAATTAAGACATTCCTCGACAATATGGAAACAATTGGGAGATTCCTCAGTTCTATTTAATTATCTAAACGAAGCGGCAACAGCTTGCATAAAACAAAAATAAGAATATCCTCAGTTAACAACTTTTTAGCAATATGATACAGATCAAACTAGAAAGAGAAGAAGGATCAAAAGCAGAAACCATTTTTTACCCGCCAATGTTTTTACACACAGTTTCATACGAACCGGGAGGATGTTAACATGGGAAGAAATATAGATATCGTATTGTTCAAAATTAATTGCTCTTATACCAAAAAAGGTATAATTCAATTAGTAAAAGAAATCAGAAATTGCAGTGAAATACACATTGCCATTAACTTTAGTGCGCCTTTTTCCAACCGAGGGATGCTGGTTGTGACTAAAGGTCATTTTTCTCCCTTTACCCTGGTACATACACCTATAATTGTGATTCCCGATAAAATACAAGTGGATGTTTTATTGGATATTTTAACTGAATTTATAAATGGACGCGTCAGTAGCCATGTAAAAACCATTCGACTGGGCCGTCGAGAAATCGCAATATTGAAGGGCATGATCTTCGAGAAGAGCGATGATGAAATATCTAACCTACTGAGTATTAACAAAAAAACCGTCTCATCTCATAAGGATAACATTAAGAAGAAAATATCAGCCAACTCCAGGATTGATATTTTTTACGCCTTCAGTATTTTTCCATTCAAAGATTGTGGACTGGCCGAAAATGAGGAAGAAATAATGCCATTCCCCCAGCAAAAAACGCCAAATCGTAGAGTGGTGGCCTACGGCTGATTATCACTACAGGTTGAAATAAAAACCTGATGTTCACAACGTAAACCATAATAATTCAGTATTGCGATATATCCTCTGTACCTGTTTACGTTCGAAACAGACAGCGTAAAAATATAATAGCAGCAGGACTATCGTCGGTAATATTTTTTGGTGTTGCCGACGTTTCTGGAACGAACCACTTTTAAATGCTTATAGAATGAAAAAATGATTATAACCAGTAGCACACCAATCACAGTCAGTTCGATGATGATCATTTTGTGTACTCGCGTAGAGAGGATGCTTTATTTACTGATGAACAGCGTCACACGTCAATAGCTGATACCGAAAATAAGACTGGCCTCACCACAAAAATTATTTTGAAAAGACTTATTCATTTAAAAACAAGAGAAAATTACCATGCCTACTAACCTTTGTAGTATGACTGCCTTGCGCCACTATTATCTGCGTATTTTACGCCGTTATTCCTCGCTCAATGCGGTCGAAGAAATTTATGAACTCAGGAGCCAAAAGCTAACCGGAATTGAGCTGGAAGCGCTGATCAGTGCCAGCGATCATCGCCGCGCCGAACTTGTTCACCACTGCCGCTGGCTGAAAGTTCCGGCCAGCGCATGGCGCAATGTGTAGGTTGCTGAGCGTCATTTATTCACCTTGGTTATACGAAAAGAGTCTTGTATCAGTGGTAAATATTCTTTGTCGCCTGCCGATAGCTTAAAAGCCTTTTGTGACATTGACGTTGAGCAGGACAAAAAATGAAAAGACATCCCCTTTCTTGCAGGGCGCTAAAGACGGCAGGTTATGACCCGAACTCCAGCGTGCTGGAGCTTGAGCACAGTAATGGCCGCGTTGAGCAGTATCTCGGCGTACCACCGAAGATCTGGCAGGGTTTTTTGATGAGCCAGCAGCAGGAAGCGTACTTCCGCGAAAATATTGCCAACAGCTACTTAAAAATCACCGTTGAACCGGCGAATCGCAGTCGCTTTTAGTCTGTAACACGGTCATTTTTAGTGTTTTTGTGTTAACGTTGTCTCCCCGCGCAGACGACGCGGTTTCCTGTTGACTAAGGCTTTTGACAACGTAAGAGGGTATATGAGAATTGGTATTGCCTTTCCGGTGCTGGTTTTTATTGTAGCGGTCGCTTTCCTTGCCTGGTTTATCCTCGGCGGCTACGCCAACCCAGGTTCCTGACGTCTTTTCCCCTCCGATTTATGCCGACGGCGCATTCGCGAATGCCGTATCCGCTTACAGAAAATAAGTAAAACCAATGGAATGAATGAGCCTGCCGTTCCGTTAGCGGGTGTAAACTACCGGGCAAGTACGTTTACCGGAGTGGTTCATGAATATCATTGAAATCATCATGTCGGCGGGCAAGGTTTCCGTGGATGTTGCACTGTATACCCTGCTGCCGATCATGGTGGTGATGCTCATCATAATGAAGTATCTGGAGGAAAAAGGGGTTCTGGATGGCATTGTTCGTCTCACCTCCCCGGTATTAAAACCTTTTGGGATCAGCGGAATGGGGATTTTCGCCCTGATTCAGCTTAATTTCGTCAGCTTTGCCGCACCGCTCGCCGCGCTGGCGATTATGGAGCGCCGCGGAACTTCCGATCGCCATCTTGCCGCCACGCTCGCCATGTTGTTCGCCATGGGGCAGGCGAATGTGTTTTACCCTCTGACTCCGTTCGGCCTGCACTGGGGCATAGCGATTGTGATTTCGATGATTGGTGGTCTTGCCGCCTCAACGCTGACCTGGTACGTCACGGGACGCAGGCTCTCTGCCGCCAGCCTGCGCGATGAAGAGGGTGAACTGAATAAAGATAAACCGCGCGCGAGTTTGATTTCGGTGATTAACGGCGCTGGCGCAGATGCGATTCGCCTGGCGCTGGGGTCGCTGCCGATGCTGTTGTTATCGCTGACGGTGGTGGGCTTACTGAAAGCGGCAGGCGTGGTAGAAGCGCTGACATCGCTGTTAACGCCGATGCTGGAATTCTTCCATATTTCCACAGTATATGTGCTGCTGACGCTGACTAAATGCCTGGCGGGCGGTACGGCCTATTTTGGCGTGGCCTCGGAGATGGCGCAGCACGGTCAACTGACGGCGCAGCAGATCAACGCCTCGGCGGGCTTCCTGGTGCAAACCCTCGATTTACCAGGAATTGGGATTTTCCTCGGTATCGCCAGCCGCTTTGTCCGCCTGTTCCGCTTTGTACTACCCGGCGCGATTGTCGGCATTCTGGTCCGCACGCTGTTACATGTGATGGTGTTTTAATGCGGGAAAAGCACAAGGGCACGATTCGTGCCCTGCTGAGTTTGTTGCTACGGTAAGCGCTATTTTCCCAGTGCGGCGGCCATTGCGGCGCTGCATTTCATGGGCTCGAATTCAACAACGTCGTAATCGGCCACACCTTCACGGTAAAAGGGATCTTCTTGCAGCAGCGCATCCAGCGCCGGGCGGGCCAGCGCGCGGGTTAAAATCACGCCACCACTGCGCGGGTTCGTTGGCCCGGCCGCCAGAAAATAGTCCTCTTTAAAGCACGCGTCGAGATACGTGCGGTGCTCCTCAACAAAGCGATCGACCTCGCTTAACGGTTTTTTATATTTCAGCGTTACGATAAACATACGCAAACTCCTCTCTATGAGTAGTGAATTATCAACACGTTACGGTGCAGTATTCATGAGGGTTATATTGCGGTTAAATAGCCGCTCAGGCTATTGCCATTTTTAACCCAGTTGAGACCGGATTTGTTGTGGACATCAAACTGCTGCGATCGTTTACCGTTGTTGCCCGGCTTGAGCATATCGGCCAGGCGGCTGAAAGGCTGAATATCTCATCATCCCCGCTGAGCCGACAAATTCAGATGCTGGAAGATGAATTAGGCGTCACGCTGTTTCATCGCGAGAAAAAACGCCTCCATCTGACCACTGAAGGGGAAAAATTTCTCGACGAAGTGGGGCCTTTTCTCCAGCATTATGATCGGCTGAAAGATCACGCCAGACATCTGGGTCAGGCCAACGCCGGACGCATCGATATCGGCTATGTCGAAGCGGCGATTCACTCACGTCTGCTGCCCGATGCGCTGGCAAAATTAGCGCTCCCGCCAGAGATCGATATCAAGCTGCATTCGATGCGTTCAAAACAGCAGCTTGAGCAGCTACAGGCCAGGTTAATTGATGCGGCGTTCTTATACACGCTGCCGCCGTCAAGCGACGCGCAGTTTTGCCAGAAAATCGTCCTTACCGAGCCGGTGTTGCTGGCGATGCCGAAAGCGTTGGCTCTCCCCGCGCCCACGCCCGCGCAGCTTGAGCAGTATCCCTGGATAGCCGAGCAGGAAAACCTGAACCCGGCAGCGCGCGCGCAGTTACTTCGGGCCTGTCAGGAAAAAGGCTTCACCCCGCGCATCAGCCTGGAAGTTTCCGGCCCGCTGGCCGCGCTCTCTTGTGTCGAAGCAGGACTGGGATTCACCTTTATTCAGCAAAGCCTGGCGCGCATTGCCTCGGAGAATGTGGCATTAGTGGCTTTGCCATGGCTACCGCTGGAGATCGCGCTACACCTGGTGTGGAGAAAAGACGAAACAAAGCCGCTGGTGCGACGTCTCCTCGCGGCTTTCGATTAAGCGCCGCTCACCCGGCCTGGCGCAGATTCTCCCCAGGCCCGGTAAGCGTACGCCATCAGGCAAAACGTTATTTCTTCACCGTATCTTCGAGGAAGAAGCGACCGAGCGGATTCTGGTAGAAACCTTCGATATTTTTCCGGCTCACGTTGCGGTACGGGCTGTAGTAGAGGTCGATCCAGTTCACATCGGCTTTGGCCATTTTTTGCAGATCGATATACATCTGTTCGCGTTTTTTCGGATCCATTTCCACGCGAGCCGCAGCGACCAGCGCTTTCACCTTGTCATTCTTATAACGCGTCATGTAGTTCATGTTCGCATCGTGGCCCAGCACAAAGGTGGTTTTCTGATCCGGGTCGAGAATATCGTTGGTCCAGTACATCACCGAAATATCGTATTCGCCCGCCACCAGCATGTCCCAGCTCTGGCTGGGGTCAACTTTTTGCAGGTTCACTTTCACGCCCGCTTTCGCCAGTTGCTGTTGCAGCAGAATGGCAATCTGCTCATCCACTTCGTCCCCGGCGTTAACCACATAATTCAGCGTTAAATCGGAGGCGCCGGCGGCTTTCAGCATCTGTTTGGCTTTTTCAGGATCGTAGGCGCGGCGCAGGTTATCGCTGTAGTGGTACAGCGCGCCAGCCGGAATATAGGAGTTCGCCACCTGGCCGTAGCCAAAGGTCACGGTCTTCACAATCGCATCTTTGTCGATGGCAAAGTCCAGCGCCTGGCGCACTTCCACTTTACCGAGTGCGCCGTGCGAGTGGTTGATCAACAGATGATCTTCACGGGTTGATGGATCCAGCTCCACCTTCAGATTGCTGTCTTTTTGCAGTGAGGCAATGCGCGAGAACGGCACCGTCAGCGCGGCATCCAGTTCACCGGCCTGCACTTTCAGCATGCGGGTGTTGTCATCAGGAATGGTCAGCCAGTCCACTTCGTCGAGGCTGACGTTCTTCGCCTGCCAGAAGTTCGGGTTCTTCACCAGCACGATTTTCTCGCCGCGCACCCACTCTTTCACGCTAAACGCGCCAGAACCGACCGGTTTTTCGGCAAACGTCTCTGCCCCTTCATCCTTCAGCGCTTTTTCCGAGATCACCGACGCATTCGGCAATGCCAGTTGTGACAGGAACGGCGCAGACGGTGATTTCAGCGTGACGACCAGCGTGCGCGCATCCGGCGCTTCGGCTTTGTCGATAATGCTGTACGAATCGCGCCACAATGAACCGGCATCGTCACGGATACGCAGCAGGCTGAACGCGGCATCACTGGCGCTCACTGGCGTACCGTCGGAGAATTTGGTGTCGCGAATTTTAAAGGTATAGACCTTGCCGTCCGGCGAAATGCTCCAGCTTTCCGCCACGCCTGGCTCCAGTTTGGTGCCGGTTTTATCTACCCGTACCAGCGGATCAAAGACGTTGGAAAACACCCAGTTGTCGGCGTTTTGCGCCGATTTGATCGGGTCGAACGTGGTGCTGTCTTCGCGACGGCCAATGGTTAATACGCCTGCCGCCTGCGCCATTTCGCTGACCACACTGAGCGCCAGAAAAACGCTGGCCGCCAACAACTTAACATGCCTGTGCTTCATCAAAAGATCTCCTGGTTAAAGGAAAAACAGTCTCATCACCTGTGTGGGTCAACACACAGGAATATGCGTGATCGGCAATCTGCCGGGTTGGAGGTAACGCGCCGGTGCGACACTGCACCTGCGCATAGGGACAGCGCGGATGGAAAGCGCAGCCCTGTGGAATGGATAATGGGCTGGGCGGTTCTCCGCCAAGCGGCTCCGCGGGCAGCGGTTTATCGGGATCGATTTCCGGGATCGCCGCCACCAGCGCGGCGGTATAAGGGTGGCGCGGCTGCGTGAACACCGCTTCGGACGGGCCTTCTTCGACAATGCGCCCGAGGTACATCACCGCCACGCGATCGCACAGGCGGCGCACAATCGCCAGATCGTGTGCGATAAACAAAATCGCCAGCCCCATCTTTTCGCGCAGTTCCATCAGCAGGTTAACGATCTGCCCCTGAATGGAGACATCCAGCGCCGCCACGCACTCATCTGCCACTATCAACCGGGGTTCGAGCGCCAGCGCGCGGGCAATCCCGGCACGCTGGCATTGCCCGCCGCTAAGCTGGCCGGGTCGGGCCTTCACTTGCTCCGGGCGCAACCCGACTAACGTCAGCAGTTCAGCTACCCGCGCATTCACACCGCTGCGCGGCACTTTCTGATGCACGCGCAGTACTTCCGCAATGCTGTCGCCGATGGTCTGGCGAGGATTAAGCGAGGCGAAAGGATCCTGAAAAATCATCGCCGTTTGCAGGCGCAACCGCGCCACGTCGCTCTTCAGCCCATGAGTAATGCGGTGACCATCGAAGCGCACCTCGCCCGCCGTCACCCGCTCAAGCTGCAATAACGCCCGTCCCAGCGTGCTTTTGCCGCTGCCAGATTCGCCCACCAAACCGAGGGTTTCCCCGGCGTGAATTTTCAGTGTGACGTCATTAACGGCGTGCACCATCCGCCTGGCGCCAATCAGGCCGCCGGAAACCGGAAAGGTCACGCTGACGTTGTCCGCCTCTAACAGGGGCCAGTTTGCTGATGTCGTCATGCGCCCTCCCGCAGGCTAAGTGGTTGTAATGCATGATGGCAGGCCGCCGCATGCGCCAGCGTGTCGCGCCCCTGCCGCAGCACAGGCTGTTGCTGACAAGCCGCGCTGGCGTACTGGCAGCGGGGATGAAAGCGGCAACCGGCCGGGAAGTTATCCGCCACCGGCGGCTGACCGCTGATAGTCACAAGACGCCCCTGCCCGCCTTCGCTAGCCGGCTGGCAATCAATTAATCCACGGGTGTAGGGATGCAGCGGTTGCGCCAGCACATCGCGCTTGCCGCCCACTTCGCACAACCGCCCGCCGTACATAACAGCGATGCGATCGCAGGTTTGCGCCACCACGCCAAGATCGTGGGTGATCATGATCACCGCCAGCCCCAGTTGCTGGCGCAAATCGCTGAGCAGACGCAGGATCTGCATCTGCACGGTGACATCCAGCGCGGTGGTTGGTTCGTCGGCAATCAGCAGCGACGGTTCAGGTGCCAGCGCCACGGCGATCATCGCGCGCTGGCGCATGCCGCCGGAAAATTCATGCGGATAGTTATGAATGCGGTTTTGCGGATCGGGAATACCCACCTGGCGCAGCAGTTCTTTGGCATCTTCCCGCGCCTGTGCTCGGCTGGCGCCGAAATGACGGCGACGGCTTTCGGCAATTTGCTCGCCAATGGTCATCACCGGGTTCAGGTGGCTGGCGGGATTCTGGAAAATCATCCCCATTTCGCGACCGCGCACCGCCGACATCTGCGCTTCGCTGAGCGACAGTAAATCACGGCCGCCCAGCCGCACTTCGCCGCCGGTAATGGCCAGCCCCTGGCCGGGCAGCAGACGCATCAATGCCCGACAGGTCACGGTTTTCCCGGAGCCGCTCTCGCCGACCAGGCCGAGCATCTCTCCGGCATTCAACGTAAATGAGACCTTATCGACCAGCGCGATATCCGGCTCGCGGGTAATGGTCAGTTCTGAGACGGTCAGCAGGGTCATACGCGCGCTCCCAGTTTATCGCCGAGGCCATCGGCCAGCAGGCTGAAACCCATCGCCAGCAGCACAATCGCCAGCCCCGGAAAGGTGGTTATCCACCACGCGGTGGTGATAAAGCTCTGCCCCTCCGCTACCATCACGCCCCACTCCGCCGTGGGCGGCTGCACGCCCAGCCCGAGATAGCTGACCGCCGCGCCATTCAGCAGCACCAGCACGCAGTCGGACATGGAGAACACCAGCGCGCCGGTGATGGCGTTCGGCAACAGATGACGGAACAGAATGCGCGCGTGGCCGTAGCCAAGGCTGCGCGCCGCGACAATAAAATCCCGCTGTTTTAGCGTCAGCACCTGCGCCCGCACCAGCCGGGCGTAAGAGACCCAGCCGACCATCGCCATCGCAATGTAGAAGCTGCCCAGCCCCGGCCCGAGGATGGCGATGATCGCCAGCATCAGTACCAGAAAAGGAAACGCCAGTACGATGTCGATCAGCCGCATAATGGCCGCATCCACCACGCCGCCGAGATAACCAGACAGCGCGCCGAGCGTGGTGCCGAGCAAAAACGGGAAGATAACCCCCAGCAGGCAGATTTGCAGATCCACCCGCGCGCCCCACAGCACGCGCGAGAAGATGTCGCGGCCAAAGTTATCGGTACCGAACAGGTGCGCGCCGCCGGGAGGAAGCAGGCTCGATGCGGCATCCTGCGTAATGGGATCAAACGGCGCCAGCCACGGAACAAACAGAGCGATAAACAGCCACAGCCCGACAATCACTATCCCGGCGCGCAGCGCGTGCTGGCGTGGGATCGCCCGGCGGCGTAACCCGGAAATCACGCTGAGAGCACTCATAATTTGACCCTCGGATCCAGTGCCACGGTCAGCACATCGGCCAGCAGGTTGACGACCACGGTCGCCAGCGCAAACACCATCACCACGCCCTGCACCACCATGTAGTCGCGGCTAAAAATCGCTTTCACCAGCAACTGGCCCAGCCCCGGAATGGCGAACACGCTCTCAATCACTACCGTGCTACCAATCAGCCAGCCAATATTCACCGCCAGCAGGTTTAGCGTCGGCACCAGTGAGTTGGGCAACACGTGACGCCAGAAGATACGGTTTTCGCGCTGCCCCCGCGCCCTGGCCGCCACCACATAGTCACTGCTCATCTCCATCAGCAGGCTGGCGCGCAGGTTGCGAATCAATACCGCAGACAGCGCCAGCGCTACCGTCAGGCACGGCAGCACCATATGGTGCAGTTGGTCGGCAAAATCGCTACCGTAACCGGAGACCGGGAACCAACCGAGCACCACGCTAAAAATGATGATCATCATGATGCCGAGCCAGAACGCCGGAAACCCTAACCCGGCGGTGGTGAACAGACGGATCAGTTGATCCGCCGCCCGCCCGCGCTGTCGCGCTGCCAGCGAAGCCAGCGGAACGGTGAGGATCACCGCCAGCAGCACACTGCCCAGCACCAGCCACAATGTTGGTTCGAGCCGCGAGTTAATCAGCTTCAGGGTATCGACGCGGTAGACAATCGATTTGCCCAGCTCCCCCTGTAATAAATTGCGCAGAAAGTAGCCGTACTGCACCCATAACGGTTCATCGAGACCAAACTGCGCACGGATACGCGCCAGCGCCTCTGGCGTACTGCGTACGCCAAGCAGAATGCGCGCCGGATCGCCGGGGATTGCCCGTACCATCGCGAAGGTGATGATGCTGATCCCAAGCAGCACGGGCAGCAGTTGCAAGGGGCGAAATAACAGAAAACGGTAACGATGCATCAGCGAACTCCCATGGTGCATACGGTGGTGAAAGTTAAAAAATCGCTCCGCCGTAGTGCAGCCCTGCGTCATAAATTTGCGCCCGGTCAGCCTTAGCGGGCGTTTTCTTTACGCTAACGGCATCATTCAGGGCTGGGTAGTTAGCAAAAATACTAGTTTTACCTTTCTCGCAGGACGGCACCGGAATTGCATGCTTTGGCGAAGCCATGGGGAAATTGCACAAACCGTGCCCGTGGCATGGCACCGTTTACCTTGGGGGAGTTCATTATGCGCATTGATATCGAAAGCCCTGGTGCAACCAACGCCACCAGGCTTGAAGAGGCTTTTGCCGGGCTGTTTGCCCGGACGCAGGCGTTGGGTTTTGATGCGGTAATTTACGACTACACGCCGGTGCCGCGTTCGCTGGAAGGCGCGCTGATTACGCCATCGCTGCTGGAGATGCGCAATGTGCCGGATGATATGCGCAGGCTGTGGTGCGAGCGTGGCTACTATCAGGTCGATCCGGTTCAACATTTTGCGCTGGAGAGTTGCGCGCCGTTCGTCTGGTCTTATCAACGCCCGGATCGCAGCGCATTGCAGGGGCGACTGGATGAGAACGCGCAAGAAGTGACGCACTACATGCGCGATAACAATATGCCCTGCGGCGCCACCGTGCCGCTGCATCTGCCCAATGGCGGTTTTGTCACGCTGACCGGAATTGTCACCGACCAGCGGGAAGAGCGGGATATCAGCGAAACACTGGCGCAGCTGACCTTTCTGGCGCACCGCTTCCAGGAGTCGGCGTTTCCGCTGTTTGACGCCTCAATGCTCACCTGCCGCCATGTCAAACTGAGCAACCGCGAGCGCGAATGTCTGGCGTGGTCCGCCGAAGGGCTGACGGCGAAAGAGATTGCCCGCAAGCTGCACCGCTCAGTTGCGACTGTTACGCTGCATCTGAACACGGCGGCGAAAAAGCTCGGCGCGACCAACCGCGTGCAGGCAGTTGTCCGTGCGTTGCATTACCGTTTGCTGGACAGTTAAGAACTAGCATTTTTGCTAGTGTTCAGCGTAAGCAGTGACGTTCTAACCTGAAAGCCAGTTCACTTAACAGGGTAAACGTCACTCATGTACACCATTCGAGAAGGCTATGTTCCCTTCCGGGGATATCAGACCTGGTTTCGCATCTGCGGCGATCTACACAACGGTCAAACGCCGTTGGTGGTCGCGCATGGCGGCCCCGGCTGCACTCACGATTATGTTGATGCGTTCAAAGATATCGCCGAAACCGGGCGCGCCGTGATCCACTACGATCAATTGGGTAACGGACGTTCCACCCATCTGCCGGAGAAAAGCCCGGATTTCTGGCAGCCCTCGCTGTTTCTCGACGAACTGAATCATCTTCTCCAGGCGCTGGAGATTGCCGACAACTACGCGCTGCTGGGGCAATCCTGGGGCGGAATGCTGGCGGCAGAACATGCAGTCACCCAGCCGCAAGGGTTGAAAGCGATGATTATCGCCAACTCACCGGCATCAATGGCGCTGTGGCTGGAAGGTGCAGCGAAACTGCGCGCGCAGCTTCCGCCTGACGTCCAGCAGACGCTGCTGGCGCACGAAGCAGCGGGCACGCTGGACAGCGCGGAATACAAAGCGGCAAGCCAGGTGTTTTACCAGCGCCATGTCTGCCGTCTCTCCCCCTGGCCGCCGGAAGTACAGCGCACCTTTGATGCGATGGACGCCGATCCGACGGTGTACCACGCAATGAACGGCCCAACAGAATTCCACGTGATCGGCAGCATGAAAGAGTGGACGATTATCGACCGTCTGCCGCAGGTGCGCGTTCCGACATTACTGATTTCCGGGCGCTATGACGAAGCCACGCCAGAAGTGGTGCAGCCGTTTATGGATCATATTACCGGGGCACAATGGGTGATTTTCGAATCCTCCAGCCATATGCCCCATGTCGAAGAGCGGTCGTTGTGCATGCAGACCGTCAGTGATTTTTTGGCGAAAACCTGTTGATTCTCAGCCCACACCAGGTGGATTGTGTTTGTTGTTTTTAAGCGCCGGCCAGGCGCTTTTTTTGTGCCTGCCAGCCAGCAACACCGTGCATTAACGGCACATCGCGGGTGCGCTACCGGTACGCATCGCTGAATAGAGCGAACAGAGCGCCTGCAAGCTCTTGGTGCCGGTACGTTTCATCAGGCTGTTGCGCTGCACGCTGACGGTGGTCGGGCTGACGCCGCGTATCCGCGCGATATCCTCCACTGAATGCCCGCGCAGCAGCAAGCGCATAATTTGCTGCTCGGCGCTGGTGAACTTAAAGGCGCCATGAATATAGCCGGGCTGCTGGTTTTGCTGACAAAGCAGGATCATCACTTCCAGTGCCTGGCGCAGCTCATGTACGTGAACATCTTCTGCAAGGCAGAGTTTCACCAGCCCAGGGAAAAGTAGCGTCAGTGAATCGAAATGGCGTTCAGAGGAGATGAAAATAGAGTAATGCGGCGGCGGGCTGGAGAAAAACAGTGAATACATTTCCACGATATCCATTCCCGCGGTCACATATATTGCGGCGCCACCGCTGCGAAAACGGCTGCCTTTTTCTCTGCTCAGTTGCCTGAGTATTTTCTCAATACCGTAGATGAAAAGGCGATCCTTTCCATAGATTGTCATAGCGGCTCCAGAGGATAATTTTTATATTTTCCGCTCCGTTAACGGAGGCATGTTTTTTCCTGAGTGTTAGGGATACGTTAAGGCAGATCAAGCCTGGCTGACTGTCTTGTTTAGCTTTCGTTTAGGTTGTTGATGACATCCCGTCTGGTTCTGCATTCCGCACTCTCCCTGTTGCGCTCAGTGTATTGCATTTTTCGTCAAATGTTCGCAATTTATTCCAGGAATAAATTTATTAACTTATTTATTTTCGATAGTAAATCAACAATACATCTCTTTATTCACCACCTCACTTAGAAAACTTATCTTGTTGTTTATAAATGATTTATTATAAATAGGAATATCTTTAATTCCATCATTTGAATAATTTTCAGTCTGTATTTAAATGTTTGATCTCAGCCTCAAAACATCATTTCAAATTGTGTAAAAGTGCGTTCCATATGATTAATTAAGATATGAAAACAACAAGATTAATGCACCCAATTAATCCTGATAATTTGGTTGATAACGTATTCTGTGTGGTGAATCCCCCTCAGCGGCGGGGTCATGCTGATATGAGGTTATCCTCAATGATGTTTCATTTTTATGGGCGAACTGGAGAGATCGGCCTCCAGTTCACCGGGAGGCACCCGGCACCACACACCACATTACCGGCACAGTGATTATATTCGTCATAATTATTATGCCTGCTAATTATATCAATTTTTATCAGCAGGGATTGTCACATTCCCTCTGAATTAAAACTATCTGCAATTTTTTTGCGGAGAACCTTCTGTACCTTTGGGTTAAAATAATAGGGGATATTATGTTGCGCACGTTGTTATTAACTACCATACCGTTGTTCAGTATTGCGGCTCATGCGGTGACTTTTGATTATCGCCATGAAATAAATGACAGTGGCGGTAATAACCACAAAGATCGTTTATTAATGTCGCACCGCTTTGCAAATGGTTTTGGTTTATCGCTGGAAGGCAAATGGAAAGGCTCACAAAATAAAGACAAGGCGTATCACGAAACCGTCAGTAATGGTACGGAAGTGGTTGCCAGTTATGTTTATAAAATTAATCCGACCTTCCAGATTGAACCGGGTTTTTCACTGGACAGCAGTTCAACCTCGAACAACTATCGCCCGTATCTGCGCGGCAAGGTCAACTTCTCCAGTGATGTCGGAGCTACGCTGCGCTACCGCCCTTACTTTAAGCGCAACTCCAACAACATCGGCACCACAAAAGACACCAGCGAAAACGGCTACAACCTGACGGCTGTTATTTCGTGGAAACTGTTTAATGATTATCAGCTCGACTACGAACTGGATTATAAACACGCGACGTCCGCTGGCGTGCTGATTGCCGATAATGAAAATTACGACTGGACGCATGATGTGAAATTAACCTACAAATTTGATAAAAACTGGTCGCCGTATGTTGCGATTGGTAATGTATCCGGCAGTAAATATACAGATGAACGTCAAACTCGTTACCGCGTCGGTGTGAAATATAATTTCTGATAACCCGGATATAAATAAGGATTTCGGCAGAAATCCTTATTTTTAAAGAGGCGAATAATGAAACTGTCAAAAATAACGCTGGCATTAACGATGTTGAGTACCTTCTCCTGCGCGGCCATTGCGCAGGAGAGCGCGCGCCTGAGCAGCGTCAAAGCCTTTGCCGACACGGTGATAACGAAGGCCGCCGCACAAAATCAGCCCAACGTGCCGTTACTGGCCGATGGCGTGGATCCGCGTACCGGCAAGCAGATGGAATGGATCTTCCCCGATGGGAAAACCGCAGTGCTGTCGAATTTTTCCGCGCAGCAGAACCTGATGCGCGTGCTGGTTGGGTTAAGTAATCTGAGCGGCGATGCAAAATACAAAAAACTGGCCGAAGAGAATGTTCGTTACTATTTCCGCCATTACCAGGACAAGAGCGGGCTGCTGCTGTGGGGCGGACACCGCTTTATCGATCTCAACACGCTGCAACCGGAAGGGCCAAGCGAGAAAGAGATGGTCCACGAACTGAAGAACGCCTACCCCTACTATGATTTGATGTTTACCGTCGATAAACCGGCGACCGAACGTTTTATCCGCGCATTCTGGAATGCACATGTTTACGACTGGAAGATCCTGGAAACCAGCCGCCACGGGGAATACGGCAAAGTAATGGGCAAACTGTGGAACAGCGAGTTTGAACAACAGCCGCCGTTCTTTGCCACCAAAGGCCTGAGCTTTCTCAACGCGGGAAATGATCTGATCTACTCCGCCTCGCTGCTCTATCAACACGATGGTGACAAAGGCGCGCTCACCTGGGCAAAACGGCTGGCGGAACAGTATGTTCTGCCACGCGATAAAAAGACCGGGTTAGGCGTTTATCAGTTTACCCAGGCGTTAAAACGCGCCGAAACCAGCGACGACAGCGATACCAACTCAAAATATGGCGACCGCGCGCAGCGCCAGTTTGGCCCGGAGTTTGGCGCGGATGCACTGGAAGGCAATATGATGCTGAAAGGCCGTACCAGCACGCTCTATTCGGAAAACGCGCTGATGCAACTGGCGCTGGCGAAATCTCTCGGACACGACGGGGATGACATCAAAAAATGGACGCTGGATGGCCTGAAAGCTTTCGCCAAATATGCCTATGACGCGAACAGCAACACCTTCCGTCCAATGCTGGCAAACGGCAGCGATTTGTCGGGTTATACCCTGAAACGTGACGGCTACTACGGTAAAAAAGGCACCGTGCTGAAGCCTTATCCGGCAGGCAATGAATTCCTGCTCTCTTACGCCCGCGCCTGGACGCTGGAGCCGGATACAGAGATATGGAAAGTGGCGCGCGGGATTGCCCGTAGCCAGGGGTTGGGTGATATCGGCGAACCCGGCGGCAAAAACCACAAACTGGATCTCACCACGCAAAACAGCGAGCCGTACGCCATCTTTGCGCTGATCGATCTGGCGCAGGCAACCGGCGATAAAAGCTACCTCACGCTGGCGGATAAAGTGGCGGACAACATTATTGCCCACAAACGGCTGAATGGCTTTTTCGTCGATGATCAGCAGTATATCTACGCCAATATCGACAGTATCGCCCCTTATGCCTTGCTGGCGCTGGAAGCGGCGATGCGCGGTAAACCGGATGCGGTGGCTCCGTTCCTCAATGGCGCAGGGTTTACCGAAGGCGCATACCGGCTGGAGGATGGTACGGTGCGTTACTCCACGCGCGACGATGAGTTGTTCAAACTCAAGCCGGGCGAGCAGTTAAAACCTAACGGTAAGAAGTGATTGAAAAGCCTCTCACTGCCAGCCAGTGAGAGGCCATGTTGTTGATTTTTTTCCCCCTGAACAACCCGATAATAACCTGCACAATCCTGCCGCAAGCGCTGCGAAAAAGGGAAACAGATCTCCGGCGCATAGCGGCCATATCCTGCTGATCGCACGGCACTTTGGGAAAATGACGAAAATATATCCCTGTGCTAGATTTTTCCTGTACCAATAATCAGGAGGAGTGGAGCATGAAGTTCAATGATGAGCACACGGGACTCATTGGATTAGCCATTGGCGCAGCAGTAATTGGACTGGTTTCGGAGCGAAAGACAATTAACCGCGACAACATTATTCAGGAGATTGAACGGCAAGGCAGAAGCCGGGGTGATGGGGTTGAAGATGAGGTTTTTCTGGAAGCAGCGGAACTGGTACGCAAAGGCGTTTAGCTCCGCTTAGCACTTTCAGGCAGGCGAGCCTGCTGCGGTCAGGCTCGCCTGAATTGATTATTTTACCGTGCCTTTCACGCCGTGCGGCTCCGCGCGACGATACTGCGGCGCAACATGCACCGCGCCGTGCAACGCTGCGGCGGCATGCCACGGCCAGCGCGGATCGTAAAGGGCACCGCGCGCCAGCGCAATCAGGTCCGCGTCCCCCTGTTGCAGAATCTCTTCTGCATGCTGAGGTTCCGTAATCAGCCCAACGGCGATCACCGGCATACTGGTCTGCTGACGCAGCGCTTTGGCGAACGGCACCTGATACCCGGCGCTCACTTTAATGCTCTGCAACGGCGACAACCCGCCGCTGGAGACGTGAACATAATCGCCGCCCGCTGCTTCGATTTCCTTCGTCAGTACGATGGATTGCTCCAGATCCCAGCCGCCTTCTATCCAGTCGGTGGCAGAAATACGGATGCCGACCGCCACGGATGATGGCACGGCTTCACGCACCGCGCTGAAAACTTCCAGCGTAAAACGCAGACGGTTTTCGAGGCTTCCGCCGTACTCGTCGGTACGCTGGTTGGAGAGCGGCGACAGGAACTGATGCAGCAGATAACCATGAGCGGCATGAATTTCGATCACCTCAATGCCCAGCGCCACGGCGCGGCGTGCGCTGTCGACAAAGCGCTGTTTGACGCGTTGCAGATCTTGCTGGCTCATTTCACGCGGCGGGCGTTCGCCCGGATCGTGCGGCACGGACGAAGCGGAGATCGTTTGCCAACCGCCCTCTTCCAGGCTGAGCTGTTTGCCGCCCAGCCATGGCGCGCTGACGGAGGCTTTACGTCCCGCATGGCCCAACTGGATGCCCATTTTTATCGGTGAATACTGGCGAATATCATCCAGCACCACGCGCAGCGCCTGCTGTGTCTCATCATCCCACAAGCCCAGATCCTGCGGTGAGATACGCCCTTCCGGCTCTACGGCGGTGGCTTCGATAATCAGTAACCCGGCCCCGGAAAGCGCCAGGTTGCCCAAATGAATGCGGTGCCAGGCAGTCGCTTTCCCCGCGTCGGCGGAATACTGACACATCGGAGCGATAACAATGCGGTTATCCAGCGCAACGCTGCCCACGTTTGCTTGCGTAAATAATTGGCTCATTTCTTCTCCTTAAGTCCGGCTGAGACTCATGACTTTCTGCCTGCCGCGCGCGATTGTCTTTGGCGGAACGTGCCGTTTGTTGGCTTTTGGTTTTCACAACATGATGAAATATTTCAACATTTATAAATCAACCACGCCGCGCGCTGCCGCGTCATCCCGCCACTCCAGCAGTAAAGCGTAATCCTCGCGTGTGACAGCGGCAAAACCGCCAATCAATGCCGCCGCACAAACGTGCTGATACTGTGCATCGCTGACCAGTTGCTGTAATGATTCCCGCAGCAGCGCCAGACTGGCGGCGGAGGTTGAAGCGGAGGTGATAAGCGGTAGCCCGGGTGTCAACGGGCTTTGACCGATAATCGTCAGCCCTTCAAGTAAGTCCGGTTGATGGCGCTGCAGCAGCGCCCAGGTGACACAGTCGATGGCGGCGATATCCGCACGATCTTGTTGCAACGCCACCAGCGATTGCCGGTGGCTACCGCTAAACTCCACCGTGGCAAAAAAACGTTCCCCGCCGGAGAGCGCTGCGACCATTTTCCGCAGGGCGTTATAGCCCGATTGTGATTCGATGGCGTTGCAGACGGCGCGCTGACCGCGAAAATCCCCCAGCGTTTTCCCGCTCTCTTCTTCACGCGTCACCAGGAAACTGCGGTAGCCGATGCCTTCGCAGCCCGGTGCCTGATAGTGAAAACAGCCCACGGTTTGCACTTTATCAAGCTGCGTGACCAGCGGATAACCGCAGGTCTGGCTTAACAGCAGCGCATCTTCCTGCCAGTGCGTTAACAGATCCGGCGGCGGCCAGACATGCGTGGCCATGATACCGCGAGCGGCGAACAGTTCTTTCAGCACACCGCCCAGCGCCACGGTATCTGCGCGGTGCAGATCGTACATGGGCAAGGAAAACAGGTTAGTCGTAGTGTTGCTTGCAGCCTGGGTGTGCATTCACGTCCACCGATGTAAACAAAAAGCGTCGTAACCATTCACTATAGCCCCGAACCAGAAATCCGCGATTACGTTGGCGGTACGCCTGCCGATCACGCAGGTAGAGCGTGCGCAATCCATACCAGGGCACACTGGGCAGATCGTGGTGGATGGAATGGTAGTTGAGGTTCAGAAACAGAATACGCCACGGCAGCGCCGCTTCATTAATCACCGAGCGCGCCAGCGGATCGTCTGCCGCCTGATGTTCGAGAAAGGAGCGGATTTTGGTCACCGCCAGCGCCGGATAACTAACCGCCAGCACAAACCACAGCGGTGAAAAATCGCAATGCGCCATCCACATAAACAGCGCCGCAAGCAGTACACCGTGCACCAGCCACATGACGATCGCTTTCCTTTGCCGCTGATAAAATGCGGTCATCATGACTGCCAGCAGTTGCCCGATATCGAGCAGCGGTGCCAGTAGCAATCGCCCGGGGAACGTGTTGCGCAGACGAATGATGTCGCGCTGCACGCGCGAGAAACGCTGCCAGCGCTGAGGGGCAAAATAATAAGATTCAGGATCCGCGTGCGGCAGTGTCAGCTCCGGCGTGTTGTGGTGCGCGAGATGGGAATCACGGTAAAGGCCGTACGGATACCAGACCGCCAGCGGCAGCAGGCCCAGCAGTTGGTTAAACCACGGCCAGCGCGTTGGATGACCGTGAATTAATTCATGCTGCACAGAGAGATACCAGCAGGTAAACACAATCAGCAGCAACGTTGCCGGCCACAGGCCTAAGCTTTGCCAGTTCGCCAGCGTGGCGAACCAGCCGCTATACACGGCGATAATTACCGTCCAGGTGGGAAGCTCATAGCGCCACAGCCAGCTGCGGGCGCGCTGTTGGATAAAATGACGTTGTTCTTCATGTAAATAGACCGCACGACGTTTTGCCATTCACTCATACACTCTCTGCGCTTATTCGCGTCACGATGTGAGGGAACGGCAGAAATCACAACCAACTTAAATGGCGTAACTATTGCTGAAAATGGCAAAACGCCGGGCGGCGCGGCGCAGGCCACTTTGCCGCGCGGATCCAGAATGTTGCTGCGCCACGTCATAACGCACGCCTTCGCGATGAAGGAGGCGCATATTTTTGACCACCGTCGCCAGCGTCCGAAAGAACATGGCGGCCATTTCCGGCACCGCGCCATCAATAAAGGTCTGCCGATCGTCGGGATAGTAATAGAGGTCGTTTCATTGTTTTTGCCACTCAGGGCTGGTTGATAAACACATGGATGCTGGCGATACGGCCATCACGAACGGTGAAAATGTCTTCGCCGTGTACCAGCCCGGAGTCGTTCTGCGGGCCATAGCTCCAGGTCACGCGGCCCAGCCCATGATTCCAGGTCACGGGCGCCGGATGGAAGACAAAGCCCGGATGTTCGCGCTGGACGCGGGCAATTAACGCCACAACCTGCGGATAGCCGGTGGCGATGTCGGCGTAATCGGCAACATAAAAGTCCCCGGTATAAACCTCGCCAAAGCTACTGATACGCGGCTGCGGATCGTTCCAGATGACAAAGTGTTTATCGATCAGGTGCTGAGCGATTTGCAGTTCAGGTGATGTCATCTCTTTATGCTCCATTGTCTGTGCGCGAACCTGCGGCAGCGCCATCGACGCTGCCGGCACCAGCCCGCGAAAAGTGAGGGCGTTGACCATCAGATTTGCGCCATGCCGCCATCAACAAACAGCTCTACGCCATTGATAAAGCTGGAGGCATCCGACGCCAGGAAAGCCACCACTTTGCCGACCTCTTCCGGTTCGCCAAGACGGCCCAGCGGTACTTGCGCGGCCAGTGCGTCAAACAATCCCTGACGGTGTTCATCCGGGACTAAATCGCCAAGCCCCGGTGTGCGGATGGGGCCAGGGCTGACCACGTTGACGCGGATACCGCGGCCTTGCAGATCCAGCGACCACGAGCGGGCAAAGTTACGCACGGCGGCTTTACTGGCGCTGTAGACGCTGAAGTTGGCTGTCCCTTTGATCGACACGGTGGAGCCGGTCAATACAACCGATGCGCCATTCACCAGCAACGGCAGCGCTTTCTGTACGGTAAACAGCACGCCGCGTACGTTGGTGGCAAAAATGCGGTCGAAATGCTCTTCGGTAATCGACCCCAGCGGCAACATATCGCCGCCCCCGGCATTGGCGTGGAGGATGTCCAGTCGCCCGGCGCTTTTAGCGATTTGCGCATACACCGCGTCGAGATCCGCCGGAACTGACGCATCGGCACGGATGCCGGTTACGCTGGCACCGACTTCAGCGACAGCGGCATCCAGCTCTTTCTGTCGACGACCGGTAATAAAGACACGTGCGCCCTGGGCTACCAGTTCTTTTGCCGTAGCCAGACCGATACCGCTGGTACCGCCAGTGACAAGGGCAATTTTTCCGCTCAGTTGTTTCGTCATTTTTCTGTTCCTCAATTTAGGTTTTAGGGTTTACCGGCGGTCAGCCGGGCTGACGTCTTCGGTATAGCTGCACTGTAGCGCTGGCGTTTTTATTGAAAAATACCGAAAAATGAAAATGACTATTCACCGTGGTGTATAATCAATTTTCGCCAGTAAGGGGGACGTATGGATCAGTTGCAGGCAATACGGGCTTTTGCCCGCGTGGTGGAAGCCGGAAATTTTACCCGGGCGGCAGATTCACTGGAGATGCCTAACGCCACGCTAAGTAAACTGGTGCAGGAGCTGGAAGCGCACCTCGGCGTGCGGTTGTTGCAGCGTACCACTCGCCGCGTGACGGTGACGCCGGAAGGACGCGACTATTACGACAAAACCGCGCGCATTTTGCGCGATCTGGAAGATATCGATACCTCCTTTAACAGCGTGCGCAGCCATCCGCGTGGTCAGTTGCGTATTGACGTCGGCGGCTCCACGGCGCGCGATGTGCTGATCCCGGCGCTGCCGGAGTTTCTGGCGCGCTACCCGGATATTCGTATCGATCTCGGCGTTTCTGACCGCCCGGTGGATCTGATCAGCGACAATGTGGACTGCGTGATCCGTGGCGGCCCGCTGGATAACTCCTCACTGATCGCCCGCCAGATTGGCGCTGCAACACTGCTGACCTGCGCCACGCCCGCGTATCTGAAAGCCTTTGGCACGCCCGCCTACCCGGACGAGCTGAAAAATGGCCACCGGCTGGTGAGTTATCTGTCGCCGCAAACCGGCAGAGCCTTCCCCTTACGTTTTGAGCGCGACGGCGAAAAGTGTGAAATCAAGGTCGATCACCGCATCGGCGTAAACGAGAGTAACGCCCATCTGGCCGCCGGCCTGGCCGGGCTGGGGATTATTCAGACCTTCAGTTATGCGCTGGAAAGCGCGCTGAAGAGCGGCGCGCTGGTGGAAATTTTGCGCCCGTGGCGTCCCGCGCCCTACCCTTTCCATGTGGTCTATCCGCAAAACCGCCATGTTACACATCGCCTGCGGGTTTTTATTGACTGGCTGCTGGAGAGTTTCCCGAAAAATGTTAACCGCTAATGTCGGCATATTATTTTCGTGACTCAACGAATAACAACGTTAATAATGAAGAGAATTTGAAAACATTATGAATTAACAATGATGATTTGCTTTTATTATTTACCCACTTCGCATACCAATTCTAAGAGTATATTTATAAATCCTTGATTATAAATAACATTTAAATTTGTAAATTTTGAATAGCTATTATCATTGATAATGAATTTCATTTCTATTAACGTCATTCGCGCATGATGAGGATTCTCTGGCGAATAACGTTTTCCCCATCGTGCAAATAATCCCTCTCGTTTTTACTCATTTATTGACGCAGATAACCGCCGCAGTCCGGGCATGTATTCTCTTTTTTATGCCACGGCTCAGGGAGGCGTCACGACGCCCGAAAAAAGCGAGAACCGTACACATAAAAATACAGGGAATATGGCATGAAACACGCTTCACATTATCCACTGGCCATGCTGATTCACGTGGCACTGTGGGGTCTGACGCTTCCGGTACAGGCCGCTGACACCAGTAATACTTCTGACCAAACCGCGACGGACACAACCAAAACGCAGGAAGATACGCTGGTGGTAACCGCCGCCAAACAGACGTTGCAGGCTTCCGGCGTATCCACCATTACCGCCGAACAAATCCGCAAACACCCGCCCGCTCGCGATGTCTCGGAACTGATCCGCACGCAGCCTGGCGTCAACCTGACCGGCAACTCCACCAGCGGTCAGCGCGGAAATAATCGCCAGATCGACATCCGGGGTATGGGGCCGGAAAACACGCTGATTCTGGTGGATGGCAAACCGGTGACCAGCCGTAACTCGGTGCGCTATGGCTGGCGTGGCGATCGCGATAGCCGTGGCGACAGCAACTGGGTACCGGCGGAAATGATCGATCATATCGATGTGATCCGTGGCCCGGCCGCCGCGCGCTACGGCAACGGCGCGATGGGCGGCGTAGTGAATATCATCACCAAACCCACTACCGGTGAATGGCACGGTTCATGGAACACTTATCTGAATGCGCCGCAGCACCGCAAAGAAGGTTCGACGAAACGCACCAACTTCAGCCTGAACGGCCCGCTTTCCGATACCGTCAGCTTTAACCTGTGGGGCAACCTGAGCAAAACCCAGGCCGACGCACAGGACATCAACTCCGGCCACGAAGCCGCACGCACCGGTACCTACGCCGGTTCTTATCCGGCAGGCCGTGAAGGGGTGATCAATAAAGATATTCACGGCAAAGTGCGCTGGGAATTCGCCCCGATGCAGGCACTGGAGTTTGAGTCCGGCTACAGCCGTCAGGGCAACCTGTACGCAGGCGATACGCAGAACACCAACACCAGCACGCTGGTGAAAAGTATGTATGGCAAAGAGACCAACCGTCTTTACCGCCAGAACTGGGGCGTGACCTGGACCGGCGGCTGGGACAATGGCGTAACAACCAACACCTACGCGCAGTATGAACGCACCCGCAACTCCCGGCTCGGCGAAGGACTGGCTGGCGGCACGGAAGGGATCTTCTCCAGCGATAAGTTCTTCGATATTGATCTTTCCGATGTACTGCTACACAGCGAGGTCAACATTCCATTTACGCTGGGCGTCGATCAGAACCTGACTATCGGCACCGAGTGGAACCAGCAGCGCATGAAAGATGGCGTTTCGACAACCCAGTCGCTCTCTTACGGATCGATTGATGGCGTCAGCAGCACCAATCGCAGTCCATATTCCAGCGCGGAGATCTTCTCGCTGTTTACCGAAGATAATATCGCCCTTACCGACAGCACCATGCTGACACCGGCGCTGCGCTTTGATCACCATTCGATTGTCGGCAACAACTGGAGCCCGTCGCTGAACCTGTCGCAAGGGCTGGCGGAGGACTGGACGTTAAAACTGGGGATTGCGCGCGCCTATAAAGCGCCAAATCTTTATCAGCTCAACCCGAACTACATTCTCTACAGTAATGGCCAGGGATGCTATGCCAGTAGTTCAGCCTGTTATCTGATGGGTAACAGCGACCTGAAAGCCGAGACCAGCGTTAACAAAGAGATCGGCATCGAGTACAAACACAACGGCTTCCAGGGCGGCATCACTTACTTCCGCAATGATTACCACAACAAGATCGAATCCGGTTATTCCGCCGTCGGTACCGCCAGCAATGGCACCACCAATATTTATCAGTGGGAAAACGTGCCGAAAGCGTTAGTGGAAGGGCTGGAAGGCACGCTGAATGTTCCGGTTAGCGAAAGCGTCAACTGGAGTAACAACATGACGTGGATGCTGCAAAGCAAGAACAAAACCACGGGCGATCGTCTGTCGGTGATCCCGCAATTTACCCTGAACTCGACGCTGGCCTGGCAGGTACGCGATGATTTGTCGCTGCAAAGCACCTTTACCTGGTACGGACGGCAGAAACCCAAACGCTTCAACTATAAAGGTGAAGCGGTTTCCGGCAGTGAGTTGAATGAAGTCAGCCCTTACAGCGTGGTCGGTCTGAGCTCGACCTGGACGGTGAACAAAAACCTGAGCCTGACCGGCGGCGTGGACAATATCTTTGATATCCGCCACTACCGCGCCGGTAATGCGCAAACCACCGGCAACAGCACCACCGGTGCTTACCTGTACGGCGCAGGCGCAGAAACGTATAACGAATCCGGACGCACCTTTTATGTTAGCGTGAACACGCATTTCTGATGTCATCATCCAAGCCGGAACAGGTTACTTTTCCGGCTTTTTTGTGCGCTAAATCCGCGCTGTTATATATGATGACAAAATCTTCATCGCTTCTGCATAATCCTTTCACGATGCGGGTTTATTATTAGCGCAGTTGAGTTCGGCGGGAATGGATCCAGCAGAAATCAACTGTGGTGTAATACCACTCCTTCATAAAAGTAGTACTCCATCCCCCCTTCCAAATCCCAACCGCAGCCATGCGGTGGAGGGGGGATTTCCCTTCACTGCGCTCTTTTATTAATGATTTCCTCGACTAACGACTTTATGCTCAGCAGCCCCTTTTTTCATACATATATTATCCATGCTTTCTTCATTTTAACTGACACATTATTTGTTATTGTCTCAGCGTTCTTTGTTGAGTGCAGAGGACATCATTCCTAATAAACTCTTCCCCCTTTCCCCCCGTTCAGGAAGGGGGCTTTTTTAAGGAGTGAGTCAAAAATAATATTACACCCCTCGCAGACAAACTTTTTGATATTAACATTCCAATAAAGTTCCTTGCGCGCATATTATTTTTACCTGCGTTGTATATCCATGCTTTCTCCATTCTTTCCCCATGATTAAATGCAATCCTGCATTTCTATTTGCAGCCGTTCTCTTTGAAAATATCTCTTAGACGAAACTTTCATGCTTAAAAAATACAATATCATCGCCGGTTTATTGTTGTCTCCTTGCGCTTTGCATGCCGCCACCTCTTTGAAAATCAATGATATTCAGTTTGAAGGTTTGCAACGCGTTACCATTGGGGCAGCACTGCTCAGTATGCCGATCAAAGCGGGTGAAGATGTCACCAATGACGATATCAGCGAATCGGTACGTGCGCTGTACGCCAGCGGCAGTTTCGATAATGTGCAGATCCTGCGCGAAGGCGAAACATTGCTGGTAAAGGTCAAAGAACGGCCAACAATCGCACAGATTAGCTTCGCAGGAAATAAAGCGATAAAAGATGATGTGCTCAAAGAGAACCTGCGTGCCAATGGCATTCAGGAAGGTTCCGCGCTGGATCGCAATAACCTTTCGGAAATAGAAAAAGCGTTACAGGACTTTTATTACAGCGTAGGGAAATACAGCGCCCAGGTTCATTCCGTGGTAACGCCATTACCGCGCAATCGCGTTGATGTGAAATTTGTTTTTCAGGAAGGGCTTTCCGCTAAAATCGTCCAGATTAATATTATTGGCAACCATGTATTCAGCGAGCAGACCTTGCTGGATCAGTTGCAATTACGCGATCAAGTACCGTGGTGGAATGTGCTTGGCGATCAGAAATATCAAAAGCAAAAACTTGAAGCCGATATCGAGACTCTCCGCAGCTATTATCTCGATCGTGGGTTTGCACGTTTTGCGATTGATTCCAGCCAGGTCAGTATGACGCCGGATAAAAAATCACTGTATATCACGTTGAATATTTCCGAGGGTGAGCGCTATCAGGTCGTCAGCACACTGGTGAACGGCGAGTTGGCGCAGCGCAATAAAGAGGTGGATGCACTGGCGCAAACACTGCAAGGGCAAACTTACAGCGCAGCGGGCATTACTCGCGTCGAAGAGGCGATCAAAAAACTGTACGGCAAGGATGGTTATGCCTGGCCGCAGGTCAAAACCGTGCCGGAGATTGACGACAAAAACCATAGCGTCACATTGCGGATTAATGTCAATGCCGGGCGTCGCTACTCGGTACGCCAGATCCGGTTTTCCGGCCACGATACGTCCCGCGATTCGGTACTGCGTCGGGAAATGCGCCAGATGGAAGGCGCATGGCTGAATGATGAGAAAGTGCAACAGGGGAAAGCGCGGCTGGAACGCACCGGCTATTTCGAAACCGTTGAGAGCCATATCACACCGGTTTCCGGCCAGCCGGATCAGGTGGATGTCGAATATAAAGTGAAGGAGCGTAATACCGGCTCTTTTAATGTCGGCCTCGGCTACGGTACGGATAGCGGTATCAGTTACCAGTTGGGCGTTTCGCAGGATAACTGGCTCGGCACCGGCAACACCGTCAGTTTTAACGGTACGCGCAGTAGTTACCAGTCTTATATTGAACTGGGCGTCACCGATCCTTATTTCACTGTTGATGGGGTAAGCCTCGGCGGCAAAATTTTCTATAACAGTTACGATGCCACTGATGCCGACACCGGTAGCTACAATCAGCAAAGTTATGGCCTCAGCGGGAATATGGGCTTCCCGGTCAGCGAAAATAATACCCTCAATCTCGGGCTGGATTATGTCCATAACCGGTTAACCAATATGGAACCGGAGCTCACCACGTGGAATTACCTTAATTCACGCGGTATCTACCCTAAAGTGGTGAGCAAAGATGAAGACAGCAACGCGGAATATAGCGCCAATGACTTCTTTGCCTCGCTGGGCTGGAGCTATAACTCGCTGGATCGCGGCTTTTTCCCCCGTTCCGGCAATAAAAGTAGCTTAACCGGCAAAATAACCATTCCGGGTTCCGATAACAGCTATTACAAAATCAGTTTCGACAGTGCGCAGTATCTGCCATTAAACAGCGACAAAAATTGGGTGTGGATGGAACGTCTGCGTGCAGGATATGCCGGCGGGTTGAATGGTAAAGAAGTGCCATTTTATGACAACTTCTACGCTGGCGGATCTTCGTCAGTTCGCGGCTTTTCCTCAAATACTATCGGGCCAAAATCAGCTTATTACCGCTGTAACGGATCAGAAAGTAGCTATAGCGAATGCCCGCTGGAAAACTCAGATGATGCGGTGGGCGGAAATGCGATGGTGGTGCTGAACAGCGAATTTATCGTCCCGACGCCATTTGTCAGCGATAAATATGCCGACAGCTTGCGCACCTCATTATTCGTCGATGCCGGAACGGTCTGGAGTACCTCCTGGCATAACACGGCACAAACGCTGGCAGCGGGTCTGCCAGATTACAGCGATCCTTATGATATCCGTTTTTCCGCAGGTATCGCCTTGCAATGGATGTCGCCACTGGGACCGCTGGTCTTCTCTTATGCCCAGCCCTTTAAAAAATATGCGAACGATAAAGCCGAACAGTTCCAGTTTAATATTGGCAAGACCTGGTAACGCGGCATACGCCATTACCTGACAGAATAAAAGGATGGTATGAAGAAAAAACCACATATGACCGTCAACAAAGTGGATTTCTTTGATTTCCGGTATGAGCTGGAGCGCGCCGTACTGGCGACGGATCGAGATTATTCTCAACAATGTTTGACGCGGGCGAAATTCCTTAGCTACTTATTGTGTCGGAATCTGAGCCATCAATATGTGGTAATGTTTAACGAAACATTCAGCAGTGCTGAAATCGCAGTTGACGAAACAACCAACAAGAAAGAGAAAACGCGCATCTTCAGAGATAATTTTTATAGGTTGAAACAGGCGCTAAACATGGAATGACGGGCTTTTGGGCGCAATCTTACCTTTGTATGGATGAAAAATGGTGAGTTGCGCATTATTTCCTCAACAAGCCAGGCGGCATTAACTGTGGCTCAACATTAAAATAACCCTTAAAGGATATGGTCTTTTCCCGTATATCGCTGGCTAAATTTCGCTTTATCCACATGTATGAGGTAGAGCATGTTTACAAAAGTGAATTTATATTTGCTAAAAAATATAATTCAGTATTGATTTTTATCTCATGATCACTAAAAATTAATTCCGATAGAATTTACATTTCTCTGCACACGGAGTGACGCTATGTCAGAAGCATTAAAATCATTAAATAACATTCGCACCCTGAGAGTTCAGGCTCGTGAAGTTACGCTCGAAGCACTGGAAGAGATGCTTGAGAAACTGTCTGTTGTCGTTGAAGAGCGCCGCGAGGAAGAGTCTTCAA
The DNA here is from genome assembly GCF_000280495.2 of Kosakonia radicincitans DSM 16656. Taxonomy (NCBI): domain Bacteria; kingdom Pseudomonadati; phylum Pseudomonadota; class Gammaproteobacteria; order Enterobacterales; family Enterobacteriaceae; genus Kosakonia; species Kosakonia radicincitans. The sequence continues at coordinate 4,182,548 of NZ_CP018016.1, forward strand.
TTCGCAAAGAACAAGAAGAGAAAGAAGCCAAGCTGGCGGCATTCCGTCAAAAACTGCTGGATGAAGGAATCGATCCAACCGAGCTTTTATCCTCCCTGAAAGGGCAAACCACGAAGTCTAAATCTGTTCGTGCGCCTCGCCCTGCTAAATATAAGTATATCGACGAAGACGGCAGCGAAAAAACCTGGACCGGCCAGGGTCGTACGCCGAAAGCGATTGCAAAAGCCATTGAAGGCGGCAAAAAGCTGGAAGACTTCGAGCTCTAAAATGTATCAGGGGCAGCGCAACTGCCCCTTTTTTTTATTTCTGCCCAGCCACTCAGCTTTCTTTTCTGACCTTTCCCACACACCGCCGCCATTTATCCCTTAAGTAACGTCTGATAGCGCTAACTGCAGCACGAAACAGCCATCGTGCAACACCGAAACGATCGGCTCCTGCCATCGGACGCTTATTTAGCTTTTCCCTGAGTATGCTTTGTGCCAACAACATTCCCGTCTATGCTACCGACAGGGTTTATTACCCGGCACACAATTTGTTGCCCGATCAACTTCTTCCTGGCGATGTTAAGTGACTATTCTTGCGCTTCGTCATTCATTGCACGACCTGTTGAATTAGCGAATATACCGTAAAGCATGCTATCCGAAAGATCTGGCAAACGGCAGGGAGAAAACAAACATAGTCGCCGCAGCGAAGAATTCCCCCTGAAATTAATAGGGCCTTAACGTTATTCTTGTGTCTGTTCTACTCGTAGTACAGTAAATGCCCATCACCCCATCCGGGGCGAATGTTAAGAAATCAGGCTGCCTAATGTATTGCCATGAAAATTAAACGAATCATGCGGATTATTTATCCGCTGTATAAACCTGCATATGAGGAATACTCAACTGACAGCAACAATGCCCACAGTCGTTTTTTTCCTGTATCTCTGTGGTTAATTCTGTTGGTGGAGGCAAACATTGCTGAAAAATAGAGCCTGCACAATGTAATGTCCCGCACTCATCAAAACGATGTTTCGTCATACATCCATCGCGATGCCGTCGGCAGTCCTCGATTAAAGTCCAGCCCTGGACAAGATTAAGCAGCGGCATCGACTGCCCATCCATCAGGCTGTCGTTACAGTAAGCGCGCCAGGCCTCGATGATCTGCTGACATTCACTCGCGCGGGTATGTATTTTCACCAGCTGCACGTTGTTGCAAAAATGGCGCACATGCAACCGGGTATGCGGATCCCCCGCGTCGATCACGTCGAGAGGTTCATTAACCGCTGAATTATTAACAGGTTGGTTATCATCGTCGATAAATAATCGCGCCGCTGAACTTTTCGTCGCTAAAAATAGTGCTAAAGATAGCTTTTGCAGCTCGAAGTAAATGTTTTTATCTACCATGATGCAACTATAATACTCACTCCACTGGTGATCCGATCATTCATTTTAAATGAAACATTACCACAGGAGATTCATTTATCAATGAATCAATTGTGGAACTCATCTCGCAAAAAAAAGCATCAATAAAATTGAATATTAATGCTTTCTTAATATTTGAAATAAATTAAAGCATGAGATGAATCTCATTCTCATCTTAATTCAAAATCATACCAGCAATGTGCCTGGAAGAAAAAACCGCCGCGCTTCTTTTCATCCTGTCACACTGACCGAAGAAGCCATCTGGCAAACGCAACAGGTGAAATGCGGCACTTCTCCCATCTCTGACGGATTGCAGTGGTCCCCACTGCGCCACTGTGTGCTAACATTGATCGCAGCAATAAATAGCATGCTAACAATGGCACGGATTGCCAAACATAATGGTTATTGGAACCGAGAGGGATTTTCAGGTGAGCAACTCTATTTTTATTTCCAAAAGGATGCGTAATTTTATTGTCCTGGTGCAGACCAAAAGCATTGCCAGAGCGGCGGAAAAAATTCATATGACCGCATCGCCCTTTGGCAAAAGCATCATCGCGCTTGAAGCGCAGATTGGCTACCCGCTTTTTACCCGAAAAGATAACAGCATCTGCCTGAATAAAGCCGGTCAGGAGCTTTACCAGAAACTCTTCCCGGTTTATGAACGGTTATCGGCCATTGAAAACGAGCTCCATAACTCAACGCAGCGCTCACAGAAAGTGGTGCTCGGTATTGATAACACTTATCCAACCATTATTTTCGATCAGCTCATAAGCCTGGGCGATAAATATGAAAACGTCAGCACCCAGGCGGTTGAATTTAGTGAAAATGGGGTGATTGACGATCTGTTGGGTCATCAGCTCGATTTTATTATTTCACCACAGTTGGTCTCGCCACGCGTTCAGGAACTGGAAAACCTGATGGTTACTGAGCTTCCACCTCTGCGACTCGGTTTTCTTGTCTCGCGACGCTATCAGGATAAACAGCCGCAGGAACTACTGCGCGAATTGCCGTGGCTGCAAATGCGTTTCCAGAATCGAGCCAATTTTGAAGCCATGCTGGATGCCCACATCCGCTCATGCGGCATTCATCCGACGATTATTTACCGGGCATACAGCTTTATGGCCAAAATCAGCGCGGTGGAACGCGGGCAATTTCTCACCGTGATCCCCTGGTTCGCCTGGCCGCTGGTGAACCCGCAGACATTAACGTATTTCGATGCGCCAAACGGCCCGATGGCGATGCAGGAATATCTTTATTCACTGAAAAACCAGCGGCATACCGCCGCGATATGTCAATACATTGCTGACGATCGCGACGGTACGACGGTTTAACCCAGCATAGAACCCGTTTTCAGTAACGAGGTGTGCAGTTCAAAGACGCGGCTAAGATCGTGGCGTATATGCCCGCCGGACGTGGATTCCAGATAACGATGGAGATAATCCCGGTATAGCGGGTGGGCGCAATTTTCAATAATCGTATGGGCTCGCTCAATCGGCGAAAGCCCGCGCAGGTCGGCAATCCCCTGCTCGGTAATGATCACTTTGACGCTGTGTTCGCTGTGATCGACATGACTGCACATCGGCACAATCGTCGATATTTTCCCCTCTTTTGCAATCGAGGGTGCCATAAAAATCGATAAGTAAGCATTGCGCTCAAAGTCTCCGCTGCCGCCAATGCCATTCATCAGGTTAACGCCTGCCACATGCGTTGAATTGGCATGACCGTAAATATCGAACTCCAGCCCGACATTCAGCGCAATGACGCCAAGGCGGCGAATTATCTCCGGGTTGTTGGAGATCTCCTGCGGCCGCAACACAATGCGTTCGGCGAAAAAGTCCATGTTATCGTAGATTTTCCGCAACGCTTTGTCGGAAACCGTCAGGCTGGATGCACTAGCCCCTCTGACTTTTCCCGTTTCGAGCAGATGGACCACCGACTCCTGTAGCACTTCGGAATACATCATAAACGGCGGGATATCCGGGTTTTCGCCAAGACGCGCCATCACCGCGTTATTGATATTACCGACGCCGCTTTGCAACGGCAGAAACTCTGGAGGAATACGTCCGTGTGCGATCTCATTGAGCAGGAAGGTCACTACATTGTCCGCAATCTGCTGACAGACCGGTTTCTCCTCCTCCAGCGTGTTACCGGCATCAGGCAATTCGGTATCCACCACTGCGATAATCTTTCGCGGATCAATCTGCACATAGTGCAGGCCAATTCTGTCCAGCGTACTAAAAATAGCGACACTGTTGCGGTACGGTGGCGCGCCAGGTGAGGCGATATCAGCCAGTTGAGCCACCTGCGGGCTGTGATAATGGTTGTACTCAATGATTATCCGTTTTGCCTGACGCAGCCAGGTTGGCGCATTACCAATACCACTAGAAAGCCAGATCTTGCCATCGCTCGTTAGCGCCGAAGCCTCGATAACGGCGACATCAATGTCACCGAAAAAGCCATAGTTCACCATTTGCGCCACTTCACTCAGATGCAGGTCAACGAACTTCACCCTGCCCTGATTGATTTTTCGCCGCATGCCCGCTGCCGACTGGTACGGAGCGCGCCAGGAGACGGCATCCGCTTCAGACAATACATCATCGGCAGCAGCACCAATGGATGCGCCGGTCAGAAGGCGAATCTGAAAAGGTTGCTGTGCTTGATGTAACTCACGTGCGCGCCGGGCAATCGCAGCGGGTAGCGCTTTAGGCGAACCGGCGGCAGTAAAACCACTAAATGCCACCATTTCATCATGCCGGATAAGCGCGGCCGCCTCGTCAGCGCTTAACCGGGGCCAGAACTCTTTCATGCTGTTCTCCGTTGCTCAGTAGCCCAGAAAATGCGGTTTGCGTTTTTCCATAAAGGCACTTCGCCCTTCCTGATAATCCTGGCTGTCATAAACCGCACGACGCATGCCCTGAATTCGCTCGAATTCATCCGCGTTCATGGTATGCGCTTCCCCCAGAACCCGCAGTTCCTCCTTAATAACGGCTATTGCAAGCGGGGCTTTTTCACAGATCTGATGCGCCATCAGCAAGGTAAAATCTTCCAGCTCATTCGCGTCCACGATATGGTTCAGAATGCCTACGGCCAGAGCGCGCTCAGCGGTAATCGGCGCTGCGGTAAAAATCATCTCTTTTACGATATGAAAACCGGCATCGCGCGTTAGATTATGGATACCGACAAGGTTATACGGCACGCCGAGGTTTACCGGCGTCATTGAGAAGGTGGACGTTGTGGCTGCCACCACCAGATCTGAGCTCATGATCAACTCAAAAGCGCCGCCCCAGACGCTCCCTTCAACCATCGCAATAACCGGTTTCGGGTATTTCTGGATCATGCGGGTAATCTGCCGCAGCGGATCATCATACGAGAGCGGATCGCGGCGGCCAGTCGGCAGCTCATGAATATCATGCCCGGCGGAAAAAACCTTCGCGCCGTGCGGAGCGCGGAGAATTACGCAGCGAATCTCCGGAGTGTTGAGATCCTCCAGCGCCTGAAGCAAATCATCGATAAATACCTTGCTGAGCGCATTCAATTTGCGGGCATAGTTAAATTCAATAACAGCCACTTTTTGTATGATCGTGACGACAACATGCTGATACGACATAAAGTTACCTTCTTATTGTTCAAAATAGTGATGCTGAAGAAATTCACGGATGTGCTGTAAGCCGGTGCGCGGAGCCTGTTGGTTATTTTTCACGCTTTCCAGCGTCTGGCTGAAAGTCTGGCGAAAAATCTGATGGGCAAAAAGCTGTCGCAGCGCTTCCTCTTCGGCCTGCTTCTGAAGCCATTTCATCGTTTGTTGCTGGCGCAACTGCGCCAGTCCCCCGCTTTGCGCCATGACCTCGCTAAAGCGGACAATGCACTGCCAGACATCCTCAATCCCACGCTTTTCCCGTGCGCTGCATGTCAGCACCTGCGGCGACCACTGCGGATACTTATGTCGCACCATCGAAAGCGCGCTCTCGTACACCTGACGCGCGGCCGCAACCGCCAGGCGGTTGTCGCCATCGTCCTTGTTGATAACGATGACGTCGGCCATCTCCATGATGCCTTTTTTAATCCCCTGCAAATCATCACCGCCGCCGCCGATTTGCAGCGAGACAAAACAGTCCACCAGGCCAGAGACTTCCGTTTCCGACTGACCAACACCTACGGTTTCAACGATCACCACGTCATAATTCGCCGCCTCGCATAACAGGATCAATTCAGCGGCACGCTGACTGGCTCCCCCGGCGTAACCACCGGAGGGCACAGGACGAATAAATGCCGCCTCCGCACGCGCCAGCGATGTCATTCGTGTCTTGTCGCCGAGCAGACTGCCGCCGCTCAGCGGGCTACTGGGATCAACAGCAATCACGGCGACCCGCTTACCGAGCCGGATGAGCAGCATGCCGAAGGTATCCAGAAAAGTGCTTTTCCCGGCGCCAGGCGTACCGGTAAGGCCAATGCGTAGCGCCCTGCCGGTTAGCGGCATAATGATATCCAGCAACTGACGACTGAGGCGTTGATATTGCGGAAGCTGGTTTTCCACCAGCGTCATCGCCTGAGCGAGCGCGACACGATCGCCGGCACACAACCGATGAATCGTCGCTTCCAGCGTTTTTTCGTTAATCATGCTGGCGGCTAATCCGTGTTAATACGTCGCGTACGCTTTCCAGCATCGGGGTGCCGGGGCCGTAAATAGCCGCCACGCCTTGTTCATGCAGAAAGGCATAATCCTGCGGCGGAATGACACCGCCCGCGACAACGCAGATATCCTCTCGCCCGTACTCTTTCAGCCCGGCAATCAACTCCGGAATCAGTGTTTTATGTCCGGCTGCCAGTGACGACGCGCCAACAACATGCACATCGTTTTCTACCGCCAGGCGGGCTATCTCCTGCGGTGTTGAGAACATCGGGCTGAGATCGACATCGAAACCGACATCGGAGTAGGCGCTGGCAATGACCTTCGCGCCACGGTCATGACCATCCTGCCCCATTTTGGCAATCAAAATGCGCGGACGGCGGCCGTGAGTAGTGAGAAATTGCCGGGTCTGCTCAACAATGGCGTCGAATTCCGCTGCGGCATCCTTGCTTTGTTGATAGCTGCGGGTGATGACACCAGTGACGCACTGGCTGGGAACCAGATAGCGATCAAATGCGGCTTCCAGCGCATCGGAAATCTCCCCGAGCGTGGCGCGCAGCCGCGCCGCATGAACGGCGGCCGCCAGCAGATTTTCATTATGCTGTGCTGCATGGGTGAGCGCCGCCAGTGCATCGTGAACTGCCGCCGCATCACGCGTGCTGCGGATCTGCTCCAGCGCGGCGATTTGCTCATTGCGCACCTTCACATTGTCGATCTCCAGCACCGGCGTAATGGCCTCTTGCTCCAGCTTGTATTTGTTTACGCCGACGATCACGCGTTTACCCTGATCGATCTCTGACTGCGCCTGCGCGGAAGCTTCTTCAATCATGCGTTTCGGCAGCCCAACTTCAATGGCTTTCGCCATGCCGCCCACTTGATCGATTTGCCGGATAATCTCCCGTGCCTCTTTGATGATCTGAGCGGTAAGCGACTCGACGTAATAAGAGCCGCCGAGCGGATCGACCGTGCGGCAGATTTCCGCCTCTTCCTGCAAAATAATCTGGGTGTTACGCGCAATACGCGCCGAAAAATCTGTCGGTAGCCCAAGCGCTTCGTCAAACGCGTTGGTATGCAAAGACTGCGTGCCGCCGAGCGTGGCGGCGAGCGCTTCAATCGTGGTGCGAACAATATTGTTATAAGGATCCTGTTCCGTCAGACTCCAGCCGGATGTCTGACAGTGGGTGCGCAGCGCCAGCGACTTCGGATTCGTGGCGCCAAACTGACTGACGGCCTCGCTCCACAAATAACGGGCGGCACGCAGCATGGCGACGTTCATAAACAGATCCATGCCGATGCCAAAGAAAAAAGAGAGGCGCGGCGCGAAGTCATCAATTTTCAGCCCGGCGGAAATTGCGGCTTTAATATATTCAATGCCATCTGCAAGGGTGAACGCCACCTGCTGAACGCAATTTGCGCCCGCTTCGCCCATATGATAGCCACTGATACTGATGGTATTAAACTGCGGCATATTTGCCGAACACCAGGCAATAATATCGGCGATAATTCGCATTGACGGTTTCGGTGGATAAATATACGTATTCCGGCACAGATACTCTTTTAGAATATCATTCTGGATGGTGCCAGTTAATTTCTCCGGCGAGACGCCCTGCTCTTCAGCGGCAACAATATAAAAGGCCATAATCGGCAATACCGCGCCATTCATGGTCATGGAAACCGACATGGTATCCAGCGGAATATTATCGAAAAGGATTTTCATATCCTCAACGGTATCAATGGCGACACCCGCCTTCCCCACATCGCCCACCACGCGCGGATTATCCGAATCGTAGCCCCGGTGCGTCGCCAAATCAAAGGCCACCGACAACCCCTTTTGCCCGGCGGCAAGATTACGGCGATAAAAGGCGTTCGATTCTCTTGCCGTTGAAAAACCAGCATACTGGCGAATCGTCCAGGGCTGAGCTGTATACATGGTAGCGCGCGGCCCGCGCGTAAAAGGTGGAAGCCCTGGCAGTGACCGGACAATATCCAGTTCGTCGAGATCCTCACGGGTATATAAAGGTTTAATGGCGATACCCTCAGGCGTCGGTTTTACCAGCGAATCAATCGTCTTTCCTTTCCGACTAAGCTCTTTATTCGCTATTTTTTGCCATTCCAGTTTATTTGACATAGACCACTCCATAATTCGAGGTCAATAAATTAACTGGTGAAAATAATAATTTTCGTCATTGTGGTTGTCGCCAGCAAAAAAGGACCTGCGGAAGTTCATTTTTTGCCGCAGGTCCTGATTAATTGATGAGATAAATATTTAGAGGGAACTTTGCTTTATTTACTGCGCCAGAGACCTGGTGCGCCTAAAAACCACAATACAATTAAGCTCTTTCTTATCCCCTGCCGCCAGTTTGCTCTCATTCCCGGGCAAATGGTCTTCACAAAAGCAGCAGGTGAAAGAGGTAAAATAAATGCACGATATATTTTCTTCTCTCCCCTACAGCCATTCAGAGACACGCCGATAACTAAATATCGGTTAAGGACGCCATCGCCCCTGGTCTCAGGTGCGTCCTTTTCTGCCGCCACACCTGCCTGGACAAAGATTCAGCAGTTACTTTTCATTTTGGATGAATAGCATATGCATAAACCTGTCTTTCGTAAGAAGCCATTATTGCTCGCGATGGCGGCTGCCTGGGTGTCATTCACCCCTGTAACTCAGGCATCAATTGGTACTGAGATTTCCACAACAGAAGGTCAAAGTTCTTTTATCGGTTCATTTGATTCAGTGACGATCACCTCTACCGGAAGTGTCGTCAGCCCCACGGGTAACGCGCTCTCATTCCAGTCTGTTGATATGGGTACCTTTACCAACAACGGCACGATCATGAGTTCCGGCAGTAACTACAACGATTCCGGTATGTATATCGATGATAGTTCGTCTGTAGATCTGTTCTCCAACAACAGTTATCTCGCCGGTAATTCAGGCACTATTGGCGCTTACGGGCTGTATAACCGGGGAACCATCGGCACGCTGGAAAACAGTGTGAATGGCACGATTACGAGTAACGTCGCGCTGAATAACTTCGGAACAATTACCTCGCTGATCAACCAGGGGACGATTCAGGGCCCTAACAGCGGTGTGATTAGCTGGGGCACCATCACCGATTTCACTAACAACGGCCTGATTGATGGCGCCTACGCGGTGCAGAACGCCGGTACGATGACCAACGGGATCACCAACAATGGTACGCTGCGCGGTATCGATGCTGCTATTTACAATATCGGCGCGCTATCGGTCATTAATAACAACGGCACGCTGGCTGGCAACATCTGGAACAACACGTCAAACCCGTTAACCATTAATGGCGGCAGCAGCTACGACAGCCTGCTGACCGGCTATAACAGCGGTGGCAGGGTCTACAGTTCCGGAGCCGATCTGCACTTTGGCACCGGCAAGCTCACCGTGGATGATGATTTCCAGATGGGCACGCACAGCGTTATCAACGACGGTGCCTCTTTATTACTTAACCGTACGGTGACAATTAACGGTAATTACCTCCAGCAGGAACAAGGCGAGCTGGCTATCGGCGTCGCCGATGGCGCGGTTGCCAACGGTAATACGCAGGACAGCGGTTATGGCCGCCTGGTAGTGACCGGCGATGCGATTTTTGCCGCGCATTCCAGCGTTTCGCTGCTAACGACAGGCCAGAGCTACGGTTTTGCTAACGGCCAGCGTTTCCTGGTGGTGCAGGCCTCCGGTTCGGGAACGCAGTACAATGAGAACGCGCTGGCCTACCATGTCGCGGGTTACAACGGTACGGTGACCGGTAAAGCGGTAACGATTGATGGCACTAACAGTCTCGTGGTTTATCTCGACGGTCAGGATCCGGTAACCCCGACGGAACCAACGACACCGACGACACCAACAACGCCGACAGAACCGACGACGCCAACCACACCGACGACACCAACAACGCCAGTGGTTACCCCGAACACAGGTTTTGCCACGACACCAAATGCTATCTCCTCTTTGCGCGGGCTGGGTAACTACAGCGGTTTCTCTGAAGGCCTGCTCAATCTCTATAACGCCTCTATGGCGATCGGCAGCCGCGAAGAAGCCAACCGGGCCGGTGAGCAACTGTCGCCGGTACAGAACAGCGCCGCGAGCAGCACCGCAGCCGCAGCCTCTTCCGGCGCGCTGGCCGTGGTGAACAACCATATGAACAGCACGCGTCTCGCCCGTAACGGTTCACAAAGCGGTATTGCCACCGGTGATGATGCGCTGGATTGGGCCGTCTGGGGCCAGCCGTTCTACGGTAGTGCTCGCCAGGGCATGATTGATAACGTCAGCGGTTACACCGCGCATTACGGCGGTGTGGTGCTGGGAGCGGATCGTCAGATCGCTGACGACTGGCGTGTGGGCGGCGCATTCAGCTATGCGCACTCTTCCGTCAATGGCCGCGACAACCTGACGGGTAGCCATACGGATGTTGATGCCTGGAGTGGCATTGCCTACGCAAGCTGGAGCGGCAACCCGCTGTACGTCAACCTGACCGCCAGTGTCAGCACGCAGAGATATGACAGCCAGCGCCGCATCGGTTTCGACGGCTTTGCCGGCCAGGCGGATGGCAGTTTCAACGGGCAGCAAGTGATGACCAAAGCAGAAGTCGGCTACCCGATCTTCTTCGCCCAGGGAACCACGCTGACCCCGCTCGCTGCCGTCAGTTACAGCTACCTGCACCAGGATGACTATAAAGAGCACAGCGATCAGGGTGCCGCGCTGAAAGTTGATTCCAGCCATACGCAGTCGGTGCGCAGCTCGCTGGGCGCAAAACTGGAGCATAGCTGGAGCACCGGAATCGGCGATGTGGTGCCATTCGTGCAGGCGATGTGGACGCACGAATATGACCGCAGCCGCACAGCGACCAGCGCCAGCTACGTCGCCGATGCGCTGGGCGAAACGCGTTTCACCAGCTTTGGCGCCACGCCGGTGTCCGATACCGCGGATATCGGTGCCGGTGTGGCGCTGGTACAGAATGACGACCTGAGCCTCAGCGCGCGTTATGACCTTTCTACTGCGCCGCACTTCGACGCCCAGACAGTCAGCCTGCGTCTGCGTAAATCGTTCTGATGTGATGTAAACCTGGTGGGAGGGCAATAGCCTCCCACCGCAAAAGGCCTGCCGGGGAACGGCATGACATGCAATAAAGCCTTCCCCGCCAGGTCTCTTTTTTCTGTCATCCAGCTTGCAAACAAACGCAAAAAATACCCATCAGGGGGTATTTACACTATCCTTCATAAGAAAATACTTATTACTAATAAACAACATATTGATTCTGCATGCGATAAATTCACCACCGGCAAAGCAGGAATATAAAATATATTTAAAACCAACGTTTCATATTATTGGTTACTGCTACTCAAAAAACATTAACCTATAGAAAAAAACACTGTTTTTATGATACCCAGGCTAATAATTTAAGGAAAAATTAATATTCCCGCGTTCGCAAAAATTAAAAGAAGAATGAAGTTTGATAACTATCACAAAAAAGTATCAACGGTGCTATTTGCATTAAATAAAACGTATCTCAGGCCGTTAATGTAAAAAGACCCGGCGTATTTTATTCATCACAAGAAAAGGGTGAAGCATGCATGTTCTCGATGATAAAAACCTGCCTTCGCTGGCTGGTAATACGCATGGAATACTCAAGCAGACAGCGACATTGATGCTGGCGCTGATGACATTCATCTTTTTTACCATCCTCTTCACCCTCATCCAGACAAAAAGCGATCTTCAGCAAACTGAACAACGGCAAAAAATGCACTTGCTGACTAAAGCGCTTGAAAACAGACAGGAAAACTTACGATTACACCTTGCTGATTACGCCAACTGGGATGACGCTTTTCAAAATCTGACAAGCACCGTAAATGTGCACTGGGCATGGGACAGACAGAACCTGGGAAAATCGCTTTTTAATAAGTTTCAGTATGAAGGCGTTTTTGTCCTCTCACCGGATGGCATAACCCGCTATAGCGTGCTGGATGGGCAGCCCGGGCAGGTTTCCTTTGAAACATGGTTAGGCGTCAATCTGACCGACTCGTTAATAACAACATTAGCCAACAACCAAGGAATAGCGTTCTCCCGGCTGATCACTATCCATGACCAACCCACGCTCGTCGCCGCATCATGGATCACGTCGGATGATTATGCGGCTGCCGGGATAAATCCTTCAGAGCATGCGGTAATGATCTTTGTCGATAAGCTTACGCCACAAAAGTTTCAGCAACTTGGTGACGAATACGAAATCAAGGGGTTACATACTTTGCCGCCTGAAGTGGCATCAATGCGCAAAGATACGATGTTTCTCACCGCCGGAAACGATCGCATTTATGTCGAATGGCAGAGCAAAAACCCCGTCGAAACACTGTTAAGCAAAGTGTTGCCTTTACTGGTGCTATTGATGGTGGTTTCCGTGCTGTTGGCCATTAGTTTAATGCGTAAAGCGTTAACAAAAGCGCGCATGAATGATGAAAAAACCTTTCTGCTGGAACAAAGTCGCGCAGCGTTATCCGCCAGCGAACAGCGTTTCAGGGATATTGTTGAAACCACCACGGACTGGATCTGGGAAGCCAATGAAAACTTTAATCTTACCTGGATTTCTGCCCGCTTTCCGGTGATCACAGGCCATCGCATCGATGAGTGGCTGGGACGCAGCTTTACCGATTTTTTAGTCGACAGCCAGCAAACAATCAGCAACTGGTTAACGCTGCCGCATCCGGGCGATTATTTAACGTTGTCGCACTGCTGCTATGTTTCCGCGCTCGGCAGCCAGCGCTACTGCAATATCACGTTAAAAAGAATTACCCTGCCGGATGGCGCGATCGGTTTTCGTGGTACGGCTTCGGACGTGACGCTGGAGGTGGAGTCCAGTGAGCGTATTCGCTTCCTCTCCCACCACGATGAGTTAACGGGCCTGCCGAATCGCGCCATGATGCAAGAGTTCCTCGACGGGAAACTGCACTCGCGCGGCGAAGCAAATAGCACGCTGGTGATGCTCAGCCTCGATCTGACCGATTTTAAACTGGTCAATGATATCTACGGGCATGACGCTGGCGATAAGGTGCTGGGCGAGGTGGCGCAGAGATTGCGCAACTGTTTACGCGCAACCGATCTGGTCGCACGCCAGGGCGGTGATGAATTTATTATTATCGCGCCTGCGATTCATAAAAAAGAGGATATCCGTACGCTCTGCCAGCTTATTATTGCTGTCATCAACAAGCCGTTTATCGTGTCCGGCAATGAAGTCTCTCTCGGCGTCAATATCGGCGCGGCGCAATCACCACAAGATGCTCTGACGGCCAGCGATTTATTACGCTACTCAGATATTGCTCTGTATGAAGCCAGAAATCTCGGCAATAACAGTTTTGTTTTATATCAGGCTGACATGGCGAAACAGATCGTCCAACGACGCGAACTGGAAAATGAATTACGGGAAGCGATTAAGGAAAATCAATTATTTCTCGTATATCAGCCTCGCTTCGACATCCGTGCAGGCTGCATTAACTCTGTCGAAGCGCTGGTGCGTTGGCTACACCCGCGTCACGGGTTACTGATGCCGGATCAGTTTATTCCCCTGGCCGAGGAGTCAGGAATTATTACCGACCTGACGGATTGGGTGCTGGTCAATGCCTGTCAGGACATCGGCAGAGAATTTAACCATATTTCTGTATCGGTCAATATTTCCCCGATGGAATTCAAAGCCAGCGATGTTATCGCACGCATTAAAAACGTACTGGCGACAACTCATTTTCCGGCGGCGCGCCTTGAACTGGAAGTCACTGAAAACGTGACATTATGTAGCCCAGAAAACGCACAGATCGTCATGCAGGAATTAAAAACCTTAGGTATCCGGCTGCTGATTGATGATTTCGGTACCGGTTATGCCTCGCTTTATTACCTGCACAGTTTTCCTTTTCATGGCATTAAAATCGACAAGTCATTTATCTTCGCGATGAACGATTCGGAATCAGCAAAGAGTATTGTGGAAAAGGTCATTGGACTTGGCAAGGATTATAACCTTGAGGTAACCGCTGAAGGTGTTGAAACACAAGAGCAATTGCAGCAATTAATAAAATACAAATGTGACATTGCACAAGGATATTACATAGGCCGTCCAGTCTCATTAGAGGCCGTCAAGGATAACCTGCACATTATTGAATGTAATATCGAAGCGAGGTGTGATGCAGCCCTATAACAACCAACAATAATTGCAGTTTGAGAAGTGAACTCTTTTTCTTGCGGCGCGCAGCGGCGCCGTAAAAAAGCTTACCCAATACGTAGTGGGGAAATACGATGAAAATACTTCGCGATATAACAATCAGAAAAATGGTTTTACTCATCCTGGTGCTGTTCAGTTGCATCTGGGGCATCGCCACGGTAATGACCTTATTTAACTTCGCCACCATCGAAAATTTATTAACGCAGAACACCGCGCAAAAAAACGCATACTCTTATCTGGTTAAAGGCAATGATCAATATTTCCGTACCGTAACACGCATGCTGCGCGCCATGGATTATCGCCTGACCGGTGATGATGCCAATGCAGATAAGACGTTGATTTCCGCTGGCAAAGCTCTGGAGATCAGCCAGGATATGCTGGCTAAGTTCCGCCAGAGCGGCCATCCTGGCGTCAGCGATGAGGTTGTTCAGAGCATGGCTCAGGACTGGGAAAGACTGCTGAACAACGGCATTATTCCTATGTATAAAGCCGCACAGGATAAGCAGGCCGACCAGTTCCGCGAACTGTTTCGCAAAACCTATCCGCCGCTGAGTGTGCAATTTGGCGTGACCGCCGAAAAATATACACAAGCGATTCAAAAAGATGACTTCTTAAACCAGACCACGGCGAAAGTCAGTTTTAACAAACTGGTGCTAATCAGTGCGTTAGTCGCCGGTGTTGTGACGCTGTTCTTAACCGATCGTTATCTGGTCAATTATCTGGTTAAACCACTTGATACCATTGCGCGGCACCTTGAAACCATTGCCAGCGGCAAGCTGCACACCAGGCTCGAAGAGTTTGGGCGTAACTGCGCCGGTCGTTTGATCCCCTTTATTCAGGGGATGCAGGAAAATCTTTCCAGAACGGTGCAGGCGATTCAGGGTAGCTCAACCACCATCTTTACCAGCACCAACCAAATACGCACCGGGAACGAAGAGCTTTCCGGTCGCACGGATCAACAGGCCGCAGCGCTTCAGCAAACCGCCGCCAGTATGGAAGAGCTGACCTCGACCGTCAGAAACAACGCGCATAACGTACGCGAAGCACAAAAACTGGCCGGAAACGCCCGGCAGGTGGCGGAACAAGGCGGAGATATTACATCGACGGTTGTCGCCACGATGCACGGTATTTCGGAAAGCTCGCAGAAGATTGCAGACATCACCAGCGTCATAAACAGCATCTCTTTCCAGACCAACCTGCTGGCACTGAATGCGGCAGTGGAAGCGGCGCGCGCCGGTGAACAGGGGCGTGGCTTTGCCGTCGTCGCCAGCGAAGTGCGCTTACTTGCGCAGCGTAGCGCCCAGGCCGCTAAAGAGATCGAAGCGCTGATCAGTGAATCCGTTAAGAGAGTGCAAACGGGCGCAGAGCAGGTACAAGAGGCCGGCGAGGCAATGTCGACCATTATCAGTACCGTGGGTCAGGTCAATGCCTTGATGGGTGAAATCACCATTGCTTCCGACGAGCAGAGCAAAGGCATCGATCAGATTGGCCAGGCGATGACAGAAATGGATCGGGTGACGCAGCAGAACGCAGTGCTGGTTCAGGAAGCCAAAGCGAATGCCATCGCACTTGAAGAAGAAGCCGGGCGATTAAACGACGCCATCGCGCTCTTTGATTTAGGAGGCAACCCCGTGACTGCCCTTCCCGGACAGGCAGCCAAAACCGCCACGAAGGCAAATCCTCCTTCGCGCAAAACAACCCGTAACGCGACTGCCAACGAAAACTGGCAATCCTTTTAAACCTGACGCGCTGCGGCGTTGATTACCCGACGCCGCCAGCGACGCTGACGTTTTAGCATGGGAGAGACAACGTGAATTTCCAGATCCGATATGCAAGCAGCGAACTGACTGACCCCGTGCTGGCGGTTGCGGAATTTGCCCGGCAGATGCTTCCCGCTGAGCCAGAAACGATCCTTTTCTTCTGTTCCCCGGACTATGACCTGAATATTCTGGGCCGAGAGATGCAAAAAACCTTTCACTGCCCCTGTATTGGATGTACCTCCTCCGGGCAGATCGGCACCGAAGGTTTTCAGCACTCCGGGATATTAGGGCTGGGTCTGAGCGCCGCTTTTCGCACCCGCCATTTTGTGATTCACCCCCTGAATGATTACTCCGCGACCATTGCAGAGATTGCCGAGGAGATCCATCGCGACACCGCGGCCAGACCCACTTTGCAACGCTTTGGTTTGTTACTGGTTGATGGCTTGTCGATGGCTGAGGAACGCCTTATCGCTAATCTTTATCAGCAGACAGGAAATATTCCGGTTATCGGCGGTTCTGCGGGTGACGATCTGCGTTTCGAAAAGAGCTACGTCTATAACGGTAAAGGTGAGTTTATCTCCGATGCCGCGGTGTTCGCGGTCATCGAAACCTCCTCGCCGGTGGCGATTTTTAAAGTTCAGCACTTCGAACCCAGTAAGGTGGAATTAATCATTACCGAGGCCGATCCTGAAAAACGGCTGATCCGGGAAATTAACGGCGAACCTGCCGCGCAGGTGTATGCCGAATCGCTGGGCATCACCGTTGCAGAATTAACGCCCACCGTTTTTTCCCGCAACCCGCTGGTGCTCTCTTTTGGCGACGAACCTTATGTCCGTTCGATCCAGAAAATGAACGACGATCTCTCACTGACCTGCTACTGCGCAATTGAAGAAGGGTTGATCGTCTCGATTGGCATTGCGGAAGATCCGCTCGAAACCTTTAGCAAGGCGCTGGAAAAAGTTCATGAAACCATACCGGAACCGGCGGTGATTATTGGCTGCGACTGTATCCTGCGGCGTTTGCAGTTTGAGCAGGAGGAGCTTGACCTGCAGATCGGCAATTTTATGGTGCAAAACCGGATCGTGGGTTTCTCAACCTATGGCGAGCAGTACAACGGACTGCACGTCAACCAGACATTCACGGGCGTGGCAATAGGAGGTAAATGATGTCTCCATCTGAAGCAGTTGTTGCAACACTCTCCCTAACCGATTATCAGCGCAAACTTGTCGCGCGGGATAAAACCATCGAGGTATTAAAGCGACGCATCGCGCAGGAAAGTCGGCACAACCAGATGACCCCGTTCGCTATTCTTGAGCAGAATGTGGGCCTGGAGAAAGTGGTCGCACGTAAAACCATCGAACTGGAAAACGAGCGCCATGAGTTAAAGAAAGCGCTTGCTGAGCTGCGCCTCACGCAGGCACAGCTTCTACAGGCGCAAAAGATGGAGTCCATCGGCCAGCTCGCCGCCGGGATCGCCCACGAAATTAACACGCCCACGCAGTATGTTTCTGACAACGTCGGGTTCGTGAAGACCGCCAACCGTTCGCTGCTCAACCTGCTGGATGCGGCGATCGCCATGGCTGCCGTGATGCGGGAAAAAATGGCCGATGAGCCAACGCTTACCGCCTTCGATACCCTCCTTAAGAGCAGCAAAATTGAGTTTCTGCGCCATCAGATCCCCCAGTCTTTAGATGAATCACTCGACGGGCTTGGCCATATCTCCCGGATTGTCGCCGCCATGAAAGAGTTCTCTCATCCCTCGCAAAATAAAAAGGAGTACGTGGATATACGCGACATCATCAATACCACTGTGACCGTCGCCCGCAACGAGTGGAAATACGTGGCGGAACTGGAAACCCGCTTTGCCGATGATTTGCCGCTCCTGCCCTGTCTGCGCGACATGGTTGGCCAGGCGATGCTTAACCTTATCGTCAATGCGGCGCACGCCATTGCGGACAGCCTCCAGACCCGCGAGCAGGAAAAAGGGCATATCGTTGTCTCTGTGGAGCAGGTCGGCGATATGATGGAGATCCGCGTCGCCGACGATGGCACCGGCATCCCTGAGGCAATACGCGAACGCATTTTCGATCCCTTCTTCACCACCAAAGCGGTCGGCAAAGGCACCGGCCAGGGGCTGGCCATTGCCTATTCGACCGTGGTGGACAAGCATAATGGGCAGATTCGCTGCGAATCGAAACCCGGTTCGGGCGCCACATTCATCATGCGTTTTCCCCTCGTCGTGCAGCAGGAGGCATAAGTATGCAGGTGATGTTCGTGGATGACGAAGCTCGCATCCTCTCGGGTATTGAGCGCGCCTTAATGATGCAGGACAGCGAGTGGCAATGCCGCTTCGCTACCAGCGGTCATGAAGCGTTGAGCCTGCTGGAAGAAACCCCTGCCGATGTTGTGGTGTCGGATATGCGTATGCCGCTGATGGATGGCGCGGAGTTCCTGTCGCAGGTTCGTGACCGCTGGCCCGGCACGATCCGGATCATTTTGTCCGGTTACTCCGAACCCGAGGCCACGGTTCGTATGCTCGGCGTTGCGCACCGTTTCGTCTCCAAACCCTGCGACAGCACGCAATTACTGGCGATGGTGGCAAACGCGCTGGCGTTGCGCACGCTTTTCAAGGATCCCACCGTCGTCATGCTGGTCGGGAAAATTAACCAGCTTCCGCCCGCCCCGAAAGTATTTACGGAAATTAACTGCCTCCTTGCCAACCAGGGGACGAATACTCGGGAAATTGCCGAACTGCTGGCGAGCGATCCGGCGCTAAGCGCCCGGATTATGCAACTGGCAAATTCCGCCTGGTTCAGCCGGGGAGCACATATTCATGACATTGGTAATGCGATCGTTCACCTGGGGCTGGAACAAGTGAAGTTGCTGGTACTCGCGTCCCAGGTTTATGCCGATGCCGCTACCGATCCCTATGTGGATAAGCTACAGCAGACCGCCCTTCGCGCCTCAATGCTGGCGGCGCGTATCTCCAGACATCAGGAACGGGAAGCCACTGCGGCGCTGCTGGCCAATATTGCGCTACTCATTCCAGAATTAAGAACCACCAGCGACGAGGCGACGACTGAGCAGGGTGATATCCCGCTGCGCGCCGCCATCGGTGCCTATTTACTGGCGCTATGGGGGCTGCCGATGGACATTGTTGAAGCCGTCGCAGGCCATGTACAACCTTCACGCTCAGCAGAAAAAACCTTTGGCATGATCGGTGTCGTCCATGTTGCGGTCACCCTTGCCAATCATGGCGTTCCCGATAAACGTTATCTCGAACAAACCGGCATGCTGGACCAACTGCCCGCATGGCAGGAGATGCTCAATGACTGATACTTCCTTACCCCGTGTGTTATGCGTCGACGATGAACCCAATGTGCTCGCGGCCATCACGCGAAATCTGTTTGATGTGTTTGATGTGGTGACCGCGCACAGTGGTGAAGCCGGTCTGGATGCGATTCGCAGCGGAGAACCTTTTGCGGTGATCCTCTCCGACATGCGCATGCCGGGAATGGATGGCGCGACTTTTTTGTCCAGAGCGCGGGAAGTCTCGCCGGACAGCGTGCGGATCCTCCTTACCGGGCAGGCCGATGTGGAGTCCTCTATCGCGGCAATTAATAAAGGCGCTATTTTCCGCTATCTCTGTAAACCGTGCCCAAAAGAGGATCTGATAGCGACGTTGAATGACGCAGTTCGTCAGTACCGGCTCGTGTGCGCAGAAAAAGAGCTCCTGGCGACCACGCTTTCTGCTTCGGTAAAAACGCTCACAGAAATACTGGCGATGGTTGCCCCCTGGGCTTTTCAGCGCGCAGCTTTTGCGCAGTCCTGCGTCCGCCACGCATTGCCGAAACTGGGGTGGCACGATGAGTGGCTTTACACTCTCGCCGCGTCGTTAAGTCAGATCGGCTGCGTTGGCATTCCTGCCGACATCGTCCAGGCTGATGCCGCACAGCGTAAATTGACACCGGAGGAGGAAAAACTGCTGCATGAACATCCGGACGTTGCGGGCCGACTGGTGGAACAAATCCCGCGTCTTGAACTGGTTGCGGCAATTATTCGTCACCAGGCGAAAGAAGCGCCCGCCAATGCACCGTTAGAAGTGGTACGCGGCGCTCAGCTACTGCGCGCCGCACTGGAGCTGGAACGGCACGCCGCGCGCGGCTGGAGCCTGGAGCGTCCGTGGGAAATCCTGCGTGCGGCGCGTCCGGCGCTGCCTGAATATCTCATCAAAGCGCTGTCAGATTTTCGCTCGAATGTGGAGGGGGTTCGCTCCGCGCGTATCCGTGAATTGATGCCGGGCTGGGTTGTCGATGAAGATATTCGCACCACAAATGGATTAATGGTACTGACCAAAGGTCATGAACTGACCGATACCGCGATCTCCGCTCTTCAGCGCCTGCTCGCCGCGAACGCCGTCGAAGAGCCCATCCGGGTGCGCGGCCTGCCGGGTAAAAACGCGTCCTGAAGATGTGCCCCGCCGGGAGAGCGCTTTCTGCCCGGCGCTAATCTGCCCAAATCCCCTTGTTCAACGGCTGTCAGACGTGATTCTGACGGCCTGATTGCCGTCGCATTGCTGGCGGCATCATACAAATTCCGCGCAGGACGATAAGCGGGCTTGAAGTCGCGGCAAGCATTAGTACCAGGATCATTAAATTTCTGAATCAGGATACAGAAATTTGCGATTAGTGAATTGTATGAAGGTAAGTTATAACATGCATAAGGGATATGACTTCTGACAAGCACTAACTTCTTTCACTGGCAGAAACGATGTCGCGTCTGCCAGTTTTTATTTTCCACTTCGTTTGTGACAGCCAAATGAAACGGAAAATAAAAAAGGCCCGCCTGAGCGGGCCCTGAAAAATGATACATAACGTCAATTATTAAGCCTGATGTTCAATGGCTTTCTGTGTATTCTCAATTGCAATTTTGCGTGGTTTTTCGCTTTCCGGGATTTCCTGGTAAATGGAAACCTGCAAGATCCCGCTTTCCAGTTTTGCATTACTGACTTTGGTATGCTCCGGCAAAGTGAAACTCAAACGAAAATCAGAACGGCGGATGCCTTTATAGATCCAGCCCTGCTCATCCTGCGATTCATTTTCAGCGCGTTTACCAGAAACATTCAGCGTTCCGCCGACCGTCTCGATTTCGAGTTCGTCTTCCTTCCAGCCAGGTACGCTTACATTTAACAGATAATTGCTTGCATCGATTTTTTTCAGGTCATAAGCGGGTAGTGAAGTGACCGGAGAGTCGCCCGTTAACTGACTGAACAGCCTGTCGATACGATTAAAACGGTCAGCAAAAACAGAATCGGAAAAGCCCGGAAGTGCTGACAAGGTTCTGAGTGCCATAATTAACCTCCTGAATAATCAATTCAAAAGTTCAACGTAAAGGCAAGCGTTGCTTGTCCGATCCAATAGATAATTCCTCCCGCCCGTTTTTCAAGACCACAAAATAAAAATTTTTTGCGTATGCGTTCCGGGCAACCGCACTGGCAGTGACAAACCTGCAGGGATGGAAAGTGGGTGAAAATAGTGGCCTGCATAAACAACTGACCAGACCAACAGGAAGAGATTAAGTGCCCTGCTCCATCTGAGCGAACAACGTATTGCCGATCGGTTATGCGTCATCCACCCGCGTAACATTTACCTGCAGAGTGCTTGTCTGATGACCATTACACAAGATCGGCACTATTTTGCTGACCAGGTGCGCTACCCATCCGAACTTTTTGGCTCACCTCCTGATTTCCCTTCAATTTCTGTGATCTCCCGGTCCAGTTTGGCCATGGCTTGTTCTGGTTTTATTTGTCTAACTGAACGATATTTAATATTCACATAGCACAGGTACTCGCGACAGAGCATTTCTTGTTTGCCGGTGAGCGCCAGAGTATTTCGTAAGGAGATATTATGAAGCCAGTAGAAGAAGCGATTGATGATCTGCAATCCCGTGTTTTAGCGTATGAAATAATTTTTCAGTCCATTTGCTCAGAACTGCCGCAATTGTTCATCGATAAAGCCAAAGAGAACATTCAGCTTAACTTCAAAGCATTTGAATCTGGCACACATTCTGAAGCCGGGAAAGCAAAGCTTGAAGCGGCGAAAGCAGTCGCATCCAGAATTATAGGCTCGAAGCTTTAACTCTCCTCCCACGCAGATCCTGAGGTGGAGAGGAATCAACAGTAATTTCTTCTCCGCTTTGTTTCTTCGCCGCGGCGAAGTGGAACTATTCCGCGCACTCAGGGCGTAAGTAACGCCATTCGCCTGTTTCGGTCTCAACGCACGTAGCCGTTAACGGTTTATTGATGATCCCATCAGGAAGGAATTTTGCTTCTGAATGGCGCAGGATTTGGGGCCAGGGTCAGTACCACCCCGTCATCTGAACCGGGGCGGATCGAAGACATATTTATTAGTGAACAACGCGCTGCCGGGAAGCACAGGTCGCACAACGCTCAGAAGCTATATGTCACCTTCAGGCTGCCAGTGGGCGAGGCTTTTCGTTGCACTATTGGGCTGTTGCGTGCATCACCAGCCAACTGCGTAAAGCCTGCGGCAGCAACCACGCTCCAGTCCTGGTTGAGTTTGTGCGTCCAGTCAACATTCATTGACCAGGCATAAATGCCCGATCCGGCATCATATCGGCTAAACCCCGATGCGGCCGACTGCGATGCACTGACCCCGTAGTAAGTCTGCATATACTTGCTGGTTCCCCAACTGCCGGTCAGCGCCAGCGTCACGGAATTTTTCGATGACTTATAGAACGGGCTGATAATACTGAAATGCAGGGCCTCACCGTTGCTTCGCTGAGAAATCGGCACCTCAGCCTGCAATTGCACATTAAGCCAGTCGGTCACCTCGTACCCCAGGCCAGGCACACCGAGAGCCGAGCCTTTGATGTCCCCCATACCTCGCAAGTCGTCGCTGCCGTCGCTGATCGCGTCGCTGTCCACGTTACGATCCTTACGGCCAGGGCGATAGCTCAGCGCAGTGCTGTAATTCAACTTGCCGATGTTGTTGCCGTAACCGATACCACGCGTGGTACTGACGAAGAAACCATTTGCCAGCGAGTAATCAAGCACCAGGGCAGTCGTGACGCGGCTTTCATCCGAACCAGAATAGCGTGGCGCAACATCCACGCCGCCTCCCAGAGTCAACTCGTTGCCCTGTTTCTGTTCTGCCGCCAGTATCGGGGTCGCCAGTAAGGCCAGGACAGCTCCCGGCAACATTTTTTTCAGCATGCGCCCCGAGAGTAAATGGGGGAACTTATGACGCGGTTCGATGTTTCTCATGAAAGAAGTCCTTGTGGATTCAAATGATTACGATACAAGCGGTTTTAAACGCCAGAACGCTCAGTTTGAATGCTCACCCTAAAGTTCTCATGAGCCCAAAATGAAGAAAGACTGAAGCAAGTACAGGGGCTGCAAACCTGATAGATTTCCTGATACCGTTTTTTTCTTCAGACGTTCTTCATTCACTGTTGATACCGTAACCATTGTGAAAATTCTCCTCATCGAAGACGACCTGGATCTCGGCAATGGCGTGCGTATTGCCCTTGCAGATCAAGGATTAGATGTCATATGGGTTCGCCGCAAAGTGGATGCACTGCATCAACTTGATGTCTGCGCGCCAGAACTGGTATTGCTCGATCTCGGGCTGCCCGACGGCGATGGCATGAGCCTGATGGCAAGCTTGCGTCAGCAGCTCAAGGGGATACCCGTCATCATCCTGACCGCACGAGGCACCCTGCAAGATCGCCTCTCCGGGCTGGATGACGGTGCAGACGACTATCTCGTCAAACCTTTTGTTCTCGCCGAGTTGCTCGCCAGGGTGAGAGCACTTGCGCGCCGCAGTTACGGTTTTCAGAATGAGGTGATAGAAATTCGAGGGTTATCTCTTCACGTGCCGACGCGTCGCGTGACAGTGAGTGAACGTAATGTTGAGTTGACGGCAAGTGAGTACGCGCTGCTTGAAACGTTAATGTTGCGCACTGACCGCGTACTGACACGAGGGTTTCTGGAAGAAAGGATATTCGGCGCAAAAGAAAACATGAGCAATGCTCTCGATGTGCATATGGGGAATTTGCGGCGCAAAATCGGCGACGGCTATGTGCGAACGGTGAGAGGCGTAGGGTATGTCATTGATACCGTACCGATTCAGAAAGGGACAGGCTGATGCTAAATTTTTGCCGCCGCCTGAAAACCCCGACGCTTGTACGGCGAATTATGATCGCCCAGATGCTACTGCTTACGCTGCTTTGGTGTCTTTTTCTGACCTACATTTTATGGGAAAACTTGCGTAGCCCCTCTATGTTATTGGGCAACAAGACTTACGAAACCATTCTTACGTTGGTTGATCGGATGGACGATCGCCCACAGGATCTCACCGATGTGCTGGAAAAGTTCAGCAAGGCGTTGCGGGAAGGTTATGGCGGAGGCGAAGATCCGGAACTGTCGATCAGCCTCATTGTTCGGAAGAATAAAGCGATAATTTATTCATCGGATGGCGCTCCAACGGGGGTGAAAAACACCCTATACGGGAAAATTCAGAGCATTGAGAGTGAAGGCCGCACCTGGACTAGCCGTACCCTAAAATCCGGCAATTCCGACGCGGAGGTCACGCTCGTCACCCCTGCCGGCGGCTGGAACTTCTTTATTTACCTGAACTCGCGTGGATACTACATATTGCCGCTGCTGGTATGCATTCCTTTTCTTTTGTTTCCCGCGTGGCTGTCAATCCGCATTGCAATGCGCCCCTGGAACAAGGTGGTCAATGAAATTGCCTCACGAACTCCAGAAGATCTCTCTCCCTTAAAAGCAGTGCCAAAGCACAGGGAGCTTCGCCAGATGGTGGATGCTGTTAATGTTTTTCTTGCCAGAGTGCGGGAAAGCACGGAAAGGGAACGGGTTTTTATTGCCGATGCCGCTCACGAGCTGCGTACCCCCCTGGCTGCGATGAGAATCAATGTTGAGGCTTTACAGTCTTATGTTAGCCGCGATAGTCAACAGGAGTTGCTTGCAGGGATTATTCGCAGCAACAGCCGTGCGGCTCGTCTCGTCAATCAGTTGCTGCTGCTGATGCACAGCGAAGCGCGCATTGACACGGTTATGGAGCCTGTGCCGCTGACCACACTGATACAAGAGCGAATGGCGATGCTGGCACCGCTGGCTGCCGAGCGCGGGATTGAGCTTGAATTCTACTCGCATGATGAGATCTGGGTGACAGGCGTCCGAGAACGCCTGATGTCGCTGCTCGACAACGTCATTGAAAATGCCGTCAAGTACAGTCCTGAGGGCGGACGGGTTGAGGTAGAGGTACGATCATTAGATGACGCCACGCAGCTACGTGTCTCCGATGCCGGGCCCGGCATTCCCGTTGAATTGAGAGAGCGCGTGTTCGATAGATTTTTTCGCGATCCCAATCAGATGCAAAGCGGGAGTGGATTAGGGCTTGCAATAGTCAAAGCGGTTGCGCAGCTACACAACAGCAGCGTGTACCTAAGTACGTCTGCAGAAGGTGGCCTCATGGTTACTGTTGACTTCCCAAACCGCAGGCCAGCCTGAAGAAAACACCATGTTGTCTATGCAATAACATGCCCCAATTCGGTTGTTCCAAATCCCTTCAATATTGTTCCAGGGTGGTTCCATATATAAATCATATAACCCAGTTAATACATAAAGTTACTGCCTAAAAACATATATAGAACAACCGGAACAACAGGAACGGCCTGGTAACCTCGCAGCTTAAGGAGTAATAGTCAGATAAGTTGAATTCCCTTAGCTTTGAGGTGGGCTTATGCAGACTAACAAGCGTGATTCCGATGAGATGGCGAAGGCTATCGGCTACGTCGTGATGGAGTTAGCAAGGACAGGATGCGCTATCACGGAAGACACAATCAATGCGCGTCTGGACAGCGTGCTGCACAAAAATGCCAGCGTTGCGAACGAAAGTGTTGAGCTACCAAAGTCGCTCAGGTTTAACGAGTCATTGTGCGGGTAGGTTGCCCCTGAAGGCAGCTAATCAAACCACGTTATTGGCGTAGCGTTCAATGATACGGCCAATCATCATAAATGGGGGGCGTGCATACAAAAGCCCGGCACCGTCCTGCAGATACGTTAACACCTGTTATCACGAAAATGAGAGTTGATGGCCTGAGGCATAGATGGGCCAGCTGGCTTATTCAGTCAGGAGTGCCCTTGCCTCTCCTGCAGGAAACAAGAGCATGATACGTTGATTTTGCTGGCTGAGTCCGAAATGGGAATAGACCGCAAGACACCCCGAAGCCAGAAAACGCAACGGGCCGCCAGGCCCGTTGTGGTGATTACTATTGCAGTTCCTTCACTCTGGCGCGCTGCGCCTGTTTGCAATAATGGTTGTAATGTTCCAGGAACCACTGTTTCTGCTCTTCGGTCATATTGCCGGTCACGGCATCAATATCAACTGGCTGGCCCATGGCATACATACGGGCAAAACTGCGTGCCAGAAAATCAAAATTCCTCACTGCGTTCAGGTCTTGTTTTTTCATTCGCATACTCCTTCAGTCCGCGGACGTGCTGTGTAAGGCCATATGCTTCTCTGTCTTAAGTATTGTCTTATAAAATGGACATTTCATAAGCAATGCGTGCCTTCGCGATGACCCGATTGTCCATAACGTCACCGTGCGCACAGAGTGAAAAAAAAACCTCGCTGAGTATCCACACAGATCACACTCCTTAAGCAAAATTATTTCCCTGCGTATGCCGCGTGTTAATATTGATGGGATAAATCTTTCTTACCGAATACCGAGGCTTCGATGCTGGAGAATGCAACCATCTGATAATCAGCTTTCCGACCTTTGCGGCCGGGCTGGTTATCACTGCGCTAAACACTCACGCTAACCCCCCAGGGTGTTGGCAGGTTTTGCACAAGATGATTACAGGCATTTTCAGCATGAATATTTCCCGTCAGGAACAACGTACCCTGCATGTCCTTGCTAAGGGCGGGCGTATCGTTCATACCCGCGATACGTCCGGTCGCGTCACCGCCGTTGAGTGTTATACCCGTGAAGGGCTATTGCTCAGCGACTGCACGCTCGCCGTCTTTAAGAAACTGAGAAGCAAAAAACTGATCCGCTCGGTAAAGGGTCAGCCCTATCGCATTAATCGTACCGGTCTCAGCAATGTCCGCGCACAGCTGGACAACCAATAATTTATGTTAAGCAATCCCCACCCGCTGGTGGGGATTGCTGCCGGCAGGTTATCCATTTCAACGTTGTGGGGATCTTCCCCCTATAGATTCTTATAGCCTGCCGAGTTTTTCCTTGCCTGCTATACTTCGACACACTAAATTACAAAGAATTAACAGTACGTTACATTTAGCTTCGTTGCATAAACCCCTTATTAACAAGGGGTTATACAGGAAAGGCCGATAAGCGTGATGAAAGTGAATATGTCGATTTATCGCTGTACCCTGGGGCTGTTTTTAATGAGCTCACTGTTTCACATGACCCAGGCCCTGGCTGCCGATCCGCTTCTGACCTCCCCTTCCGCTGGCGACACCGCGCAAACGCATACCGATAATCAGGCACGCGGCATTCTGGTGGCAGTCGATCAAGCGACCCTCTCCAGCGAACTGGCTGGCCGCATTGTGGAGATGCCATTCAGAGAGGGCGAAGCGTTCAAAAAAGGGGATATCCTCGTGCGCTTCGATTGCAGTATTTACCAGGCACAGCTTGCCGCATCGCAGGCGGCGGCCAGAGCAGCCGAAGCTGAACTCAGCCAGAACCAACAGCTGGCGCAACTCAAGTCTGTCGGCAAGCACGCCGTGGCGCTCTCCGCCGCTCATTTAGCCCAGGCACAGGCCGAAAGCCAGGTGTATCAGATTCAGGTCAATCGCTGTCGTATCACCGCGCCGTTTGATGGCCAGGTCGTGAAACGTCGCACGCAAACCTTCGAGAGTGTTGCCCAGGGCACACCGCTGCTGGATGTGGTGAACAATCGCCACCTCGAAATTAACTTGCTGGTCTCTTCCCGCCTGTTGTCGGCGCTCAAACCCGGATTGACCTTTACCTTTACGCCGGATGAAACCGGTAAACCATTGCAGGCCAGCATCGCACGGCTCGGCGCGCGTATTGATGAAAGCAGCCAGACCATCGGCCTGATCGGTACGCTGGTCAATGCCGACGCCAGCCTGATGGCGGGCATGAGCGGCACGGCGCAGTTCCCGGAGGCGAAGTGAGTACTTCCCCCACGCCGGCTACAGCCAGTGCGGCCATCTTTGCCCGTTTTCTTGATATCGAACAGCAGGCCAGGGCCGCTGCCAGCAGCGAAGAGCTGGCGTACTGCATCGTCAACGACAGCCAGCCGCTGTTCGGCTATCGTCACGCCGCACTCGTTATTAACGGTCGGGTGCGCGCGGTAACGGGTGTCACTCAACCCGCTCCCCACGCGCCGTTTGTGGCGTTTATCGAACGTGCCTGCGCCCGTTTGCAGACAACTGAGGGCAAACCACTCAACCAGTGCGGCGTCATTGAAGCGGTGCAACTCGACGAACAAAGCCGCAGCGACTGGCAGACCCTCTCCGCCCCCGAAGCCCTGTGGTCACCGCTTAAAGACCGCCAGGGAGAAGGGTTTGGCGGCATCTGGTACGCGCGCGAACAACCGTGGCAAAACGCCGACCGGGTGCTGGCCGAACAGCTTGCTGGCGCATTCAGCCACGCATGGCTGGCGCTGGAGCCGCAAACCAACCGCTGGCATCACCGTAAAGGGCGCTGGAAGATCGCTATCCCTTTGCTGGCATTGCTCGCCTGCCTGTTTATTCCGGTGCGCCAGTCCGTGCTGGCTCCCGCCGAAGTGGTCCCCCACCTGGGGCGTGTGGTCGCCGCACCGCTGGACGGCGTGATCCAGTCTTTTGCCGTGCAGCCAAACCAGAGCGTACATCAGGGTGATGTACTGGTCCGCTTCGACGACACCACGCTAAAAGCGCAGGCCGACGTTGCCGAGCGGTCGCTGAATGTTGCCGAAGCGGAATTTCGCGCCAGCTCGCAGCGCGCCTTTCAGGATGCAGATTCCAAAGCGAAACTTGATTTCCTGGCCGCACAGGTGGCGCAAAAACGGGCCGAGCGCGATTACGCCAGCGCCCTGTTAAGTCGCACTGAAATTCGCGCCGACCGGGATGGTATTGCCGTGTTTGCCGACGCCGACCGCTGGATTGGCAAACCGGTGCGCACCGGCGAGCGCTTAATGGAGCTTGCCGACCCGGCGCTGGCCGCGTTACGCATCGAGCTGGATGTGGGGGATGCCATTCAATTAAAACAGGATGCGCCCATCACACTGTTCCTCGACAGCGACCCCATCACCCCGTATGCGGCAAAGCTTGAGCGCATCGCCTATGAGTCCGAGCAGACCCCGACAGGCAATCTGGCGTACCGGCTTGATGGCCGCTTTAGCGATGCCCCGCCGCGTATTGGCCTGCGCGGAACCGCCAAACTGTCCGGCGAATATGTACCGCTGGCGGTCTATCTGTTCCGTCGCCCGCTCTCCGTGATCCGCCAGGCTGTCGGCCTATGAACCCGCTCTTACCCGCGCTGCGCCCCGACCTCCAGCTGGCAGAATCGGCTGCGGGTATTAACGGTGCGCCGCAATGGGTACTGGCGGACCCGCTTACCGGTCGCTATTTCACGCTGACGCCCACGGCTATCCGCCTGCTGCGCCACTGGTCCCTGCGTCTGCCACAACAGGTCCTTGCTGCAGCCAACCAGGAGCCGGGCCTGCCGCTACAGGTCAAAGAGCTGGAGCAGTTGCTGCAGTTTTTACGCCAGCACGATCTGGTGACCTCGGGCGATGCCGAACAGCGTCAGCGTTACCTCAGCAAAGCCCGCGCCATGCGCACCAGCCTGTGGAAGAAAGTGCTGCACCAGTATCTTTTTTTCCGTATCCCGCTCTGGCGGCCCGATCCGCTGCTCAACCGTTGCTGGCCCTGGCTTAAGCGCTACGGAACAGCAATATTGCTGGGAGTATTCCCGCTGATTCTGGTGCTGGGGCTCTATCTGGTCAGCCGTGACTGGGTGCGTTACACCCATGCGTTCCCTCACCTGTTCAGTCTGCAAGGGATGGCTGTATTCGGGATGTCGCTGGTGATCGCCAAATTCATACATGAACTTGGCCATGCGTTTATGGCTAAGCGCGCGGGCTGCCGGGTGCAGAGCATGGGGGTGGCCTTTATTGTGCTGTTCCCGCTGTTCTATACCGACGTGAGCGATGCGTGGAAACTCAAGAATCGTCGATCGCGTTTGCTGATTGGCGCAGGCGGTATTCTGGCCGAGGTGCTGCTGGCGGTTTTCGCGCTGCTGGTATGGACGCTGCTGCCGGACGGTCCTCTGCGTACGGCAGCGTTTATGCTCTCCAGCGCCACCTGGATAACGACGCTGGTGGTTAACCTCAACCCGCTAATGCGCTTTGATGGTTATTTCTTGCTGAGCGATTTCTGGCGGGTGGAAAACCTGCAGGAACGCGCGTATGCCCTGTGTCGCTGGCGGCTGCGCGAGGCGTTATTTGGTTATGGTCATCCGGCACCGCATACCTGGTCGCCGTCGATGCAACGCAAGCTGTTGATATGGGGTTACGCCTCATGGATATGGCGCTTTTTCCTTTTTTTCGGCATTGCACTGATGGTGTACCACTTTTTCATTAAGGTGGTTGGTATTGCTTTGATGTCGGTAGAAATTGGCTGGTTTATCGCGCTTCCGGTGGTGAAGGAGGCCCGTATCTGGTGGTCCATGCGTAAGAATGCTCATCCCGTTAAGCTGTTGCGTTCAGGGCTGATTCTGGCGGCGGTATTAGTGCCGCTGCTGTTTCCCTGGCGCGGCAGCATCCGTATTCCTGCTGTGCTGGAAGCAGAAAACGTCAGCGCGCTGTATGCCCCTATTCCTGCGCAGGTCAAAGCGCTCTACGTCACTGACGGCCAGCAGGTGCAAGCCGGTGAGAAACTGCTGGATCTCACCTCGTCCGATTTGGACTACCGCATCAATATAGAGCGTCAGCAAATTGCTATTTTGCAACAGCAGCGGCAGCGGGGAGCCGGACGTCAGGAAACCGCCAGCGAAACCCAGGTGCTTGACCGACAACTGGCGGAATCTTTGGCCCGCTATCGGGGATTGGATGCGCAACGCCAGCGCTTGTCTCTCACCGCGCCTCAGGCAGGCCAGGTGAGGGATGTGGCACGAGATATGACGGAAGGCCGTTGGCTGACCCCGGATATGCCATTGCTCCGTGTGGTTGGGCAGGGTATCGGAAAAGTGCAGGGATATTTACCCGACGATACGCTAAAACGCGCGAAAGTGGGGATGCAAGGCTATTTTATCGCCGATGATCCCGCGTATCCCCGCCTTGTCGTACAACTGAAAGATATTGCGCCTACCGGTACCGCCTGGTTACAGCAAGAGATGCTGGCGTCCGATCGCCACGGCCCGATCGCCGTGCGTCGCGACAGGGATCATAATCCTCAACCCATCCAGGCGCAGTACAGTGTGCGTTTCGCGCTGCAGGAGGGGCAATTCTCGCCGCCGCAACAGCCGTTACGGGGCAGCGTAATACTGGAAGGGGAAACGGAATCTATTCTCGGCGCGTTATGGCGACGAATTGCCGCGTTGGGTATTCGGGAAAGCGGATTTTGACAAGATTACACGGATATATTTTACGAAATATATCGCATTCACGTTTGCCATAAAAAACCAATAATTGTTATCTCAGAAGTCAGTGAAGGAACAAAACCCTATCCGCTTGATAATAAATAAAAATTAAAATATTGCTTTATTTCAAGTTATTTCATTTGAATTATGTGCGTAAGTTAATGTTTTTTTATGTATGTTAATTTTACTGACTGAGCTATATTCCTGATGAGTCATACACGTTTTTTGCTCCCCATCGTTATCTTATTATTTTGTTCCATCCCAAATTATAAGGTTGGTTATTAATAACATTTGATCTTAATAAATCAGCTATTCCTCCAGGAGGGATCTGTATGAGATATATTCAGCGTTTATTTGTTAAATCAGCCATCACTACCGCTATCGCTGCCAGTATTCTTTTACCCCAAAGTGCAGCGGCCTGTAACAGCGAATCTTACATTGGTACTGTGTGTTCTTTTGCCATGTCTTTTTGTCCTCGCGGTTGGCTTCCGGCTAACGGCCAGACTGTCCCTATTAATACTAATCAGGCGTTGTACTCTCTGCTGGGGGTCCGGTTTGGTGGCGATGGTAGAACCAACTTTGGGCTACCCGATCTGCAAGGCCGTGCTGTCGTCGGGACCGGTTCAGGGGCTGGCCTGGCAACCGTTAATCTTGGGCAGAAAATCGGCGATCCAGCGGTCAATGTCGTGGTGCCGTTGCCTTTACATAACCATGCGGCAACGTTTAGCCCAACGACCGGGAGTACTGTGGTAACCGTGCCGGAAAAAACCGGAAGCGGGTTAACGGTAAGCGGCCAGACCATCACGAATACCCTTAATCTGACGGCAGCGACTTCCGGTTTGCTGAAGATTGCAGGTGGGTCTGCTGTTGCTGGTAGCGCGTCATTACCCACCAATGGCGCGATACTGGCTAAACCCGCGCTTGGTGCACCGAATATTTATAATCCAACCGCGACTGCCGATACTACGCTAGGGCCCAGTCAGACGTTAACCGGCCCGGTCAGCGGCACTATTGATTCGTCGATTTCCAATGGGACGGTTACCGGGACGCCAACAATTCCCTCGTTCACGGTCACCGTACCGACAGTGACAGGCGGTTCGGTTGCGGTTGGTACGGCGGGGACGTCGGCGCAACCGGTCGTTCGAGTGGCAACCCAGTCTCCTTCGCAGGGACTGACTGTGTGCATTATGGCCGAAGGTTTATACCCCGACAGGCCTTAGTGGCTAGCGTTTACAAGACAATAATCTGAAAAAACAGGCCAGTTCGGCATAACGCAGGCTGGTCTGCGTTGTAAATAAATCTACTCCTGAAAGGTATCCTTATTATGTTGTGGCGTCATTGGCTGAGCAAAAAAAGTCGTCAGGTTCCGCAAGGTGCTGCATGTCATGAGCAGGTACCTTTGGGCGTTATGCTGGAAGCGCGTATGTTGTTTGATGGTGCGGTCGCCGCCACGGTTGAGACTGCTGTCACTCAAAATACAGCGACACAGACAGCCGCGTCGACGGACAGCGGCCAGTCTGGCCAAAGTACCACCGATACAACCAGCCACAATACCGATGCAACGAGCAATGTTGATACAACCGCCCACAATACTGATACCCAGAATTCGAAGACCGTAGCAGACAGTAGCGTTGCGGTTGCGACCGGCAGTGCCACGCATAAAGAAGTGGTGTTTATTGACACCGCAGTGGCAGATTACCAGCAACTGGCCCGCGGCGTGAAAGACGGGGTTGAGGTGGTGCTGCTGGATGCCGACAAAGATGGGTTAAGCCAGATAATGCAATGGGCGCAAACCCACACGGGTTACGACGCCATCCATATCATCAGCAATGGTGGCGAAGGCCGACTGACGCTTGGGGGCGTCACATTGACCGACAGTATGCTCGCTACGAGAAGTACTGATCTGACCACTATCGGCCAGTCGCTGACTGAGTCCGGCGATATCCTGCTTTATGGCTGTAATGTGGCGCAAGGAACACAAGGGCAGACTTTTATTAGCAACCTGGCAGCGCTCACCGGAGCTGATGTGGCTGCGTCCACTGACCTGACCGGGTCGACAGCGTTAAAAGGCGACTGGATGCTGGAATCGCAAGTCGGTCAGATCACTACTGACATTGCGATAACCGCCGCCACACAGAGGGATTATACCCACGTGCTGGATACCTTTACGTTTGAGACAGGTACTGGCGGCGGTGGCGGCAATAACCAGACCTGGCAGGAAGGGGGATATACCCTACATTTCGATTTTGTCGGAAACGTGCTCTCTGGGCTAAACAGTGACGGCAATAGCCTGATCTATGACGTGCAAACGGATGGATCCAGTTCGTCAAATTCGCTGACCTTCACCATCAGCATTCCCGGCTATGTTTTTGATTTATCTTCACTGGACTTATTGAATGCCGATGGCACCGGCAACATGAATTACACGATTTCATCCAGTAAATCGACCAGTGGGGACAATCAGAGTGGAGTACTGCCATTCCCCGGGAGCGTGTCTTATACCACTATCAGCGGCTTTAACGGCAATTTTGTCGGCGTTTCTTCCATTACCATTACGACATCCGGTACCAATGAGTACTATCTGGATAACCTGGTATTGAACAATATTCATGCCGCCTCTTCGGTAGATGCGACATCGACCGTAACCGCTGGGCCATCTGGCGAAGCAACGACATTTTCCACTACCGCGACGTCAGCGGCCAGCGCCACCTCGCTGCTGGACTTTACCCTTACTGACCTCGGCACGTCTGATGGTTCGGCCACCAATGTCAGCCAATTCTACGCTAACGTCAGTGGTACGGCGACATCATCAGAATTGAGCAAGATGACGTTCCTGCTCAGTGGCCCGGATGCCACTAACGTCGTCGGCACGTACGACAGCAGCACCGGCAGAATCACGTTTTCCAGCTTAAACCTGTCGGTTGCGGATAACAGCAGTGAAACTTACACCATCAAGGCGTATTACAACGACAATACCAGCAGTAACGACATCACCGATCACCACACGGTAATATTGTCGGTAAATGCCAGCAATTTCACCACGGTCTCCGGCGGTTCAACGTTCGCCAGTAGTCAGGCCAACGTGAACAACGGCAGTGGTGCCAGCATTGATGTGGCAGCAACCAAACTCATTTATAGCCAATCGCCGTCCACCTCAGTGGTCAGTGGCATTAACTTCACCACCCAGCCGGTGGTGATTGCCGTTGACGATCGCGGCAATATCGATACTGATTTTAACGGTTCAGTGACATTAAGCGAAAATGGTAGCGGCTCGCTGACGGGCACCACTCAGGCGACCGCCTCAAACGGTATTGCTACCTTTAGCGGTGTGAAGTACACCTCGGCCAGTGATGGTGATGCTAACTTCGTGCTGACGGCGGCGGCCGGTAGCCTGGTCAGCGCCACATCTGCATCGCTCAATCCGGATGTGGTGGCGACGCGACTGGTTTTTTCCACCCAGCCCGTTCCCACGGCGATTCAGAATGGACAAAGTGCCATTTTTACCACTGTGCCGGTAGTACAGGCGGTCGATGCGAATGGCATGGTGGATCAGGACTACACCACCAATATCGTGCTCTCAGTGACTGACCCTAACGACAGCGTCGTCGATGGTACGGTCAATAGCCTGGCGGTCACCTCCGGGGATAATGATGCCAGCGCTACGACGGTAACATTAACGCCGTCTGGCGGTATCGCCACCTACACCGGGCTTATCATACAGTACACCAACAGCGGTAGTATCAATACGCTGGCACTGCGCGCCACGTCAGGTAGCCTGACGGCGGTCAACAGTTCGTCGATAACCTCAACCACCAACACCGCCCCCGTCTTCAGCAACCTCAATGGCGGCGCGACCTTTACTGAAAAAGGCAGTGCAGTGGTGATGGACAGCGATGTCACTGTTGCCGATACCGAGCTGGATATTCAGGGCAACTATAACGGAGCCTCTGTTTCAATCGCCCGTAACGGCGGGGCGAACAGTGTCGATACCTTCGGCAATAGCGGACTGTTGGGGGCACTGACTCAAGGGCAAAACTTCACCTATAACGGTACGACGGTGGGCAGTGTCACGGCGAATTCCTCAGGCACGCTGACGCTGACGTTCAATAGCAATGCAACGGCGGCGATAGTGAATGCGGTGCTGCAATCCCTGACCTATGCCAACAGTTCTGACGATCCACCGTCCAGCGTGACGCTTAACTGGACCTTTAATGACGGTTCGCTCAACAGTAGCGGCACCAATCAGGCGGTGCTGAGTATCACGCCGGTCAACGACGCACCGGTCATCAGCAATACGTCGGTCAGCAAGACTTTCAATGAGGATAGCGCCCAGACCTTTAGCGTTGCCGATTTTGGTTTCAGTGATGTGGACAGTAGCGACACCCTGCAATCCATCACTATCGTCACAGCACCAACCGCGGGTGAGCTGTTTATTGACGCGAACAACGACGGTGTACGTGGCGGCGGCGATACATTACTGGGCAATGGTTCGGTGGTCAGCGCGGCTGATATCAGCAAACTGACCTTCCGCCCGACCGCAAATGCCAACGGTGCGGGTTATGCCTCCTTTACCTGGCAGGTCAGCGATGGCACGGCGTTGTCCAGCAATACCGGAACAATGACCCTTAACGTAACGCCAGTTAACGATGCGCCGATCATCAGCAATACGTCAGTCAGTAAAACCATCAATGAGGATAGCGCCCAGACCTTTAGCGCCGCAGATTTTGGTTTCAGCGATGTGGACAACGGCGACACCCTGCAATCCATCACTATCGTCACAGCACCAACCGCGGGTGAGCTGTTTATTGACGCGAACAACGACGGTGTACGTGGCGGTGGCGATACATTACTGGGCAATGGTTCGGTGGTCAGCGCGGCTGATATCAGCAAACTGACCTTCCGCCCGACCGCGAACGCCAACGGCACGGGTTATGCCTCCTTTACCTGGCAGGTCAGCGATGGCACGGCGTTGTCCGCTAATACAGGAACGATGACCCTTAACGTAACGCCGGTTAACGATGCGCCAACGTTATCCAGCGGTGCGACGGTCACTCTGACATCCACAACGGAAGATGTAACATCGTCTGCCACCACAGTATCGTCATTGCTCAACAGTGCGGGTTATGGGGATGTCGACAGCGGAGCGTCCAGCGGCATTGCGATTACGGCGACAGTAGGGAACGGTGGCTGGCAGTATTCCACCGATAGCGGAGCTAACTGGTTCAATATCGGCACGGTATCCAGTTCAGCAGCCCTGCTGCTCGGGTCAACGGCACAGTTGCGTTATGTACCGGACAGCGCCAATGGTGAAACCGCAACCCTGAGTTTCAGCGCGTGGGATCAGACCAGTGGTACGGCGACGGCAGGTAGCAGCAAAGGTCTTGCGGATACCTCGACCTCTGGCGGCAGCAGTGCGTTCTCCGCCAATAGTGCACAGGCGTCGTTGATGGTAACCAGCGTGAATGATGCCCCTAGCATGGGAAGCACGGTCAGTCCTCAAAGCGCCACCAAAGATACAGTGTTCAGCTTCGCCGTGCCTGCCGGTACTTTTGTCGATGTGGATAGCGGTGATACGTTGACCCTGAGCGCGACGCTGGCCGATGGCTCGGCACTGCCCGCCTGGCTGAGCTTTAATCCTTCGACCCGTACCTTCTCTGGCACCCCGGGCTACAGTGATGTCGGCAACCTGACGATTCGTATAACCGCGACTGACGGCAGTAATGCCTCGGTCAGCACCACCTTTGGGCTGACGGTGAATAACAGTAATCTCCCGCCCGTGGTGTCCATCCCGATGGACGAACAGTCCATCGCACAAAATGGCAGCTTTAACTTCACTGTTCCTGCGGGAACCTTTACCGACCCGGATATCGGCGACACACTGACCCTGAGCGCGACGCTAGCCGATGGCTCGGCACTGCCCGCCTGGCTGAGCTTCGAGCCGGCCACAAGAACCTTCTCCGGTACGCCGGGTAATGGCGACGTGGGCAATCTGACCATTCGGGTGACGGCAACCGATGGCAGCAATGCGTCGGTCAGCACCACTTTCGGGCTGGTCGTCACCAACGTGAACGATGCGCCGGTTATCGGCGCGACGATTGCGCCGCAGAGCATTGCGCAGGACGGCAGTCTGAGTTTTACCGTACCTGCGGGCACCTTTGTCGACCCGGACGGTGACCCGCTGACCCTGAGCGCCACCCTGGCAAATGGCAACCCGCTGCCTGCGTGGCTGCACTTCGATCCCGCGACAGGCTCGTTTTCCGGCACGCCGGGGAATGCGGATGTCGGCAACCTGAATATTCGTATCACCGCCAGCGATGGCAGCGCCTCGGTCAGCACCAGTTTTAGCCTGATGGTCACCAATGTGAACGATGCCCCGGTGCTCAGTACGCCGATCCCGCCGCAGAGCGTGGCGCAAGACGGCAGCTTTAACCTCACCGTCCCGGCTGGCACCTTTGTCGATCCGGATGGCGACACCTTAACTCTGAGCGCGACGCAGGCGGACGGTTCCGCACTGCCTGCCTGGTTGCGCTTCGATCCCGCGAAAGGCTCGTTTTCTGGCACACCGGGCAACGCCGATATCGGTAGTCTGGTCATTCGGGTTACCGCGACCGATGCCGGGAACACGTCAATCAGCACCACCTTTAGCCTGACGGTTACCCGCGCAGGCATTACCAGCGGCGATCCGCAGTTCCGTATTTCAGATGGTACGAACGGACCACGTCCGGTGGACAGCCAAACACCCACTATCCAGCCTCAGGAGGCTGCCGCACCGCCGCTCAACATATTGATTACCCCCGCCTCTCTCGGCAGCTTTAATGCCGGACGCACCGCCGGGAGCGGTTCGATGATGGCCTCCATCTTCGGTGCCAGCAGCGATGGGGCAAGCGGGAGGGATGCGACGAAGAGCGAAGTGGCGAATGTCTTTGGGCCCGGTTCATCGTTCGGCAGCCATTTTGAGAGTTCGCTGGGCTCATTCCCCAGCTTTAACAAAGATCCGGCGCTGGGTGGCAGCTCGTCGCTGGCCAGCGTTTTCTCCGGCATTTATCTGCCTTCACTGACTCCGATGGAAGTGTTTACTGGCGGTAGCTGGAAAGATATCAACCTGCATGCACAGGGAGTGACAGAACAGGGGCAAGAACAGGCGACAGCCGCGTTTATCCCATCGTTCCACCGGCAATTACAACACATTGGCGATGCTGAAGGACAACGTCTGTCAGCCATTGAACAGGCGTTGTACGACCTGGGCCAGCAGCAGGGCTAATAACTACAAGACTACAGTAAAAGGCGTTAATTCTATGATAAACGTGATGGTGGCAAACCGGTTGTCGGTGGTGACAACTGTGAGTGGCAGCGAAATGTTGCGTAAAGGCCGCAAGCTTTTTGCTCTGAGCGTACTGGTCGTGGCGCTAAATGGGTGTGCCGTGACCAGCGACCCGATTACCAAAAAAGAGAGCGAACAGCGCAGCCAGCAGGATCGAGTAGCGATGTTCAGCCAGCAGGAGCCGGTTACCGCGCCAATCACCCTGTATGACGCGATGGCCCGCGCACTAAAATATAACCTTGAGTCGCGCTTAAAAGTCATGGAAAGCGCGCTGGCCCAACAGCAGTTGGATCTTTCCCGTTATGACATGCTGCCAAAGCTGGCGGCTTCGGCGGGCTACGTAGGGCGCAACAACGCCAGCGCCTCCAGTAGCCGCAGCGTGGAAACCGGACAAACCTCTCTGGAACCATCCACCTCGCAAGATCGTGACCGCGATGTGGCGGACCTGACGATGGTATGGAACGTGCTCGACTTTGGCGTAAGCTACGTCAGTGCGAAACAGCAATCGGATCAGCGCTGGATTGCCGAAGAACGTAAACGCAAGGTGGTACACACCATTTTGCAGGATGTCCGTTCCGCCTACTGGCGTGCAGTTGCCGCCGAGCGTCTGCTGGGCCAGATCGATACGCTGATTGACCGGGTAAACCAGGCGCGTGAAGCTAGCGAGCGGATGACCGCCCAGCAGGTCGGCGACCAGGTTGAAGCCCTGAGTTACCGCCGTGCGCTGATTGAGGCCACCCGCCAACTGGAAGAGCAGCGCCGTGCGCTGTCGCTGGCGAAAACCGAACTTGCCACACTGATGAACCTGCCGTTGGACACGCCATATACACTGGCTCTGCCCGCCAGCGGTGACGAGACGGTTCCGCAGTTGAATGTGGATCAGAAAACCCTGGAAGAGACCGCGCTGGTGAGCCGCCCGGAACTGCGTGAGCAGGATTACCAGGTACGCATTAACGCCGCCGAAACCCGTAAAGCGCTGCTGCGTATGCTGCCGGGTATTGAGATTAGCGCAGGCGGCCACTATGACAGCAACTCATTCCTCGTCAACAACAGTTGGGCCGACGTGGGGGTGAAAGCCACCTGGAACCTGTTCAACCTGATGTCTGGCCCGGCTGCGCACAGCGCGGCGAAGGCCAACGAGCAGGTGGGCAAGTTGCAGCGTCAGGCGATGTCGCTGGCGATCATGGCGCAACTGTACGTGGCGCGCGCCAACTACAACGAAGCGCTGCGTCAGTATAAAACCAGCGAAGAGTTGCGTGATCTGGACGGGCAAATCGTTCAGCAACTGCGTAACCGCTACAAAGCCAATAGCATCGGTGAGTTGCAGCTAA
Source organism: Kosakonia radicincitans DSM 16656 (assembly GCF_000280495.2). Taxonomy (NCBI): domain Bacteria; kingdom Pseudomonadati; phylum Pseudomonadota; class Gammaproteobacteria; order Enterobacterales; family Enterobacteriaceae; genus Kosakonia; species Kosakonia radicincitans. The sequence continues at coordinate 4,222,878 of NZ_CP018016.1, forward strand.
TTCAGGGCGAACTGAATGCGCTGAACGCCGATCTGCGTCAGGACCTGGCCTACGCGGAGCTGCGTAACACCTACGGGCAGATTATCTCCAGCGTGGGCGTAGACCTGCTGCCGAAGACACTGCCGTCGGACAAACTGGCGGATATCAGCAACGCGCTGCGTCAGTCGGAAGTCAACTGGCAGCAAGGGAAGATCAGCACGCTGCAGTCGTTCTGATAACACAGTCCCGGCGTCTGAGTACGCCGGGGCTCCCTTCTTACCCCGCCAGTGCTTTTCCCCCAGGAAAAATAGCAAGGATTATTGGTCTTATAATCATATGACCGACTGAATCGCCACAGGTTTAACAGACACCTCTGAGTCATTTAAGATGGCTGAAAGAGAGGTGCCCATGAGTGGTAAGCGTTATCCCGAAGAGTTTAAAATTGAAGCAGTCAAACAGGTTGCGTGGCTATTCTGTTTCCAGCGTTGCAACACGTCTCGATATCACCACCCACAGTCTTTACGCCTGGATAAAGAAGTACGGGCCGGGCTCTTCCAGTAACAAAGAACAGTCAGATGCTCAGGCCTGGATCCGCCGACTCCAGAAGGAACTGAAGCGGGTTACTGACGAACGGGACAAATCAAACAGTTCTGGCTGAGTCCCGTTGCGTTTATGGCTATCGCAAGATCCATCCCGACCTGCGGGATAGAGGGCAACAGTGCGGGATTAACCGGGTCTGGCGGCTGATGAAGCGTGCCGGGATAAAGGCTCCGGTCGGGTACCGTAGCCCACAGGCACGTAAGGGCGAAGCCAGTATCATGACGCCCAACAGGCTCCAGCGGCAGTTGAACCCGGACGTACCGGAGGAACGTTGGGTAACGGACATAACGTACATCCGAACTCACGAAGGTTGGCTATATCTGGCCGTGGTTGTTGCCCTGTTCTCGCGCAAAGTTATCGGCTGGTCGATGCAACCCCGGATAACAAAAGATATTGTCCTGAATGCAATTCTGATGACCATGTGGCGACGTAATCCTCAAAAACAGGTGCTGGTTCATTCTGAACAAGGTAGTCAGTATACAAGCCATGAGTGGCAGTCGTTCCTGAAATCACATGGACTGGAGGGCAGTATGAGCCGTCGTGATAACTGTCACGACAACGCAGTTGCAGAAAGTTTTTCCAGCTACTGAAGCGCGAACGGATAAAGAAAAAGATCTACGGAACGCGGGAAGAAGCCCACAGTGATATTTTTGATTACATCGAAATGTTTTATAACCGTAAGCGTCCGCATAGTTCGAGTGATCAGATGCCACCGACGGAATATTAAAATCAATATTATCAACGACTTATAAGTCGTCCAGATTATCCGTGGCGATTCACCCTTTACCACTATTTTGTCTCGCCGCTTTCAACAATTCGTGAGGCATATCAGACGCTCACCTTGCCCGCCACGCCAGTACCCGCGGCGCTAAAAAGAAAATAAGCAAAGCTGCCTATCGTAACGCAGGTCATTTCAACATGCAGGTAACGCGGAAAAGCCGGGCTTTGTTCCAGGCCGGGCAGGTTATGACTGGCAGTAACCAGCCCTGCATCTTGTTCGCAAAACCGCGCGTTATAGCGACACCGCCGTCAGCAAAAGCCCGGCTTAAAACCGACAAACACACAAATAGTTACAATATAACATCACGTCAATGATTACGCTTATAACCGAAATATTTAACACTATGTCGCAAAGTCGCTTTGTTTGTTTTGTCAATGTTATTTCATAGCATCATTGATGTGTTGTGCAAGCAGAACTGACGGTGAAATATGCCCAAATAATGCGGGCAGGGACGGGTCAACTGGAGAAAATATGTCGCAATCCCCTTTACCTACGGGAACCCCTCAGGTAACCCCGAGGTATCGACGCCTGTTAATAGTGCAAACCTGCCTGTATTGTATTCTGGTTGTAGCAGGTGCGGTCTATTTATTCCTGCAGCTATTTTCCGTTCCCGGCTTCTGGCTGCCCGCTACGCGTCTAATTCTGGCGACAACGTTTGTGGCGCTGGCCTTTGTGGAAAATTCACTGCGCTGTGAAGGCGTTGAGCCACAGGATTCGGAGCCCGTTACTGAAACAACAGCTGCTGCGCCACGCCCGCCAGGTCGATTATTGCAGCCGGGTCTGCAGGCCTGGCTGCATTATTTTCACCGACATCTGGCAACAACACTTATCACAGCCCTGCTGGCAATCGCTTTTGCCATCGCAAATATCGCTGACACGCAGCCCGTCGACCAGTCAAGTGCTCCCCCGCTGGCAGTGACCGGCTTTTTTATTCTGCTCTGTTTTACCCTGCTGCTTATTGAGCGCATGCTCAGCTTCAAAGTGATTCGGGGATGGCAATATCAACAGCAGCACACTGAGCTTGTTCGCGCCATCCTGAGTATTTTTTTGCTGCTTACCATGGCATTTCTGATTGCAGCGCTCTCTCTCACAGTGACCTTGTGGCTCATAAAGCTGGGTAGCCTCATCGCTTTGCTGATGGCGCTGGAATATCTGCTGCGTGCCATGATGGCAATGGCGCTTCCCCTCTCTGCTGAATCCGAACCCCATTTTCTCACCCGCAGCCTGTTTACAGCGTTGTATCGGTGGCCGCTGCAGCCGGTGGTTCTGTTATTGGGTGCATTTCATCAGCGATTTGGCGTCGATCTTCGTCAGATTCAGGCGTTCCGTTTGTTGGGTAAAAAGCTTCTGCCGGTTACCTGCTGTATCGCCGTTCTGGGCTGGCTACTAAGTGGTTTAACCGAAGTGGAGCTATATCAGCGGGGTATCTATGAACATTTCGGACGCCCGGTAGCCGTTCTCTCTCCTGGCCTGCATATCGGCTTACCCTGGCCGTTTGGACGCGTTATCCCGGTAGAGAACGGCGCGGTGCACGAATTACAGCTTAGCGATAATACGGAAACGAAACAGCCTGCCGCACAGCCGGACAGTGTCGAAGGCCCAGCCCCGCAGAGCAGTTGGCGTCTGTGGGATAACAGCCACGCTACGGACCAATCGCAGGTCATCGCCAGTACCACCATGGACAGCCAGAACTTCCAGATGGTCAATACGGATATACGTGTGATCTGGCGCGTGGGCCTAAAGGATAGGGATGCGCTTAACAGTAAATATCAAACAGAGGATTTGCCGGTACTTATACGCAGCGTTGCACGCCAGGTATTAATGGCACAATTTGCCAGTAAACAGCTCGACCAGCTACTTGATGAACAGCGGGTGACGTTGGCGGCCACGCTTAGCCAGGAAATTCAGCAGCGCCTTACCCAGCTTAATACCGGGGTGGAATTACTGTTTACCCGAATTGAAGCCATCCATCCCCCCGCCGGGGCAGCCGACGCCTATCATGGCGTCCAGGCGGCGCAAATTGCGGGAAATGCCCTGATTGCGCGCGAAAAAGGGTATGCGGCTACCGTCAACAATGAGGCGCAACGCAAGGCCCAGACCGGTTTTGATACCGCAGAAGCTGCGGCAGCAGAAAACCTTTCACGCGCGAGGGCCGCCGCCACCGATTTCTCCGCTGAAGAGCAGGCATGGCAACTGGCGGGAGAGGCATTTATCAACGAGCGACGCTACCAGATCCTGAGTCAAGCGCTGGCCCATACGCCGCTTCTGATCCTTGATAATCATCTACAGGGCGCGAATGAACCCGTACTGGATCTACGCCAGTATCCCGCCTTAACAGACAGTACCGCACCACAGAAGGCCAGTACAAAATGAAGATCACTGCGTTAACCCCTGCCAGAGATGCGCCAAACGCCATTCAGCGGCGGAATGTTCCTCCAGCCCGGTTGCCCGGCAAACGCGCCCTTCGCATCGGCGTGGCGGCACTGCTGGTCATGCTTGCCGTCCTGACGGCTAGTTTGCTGGAAGTCCGCGCCGGCAATGCGACCGTAATCACCCGCTTTGGCGATCCGGTACGCGTCCTTCTCACGCCTGGCCTGGCATGGAGACTTCCGGCCCCCTTTGAGTCTCCTCTGGATGTCGATCTGCGGATTCGCTCCACATCCAGCGGTCTGCAGGACGTAGGCACACGTGACGGGCTACGGGTGCTGGTTCAGGCCTGGGTTATCTGGAAAGTAAAATCAGACGACAAAGATGTGCTGCGTTTTATTCGCGCCGTACAAAACCAGCCGGATGAAGCGACCCGACAAATCCGGACGTTTATTGGTTCTGCGTTGGAAACCACCGCCAGCAACTACGCGCTGTCGGATATCGTCAACGTCGACAGAAAAAAAATCAAAATCGCCCAGCTTGAGCAGCAGCTGCAGACGCAGCTTAAAACACAGTTGCTTAATAGCTACGGCATCGACGTTATCCAGACAGGAATTGAGCGCCTGACGCTCCCTGCTGTAACCCTGAATGCCACCGTTGACAGGATGCGTGCGGAACGCGAAACCATCGCCGCCGAACGTACCGCAGAAGGTAAACGTCTGGCTGCGGAGATCCATTCAAAAGCCGATCGCGACGCCCGCATTCTTGAAGCTGATGCCTCGGTTAAAGCGGCGGCCATTACTGCTGCCGCCCAGCGCGACGCGGCCGGCATTTACGGTAAAGCCTGGCGTAGCGACCCGCAACTCTATGACCTGTTGCGCTCGCTGGATACGCTGCGTTCTGTTGTCAATTCCAGTACCCGCATAGTGCTGCGTACTGACGCGGCCCCTTTCAGTACTCTGGTGCAGGAGCCAGCTCCGTTGAAAGAGATAAAACGATGACACCAGCATTGCCGGGCCGTACACCGTGGGGACAGTCCTACCGTATCGCCTTCTTTATGCTGTATGGTACGGCGCTCATTGCCGCCAGCGCGTGGCTTTTATCCTGTATCTATGAGGTCACCCCAGACAGCAGAGCGGTAGTCTTCCAGTTTGGTAAACCGACCCGGGTAGCGAATGCGGGTCTGCTGCTTACCTGGCCGCACCCGGTCGACCGGGTAGAACGCGTGCCAGCCGCAGAACGAATTATGGAGCGCGAGGTCAGGATATTACGCCGCGAACAGCAGTTGGATCTGGTCAATAGCTGGGATCGCGACGGGGACGCCGGCGCTGGTGCGGGTTACTTACTGACAGGTGATGAAGGCGTCGTGCAGCTTGATGTGCGTGTCTTCTGGCGCGTCAGCAATCCCATCCGTTTCGCGCTACAACGCCCACATATTGATCCGCTGATTGACCGCCTGGCCGAACGCGCCGCCGCGGTCGTTTGTATGGAGCGCAATCTGGATGCCATTCTTGTGGCAAAGCCTGAGACACCGAAGAATGACCAGCATTCGGCGGAAGAGCGTATCCGCCTGCGCAGCGATTTTAAACAGAACATGCAGCAAAGCCTCGCGCGAATGGCCGCCAGCGGCAACGATCCGGGAATAACTATTGAGCGTGTAGACATTGTCTCATCGTTGCCGGATAACGCCATTGCGGCATTCAATGCAGTGCTGACCGCCAGCCAACAGGCCGATCAGACAATTGCCGCCGCTCGTACCGCGGCAGCGTTGCGCGCCCAGCAGGCGCAACAGCAGGCCGATCGTCTGATCCAGCAGGCACAGGCCAGCCGTCAAGAAACGCTGGCAAAAGCCAGTACCGATACCCAGACAATATTGCAGCTAGCGCAGGTGCTGCAAGACGGAACAGATGGGGGGCTATTACAACGGCTGTGGCGAGATAACGTCACCCGCATTCTGACCCAAGCCGGACAGGTCGTTGCCGTCGCGCCCGGCGACGACAGCCGTTTAATCTTACAGGGTCTCACGCCACAATCCGCCACGCCGCCTGCCAGCGAGAAAAAACCATGAGTCACCAGTGTAGCCACGGACATATCCACTTTAGCAGCGATCTGCAAACCCCTGCTGAACAGCACCGTATGTCGCGGCAGATCGCGATCGCGATGATCACCATCGGGCTATTGTTATTAAGCCTGCTCTGGCGCGCGATAACGCCGGGCCAGCCGGCTGTCAGCGATATTCTGGCCGGCGTCGCGTGGCTGCTGGTCGCGGTGCCCGTTTTTCGCGCCGGCTGGCACAGTCTGCTGTACCCTGATCTGCACGGCGTAACCGACCAGTTGATCGTCCTGGCAATGCTCGGGGCGTGGGCGCTGGGCGACCTGATGACCGCCGCGTTACTGCCGGTTATCATGATTTTCGGTCACATCCTTGAAGAACGAAGCGTAATGGGTACGCGTCAGGCCATTGCCGGCCTGAGCAGACTAGCTTACAGCCGGGCAAGACGTGTGCGTCAGGATGGTTCGCTGGAAAATATTAGCAGCCAGCATCTTCAGCCGGGCGACATCGTAGACATTCGCCCTGGCGATCAAATTCCTGCAGATGGTCGTATTCTTTCTGGCCACGCCAGCATCGATATGGCCTCCATCACCGGCGAACCGATCCCGGTTGAGGTCACAGCGGGAATGTCTGTTTTCGGCGGTACCCTGAATCTGAACGGTTTACTGCGGGTGGAGGTCATCCATACGGGCGAGGAGTCTACGCTGGGGAAAGTTATCGCCCTGATGAAAGAGGCTGAGCAGGCAAAACCTCCGATTACCAGGATGCTAGAGTGCTACGCCGGTCAATACCTTATTCTTGTCCTGTTGATTGCCGCGACTACCTGGTTTTTAACCTATGACAGTCAGGCTATGCTGGCGGTGCTGGTCGCGGCTTGTCCCTGTGCCCTGGTGCTGTCGGCACCAGCAACGTCAATGGCCGGAATCGCCGTGGCCGCACGGCATGGGATATTGATCCGCAATGCAGCTTTTCTGGAGGAGTTGGCGGATGTCGACGCGATCATTATTGATAAAACCGGCACTCTGACCCAGGGCAGGCTACGGCTTGCCGATATCATTCTCACCACGAAACGTCCCAAAGAGGCCGTATTACAGTTGGCCTCGGCTCTCGGCGCGGCCAGTAACCATCCGGTCAGCCGTGCGCTGGCTGAAGCCAGACCGACAGGCACAGATACTGTGCTGCGTGATGTTGAGGAGATTCAGGGAATGGGAGTGATCGCGACCACCAGCGCGGGCCAGGCCCTGCTGGGACGGCGTGAACTGTTTGAACGCTATCGCATAAACGTCTCTCCCCTGCCCGATCATGATGGTCCGGTCGTCGGTGTGGCGGAAGATGGCGCGTTTCTCGGCTGGTTTCTCCTCGATGACGCCATACGCCCGGAGGCACCAGAGGCGATGGCGATACTTAAGACCTTGGGTATTGACCGTCAGCTTCTCCTGACAGGCGATCGACACATCGCTGCGCAACGGGTCGCGCAACAAACCGGGATCGACGAACTGACCGCCGAAGCGCTACCGGCTGAAAAACTCCAGCAGGTCCATCAGGCGGTAAAAGAGGGATGGCGCCCCATGGTCGTCGGAGACGGTATCAACGACGCTCTGGCGCTGAAAGCCGGCGCCGTAGGTATCGCCATGGGCAGCAACGGGGCCGATATCGCGCTGGCGTCAGCGGATGTGGTATTAACCGGCAGCGATTTACGACGCCTGTCCACCGCGGTACGGCTGAGCAGGCAATGCCGCGCCACGCTCAGGGTAAACGTGATTATCGGCCTCGGCTGGACAGTGCTGATCGTCATCGCTGCTGCTATGGGATTTCTTGGCACCGCCGGGGCGCTGGTGGCGGCCATACTGCATAATCTAAGTACGCTGATTGTACTGCTGAATACCGGACGTTTGCTGCAGTTTGACGAAACGAATGAAATTAATGCAACACGGGAAACCCGATAATGTTTTTTCACAAGACATGAAGCGTCATGCAACAGCCTTTATTACGCTGCGCGGAGGGCAGGTCCGCCCTGTCAACACGCTCTATGATGCATGCATAAAATGGCCTATTTTTGAGCATAGATACTGTTGTTACTTTGAAATAAATATGAACACTTTTTCAGCAATAACGTCTGGTGTTCAAATGGCCTCAGGGTATAGATTGATTCTCTGGTCCCCGTTGATGAGAAATAATATGAGAGTATCAAGTATCATTGGAGCGACGTTGTTAGCGACCTCCTTCCATGCAGCAGCATTTGTTTCAAAATCGCCTGTTCCTGTTGGCCAGAAAGTTAATATAACAAGTATATCCTATGGTGGTCATGCTATTCCCTCAGAAGCAGCGAACGGAGGAGTGACACAAATAATACCTATCCAGGGCTGTAACTGCGCCTTTTGCACAGCACTGCGCGGGGCCATGGGTTGAGTCTCGCCTCCTCGTTGTAGGTTCGTTCGATCTATACCCATCATAGGGCTGCGGCCACATGACATTGCATTAAATGTGGTTTTATGGAACAAGTATTTAGTGATGGTGATTACTCTTGTCATCCGCTAAATACAAAAGCATATAGATTCTGAATCTCCTGATTCAATTATTCTTGTTCCCTCAGTATTTTGGTTTTTCTGGCATTTATAATTGCATTCACTATAATCTTTCTCTTTTTTAATAGCACCCATTTATTCACAATATTATTTTCATGAACTTAATTCAATCAATTACTAATTATTTTCACCTCACAAAATATATTACACCAAAAGCTATATACCCGCAGGGGCGTCTGAACTCTGACCTGCTCCCGGTTGATTAATACTCGCTTCACTCATCGGCTTGGTGATGTCGTTACGCCCGGGGAATACCAGCTTATAACGCCCTGTGACTGCTTGAATTTCTTGTAACGCTGCTATCACCTGATCGGAGAGAGGCACCTGATGTGGCCGCCGCATCTTCATCCTATCTACCGGTACTTCCCATACTTGTTTATCGAAATCAAATTCTTTCCATTCCGCCATACGAAGTTCAATGGTACGAACACCCGTTAGCATCAGAATCCGTATTGCCAGACGGGTTATTGGGCTGCCAGAATAAGCGGCCAGTGCCTGTTGTAAGAAGGCCGGAAGTTCATCCGCTAACAGATGAGGGTAATGGACAGATTTAGGCGCAGTTAACGCACTTGCCAACTCTGAGGCTGGGTTAGTTTCAGCGCGGCCGGTGTCAATAGCGTAACGAAAGACCTGGTTGCAGGCCTGCCGAATTTTACGCAGTTTATCCATCACTCCACGTTTTTCGAGTTTACGAAGCGAACTGAGGATCTCGAGCGGCTTTATCTCTGCGATGGGGCGCTTGCCAATATCAGGGAAGATATCGTTTTCAAAGACTTCCATAATGTCTTCAGCGTAACCTTTAGACCAGTTAGGGCGTTTGTACTCATGCCATTCCAACGCGATAGCTTTGAAGGTGTTTTCTACATTAGCCTTCTGAGCCAATTTGTCAGCTTTCTTCTCTTCGCTCGGGTCGCCACCTAAAGCAACAATCTTGCGAGCTTCTTCGCGTTTCATACGGGCATCTGCCAAAGATATGTCAGGATAAACCCCGATAGAAAGTTTTTTCTCTTTACCCAAAACACGGTACTTAAAGCGCCAGTACTTCGCACCATTAGGCTTTATTAACAGATACAAGCCACCGCCATCGGTGAGCTTGTATTCTTTTTCTTTGGACTTTGCAGTATCAATCTGTCGTGCATTTAGTGGCATATGGGGCCTCTAATTTCCATTGAACGAGATGAGCCCCCTCAAAGGCCCCCAGATACCGCTTGATTTGGGTATAACTGAGTTGACTTCGATAGAACTCGTGACAGAAAAATCCAGTAATTTCAGGGGGGTATAAAGGAGAAAAAGAGAATTTAGTAGAGGTGTGATTGCTGAAAATGGCACGCCCTACAGGATTCGAACCTGTGACCTACGGCTTAGAAGGCCGTTGCTCTATCCAGCTGAGCTAAGGGCGCATTGCGCGGATGCCCCACCTTTGCGGTGGAAACGGCTGGAATTATACGGTCAGCGCCTGATGAGTCAATGTATTTTCCGCTGGCTGCTTGCTTAGTGAACGGCTGTGAGCAATTTCGCACCATCCTTGCTGTTTTCAGACCAATTCCTCGCGGTTAATGACCTCTTTTCGTGTCTTTCGATAACGATGTCCTTTACAGCCATCTGCCAGAACACCATGAATACGCACATCCGGCTTCGGCCCCTGACGATACTTAATGCCAGTTAAAATATCTTCTTCCTGTAAAGATATAATTCAGTCGAGATTCACTTCCTGCTTTTTTTCTCTCTCCTGGAAAGTACAATAAAATTAATCTCTGCGGGCAGAACGATTGCCACCGCAATAAAGTAAACACGTAATGAAGATGAAAATATCCGCCAGGACTTTAATTTTCCTAAGGGGATTCTTAATAGGATCTAAGAAATAACCTGGTCAGAGTATTCGAATGAATCAGCAAATAGCGCGTCACCCAGTGCGATGCCTGACGTAGCCCCGCATTTCCTAAGGGTGATGAATTGTTGAAATTTCGTTAAAATCGGGACCGCGCGGGGCATTTTCCGCTCTCCGCCCTCCCCTTTGCAGGTGAAATACGCAAACGATAACTGACAGCACGCCGCGCTTCTGACAAAATAGTCACATCCCCCTTAGTTGAAACGACAGATGGAATCCTCTCTCTGATGGCAGCAAAGATTATTGATGGTAAAACGATTGCGCAGCAGGTGCGCTCTGAGGTTGCTGAAAAAGTACGGGCGCGCGTTGCGGCCGGGAAACGCGCCCCAGGCCTGGCAGTCGTACTGGTTGGCAGCAACCCGGCATCGCAAATTTATGTCGGCAGCAAGCGCAAAGCCTGTGAGGAAGTGGGTTTCATCTCCCGCTCTTACGATCTTCCTGAAACCACCAGCGAAGCCGAGTTGCTGGAACTTATCGACAAGCTGAACGCCGATGTCACCATCGACGGTATTCTGGTGCAGTTGCCGCTGCCCGCCGGTATCGACAATGTGAAGGTGCTGGAACGTATCGCACCGGATAAAGACGTCGACGGTTTCCATCCGTATAACGTGGGTCGCCTGTGCCAGCGCGCGCCGCGTCTGCGTCCCTGCACACCGCGCGGGATCGTGACGCTGCTGGAGCGCTATAACATTGATACTTTCGGCCTCAACGCCGTTGTGATCGGCGCTTCCAATATCGTCGGCCGCCCGATGAGCATGGAGCTGCTGCTGGCGGGCTGCACCACCACCGTGACGCACCGTTTCACCAAAAATCTGCGTCACCACGTTGAGAATGCCGATCTGCTGATCGTCGCGGTCGGTAAACCGGGCTTTATTCCGGGCGAGTGGATCAAAGAAGGCGCGATTGTTATCGATGTCGGCATTAACCGCCTGGAAAACGGCAAAGTGGTCGGCGATGTGATCTATGAAGAAGCCGCGGCCCGCGCGGCGTATATTACCCCGGTTCCGGGCGGTGTCGGCCCGATGACCGTCGCCACCCTGATCCAGAACACGCTGCAAGCGTGTGAAGAATATCATGATGTAGAAGGCGCATAAGATGGCAACATTTTCCCTGGGAAAACACCCGCACGTAGAGTTGTGCGATCTGCTGAAACTGGAAGGCTGGAGTGAGAGCGGCGCGCAAGCGAAAATCGCCATTGCTGAAGGCCTGGTGAATGTAGATGGCGCGGTGGAAACGCGTAAACGCTGCAAAATCGTCGCCGGTCAGACGGTCAGTTTTGAAGGCCAGAGCGTGACCGTCATCGCCTGAGCACCTGCCAAAATGCCGGATGGCGCTGTACTTTTCAGCGCCTGCAAATGATGAGTCTCCAGGCCGGATCAGGCGATAGCCGCCATCCGGCCTTTCTTATTTAATCACCCCGCAATCATCACGGTTTATTACCGATCAACCTCAAATAATCATTAATTGATCTGGCTGAATGTAAAAATTTAGTTGCAGCTTTTTTGCCCTTATCTCACGATAAGTAGAACGTTCTACTAAAACGTTCTACTGACAATAATAACGCGCAAAATGCGCAACTTCGGGGGAAATCAGCATGAGTCTGATATCAGGGTTTGTTAAATCGCTGTCTAAATTATCGATGATTGGTCGCGCACTGATGCTGCCGATCTCGCTGTTACCGGCTGCGGGCTTATTACTGGCCTTCGGCGACAAATTCCATCTGCCGCTGATGATGAACGCAGGCGGCGTCATTTTTGATAACCTGCCCATGCTTTTCGCCATCGGTTCGGCTGTCGGGCTGGCGTCCGAATCCGGGATTGCGGCGCTGTCGGCGGCAGTATCGGTGTTTGTCACCAACATCACTATCGGCACCATGTTAGGCATTACGCCGGAGATGGCCTCGCAGGGCGGGAAATACTCCATGGTGGTCGGGATCCCGACGCTGCAAATGGGCGTTTTTGGCGGCCTGATCTGCGGTATTCTCGCCGCCTGGTGCTATAACCGCTTCCACACGATGCAGTTGCCGGAGTTTCTCGGCTTCTTCTCCGGCAAGCGCTTTGTCGCCATTGCCACGGCGTTCCTGTCATTTGTGCTCGGTCTGCTGCTGCCGTATGTCTGGCAACATATCCAGGCGGGTATCGATGCGCTGTCAGTGATTGTCAATGGCGATAATCAGGCGGCTTCGACCTTTATTTTCGGGCTGGTAGAGCGCGCGTTAATCCCGCTCGGCCTGCACCACATCTGGTATCCCTCATTCTGGTATTCGTTTGGCGATTACACCACGCAGGCCGGTCAGGTGATCCACGGCGACCAGACTATCTGGTTCAAGATGCTGGAAGAAGGGGTGAAATCGTTCAGCAGCGACACCTACCAAAACGCCGGTAAATTTATGCAAGGTGAGTTCCCGTTGATGCTGTTCGCGCTTCCGGCGGCTTGCCTTGCGATGTACCACGAAGCGCAGACCCGCAACAAAAAGATTGCTTTCGGTATCCTCTTCTCGGCGGCGCTGACCTGCTTCCTGACCGGGATCACCGAGCCGGTTGAATTTACCTTTATCTTTGTCGCGCCGATCCTCTATGTCTTTAACGCCATCATGGCGGGCCTGGCCTATATGACGATGTACCTGCTGCACGCGCACATCGCCAAATCGTTCTCTGCCGGCTTTATTGATTATCTGTCGTTCGGCATTCTGCCTTCGTTTAACGGCTATCAGACTAACTTCCTGAACGCTATTATCGTCGGTATTCCGATGGCGCTGATTTACTACTTCACCTTCCGCTTTGTGATCCGCCGTTTTGATGTCAAAACGCCAGGCCGTACCGACGTGACCGCTGTGGCGGACGATAAAACCGATACCGAGCTGGCGACCGAAATTATCGGCCTGCTGGGAGGTGCGCAGAATATTGATTCCGTGGGTTCCTGCATCACCCGTCTGCGCCTCGAAGTGGCGAAGAGCGAAATGGTGGATAAAGATGGACTTAACGGGCTGGGCGCGCGCGGCGTGGTATTTGTGGGCGACAGCGGTATTCAGGTGATTTTTGGCGCGAGGGCGCAATTTATCGCACAAACCATGTCCACGATGATCGGCAAATAATAATATGCCGGATTGGCGCCTCTGCGGTAGCCTAACCGAGGCGCTAACCCGGCGGATAAGCAGGAAATTCAGGGAGCAGAGTTGAAGAAAGTCAGCATTATTGATGTCGCAAAACAGGCGGGCGTTTCCGTTTCCACCGTCTCGCTGGTGCTGCGTCAGAAAGGGAAAATATCAGAAGCCACGATCGAGAAAGTCCATGCGGCGATCGCGGCGCTCGGCTATGTGCAAAACGTCGCGGCGGCTAACCTGCGCGCCAACACCTCCAACCTGATCGGGCTTATCCTGCGCGATTTCAGCGACAGTTTTTCCATCAAAGTGATGGCCAGTATCGTTCAGGAACTGGAAACGCAGGGATATATGGTGTTCCTCGGCCAGCCGCTTAATGATGGTGAACATCTTGAACGCTGCCTGCTCTCCTTCCAGCAACAGGGCGTGGCGGGCGTGATTTATCTTGCCTCGGATACGCGCAGCGCCTCGCTGCCTGAACAGATCCGCCAGTGTCACCTTCCGCTGGTGGTCGTTTCACAGTCACTGCTCAACGAGAACTGCGATTTAGTGATGCGTGATAACCGGCAGGCGGCGAGCCTGGCGACGCGCTACCTGATTGAACGCGGACACCGCAGTATTGCCTATATTGGCGGCGTTGAGGGCGATTTACTTCGCCAGCAGCGGCTACTGGGTTTTCGCAGCGCAATGAGCCAGCATGGGCTGGTGCTGCGCGAAGGTTCAACGCCGGATTGCAGCGACGACACCCAGGCGGCAAGCTACGCCACCCGGCAGTTGCTGGAAAATAACAACACCATCACCGCCCTGCTCTGCCACTCCCCGGCGGCGATGATTGGCTCGATATCCGGCATTCACCACACCGGGCGCACCATCGGCAAGGATGTCTTTCTCTCTCAACAAGTTGCGCTAATAGGCTTTGAGGATATGCTGCACGTCAACCTCACCTCGCCCTCGTTCACCTATGTCTCTTCTGCCAGTGAAGAGACCGGGCGCCAGGCTGCCGGGCTGATGCTGCGCAAACTGAAAGAACCAGAATTACAGACCCAGCGCATTACGCTCTCCGGGCAGCTTATCGCCCGTGAGTCAGCGTAATTAACCGCGGCGTTATCGCGGAAATCGAAGCGTTATTCATGACGCGCCCGCCCATCGGCTGATGGTTTTTATCGCTTCCTCAGCGCAGCGAAAACTGGCGTGGACATTTTTCATCCGCAGGAAAATTCGCCCTAAAATTTATGCGATCACGGGTAGATTCGGAAAAGCACGCAGTCATTCCCGTTCGTGCAATGGCTATAATCTCGCTTTTATTCAGGGACATACCTCATGCCAACGATCGTTACTCATGCTGCCGTTCCTCTGTGCCTGGGCTTAGGGCTGGGTAATAAAGTTATTCCGCGCGGGTTATTAGTGGCAGGGATTGCACTGGCGATGCTGCCGGATGCCGACGTGTTAGCCTTTAAATCCGGCGTCGCCTACGGCAACGTTTTTGGTCATCGCGGATTTACCCACTCGCTGCTGTTTGCTTTCGTCGTACCGCTGCTGGTCGCGTGGTTTGGGCGAAAACGGTTCAAAGCCAGCCTGCTGCGCTGCTGGGCATTTTTAACGGTTTCGCTGTTATCGCACAGCCTGCTGGATTCAATAACCACCGGCGGTAAAGGCGTCGGCTGGCTGTGGCCGTGGTCAGATGAACGCTTCTTTGCGCCCTGGCAGGTGATTAAAGTCGCACCGTTTGCTCTGTCACGCTACACCACGCCGTATGGTCACCAGGTGATCATTTCTGAGTTGCTGTGGGTGTGGCTGCCAGGTGTGATAGTGATGGGTTTATTGTGGTGGCGCAGGCGTTAGTAGAGGATGGCGGTTTTCGCGTTAACCGGCGTTGTGCAGGCCGGATAAGCGCCAGCGCCATCCCACGCTCGTTACCGAATGGCAGAGAAAAATACGTCAGAGATAAAAAAAGCGGCCGAAGCCGCTTTTTTCTTACTTACGACGCCAGGTCGTGCCCTGCGGACCATCTTCCAGCACAATGCCCATCTCATTGAGACGGTCACGCGCCGCATCGGCTGCCGCCCAATCCTTCGCTTTACGCGCATCAAGGCGCTGCTGGATCAGTTGTTCAATCTCAGCCACTTCGCTGTCATCCGCCTGCGCACCGCTTTGCAGGAAAACATCCGGCTCCTGTTCCAGCAATCCAAGTACGCCCGCCAGCTTGCGCATATGTGACGCCAGCGCATTGGCCGCATGCGCATCTTCCGTTTTCAGACGGTTCACTTCACGCGCCATGTCGAACAGCACCGAGTAGGCTTCCGGCGTGTTGAAATCATCATCCATTGCTTCCACAAAACGCGCTTCAAACGCCTCGCCACCTTCCGCCGGCACAGTGCTGTCTGTACCGCGCAGTGCGGTGTAGAGACGCTCCAGCGCAGAGCGTGCCTGCTTGAGGTTCTCTTCGCTGTAGTTCAACTGGCTGCGGTAGTGACCGGACATCAGGAAGTAGCGGATGGTTTCCGCGTCGTAATACTTCAGCACATCGCGCACGGTAAAGAAGTTACCCAGCGATTTGGACATCTTTTCACGGTCAACCATTACCATTCCGGAGTGCATCCAGTAATTCACGTATTCGCCGTCATGGGCGCAGGTAGATTGCGCAATTTCGTTTTCATGGTGCGGGAACATCAGATCAGAACCGCCGCCGTGAATGTCGAAATGTGAACCGAGCTGTTTGCAGTTCATCGCCGAGCACTCGATGTGCCAGCCCGGACGCCCTTCGCCCCACGGCGACTGCCAGCTCGGCTCGCCCGGCTTGGACATTTTCCACAACACGAAATCCATTGGGTTGCGCTTGATTTCAGCGACTTCCACGCGCGCACCCGCCTGCAACTGATCCAGATCCTGGCGCGAAAGCTGGCCGTAAGTCGGATCCGTCGGCACCGAGAACATCACGTCGCCGTTGTCAGCCACATAAGCGTGACCGCGTTCCAGCAGGCGTTCGGTGATTTCAATAATTTCGTGGATATGGTGCGTCGCGCGCGGCTCGCTGTCCGGGCGCAGAATATTGAGCGCGTCAAAATCCTTATGCATCTCGACGATCATACGATCGACCAGCGCAACAAAGCTTTCGCCGTTTTCATTCGCACGTTTAATGATTTTATCGTCAATATCGGTGATGTTACGTACATACTTCAGCTTATAGCCGAGAAAACGCAGATAACGTGCAACCACGTCGAAGGCAACAAAAGTGCGACCATGGCCGATATGACACAGATCGTAAACAGTGATACCACACACGTACATGCCGACTTCCCCGGCATGAATAGGTTTGAATTCCTCTTTTTGGCGCGTCAGTGTATTAAAGATTTTTAACATCGAAGATTCCATTTGGACGTGTGTGGAACGAAAACCGCATATATTACCCGTAATTCAAACCCGAAGCAGCACACTTTGCAAGGTGATCCCACCTCGCGGTTATGCTATAACAGGCGACTATCTCTGACCCACTGGCGGGTCTGCGCACTACACTATCAGAACAGGATGCAATAATGGTTACTTTCCACACTAATCACGGCGACATCGTAATCAAGACGTTTGACGATAAAGCGCCTGAAACAGTTAAAAACTTCCTGGACTACTGCCGTGAAGGTTTCTATAACAACACAATTTTCCACCGTGTTATCAACGGCTTCATGATTCAGGGCGGCGGCTTCGAACCGGGCATGAATCAGAAAGTCACTAAAGATCCGATCAAAAACGAAGCCAACAACGGTCTGAAAAACAGCCGTGGTACGCTGGCAATGGCGCGCACTCAGGCGCCGCACTCCGCAACTGCGCAGTTCTTCATCAACGTGGCAGACAACGACTTCCTGAACTTCAGCGGCGAAAGCCTGCAAGGCTGGGGCTACTGTGTCTTCGCCGAAGTGGTTGAAGGCATGGATGTGGTTGACAAAATCAAAGGCGTTTCCACCGGTCGTAGCGGCATGCATCAGGACGTTCCGAAAGAAGACGTTGTGATTGAAAACGTGACCGTCAGCGAGTAAGCGTGGCGACACTCTTTATTGCAGATTTGCACCTGCAAACAGAAGAACCGGCGATCACCGCCGGTTTTCTGCGTTTTTTAGCCGGTGAGGCTCGCCAGGCGGACGCGCTCTATATTCTGGGCGATCTGTTTGAAGCCTGGATCGGCGATGACGATCCCAACCCGCTGCACCAGCAAATCGCCAGCGCCATCAAATCGCTGGTTGAAAGCGGCGTACCCTGTTACTTCATTCACGGCAACCGTGATTTTCTGCTCGGCAAACGCTTTGCCCGCCAAAGCGGTATGCAACTGCTGCCGGAAACGCAAGTGCTCGATCTGTATGGCCGTAAGATACTGATCATGCACGGCGATACGCTGTGTACCGACGATGCCGGTTACCAGGCGTTTCGCAAAAAAGTCCACACGCCGTGGATACAAGCCCTGTTTCTCGCCCTGCCGCTGTTTATCCGCCGCCGTGTCGCCGCGAAAATGCGCGCCGGAAGTAAAGCCGCTAACAGCAGTAAATCGCTTAAGATCATGGACGTAAATCCGCAAGCCGTCATCGACGCTCTGGAAAAGCACCGCGTTCAGTGGCTGATCCATGGCCATACGCACCGCCCGGCAGTACATGAACTCACCGCGAACAACGCGCCCGCATTTCGGGCTGTTTTAGGTGCCTGGCACAGTGAAGGTTCGATGGTGCGCGTCAGCGAAACTGGTGTCGAACTGCTCTTTTTTCCCTTCTGATTAGCAACGCACGCGTCGCGGCAAACGCGCAAAACATCGCCACGCAACCGTTTTCCTTCGTCATTTTACATGCTATTCTCTGTGCCCTCTTTTGTCGTCTGAAGTACACCCACAGGAGTTTTGAGACGCATGTCTTCAAGCAACCAACCGGCGCGCATCGCCATTGTTATGGGATCGAAAAGCGACTGGGCAACCATGCAGTTCGCCGCAGAAATCCTCGATACCCTGAACGTCCCGCACCATGTTGAAATCGTCTCCGCACACCGCACTCCGGATAAACTGTTTAGCTTCGCCGAAAGCGCAGAGCAGAACGGTTTTCAGGTGATTATCGCCGGTGCTGGCGGCGCGGCGCATTTGCCAGGGATGATTGCGGCCAAAACGCTGGTGCCGGTGCTGGGTGTACCAGTACAAAGCGCCGCGCTGAGCGGCGTCGATAGCCTCTACTCTATCGTCCAGATGCCGCGCGGTATTCCTGTTGGTACGCTGGCGATCGGCAAAGCTGGCGCAGCAAACGCGGCGCTACTGGCCGCGCAAATCCTCGCCCAGCATGATGCTGCACTGCATCAGCGTCTGGCGCAGTGGCGCAAAACCCAGACCGATGAAGTGCTGGACAATCCGGATCCCCGGGGGGCGGCATGAAGCAGGTCTGCGTATTAGGTAATGGTCAGCTTGGCCGCATGCTGCGCCAGGCTGGCGAGCCGCTGAGCATTGCAGTATGGCCGGTCGGGCTGGACGCAGCGCCGGAAGCGGTGCCGTTTCAGCAGAGCGTGATCACGGCAGAAATTGAACGCTGGCCGGAAACGGCGCTGACCCGCGAACTGGCGCGTCATCCGGCGTTTGTAAACCGCGACGTATTTCCGGTGATTGCGGATCGTCTGACGCAAAAACAACTCTTTGACAAGCTGCAACTCGCCACCGCGCCATGGCAACTGCTGGCAGAGAAAAGCGAGTGGCCGGGCGTGTTTTCGCGCCTGGGCGAGCTGGCCATCGTCAAACGCCGCGTCGGCGGCTATGACGGCCGCGGCCAGTGGCGTCTGCGGGCTGCCGATACCGATCAACTGCCGGAAGAGTGCTACGGCGAGTGCATCGTCGAGCAGGGCATCAACTTTTCAGGTGAAGTGTCACTGGTTGGCGCGCGCGGCCATGATGGCAGCACAGTGTTTTATCCGCTGACGCACAACCTGCATCAGGACGGCATTTTGCGTACCAGCGTGGTTTTCCCGCAGGCCAATGCCGAACTGCAGCAGCAGGCCGAAGAGATGCTCTCGGCAATCATGCACGAGTTGCACTACGTCGGCGTGATGGCGATGGAGTGCTTTGTCACCCCGGCCGGGCTGCTGATTAACGAGCTGGCGCCGCGTGTTCACAACAGCGGCCACTGGACGCAAAACGGTGCCTCAATCAGTCAGTTTGAACTGCATCTGCGCGCGGTAGTGGATTTACCACTGCCGCCACCGGTAGTCAACAGCCCGTCGGTGATGATCAACCTGATTGGCAGCGATCTCAATTACGACTGGCTTAAGCTGCCGCTGGTGCATCTGCACTGGTACGATAAAGAGGTGCGTCCGGGGCGTAAGGTGGGTCACCTGAACCTCAACGACAGCGATACCTCCCGTCTGAGCGCCACGCTGGAAGCGCTGGTTCCGCTGTTGCCGCCGGAATATGCCAGCGGCATCGCCTGGGCGCAGTCAAAACTGCAATAATCCTCGATCTCTACGCTGGCGGTCATCGCCAGCGTTTTCAATTTCGCTTGTCGCGTTCCTTTGAAGCAAGCTGCTCTCGTAAACATCCTGTACACATATCAGATTCGCGCCACAACATCACAGATCATCTGCGGGAAATTAATCTCCGCCAGAATTTTATTTGCCAACTGCTCGGGGGAGGCATTTTTGGGTGTCAGGTAAATATCTTTTTTCCACATAACGGCAATTTTCGCTAATTTCAGCAAATGATATTTCCTGACACCGGGCGGTAATATTGCCTCGTCAAAAGGAACCACCGGGCTTCCTTTATGAATTCCTGTATATGTATTTGCACTATCATAAATATATTTCTCATGTCTATTTGGTTCAGAATTGAGTAAAAGATCTCCCTGATAAATTAAGCGATCGCCCTCTCTTGCTTTCTGGATATGCCATAGTCGTCGATTATTGCAATCAAGATCTTTTCTGGTAGAAAAACCCACTACTCTGTAGGGGTGATAAAAAACTGACGTCCTGCCATCATCGCTCCCCCGTGAACGGCGATTGAGTTCCAGACGGATACGACAAAATTCTTTCGTATCGGGCTGATAAAAGTAAAAGGATGAAAACCCTTTATTTTTCGGTGCAGTAAACCAACATTTAAACATACTTCCTCCTTGTATATTTAACCGAATGAAACTGGCTTAAAAATAATGCACCGGGCGATTAACCAACCACAATTAAAGAGTTATTAAATAATAAGTTAAATCTCATATCCCAATAAGATAACTCAAACGAACCATTCCGTTTATGTCGACAGTCTGACATCACACAGATTAATCTGGGCTGTAGTATAAAAGGACGAATATAGGCGCTGTGCCGGGATATAGTGTGGGCATCCTGTTACACATTAAAAAGCGATTAGCTCCCGCCATTGATCTCGGCAGCTTCGGGCGTAAAATCTGCACGCGGCGGTTACCGCCAGCGTTTTGCAGAAGGAAGCCCCATGAACGACACGACGGATTACCTGACTATCCTGCGTGATACCACTCCTCTTATTGATGTCCGCGCACCGATTGAGTTTCAACAAGGTGCCCTGCCTGGCGCCATTAACCTGCCGCTGATGAATGATAGCGAGCGCGCCGCCGTCGGCACCTGCTACAAAAAAGCGGGACCGGAGGCCGCGTTGCGTCTGGGTCACCACTTGGTTCAGGGCGAATTGCGGGAACAACGAATGCAGGCATGGCTCCAGGCCTGCAAGCAAAATCCACGCGGCTATATCTGCTGCGCGCGCGGCGGTCAGCGTTCGCACATCGTACAGCAGTGGTTACGCGAGCGAGGAGTTGACTACCCGCTGGTCATCGGCGGCTACAAAACACTGCGTCAGGCAGCAATAGAGGCGATACATCAGCGTTTGCAGCGCCCGCTGTTGCTGATTGGCGGCTGTACCGGTAGCGGCAAAACGCTACTGGTGGCATCCCGACATAACGGGATCGATCTGGAGGGGCTTGCCCGCCATCGCGGCTCCTCATTTGGCCGCACGCTGCAAGCGCAACTTTCGCAGGCCAGTTTTGAAAATCAACTGGCTGCGGTACTGCTGAAAACGTCTCCCGCTTTCTGGCTGCTGGAGGATGAAGGGCACGCGATTGGCGCGAATCATATGCCAGCAATACTGCGTGAGCGCATGGCGCAATCACCGCTGGCGGTGGTGGAAGAGCCGTTTGAGCAGCGGCTTGAGCGCCTGCGTAACGACTATTTTTTGCAGATGTCACAAGCCTTTATCCAGCGCGATGGTGAAGAAGCAGGCTGGCAGGCTTACGCAGAGTACCTGCGCCACGGTCTGTTTGCGATTCGCCGCCGCCTTGGGTTACAGCGTTTCGCACAGCTTAGCGCCCGCCAGGAGGAAGCGCTGATTCAACAACAGCGTTCCGGGAACACAAGCGCGCATTTTGCGTGGCTTGCGCCGCTGCTTGAAGAGTATTACGACCCGATGTATCGCTATCAGTTAGAAAAGCGCGCGAAAGATATTATCTTCCGCGGCAATTACGATGAAACGGCCGCCTGGCTGGCGGCACAAAATAACCAGCAGTAATGTCGGTGGCTGGCAACGATCCCCGGTCTGCCCGGTGAGCGGGTCGACCACATGAACCCGCTCGTGGGATATCAATGACGATCGCGCTTATCGGCGCGTTTTGCCAGCCAGTCACCCAGCATCTGCACCACCTGCACCAGCACGATCAGCGCCACCACGGTGACAATCATCACCTGCGTTTCATAACGATAGTAGCCGTAACGAATCGCCAGATCGCCCACACCGCCACCGCCGACAATCCCAGCCATCGCCGAGTAGCCAATCAGGCTCACCAGCGTGATAGTCAGACCGCGCAGTAAGCCGGCGCTGGCCTCCGGCAGCAGCACCGTACAGATAATGCGTAGCGGGCTGGCGCCGAAGGCTTCAGCGGCTTCGATGATCCCTTTGTCCACTTCACGCAGCGCGCTATCAACCAGCCGGGCGTAAAAAGCGATAGCCGCAACAGACAGCGGCACGGAAGCGGCAATCGGCCCAATGGTATTGCCGAGCAGCCATTGGGTTAACGGCAGCAGCAACACCAGCAGGATGACAAACGGCACCGAACGAATAATATTGACCAGCACAGAGCTGATTAAATAAACCGCGCGATTCTGCCAGAAAAGGTGGCGATCGGTTACGAAAATCAAAAAACCTAACGGCAAACCGCCAACAATCGCCAGCACCGTCGAAATGCTCAACATCTGGAAGGTTTCGCCAAAAGCCAGGCTTAAATCGGCCAGTAAATCATCCACGGATCACCTCCACCTGTGCGGTACGGTTGCGAATGTAATCAACGGCTTCTGCCACCCGATGCGGATTTTCAGCAGAGGACAATTGCACCACCAGCATCCCCAGCGCGCGCTCACCGATATACTCAATTTTGCCGTGCAGAATATTCACCGCCACGCCAAACTTCACCGCCGCATCGGAGAGTACCGGCTGTTCGGCGGAGTCGCCAATAAACAGGATCTTCAGCAGTTGCCCCGGTAAATGTTGCTGTAAACGTTCCGGTAGCGTCAGGTTCAACGTGTGCGATACCAGTTGTTGGGTGAATGCATGCTGTGGATGGGCAAAAATATCAAACACTTCCCCCTCTTCCACCACTTTACCGCCTGACATTACCGCCACCCGATCGCAGATCGATTTGATCACATTCATTTCATGGGTGATCAGCACAATCGTGATCCCCAGTTGTTCGTTGATCTGTTTTAACAGCGCCAGAATGGTGGCGGAAGTTTCCAGATCCAGCGCGGAAGTCGGCTCGTCGCACAGCAATACATCCGGATGGTTGGCAATCGCGCGCGCGATACCCACGCGCTGTTTTTGCCCGCCGCTCAGCTGTACCGGATAACGATGCGCTTTATCGCTCAACCCAACCAGTTGCAGAATTTCCGCTACACGCGGGGCGATTTTGCTGCGCTCCCAGCCCGCCGCTTTCAGGCTAAAGGCCACGTTTTGCGCCACCGTGCGGGTGTGCATCAGATTAAAATGCTGAAAAATCATGCCAATGCGCTGACGCGCCTGACGCAGCGCTGCGCCATCCAGCGCGGAGATTTCCACGCCATTAATATTTACGCGGCCCTGGCTGGGACGCGTAAGTGCATTTAATGTGCGCAGCAATGTGCTTTTGCCCGCGCCACTGGTACCGACAATGCCAAAAATTTCACCTGCGGCGATGCGCAGCGAGACCGAATCAACGGCACGCGTAGCGCTTGCGCTCCCGCGACCTGCGGGAAAATCGACGCAAACCTTCTCTATCTCAATCATGCAAACCTCAAACGACAAAAGGCAGGCCGCAGCCTGCCAGTCAAATCAAGCGGAAACTTATTTCTTATCCGCTTGCGTCATCCAGTCGGGTTTCTGGAAAGCGCCATAAACATTGTTGGGATCGTCAATGACCGCTCGATAAGCCGGTGATTTCACCACTTCAACAATATCCTTCGCGAACGGCTTATCGGCATCTTCCGTACGTACTGCGATGATATTCTTCAGATTTTCATCCAGATGTTCCTGCTTCAGCGCGGAAGAGAGCTTCAACCCGGCAGCGATAGCAAAGTTACCGTTGACCAGTGAAGCGGTCACCCCGTCCAGCGTGCGCGGCAGTTGTGCCGCTTCCAGCGGTTTGAACACCAGCCCTTTCGGGTTGCTGGCAATATCACGCTCGGAGGCTTTAGTCGGATCAATCGACTCTTTGATGGTGATAAGATCCAGCGATTGCAGGAAACGCAGCCCGCGCGCCAGGTTGGTCGGATCGTTGGAAAGCGTGACAATATCGCCCTTTTTCAACTCATCCAGACTTTTGATTTTACGGGAGTAAAACCCCATTCCCGCCGTTGGTACGCTGATCAGTTTGCTTAACTTCAGCCCTTTATCCGCGGTGAATTTGTCAAAATAGAGGCTGTGTTGAAACAGGTTCGCATCAATACTGCCGTTCGCCAGCGCCATGTTGGGTTGTACATAATCACTGAATTCACGTAGCACCACTTTATAGCCCTTCTCTTTCAGCGACGGCGCAATCGCCTGTTTCACCATATCGCCGTAAGGGCCAGGTGCCACGCCGAAGACGATCGTGTGCGGATCGCTGCTGGCGTGAGCAAAAGGTAAACCGCATACCAGAAGCAGTGCGCCGAAGGTAGCGCGTAAGCTGAGACGACGTCCCATAAATTCTCCCTAACGAGTTGAGATGCTGTGTGGCGCGACGTGCAATGCGCCGCGTTCCATTTTCACCCTGTGAATAAGGCTGGAGGATAAGATGGCACAAACGCGGCCCTGCGGTAATTGAAAAAAATTCACTATGCTGTGAACTATGTCACTGAATGGTGGGGAGATATTTTCAGGATAAGGTGATGAAGCATAACGAAAAGCCCCACTTTTCGCGGGTAATAGGCTGTTTCGTTATGCTTTTTATTGATAAGCATTGCCGGATTTAAACTAAGCGCTAAACCCGGCAGCGCATGGCTTATCAGAAGTCGTAACGCAGACGAACAATGTTCATATCGGCCAGAGACTTGTCGGTGCTGCTGGTGAATACGTGTTCGTAATCGACACGGAAACCGTAATCCAGCTGGAAGGTCACACCTACGCCGTTGTCGATACGCTGATAGTCGCGGCCAGTGGTGTATTGCAGACGGTCGCCCATCACGTACGGCTGTACATATTTAAGCGCGTACTGGCCCACCGGGATTTTATAACCGGCAAAATATTCAATACCCCACGCGTCACCCGCGAAGTAGTCGTGAACATTTTTCTGACCGGTGGTCAGGAAGTTTTCGTACCAGCCGCCGCCGAAGGAGAAGGTCCAGTTATCCGGCGTCCAGCTCAGCGCTGTACCATAGATGTTCTGGCTGTAGGAGTCAGTATCGCCAGTGCTGCTGTTACGCACGTTGGCTTTGGTGTAGTTCCACGCCGTACCCCAGGTCAGGTTTTTGGCCAGGTGGTAATCCACACCCAGTGAACCGCCGCCATTACGTTTGTAACGGATGCTGCTGTTTTTCAGCAGCAGTTCGCTATCGGAGAACAGGTAGGCGGCATAGAGATCAAAATCACCAAAGGTGTTTTTGTATTTCAGCATCTTACGTGAACGGTAAGAACCGTCGTAATCACCTTTGATACCGTTACCCGGCGCCTGGGCTTTCATGTCGTAATCCCAGATATCGGTTTTCGCACCCACGACATCGTAATAAATGCTGTTCTGCTGACCAAAGGTCATCGTACCCCAGGTTTTGCTTTTCAGACCGGTGTACAGCATACGACGGGTGGTATTGTTGGAACCTGCTGCGTAGTGACTATCCCAGTCGAACAGCGCCGGAATGTTCACACCCAGTTCGTAATAGTTAATCCAGCTAATATCATCAAACAGGTAGTAGTCCGACGCGAAACGAAAGCGGGTGCCGCCGTCATAACCGTTACGTTTGTACGAGCCTTTGTCGCTATTGCCCATCGCGTTATCGAACTGCGGACGGATAGAACCGCCAACGGTGAAGTTCAGTCGGCTCAGCGGATCGCCGGCCTGTGGATCCTGTTTAAGAAGGGTGATTTCCGCCTGAGTTGCGAAAGATGTTAATGCCACTGCTGCGCCAATGGCTGTCGCCAGGGCGGTTGTTTTTATTTTCATGGTTTTTCCTTGATGGATAGACGCCACTAGTAAGTACTAGCGGGCAGATACTAACGTCTAAAAGTTCGCGTCTGTTGGGGATTTTTTGATTTTTTGTGCTACTAAATACTTTGAAACCAAGCATTTACACTTTGAAATGGAAACACACCATTAGAATTAATGGTGTGTTTTTCGTTAAAAAGTTATTGAGAAATGATTAACTGCTGAATTGACGAAACAGTGCTTTGCCCTTAAGCAGACGCGCGCCAAGCCAACCGCCGCAAAGGGAGAGCAGCAGCGCGCCACACAGTGGCAGAGTGATCCACAGCCGCCAGTCTGGCTGCCAGGGGAAATCAAATACCCGGGTTTGCAGTACCGCCAGCGCCGTTTCTGCGCCAATGGCCGCCACCAGCCCGGAGACTGCGCCCAGTAAGGCAAATTCGCACCATAACGTGGCGCGTAACAGTCGTTTCCCCGCACCCAGCGTGCGATAAACCACCAGTTCCTGGTGACGCTGACGCATTCCTACCTGAACCTGTGCCAGCAGCAGCAACAGACCGCAGGCAGTGACCAGCACCACCATCACTTCCAGCGCCCGGCTTACCTGCTCCAGCACCTGGCCAACTTGTTTTAAAATTGCGCCAATATCCAGCAGGCTGACGGTGGGGAATTCCCGGTTAAGCTGAGTCAACATGCTGTTACCATTTTCCCAGCGGAAGCTGGTCAGCCAGCTTTGCGGCTGACCATCAAGCGCCCCTTGCGGGAAGATAAAGAAGAAGTTAGGGCGCATGCTTTCCCAGTCAACTTTACGCAAACTGCTGATTCTGGCGCTGAACTCCTGCGTATCGCCCATAAAGGTTACGCTGTCGCCCGGCTTCAGGCCAAGCCGTTCTGCCAGCCCCTCTTCGACAGAAACTTCACCCGATTTTGGCGGCCAGCTTCCCGCAGTGATCGGATTATGCTCCGGTCGCTGCTGCTGCCAGGTAAGATTCAGTTCACGGTTCAGCGCTTCATCCTGATTCCCCTCGGTGGATTGACCGTTAATCTGCGTCATTCTGGCCCGCACAATCGGATAGAACGATTCCGGGCGCACATGATGTTCAGCCAGGAACGCTTTCACCGGCGCCACCTGTTCCGGCGCGATATTGATGAGGAAATAGTTTGGGCTTTCCGGCGGCAACTGCTGCTGCCAGCGCTCCAGCAGATCGCCGCGCAGTACCAGCAACATCGCCAGTAACATAAAAGAGAGGGAAAATGCCGACAGTTGGCTCAGGGTTGACCACGGTTGGCGCAGCAGGCGATTCACCGCCAGACGCAGCGGTAGCGCTTTCAGAGTCAGCCGTTTTAAAACATTGAGCAGCAGCCAGCCGACCACGCCGCACAACAATGCCAGCACCACTGCTCCCGCCAGCACCGACCACAGCAGCATACTGCCCCCCATCAGCCAGGCCAGCAGCAAAATCGCCACGGCGCAGATGACAGGAATATAGAACTTCAGCGGCCAGACGTTCGCCACCGCATCGCGGCGCAATACGCGCAACGGCTGCGTGGCTAACAGCAAGCGATAAGGACGCAAACCCACCAACAACGAAATCACCACCATCGCGCCGACAGCCCACAGCCACGGCCACAGGCTGGCTGGCGGTAACGCAGCGGGAAGCACCGGTTTGAGCAACACCATCAACAAGCTTTCAAAAGCCAGCCCCAGTACACCGCCCGTCACCACTGCCAGCACCAGCACCAACAGCCACTGTCCAACAATCAACTTGCGCAGTTGCGCGCGCCCGGCACCCAGGGTTTTCAGCACCGCGACCAGATCGTAACGGCTGCGACAGTAGTGCGCCATCGCCACGGCCACCGCAGCAACCGCCAGCAGCAGAGTTAGCAGCGCAGAAAGCAGCAGGAACTGCTGCGAACGCTGGAGCGATTTACCGAGCGCCCCATCATCCTGCTCCATCCCGTACCAGCGATGCTCCGGTTTTAGCTGCGGCAGCAACCACTTTTCGTAGGCGTCGAGCTGCGCGGGCGTACCGGCAAATTTTGCGCGCCAGCTTACCCGGCTACCCGGCTGT
Source organism: Kosakonia radicincitans DSM 16656 (assembly GCF_000280495.2). Lineage (NCBI taxonomy): Bacteria > Pseudomonadati > Pseudomonadota > Gammaproteobacteria > Enterobacterales > Enterobacteriaceae > Kosakonia > Kosakonia radicincitans. The sequence continues at coordinate 4,250,902 of NZ_CP018016.1, forward strand.
ACGGCGCCGGTCTTCGCCACATCCGCCGCATTCATCAGCAGGCGCGGCGCCATCTGGAAGGGGTTGAAACCGGAATCAGGTTCCTGAACCACTTCACCGGCGATATGTAACGTCGCATCACCAACATCGATCGTATCGCCGACCTTCAAATTGAGCAGGGCCATCAGCCGTGGTGCCAGCAATACGCTGCCCGCCTGCGGCTTCAGCCCGGCTGGACGGGTTTGCAGCTCGCCATAAAGCGGGTAAAGATCGTCGACCGCTTTCACATCCGCCAGTTGCGGCGTATCTCCGGCGAAAGTCATGGTGTTAAAGCTGATTTGCTCGCTCACTTTCAGGCCGAGTTTGCGCGCCTCATCCAGCCATGCTGCAGGGATTTCGCGGGAACTGCGCAGCGCCCGATCGCCAGCCATAAAGTCGCGGCTCTGCTGGCTCAGCCCTTTTTCCATCCGATCGCTGATATTGCCGAGCGCCAGCACACAAGCGACAGCGAGGCTGAGCGCCATCCAGACAATCAGCAGCGAAGGCGAGCGCCATTCACGCCAGAACCAGCGGGCAATCATGCTTCCTCCCGCAGTTCGCCATTAACCAGACGTAAACGCCGGTCGCAGCGCGCTGCCAGTTGCAGATCGTGCGTCACCAGAATTAACGTTGTGCCGTGCTGCTGATTCATGGAAAACAGCAGGTCAGCGATTTTGTCGCCAGTCTGTCGATCGAGATTGCCGGTGGGTTCATCGGCAAACAGCACGGCCGGACGGCCGTTAAAGGCGCGCGCCAGCGCCACTCGCTGCTGCTCGCCGCCAGAAAGTTGCGCAGGCAGGTGATCGAGGCGCTTGCCCAGCCCCAACTCTTCCAGCAGGGCTTTGGCGCTGCCGCGGCTTTGGCCGCCGTTTTCTCCGCGCAGTAAGGCAGGTAACTCCACGTTTTCCAGCGCGTTAAGCGTGGGAATCAGCATAAACGACTGAAAAACAAAACCCACATTCTGCGCCCGCAGTGTCGCTCGCGCCTCTTCATCCATCGCATGCAGCAGCTTACCCAGCAGATGAACCTCCCCACTGCTGCCATCATCCAGCCCGGCGAGGATCGCCAGCAGTGTCGATTTACCGGATCCCGATTCGCCAATCAGGGCGATGGTCTCGGCCGGTTTGACAACAAGCTCAACTCCGGTAAGGATGGAAAGCTCATGCTCCCCCTGACCGACGGACTTCTTAAGACGATGAACTTCAACAATGTTTTCCGCTGGCATTTGCCCTTCCTGTTGTTGCTTTTGTTGACCTTTCGCGCCGCGGCGGCGGACACGTTACTGATTCTGGGCGACAGCCTGAGCGCCGGTTACCGCATGGCGGCGAACGTGGCGTGGCCCGCGTTGCTCAATGACAAATGGCAGCAGAAACCGACGGTGGTGAACGCCAGCATCAGCGGGGATACCTCGCAGCAGGGGCTATCGCGCCTGCCCGCGCTGCTTAAAGAACATCAGCCGAATTGGGTACTGGTCGAACTGGGCGGTAACGATGGCCTTCGCGGTTTTGCGCCGCAGCAGACAGAACAGACGCTGCGTCAGGTGTTGCAGACGATCAAAGCCGCCAATGCAAAACCGCTGTTAATGCAAATTCGGCTGCCCGCCAACTACGGCCGCCGCTATAATGAGGCGTTCAGCGCCATTTATCCTAAGCTCGCCAAAGAGTTGGATGTCCCTCTGCTGCCATTTTTTATGGAAGAGGTCTATCTGAAACCACAATGGATGCAGGATGATGGTATTCATCCCAACCGCGATGCCCAGCCGTTTATTGCCGACTGGATGGCGACGCGACTGGCTCCCTTAGTTAACCACGACTCCTGAGTATTCAGGCACGCCCCGCAGGTAAAGTTATGCAAAAAACGGTCTTAATAACAGGATGTTCCAGCGGTATCGGTCTGGAAAGCGCGCGCGAACTCAAACGCCAGGGTTTCCGCGTACTGGCTGCCTGCCGCAAAGCGGACGATGTCGCCCGCATGAACCAGGAAGGCTTTACCGGTATTTTGCTGGATCTTGACGATCCGGCGAGCGTCGATCGCGCCGCCGATGAAGTGATCGCTCTGACCGACAACCGCCTGTATGGCCTCTTCAATAACGCGGGTTATGGCGTTTACGGCTCGCTGGAAACCATCAGCCGCCAGCAGTTGGAACAGCAGTTTTCGAGTAATTTTTTCGGCACCCACCAACTGACGATGCGCCTGCTGCCCGCCATGACGCCGCACGGTGAAGGCCGCATTGTGATGACCTCCTCGGTGATGGGGCTTATCTCTACGCCCGGGCGCGGTGCCTATGCCGCCAGCAAGTATGCGCTTGAAGCCTGGTCCGACGCTTTACGAATGGAGCTACGCCACAGCGGCGTCAAAGTAAGTCTGATTGAGCCGGGCCCTATCCGTACCCGTTTTACCGACAACGTTAATCAGACGCAGCGCGACAAACCCGTGGAAAATCCCGGCATCGCAGCACGTTTTACCCTTGGCCCAGAGGCGGTAGTAGCAAAAGTGCGCCATGCTTTTGAAAGCGCGCATCCCAAAATGCGCTATCCGGTTACGCTGGTAACCTGGGCAGTGAGCCTGCTGAAACGCCTGCTGCCTGGGCGCATGATGGATAAAATTTTGCGGGGATGAGTTGAAGGCGCAATATCCTCCCCCATGTAAGAACAATGAGTTAAAAAACAGAGAATTTCCTATGTCCGTACAGAATATTGTCAATATTACCGAAGTGAATCTGCAACAGGTGCTTGAGCAGTCGATGGCCACGCCGGTGCTGTTCTATTTCTGGTCCGATCGTAGCCAGCACTGCCAGCAACTGACACCGGTGCTGGAAAGCCTGGCCGCGCAGTACAACGGACAGTTTATTCTGGCGAAAGTCGATTGCGATGCCGAGCAAATGGTGGCGTCGCAGTTTGGTCTGCGCGCCATTCCTACCGTCTACCTGTTCCAGAACGGCCAGCCGGTTGATGGTTTCCAGGGGCCGCAGCCGGAAGAGGCCATCCGCGCATTGCTGGATAAAGTCCTGCCGCGTGAAGAGGAACTGAAAGCGCAACAGGCGATGCAACTGATGCAGGAAGGCAAGCACGGCGAGGCGTTGCCGCTGCTGAAAGAGGCCTGGCAGCTTTCGCAGCAAAACAGCGAAATCGGCCTGCTGCTGGCGGAAACGCTGATTGTATTGAACCGCGCGGATGAAGCCGAAAACGTGCTGAAAACCATCCCGTTACAGGATCAGGATACTCGCTATCAGGGGCTGGTCGCGCAGATTGAACTGCTTAAAAAAGCCGCCGATACGCCGGAGATCCAGCAGTTACAAAAACAGGTTGCCGACAACCCGCAGGACGCGCTGCTGGCAACGCAACTCGCACTGCAACTGCATCAGGTCGGGCGCAACGAAGAAGCGCTGGAGTTGCTGTTCAGCCACCTGCGCAAAGATCTCAGTGCCGCCAACGGCGAAGCGCGTAAAATGCTGCAAGAAATTCTTGCCGCGCTGGGAACCGGCGACGCACTGGCCTCGAAATACCGCCGCCAGCTTTACTCCCTGCTCTACTAATTCCCCCCCGCTAAATTTGGCGATCGTGCTGTTTTGATCGCCAAATCGGGCTAAGATGGCATCAAATTAAACAGGAGGTTTTTTTGATGCCAATCGTCATTCTGGCTCTTATCTTTGTCGCGCTGGTCGTGGTTATTTCCGGCGTCAAAATCGTACCGCAAGGTTTCCAGTGGACGGTGGAACGCTTTGGCCGCTTTACCCGAACCCTACAGCCGGGCCTGAGCCTGGTGGTGCCATTTATGGATCGTATTGGTCGTAAAATCAATATGATGGAGCAGGTCCTCGATATCCCCTCGCAGGAAGTTATTTCGAAAGATAACGCCAACGTCACCATCGACGCGGTCTGTTTTATTCAGGTGATCGATGCGCCGCGCGCCGCTTATGAAGTCAGCAATCTGGAACTGGCAATCATCAACCTGACGATGACCAACATTCGTACGGTGCTCGGCTCGATGGAGCTGGACGAGATGCTCTCGCAGCGCGACAGCATTAACACGCGTCTGCTGCACATTGTTGATGAGGCCACCAATCCGTGGGGCGTGAAGGTAACCCGTATTGAGATCCGCGACGTTCGCCCACCGGCAGAACTGATTGCCTCGATGAACGCGCAGATGAAAGCCGAACGGACCAAACGTGCTTATATCCTTGAAGCGGAAGGGATTCGCCAGGCGGAAATCCTCAAGGCCGAAGGGGAAAAACAGTCGCAGATTTTGAAAGCGGAAGGCGATCGTCAATCGGCATTCCTGCAAGCGGAAGCGCGCGAACGTTCTGCCGAAGCGGAGGCTCGCGCAACGCAGATGGTTTCTGAAGCCATTGCCGCCGGGGATATTCAGGCGGTGAACTACTTTGTGGCACAGAAATACACCGAAGCGCTGCAACAGATCGGCTCTGCAAATAATAGCAAAGTGGTGATGATGCCACTTGATGCCAGCAGCCTGATGGGCTCGATCGCCGGGATCGCTGAGCTTATCAAAGACAGCAGCAGCGAGCGGACTAAACGATGATCGCGCTGCTGCTCGAACATACCCACCTCGCCTGGCTGGTGCTGGGCGGATTGCTGCTCGCCGCCGAAATGCTCGGCGGTAACGGCTATTTGTTGTGGAGCGGCGTGGCGGCAGTGATCACCGGTTTACTGGCGTGGATCATTCCTTTCAGTTGGGAGTGGCAAGGGGTGCTGTTTGCCCTGCTCACCCTGCTGGCGGCCTGGCTATGGTGGAAATGGCTGAGCAGCCGGGTGAAACAGCAGAAACCCGCCGATGCTTCGCTTAATCTGCGCGGGCAACAACTGATGGGACGCCGCTTTCAACTGGATAACGCACTGGTTAATGGGCGTGGTCATATGCGCGTCGGCGACAGTTCATGGCCGGTCAGCGCTGACGACGATCTCGCCGCCGGCACGCGCGTCGAAGTGATTGCCGTGGAGGGCATTACGCTGCGGGTTAAAGCCGTGAGAGAATAGTGCTCACCCCTTCGCGTGATGGCAGCAGCCGGAAAGGTTATCAATAATCGGACACTCGGCGCTGTCATCGCCAGGGCAAGAATCCGCCAGCGCCAGCAATTGCGTGCGCATTACCTGTAATTCCTTAATATGACGCTCAATCTCCGCCACTTTTTGTAATGTCCGCGCTTTCACATCGGCGCTGTGGCGAGCCGGATCGTTGAACAACGTCACCAGTTCGCCGCACTCTTCAAGGTTAAACCCAACCTGCCGCGCCTGACGCAGCAGCGTCAGTTCGTTCAGGTGCTGCTGGCTGTAGCTGCGGTAGCCGTTCTCGCTGCGCATCGGCGGCGTCACCAGCCCTTTCTCTTCATAAAAACGAATCGCTTTGCTGGTTAAACCGGTTTTTTTTGCCACATCGCTGATATTCATTTTTTCACCTTGCTGCCGAACCTCTGATTTATAATATAAATCGCAAACATGTAATCAACCAAATATATCCATGTAACTAATATATTTTTTATTTACCCACCTTGCCGCTTCGCTATAACATGTGGCCGGATGTTTCAAAGAATGATAAATGATTTACACACAGGAGTGTTTATGAGTGATATGGCGTTTTGCCGTGGTTGCGGAAAGGAAATACATAAAGAAGCGGTGGCCTGCCCGCATTGCGGCGCGCCACAAAATATTGCCGGGAAGAAAAGCCGAATTTCCGCTGCGTTGTTCGCCTTCTTCTTAGGTGGTTTTGGTGCACACAAGTTTTATTTAGGGAAACCAGGACAGGGGATCCTTTATCTTCTGTTTTGCTGGACCTTTATTCCGGCGATCATCTCTTTCGTCGAATTTATTATTTATCTGTGCAACTCCGATCAGGAATTTGCCCGTAAATACGGTTGAGTTTGACTCGCTGACAATCAACAAACCCCGCCCGATGCGGGGTTTGTTGTTTATAAACCGCTAATGCCATCATCGTGAACATAAGGCCTTGACCTTCCCCTTGATGGAAGGTTTAAGCTTCACTTCACTCAGTATTGAAGCACCACAACCAAGGAGATTTACCATGTCTCACACCATAGAACTAAACCTGGATGGCCTCTCCTGCGGCCATTGCGTTAAACGCGTCAAAGAGAGCCTCGAAAAACGCCCCGATGTTGAACAGGCGGATGTGACCATTGAACGCGCGGAAGTCACCGGCAGTGCCAGCGCTGACGCGTTGATCGCGACCATTAAAGAAGCCGGATATGGCGCGAGTTTAAGCCACCCAAAGGCTAAACCGCTGGCAGAGTCATCACTCCCGTCGGAAGCACTGACAGCGGCCACCCCTGAGCTTCCGGCAGCCAGCGACCTTGATGACAGCCAACAACTGCTGATCAACGGCATGAGCTGCGCCAGTTGTGTTTCCCGGGTACAAAAAGCCTTGCAGGCCGTACCGGGCGTGACGCAGGCACGGGTCAACCTGGCGGAGCGCACCGCGTTAGTCATGGGTAGCGCGCCCGCCGCTGAATTAGTCAGTGCCGTAGAGCAAGCGGGCTACGGCGCTGAAGCCATAGAAGACGATATTAAGCGCCGCGAGCGCCAGCAGGAAACCGCGCTCGCCACCATGAAGCGCTTCCGCTGGCAGGCGATTGTCGCGCTGGTGGTCGGCGTGCCAATCATGGTCTGGGGCATGATGGGTGACAATATGATGGTCACCGACAGCAACCGCGCTCTGTGGCTGTTTATCGGCCTGATTACCCTGGCAGTGATGGTTGTCGCCGGTGGGCACTTCTACTCCAGCGCGTGGAAAAGCCTGCGTAACGGCTCTGCCACTATGGATACGCTGGTGGCTCTGGGAACCGGTGCCGCCTGGCTCTATTCGATGAGCGTTAACATCTGGCCGCAATGGTTCCCGATGGAAGCCCGCCATCTGTATTACGAAGCGAGCGCGATGATTATCGGCCTGATAAATCTCGGCCATATGCTGGAAGCCCGCGCCCGCCAGCGTTCATCGAAAGCGCTGGAACGCTTACTGGATTTAACACCGCCAACCGCGCGGGTCGTTACCGACGGCGGCGAAAAAAATCTGCCGCTGGCAGAAGTACAGCCGGGAATGACATTGCGCCTTACCACCGGCGATCGCGTGCCGGTAGATGGCGAAATCAGCCAGGGCGAAGCCTGGTTCGATGAAGCGATGCTGACCGGCGAACCCGTGCCGCAGGAAAAAAGTATCGGCGAAAGCATTCACGCCGGGACGGTAGTGCAGGACGGTAGCGTGCTGTTTACCGCCAGCGCAGTCGGCAGCCACACCACGCTTTCCCGCATCATCCGGATGGTGCGTCAGGCGCAAAGCAGCAAGCCGGAAATTGGTCAACTGGCCGACCGTATTTCGGCGGTATTTGTACCGGTGGTGGTCGCTATCGCCCTATTCAGCGGCGCAATCTGGTACTTCGCTGGTCCTGCGCCGCAAATCGTTTATACGCTGGTGATCGCCACCACCGTGCTGATTATTGCCTGCCCGTGTGCGCTGGGGCTGGCAACGCCGATGTCGATTATCTCCGGCGTCGGTCGCGCCGCGGAATTTGGTGTGTTGGTGCGTGATGCCGATGCCCTGCAACGCGCCAGTACGCTGGATACGATCGTGTTTGATAAAACCGGCACCCTGACGCGCGGCAAGCCGGAAGTGGTCAGCGTGAAAACGCTGGATGGCGACGATTCGGCGGCGCTGCGTCTGGCGGCGGCGCTGGAACAAGGTTCCAGCCACCCGCTGGCGCGGGCGATCGTGGAAAAAGCGGGCAGCGATGCGCTGCCGACGGTGAATCAATTCCGCACATTACGCGGGCTGGGCGTCAGCGGTATTGTCGATGGACGCACTATATTGCTCGGCAATCAGGCTCTGCTGGCAGAGCAGAATGTGGATACCCGGGCGCTTGACGATGAGATAGCCACTCAGGCCAGTCTCGGCGCAACGCCAGTGCTGCTGGCAGTGGATGGCGTCGCCACGGCGCTGTTCGCTATTCGCGATCCGCTGCGCGATGACAGTGTGGAAGCCCTGCAACGCCTGCACCGCGCCGGTTATCGCCTGGTGATGCTTACCGGTGATAATCCCATTACAGCCAACGCGATTGCCAAAGAGGCCGGTATTGATGAGGTGATTGCCGGTGTTCTGCCTGATGGCAAAGCCGAGGCGATCAAAAACCTGCAACAGCAGGGCCGCCAGGTGGCAATGGTGGGTGATGGCATAAACGACGCGCCCGCGCTGGCACAGGCCGATGTCGGGATCGCCATGGGCGGCGGCAGCGATGTCGCCATTGAAACTGCCGCGATTACGTTGATGCGCCATAGCTTGCTGGGCGTGGCTGATGCGCTGGCGATTGCCAAAGCGACGCTGCGCAATATGAAGCAAAACCTGCTGGGAGCGTTTGTCTATAACTCGCTGGGTATTCCAATTGCAGCCGGAATTCTCTGGCCGCTGACCGGCACTTTACTCAACCCGGTTGTGGCGGGTGCGGCAATGGCGCTCTCCTCCATTACGGTGGTCAGCAACGCCAACCGTCTGCTGCGTTTTAAACCTCACCAGTAGTCAGCAAATGTTACCCCGCCTTTCAGGCGGCGGGGTTTGCACCTTGCAGCCTGCCGCGTTAGCATGGGATTTTCTCCCGGAAAGCGCGTATGACTCTGTTTCAACGATTGAAAAACTTCTTTCTCGCGCTTCGTGTGCGCCGCTACCGCTGGCCAGCAATGGATATCACGCTGCCTGGCGGCCAGCATCTGCACCTGGTCGGCAGTATTCATATGGGCACCTATGGTATGTCGCCGCTGCCGGAATTGCTGCTGCAAAAACTGCGTCATGCCGACGCGCTGATCGTCGAAGCGGACATTGCCGGTTCCGATTCCCCTTTTGATAACCTTCCTCCCGCTGCGCCGCTCGAAGAGCGCCTGAATCCCCAACTCCTGAGCCAGCTTGAGCAGACGCTGCAAACCCTTTCGCTGTCGCGCGAGGAGTTTGAACAGCGCCCGGCCTGGCATATCGCGCTGGTGCTGCAGGCTACCCAGGCTCAACGGTTGGGGCTGCGCCCGGAGTATGGCGTCGATTATCAACTGTTGCAGGAGGCCCAGCAGCACCAGGTCAGCGTACTGGAACTGGAAGGCACCACCAGCCAGTTGGATATTCTGCGCCAGTTACCCGATGACGGCATCGAACTGTTACAGGACACCTTAACGCACTGGCATGAAAATGCGCGCCTGTTACAGGTGATGATGAGCTGGTGGCTGGAAACGCCGCCTGCCGCAGAACTGCTCAGCTTACCGTCAACCTTCAGCCAGCCGCTGCATGATGTTCTGATGCATCAGCGTAATCAAGCGTGGTGCGATCGCCTGTTCGCACTGCCGCCGGGGCGTTATGTGGTGGCAGCCGGCGCTCTTCATCTCTATGGCGATGGCAATCTTCCTGCGCTGCTGCAACAACGGATGGCGCAATAGCGCAAGATGGTACTATTTTTGTTGAGGCACACAGGCGTATGCTTATGGCGTGAAATGACTGTGGTAAGAAGGATTTGCTATGACTCCCGCCGTGAAATTACTCGAAAAAAACAACATCTCTTTTCAGGTGCACACTTACGATCACGATCCCAACGAAACCAATTTTGGCGATGAAGTGGTGCGCAAGCTGGGGCTGAATGCCGATCAGGTCTATAAAACGCTGCTGGTGGCGATTAACGGCGATATGAAACATCTGGCCGTAGCGGTTACGCCGGTCGCCGGTCAACTGGATTTGAAAAAGGTCGCCAAAGCGCTGGGGGCAAAAAAAGTGGATATGGCTGATCCGATGGCCGCACAGCGCAGCACCGGGTATCTGGTGGGCGGCATCAGCCCGCTGGGCCAGAAAAAGCGCCTGCCGACGCTGATTGACGCACCCGCGCAGGAATTCGCCTCGATTTACGTTTCCGGCGGCAAACGCGGGCTGGATATTGAACTGGCGGCGAGCGATCTGGCAAAAATGCTGGACGCGAAATTTGCCGATATCGCCCGCCGCGATTAACGCTTATGAGCTGGTTACTGCCAGCTCACTTCCCCTTTCGGTTCGAAAGCAGCCGCATCCAGCGGCGAGTTTTTCTGAATAAACTCTTTCAGCACTTCAGCATCGATAAAACCGGTATTCACATAGCCCGCTTTATCATCAAGACGCGGATAACCGTCACCGCCGGTGGCGTTGAAACTTAACGTTGCCAGGCGGTATGTTTTCGCTGTATCAACCGGTTCACCTTTGATCTTCAGATCGTTTAGCTTGCCATCTTTCGCGACAAAACTAACGTTGGCAAACTGCGGATAGGCACCGGAATCCGGCTTCATCTGCGCCACAGCAGTGAGATAATCCGTCAGCTCTTTGCCGGTCAGCGTGGCGTAAACCAGCGTGTTGCCGAACGGCTGCACTTTCAGCACATCTTTATAGGTGATGTCGCCCGCTTCAATGGAATCACGCACGCCGCCGCCGCTCATTACCGCCAGATCCGCGCCAGTACGCGCCATCTGCGCAGCCAGAATCACCCGCGCCAGGTTGGTTTGCACAAAACGGACTTTGCTGCGATCCCCTTCCAGGTGACCGTTGGTGTTGCCGATTTTCACCTCCAGTTGCGCTTTGCCTTTGTTCTGGAACGGCGTCAGCAGCGACAACATCTGCGGGTTTTCAGCGATTTCCGGCGTGTAGAGTACGCGCTCACTTTTGCCGTTATCGTAGGTAACTTTCTTCTTCAGGTTGACCGGAATCAGCTGATAGCGCACCAGTTTCATCTCACCGTTGCGGAACTGGAAATCGGCGCGGCCAACGTATTTGCCCCATTCATGGGCCTGAACAATCCAGATACCGTTCTGCTGATCGGGCGCGCACGGCGTTCCCGGCACGTAATCAACCTGCTTTTTATTCTCGGAAGCCATGCACACAGGATCTTGTGAGTGACCACCCACAATCATCGCCAGCGCCCCTTTCGGCAGGCTGCGCGCCATCTCCACATCGCCCGGCGCATTCGAGCCGTGCTCGCCATTGTCGTAATGGCCCATATGAGTGGTGGCGATGATCACGTCTGGTTTTTCGTTCTGCTGAAGTTCCTGAATTACCAGCTTCGCTTCTTCAGCAGGCTTACGGAATTCGATATCGGTGAAAAACTCCGGGTTGCCGATTTTGGCAGTGTCATCGGTGGTTAAACCGATCACGGCAATCTTCAGCCCCTGGCGATTAAAAATCATCCACGGCTTAAACAGACGCTCGCCGGTACTTTTTTGATAAATATTGGCGGAGAGGAACGGGAACTTCGCCCACTTCTCCTGCTGACGCAACACGCTGAGCGGGTTATCGAATTCATGGTTGCCGACCGCCATAGCATCATAACCAATCAGGTTCATGCCGCGAAAATCCGGTTCAGCATCCTGTAAATCAGATTCAGGTACGCCTGTATTGATGTCGCCGCCGGAGAGCAGTAGTACGCTGCCACCTTCGGCCGCCACCTCTTTACGAATGCCGTCCACCAGCGTCTTTTGCGCCGACAGCCCATATTCGCCGTAATCACTGCGCCAGAAGTGGCCGTGGTGATCGTTGGTATGCAGGATGGTGACGTTATAAGTTTTGTCCTGCTCGTATGCCTGCACCTGCCAGCTTGCCATGCCCATCGTTGCCAGCAGCGCCAACGTGGTGCTCTTTGGTAGCCAATTCATGCTTCTCTCCCTGACCCATTGATAAAAACCCGAAATTACAATGCTGAACAATAATAGACAAATATGTTTTCAGCATTGCGACTTCCTTCAAAGCATCCACGCAGGTAATGTTAGGCAGATAACAATTACCGTTCTTCTTTCCTCTTCTGACAAAACATACGTGGTATTTATGGCAATCAGTGAAACGTCGCAGACTCCTCCGGTCGCGCGCACCTCGTTCGGTATTCTTGGCGCCATCAGCCTTTCGCACCTGCTTAACGATATGATCCAGTCGCTGCTGCTGGCGATTTACCCGCTGTTGCAGGCCGATTTTTCCCTGTCATTTGTGCAGATTGGATTTATCACCCTCACTTTCCAGGTCGCCTCCTCGCTGCTGCAACCGGTGGTCGGTTACTGGACAGACAAACATCCAATGCCGTGGTCGCTGCCCATTGGCATGTGTTTTACCCTTAGCGGGCTGGTGCTGCTGGCGCTGGCGGGTAATTTTACAACGGTACTGATTGCCGCCGCGCTGGTCGGCACCGGCTCTTCGGTGTTCCATCCGGAATCGTCGCGCGTGGCGCGGATGGCTTCCGGCGGCCGTCATGGGCTGGCGCAATCCATTTTTCAGGTTGGCGGCAATTTTGGCGCCTCGCTCGGCCCGTTGCTGGCGGCGGTGATCGTTGCGCCTTACGGTAAAGGCAACGTCGCCTGGTTTGTGTTGGCCGCCCTGCTGGCGATCATCGTGCTGATGCAGGTGAGCCGCTGGTACGCAGCCCAGCACCGCGTGAACAAAGGGAAAAAGATAGCTGCGGTGAATAATCCGCTGCCACGCAACAAAGTAGTACTAGCGGTCTGCATCCTGCTGATTCTGATTTTCTCTAAATACTTCTATATGGCGAGTATCAGCAGCTATTTCACCTTTTATCTGATGCACAAGTTTGATTTATCCGTGCAAAACGCGCAGATGCATCTGTTTATCTTCCTGTTTGCGGTTGCCGCTGGCACCGTTATCGGCGGGCCTTTGGGCGATAAGATCGGCAGAAAATATGTGATTTGGGGCTCTATCCTCGGCGTTGCCCCCTTCACGCTGGTTTTACCGTATGCATCGCTGTTCTGGACCGGAATTTTGACGGTGATAATTGGTTTTGTTCTTGCATCGGCTTTCTCCGCCATTCTGGTCTATGCCCAGGAGCTGTTGCCAGGCCGTATCGGCATGGTTTCCGGGCTGTTTTTTGGTTTCGCCTTCGGTATGGGAGGGCTTGGCGCTGCGGTGCTGGGGCTGGTTGCCGATCACAGCAGCATCGATTTGGTCTACAAAATATGTGCTTTCCTGCCATTACTCGGGATTCTGACGATATTCCTGCCCGATAACCGCCCACAACATTGATTTCTTAGCGGCCAAAACCCCTCTTTGGCCGCTGCTTTCTATTGCCTCTCCTCGCCTGCCGCGCGATTTCTGTTATGGATGACCCTGTTGCACCTTTTTTTCTGCCAAATTGCTATTTTCTTCATAATTCAACAATTATTCATAAACATACTGGCGAAAATTGTCATAAACTGTAACTCAGTTAACGGTCATCGACCGTGGGATCCACGCATCAACGAAAGGAGACGGAATGCATCACGCCACACCGCTTATCACCACCATTGTCGGCGGCCTTGTACTGGCCTTTATTCTCGGTATGCTTGCCAATAAATTGCGAATTTCTCCTCTGGTGGGCTACTTGTTAGCGGGTGTGCTGTCCGGGCCATTTACGCCGGGCTTTGTCGCCGATACTCAACTGGCGCCCGAACTGGCGGAATTAGGCGTGATTCTGCTGATGTTCGGCGTTGGGCTGCACTTCTCTTTAAAGGATTTGATGGCGGTAAAGTCGATCGCCATTCCCGGAGCGATAGCGCAAATTGCCGTCGCGACGCTGCTGGGTATGGCGCTTTCCGCACTGCTTGGCTGGTCTCTTATGACCGGTATCGTGTTTGGATTATGTCTTTCCACCGCCAGTACGGTGGTATTGCTGCGCGCGCTTGAGGAGCGGCAGCTTATCGACAGCCAGCGCGGGCAAATCGCCATCGGCTGGCTGATTGTTGAAGATCTGGTGATGGTGCTGACACTGGTGCTGCTGCCTGCCGTCGCCGGGATGATGGAAAAAGGCAACGTTGGGCTGGCGTCGCTGGCGCTGGATATGAGCATCACCATCGGTAAAGTAGTGGCCTTTATCGCCATTATGATGCTGGTTGGCCGTCGTCTGGTACCGTGGATCATGGCGCGTAGCGCCGCAACCGGTTCGCGCGAGCTGTTTACTCTTTCCGTGCTGGCGCTGGCGCTCGGCATCGCCTTTGGCGCCGTCGAGCTGTTTGATGTCTCCTTCGCCCTTGGCGCGTTCTTCGCCGGTATGGTGCTGAATGAATCCGAACTCAGTCACCGGGCTGCGCACGACACTCTGCCGCTGCGCGATGCGTTTGCGGTGCTGTTCTTTGTCTCCGTCGGCATGTTGTTCGACCCAATGGTTCTGATCGAACAACCGCTGGCAGTGCTCGGTACGCTGGCGATCATCATTTTCGGCAAATCGGTGGCTGCCTTCTTCCTGGTGCGCCTGTTTGGCCACTCGCCGCGTACCGCGCTGACCATTGCTGCCAGCCTGGCGCAGATTGGTGAGTTCGCCTTTATTCTGGCGGGCCTGGGGATGTCGCTGGGACTGCTGCCGCAGGCCGGGCAAAACCTGGTGCTGGCAGGCGCGATCCTGTCGATTATGCTTAACCCGGTGCTGTTTACGCTGCTGGAGAAGTACCTCGACAAAACCGAGACGCTGGAAGAGCAAACGCTGGAAGAAGCCATCGAAGAAGAGAAGCAGATCCCGGTGGATATCTGCAACCATGCGTTGCTGGTTGGGTTTGGCCGCGTCGGTAGCCTGCTGGGCGAGAAACTGATGGCGCAGGGCATTCCGTTGGTGGTGATTGAAACCTCGCGCACCAGGGTGGATGAGTTGCGCGAGCGCGGGATCCGCGCCGTACTGGGCAATGCCGCCAATGAAGAGATCATGAATCTGGCGCATCTCGACTGCGCCCGCTGGCTGCTGCTGACCATTCCGAATGGTTACGAAGCCGGGGAAATTGTTGCGACTGCGCGTGAGAAATGCCCGGACATTGAAATCATTGCCCGCGCGCATTATGACGACGAAGTGGATTACATTACCGAGCGCGGCGCCAATCAGGTGGTGATGGGTGAACGCGAAATCGCCAATACCATGCTGAGGCTGCTGGAGAAACCGCCGGTTGAAGAAGCGGTGACGGGGTAAACCAACGGCTTTAATTGCCGGATGGCGCTACGCTTATCCGGCCTGTGAGTCTGAATGCCCGATGGTGTTTCGCTTGCCGGGCCTGCATATCAATACCGGTTTTGTCGGCCGGATAAGGCAACGCCGCTATCCGGCAAAACCCGTGAAATCAACGCTCCCAGTACGCCTCTTCGAGGCTGTCTTCCCGCTCCGGCAGGCCACGGGTTAAGCGCGGCGAATGCTGGTTCAGCACCTGATAGCTCACGCGGTTGGCGTATTTGCATACCTGCGCCAGCGATGAATAGGTCAGCCAGTTGAATTTATGTTTGCTGGAATTCGGCACATTAGTGCGGTGGTAATTGTTCGCCGTAATGTCGTGCAACAGCGCCGCCAGTGCGCCATCTCCCGCGCCATTGGTGTTCATGATCTTCTCAGGCCCGCCCATGTAGGGGGCAATGTGCGAGTAGATACGCAGCGGGTTCTGGCAATCTTTATGGCGTATCGCCCGGCTGAACTCATACTGGTTGAACTCGGCAATCGCTCCCGGCAGCAGCGGATGCTGGGTTTTGCGCTTCGCATCCTCTTCGGTAAAACCGGCCATATACAGGCCAACTGGCCCGGCAGTGCAGAGCACCAGATCCACCCAGTCAAGCGCCTTATCGGCAGCCAGCAGCGGGTCGCTTTCACCGGTCAGCGCGTGGCCTTCCTCTTCGTTCATCGCCAGAATCGAGACATTCTCTTTGAGAAAATCGCGCCACCACTGCGGGTTATCGGCAATCACATATTTAGTGCCCAGCGTCAGCACCACCGGCACGTTATGCTTTTTGGCATAGGCTACGGCTTGCAGAGTGGCGTCCGGCATCGGCTCGCCGGGATTGCAACGCACCAGATATGAAGAGAGCACCAGCGCAGACGCGCCCGCAATCACCGATTCCGGGATGCTCTCCGGGCGAAGCTGGTTCATCTGCCCGGGGCTGATAGCAAACGTCCGCTCGCCGCTGTCGCTGATCAGCGTGAAGCAACGACCAATCGCGCCATCCACGCCTTGCAGGTAGTTCAGATCGGTACGGCTGGAGGTATTGCACAAATAACGGTAGGCGTAGCTGCCGATTTTCACGTTGTCGCACATCACGCCGAGCAACACCGAACGGTCATCAGCCAGCACCGAGTAGTTATGCATGGTGTTACCAATCGTGCCGCCGGCAAACTGGTGGGTGATCAGACCGTTGCTCACCAGCTCCTGGTACAATGCTTCGGCCACATCATCGGCGATCACCAGAGAATGCCCGGCGCTCAGGCCATAACGCGCGATAAACGCATCGTCCACTTTCGCCTCGATATCCACCAGCGTCTGATCGATACCGACCACCCAGCAGGTGCCAACTTCATTTTCTGGCTGGATTTGTTGCAATAACGGGTCGCGGGCGTTAACGGGAAAATAGTGTTTGGATTTACGTTTACCGGGAAATTTCATGGGTTGTAATAAGCGCTGAACATACGGGCTGTGAATGTTAACACATTCTCAGCCCGCCGGGCGATCAGCGATATTTGGCCGTCAGGTTGACCATCATCTCGATATGCTCTGGCGAATCATTCAGCGCCGGTATGTATTCATACTTCTCGCCGCCCGCCTCGAGGAAAAACTCACGGTTTTGCACCGCTATCTCCTCCAGCGTCTCCAGGCAATCTGCAGCAAAACCTGGCGACATCACCTGAATATGTTTCACCCCTTTCTCGCCCAGCATTTTCAGCGTTTCATCGGTGTACGGCGTCAGCCACGGCTCGCGGCCAAAGCGCGACTGGAAGGTCATCATCACTTTTTCCGGTGGCAGATCGAGCGCCGAGACCAGTTCACGCGTGGTATCACGGCAGCGCTGCGGGTAGTCGTCCCCTTCTGCCGCATAACGCTGTGGAATGCCGTGATAAGAGAGCAGCAGCAGATCCGGCTCACCGTGCTTTGCAAAAGAGGCGCGCGCGCTGTTTGCCAGCGCCGTAATGTAATCCGAATCGTCGGCATAATCGCGGATAAAGGAGATGCCGGGGATATGGCGTTTCTTCGCCAGAATTCGCGCCAGTTCGTCCCATACCGCCGCCACCGTTGAGCAGGAGTATTGCGGATAGAGCGAGAGCACCACAATATGGTCAACGTCCTGTTCCAGCAAGGCCTCCACGGCGCTTTCCAGCGATGGGGAACCGTAACTCATGCCGAGCGCCACGGGAACGTCCGGCAACCGCGCCGCCAGAGCCTGCTGCTGCCTGCGGCTGTAAACCATCAGTGGAGAACCTTCTTCCATCCAGACGGACTGATAGAGTTTTGCCACGCGCGGTGAACGAATCGGCAGGATCACACCGCGTAATAGCGGCCACCACAACAAGCGCGACGTATCAACAACGCGTCTGTCGCTTAAAAACTGCCGCAGATAACGTTTTACTGCTGCCGGAGTGGGTGCATCGGGGGTGCCAAGATTGGCAAGCAGGATGCCGGTTTTCGCCTGACTCATTCACGCCTCTTAACCTTTTGAATGGTTGGTAATTGTAGCGTAAAAGCGTTTAAACGGAACCAATTGCAGCGAAAGGTAAGATGAGAAATATTCTCACCCGGAGGGCTCCGGGTGAGAAAACGCGATTAGCCGAGGATTTTTTCCAGCTCTGCGCGTACATCGGCAACGGCTTTGGTGCCGTCCACTTTAGCGTATTTGGTGTTACCCGCCTGCGCCTCTTTCTGATAGTAACCAATCAGCGGCGCGGTCAACTGATGGTATTCCACCAGACGTTTACGCACGGTCTCTTCCTGATCGTCTTTACGCGTGGTCAGCTCTTCGCCGGTCACGTCGTCTTTGCCTTCTACTTTCGGCGGATTGAATTTGATGTGATAAACACGGCCGGAAGCGGCGTGTACGCGACGACCTACGATACGGTCAACGATCAGCTCGTCCGGAACATCGAATTCCAGTACGAAATCCACGGCGATGCCAGCTTCTTTCATGGCATCCGCCTGCGGAATGGTACGCGGGAAACCGTCCAGCAGGAAACCGTTACGGCAATCTTCCTGAGCGATACGCTCTTTCACCAGCGCGATAACCAGCTCGTCGGTCACCAGTTTGCCCGCGTCCATGATGTCTTTCGCCTGTTTGCCCAGTTCGCTGCCAGATTTAACAGCCGCGCGCAGCATGTCACCAGTAGAGATTTGCGGAATACCGTATTTCTCCATGATGAACTGAGCCTGAGTTCCTTTACCCGCGCCCGGAGCGCCAAGCAGAATAATACGCATTGCGAAAATCCCCTCAAAAGTTGGTCCAATTTTTCAAAAGCGTTAAAAGATACCACCAGAACGAGTATCGCTCAAGGAAGCCGGGCTGGCTGAAACGGTTAATGAGAGAGATTACTTCGGGGAGTACCCCTCTCGCGTGAAACGAGAGGGGTAAGGTCAGACTAAAAACAGAAACTTAGGCAATCAGCAACTGATTCATACGACGGATGAACTGGTTCGGATCTTCCAGCGTGCCGCGTTCGGCAAACAGCGCCTGATCCAGCAACAGCTCAACCCACTGGCTGAACTGGCTGTCATCCTGGGTTTCCGCAGCACGTTTCACCAGCGCGTGATCCGGGTTCAGTTCAAAGATGTATTTTACTTCCGGCGCATTCTGACCGGCAGCCGCGAACAGTTTCGCCATCTGCGTGCTCATCTCGTCGGCATCGGTTACAACCACCGCTGGCGTTTCGGTCAGACGATGGGTCAGGCGCACCTCTTTCACGCGATCGCCAAGCAGGGTCTTCACGCGCTCAACAAACGGTTCGAGCGCTTTTTCTGCCTCTTTCGCGTTTTCGTCCACTTCGTCGGCCAGTTTTTCCAGCGACGCATCAGCTTTCGCCACGGACTGGAACGGTTTGCCGTCGAATTCGGTCAGGTAGCTCATCATCCATTCGTCGATGCGATCGGAAAGCAGCAGCACTTCGATACCTTTCTTACGCAGCAGTTCCAGATGCGGGCTGCTCTTCGCCGCAGCGTAACTGTCTGCGGTAATGAAGTAGATCTTCTCCTGGCCTTCTTTCATGCGCGACACGTACTCTTCCAGCGACACGGTCTGCGCAGAAGAGTCATTGTGTGTAGAGGCAAAGCGCAGCAATTTGGCAATCGCTTCCAGGTTGGCGCTGTCTTCACCAGCCCCTTCTTTCAGCACCAGGCCGAACTGTTGCCAGAACGTCTGGTATTTTTCTGCGTCATCTTTCGCCAGTTTATCGAGCATTTGCAGCACGCGTTTGGTCAGCGCGGTACGCAGATTACGCGTGACGCTGCTGTCCTGCAGAATTTCGCGCGAAACGTTGAGCGGCAGATCGCTGGAATCCACCAGGCCACGAACAAAGCGCAGGTAGTTCGGCATGAACTGTTCGGCTTCGTCCATGATAAATACACGCTGCACGTAGAGCTTCAGGCCGTGTTTATGATCGCGGTTCCACAGATCCCACGGCGCCTGCGACGGGATATAAAGCAGGCTGGTGTACTCCTGCTTCCCTTCGACGCGGTTGTGGCTCCAGGTCAGCGGATCGGTAAAGTCGTGGGCGATATGTTTGTAGAACTCGTTGTATTCGTCGTCTTTGATTTCAGACTTGTTGCGCGTCCACAGCGCCTGCGCTTTGTTGATCTTCTCCCAGGAAACCACGGTTTCGCCGTCTTTCTCTTCCTGTTTTTCGATCTCTACCGGCAGAGCGATATGGTCGGAATATTTGCTGATAATGGAACGCACGCGCCAGTCATTGAGGAAATCATCTTCCCCTTCGCGCAGATGCAGCGTGATTTCCGTCCCGCGATCGGCTTTGGTGATATCAGCGACGGTGTATTCGCCCGCGCCTTCAGATTCCCAGAAAACGCCGTTTTCTGCGCTCTCACCCGCCGCGCGGGTACGCACAGTCACTTTATCCGCGACGATAAACGCCGAGTAGAAACCGACGCCGAACTGACCAATCAACTGGCTATCTTTAGCCTGATCGGAGCCCATTGATTCAAGAAACGCTTTGGTGCCGGACTTGGCGATGGTGCCCAGATGATCGATAACTTCATCGCGGGTCATACCAATACCGTTATCGGCGATGGTCAGCGTACGCTTCTCTTTATCGAAAGAGACGCGGACATGCAGTTCGCCGTCGCCCTCGTAGAGATCCGGGTTGGACAGTGCGCGGAAACGCAGTTTGTCCGCCGCATCCGAGGCGTTGGAGATCAGCTCACGCAGGAAGATTTCTTTGTTCGAATAGAGAGAATGGATCATCAGGTGCAGAAGCTGTTTAACTTCAGACTGAAAACCGCGAGTTTCTTGTCCTTTCATTGGGAAAACCTCAACAATGCCATTTACAAGGTAAAAAGTGCGTTGAGGGGGAAGTGGGGACAGGGGCGGGAATTTTCAAGCGGAGGCAAAAATTTCTGCCTCCGTTTGGTTAAAAACGAATCTTGTGGCGACCGGCCAGCGAGTGCGACAGCGTGGTGCCGTCAACCATCTCCAGCTCACCGCCCACCGGCACACCGTGCGCGATGCGGCTGGCTTCCACGCCATATTGCGCACAAAGCTCCGCAATATAGTTAGCCGTTGCCTCACCTTCCACCGTCGGGTTGGTGGCGAGGATCACTTCCTGGAGTTTTTCTGCGGCCAGGCGCTGCTCAAGCCGGTCGAGACCGATATCATCCGGCCCGATACCGTCCAGCGGCGACAGATGCCCCATCAGCACAAAGTAGCGCCCCGAGAATTGCCCGGTTTGCTCGATGGCATAAATATCCGCCGGGCTTTCCACCACACAGATTTGACCGTTTTCCTGGCGCCGCGGGTTGCTGCATATATTGCACACTTCCTGCTCGGTAAAGGTACGGCAATCGGCGCAGTGGCCGATTTCCGACATTGCCCGGGTGAGCGCCTGCGCCAGCCGCATACCGCCGCTGCGATCGCGCTGCAACAGCGTAAACGCCATGCGCTGCGCCGACTTCGGGCCAACGCCCGGCAGGCAGCGCAGTGCTTCCATAAGCTGCGTTAACAGCGGACTGGTCTGCATCAGAACGGCATCTTAAAGCCTGGCGGCAGAGACATGCCGGAGGAAACAGAAGCCATTTTCTCTTTCTGGGTCTCATCGATACGGCGCGCAGCATCGTTAAATGCAGCGGCGACCAGATCTTCCAGCATCTCTTTGTCGTCTTCCAGCAGGCTCGGATCGATCTCCACGCGACGGCAGTTATGCGCGCCGTTGATGGTCACTTTCACCAGGCCCGCGCCTGATTCGCCGGTCACTTCCAGCTGTGCGATCTCTTCCTGCATTTTCTGCATTTTTTCTTGCATCTGCTGGGCCTGTTTCATCAGGTTGCCCAGACCGCCTTTTCCAAACATAGGCTTCTCTCTTTAGCTGTGGTGACTGACCAGAGCGATAAGTCACATTCAGGGTTGAAAACGGAAAGCCGCAGCTTGCCGTCAAAGGGGACGAATACTCTCTTCATCCAGATCCGCATCGAAAAACCGTTGCAGCGTCTGAATGTTGCTATCCGCAATAATTGCCTCACGCGCCTGCGCGAGCTTTTCCTCATAGATTGCCTGACGCCACTCCAGCGGCGTACGCACTGCCGGATTATCATCTTCAATGATAGTCAGTTCAACCGTCGAACCGTGCAATTCGCTAAGCGCGTCGCTAAGCGCCTTCTGTGCGCCCTGCGAATTCAGGTGACGCTGCGAGCTGCGCAGATGCAGACACCAGCGATCGCCCTCCTGCTCTTTCCAGGCATTCAGCGCCACCTGCTCAACCAGTTTCGGCAATTTTAGCTGGCTGACCTCTTTCGCCCAGGCATCACGTTCAATCGCCTCTTCCGCCAGCTTTTTCGCCAGCTCCGGCGTTTTCTCGTGTTCCAGCGCCTTTTTCAGCGCTTTGGGCGTGGCAACAACCTCTTTTGTCTCGGTGACAACAGTGGTTGCTTTCCAGCGGTAAGCCTCTTTTTTGGCTGGAGCCTGTTCCAGCGCCGAAGGCGCCGGGCGCGACTGCACGCGCTCGGTGACCGAAGCCAGGCGCTCCAGCGCGGCATTACTCACCGGCCGCGCGCGGGTTGCGGCTGCCGGTTCACTCTTTTTTGCTTTGTCTGCTCCCTGAGCGCGTTGCAGTTGCCTGCGCGCCGCCAGCACCGAGCTGGTTGATTCGGGCAGCGGTGCGTCGTTCTGCACTGGTGCCGCCGACGGTTGAGCCTGCGGCGCGGGCGGAACCTGCTGCGGCGACATCACGGCGGTGGGCGCCACGGGGGCGAAGGATTGCTGAGGCACTTCTGGCGCCGGTAACGGCGCACGCGGATGGAATGCCAGCGCACGCAGCAGCGTCATTTCAACGCCCATGCGGCGGTCCGGCGCATAAGGCAGTTCTTTACGGCCAATCAGCAGCGTCTGATAGTAAAGCTGCACATCGGTGGGTGGCACGGTGCGGGCCAGTTCACGCAGACGCTGCTCAATCGGGGCCATGTCGCTGCCGAGCGCCGCAGGCGTCAGTTGTACCATGGCGATACGGTGCAGCAGCGTTTGCATCTCCAGCAGTAAGGCTTCCCATTCGACGCCGCGCGATGCAGCCTCGTTCACCAGCCCCATACCGCGTTCACCGTCAGCGGCAACCACCGCTTCAACTAATGAAAGCGCCTGGTCGTCATTCAGCGTGCCAAGCATGGAGCTGACCACCGCCGCAGAGAGCTGCCCGTTGCCGCTGGCAATCGCCTGATCGGTCAGGCTCAGCGCATCGCGCAGGCTGCCGTCAGCCGCACGCGCCAGCAGTTGCAGCGCACGGGGTTCATGTTCAATCTTCTCGTCAGTAAGAATGTGCTCAAGCTGACTGCGGATCTGTTCAACATCCAGTGCTTTCAGGTGGAACTGAAGGCAACGGGAAAGAATGGTCACCGGCAGTTTTTGCGGATCGGTGGTCGCCAGCAGGAATTTGACGTGCTCAGGCGGCTCTTCAAGCGTTTTCAACAGCGCGTTAAAGCTGTGACGCGAGAGCATATGCACTTCGTCAATCAGATAGACTTTGAAACGCCCGCGCGCCGGGGCGTACTGCACGTTATCCAGCAGATCGCGGGTATCTTCGACTTTGGTACGCGACGCGGCGTCGATCTCAATTAAATCGACAAAGCGGCCCTGCTCAATTTCGCGGCAGTTATCACACACGCCGCACGGCGTTGCGGTGATGCCGGTTTCGCAGTTCAGCCCCTTCGCCAGCAGACGGGCGATAGAAGTTTTGCCGACGCCGCGGGTGCCGGAGAACAGATACGCATGATGAATGCGTCCTGATGATAAGCCGTTCGCCAGTGCGGTCAGCACATGCTCCTGGCCGACGACGTCAGCAAAAGTTTGCGGTCGCCATTTTCGGGCTAAGACCTGATAACTCATTGGCAGGCTCTGAAACGCTGGAAGGTGGATTTACGAAGGGATAATGCTAACACAGCACATGCTGTTAATGCACTTCATCCCTCAGGCGCAGGCCTGAAGGATGAGGAGACGGACATGGCATTAATGTCCCGGGAACGGCACCAGGCTGTAGCACTTAACACCCTGTTTTTCGAGGCGTTGTTCACCGCCAAGATCGAACAGATTAATGATGAATGCCGCGTCGGTCACTTCACCGCCCAGACGGCGAATCAGTTTCACTGTGGCTTCAATAGTGCCGCCGGTTGCCAGCAGATCGTCGACCACCAGCACTTTATCGCCCGGCTTGATCGCATCAACATGGATCTCTAACTGGTCAGTACCGTACTCAAGCTCATAGCTCTCGGCGATGGTTTCACGCGGCAGTTTACGCGGCTTACGCACCGGCACAAAGCCAACGCCCAGCCCCAGCGCAACCGGTGCGCCGAACAGGAAGCCACGCGCTTCGGTTCCCACTACTTTGGTTACGCCAGCGTTTTTATAACGCTCAACCAGCAATTGAATGCTAAGAGCGTACGCTTGCGGATCTTCCAGCAAACTGGTGACATCACGGAACAGAATGCCCGGCTTCGGGTAATCCTGAATGCTTTTGATGCTGTTTTTAAGAAATTCAAGCTGCTGCGCAGTCGCTGTCATGGATTTTTGCCTGATAGAAACGGTATTACTCACGGTACACGCGTTTACAGTTTATGTAACCACTGATTAACGTTTAATCAGCCGTACCCGTGCTCGAAAACGCCCGAATTTACTGACTGTGCGCCACAATTGCAACTGTCATTGCTGTGGTTTATGGTTTTTGTTGTTTTGCATCAATCACCGGAATACGCCACATAAATAGCAGCAGACCGGCCAGAATCACCAACAACAACACGCGTACCCACCACATCTTCACCAGATACAGAGAAACGGCAAAGGTCAACAGAATCACCGCAATGGCGCGCGGCTTCGCGCCAGGCGGCATTGCACGGTACGTTTGCCAGTGCCGCAGATAGCCGCCAAACCAGGAACGGTAAAGCAGCCAGTGATGAAAACGCGGCGATGAGCGCGCAAAACACCACGCCGCCAGCAGAATAAACGGCGTTGTCGGCAGGAGCGGTAGTACCACGCCAAGCGTACCAAGCACTACCGCCAACCAGCCAATGATGAGTAAAATAGTCCGTTGCATAGCGCGCTTCATCAGCAAAATGAACGGTTAATGTAACAGACTGATATTTACCGGGGGAAGAGACGTGAAAAACGCCGCGCTTTTAAACATGCTGGAGCAGCAACTGGGCAAATTACGCCAGTTGGCCGCGCCGCTGGCCCAGCATACGACGATCAGCGCGCGTTTTGATCGCCAGCTTTTCCAGACCCGCAGCACGCTGATGCAGTCCTGTCTGGATGAGGCGGCGGCCAATCTGGCGGCGCTGCGCCGCGCTGTGGAGGGCAACCATCTGGAGCAGGTTGCCTGGCTGGCGGAACGCCTGACCGCGCAAGTCGCCGCTCTCACACGTGAAAGCGCCGTCTGGCCGCTGCGCGAATGGGATCATGCATCGCCAGGTATTGCACGCTGGCAACGCAGGCGTTTGCAGCATCAGGAGTATGAGCGTCGTCTGCTGGCGATGAAACAGGAGCGCGAGCAACGCTTGAACGCCGTCAACACGCTGGTCGAACAGCAGCAACTACATAAAGAAGTAGAGGCGCTGGCTGGCAGGCTCGCCCGTTGCCGCCAGGCGCTGGATAATATTGAGCGCGTGCTGGCACGCTTAACCCGCTAAACAGAGGAGAGAGAATGTCGCTGGAAAACGCCCCGGAGGAGGTCAAACTGGCCGTGGATCTGATCATGTTGCTGGAACAACATGAGATTGCGCCAGACGTCGTGCTGAAAGCGCTGGAGATCGTCAAACGGGATTTTGAGAAGAAACTTGAGGAGTGATCCCCTCCCCGGCGGGGAGAGGATCGACAGGATTTACCCCGCCTGAGAAGGCGTCGGATCGTCGCCTTTCAGTTCGCGCTTAACTTCAGTCAGCTCATCACCTTTGCCATTGCGCAGGTGGACTTCGAGCTGGTTAAAGGCGATATCAATATTGTTTTCGCGGCACAGCTTGTCGATGGTGCGGTTCAGTTCATCAACCGTGTAGCTGCGATCGCGCAGTTCGCGCACATACAGACGCAGTTCATGATCCAGCGTGCTGGCGCCGAAAGTGGTGAAGAACACCGCCGGCTCCGGATCGTGCATCACTTTTGGATGATCCATCGCGGCTTTCAGCAGCACTTTTTTCACTTTATCCAGATCGGACCCGTACGCCACGCCGAGGCGGATCACCACGCGGGTGATGGTATCGGAGAGCGACCAGTTGATCAGACGCTCGGTAACAAACGCCTTGTTCGGAATGATCACCTCTTTACGGTCAAAGTCGGTAATGGTGGTCGCACGGATGCGGATCTTACTGACCGTTCCGGAGAAGGTGCCGATGGTCACGGTATCGCCGATACGCACCGGGCGTTCGAACAGGATAATCAGACCGGAGACAAAGTTACCGAAAATTTCCTGTAAGCCGAAACCTAAACCAACCGACAGCGCCGCCGCCAGCCATTGCAGTTTATCCCACGAAACGCCCAGCGAGCCGAATACCGTCAACGCCCCGACGGCGATGATGACGTAGTTCAGGATCGTCGTCACGGCATACGAAGAGCCCTGCCGCATATTGAGCCTGGAGAGGATCAATACCTCCAGCAAGCCCGGCAAGTTGCGGATTAGCGCCCAGGCCACAACAAAAACAATCACCGCAAATAGCAAACTGCCAAGGGTTACGCTCTTCATTACCGCAGCGCCAGCTTCGGTGCCGTTGTAGTGCCACAGCGTGATGCTGTCGAGGTAGGCAAATACAGTGATCAGATCTGACCAAATCGCCCAGAACATCACGCCAAACAGCGCGACCATCACCAGCATCGTAATACGCAGGGTTTGCTGGTTCACCTGTTCCAGCGCGATGCTCGGCTCTTCCTGCGGCTCAGCGCCTTCGGCCCCCTCTTTCACCATATTCTGCCGACGCGCCAGCGCACGGCGATAGGCAATACGTCGGGCGGCCACGCTGAGGCCACGCAGAACCGTCTGGTAAAGCAGATTCCAGATAATCACCAGATAGACGGTTTCAATCCAGCGCCCGGAAAGACGCAGCGTGGTATAGAAATACCCCGTCGCGGTCAGCACCATCAGCGCGATCGGCACGATGGCCAGCACGGTGATGGTTGCCAGGCGAATGGAGTGAGACTCTTTGTCGCGCCAGCTTTCGCGGGACATCGGCCAGACCAGGCAGGTGATCACCAGCAGATTCAGCAGGATAACAAACTGCCCCAGCACGTCATCCATCAGGTGCAGCGGAGAGAGTTCAGAAACGACCGACCAGAAGTGCAGCGGCAACAGCGCCAGGCTGATACGCACAATTTGCCGCCGCCAGTGACTGGTAAGCTGGGCGGGCATATTAAAGTGGCTGACAGCGACACCGTCTTTCTCCAGCACTTTCCAGCACAGGCCGAATACCAGCCAGAACAATGCCAGTTTTTTACTGAAAGCCCACAGCAACTCGCTGACGTTAAGCTGCATGGTCAGCAGGATCAGGCCGATCGCCAGAATAATCAGGCACACCGGCAGCGCGCGGATAAGATCGATCAGAATCGCTTTCGGCGTGTGCAACTGACTGTCGTTACGCAGTTGCCCAACCTGCGCCGCCAGCTTCGCCTGATAATCTTTCAACCAGCGCAGACGCCAGCGGATAAGCCCGGCGATCAGCAGCAACGGTAGCCCTGCAAGGAACGCGATGGCTACCGCAGGCCAGGCTTTCTCCCAGTTGCCGGTGATCTTCATGGATTTGATTTGGTCATGCAGCGCCTGCGGGAAGGATTTGATCCAGTCCCAGTCCATTGGCTTATTGCTGTTCACCCAGAAGATCTGCTGCGTCAGAATTTCCTGCAGGCTTTTCGACACGCTCATCAGCTGCTGCTGGTTAACTTGCAGGTTGATGGCCATCATCAACTGAGTGCCCAGCTGTTTATTCAGTTGATCGAGCAGTTCACGGCGCATATCCACAACCTGCAACAGCGCGTCATGTACTTCATCGTTGACTTCACTGGAATGACCTTCCTCCAGTTTGGCGACAAAGGTATCGCTCTGGAACAGCGCATCACGCTGCTGGTTGATTTCAAACTGTTCAAGACGCAGATCCGCAATGCGGTTGGTCATGTCTTGCAGCTCATCCGCCGACGGCAATGTCTGCTGTTGCTGATACAAAATACGCGACAGCAACAGGCTGCCTTTCAGCACCGAGATCTGTTCTTTAACATTACGTTCGGATTGCAGGGCGCGGTCGAGCCAGTTTTTCACCTTAATATTCTGCTGCACCAGCGAGTTGCCATTCTCCGTGGCGGCAATCAACTTCTGGCTTAGCTGATGGTTAACATCCAGCTCCTGTTTCACCAGCGGATTGGCCTGAATGCGCGACGTTTCATCCGGCGTTACCGCTTCCTGTGCCGTCTTTTCCGTCAGTGTCAGACGCTTGCTGTTCACCGCTTCCTGCAACAACTGCAACTGATGCTCAAGGCGGTTGCTGTTCGCCGTCACGTAATCGCGTTGTTTTTGCAGCGTATCCTGTAATGTGGTGTTGCCTTCAAGGCTTTTGCGCAGTTGCTCGATCTGCGCATTCAACAACGCCTGTTGCACCTGCAACAGAGTTTGTTGCGTAGGACGCAGCGCGCCCTCGCCTGCCGCGGTGCCGTTCAGACGATTGCGGATCTGCTGCAACTGCTGGGAAGCGGAGTACATGGAGTTTTGTACACGCTCGGGCTGCGTTTGCAGCGAGACCAGTTGGCTGTTGTAGTTCGATAAATCGTTCTGGGCAGACTGTAAATCTTCCAGCAATTGTGAGATGCGGGATTCCAGCTGGCGCAAGGAGAGCGAAGCCAGCGTTTTACGCGTTTCGTCGTCGTTATCTTTATCACTCAGCGCGTTCAGGGCATCGGTCGCCTGGCGCAATTTATCCGGCGCCTGGGCAATTTTTTGCTTCAGCAACGCGGTTTCTTGCTTCACGCGGTCGATTTTGTCGAGCGTGTCCAGCGTCTCGGTCAAATCCTGAATAACCAGTTTGTCCTGCGCGGTATGATTTTTTTGTTTGTTTAGCGTATCAAGCTGGCTTTGTATGTCGCTGCGGGAAGGTAAATCGTTCGTGGTCTGCGCAAGGGCGGCGTTACTCACCAGGCTTGCGAAGAGAAGGAACAGTGCGGCGGCAAAAGCGGCGAGCGTGTTTCGCGTGCGGTAGTTGTGCAACATAATTTGAGCGATCGTTTTCTGTACGGGAAAGGCGGCCGGAATGGCCGCGAACGCAAGAATATCACGCCGTTATGCAACAACCTAGAAAAGTGACTCGCCTCCAGGATAAATCCTGGCGGCTCTGGTAGTCAGGCGCTGACGGCGCCCTGGTCTGCCTGCAGCGTCGGGCATAACTGGCACATCTCCAGCAGGATCGCCACGTAATCACGCGCTTCTTTTTTCAAATCGAAAGATTGCGGTGCAAACAGCCAGTTTTCCATAATGCCGGAAATATAGGCGCGCATTAATACGGCTACGCGGCGAGTGAGTAAATTGGCGGGCAGCAATTTTGCCTGAATACACTCAGTAAGCGTTTGCTCGATTCGATCATAACTTTCAAGGCTCAGGTTACGCTGCGCTTCTTGCACAATGGTCATTTCCCCGACAAACTCACATTTGTGAAAAATGATCTCCATCATTAATCGCCGGCGCTCTTCAACAACTGTAGCTTCAAGGATATAAACCAATATTTCTCTTAATACAGAGAGTGGATCGTCAGGGAATTTTGCCCGATACTCAAGCTCAAGATCGTCAATACTGGACTCTGATAATTTCCAAATTTCACTAAACAAATCCGACTTATTTTTGAAGTGCCAGTAAATCGCGCCGCGAGTCACGCCTGCCGCCTGCGCAATGTCAGCCAGCGAAGTAGAAGAAACGCCCTGCCGGGAAAACAAGTGTATGGCGACATCGAGAATGTGCTGTCGCGTCTCCAGCGCTTGTTGTTTGGTTTTTCGTGCCATATGTTGGTGAATTTACAGGAGTCAGATTTACATACATTTGTGAATGTTTGTACCATAGCACGACCATAATATAAACGCAGCAATGGGTTTTTGGGCCATTGATCCATTGATCAATTTGAAATCGGACACTCGAGGTTTACTTATGAACAAAAACAGAGGGTTTACGCCTCTGGCGGTCGTTCTGATGCTTTCGGGCAGCTTAGCGCTTACAGGATGTGATGAAAAACCGGCTCAGCAGGGTGCGGGGCAGATGCCGGAAGTTGGCGTCGTCACGGTCAAGACGGAACCTCTGCAAATCACCACTGAGCTACCGGGCCGAACGACTGCTTTTCGCATTGCGGAAGTGCGTCCTCAGGTCAGCGGCATTATTTTGAAACGCAACTTCACGGAAGGCAGTGACGTTGAAGCTGGTGTCTCGCTCTATCAGATTGATCCCGCTACTTATCAGGCAGCTTATGACAGCGCAAAAGGCGATCTGGCGAAAGCGCAAGCGGCTGCCAACATCGCTCAGATGACCGTCAACCGTTATCAGAAACTGTTGGGCACCAAGTACATCAGCCAACAGGATTACGATACCGCTCAGGCGGACGCTCAGCAGGCTAACGCTACCGTTGTCGCGGCGAAAGCAGCAGTAGAAAGCGCGCGCATCAACCTGGCGTATACCAAAGTGATTTCCCCCATCAGCGGTCGTATCGGGACTTCCACTGTCACGGAAGGTGCGCTGGTACAGAGCGGGCAAACCACGGCGCTGACTACCGTGCAGCAGCTTGATCCGATCTACGTTGACGTTACCCAGTCCAGCAATGATTTTCTGCGTCTGCAACAGGAAATGGCGAACGGTACGCTGAAGCAGGACAACGGCAAAGCGAAAGTTCAGCTCGTTACCAACGACGGTGTTCAATACGCCCAGGAAGGTACGCTTGAGTTTTCTGGCGTGACGGTAGACCAGACCACCGGTTCCATCACTCTGCGTGCTGTGTTCCCGAACCCGGATCACTCGTTGCTGCCAGGCATGTTCGTACGCGCCAAGCTGGAAGAAGGCGTTAACCCGAATGCCATGCTGGTTCCACAGCAGGGTGTTACTCGTACGCCGCGCGGTGACGCAACGGCGATGGTGGTGGGTGAAGGCGATAAAGTTGAAGTCCGCAATATCGTCGCAAGCCAGGCCATTGGCGACAAATGGCTGGTGACTGAAGGTCTGAAAAGCGGCGATCGCGTGATTATTGCTGGCTTACAAAAAGTCAAACCGGGCGTGCAGGTTAAAGCTCAGGAAGTGACTTCTGACAACAAAGAGCAAGCCCAGGCCGGCGGCCAGTCAGAAAAACCGAAGTCTTAACTAAAACAGGAGCCGTTAAGACATGGCTAAGTTTTTTATCGATCGCCCCATCTTTGCGTGGGTTATCGCGATTATCATCATGCTGGCAGGGGCTCTCTCGATCCTCAAATTGCCGGTAGCGCAATATCCAACCATTGCGCCGCCTGCAATTCAGATCACGGCCACCTACCCGGGTGCTGATGCGAAAACGGTACAGGATACCGTGACGCAGGTCATCGAACAGAACATGAACGGTATCGATAACCTGCTTTATATGTCATCTGCCAGTGATTCCTCTGGTACGGTACAAATTACAATTACTTTTGATTCCGGAACGGATGCGGATATCGCGCAGGTTCAGGTGCAGAACAAACTGCAACTGGCCATGCCGCTGTTACCGCAGGAAGTGCAACAGCAAGGCGTTAGCGTCGAGAAATCATCCAGCAGCTTCCTGATGGTTCTCGGGATGATCAGTACCGATGGTTCCATGACGCAGGAAGATATTGCGGACTACGTCGGCGCAACCATCAAAGATCCGGTCAGCCGTACTTCCGGCGTCGGTGACGTTCAGCTGTTCGGTGCGCAGTATGCGATGCGTATCTGGATGGATCCGAGCAAACTCAATAATTTCCAGCTCACGCCAGTTGACGTGATTGCGGCTATCAAAGCGCAGAACGCCCAGGTTGCGGCAGGTCAGTTAGGCGGTACTCCGCCGGTGAAAGGGCAGCAGTTGAACGCCTCTATCATCGCGCAAACCCGTCTGACCTCCACGGACGAGTTCGGTAAGATCCTGTTGAAAGTGAACGCTGACGGTTCGCAGGTTCGTCTGCGCGACGTGGCGAAGATTGAACTGGGCGGCGAAAGCTATGACGTAATCGCACGTTATAACGGCCAACCGGCTGCGGGTCTCGGTATCAAACTGGCAACCGGCGCGAACGCGCTCGATACTGCCGAAGCGGTACGTGCGACCATTGCCAAACTGGAGCCGTTCTTCCCGCACGGCCTGAAAGTGGTTTATCCGTATGACACCACACCATTCGTTAAGATCTCGATTAACGAAGTGGTGAAAACGCTGGTTGAAGCGATCGTACTGGTATTCCTGGTAATGTACCTGTTCCTGCAAAACTTCCGCGCAACGCTGATCCCAACGATCGCGGTGCCGGTGGTACTGCTCGGGACATTCGCGATACTCGCCGCCTTTGGCTACTCCATCAACACCCTCACCATGTTCGGTATGGTGCTGGCGATAGGTCTGCTGGTGGACGATGCTATCGTGGTGGTGGAAAACGTCGAACGTGTGATGATGGAAGAAGGCCTGCCACCAAAAGAGGCGACGCGCCGTTCCATGGGGCAGATTCAGGGTGCGCTGGTTGGTATTGCACTGGTGCTGTCAGCGGTATTTATCCCGATGGCGTTCTTCGGTGGTTCTACCGGTGCTATCTATCGCCAGTTCTCCATTACTATCGTTTCCGCGATGGTACTGTCTGTGCTGGTCGCACTGATCCTGACGCCGGCGCTGTGCGCCACCATGCTGAAGCCGGTTGCCAAAGGCGACCACGGTGAAGGCAAAAAAGGCTTCTTCGGCTGGTTCAACCGCATGTTTGAGAAGAGCACGCACCACTACACCGACAGCGTAGGGAACATTCTGCGCAGCACCGGTCGTTACTTGCTGCTCTATATCGTCATCGTTGCGGGTATGGCGGTGCTGTTTGTGCGCCTGCCAAGTTCGTTCCTGCCGGATGAAGACCAGGGCGTATTTCTCACTATGGCCCAGTTGCCTGCGGGCGCGACGCAAGAGCGTACGCAGAAAGTGCTGGATGAAGTGACGAAATATTATCTGGAAAACGAGAAAGACAACGTTAACTCCGTCTTTACCGTTAACGGCTTTGGCTTCTCTGGTCGCGGTCAGAACACCGGTCTGGCGTTCGTATCGCTGAAAAACTGGGACGAACGTCCTGGTGAAGCGAATAAAGTACCGGCAATCGCAGGCCGTGCGAGCGCGCACTTTGCATCGATTAAAGATGCAATGGTCTTCGCTTTCAACCTGCCAGCGATTGTTGAACTCGGTACGGCAACCGGCTTCGACTTCCAGTTGATTGATCAGGCGAACCTGGGGCATGAGAAATTAACCCAGGCGCGTAATCAACTGTTTGGCGAAATCGCGCAGCATCCGGATCTGCTGGTGGGCGTGCGTCCTAACGGCCTGGAAGATACACCGCAGTTCAAGATCGATATCGATCAGGAAAAAGCACAGGCGCTGGGCGTGTCGATTAGCGACATCAACACCACGCTGGGTGCAGCCTGGGGCGGCAGTTACGTTAACGACTTTATCGACCGTGGTCGCGTGAAGAAAGTGTACGTCATGTCGCAGGCCAAATACCGTATGCTGCCAAGCGATATTGGTAACTGGTACGTGCGGGCAACCGATGGACAGATGGTGCCGTTCTCCGCCTTCTCCAGCACACACTGGGAATACGGTTCACCGCGTCTGGAGCGTTACAACGGTCTGCCGTCGATGGAAATCCTCGGCCAGGCGGCTCCGGGTAAAAGTACCGGTGAAGCGATGGCGATGATGGAACAACTGGCCAGTAAGCTGCCAACCGGTATCGGTTATGACTGGACGGGGATGTCCTATCAGGAACGTCTCTCCGGCAACCAGGCGCCTGCGTTGTACGCCATCTCGCTGATCGTGGTATTCCTCTGCCTCGCAGCGCTGTATGAAAGCTGGTCGATTCCGTTCTCGGTCATGCTGGTTGTACCGCTGGGTGTTGTGGGTGCGTTGCTGGCGGCCACCTTCCGCGGTCTGACCAACGACGTTTACTTCCAGGTGGGCCTGCTGACGACCATTGGTTTGTCGGCGAAGAACGCGATACTTATCGTCGAATTCGCCAAAGACCTGATGGATAAAGAAGGCAAAGGCCTGGTAGAGGCGACGCTGGAAGCGGTTCGTATGCGTCTGCGTCCAATTCTGATGACCTCACTGGCATTTATCCTTGGGGTACTGCCGTTGGTTATCAGCTCCGGTGCAGGTTCCGGCGCGCAGAACGCAGTAGGTACTGGCGTAATGGGCGGGATGATCACCGCAACCATACTGGCTATCTTCTTCGTTCCGGTGTTCTTCGTGGTGGTGCGCCGCCGCTTTAGTCGCCACGGTGAGGATATTGAGCACAGCCATAAGGTTGAGGAGCACTGATCGTTTCTCTAATAGAAAAGGCCGCACTTAGCGGCCTTTTTCATATCAGTACATCCGAAATTAAAAGCATTTATTGTCTGTTTGTTTATTTTGTACTGCCAATATAAGGCTTATAATAACTATGTATTTTGAAAGCAGCGATCATTTACCGTTTATAAACTTTAATTATCTGGTACAATCAGTTTAACTCAGACGATTCCTGGTATAAAAATACCGTTCGAACTGGAATAATCTCTTCCATGCTAACTTAATGAATCTCAAGGATGAACAAGCAATAACGCCCGCAGGCGTAACACGCTTCATCCCGACGTCATGTTCCTATTTTGTCCATTTTTCTCAAAAAAAACATTATTTGTAATTTTTCGTGATAGCACAATGAAATCCCATTCAGACTAGCTTATAGTTATATTGACAAACATAAAGCAGCGTCTGTCTCTGGTCAGAGCAGAAGTTCCCATCCTGAAACAGCAGTCGGTCAGTAAAAAAAAATTACCACTCAGAAGGGGATGCGTTATGGACGAATACTCGCCAAAAAGGCATGATATCGCGCAGCTCAAATTTCTCTGCGAAACACTGTACCATGACTGCCTTGTTAATCTCGAAGAGAGCCATCATGGGTGGGTTAACGATCCTACATCAGCGGTGAACTTGCAGTTAAATGAGCTGATAGAACACATAGCGACCTTCGCACTTAATTATAAAATTAAGTACAATGAAGATAATAAACTGATTGAACAGATAGACGAATATCTTGACGATACGTTTATGTTGTTCAGTAGCTATGGCATAAATACACATGACTTACAGAAATGGCGCAAAACAGGTAACAAGCTGTTCCGCTGCTTCGTCAATGTAAGCAAGGCTAATCCTGTTAGCCACTCTTGTTAATTTTTCAACACTAAGGTGAAGGTATGTCCGAAAAACCATTAACAAAAGTTGATTATTTGATGCGTCTCAGACGTTGTCAGACAATTGATACCCTTGAACGTGTAATTGAAAAAAATAAATACGAACTTCCGGATGAGGAACTCGCGGTGTTTTATTCAGCAGCCGATCATCGCCTGGCAGAACTGACCATGAATAAGCTGTATGACAAAATCCCCTCCTCCGTGTGGAAATTTGTACGATAATTCTGCTAACTATTTTTCTACGCAAACAGAACGTTCAGATTCCGTGACGAGTGTCTTCGAATCAGATGAATGACGAAAAGCAAAAAATGATTGCCGGATTGCCCTATCTTTCGGCAGACGAAGTCTTGCGCGCCGATCGTCTGCGAGCCAGGCAGTTGCTGCATCGTTACAATCATTCGGCGCCGGAAGAAAAAGCCGAGCGTAAAGACATTCTCTCCAGCCTTCTCGGCCACAGTGATGGGGTCTACATCGAACCGAATTTTCGCTGCGATTATGGCTACAATATTTTTCTCGGCCGCAATTTCTACGCGAATTTCGACTGTGTCATGCTCGATGTTTGTCCAATTCGTATCGGCGATAACTGCATGCTGGCGCCCGGCGTTCATATCTATACCGCAACGCATCCGCTGGATGCCGCTGAACGCATCAGCGGCGTGGAATATGGAAAACCTGTCACCATTGGTCACAATGTCTGGATTGGTGGCCGCGCCATTATCAACCCGGGCGTAACGATTGGCGATAACGCCGTCATCGCCTCCGGTGCGGTCGTTGTGAAAGATGTTCCGGCCAATGTCGTGGTCGGTGGCAACCCGGCGCGGATCATCAAACCCCTGCCAGCCATCTAACTGTTATCGTTTTTTGCGGCAAAACTGTTACTTTTTTCATACAAAATGGCAACTTAAAATAGCGTGTCCACCTGCAAAACAGTATCAGTAAAGGCGTAAGATGACAGAGATACAGCGGCTGCTCACCGAAACGATTGAAGAGATCAACCAGCGCGAGAAACGGGATAACCGCCCGCGCTTCAGCATCAGTTTTATTTGCAAACACCCCGGCCTGTTTGTTGGCATGTATCTGGCCTGGCTTGCCACGCTGGCGGTGATGCTGCAGTCCGAAACCCTCTCAGGCTCCGTCTGGCTATTGATCGTGCTCTTCGTGGTGCTGAATGGTTTCTTCTTTTTTGACGTTTACCCTCGCTACCACTACGAAGATATCGATGTGCTCGATTTCCGGGTCTGCTATAACGGCGAGTGGTACAACACGCGATTTGTTCCGTCAGGTTTGATTAACGCGATCCTGCAATCCCCGCAGGTCGAGGAAGAGAGCAAATCCCGGCTGGAAAAAATGGTTGCGCGTAAAGGCGAGCTCTCATTTTATGACGTCTTCACCCTCACCCGTCCCGAAACTGCTCAATCAATCGGTTAAGTGTACGTACCGCCGCCGTAAACCGGCTGGCGGACGTATTGCCGTAACCCAGAACCAGCCCGCTGGAAGCAGCACGCTTGTGCAGCCAAAAACGGCTTAATGCATGGGGCGCAAGTTGCCATTGCCTCGCAGCGAGGGCTACCGCCTCATCATCAATCCCCGGGATCGCCAGCGTTAAGTGCAGTCCACCGCCGCCGCCATAAACCTGATGCGCAACGTGCAGCTCATTGCGAACGGCTTCCAGCAGGTGCGCTTGCCGCTTGCGATACAGCCGACGCATCGCGGCGAGATGTCGTGCGTAGTGCCCATCTTCAATAAAACGCGCCAGCGTCAGTTGCTCGGCACGATGACCGCCACGTAACAAACTACCGATTGCCGGTCCGGCAGCCTGCGCCAGCGCGGGCGGCATCACCATAAAACCGATACGCAACGATGGAAACAAGGTTTTACTAAAAGTACCAAGATAAACCACGGGCGGATTCGCCACCATGCCTGACATCGCCGGAATGGGCTCGCCCGGATAGCGAAACTCACTATCGTAATCATCTTCCACAATCCAGCTTCCCACTTGCCGGGCATAGTCCAGCAGCGCCAGCCGCCGGGCCGCGCTCATCACCTTGCCCAGCGGATACTGATGTGACGGCGAGGTGTAAATCATGCGCGGTGGCCGGGCCGCAGAGTTCAGCACCATCCCTTCATCGTCGATCTGCATGCCCGCCACTTCCAGGCCAGCCGCCAGAAAAGCGCTTTTGGCGCCACCGTAACCCGGCTCTTCCACCCATGCATGCTCGCCCACGTCGCTAAGTAAATGCACACAAAGCATCAGCGCTTCCTGCGCGCCTTCGGTGATCACTATCTGTTCAGCATCGCAATCAATGCCGCGAGATATCGCCAAATGGCGGGCTATCGCTACGCGTAAACGCCATTCACCGGCGGATTCACCATAATTCAATAACGGGCTGCCTTCATCGCGCCACACGCGTTCAGCCAGCCGTCGCCAGACTGTCAGCGGGAAGTAATTTGCCGCCGGAATGCCCGGCGTCAGCGCCAGCGCGGGCGAATGACGTAAAACGCCGCCCGGCAGTTGCTGTACACGCTTAGCGAGCGTTATCGACGGCGCCGGATCCGTTCGCTCAACTGTCGCCAGTTTCGCCACTCGAGTTCCCTGGCGATCGCGCAACACATACCCTTCAACGGCCAGTTGTTCCAGCGCTGCATTCACGGTATTACGCGAAATATTCAGCATCTCCGCCAGTACGCGCGATCCCGGCAACAGACTGCCGGGCTTCAACATCCCCTGCCGTACCGCGTCGCGCAGCGCCACATACAGCGCGCGCTGCCGCGTCAGGCTGGCGCGATCCTTCAGCGCCCGTCGCAGCAGCGCGTACAGTCCATCCTCAGGAATATTCATTATTTTCTCCGCGTGGCTCTATAAAAATATAACCTGCTGGCTCTTTTTATGGAACCACCGCAGCGCTACGCTGCCTCCGTATTCACAAGGAGACGCAATGAGCCAGTTCAATCAATATCAACAACCTATCGGCGATGCGCTGCCTGACTGGCAGCCACGCCCTTTCCCGCAGCGCGTTACTCTCGAAGGCCGTTATTGTCGTCTTGAACCCGCTGGGCACTGAGCACGCCAGCGCGCTGTTTCAGGCGCATCAACACGCAGGTGATAACCGGAGCTGGACGTGGCTGCTGCGGGAGCCGGAAAAAGATGAAGCGGCGTTTCGCGACTGGATAGCGAGCATCTGCACACTGCACGATCCACTACACTTTGCCGTCATTGACAACAAAACTTCGCAGCCGGTTGGTAGCCTCGCGCTGATGCGCATTGATGAGAAAAACGGTGTCATGGAAGTGGGAAGCGTACATTTCTCGCCGTTGCTGACCCGTACACCCGCCTCGACAGAAGCGCAATGGTTATTGATGAACTATGCCTTTACAACGCTGGGATACCGGCGCTACGAGTGGAAGTGTAACAGTCTGAATGAGCCGTCACGCCAGGCGGCGCTGCGTCTCGGTTTTCAGTATGAAGGCCGCTTTCGCCAGGCGCTGGTGCTCAAAGGCCATAATCGCGATACCGACTGGTTTTCAATTATTGACGGGGAATGGCCGCAGATTGATCGCGCGCTGCAACGCTGGCTTGCCGCCGACAACTTCACGGCCGATGGCAAGCAGCGTCACTCCCTGGCATCACTTCGCGCTTAACGTTTTTTCTTTTTGCCTTGCACCGCTTTGAAACGCGGATTGGATTTACAGATCACATATAAACGCCCCTTGCGCCGGACAATCTGGCAGTCAGGGTGGCGTTGTTTCGCACTGCGCAATGAATTCAGTACCTGCATCACTTACTCCTTTTTATCGCTAAAAAAGCGACCGTAACGTTGCTGGAAACGTGCCGCGCTGCCTTCGTTAGCAATCACTTTTTGTTTACCGGTGTAATAAGGATGCGACGCAGACGAAACGTCGATGGTGACGTACGGATAGTTCACGCCTTCCAGTTCGATTTCGCGTTCCGTTTTAATGGTTGAACCCACTTTGAAATACTCGTTGGCGCTGGTGTCGTGGAATACCACGGTACGATAGTGAGGATGGATATCAGCTTTCATAATTCACTCATCTGTTTTGTTATAACATAACAAAAGTCTATCGAAGTTATTTCTCCATTTCAAGCGATCCGCGTTATGCGTTTTTCGCAAAAGCACGTGATCCTGCGCGGACATAAATTAGAAAAGAACGTTATTGGTTGAATTGGTGCCCCTCAGGCAAGCTGTGATCACACCTGACGAAGAGGAAAAAGAAAATGCGCTGTTGTTGTCCCCGAACCCTGAACCTGACCAGAACACGATTATTGACTGCTTTCGGAGAACACAATGAACGCAACGACGTTACCGATCCTCGATCTTTCCCGCTATACGCACGGCGCTGAGCGCGAACGCTTTCTTGCCGATCTGCGCCACGCTGCGCGCGATATCGGTTTCTTCTACCTGATTAACCACGGCGTCGATGACGCACTGCAACACGCCGTCCAGCAAGAATCCCGACGTTTTTTCGCCCTGACTGATGAGCAAAAACAGCAAGTGGCGATGATCCACTCCCCCCATTTTCGTGGCTATAACCGCGCCGCTTCAGAGATAACCCGCGGGCAACCGGACTGGCGCGAGCAGTTCGATATTGGCGCGGAACGCCCGGCGCTACTGCTCAGCGACAGCGATCCCGGCTGGCGACGCTTACAAGGCCCGAATCTTTGGCCGCAAGCCTTGCCAACGCTGAAACCCGCCCTGCTCGCCTGGCAGAAGGCGATGACCGGTATGGCCATCACACTGCTGCGGGCGTTTGCCGAAGCACTGCAACTGCCTGCGGACGCCTTTGACGCGCTGTATGGCGATAAACCGAACGAGCATATCAAGCTGATCCGCTACCCTGGCCAGCACTCGACCCGGAGCGCGCAAGGCGTTGGCGCCCATAAGGATTCCGGCTTTCTCAGTTTTCTGCTGCAGGACGAGCAAAAAGGGCTGCAAGTAGAAGTCGAACCAGGCCACTGGATCGATGCCGCGCCGCTGGCGGGCAGTTTTGTCGTCAACATTGGCGAACTGCTGGAACT
Organism: Kosakonia radicincitans DSM 16656; assembly: GCF_000280495.2. NCBI lineage: Bacteria > Pseudomonadati > Pseudomonadota > Gammaproteobacteria > Enterobacterales > Enterobacteriaceae > Kosakonia > Kosakonia radicincitans. Next base: position 4,290,795 of record NZ_CP018016.1, read on the forward strand.
GGCCACCAATGGCTATCTGCGCGCCACCGTTCACCGCGTGGTTTCGCCCCCTGCGGAACAGCAGCGTTTGTCGATTGCTTTCTTCCTCGGCGCCCAGCTCGATGCGGTGGTGCCGTTGTACACCCTACCGCCGAAGCTGGCGCAAGAGGCGCGCGGGCCGGAGAGCGATCCGCACAATCCGCTGCTGCGCGACGTCGGCTGGAACTACCTGAAAGGCCGCCTGCGCTCCCATCCGGATGTGGCGGAACGTTATTACCGCGATGTGCTGCGCGAACGCACTGAACAATTGATCGTCTGACCATAACAACACAGGAACACACATCATGAAACATGCCGCTTTTACTCTGGCAGGGGTAGCACTGTCTCTTTCTCTGGTATGGACTTCCGCCCAGGCTGAAGCACTGCGCGTCGCCGCCGACCCGGTACCGCACGCGGAGATCCTCAATTACATCAAAAAGATCGATCCGAAACTGGATCTGAAAGTGGTTGAATTAACCAACGGCGCCAATGCTAACGAGCTGCTGGCGAACGGCGATGTCGATGCCAACTACTTCCAGCATGTGCCTTACTTGAAGGATCAGGAAAAGGCGCTGGGCAAGACTTTTGCTGTTGCCGCGACGGTACACATTGAACCGCTCGGCATCTATTCACATAAATACAAGGATTTCAAATCGCTGCCGAATAACGCCAAAGTGGCCGTGCCGAATAATGCCACTAACCTGAGCCGCGCCCTGTTCCTGCTGCAAGCCCAGGGATTGATCAAACTCGACAGCAAGTTCACCGATCCGGCCACCACCCTGGCGACGCCGAAAGACATCGCCCAGAACCCGAAACATTTGCAGATCCTGGAAATTGAATCGCCGCAAATCCCGCGCTCGCTGGATGATGTCGATCTGGCGGTAATCAACGGCAACTACGCGCTGGAAGCAGGGCTGAGCCCGGCGAAAGATGCGCTCGGTCTGGAGAGTGCGAAGCACAACCCTTATGCCAATATTCTGGTCACCAACCCGCAATTGGCCAACGATCCGCGCATCAAAGAACTGGCCAAAGATCTGACCTCACCGCAGGTCGCGGAGTTTATCCGCAAGCAATATAACGGTTCCGTGATCCCGGTTGCGCCGCAGTCATGATTGAGATTGAAGGGCTGAGTAAAATCTACGCTGGAGCAGGCCGACCGGCGTTAAAAGAGGTGTCGCTGAACGTACCGAAAGGCGCGATTTACGGCATCCTCGGGCGCAGCGGCGCAGGGAAAAGTACGCTAATCCGTTGCCTTAATCTGCTGGAGCGGCCCACTGCGGGCCGTATTATCGTGAACGGTAATGACATCACCCAACTGAATAAGACAGGGCTTCGCGAACATCGGCTGCGCACCGGCATGATTTTCCAGCACTTCAATTTACTGCATGCGCGTACGGTCGCCGATAATGTCGCCGTGCCGCTGGAAATCGCCGGTGTAGCGAAAGACCAGCGTCAGGCGCGCGTAGAAGAACTGCTGTGGCTGGTGGGATTAAGCGAAAAAGCGCACGCCTTCCCGTCACAGCTTTCCGGCGGACAAAAGCAGCGTGTCGGCATTGCCAGAGCGCTGGCGGCACACCCGGATGTGCTGCTGTGCGACGAAGCCACCAGTGCGCTGGATCCGGAAACTACCGCGTCAGTGCTGGAGTTACTGGCAGACATCAACCAAAAACTGCAACTCACCATTGTGTTGATCACCCATGAACTGGAAGTGGTCAAAACGCTGTGCGATCACGCGGCGCTGCTGGAAAATGGCGAAGTCATAGAGAGCGGGAAAATCGCTGATTTGCTGGTTGCTCCGTGGTCGCGACTGCGCCAGGCGCTGCTGCACGATCCGCAGGCAGAGCAGGCATTTCTTGCTCGTCATGGTTTTACCGGGAGGCCGTTATGTGGGGTCGCATGAGCTGGGAGGATCTCTGGCCGCTGCTGTTAAACGGCTCGCTGGAAACCATTTATATGGTCGGCCTGTCGGCACTCTTTACCGTGCTGATTGGTCTGCCGCTGGGTGTACTGCTGTTTATTTCCCGCAGTAATGGCTTAGCGCCGATGCCAAAGCTGAATGCGCTGCTCGGTACGATTATCAACATTGGCCGCTCGCTGCCATTTATTGTGCTGTTGATTGCGCTGATCCCATTTACCCGGTTACTTATAGGAACCACGCTCGGCAGTACCGCCGCCGTCGTGCCGGTGACTATTGGCGCATTTCCCTTCTTCGCGCGCCTGACGGAAACCGCACTCGACGAAGTGGATTACGGACGCATTGAAGCTATTTTATCCATGGGCGGTAACCTCTGGCATGTGATTACCAAAGCGCTGTTGCCGGAAGCGCTTCCCACGCTGCTGGCCGGGATTACCTTAACGGTGGTGATGCTGATTGGCTTCTCATCAATGGCGGGCGTAATTGGCGGTGGCGGGCTGGGCGATTTAGCCATTCGTTACGGCTACCAACGCTTTAACAACCAGGTCATGTTCGGCACTGTGATTATCCTGGTGGTGATGGTACAGGGCGTGCAAATGGTGGGTGATCGCCTGGTTCGCCGACTGGCACACCGTCGATAAGCTGTTCCGGCGTTTCTTTGCCCTGAAAACCAGGAAAGAGGCGCCGTTTATCCCTTCTTGTTTGGTAAAAATTTCTTAGCTAACCTGCACCGCAGACTCTTTTTTCCTCACCCCTGCTCATCCTGAAAGAAAACAATTGCTGCCGCGTGATATAACATTTGCGGGTGAAAGATACGCTATGTTTATCAGTATCAAAGAGGGATTTTTGATCATGACTAATCGACGGCTGGTAACTCTTATTATCGCGATTCTGGCGCTCGCGCTGATCCTCCCGCCAGGGCTGAGTATCTGGATGACCCATCGCCAGGCTAAAGAAACGTTTATGGATCAGCTTGAAAGCTATTCAAAGCTGGCGGATATGCGCACACTGCGTGTCGTTAACGAAAGTAAAGCCGCGCTCCGGCAACTGGAAAACTGGCGAGGCCCGGTTTGTACCGCCGAACATCTGCTGGAGATGCAACGCGCTTCTTACGCCCATCGCTATGTGCAGGAAGTTTTATACGTTGACGATCTTCAGCCGCGCTGCTCATCGTTGCAAAGCGGCACCTCGACATCGCCCTTCCCGCCGCCAAAGAAAATTACCGCAGATGGCTTTCGCGTCTGGCTTACGCGTCACAATGATTTGGGTTTATCGCGGAACATGATTGCCATCGGTAATGAGCATTATGTCGTGATGGTCGATCCCCAGTCGTTTATCGATATCCTCTCTTACGGCTCGCTTCCGCTGCACTTCTCGCTGGTCAATACCAGCACCCGGCAAGTCATTGCGGGTAGTACGGAGATCCCCCGCACCGTGCTCGAGCAGATAGCGCAACGCGCGCAAACGACAGAGCATTTCCGGGAATCAACCTACCACATTAAATACGATGCCAGCCAGGGGCTGGCCACCGTAACCTGGATGCCGGACACGCCGCTGGAAAACAACTGGCATCGTTTATTGACTATCTGGGTGCCGTTCAGTTTGCTGATGAGTTTATTGCTCGCCTTTGTTTTACTCAGAGTGCTGCGTCGTCTGCAATCGCCGCACTATCAGTTGCAGGAGGCCATCCATCGCCGTGAAATCATGGCGCATTACCAGCCGATTATGGCGCTGGAAAGCGGGCGTATCGTTGGAGCCGAGGCGCTGGCGCGCTGGCAGCAAAAGGACGGCACTTTTCTGTCGCCGGATATTTTTATCCCGCTCGCGGTACACAGCGGCCTGATGCCGCAGTTGACCAGGCTGATGATTGAAAATGTGTTTGCCGATATGGGGCCATGGCTGCAGCAACACCCAGAGCAGCATATCTCTGTCAATCTGGAACCCACCGATCTGCTGGATCCGGGCCTGCCGGCTCTACTCGCGGAATTACTACAGCGCTGGCAGCTTTCGCCGTCGCAAATCGCCTTAGAACTAACCGAGCGGGGTTTTGCCGATCCGGTCGTCAGCGGCCCGGCGATCAACACGCTGCGCGCCGCAGGCCATGCGATCTACATTGACGATTTCGGTACGGGTTATTGCAGCCTGAGCTACCTGCAAAACCTCGACGTCGATATCATTAAAATCGATAAATCGTTTGTCGATGCGCTGGAGCACAAAACCGTGACGCCGCACATTATCGAGATGGCAAAAGCCTTAAAGCTGGCGATGGTTGCCGAAGGTATCGAAACCGAAGCTCAGTTGCAGTGGCTGAAACAGTGTGGCGTGGAATATGGGCAAGGCTGGCTTTACAGCAAAGCGCTACCGGCGGAGGAGTTTATTCGCTGGGCGGAAAATAACCTTCATGAGAAAGCGCTCTGCTACTGTTAAAAGGGTTTTAACAACGCGGAGGAAGCACAATGAAAAAGCAATCCTGGCCGCTGCACGATGTCCGGCACTGGCTGGAGCCTGGCCCGGTGGTACTGCTGAGCAGCCACTGGCAAGGGCGGAATAATATTATGACCTTAGGCTGGCACACGATTCTGGAGTTTTCCCCTTCGCTGGTCGGCTGCATGATTTCCGGTGGCAATGCCAGCTTCGAACGCATCCGACAAAGCGGAGAGTCCGTAATTAACCTGCCTGAAGCCAGCATGATCGACACCGTTTCTCGCATTGGCAACTGTACGGGCGATGAGGTCGATAAGTTTGCTCAATTTGGCCTGACGGCAGAAAAAAGCGAACACGTGACCGCGCCATCCATTAAAGAGTGCTACGGCCAGTTCGAATGCCGCCTTTATGACGACGCAATGGTGGATACCTACAACTTCTTTATTTTTGAAGTGGTTGCAGCGCGGGTAAACCGCGAACCAACGTGGCCGCAGACGCTGCATTACACCGGCGACGGCGTGTTCCGTACCGATGGCGATGTGCTTGAGCGTAAAGCGCTCTTCACCAAAGTCTCCTGAGTGTCACATTACTCATCAAGCACTGGCACAAAGCCTCCGTATATCATGCGCTTACCGTCAAAAGGCATCGCATTGCCCAGTTCGCGCATGCGGGGATCGGTCATCATTTTTTGATTCGCCGCATCGCGTACCTCTTTGGACGGGTATTCAATCCAGCTGAAGACGACCGCTTCGTGGTCTTCAGCTTTTACCGCCATGCGAAAATCGGTGAGTTTGCCATCCGGTACGTCGTCAGCCCAACATTCGACAATGCGCGTTGCGCCGAACTCTTTGAAGATCGGTGCCGCTTTCGCCGCGAGCTGGCAATAAGCCTCTTTTTCATCCTCTGGCACTGCGACCACAAAACCATCGACATATTTCATGCATCGGCCCCCACATGACTGCGCAGCGGGACAGCCCCACTACATCAGACCCGATAAGTTTAGTTCTGCCGCCAGCAAAAGGCGTAACGCACCGTCTCATCTCGCAGGATAAACTCCGGCGACACGCTCGGGCTCCAGGAGTCATCGCCGCCAACGCCCATGTGGAAGGCATCGAGATGCAGCCAGCAACCGGCTTCTTCGCGCAATAAGTGATGGTGCGTGGTTTCCCGCAGTTGCTCATCGCTGTAGCAGCCGAGGGAAAAATGGAAATCCCCCTGCCACTGGTGCGCACCGAACCACAATGCGCGCGTGTTGCAGCGCAGCCCATTTTCGCCGGGGAAAATATAGGGCGTGTGCAGCGCCGACAGCGGCTGCGTCCACCGTCCCTGACGCGCCGCCAGCTGGCGATCCGGGTAGTTTTCATGCGGCCCCAGCCCCAGCCAGCTTACCTGCGGATGCCGCTCCGCCAGTTGGCAGACCAGCCCCACCCGTGCAGGCGGCGGAATATCTCGCGCCACCTGTACCGTGACATCGCCATGCAGTGCGCCGTCACCATCAATTCGCCAGCATTTATGGCTGATAAACGCGGTTTTCCCTGCACCCAGCCAGCGCTGACCGGTACTCACCACAATCCCGGTGCTGCGCTCTTCAACGTCACAATAAAGCAGTTCAGCCGACAGATCGTACATGCCTGCCGCTTTCCAGCGTTCCACCCACGCGTTGGGATCGATGCGTGTCACCTCGCTGATACCAATGTCGTTATCCAGCGGCGCACGGGCAAAACAATCGCTCAGCGGAGTCAGCAGCGTCGGCTGCTCATCGCGCCACCACTGTTGCAGGTTGCCGCTGCGGCGACAGAAGTGCCAGCGCTGCGACTGATGCGTGATGACAAATTCCTGCTCGTTGGACTGCAATGTCGGGCGCGAGTTCTGCACTACGCGCGGAGTGATATACAACGGCGCGGGCAGACGCCACTGATCCCAGGCGCAGCGATGATCCGCCGCCGACCAGTGCGTCGCCGCACGCTGGAAAACATCCACATTCAACCAGACATCACCGGGCGCGGCCTCCAGCGCGGGTATGTTCAGCTCAATACGCTGCTTGCCTTGCGGCGCAATATCCAGCGTGATTTCTCCCTGCGCCAGTACATCTCCATCGCGGGCGACAGACCAGCGCAGGTATTCATTATCAGTGGCGCGGAACAGATATTCGCTCTCAACTTCCAGTACCAGAGGCGTGGTGCTAAGCAGGCTGAACTGGAAAAATTGCTGCGCGCGCTGCGCTTCATACAGCGCCGGATGCGGCGTGCGATCGGGAAATACCAGTCCATTCATACAGAACTGGCGGTCATTCGGCATATCGCCAAAATCGCCGCCGTAAGCCCAGAATGGTTGCCCATCATCACCGATTTTGGTTAATGCCTGGTCAACCCAGTCCCAGACAAAACCGCCCTGCAAACGCGGGAAAGCGCGGAACGCTTCCCAGTACTTGGCAAAACCACCAAAGCTGTTGCCCATCGCATGTGCGTATTCGCAAAGAATGAGCGGGCGATTTTCGCCGGGCAAACCGATCCATTTTTTAATCGACCACTTCGGCACAGCCGGAAAGGGCTGATCCTGGTCAACGCGGGCATACATCGGGCAGACAATATCGGTGGCCGCCGTGTTCGCGCCGCCGCCTTCATACTGCACCGGACGCGTCGGATCGGTCGTTTTCAGCCAGCGATACAGCGCATCGTGGTTCGCGCCATGACCAGATTCGTTGCCCAGCGACCAGATAATGATCGACGGATGGTTGCGATCGCGCTGTACCATGCGCGTCACACGTTCGCTCATGGCTGGCAGCCAACCCGGATCGTCCGCCAGGCGGCTCATCGGCACCATGCCGTGGGTTTCAATATTGGCTTCATCCACGACGTATAAGCCGTACCGATCGCACAAGCGATACCACAGCGGATGGTTCGGATAGTGAGAACAGCGCACGGCATTGAAGTTGTGCTGTTTCATCAGCTCAATGTCGCGCCGCATGGTGGCTTCATCAATGGCCTGTCCGTTTTCCGGATGGTGCTCGTGACGGTTTACACCACGAATCAACAGCGGTTTGCCGTTAAGCAGCAGCAAACCATGACGGATTTCCACTTTGCGGAAACCCACGTCGCAGGCTTCCGCTTCCAGTACGTTTCCTTGTGCATCGAGCAAGGTTAATGTCAGGCGATAGAGGTTCGGTGTTTCCGCACTCCACAGCGCGGGCGCGGCAACCGGCAGCGTCACGCACAGGCGTTCTGCCCACGCGCCGCGCTCATCCACCACGGCGCTGCCCGGCGACTGCTGAGCGGCGGCGATTTTTTCTCCGCCGCGCCACAGGGCAACGGCAACGCGACACGCTGCAAACGCCCCGGCCAGTTGCACGTTAACCTGTAATTGCGCGTGGGTCAGGTCCGCATTCAGCTCGCTGACATAGTGGAAATCGGCAATATGCGTCTGCGGTTTGTGTTGCAGGGAGACATCGCGAAAAATCCCGCTCATCCGCCACATATCCTGGTCTTCCAGATAGCTGCCATCGCACCAGCGCAGCACCATCACCGCCAGCCGGTTTTCCCCCGCTTTTAGCGCCTGACTGACGTCAAACTCGGCGGGCAGGCGGCTGTCCTGCGAATAGCCGATCCATTGGCCGTTACACCAAAGATAAAACGCCGCATTGACACCATCAAAAACAATCCGCGTCTGCCCCTGCGCCAGCGCGCCTTCTTCCATTGTAAATGTGAGCGAGTAACAACCCGTCGGGTTTTGTTGCGGAACAAACGGAGGCGTCACCGGAATCGGATAGGTAACATTGGTATAAATGGGCGTATCAAATCCCTGCATCTGCCAGTTCGATGGCACCGGCATCGCCACCGCATCGGTGCAATCCTCTGTTATCCAGCGTTCCGGTACGGCTTCCGGCGAGCCAAACAGGCTGAAGCGCCATTCGCCATTGAGCAGGCGCCGCGCAGGTGAAGCGGCATCATCGCGCGCCGCATTTTCATCACGCCAGCTACGCATGGGCGCATGAGCCGGTAAACGGTGCCAGTGGGTAATCGCCGGGTTTTCCCAGTCGTGGCGGGAAACCAGCGAACTTAATGCGGTAACAGACATAAAACCTCTTTTTGCGAAGCGCTCACAATTAAAGAGACAATGGCGTATTTTTAATCGCAGGTAAAGTCCGCGATCGGCTGAAAGCGAAGAGGATCACAAAAGCATTAGCGCCGATCCAGCATGGCAACCTGCTGTGCCAGTTCACTCAGTTGCCGGGCAAGAGTTTCACCGCTACGGATCTGCCGTTCGCGCGCCGGAGCCGTAGACAGACGTTCGATCAACGTGACGGGTAGCCGAATCTGACTGAGGGTCAATTCCCTGTCGGGCGGATTAAGCAGCCAGTCCACGCTACGCTCGCCCGCTTCTTTGAACGCCTGGCGCACCGTGGTCAGCGGCGGAGAAAACCAGGCGCTGTCCGCCGTGTCGTCGTACCCCACCACTGAAATCTGCCCCGGCACATCAATGCCCTTCTCAGCACAGGCGCGCATCACGCCGAGCGCCATCTGATCGTTAGCCACCAGAATCGCCTGCGGCAGCCGGGGACCCGCCAGCAGCAGATGGGCTTTTTCATACCCCGATGCGGCGCTCCAGTCCCCATACTCGCTGGCGCAGGGGGTCAGTTTCTCCTGTGCTAACGCCGCCAGCCAGCCGCTAAAACGGGCGCGGGCTGAAACTGAACTCTGCGGCCCGCCCAGCAGAGCAATGCGCTGGTGGCCTTGCGACAGCACATGTTCCACACCCAGGCGCGCGCCCTGCTCCGCATCAAACACCAGACTGTTAACGGCTGCCTTATCACTGACATCCAGAAACAATACCGGCGTCGGTTGCGCCTGCGCCGCCAACTGCTGCGCCAACGCATCTTCCAGCGGAACATTAATAAGCACGCCTTCCACACGCTGTGCCAGCAGTTCCTGCAATGCCGCGCTACAACTGGCGGCGTCATGCTGCTCAAGCATCGAAATAATGACGCTCGTGGAGGCAAGACCGGCGCGGGATTTCACCGCCGAGGCAATTTGTGACGGCGCATGCAGCGCCAGATCGGTAGTCAGTAGTCCCAGCGCTCTGCTGCGTTTGCCCGCAAGTTGCTGAGCGCCTCGATTGGGAACATAGTGCAGCGCGGCCATTGCGGCGAGCACCTTTTCACGGGTACGAACGGAAACATGGGCCGCATCATTGATCACCCGGGATACGGTCTGGTAAGAGACGCCTGCATAGCTGGCAACGTCGTAAAGTGTGATAGTTTTCATGGCGTTCCTGGCAGCAAAGGGATCATTAGTATACCCGTTTTGCCCGGATCTGCCTGTGAGCGCTTCGTGAAAAATACCAGGAACTAAGACAATCGGCACAAAATATATTGCGCGAGACAAAAAGAAATATCGGCGAACCACAAGGCTCGCCGGAAACATCATCCGTAATGTGTTTTGAGATGGTTCTGTAGAGTTATTATGAAACAATCATCACAGTTTTTAATGCAATTTAAATGACGGTTTCATGACAACAAGATTACTGCTGGCGAGGAATAGGAAATCCTTTTATTGAAATAATAAAACTGTTTCCCTCTTTTTTGATTTTCGCGCCAGCGTCACACCAGTCCGATGCGATACGAAAAAACTCATCACTTCCGATATTCCAGTCCAGTCGTACTTGTTTTACAAAGCCTGAGCGCAACATCGCACAGGCTTCGCCGTAGTTACTGGCGGTTGATAGCAGTTGTTGGTTCATTTTTTCTTCTTCAGGAGTTTACGTAATGCTTTGATCTCTTTAGGAGTGAACGGAGTTGCACTCTCTTCTTCCGTGTGCTGGTTGTCAATATCATCTTCCGAGACTCCCGCCTCTTCCGCTGCTTCGAACGCCAGCAGCAGCAGTTTTTCTGTCGCCGTGCTTAAATTTTCACTATTTACTTCTGCGTAATGACGCAATTTCTCTTTTAGCGCTTCATCAATTTTGACGTTTAATACTGCACTGGCCATGATTATCCCTTCTTGTGTGAATAAACATGCTAATTAATACACGAACTTATGAAACCGATCCAGATTTATATTTCAAAATTATAACAGGGCGAAAAATCCCCATAAATAATCTGCCTTATATTTATGACAGAAAAATGAAGATAATATTTCAATTAAATGACACTATAATTTAAAACGAAAAAATATAATGCTAATCGCGGGAATAAAACCCGCCAGCGCGCACGCCGACGGGTTTCAGTGATGCAGTTGGTTCCATTTTTCGCGGGTTATCTCCCACAACTCCGTCTCCAGCTCCCCGGAAACATACTCACCTTTTTGCAGGCGAACTAAGCGCATACCGCTGCGTTGAGAAAGTCGCTTCGAACGATCGTTTGCGACAGCTTTGGGCGCGCGCAGTACATCGCGTTCAAGCACGTTAAACCAAAAATCCGTTACCGCATGGCAGGCTTCCGTCATATACCCCTGCCCTTGCCACTCCGGAGCCAGCCAGAATCCCCGGTTATTGTCCGGCGTATCCATCAGGCAGATCACGCCCATGAGTTCATCGGCATTCTCTTTACGTCGCAACGTCCAGAACCAGCCTTTCCCCGCGCGCGTTGCCTCCAGCGCAACATTGTCGACATAGTTCTGCGCCGCATCATCCGGATAGGGCCAGGGAACGCTGGCAACCAGATAACGGACAATCTCCCAGCGAGGGAAAATGCGCTGAATTTGCGTGGCATCTTCCGATGCCAGCGGTTTGAGAATTAGACGTGCCGTTTGAAGCTCTGGTGTCGTCACAGGTGATCGCTCCTTTTCTTCCTGAGAGAAGCAAGTATTGCAGACGCTCCGCCAGATCAGGGGATTTTTCGCTATATTAACGAAAAATCAGGCTACCGGTTCAGTTTGCGGCGCCACGCTTAGCGTCGGTTTCTGACGAAACCACGGCAGACAAAGCTGAATCAGCGGGCCAATACTGAGCGCGTAAAATACCGTGCCGACGCCAAATGTGCCGCCCAACAGGCAGCCTGCCAGCAAGACTGAAATCTCAATCGCCGTACGGATACTGCGCACTGACCAGCCTGTGCGGGCATGGATCCCGGTCATCAGGCCATCACGCGGGCCTGCGCCAAACCCGGCACCAATATACATTCCGGTCGCCAGCGCATTGACAATTACCGCCGCCACCAGCATTACGCTGCGCGCCAGGAGTGTCTCCAGCGGCGGCATCAACGCCAGCGCAGCATCGGCGGCAAGCCCAAGCACGATCACATTGCTGATGGTTCCCAGACCCGGACGCTGACGCAGCGGGATCCAGAACAACAATACCAGCGCGCCGGTGGCGATCATCACCGTACCGATATCCATCGACAGCAGTTTCGCCACCCCAAGGTGGAAAACATTCCACGGATCGGCGCCCAAATCCGCGCGGACAAACATCGCGGTAGAAACACCGTACAGGACCAAACCAATATAGAGTTGCAGTAATCGACGTAGCATTTTTGTTCTCCGGTTGTTCATGCTTCCATCTTCTCCGCAAATGGCATTATGATTAATGTCCAGTTTTCATATAGTGGACTGCATATGTCATCCCGTCGCTTTGGTAGCCAATCTTTGCAGCGCCTGTTAGGGCACTGGCAACAACCCGAGTCCCGCATGCCGCTATGGCGTCAGCTTGCCGATGCCCTGCGTTTGCTGATTCTTGATGGCAGGCTGGCGCTGGGCACACGTCTGCCCGGCGAGCGTGAACTGGCCTCAACGCTGGAAATCAGCCGCACCACCGTTGCCAGTGCGCTGGCGCACTTGCGCGATGAGGGTTATCTGGAGAGCCGCCACGGTAGCGGATCGCGGGTGATTCTGCCTGATAGCCGTAGCGTTCCAACGCTCGCAACAGCCGGTACGGCACTGGATCTCTCAACGGCGGCGTTGAGCGCCGGGCCGGAGATCCACCAGGCCTATACCCACGCGCTGAGCATGATCCCCCACTACCTCACGCGAACCGGCTACGGTCAGCTCGGCTTGCTGCCACTACGTGAAGCCATTGCCGCACGTTATACCGAGCGCGGGCTGCCAACTCACGCCGATGAAGTGATGGTGGTGAATGGTGCCGTCAGCGGACTGGCGCTGGTACTGCGCATGCTAACCGGTCCGGGCGATCGCGTGGTGGTCGATCACCCAACCTACCCGCTGGCGATTGCCGCGATCCAGGGGGCGTCATGCAGGCCCGTTGGCGTATCGCTGCCACAAACCGGCTGGGATTGTGATGGGTTTGCCGCCACGCTGGCACAGACCGCGCCGCGTCTGGCCTATCTGATGCCCGATTTTCACAATCCAACCGGACGCTGTATGGATATCGCCACTCGCGAAGCCATCGCCGCCATCGCGGCGCGCACGCGCACGGCGCTGGTGGTCGATGAAACGATGGTGGATTTGTGGTACGACGCGCCGCCACCGCCGCCGCTGGCGGCCTTTGATCCTGCTGGAAACGTGATCACACTCGGTTCGGCGGGGAAAAGTTTCTGGGGTGGCTTACGCCTGGGATGGATCCGCGCCTCAACGCGCACAATTGCCGCTCTCGCCCAGACCCGTGACACGCTGGATCTGGGTTCCCCGTTACTGGAGCAACTGGCAACGCTGTGGCTAGTGCAAAACGCAGAAGCATTTTTGCCCGGCCGTCGACAAATGCTCGCCAGCCGCCGTGATGATTGCGCCGCGTTAATGCGCGAGCATTTTCCGGAATGGCGCTTTCAGACACCGCAGGGCGGCCTCTCCTACTGGGTAGAACTGCCCGATATGCTGGCGACTCAGTTTGCCGCCCGTGCGGAAACTATCGGTATTCACCTCGGTGCGGGAACACGTTTTGGTCTTTCCGGCGCTTTTGACCGCTATTTACGAATGCCCTTTTCACTGGAATTAACCGAACTCGAGAACGCATTACTGCGCATCAAACCCCTGTGGCTCGCGCTCAACTATTCGCATCCCCCGGTAAAACGCAGCATGGTGTAATGCCGGAAACGTTCAATACACATGTCACGGCACCGTGGCATGTGCCCGAACAGACGGGGAGACTTTCTGCCGTTGCAAACACTCTTCTGATATTTCCGTTAGTCCTGAAATGTTTAATCGCCTTATCGCTCAATTGCTTTCATGCCATCAATAAATCAGGCTTTATTTATTGTTTTTGTAATTTGATTTTGAGGGTGTACTACGTCATCATCTGTTTTTTATGCAATATACAAGCGGATAGATATCAAAAACACTGGCTTGCGAAAACGCAGGGCAGGAACAACATCCGCTGTACTTTACGCGCTTAAAATTAATGACACAGATTGCACATGACGCCATAGCTAACCTGCTTGCTCGTTAATAACACATAATTATTTATAGAGCACTGCACTGGTATGCCAGAGATTGAGTGGAAAACTCATTATATCCGCAGAGAGTAAAGATCCTTATGAATTATGAACCCAGGGGTAATTTTGAATACATCGTCAGAATTAATAATACTTACCTTGCTGAAGGTATAAAACAGATTATACAAAAAATGTATAATCTGGGTGAACTGAGTTCATCTATCCTGGTTTTCGACTGTCATAATTACTATTCAATCAATTTCGATCAAGTCGGTGATACGATATGCGTTATGCTCTGCGAGAAAAACTACCAGAAATTCCTGCCAGACATCAACAAAATATACCGCTGTGAAGCGAACATCACCGCGAAGGGTTTTAAAAATTTAGTTAAACGCATATCAAACGGCAAGGGACCATCAAGTACGCTAAAAACAGACTGCTGCATCAATGAGCGCGAAATGGCGGTGATTCATTCCTATATGGAAGGCTATTCAGAGGCAACGGTTTCCGACTGGTTGGGTGTCAATATAAAAACGATTTACCTTGCCAGGCGCCGCCTTTTTTCAAAGTTAGAATGCAATTCATTACTGGAGTTTAGAATTATGTGCAGAACACAATTATTTACTGAATGGTATTCAAGGCAAAAAGAAGCGTTTAACACCGTTGATCATTAATCCGCTGACCAACATTCATCATCTCAGCGTTCCCTACCCCACCATTATATGGCAGATAAAACCGTAGAAAGGTATGCAGGAGAGTCATTTCCTCCTGCATTAGATCACTATCGCTGGCAACTACACAGGAATGGAAATGTTTCAGCTACTCTCTGCACGTAGTTTTTTGATATTAATATCGATACGCTCGATTGCAGGTTGAGAGGCACCTTTCGTCAAAGACACGCGTATTTTAATGCTGTCATTATCGATTACAACCAGGTTAACATCAACATTATCTTCTTCTACCATCCAGAATATTTTTTCTTTTATTTCCTCGGCTATTGAATTCAAAACCTCCACCTAATCACCTCATGGTTATGTTGATTAAAAATGACCTGACAGCAAAGATTCGTTAGCATATAAAACCAGACTTTTTCTCATTAATATACTGACGAAGATAAAACAATAATATAAGCCAAAATATTTCAAGCCAGTAACGAAGATGAGTTCACCACATATACATCACAATATCAATTGATAAACTCTATAGATTTTTTGTAAGATAGTAGATTTAAATATTCCATAATAATTATTATGCATGCCATTCCCAAAAAAACACTTATCACAGAACCACGATAGGATTTTTAAATTGGAGAGCAATCGATTGAGAGTATGTATCATCGCACGTCTTTGATAAGATATATAAATATTCATTCTGAACACACCCTATTGTTCACATATCTTATTCCATATAAGTTTTCTTTAAATCAAAAAACTCAATAGAATTTTTCAATTACATTTACGCTTGTCATTTAAAATATCAGTGTTATATTACGCGTCCCTGTTATTGAAAGATCATACCAGGATCTTAGGTTTTTCGCCTTGCCACTTTAATATAAATTTTACCGGGTATATTCAAAATGGAGATAAGATTATAGATAACATCAATAAATGATCGTGTTACTAACGGGATTAATCTCTCAATCTGAAGCATTTCTTCTGTCGTGAAGCAAAATCCAAATTGCTTTTTGTCAACGGTTGTATCTTTTTTTATTAGCAAAAAAGAACATCACAAAATGATAAGGTAGAGTGGTAACCAGAATGAATAGTCGATCTTTAGAGTACCTGGCAGCACTGGCAAAGTACAATCATTTTCAGCATGCAGCAGACGAGTGCAACGTAACGCAATCAACGCTGAGTATTCAATTGAAAAAGCTAGAACAAGAGCTTGGCGCGCCCTTGCTGGATCGTTCAAATAAAAGAGTTAAATTTACAACGATGGGTATCAGGGTGGTAAAACAGACACATGTGATACTCAAAGAACTCGAACGATTACGGGAGATGGCATCAAAACCACATATGTATGGTATACAAAACATACGTATAGGGATTATGCCATCAGTCTCAACAAACATATTTAAATATGCAGTTGAACTTTGCGATAACTTCCCATCGAAAATCGAGCTGCAGTTTAATGAAGCCGACCCGGAGAAACTCTTTTCAATGATGAAAACAGGTGCTCTGGAGTGCGCGATAATGGACAAACAGCCCAGAAATTCTGATTTTTTTGAATGCGCATCATTCGATGAACCACTGATCATTGGCGTCGGAGCCAGACATCAATATGCACTTTCAGAATCATTAGAACAAGCAGAGCTGAAAAAGCTGAAGATTCTGGTCCCGGAATATGGAAATAATCTGCACGATCCGATCATGAGCTTTTGCGATCAATATGGGCTTTTTGCGGAGATAGGCTCCGTAGGCATGAACATTGAAACATTGCGCTGGCGAATTTCGATGTCTGATTATGTATCCTTTTTCCCCTATTTTTCTGCCCTGGATAAAAATGATACCCGGCTGAAGTATATCAGACTCAACCATTTCAACCCCAGGCGTAAAATTGTTTTCTTATCACAACGAGAGCCTGTCGTGAAAAAATTCACGGAGTTGCTCATAAAAAAAATGACCAACGCGTTAATAGAATAAAGCATCCAGAAACCAGTTTTACTTATCGGACGGGTAGACAGAACCCCATTATGAATATATTTTTAGGCATTGTATTTACGCACGCTACACATAAGCAAAAATGACATTATTAGCTGCACCGATAACATGGACATTCTCTTGAATTATATATTCATAATAGTTTTCGTTATGGAGGAAAGTATCCGTGTATTTATTTTTCTACACGGCGATGCAGTATGCCAAAGCATGCAACCTGAACATACTTCACCCGGAGCACTATTTCATAGAGGATATAAATTAATAACAGAGGTCAGGTAAAGATCGTATAAATACGTTACACAAGGGGAAAAATGGTGTTATATAAAAAATACCCTGGTTAATGGTTATTTCTAACTACCCTTAGAACAAGACGCTAACCAGAGCTTGTCACCAATTTTACTCAGTGGTTAATAGACCGCACAAAACAAGAGTTAAATAATTCCACATCGCCGCTAACAAATACAGTAGAAGGTATCTATAAATTAGAATCACTTATTTTTGCCAGATGCGCAGCATGGTCGCCTTTTCAGCACAGTTGTTTGGTATTGACGTCATGGGGAAAATCGGCATTACGGATAATGAAGTAAGGGTATTTAACAAGCACGATAAGCAGTTTCAAACAGGCTGCGCAACCGCTGGTGTGCTGAAGATGTAAAGAGATAAACGGAACGAACTTCAAAAGCAGAAATGGGTGGGGGCCCTGCCAGCTACATCCCGGCACACACGTCGTCTGCCCTGGCTGCTTCCTTCCGGACCTGACCTGGTGAACAGAGTAGCGTTGCGGGAGAACCAACAGGGCCCCCATTGAGAGCGTTGTTAATCAACGCGCTGGCGCATTATCCCTGTCCAGGATGGCAATTGCAAGCCGCGCCGGGGCGGATGCTGGTTTATTGCGCAACTGTCCCTTCACAGCACGCTTTATGCTGTTTATGCTGCAAGGACTTCCCTCAGGATATCAGCATGGATATACAGGATTCTTTCCCGCAACGGGTCTGGCAAATCGTTGCCGCGATACCGGAAGGTTACGTCACAACTTATGGTGACGTGGCGAAACTGGCTGGCTCTCCGCGCGCCGCGCGACAGGTGGGCGGCGTACTGAAACGCTTACCGGAAGGGAGTACGTTACCGTGGCATCGGGTGGTAAATCGTCATGGCTGCATTTCCTTGACCGGGCCGGATTTACAGCGTCAACGCCAGGCATTACTGGCTGAAGGCGTGGTGGTGTCAGGTAGCGGGCAAATCGATTTACAACGTTATCGCTGGATCTACTAAAACGCTCCTCCCCCGCAGGAGAGGAGCCGTTATCAGTACTGTGTCGGAGCCGGAGTGGCTTCAGACGGGTTCACTTGTGTGGGTGACGTGGAAGGCACGGTCGTGGCGGCGCCACTGTTTTGCTGCAACGGCACAGCCGTTTGCTGCACCGGCACCAGCGTCAGATCCGCTTTGGTTCCGCCCTGATTGATAACCGGTTTAACCGTATCGGTGATAAAGACAATTTTATCGTCGATGGTAATGGCCGCACTCAGCAGGATACGGGCATTCGGCTGGATATCAGCCGGGTTAAACGGCAGCACGAAGCTGAACGGAGCCTGTTTACCTTCGGTACGCACAGCTTTCTGCGCCAGCACCTTCGACGGCGCATCCGCCTGGGACGCATCAGAAACTGTCACGGTTAATACCGCATTTGGCGGCAGCGCCACTTTCTGACGGATCCAGATCGTACCGGAGACGTTAGGTTGCGCAATCGCAGCTTTATTGGTTGCCGCTGGCGCGCTGGGATTAGGTGCTGGTGTTGGAATGTCAGCGCCTTTTTGAGCGCAGGCAGAGAGCGCAACAGCAACTGCCAAACCACTTAACATGTGCACGAGTTTCATTGATTTCTCCTTATCTTCAATGCACCGGCAGAACGCTTGCCTGCCAGGATGGGTGGTTAAACCATCGTAACGAGAACAAGTCTGGCACATAAGCGCGATATATTCCTGCAAAGCCCCATTTATTCAGATTATTGAACCCATCGGACCACTCATTGTTCCAGGTTATACTTATCGGGTTATTCGCTCAGTCAGCCGCTATTTATTTGAGGAAATTTATGAGTCAGGCACTCTCTAACCTGCTGTCATTATTGAATCTGGAAAAAATCGAAGAAGGCCTGTTTCGCGGCCAGAGCGAAGATTTAGGGTTACGCCAGGTCTTTGGCGGCCAGGTTGTCGGCCAGGCGCTGTACGCCGCTAAAGAGACCGTCCCCGCCGAGCGACTGGTGCACTCCTTCCACAGCTACTTTTTGCGTCCTGGCGATAGCCAGAAACCGATTGTCTATGACGTGGAAGTTCTGCGCGACGGCAACAGCTTCAGCGCCCGCCGCGTGGCGGCGATCCAGAACGGGAAACCGATTTTCTATATGACCGCCTCGTTCCAGGCGCCGGAAACGGGTTACGAACACCAAAAAACGATGCCGGACGCGCCCGCGCCGGATTCACTGAAATCCGAAACCGATATCGCCCGTGCACTCTCCCATTTGTTGCCGCCGCTGGTGAAAGAGAAATTCCTCAGCGATAAACCGCTGGAGATCCGACCGGTAGAATTTCACAACCCGCTAAAAGGGCACGTTGCCGAGCCTGCGCGCCAGGTATGGATCCGCGCAAACGGCGCGGTGCCGGAAGACTTTCGCGTCCATCAATACCTGCTGGGCTACGCCTCAGACTTCAACTTCCTGCCGGTGGCGCTGCAACCACACGGTGTGGGTTTCCTTGAGCACGGTATGCAAGTCGCCACCATTGACCACTCGATGTGGTTCCATCGTCCATTCAATATGAATGAATGGCTGCTTTATAGCGTGGAAAGTACGTCGGCCTCCGGGGCGCGCGGCTTTGTACGCGGTGAGTTCTATACGCAACAGGGCGTGCTGGTGGCGTCAACCGTGCAGGAAGGGGTGATGCGCAATCGCAACTAAGGCTCTACAAAAGGAAAAGCCTCCGAAAGGAGGCTTTTTTATGCTCAGGAGATAACTCAATTCAATCAGGCGTTGTAGGCGTTTTCGCCGTGGCTGTTAACATCCAGACCTTCACGCTCTTGATCTTCCGGTACACGCAGGCCCACAGTCATGTCAGCCAGTTTGTAGCCGATGAAGGCCACGACGCCGGACCACACGATGGTGAGTGCGATACTTTCCAACTGAACCAGGAGCTGCTGACCCATCGTCACGCCTTGTGCGTAACCGACGCCGCCCAGGGACGTTGCGGCAAAGATGCCGGTCAGGATACAGCCGACGATACCGCACACGCCATGCACACCAAACACGTCACACGGATCGTCAACACGCAGCATACGTTTCAGTGCAGTAACGCCCCACAGGCCTGCCAGACCTGAAACCAGGCCCACAATCAGCGCGCCGCCGACACCCACATAACCACACGCCGGAGTAATACCCACCAGGCCTGCAATCGCGCCGGAACATGCACCCAGCAGAGATGGTTTGCCACGCAGCGCCCACTCACCGAACACCCACGCCAGGATTGCACCAGCAGTAGCTACAACGGTATTCACAAAGGCCAGACCGGCGATTTCGTTAGCCGCACTTGCGGAACCCGCGTTGAAGCCGAACCAACCGACATAGAGGATAGCGGTGCCGGTAAAGACCATCGGCAGGTTATGCGGTTTGAACGCTTCTTTGCCAAAGCCCACACGTTTACCAATCAGGTAAGCACCCACCAGGCCTGCAACAGCGGCGTTAATATGCACCACCGTACCGCCAGCGAAGTCCAGCGCGCCATGCGCTGCCAGCAGACCACCGCCCCATACCATGTGCGCGATTGGCACATAAGAGAGCGTCAGCCATACCACCACGAAAATCAGCACCGCAGAGAAGCGAATACGTTCAGCCAGTGCACCAACAATCAGGCCGACGGTAATACAGGCGAAAGAGCCCTGGAAAGCAACGTGGATATACTGATAGATGCTGCCCATGACTGCAGTCAGTTCAATATTCTTCAACATTACCCAGTTGAAGCTGCCGAAGAAGCTGTTGCCCTCGCCAAAAGCCAGAGAGTAGCCGTAAACCACCCACAGAACGCACACCAGCGCGAAGGTGACAGCCACCTGCGTCAGCATAGAGAGCACGTTTTTCCCGCGAATCAAGCCGCCGTAAAACAGCGCAATGCCCGGGATGCTCATAAACAGCACCAGTGCGGTAGAAATCATCATAAAGCCGTTGTCTGCTTTATCTGCTACAGCGGGAGCCGCCATCGCCAGACCTGGCAGCAATGCCAGTGAAGCAAGACCTGTTTTTAATGTTGTGTTTTTCATTGTTCCAATCCCTATCACTGTGTGGCCAGCTATTACAGTGCCGCTTCGTCGGCTTCGCCGGTACGAATACGAATGACGCGTTGCAACTCAGCAACGAAAATTTTGCCGTCGCCAATTTTTCCGGTGTAGGCCGCTTTGCTGATCACATCGATAACTTCATCGAGTTGATCATCAGCAATCGCCACATCAATTTTCACTTTAGGCAGGAAATTGACGCTATATTCCGCACCGCGGTACAGCTCGGCATGACCTTTCTGACGCCCGAAACCTTTAACTTCAGTCACGGTCAGCCCTTGAATACCAATAGAAGACAGTGCTTCACGAACGTCTTCGAGTTTGAATGGTTTAATCACCACGGTAACCAGCTTCATAGATCCCCCTCCAGTCGAAATTCGATAATGGCCGCAGCTAACACATGACAGATATTGCAAGTGGTGTGCCAACAATGAAAACGAGGAGAATTTCAGATTGTTAGTGCAGACAGGCCGGGAAAAGCAGAAGGGGGAAAATGCAGGCTCGCGATTCGGCCTGGTGTCAGAAAAGAAAAACGCACCATAACAGTGCATGGTGCGTTACTTTTTTGCACCAACAGAGGATCCTGTCAGTAGCATGCCTAATTTTGGTGCATCAGGCGATAAGCGACTCTTCTCGCGAGCTGGCCGCCAGTTCTTCCCCTGCCAGTTGCAGTTGATACATCTGCCAGTAGCGCCCTTTCGCGGCCAACAATTGCTGGTGTGTCCCGCGTTCCACCGCCTGCCCGCGATGTAATACAAGGATGGTTTCCGCCTCAACAATGGTCGATAAACGGTGAGCGATCACCACCAGCGTGGTCTGCTTACGCACCGCAGCCAGCGCATGCTGGATTGCCTGCTCGGTACCGGAGTCGATATTTGCCGTTGCCTCATCGAGGATCAGGATCTGTGGCGTATCAACCAGCACGCGCGCCAGCGCCAGCAGCTGTTTTTGCCCAACCGAGAGATTATTCCCCTGCTCGCCGAGCCGGGTATGAATGCCCGCACTCATACCGCGCGCCAGTTCCGCCAGTTGTACCGTCTCCAGCGCCTGCCACACCTGTGCTTCGCTGATATCTCGCCCCAGCGTCACGTTGGCGAAAAAGCTGTCCGCCAGCACCACCGGATCCTGTTGCACCATCGCCACGCCTTTGCGTAGCGCTGTATGGCTGAGCGCAGAGAGCGGCCTTTCGTCGAGGCGTATCTCACCCTGCGTGAGCGGGTAGTAACCCATCAACAGGCTGGCGAGCGTACTTTTCCCGCTGCCGGTATGCCCCACTAAGGCGACAAAGCTGCGCGGCTCAACCGATAGCGAAATATCCTGCAGCACCAGTTGATCGTCGCGGTAGGCAAACGAAACATTCTCAATATCAATGGCGCCACTGTGCAGCGGCGTATCATCGTAACCATAAGACTGGCGCGGCCGATCCATCAGTTCGAACACCCGTTCGCCCGCGACAACTGCCTGCTGCAACATCGATTGCTGCGTCGTCAGCTCAATCAACGGTTCATTCAGACGGCCAAGGTAGCTGATAAACGCGTACAGTACGCCGACTTCCACCGTACCCACGGAGGAAAAGCCAAACAGCATCAGCAACCCGCACAGCACCAGCGCCGAGAAAAGACTCAGCAGCGGGCGCAGCAGAAAGCCATCCAGCCGCAGAGTTTGCATGCGCGCAAGATAGTGGGAACGGCTGGCATCGCCCATACGTTCACCAAAACGCGCCTGCTGGCGGAACTGCTGAATCACGCCCATGCCGTTAATGATTTCGTTAAAGCCATCGTTAATATCAGCAAGGTAGGCACGCATCCGGCGCACAATCGGCGTGCTGTAACGCTGATAGATCAGCATGACAATCAGCACCGCGGGGAAAATCGCCATCGCCACCAGCGCCATCCGCCAGTCCAGGCTGAACATGGCGACCAGCATCGCGCCAATCAACGCGGCGCTGCGCAGCACCGTCGCGACCACTGTGACATAAAGATCGCGGATCACTTCGGTGTCGTTGGTCACGCGGGAGATAATCTGCCCGACCGGCTGGGTATCAAATTCGCTTAGCGGCTGGCGCAGCGCGGCGTCCATCACATCGGTACGCAGTTGTTGTACCACGCCGACCGCCGCCTGATTAAACAGCAGCGACTGACTGTAGTGCAGCAGCGCCGCCAGCAGTTGCAGGCCGACATAAACCGCAGCCAGACCGGCGACCAGCGCAAGTGGCAGGTAGCTTTTCGCCACCATGTTATCGATAAAGTAGCTGATCAGCGCCGGACCGGAGACTTCCGCAATCGCCGCAACCCACAGCATCATCACCGCTTTGATTAACGATTTGCGCCACGGTTTGCCATACACCAGCAGGCGTTTCAGCGTCGGCCATTGTCGTGCGAGATTACGCATCGGCGGCCTCCTGCGGTACGTCATTCAACGCAGCTTCCAGTTGCTGGTAGCGATACATATCGCGATACCAGCCCGGCAGGCGCGCAAGCTGCTCATGCTGGCCACGCTGGGCAATATGTCCATGCTGCATGACTAAAATCTCACTGGCTTCCGTCAGCGCCGACAGGCGATGCGCGCTGATAATGACTGTGCGCCCTTCGCCCCACTGGCGCAGGTTATGCAAAATTTGATGTTCGGTGCGACCGTCAACGGCCGACAGCGCATCATCCAGGATCAGGATCTCGGCATTGAGCAGCAGCGCGCGTGCAATCGAAATGCGCTGTTTTTGACCGCCGGAAAGCATCACGCCGCGCTCGCCCACTTCCGTATCGTAGCCCTGCGGCAGACGCAGAATGTCGTCATGCACGCTGGCAAGCTTCGCCACGTGTTCAATCTCTTCCTGCGTTGCGCCGGGTTTGCCTAACGCAATGTTGTTGCCCACCGTATCGGAGAAGAGGAACGGCGTCTGATTCACCACTGCCAGACGGCTGCGCCAGGCATCCAGCTTCAATTGCTGAAGGGGAATATTGTGGAAACGAATATCGCCCTGCCCGACGTCAAAATGGCGCTGAATTAACGCCAGCAAGGTGGTTTTCCCGGCACCGGTCGGCCCGCAGATGCCCAGCATCTGGCCCGGCGTCAGCAGCACGTTAACATTATTCAGTACGGCAGTTTCCGTTTGCGGATAGCGAAATTCACGGATAGCGATAGTCAGATTGCCGCGTCCTTCCGGCACCGGCTCACTGCCGTCATTCACTACCGGCGCTTCTGCCAGCATGTCGCGAATACGGCTGTATGCCGCACTTCCGCGCTCCACGATATTAAACATCCACGCCAGCGCCAGCATCGGCCAAATCATCAGCCCCAGATACATGGCAAAACTGGTGAGCTGACCGAGCGTCAGCGTACCGTGGACAATCATCCAGCTACCGCCGCCAATCGCCAGCATATTCGCCAGGCCAATCGCAATGTAAATGGTTGGATCAAAACGCGCATCAACACGGGCGACGCGCATATTTTTCGCCCCGGTGTCGGCGGCTTCCGCCGCAAACAGCGCCGACTGGCGATCCTCCAGACCGAAGGCTTTGATCATGCGGATACTGGTCATGCTCTCCTGCGTGCGATCGTTAAGCGCGGAGAATGCCGCCTGCGCTAACTTAAAACGCTGGTGCAACTGATCGCCGTAACGCTTGATAACCAGCGCCATAATCGGCATCGGTAGCAGCGACAGCAACGTTAATTGCCAGCTAATTTGCGTCGACATCACCACCAGCACCACGCAACCCATCACC
This sequence comes from Kosakonia radicincitans DSM 16656, assembly GCF_000280495.2. Taxonomy (NCBI): domain Bacteria; kingdom Pseudomonadati; phylum Pseudomonadota; class Gammaproteobacteria; order Enterobacterales; family Enterobacteriaceae; genus Kosakonia; species Kosakonia radicincitans. The sequence goes on from NZ_CP018016.1 coordinate 4,315,167, forward strand.
AGCGAATCCACTAACGTCAATACGCCTTCACCGGCAGCAAACACGACGCGATCGACGTCGTTCGTTGCTCGCGCCATTAAATCACCGGTACGGTGACGCAGGTAAAACTCCGGATGCTGGCGGCTCAACTGCCGATAGAAATCTTCACGCAGCTCCACGGCCAGTTGATAAGAAGCGCCGAACAACCAGACGCGCCAGACATAACGCAGCAGATAGGTGACGACCGCGACCGCGACCAGTGCGCCAATCCACATCCACACCTGTGATGTGGTGTAATGCTGTTCGGTTACGCCATCGACAATCACCCCCACCACTTTGGGCGGAATGAGTTGCAGAATAGCAATAATGATAAGTAAGGCCACTGCACCGAGGTAGCGTTGCCACTCCCGGCGAAAGTACCAGCCTAACTGGGCAAATAATCGCACGCGGTTATATCCTGAAGGTGATTTTCCGGCTGTTGGTTTAGCCTGAGCGTTATTCTATGGGTAAAGCCGTGGTGTATTTTATCTGTTCCATGGCGAAGCTAGAAGTGACATCTGATAGCCCCGGCACGCTGTTCACCAGCTTCTTATAAAAGTCATCATAGCGTTTCATATCTGCCACCTGCACGCGCAGCAGATAATCATACTCTCCCGCCATACGCCAGAAACCGAGCACTTCCGGCATTTGCGTCACTTCGCTGACAAAGCGGCAATACCAGTCGCTACTGTGGTGCTGGGTTTTAATCAGCACGAAGGCGGTCAAATTCAGCCCCAGTTTTTCAGCATCCAGCACGGCAACACGACCGAGCAAAATCCCGTCGTCTTCCAGCCGCTTCAGACGTTTCCAGCAGGGAGTGGTGGTCAGATTAACGGCATCTGCCAGCGTCTGCAAAGAGAGCGAACAATCCTGTTGCAGCAGGGAGAGCAGCTTGCGGTCAATTTTATCTAACATTCGGTAATCCTGAAGAAAATTTTTCTCTTTATAGTCTAATACAAAGGCTAAATGGCAACCCTTTTTTCTTTTGCTTTCGCTAGACTGGGCACAAAATGACAAACGGATAACCGCCATGAATTGCAGTTGGGTCAAATACGCTATCAATGAAATTAACGCCGATGCACAGCGTTCTGCGGATACGCACCTTATTCGCCTGATGCTGCCAGCTTTTCCGGGGATCAATCTCTACCTGAAAGATGAAAGCACGCACCCTACAGGTAGCCTGAAACACCGGCTGGCGCGCTCATTGTTCCTGTATGGTTTGTGTAACGGCTGGATCAAAGAAGGCACGACCATTATTGAGGCCTCCTCCGGTTCAACTGCCGTCTCCGAAGCTTGGTTCGCGCGGTTGCTGGGGCTGCCCTTTATCGCGGTTATGCCTTACTGCACCGCTAAACGCAAAATCGAGCAGATCGAGTTTTATGGCGGCCGCTGCCATTTTGTTGACAGCGCCTGTGAGATCTATGCGGAATCGGAACGGCTGGCAAAAGAACTGAACGGACATTATATGGATCAGTTCACGTTTGCTGAACGTGCAACCGACTGGCGCGGCAACAACAATATTGCCGACAGCATCTTCCGTCAGATGAAAAATGAGCCGCATCCGGTGCCGGATTACATTGTGATGAGCGCAGGCACCGGCGGCACCTCTGCGACGATTGGCCGCTATATTCGCAGCCAGGGCTACGGCACGCAGTTGATGGTGGTGGACCCGGAAAACTCGGTGTTTCTTGATTACTGGCAGCAGCGCGACGCCAGCCTGCGCAGCACGACAGGCAGCAAAATCGAAGGGATTGGCCGTCCGCGCGTGGAACCTTCTTTTATTGCCGACGTAGTGGATGAGATGTTGCGGGTTCCCGATGCCGCCAGTGTGGCAACGGCGCAGTGGCTGGAAACGCAAATCGGTCGCAAAGTGGGTGCCTCTACCGGCACTAATATGTGGGGCGCGCTACAGCTTGCCGCGCGGATGTGCGACGAAGGACGCAGCGGTTCTATCGTGACGCTACTGTGCGACAGCGGCGAGCGGTATCTGGAAACCTACTACAATCCGCAATGGGTGGCGACAAACATCGGCGATATCGATCCCTGGCGCGCGGAAATCGCCCGTCTGACGGCATAAAAAAAGCCGGGTAAAAACCCGGCTTGCTGGAAAAATCTTTTTCATTCGGGGGAATAAGGAAGATTAGGTGTGTCCAGCCAGTGCAGCAAAAAGTGTGATACTGCCTGATTCCGGCAGTGTCCGATAACCGGTAAATGCGGCAGCGCTTCCCGTAACTGCGGCATGGCGTTGCCCATGATCATGCCGTGCCCCACGCTTTCAAGCATCTCTCTGTCATTCATCGCGTCGCCAAACGCCATGCAATCCTGCAATGTCAGCCCCAGCGACAGGCTCAGCGCCGCCAGCGCGGAACCTTTGTTACAGCCTGGCGGCAGGATTTCCAGACAATCGGTGGCAGAAAAACACAAGTGCGCGCGCGCTCCCAGCGCCTCATTCAGTTGAATCCGCAGGCGGCAGAGATCGTCATGATCGCCAACAAAACAAATTTTGGTCACCTCGTGAGCCGGTAAGCGCCTGAGATCGGCCAGTTGGTAGGTAAAACCGCTGAGCAGATGAGCTTGCAGCAACTCTGGCAGCGCGTTATCCGTCAACCAGCCGGAATCATTGAATACGTGAACGGTCGCGCGGGTATCCCATGTGCTGTGCAGAACAAGCTCCGCCACTTCCGGGTTCAGATCCTGACGGAACAGTAGCTCGCCTTCCTGCGAATGGATGCGCGTTCCGTTACCGGTTATTAAAAAAGCATCCAGCGCCAGGCTACTGATAAGGCTACGCATCTCCAGCGCGTGCCGCCCGGTCGCAAAAGTCAGGGTGATATCCCGTTCGCGCAGACGCTGAAGCGCATTGACCGTTTGCTCGCCTAAGCGGTGGTCAGGCATTAACAGGGTGCCGTCCATGTCAAAAGCAGCCAAACGCGCCATCATCTTTTCTCCGGTTATGTTTCATTCACAGTTGCGTTCCAGTATTACGTGAGATATACGGAAGTAATAGTGAATAGATGACAAATATTGTTCCGGGTTTATGCGACTCCTCAATCGGCTCAATCAGTACCAACGCCTGTGGCAGATCTCTGCCGGGGAAACACAATCTGCCAGCGTAACGGAGCTGGCGGCGTACTGTTTTTGCAGCGAGCGGCATATGCGCACGCTGCTGCGCCAGATGCAGGACGCTGGCTGGCTACGCTGGCAATCGCAATCCGGACGGGGTAAACGCGGCGAGTTGCAGTTGCTGATCGCGCCGGAATCGATACGCAGTGAGATGCTCGAACAGGCTCTCAATACCGGTCAGCAGCAGAACGCGTTGGCGCTGGCGCAAATTGCACCGGATGATCTGCGCACATTGCTGAATCCGTTTCTCGGCGGCTTGTGGCAAAACGAAACGCCAACCCTGCGCATTCCCTACTATCGCCCGCTTGATCCCCTTGTTCCGGGTTTTCTTCCCGGACGCGCGGAACAGCATCTTGTCGGGCAGATCTTCAGCGGCCTGACCCGCTTTGTCAGCCACAGCATTCAACCGCAGGGCGATTTGGCGCATCACTGGGATGTGAGCGCAGACGGCTTGTGTTGGCGATTCCATTTGCATGCCACGCTGCACTGGCATAACGGCGATACCGTCACGGCTGTGCAGTTACAGGAGAGCCTGCAACGGCTGCTGCAATTGCCTGCGTTGCAAAAGTTATTTTCCAGCGTCGCGAGCATTGAAATTACGCATCCCTGGTGTCTGACATTCAAACTGCACCGCCCGGATTTCTGGCTGCCGTACCGCCTTGCCAGTTACGGCAGCCGTCTGGCACATCCGCAGCAGCCCATGGTTGGTACCGGGCCGTTTCGCCTGGTCACGTACAGCCGCGAACTGGTCCGGCTGGAGAGTCACGACCACTATCATCTTGGGCACCCATTCCTGAAGGCGGTAGAGTTCTGGATCACGCCACAGTTGTTTGAGCAGGATTTAGGCACCAGTTGCCGGCATCCGGTGCAAATTGCCATTGGCGAGCCGGATGAGCTTCGTCACCTGCAACCCGTCAGTAACGGCATCAGCCTTGGGTTTTGTTATCTTGCCCAGCGGCCAGGCGCGCGCCTGAGCCCGGCGCAGTCACGCCGTCTGGTACAGATTATCCATCACACTTCGCTGGTGCAGACGTTGCCGCTTGACGAGAATCTGATCACTCCCAGCCGTGAGCTCTTACCCGGCTGGCAAATGCCTGAATGGCCAGCCGAACAGGTTCCGCTGCCAGCAAAACTCACCCTGCTCTACCATTTACCGGTGGAACTACACATCATGGCGGAGCAACTCAGGCTTTATCTCGCCACGCTCGGTTGTGAACTGACAGTTATTTTCCACGACGGCAAAAACTGGGATGGCTGCCCCCAGCTTGCGACTGCCGATCTGATGATGGGAGACAGGCTGATTGGCGAAACACCGGAATATACTCTTGAGCAGTGGATACGTTGCGACCCGCTATGGCCCAACCTGCTTAGTGCGCCGCAGTTCGCGCATTTGCAGGCAACGCTGGATGCCGTGCAGCGCCAGGTGAATGAGCAGGAGCGTTACCAGGCGCTGCATGATGTGTTCGATACCCTGATGGATAATGCCACACTCACACCGCTGTTTAATTACCAGTACCGTATCAGCGCACCGCCAGGCGTGGAAGGGATCCATCTGAATACGCGCGGCTGGTTTGACTTTGCCGAAGCGTGGCTTCCCGCCCCGGCGCGGTGAAGAAGCTGGTCGCTGTCAGCGGCACGCGCTACCATAGCGTTTTATTCGCGATTGTCAGGAAGAATTATGAAACGTGCCGTTGTCGTGTTCAGTGGCGGACAAGACTCCACAACTTGCCTGGTGCAGGCATTGCAGCAGTATGACGAAGTGCATTGCGTCACCTTTGATTACGGCCAGCGCCACCGCGCAGAGATCGATGTTGCCCGCGAACTGGCGTTAACGCTGGGTGCCCGTGCCCACAAAGTGCTGGATGTCACCCTGCTCAATGAACTGGCGGTCAGCAGCCTGACACGCGACAGCATTCCGGTGCCGGACTACGAGCCTGATGCCACCGGTATTCCAAATACTTTCGTGCCTGGGCGTAATATTCTGTTTCTGACGCTGGCGGCGGTGTATGCATATCAGGTGCAGGCAGAAGCCGTGATCACTGGCGTTTGTGAAACCGATTTTTCCGGTTACCCGGATTGCCGCGATGAGTTTGTTAAGGCACTTAACCATGCGGTCAATCTTGGCCTGGCGAAAGATATCCGCTTTGAAACCCCGCTGATGTGGATCGATAAAGCCGAAACCTGGGCGCTGGCGGATTACTGGGGCAAACTGGATCTGGTGCGCAGCGAAACGCTGACCTGCTATAACGGTATTAAAGGCGATGGCTGCGGCCATTGTGCAGCCTGCAACCTGCGCGCCAACGGCCTGCAACATTACCTCGCGGATAAAAGCGGCGTAATGGCAGCCATGAAACAGAAGACCGGATTGAAATAAAAGACACTCTCCGGGATCTGTGCCGGATGGGCGCTAACGCTCATCCGGTCTGCAATCTTGTCGGGCAGCGATTTGTCTTTGACGGTTTTCGCCAGCCCGTTTTTAATATTAATCGCCTGCGCGGATCATCTTCTCCAGTTTTTCCCGCAGTTCCCCTTCTAATGCCAGCGCCTTCTGGCTTTTCAGGTCGATGCAGACAAATGTCACCAGCGCATCAGCGACTACCTGTCCTTCCGGTTCCAGCGTGACGACCTGGCTTAAAACGCCGCTTTTACCGTTGATCTGCTTTACATGGCTGGTGACGGTAAGCAAATCACCGAGCACCGCCGGACGGCGATAGTTGATATTGATGTTCACCACCACGAAAGCAATGTTATTGGCCGTCATCCATTTAAAGCTGTCGTTATTCTCAAGCCCGTCCCAGCGAGCCTCTTCGAGAAACTCCAGATAGCGAGCATTATTCACGTGCTGGTAAACATCGAGATGAAAACCACGAACTTTGATTTGTGTCTGCATAGCGCTTTAACCTTTACCGTTTATTGTTATAGGGACAGAGAGATCATAACTGGTATGACCTCTCTATTCTGGCAAAGATTAGCGACTACGCAAGCGCCTTACAGTTTCAAGTGCGCCAGATTACGTTCCACCAGCGTACCGCCCATACCTGGCACCTGCTTGAGATCGTCGAGCGTTTTAAACGGGCCGTACTCATCGCGATAACTGACTATCGCCTGGGCTTTCTTGATGCCGACACCGCTCATCACCTGGGCGAGCTCTTCCGCACTGGCACTGTTAATACTTACCCGCGTGCCGTCCCCCTCATCAGCGTTGGTTGCCATATCCTGTACTTTTGCTTTTCCTGCGGATGCGTTTTCACTTTTGTTCAACGAGAGCGGCGCTTTCTCTGCGGTTACCGGGGCGGCCAGCGCGCTGTAACTCAGCGACGAGCAGGCGATGCTCAGAGTAATAATCAGGGCTTTGATTCCATGTTTCATGCTGTTTTCTCCTTTGTTTTCAATGTGAGGCAACGATAAACAGAAGCCGGAATATGGGCAAAGGGCAAAACGCAGAAATGGAAAAGGCCGCGAAAGCGGCCTTTGTGATTTGCAAAATTTTGCTTTTTTTGGGAGACGCTTCGCGCCTTTACCCGTTACTGTTGTTCAGCGATCGTGCCGAGTTTGATTTTGGCTTCTTTGCGCAGGTTGCTCATCAGCGCTTCAAAAGCGATCTGTGCGTTGTTCTGCGTGATGCCTTTAACCATCGCTTCTTTCTGTGCATCCGGCATGGTTCCTGCTTTTACTTCGTCCAGCGCCAGAACCACAACGTTACCCTGCTGATCGGTCGTCGAGCCGAAAGACGGTTTATCTTTTTCCGGCAGCGGCAGATTAAATGCAGCCTGACTTACTGGATCCTGACTTGTACGCGCCAGAGTTTTCGCCGCGCCAAAGCTCAGGCCTGCGGCTTTCAGCGCATCGTCACCTTTGCCCGCTTTCAGCTCAGTCACCAGTTTTTCAGCATCCAGCTTCGCCTGTTGCTCAGCCTTGTTGTGCTTCACAATGTCGGTAACCTGCGTTTTCACTTCAGCCAGCGGTTTGATGGCTTCCGCTTTGTGATCGGTGATACGTAGTACAAACGCGCGATCGCCATCAACGGTGATGATATCGGAGTTGCTGCCCGGCGCGCCGTTCTGCCCCACCAGACCACCATTGAAAATCGCGTCGCTCACCGGTTTGAAGTTCAGTTCTTCCGGCAGAGTGTCGCGACTGAACCATCCCGTTTGCACTGCTTTCGCCCCTGCGGCCTGTTCTGCACCAGCCAGAGATTCGTTATCGTTGCTCGCCGCTTCGCTCACTTTCTGTTGCAATGCATACCAGGCGTCCAGCGCTTTTTCCTGTTTCACTTTTGCAGCCAGTTCATCATGCACTTCGCTGAGCGGTTTCACCTGCGCAGGCTGGATATCGTCAAGACGCGCAACCAGGAAACCCACAGAAGATTTGATAACGCCGGAAAGCTGGCCCTTCTCTTTCAGGCCAGCATTTTTCAGTTCATCCGGCGTGGTGCCCTCTTCCAGCCAGCCCATATCGCCGCCGTTGCGGGCAGAGATAATGTCGGTGGATTTCGCTTTCGCGACGGTGGCGAAATCAGCGCCTTTATTCAGCTCATCAAGCACGGCTTTCGCGTCGTCTTCTGTTTTCGTCTGGATGACGCTGTAGCGGTTGCGCTGCGGCTGGGTGAACTGATCCTGATGCTGATCGTAGTAAGCCTGAATCTCTGCATCGGTGGCATTTTCCTGCATCGCAGTAGCATCAAGTTTGATGTAGCTTACGCGGAACTGCTCCGGCGCGATGAAACGACTCTTGTTTTGATCGTAGTAGCTAGTAACTTCGTCATCGCTGGCTGTCTGCTTCGCCGCCAGTGCGTTCACATCGATCACCGCCTGGCGAACAACGCGCTGCTGGGCAACCAGCGCCGCCAGCTCGTCGGTCTCGCCTTTAAGCATAAAATCAGTACCGGCAACAGCGTTGATGAGCTGCTGGGAGGTTAACTGGTTACGCAGCGCCTGCGCGTACTGATCGGCGCTCATGCCCATCTGATTAACGATGGCATTAAAGCGGTTGTTGTCGAATTTGCCGTTAGCCTGGAAAGCCTGAGTGGAAAAAATGGCTTTCTTCACCTGCTCGTCGCTAATGCCGAGGTTCAACTTTTTGGCGTACTGGTCCAGCAACGCTTCATCAATCATGCGATTGAGCACTTGCTGGCGCACGGATTTCATATAGTTTTCGTTGGCAGCCAGTTCAGAGAACTGATCGCCCAACTGCTGCGCCATACGATTGCGCTCGCTGGTCACCGCATTTTCAAACTGCGAACGGCTAATTTCCTGACCGTTAACTTCTGCGGCATAATTATTGTTACCGCCAATCAGGTAGTTACCCACGCCAGTCAAAATGAATGACACGATAATCAAACCCAGAATGATCTTGAGCACGACGTGATTCGCCGCCGCGCGTAAATTGTCCATCATGGTGTAACAACACTCCGCTGTAGGTGACTTTAGATCTCAGGCAGCAAGAGTTGCCCGCTGCGTGTAAGCGCGTATTTTGACAAGAAACCGGCGCAATTGTTAGCCCACAACGTGCAGAAACTCGTACAAAGTAAGAATTCGCAAATAAAAAAAGGCACATCTCGCGATGCGCCTTGTATTTTCTTACTCTCCCCACACGGGGAAAGTAATCAGTTTACTGCGTCTTTCAGCGCTTTACCTGCGCGGAACCCTGGCACTTTAGCTGCAGCGATAGTGATTTCTTTGCCGGTCTGCGGGTTACGGCCAGTGCGTGCAGCACGTTCTTTAACCGCGAAAGTCCCGAAACCTACCAGTGCTACGTCGTCCCCGGATTTCAAAGATTCAGTAACAGAAGCAATTAAAGCATCTAACGCACGTCCTGCAGCAGCTTTGGAAATATCAGCACCTGCGGCAATCTTGTCAATCAGCTGAGATTTGTTCACTCTTCTCTTCCTCTCTTTATAATTTATATCGCACCTGAATCCTTCACAGCGCGACCGCGCAGCAGTTATATCAGGCCTGTCATGCCCTTACAACACCAGTTGATGATGACACACCCAACCAGCAATCTAAATTAGCTATACAAAAAAAGGCTGGCAAGTACGAAATCACTCACCAGCCTTGTTTTTATCAACGCACTTTGCGCGAGGTCACTATTTTGCCGTCACGACCTGCATACCAAAGGGTTCGTTCTGCAATGCAAGGCTGAGAACTTCTTCGATACGCTTAACCGGATGGATATCCAAATCGGCCACAACGTTGTCCGGAATCTCTTCCAGGTCACGTTTGTTTTCGTAAGGAATCAGAACAGTCTTAATGCCCCCACGGTGCGCCGCCAACAGTTTTTCCTTCAGACCACCAATCGGCAACACCTGGCCACGCAGGGTAATTTCACCCGTCATTGCCACATCTGCACGAACCGGGTTACCAGTCAGGCAGGAAACCAGTGCGGTACACATTGCAATCCCCGCACTCGGGCCATCTTTCGGCGTCGCGCCTTCCGGTACGTGAACGTGGATATCGCGTTTTTCGTAAAAATCGCCGTTGATGCCGAGTTTCTCCGCACGGGCGCGAACCACGGTCAGCGCCGCCTGGATAGACTCCTGCATCACTTCGCCGAGCGAACCGGTATACGTCAGCTTACCTTTGCCCGGAACGCAGGCGGTTTCAATGGTCAGCAGATCGCCGCCCACTTCCGTCCACGCCAGCCCCGTCACCTGACCGACACGGTTTTCATCATCCGCACGGCCATAATCAAAGCGCTGAACGCCCAGGTAGTCATGCAGGTTATCACCGTTGATCTCAATGTGCTTCAGCGACGGATCCAGCAGCAACTGTTTCACCGCCTTGCGGCACAGTTTGGAGATTTCGCGCTCCAGACCACGCACGCCAGCTTCACGGGTGTAGTAACGGATGATGCCGACGATTGCACTGTCATCAACGGTCAATTCGCTATCTTTCAGCGCATTACGCTCAATCTGTTTGGTCAACAGGTGACGTTTTGCAATGTTCAGTTTTTCGTCTTCGGTGTAGCCGGAAAGACGGATCACTTCCATACGATCCAGCAGCGGCGCCGGAATATTCATGGAGTTCGAGGTCGCGACAAACATCACATCGCTGAGATCGTAATCCACTTCCAGGTAGTGATCGCTGAAGGCTACGTTCTGTTCAGGATCCAGAACTTCCAGCAGAGCCGAAGCCGGATCGCCGCGCATATCGGACGACATTTTGTCGATTTCATCGAGCAGGAACAGCGGGTTTTTCACGCCCACTTTCGCCATCTTCTGGATCAGTTTGCCCGGCATAGAACCGATGTAGGTACGGCGGTGACCGCGAATTTCCGCTTCGTCACGCACGCCGCCCAGCGCCATACGGATGTATTTACGCCCGGTGGCTTTGGCAATAGATTGCCCCAGCGAGGTTTTCCCCACCCCCGGAGGCCCAACCAGACACAGAATCGGCCCTTTCAGCTTGTTCATACGGCTCTGCACCGCAAGGTATTCAAGGATACGATCCTTCACGCGCTCAAGGCCGTAATGGTCGGTATCGAGGATCTCCTGCGCCTGACGAAGGTCTTTTTTGACCTTGCTGCGCGCGTTCCACGGCACCTGCACCATCCATTCAATATAGCCGCGCACGACGGTCGCTTCTGCAGACATCGGCGACATCATTTTCAGCTTCTGCAGCTCGGATTCGGCTTTCTCTTTTGCCTCTTTCGGCATTTTTGCCGCATCGATTTTGCGTTTCAGCGCTTCGTTTTCATCCGGCGCATCATCCATTTCACCCAGCTCTTTCTGAATGGCTTTCATTTGCTCATTCAGGTAGTACTCGCGTTGGGATTTTTCCATCTGCTTTTTAACGCGGTTGCGAATGCGTTTCTCAACCTGGAGCAGATCGATTTCAGATTCCATCATCGCCATCAGATATTCCAGACGTTCATTAACGTCGGACATCTCCAGAACAGACTGTTTATCAGCCAGTTTCAGCGGCATATGGGCAGCGATGGTATCAGCCAGACGTGCGGGATCGTCAATGCTGTTCAGCGAAGTCAGCACTTCCGGCGGGATTTTTTTATTCAGTTTGATATAGCCTTCAAACTGGCTGATCGCCGTACGTACCAGCACTTCCTGCTCGCGCTCGTCGATAGCCGGCGAGTCGAGATATTCCGCTTTGGCAGAGAAGTGCTCGCCATCATCGGCAAGCGTGGTAATGCGCGCGCGCTGCAGCCCCTCGACCAGCACTTTTACAGTGCCATCAGGCAGCTTCAGCATCTGCAGAATAGACGCCACGGTCCCGACGGTGAAAAGATCGTTTACACCCGGCTCATCCGTTGACGCTTCTTTCTGCGCAACCAGCATGATTTTTTTATCATGGTCCATGGCCGCTTCCAGACAACGGATCGATTTTTCCCGTCCAACAAATAAGGGAATGACCATGTGCGGATAAACCACCACATCGCGCAACGGCAATACGGGGATTTCAATGCGTTCAGAACGCTCAGGATTCATAGAGCTCTCTCTTAGTTTAAAGTCCGCCAGGTAATCAGGTGACGTGACTGTGCAACACGCACCATTAACATGTAAAGCAGTATATGGGGATGTTTCCCACACATTCAACGGCGGGAATACGGAAAAATAAAAGGGGAGATAAAATCCCCCCCTTTTGGTTAACTGATTGTAAGAATTGGTGAATTATTCGCCAGATGCCTGCTGCGCTTCCGGTTTGCCGTAAATCAGCAACGGTTTGCTTTGACCAGCGATAACCGACTCGTCAATGACCACTTTCTCAACGTCTTCCAGCGATGGAAGATCGTACATGGTATCGAGCAGAGCGGCTTCTACAATTGAACGCAGGCCACGAGCACCGGTTTTGCGCACCATTGCTTTCTTGGCGATCGCATCCAGCGCTTCGTCGCGGAACTCAAGATCCACGCCTTCCAGATTGAACAGCGCCTGATACTGCTTGGTCAGCGCATTTTTCGGCTCTTTCAGGATCTGAATCAGCGCTTCTTCGCTCAGCTCGCTCAGCGTCGCCACCACCGGCAGACGGCCGATGAACTCAGGAATCAGGCCAAATTTGATCAAATCTTCCGGCTCAACCTGCGCCAGCAGTTCGCCTTCGTTGGCTTTTTCAGATTTGCCTTTCACCGTCGCGCCGAAACCAATGCCCGATCCGGTTTCAACACGGTGAGAAATCACTTTGTCGAGACCAGCAAATGCACCGCCGCAAATGAACAGGATTTTCGAGGTATCAACCTGCAAAAACTCCTGCTGCGGGTGCTTACGTCCACCCTGCGGCGGAACCGCAGCCACGGTGCCTTCGATCAGCTTCAGCAACGCCTGCTGCACGCCTTCACCGGAAACATCACGCGTAATTGACGGGTTGTCTGATTTACGGGAGATCTTGTCAATCTCATCAATGTAAACAATCCCGCGCTGCGCTTTCTGCACGTCGTAATCGCATTTTTGCAGCAATTTCTGGATAATGTTTTCGACGTCTTCCCCCACGTAACCGGCTTCGGTCAACGTAGTGGCATCCGCCATGGTGAATGGCACATCCAGCAAACGCGCCAGCGTTTCAGCCAGCAATGTCTTACCGGAACCGGTCGGCCCAATCAGCAGAATGTTACTTTTGCCCAGTTCAACGCCATTGCTGGTATCGCCATTGCGCAGGCGTTTGTAGTGGTTATAGACCGCCACTGCCAGCACTTTTTTCGCCTGTTCCTGGCCAATGACATAGTCATCCAGATGGTGGCGGATTTCATGCGGGGTCGGCAGCGCGCTGCGCTCGCGATGCGGCGCAACTTCTTTAATCTCTTCGCGAATAATGTCGTTACACAGATCCACACATTCGTCGCAGATATACACGGACGGCCCGGCGATTAGCTTACGCACTTCATGCTGGCTTTTGCCGCAAAAAGAGCAATACAACAGTTTGCCCGAACCATCTTTGCGTTTATCTGTCATGAGTCAAAACCTCTTAATCTGTTCTTTGTGCCGCACATGACGACGCAAATGCCATTCCAGGCGCAAAACGTTACTCAAACATGATGCCGCTTGCATCACATAGTATAGCGGCACATGCAATCTGAGCATTAGTTACGATGGGTTAAAATTGAGTCAACCAGACCGTAATCCACGGCTTCTTGCGCAGCAAGGAAGCGGTCACGCTCTGTATCACGTTCAATTTGCTCTAAAGATTGACCCGTGTGATGCGCCATAAGTTCATTCATACGGCCTTTCACTTTCAGGATTTCACGAGCGTGGATTTCGATATCCGTCGCCTGGCCCTGATAGCCCCCCAGCGGCTGGTGAATCATCACACGTGAATTCGGCAGGCAGAAACGCTTGCCTTTAGCGCCCGCCGTCAGCAGGAATGCGCCCATCGACGCGGCCTGGCCCATACAAATGGTGCTGACGTCCGGCTTAATAAATTGCATGGTGTCGTAAATCGACATCCCGGCAGTAATCACACCGCCCGGAGAGTTAATATACAGGTAAATGTCTTTTTCCGGATTTTCCGCTTCCAGAAAGAGCATTTGAGCCACAATCAGGTTTGCCATATGGTCTTCGACCTGGCCGGTGAGAAAAATCACGCGTTCCTTGAGAAGACGGGAGTAGATATCGAAAGAGCGCTCACCGCGTGAGGTCTGTTCAATAACCATTGGCACCAGAGCCATATGGGGTGCAAAGTTATCTCGTTCGCCGCTGTATGACATTTCCGTCTCCTGGATAAAAAAATAAACTAACCTGCTGTACTGATTGTACTTGAGTGAGCGGGATCTGACTATGACCCCTCACGGACGGATTATCAGCCAGAGCCTTTACGCCAATACCCTCTTTAGTGGGGATGACCAAGTCTGTTTTCAAGCATAACAATCTTTTGCTGTTACGCTAATACTGAAACGCTCTTTTAGCACACATCTGTAAATGTCAATACGATAAAAAAAGCCCGCCACCAGCAGGTGACGGGCTTATTACATTTCGCTAATGCTGAAGCCGATTAAGCCTGTTGGTTCATCAGTTCGTTAAAGGAAGTGGCTTTCTCAGTCACTTTCGCTTTTTCCAGAACCGCTTCAACCGCTTGTTCTTCCAGCGCTACGTTACGCATGTTGTCCATCAGCTCTTTGTTTTTGCTGTAGAACTCGATCACTTCTTTCGGATCTTCGTAAGCAGACGCCATCTCTTCGATCAGGCCTTTTACGCGCTCTTCGTCAGCCTTCAGCTCGTGGGTACGAATCACTTCGCCCAGCAGCAGACCAACCACAACGCGGCGTTTTGCCTGCTCTTCGAACAGTTCACGCGGCAGTTCCAGAGCCTGTTTCTCGTTACCGCCAAAACGCTGTGCAGCCTGACGACGCAGAACGTCGATTTCGCTGTCGATCAGTGCAGCAGGAACGTCGATCTCGTTCGCTTTCACCAGGCCTTCGATCGCCTGAGATTTAACACGGTTACGCACTGCGCCTTTCAGCTCGCGTTCCATATTTTTACGCACTTCAGCGCGCAGACCGGCAACAGAACCATCTTCAACGCCGAAACGTTTGATAAATTCTTCAGTCAGTTCCGGCAGCTCACGTTCTTCAACTTTCTTCAGGTTGATGACGAATTTCGCCGCTTTACCTTTCAGGTTTTCTGCGTGGTATTCTTCCGGGAAGGTCACGTCGATGGTGAACTCTTCACCCGCTTTGTGGCCTTTGATACCGTCTTCGAAGCCAGGGATCATACGACCCTGGCCCATCGCCAGTACGAAATCAGTCGCTTTGCCGCCTTCGAATTCTTCACCATCAACAGAACCGGTGAAATCGACAGTAACGCGATCTTCCGCATCAGCAGCGCCGTCTTTGTCTTTCCAGGTCGCCTGCTGCTTACGCAGGGTATCCAGCATGGTATCGACATCAGCGTCAGTCACTTCAACAACCGGTTTTTCAACTTCGATGGTGTCCAGCGCTTTCAGCTCAACTTCCGGGTACACTTCGAACTCTACTGCGTAGGTGAAGTCTTCGCCCAATTTGTATTCGCCCGGAACATAGTTCGGCGCGCCAGCCGGATTGATCTTTTCCTGGATGATCGCGTCGATAAAGTTGCGGCTCATCAGGTCGCCCAGCACGTCCTGGCGAACAGAAGCGCCATAACGCTGAGCAACGACGTTCATCGGTACTTTACCCTTACGGAAGCCGTCAATACGCACTTTCTTCGCTACGTTGACCAGCTCGCTCTTCACAGCGGTCTCGATGCTGTCAGCAGCGATTGTAATCGTTACACGGCGCCCAAGGCCCTGAGTGGTTTCAACTGAAACTTGCATCTTGTTACCTCAAAAAATCACAGTGCTCGGTCAACTCTACTCTGCGAAGCAAACCTTTTCGCTTTGCAGAACCGGGATGTTCTCTCCAATCAGAAAACACATTCCCTGTCGTCAGAAGCATCCCGAAGACATTCCGAAAAATAAGACGCAGCATTATAGCGGCATCACAGATATGAGTCGAGAAGGGGAATGGCGCAATGATGCGCCATTTTTCACACTTCTGAAGCAATTTCGCTCAAAAAATTGCGTTTCTCGCTCAAAATTCAGGCAAAACAAAACGGCCCGCAGGCCGTTTTTACATAATCTGCATGCAACATACTGGAAAAGTTCAGACGGTTGCAACCTGGTTTTCTAAGCGATGCTTCCGGCGCCCCGGCATGCCGGCGAGGTCAGGAGGGTATCCTGCAAGCCTTCCCACTCTTTGAGGGTGTAAGTATGCAGTGCAAGTGCATGAATTGTCGTTGCCAGTTCGTCAGCCAACGTACCGTAAATCATGCGATGCCGATTAAGAAAACGTTCTCCGGTGAAGCGGTCGCTTACCAGCACCACTTTGAAATGGCTTTCGGAACCCGCCGGAACGTTGTGACGGTAACTTTCATCTACGACTTCAAGTAATACAGGCTCGAATGCCGCTTTCAATTTTGCTTCTATCTGTTCACGCATCATCATGATGTTACGCCTCCGACAACGCTGAGATGCCAGCCATCTCTTTAAATGTTAGCCGCTTTTACCGTTTTCATAACAATAAAACAACAAAAAATTAGCGTTCGTCTGATTTGCCGGCTCAACGCGATAAAGTCTACTAAAAGACGGCGGATTTTTGCCATCCCGCTTCAACAACCTGTTTTTTGATGCCGAAAAAGCACAAGGTGATGAATTTACATACGTTGAGGACTTCCCCTTAACGGCGGCAATGTTATGATGGCGAGAATTTTTCCCCAAACGCTTACGATCCCTTGAGAGCCTGAACATGTTTAAAAAACTACTCTTCCCGTTGGTCGCTTTATTTATGCTGGCCGGGTGCGCTACCCCGCCGACAACCCTTGAAGTTTCACCGAAAATCACCCTGCCGCAGCAGGATCCGAGCCTGATGGGCGTGACCGTTAGCATTACTGGCGCCGATCAACGTCAGGACCAGGCGCTGGCGAAAGTAACGCGTGACAACCAGTTGGTCACTTTAACCGCCTCCCGCGATCTGCGTTTCCTTTTACAGGAAGTGCTGGAGAAACAGATGACGGCGCGCGGCTATATGATCGGGCCGAACGGCGCGGTAAATCTGCAAATCATTGTTAACCAACTGTATGCCGACGTTTCTCAAGGCAACGTGCGTTACAACATCGCCACCAAAGCGGATATCGCCATCATTGCCACCGCAGCTAATGGTAATAAGATGACGAAAAACTACCGTGCCAGCTATAACGTTGAAGGCGCTTTCCAGGCGACTAACGACAAAATCACGACCGCGGTTAATAGCGTGCTGACCGACACTATCGCGGATATGTCTCAGGACACCAGCATCCACGATTTCATCAAGCAAAACGCCCGTTAATTGCTGCACTGGCCCGGTTTTACGGGCCAGTTTTTAACTCATGTCGAGCCACTACTTACGCATCTTCACGCAGCCCAAATCAGCAATTCTGCTTATCCTGGGTTTTGCCTCCGGTCTCCCCCTTGCCCTGACCAGCGGTACGCTTCAGGCATGGATGACCGTTGAAAACGTCGATCTTAAAACCATCGGTTTCTTCTCGCTGGTCGGCCAGGCCTACGTCTTTAAATTCCTTTGGTCGCCGCTCATGGATCGCTACACGCTGCCGCTATTGGGAAGGCGTCGCGGCTGGCTACTGCTGACGCAACTGTTGCTGCTGGCCTCCATCGCCGGCATGGGCTTCCTTGATCCGGCCAACCACCTGCGCTGGATGGCGGCACTGGCTGTACTGATTGCCTTCTGTTCCGCCTCGCAGGACATTGTGTTCGATGCCTGGAAGACGGATGTCCTGCCTGTTGAAGAGCGCGGCGCTGGCGCAGCCATTAGCGTACTCGGCTATCGCCTTGGCATGCTGGTTTCCGGTGGGCTGGCGCTGTGGCTCGCCGATCGCTGGCTCGGCTGGCAAGGAATGTACTGGCTGATGGCCGCACTGCTGATCCCATGTATTATTGCCACCCTGCTGGCGCCGGAGCCAACAGACACCATTCCGGTGCCGAAAACGCTGGAGCAGGCCGTCGTCGAGCCGCTGCGTGATTTCTTCGGTCGCAATAATGCCTGGCTGATTTTACTGCTGATCGTGCTGTATAAACTCGGCGATGCTTTCGCCATGAGCCTGACGACCACCTTTTTGATTCGCGGCGTCGGGTTTGACGCGGGCGAAGTCGGCGTGGTCAACAAAACGCTGGGGCTGGCGGCAACAATCATTGGCGCGCTGTATGGCGGGGTATTAATGCAGCGCCTCTCTCTGTTCCGCGCGTTAATGATCTTCGGATTTTTACAGGCGGTTTCCAATGCCGGTTACTGGCTGCTGTCCACCACGCAGAAAGATATCGTCAACATGGGTGCCGCCGTGTTCTTCGAGAATCTGTGCGGCGGCATGGGAACGGCGGCGTTTGTCGCGTTATTAATGACGCTTTGCAATAAATCCTTCTCCGCAACCCAGTTTGCTCTGCTTTCAGCGCTATCCGCTGTCGGACGCGTGTACGTCGGCCCGCTGGCGGGCTGGTTTGTAGAAACCTACAGTTGGTCAACGTTTTATCTCTTCTCCATTATTGCTGCTGCGCCGGGCCTGCTGCTGCTGGCGATGTGTAAGCGGACGCTGGAATTTACCCAGCAGACCGGGCATTTCATGCCACGCAACAAATATCCGGCGGCCTACCGTCTGGCCTTGCGCATATTGAGTGTCGGCTGCCTGCTGCTTAGCGGCTGGCTGGTGGTGCTTATTGTGACGGCCAGCGGAATGGCGAACTGGGCCATTGGCACCAGGCTTCTCGAAGGCGGCGCGCTGCTGGCGATTGTCGGCATTCTGTTCGGCGGGCTGCTGGATCTGCTGGCGCTGCGCAAAACGCGGCTAATGTGAACACAGCGCTTAC
Organism: Kosakonia radicincitans DSM 16656; assembly: GCF_000280495.2. Classification (NCBI taxonomy): domain Bacteria; kingdom Pseudomonadati; phylum Pseudomonadota; class Gammaproteobacteria; order Enterobacterales; family Enterobacteriaceae; genus Kosakonia; species Kosakonia radicincitans. The sequence goes on from NZ_CP018016.1 coordinate 4,333,622, forward strand.
CCGATGAAAGGTAAGCGCTGGTGCTATTAATAGAAGAAAAATAACCCGCGAAGAACGTGCGTGAAGAGCGCCGGTAAAATAATCACGCCAACGGCGGTAATAATTGGCGAAAATTGCTGCAGAAACGCGATGGGTAACACAAACATAAACGCAACCCCTTTGAAGGGCATCGCGTACCACTGATGTCGGTTACGGCTAATCACCCACCAGGCGGGATAAGCCAGCACCGCGGTCAGCATCATGACGCGAGAAACACCTTTGTACACTGGCGGGTAGTTGAAGACCACTTCATATAAATGAAACAACGGGATCGCCAGCATAATCCATCCCAGCAGCCACAAGAGCGGCAGCACTGCCCTGGCGATACGTTTTCCCTGTGCATAATACGCCAGTAAAAGCGGCATGACCCACAGATAGACGATAAGGCTCCCTACTATCGCCGCAGCCTGCCCTGCCATTGCGGGTGCGGCCCGCACCTGTAACCAGGCAGCCACGCCCCAGAACCAGAGCGCTGCAACCTCTCTCCAACTCAACAAAAGGTGCGGCGAAGAGATATATTCCAGCAGTTCGGGATTCAGGCGATCCAGCAGTTGCGGATAGTGATATTTAATTGTCGCAACATGATTGACCAGTTGTTGCGTGAAACCGGGAATCAGTTTCGCCCACCACGGCACCCTTTTCATCTCGCCAGCCAGCAGTCGCCAGGCCAGTTTCGCTTGCCTGTCATTTGTGCTTTGCCGCGCCAGATACGCCCAGTGCTCTTCGGCTTCACTCAGCGCAACCTGCTGTTCAATGGCCTCAACCACCCAGTATGGGATATGCCTGACGCGATAGCCGTCCAGCTCCCAGCCCATAATAGCGGAGACTTCACTGACCAGGCTGCGCGTAATGCCTTTGCGCTCACTTAACGCCTGCGCCAGCGCAAGGCTGAAAACAGCGCGCGCGTCCAGGGCATCCGGCAGTTCATGATCCAGATACTCACGCAACGCTTTCAGCGCAGGCATTTCATCGGTTAACAGCCGGACGGAAAAACGCTCTGCGTCATCTTCCAGCGTCTCGCGTTGCCAGTCGGGTTGCAGGGCGATGTCGTGATGCCCTTCCAGCGTACGCAGATAATCCTGCGCGCTGGAAAGTGTCACTTCGCTATGTTCGGATTCGTCCGCTTCAGGCGCATCCTCTTCTTCGTCCTGCCACATCGCCGCATTGCTGGCGTATTGCTTCGCGAGATCGAACGCTTCCCGCAGTTGCTGATAACCCTGAGGATCTTTATCCGGGCGATGCAGTTTAAGCTGGCGGGCGTAAGCCCGGCGGATGGCGGATTCATCCGTAGTGGCATCAATGCCAAGGGTTTCCCAGATAGTCATCGCTATTACATCCCGTCATCCAGCATATCTAATGCCCGGCGCAGTTCATCACGCGCCGCAGCGATAGCACGCACATCCTGACGATTAAGCGCCATTTCAAACTGCGTGGCATAGTGGTCGATCAGTTGCCGACGCTGCCCTAAAAGCTGTTCGTAACGGCGTGACGCCTCCGCCAGCAATTGCCGGTTTTCCGGCACATCGCGAGGGTGCATTTTCAGGCCATCAAGCTGACGTAAACGCTCGGCAATCTCTTCTTCACTCAACACGCCAGGGGCTTTTTCGATGATCAGCGTTGAAGCGGTGCTTTCACCCTGCACTTTACATTCCACTTCCAGAATACCGTCCAGCGTATAGGTGAAGCGCACATCGATTTTCACCTCGCCTGCGCGGCGGGCCGGAACCGGAACGGTCATACGATCGAGCAGCAAATTATCGCTGACGCGGCGGGCTTCGCCCTGATATACCGCGATCACAATATGATCCTGGTTGTCACTCATCGTCTCGACCGTTTCGACAACGCTGACCGGAACAAACGCATTGCGCTCAATCAGCGGCATGAAATAGCCGTCGTCAGTTTTACCGCCTTCGAGCCGCCGGGCCACTGCCACGCCCAGCGAGTACGGCATCACATCGGTCAATACGATATCGTCCAGCGCGCGGTCTTCGGCGATAAGCCCGGCCTGCACTCCTGCGCCAAGCGCCACGACTTCATCCGGATTAAGCTCATTACGCGGAAAGCGGCCAAACATTCGCGTTGCCAATTGGCGCACCAGCGCCATCCGGGTCGCGCCGCCCACCAGGATGACGTGATCAAGATCGCGGGGATCAAACTGTGCATCCTGTAAAACCTGCACGACTGTTTTTTTCAGCCGTGAAAGTAACCCGGCAGCCTGCCCGGCAAAGGTTTCGCCGTCCAGTTGCCAGCGGTACGTTTCACCGGCAAAAGCGAGCTGCGCGGAGGCGTTATCCTGCGCGCTGAGCGTCTGTTTAAGCTCTTCCGCCAGTGAAGTTAATTGTGCCGAGCAGGTTAACGGCGCGTCCTTTAATGCCGGAGAAGTACTTAACATCCACTGGCGAATAAGATCGGTAAAGTCGTCACCGCCCAGCCAGGCATCGCCGCTGCTGGCACGCACTTCGATCACGCCCTCGAAAATGTCCACAATAGAGACATCAAAAGTGCCGCCGCCGAGGTCGAAAATCAGGAACTTTTGCTCGCTGTTATCGGCCAGCCCGTAAGCCAACGCTGCTGCCGTCGGTTCATTGAGCAAACGCATAACCTCAAGCCCGGCAAGACGCCCGGCGGCTTTTACCGCCTTGCGTTGCGCATCATTAAAATAGGCGGGAACCGTGATCACCGCATGGGTTACCGGGCAGCCCAGCGCCACTTCGGCATCGGTTTTGAGTTTACGTAAGATAAGAGCGGATAACTCTTCGGCGCGAAATTGCCGCGAGCCGAGTGTCCAGGTTTTATCCGTGCCCATATAGCGCTTGAAGCTGGCGACCGTCATCTGTGGATGGCTGACCAGACGCGCTTTAGCTGCGGCACCAACCAGCAGGTGCCCCCCATCATCGATGCCGATCACAGAGGGTGTTAAGCGCTCCCCTTGCGCGCCGGTGATCAGTTGCGTGTCACCCTCAGCGAACCAGGCGACAGCGCTATTGGAGGTTCCTAAGTCGATGCCAATAATCGGCGAGGTATTTCCAGACATCTGAATATCATCCCTTCATAATTAACAATTCCCCGGATTTTTTTGTTTTTAAAATCAATCGCAAGGATAAAAAACCGACTAAATAATTCATGATGGTTATTATTTCGTACAATTAATAACCATTATTTTAATCCAGGCCTAATCGGTTATTTATCGTTATATGTATACATTTTCTTTAATTATTTTGTGCGCTATAAATTAAGGGCTATTCTTTAACGATTCAGCACTGTTATTAATTATTTGGTTTCACATTAGTTCCAATAATGTACGGTAATTGCTGAATATATGTTAATTATTTGTTTAATAAATTGATTGGTTATACCAATTCACCCTCAGCGCTGATTGTAATGTAATATTTTCGTTATAATCTCAACTTCAGGCTGTGCGAATGCCCGATTTTACAGTTTGTTGCATTCCGTGTGACATAAACGGCAGAACCCAGTAACACCTTACTGACACAGAGCCAAGTATGTTTACAGTAACGTAACCTTTCCGTAAAATGCCCGCACACTTTAAGCGCCACCAGATCCCGTGGAATTGAGGTCGTTAAATGAGACTCAGGAAATACAATAAAAGTTTGGGATGGTTGTCATTAATCGCCGGCACTGTTTTACTCAGTGGTTGCGATTCTGCACTTCTTGACCCCAAAGGACAGATTGGACTGGAGCAACGTTCGCTGATACTGACGGCTTTTGGCCTGATGTTGATTGTCGTTATTCCCGCCATCTTGATGGCCGTTGGTTTCGCCTGGAAGTATCGTGCGAGCAATAAAGATGCGAAGTATAGCCCGAACTGGTCACACTCCAATAAAGTGGAAGCTGTGGTCTGGACGGTGCCGATTCTGATCATCCTGTTCCTTGCTGTACTGACGTGGAAAACCACCCACTCGCTCGAACCGAGCAAACCGCTGGCACATGACGAACACCCAATCACCATTGAAGTGGTCGCCATGGACTGGAAATGGTTCTTCATCTACCCGGAACAGGGCATTGCTACCGTAAATGAAATCGCCTTCCCGGCGAACACACCGGTAGAGTTCAAAGTGACCTCCAACTCCGTGATGAACTCGTTCTTTATTCCGCGTCTGGGCAGCCAGATCTACGCAATGGCTGGTATGCAGACCAAACTGCATCTCATCGCTAACGAAGCAGGTACGTACGATGGCATTTCCGCCAGCTACAGCGGCCCGGGCTTCTCTGGCATGAAGTTTAAAGCTATTGCTACGCCGGACCGCGCCGCATTCGACCAGTGGGTCGCAAAAGCGAAACAATCTTCAAGCACCCTGCCAGATATGGCGGCGTATGAGAAAGTTGCAGCGCCAAGCGAATACAACAAGGTTGAATACTTCTCCAGCGTGAAACCCGATTTGTTTAAAGACGTTATCAACAAATTTATGGGCCACGGCAAGAGCATGGACATGACCCAACCGGAAGGCGAGCATAGCGCGCACGAAGGAATGGAAGGCATGGACATGAGCCACGCGGAAACCTCTCACTAAGGGGTCGAGGAAGAAAACGATGTTCGGAAAACTTACACTGGATGCAGTGCCGTATCATGAACCCATTATCATGGTCACGGTTGCTGCGATTATCGTCGGCGGTCTGGCGGTAGTTGGCCTGATCTCTTACTTCGGTAAATGGTCCTGGCTGTGGAAAGAATGGTTGACCTCTGTTGACCACAAACGCCTTGGTATCATGTACGTCCTCGTGGCCGTTGTGATGCTGCTGCGTGGCTTCGCAGATGCTGTCATGATGCGTAGCCAGCAGGCGCTGGCCTCTGCGGGTGAAGCGGGCTTCCTGCCGCCTCACCACTACGATCAGATCTTCACCGCTCACGGCGTGATCATGATCTTCTTCGTGGCAATGCCATTCGTTATCGGTCTGATGAACCTGGTGGTTCCGTTGCAGATCGGTGCGCGCGACGTTGCGTTCCCGTTCCTGAACAACCTGAGCTTCTGGTTCACGGTTGTGGGCGTGATTCTGGTTAACCTCTCTCTGGGCGTCGGTGAGTTCGCGCAGACCGGTTGGCTGGCTTATCCGCCGCTTTCGGGAATTGAATACAGCCCTGGCGTCGGGGTCGATTACTGGATCTGGAGTCTCCAGCTTTCGGGTATCGGTACGACGCTGACCGGTATCAACTTCTTCGTGACCATTCTGAAGATGCGTGCGCCGGGCATGACGATGTTCAAAATGCCGGTATTTACCTGGGCATCTTTGTGCGCCAACGTGCTGATTATCGCTTCGTTCCCAATTCTGACTGTCACCATTGCGCTGCTGACCCTGGATCGTTATCTGGGCACCCATTTCTTTACCAACGATATGGGTGGCAACATGATGATGTACATCAACCTGATTTGGGCCTGGGGTCACCCGGAAGTGTACATTCTGGTGCTGCCGGTCTTCGGGGTGTTCTCCGAAATCACCGCCACCTTCTCGCGTAAACGCCTGTTTGGTTACACCTCGCTGGTATGGGCGACCGTATGTATTACCGTACTGTCGTTCATCGTTTGGCTGCACCACTTCTTCACCATGGGTGCTGGCGCGAACGTAAACGCCTTCTTTGGTATCACCACGATGATTATCGCCATCCCGACCGGGGTGAAGATCTTCAACTGGCTGTTCACCATGTATCAGGGCCGCATTGTGTTCCACTCCTCTATGCTGTGGACCATCGGCTTTATCGTGACCTTCTCCGTAGGTGGGATGACCGGCGTGCTGCTGGCGGTTCCGGGCGCAGACTTCGTACTGCACAACAGCCTGTTCCTGATTGCGCACTTCCATAACGTTATCATCGGCGGCGTGGTCTTCGGTTGCTTCGCAGGTCTGACTTACTGGTGGCCGAAAGCCTTCGGTTACACCCTGAACGAAACCTGGGGTAAACGCGCTTTCTGGTTCTGGATCATCGGCTTCTTCGTTGCATTTATGCCGCTGTACGTGCTGGGCTTTATGGGTATGACCCGTCGCCTGAGCCAGCAGATTGATCCGCAGTTCCACACCATGCTGATTGTCGCAGCCTGCGGTGCGGCGCTGATTGCTATCGGTATCCTGTGTCTGCTGATTCAGATCTACGTTTCTATTCGCGACCGCGATCAGAACCGTGACCTGACCGGTGACCCGTGGGGTGGCCGTACGCTGGAGTGGGCAACCTCCTCTCCTCCGCCGTTCTACAACTTTGCTCATGTCCCGCACGTTCACGAACGTGACGCGTTCTGGGAAATGAAAGAGAAAGGCGAAGCGTACAAAAAACCTGCGCAGTATGAAGAAATTCATATGCCGAAAAACAGCGGTGCCGGCATTGTTATCGCCGCGTTTGCAACCGTGTTTGGTTTCGCCATGATCTGGCATATCTGGTGGATGGCTATCGTTGGTTTCGCTGGCATCATCATCAGCTGGATTGTGAAGAGCTTCGACGAGGACGTGGATTACTACGTACCGGTTGCAGAAATCGAGAAACTGGAAAACCAGCATTTCGATGAGATCACTAAAGCAGGGCTGAAAAATGGCAACTGATACTCTGACCAACGCGCACGCCCACGCGCACGAACACGGGCACCACGATGCAGGGCCGAATAAAGTCTTCGGTTTCTGGATCTACCTGATGAGCGACTGCATTCTGTTCTGCTGTCTGTTCGCTACCTATGCCGTTCTGGTGAACGGCACAGCGGGCGGCCCGACCGGTAAGGACATTTTCGAGCTGCCGTTCGTACTGGTTGAAACCGCGCTGCTGTTGTTCAGCTCCATCACCTACGGCATGGCGGCTATCGCCATGTACAAAAACAACAAAAGCCAGGTTGTTTCATGGCTGGCGTTGACCTGGTTGTTTGGCGCGGGCTTTATCGGGATGGAACTCTATGAGTTCCACCACCTGATTGCCGAAGGCATGGGTCCGGATCGCAGCGGCTTCCTTTCAGCGTTCTTCGCGCTGGTAGGCACCCACGGTCTGCACGTGACCTCGGGTCTGATCTGGATGGCGGTTCTGATGTTCCAGGTTTCCCGTCGCGGTCTGACCAGCACTAACCGTACCCGTATCATGTGCCTGAGCCTGTTCTGGCACTTCCTGGACGTGGTATGGATCTGCGTGTTCTCTGTTGTTTATCTGATGGGGGCGATGTAATGAGTCATTCTAACGATCATGGCGCTTCCCACGGCAGCGTAAAAACCTACATGACAGGTTTCATCCTGTCGATCATCCTGACGGTGATCCCGTTCTGGATGGTGATGAACGGTTCTGCTTCTAAGCCGGTAATTCTGGGCGTTGTCCTGGTTACCGCCGTAGTTCAGATTCTGGTGCATCTGGTTTGCTTCCTGCACATGAACACCAAGTCTGATGAAGGCTGGAACCTTACCGCCTTTATCTTTACCGTGATTATCATCGCTATCCTGGTAGTCGGTTCCATCTGGATTATGTGGAACCTCAACTACAACATGATGGTTCACTAAGAGCGGCGAGTATGTTTAAGCAATACCTGCAAGTTACGAAACCGGGCATTATTTTTGGCAATCTGATCTCCGTGATTGGGGGGTTCCTGCTGGCTTCCAAAGGCCACATCGACTATCCCCTGTTCCTCTACACGCTGATTGGCGTGTCGTTGGTGGTCGCCTCTGGTTGTGTATTTAACAACTACATCGATCGTGACATCGATAAAAAGATGGAACGAACGAAAAACCGGGTGCTGGTCAGAGGGCTGATCTCGCCAAAAGTCTCGCTGGTGTACGCCTCCTTGTTGGGTATTGCTGGCTTTATGCTGCTGTGGTTTGGCGCCAACCCGCTGGCCTGCTGGCTGGGGGTAATGGGGTTCGTGGTTTATGTCGGCGTTTACAGCCTGTACATGAAACGCCACTCCGTTTACGGCACGCTGATTGGCTCTCTCTCCGGCGCTGCGCCGCCGGTGATTGGCTATTGCGCGGTCACCAACGAGTTCGATAGCGGTGCGGCAATTCTGCTGGCGATTTTCAGCCTGTGGCAAATGCCTCACTCCTATGCCATCGCGATTTTCCGCTTTAAGGATTATCAGGCAGCGAACATTCCGGTACTGCCGGTGGTGAAAGGCATTTCCGTGGCCAAAAACCATATCACGCTGTACATCCTGGCGTTTGCCATTGCCACACTGATGCTGTCGCTGGGCGGTTATGCCGGGTACAAATACCTGGTCGTTGCCGCCGCGGTAAGCCTCTGGTGGCTGGGCATGGCGCTGCGCGGTTACAAAGTGGAAGATGACAAAGTGTGGGCGCGCAAACTGTTTGTGTTCTCCATTGTTGCCATCACTTCCCTTTCCGTAATGATGTCCGTGGACTTTATGGTGCCGGATTCACACAGCCTGCTGACATACGTCTGGTAAGTTTGCTGCACCATACTGGAAAAACCGGGGAAACCCGGTTTTTTTTCGTCTGGAGTAAGCCCTTTGCTGGCCCTGTTACGGTGAAGCCAATAACAGGATGAAATCCAAGGTTATGTAATATTTGTTAAATAACCGCATGTTTACCCTACCCTGCCTCCGCACTACACTATGTCCGGTTTTTAAATTGAGGTGGTAATGAACGATTATAAAATGACGCCAGGCGAGTTGCGCGCCACCTGGGGTTTAGGGACTGTATTTTCACTGCGCATGCTCGGCATGTTTATGGTCCTGCCCGTTCTGACCACATACGGTATGGCGTTGCAGGGCGCATCGGAAGCCCTGATTGGGCTGGCGATCGGCATCTACGGCCTGGCCCAGGCGGTATTTCAGATCCCCTTTGGACTGCTTTCGGATCGCATCGGCCGCAAGCCGCTGATTGTCGGCGGGCTGGCGATCTTCGTGCTGGGCAGCGTGATTGCCGCGCTCACCGATTCTATCTGGGGCATTATTCTTGGTCGCGCGCTGCAAGGCTCCGGGGCGATTGCCGCCGCCGTGATGGCGCTGCTGTCGGATCTCACTCGCGAACAAAATCGCACCAAAGCGATGGCATTTATCGGCGTCAGCTTCGGCGTCACGTTCGCCATAGCCATGGTTTTAGGGCCGGTCATTACACATCTCTTAGGCCTGCATGCGCTGTTCTGGATGATTGCCGTACTGGCGACTATCGGCATCATCCTGACGCTGTGGGTAGTGCCGGACAGCAAACACCACGTGCGCAACCGCGAATCGGGAATGGTCAAAGATTGCTTTAGCATGGTGATCGTCAATCCAAAGCTGCTGAAGCTGAACTTTGGCATTATGTGCCTGCATATCCTGCTGATGTCGACGTTTGTGGCGCTGCCCGGTCAGCTTGAATCGGCCGGTTTTCCGGCTTCAGAGCACTGGAAAATCTATCTCGTCACCATGCTTATCTCTTTTGCTTCGGTGGTGCCGTTTATTATCTACGCCGAAGTGAAACGCCGGATGAAGCGTGTTTTTGTGCTCTGCGTTGCGCTACTGCTGATTGCCGAAATCGTGCTGTGGGGCGCTGGCGCTTACTTCTGGGAAATTGTGATTGGCGTACAGATCTTCTTCCTCGCCTTTAACCTGATGGAAGCGCTGCTGCCGTCGCTAATCAGTAAAGAAGCGCCAGCCGGTTATAAAGGGACGGCAATGGGCATTTACTCCACCAGCCAGTTTCTCGGTGTCGCTATTGGCGGCGCGGTCGGCGGCTGGGTGGATGGTTTATTTGACTCGCAAATGGTGTTCCTGGTTGGCGCATTGCTGGCCGTGGTCTGGCTGCTGGTTGCCAGCAGCATGCAGGAACCGCCCTATGTCAGCAGCCTGCGCATCGCCATTCCTGATGATGTGGCTATTGATGACGCGCTACAGCAGCGTCTGCGCGCCACGGCGGGCGTCAGTGAAGTATTGGTCGTAGCAGAAGAGCGTAGCGCTTACGTGAAGATCGACAGCAAAGTGACAAACCGCTTTGAAGTCGAACAGGCCGTCGCAGGTTAAGCAGGCCATTTTCCCCTCCCCTGACGGGAGGGGAAAAGCGATTAATCGCGGAAGTTTTTGAACTGGAACGGCTGGCCCAGATTGCCGCCGCGCACCAGTGCCATCACCGCTTGCAGATCGTCACGGGATTTCCCGGTCACGCGGATCTCTTCCCCCTGAATCTGCGCCTGCACTTTCAGTTTACTGTCTTTAATCAGCTTGATGATTTTCTTCGCCGTCGGCGCATCGATCCCCTGCTTCAGCTTTGCTTCCACAAACCAGTTTTTCCCGCTGTGGACGAATTCTTCCGGCACATCCAGGGATGCCCCTTCAATGCCGCGTTTCAGCAGCTTGGCACGTAAAATATCCAGCAACTGGTTAACCTGGAAATCAGATTCGCTCAGCACCTTAATGGTCTGTTTTTCTTCGTTCAGATCAAATGTGGCTTCAACGTTGCGAAAATCGAAGCGTGTTGCGACTTCACGGGTCGCATTCTCAACGCCGTTTTGCACTTCGCGCATTTCAACTTCGGAAACGATATCGAAAGATGGCATCTTTTCTTCTCCCTCTCTATTTGTTGCGATGCATAATACCCGCAACGAGGTATAACTCAACTTGTAATACTGGAAGCATAGCCGACAGCACTATAATGGTTGAAGTAACACCTGGCGCAGTTGCAGGTGAGGAGGAACAATGAGAATTACCGTACTCGGTTGCGGTGCTTTAGGGCAATTGTGGTTAACAGCGCTGTGTAAACAGGGACATGAAGTACAGGGCTGGTTACGCGTGCCTCAGCCTTTTTGCAGTGTGAATGTCGTGGAAGAAGACGGCACGGTTTTTAATGAATCCCTGACGGCCAACGATCCTGAATTTTTGGCCGCTAGCGATCTGCTGCTGGTGACGCTGAAAGCCTGGCAAGTTTCTGATGCGGTAAAAGGCCTTGCACCGGCGCTTTCTCCCGCGACGCCGGTACTGCTGATTCACAACGGTATGGGCACCGTGGAAGAGTTAAAAGCGCTGCCGAATCCCCTGCTGATTGGTACCACGACTCACGCTGCTCGCCGCGATGGTAACGTGATTGTGCATGTGGCCAGCGGTACTACGCATATTGGCCCGGCGCGGCAGCAGGACGGTGAATTCAGCGCGCTGGCAGATACCCTGCAAGAAGCGCTGCCGGATGTAGCCTGGCACAATACCATTCGCCCGGCTCTGTGGCGCAAGCTGGCGGTGAACTGCGTGATCAATCCTCTGACCGCCCTGCACGACTGCAAAAATGGCGATCTGCGCGAATTTCCCGATGAGGTGGCAAAAATTACCCGCGAAGTCGCTGCCGTTATCGAACGTGAAGGCCATCATATCTCTGCGGATGATTTGCTGAGCTATGTGAACCAGATTATCGAAAATACAGCGGAAAATATTTCGTCGATGCTCCAGGATGTGCGCGCCTTGCGGCACACCGAGAGCGATTATATTACTGGCTACCTGCTCAGACGCGCCCGCGCGCACGGTATCGCGGTGCCGGAAAATGCCCGTCTGTATGAAATGATTAAACGTAAGGAGAGTGAGTATGAGCGCATCAGCTCTGATATGCCTCGCCCCTGGTAGTGAAGAGACCGAAGCGGTCACTACGATCGATCTGCTGGTCCGCGGCGGCATTGCTGTCACAACCGCCAGCGTCGCCAGCGACGGCAACCTGGTTATCACCTGCTCGCGCGGGGTTAAACTGCTGGCCGATGCGCCGCTGGTTGAAGTAGCGGATGGTGATTTCGATGCGATTGTGTTGCCGGGCGGCCTGAAAGGCGCGGAGTGCTTCCGCGACAGCCCGCTGCTGGTTGAAACCGTTCGCCAGTTCCACCTTTCCGGGCGCATTGTTGCCGCCATTTGTGCCGCCGCCGGTACGGTGCTGGTGCCGCATCAGCTCTTCCCGATTGGCAATATGACCGGTTTCCCAGGGCTGAAAGAGACGATTCCGCCCGAGCAGTGGCAGGATAAACGTGTGGTGTGGGATCCGCGGGTAAATTTATTGACCAGCCAGGGGCCAGGCACAGCCATTGATTTTGGCCTGAAGATTATTGACCTGCTGGTCGGGCGCGAAAAAGCCCATGAGGTGGCGTCACAGCTGGTGATGGCGGCGGGGATTTATAACTACTACGAAGCGTAGGTATTAAAATGCCGGTGGCGTTGACGCTTATCCGGCCTACAACCGGGCCTTGCCACCGGAACACCACCGGGTTCAGGCTCGTGCCCTTGCAGGCCGGATGAAAGCGAAGCCATCATCCGGCATTGTGTTTACGGGCGATAAACCTTCACATTCTGGAAGCCCTGCTCGCGCAGATAGAGCGCCTGCAAGCGGCTCATCACGCCACGCTCGCACCACAGCAGCCAGGTTTTGCTCTGATCCAGATCGCCAAACTTCGTGCTCAGCTTGTAGAACGGCAGCGACACAACATCAACGCCTTCCAGCTTCAGCGGCTTATCATCCTGTTCGTCAATCGAACGGATATCCAGCACCACATCGTTCGGGCCGAAACCGTTAACCGTTTCAACTTCCACTACCTCTTGCTGGGTTTGCTGAGCGATTTCACGGATATCAATATTGCTGGCTTCCGCCACAACCTGGTCGAGGATAGCGAAATCAAAGTGTGCTTCTTCCGCTTCGATCTTCGCTTTCACCGCCTTCACCGTTGGGCTTTTGGAAATCACGCCGCAATATTCCGGCATCGTGCGGGCAAAATCCTCGGTACCAATTTCACGCGCCAGATCGATAATGTGCTCTTTATCGTAAGAGATGAGCGGGCGCAGGATCAGCGTATCGGAGACGTTATCAATCAGACGCAGGTTGGTCAGCGTCTGGCTGGAAACCTGTCCCAGCGCTTCACCGGTTACCAGCGCCTGCACGCCGTAACGCTCAGCGACTTTCGACGCAGCGCGCACCATCATGCGTTTCAGTACCACGCCCATCTGGCCATCATCGACTTTTTCGAGGATCTCGCCGACCACCGGTTCAAAATTGATTGCCACAAAACGCACGCGGTGCGAACTACCAAAGCGGTTCCACAGATAATGCGCCACCTGGCGAACGCCAATTTCATGGGCTGCGCCGCCGAGATTAAAGAAGCAGTAGTGTACGCGGCAGCCGCGACGCATCAGCATATAGCTGGAAACGCCGGAGTCGAAGCCGCCGGAAATCAGCGACAAGACATCTTCCTGGGTGCCAATCGGGAAGCCGCCAATACCTTCATAACGGCCTTTTACCAGCAGCAGACGGTCATCTTCGATTTCCAGATTCACCGTCACATCCGGGTGCGTCAGCTTCACGCGCGCAGATTCGACATGCTGATTCAGCCCGCCGCCCACGTAACGTTCCACTTCAATAGAGCTGAATTCATGTTTACCACGGCGTTTCACGCGCACGCAGAAGGTTTTACCTTCAATTTGCTCGCGATACTGCACCAGCGCTTTCTCAAAAATATCGTGCAGAGAAGTGAAAGGCACATCTTCCACTTCCAGAATATGGTGGATCCCCGGAATGCGGGTCAGCGCGTCGCGAATAGCCAGACGCTGGTTTTCATCTTTGGCGCGGACTTCGATATGGTCCCAGTGGCGCACAACGGCCAGGGTTTCGTCGTAGTGCTTCAGAACGTTACGAATGTTCCCGGTCAGAATTTTAATAAAGCGCAAGCGCACAGATTGGCTTTTGATGGTGATTTCCGGGAACAATTTAATGATAAACTTCATGGCGGCAATGGTTCGTTGGCAAGCCCGACTGGGCCTGTAAGGGAAAATAATACAGCAGCCCATACCCGCGGCTGCATCCAGGCGCGGAAGTATACCACCATCGAATAGACCTTGCGCAATGCATTACCCTTGAGCGTAATTGGCTAAGTGCCACGACTCCGCTACCATAGCTAAATTGAGTCAGGATGAATAATAGAAGAGTCAGACATTCACTATGCCAAAGAAAAACGAAGCACCGGCCAGTTTCGAAACAGCGCTGAGCGAGCTGGAACAGATTGTCACTCGTCTTGAAAGCGGCGATCTTCCGCTCGAAGAGGCACTCAATGAATTCGAACGTGGCGTACAACTGGCGCGCCAGGGTCAGGTAAAGTTACAGCAGGCGGAGCAGCGCGTGCAGATCCTGCTCTCCGATTCCGAAGAGGCGTCATTAAAGCCTTTCGCACCGGACGCTGAATAACGATGGATTTTAATCAACAATTGCAGGCCTGCGTCGATCGGGCCAATGACGCGCTGCGCCGTTTTATCGCTCCGCTGCCCTTTCAGAACACTCCTCTGGTTGACGCTATCCAGTATGGCGCACTATTGGGCGGTAAACGTCTGCGTCCGTTTCTGGTTTACGCAACCGGTTCGATGTTCGGTGTCAGCCTGCAAACGCTGGATGCGCCCGCGGCCGCAGTGGAGTGTATCCATGCTTACTCGCTGATCCATGATGATCTGCCAGCGATGGATGACGACGATTTACGCCGTGGCCTGCCGACCTGCCATATTAAATTTGGCGAAGCCAATGCCATTCTTGCGGGAGATGCATTGCAGACGCTGGCTTTCTCGATCCTCGCCGATGCGCCGATGCCGGAAGTGGCGGCACACGATCGGCTGGCGATGGTATCAACGCTGGCGATCTCCAGCGGCGTGGCCGGCATGTGCGGCGGCCAGGCGCTGGATCTGGCGGCTGAAGGCGAGCAAATCTCACTGGAAGCGCTGGAGCAGATCCATCGTCACAAAACCGGCGCGCTGATCCGTGCGGCAGTAAAAATGGGCGCGCTGAGCGCGGGCGACAGAGGGCGGGAAGCCTTGCCTCAGCTCGATCGCTACGCCCAGAGCATCGGTCTGGCGTTCCAGGTTCAGGATGACATTCTGGATGTGGTCGGCGATACTGCCACCCTTGGGAAACGCCAGGGTGCCGATCAGCACCTGGGGAAAAGTACCTATCCCGCACTTCTGGGTCTTGAGCAAGCCCGGACAAAAGCCCGCGACCTGATTGACGATGCCCGACAGGCGCTTAGCCTGCTGGCTGCACAGTCGCTTGATACGACGGCACTGGAAGCACTGGCGAATTATATAATCCAGCGTGATAAATAAAACGACACACTAGATGAGTTGCTGATGAGTTTTGATATAGCCAAATACCCGACGCTGGCGCTGGTAGATACCACACAAGAGTTGCGTCTGCTGCCGAAAGAGAGTCTGCCGAAGCTGTGCGACGAACTGCGTCGCTATCTGCTTGACAGCGTAAGCCGCTCCAGCGGGCACTTCGCCTCCGGGCTTGGCACGGTCGAACTGACCGTCGCGTTACATTACGTCTACAACACGCCGTTCGATCAGTTAATCTGGGACGTCGGCCATCAGGCCTACCCGCATAAAATTCTTACCGGGCGTCGTGACAAAATCGACACTATCCGGCAGAAAAACGGTCTGCATCCGTTCCCATGGCGCGGCGAAAGCGAATACGACGTTCTCAGCGTGGGTCACTCCTCCACCTCTATCAGCGCGGGAATTGGCGTTGCCGTCGCCGCCGCCAAAGAGGGCAAACAGCGCCGCACCGTCTGCGTCATTGGCGATGGCGCGATCACCGCAGGCATGGCCTTCGAAGCGATGAATCACGCCGGTGATATCCGCCCGGATATGCTGGTGGTGCTGAACGACAACGAGATGTCGATTTCCGAGAACGTCGGCGCGCTGAACAATCACCTGGCGCAGTTGCTCTCCGGCAAGCTCTACTCCACCCTGCGCGAAGGCGGCAAAAAAGTGCTTTCCGGCGTACCGCCGATCAAAGAGTTGATCAAGCGTACCGAAGAACATATCAAAGGCATGGTCGTGCCAGGCACCCTGTTTGAAGAGCTGGGCTTTAACTACATTGGCCCGGTGGACGGTCACGATGTGCTGGGGCTGGTGCAGACCCTGCGCAATATGCGCGATCTGAAAGGTCCGCAGTTCCTGCATATTATGACCAAAAAAGGGCGCGGCTATGAGCCGGCCGAAAAAGATCCGATCACCTTCCACGCGGTGCCGAAATTCGATCCGACCAGCGGTACGTTGCCGAAAAGCAGCGGCGGCATGCCGAGTTATTCGAAGATTTTCGGCGACTGGCTGTGCGAAACCGCCGCCAAAGACGACAAGCTGATGGCGATCACGCCAGCAATGCGTGAAGGTTCCGGCATGGTCGAATTTTCACGCAAATATCCGGATCAATATTTTGATGTTGCGATTGCCGAGCAGCATGCCGTGACTTTCGCGGCCGGGCTGGCGATTGGCGGCTACAAACCGGTGGTGGCGATCTACTCCACTTTCCTGCAGCGCGCCTATGATCAGGTGATCCACGATGTGGCGATCCAGAAACTGCCGGTGCTGTTTGCCATCGATCGCGCCGGGATTGTTGGCGCCGACGGGCAGACGCACCAGGGCGCTTTTGATATCTCCTACCTGCGCTGTATCCCGGACATGGTCATCATGACGCCAAGCGATGAAAACGAGTGCCGCCAGATGCTGTTTACCGGCTATCACTATGCTGATGGCCCAAGCGCCGTACGTTACCCGCGCGGCAATGCCGTTGGCGTACCGCTGGAGCCACTGGAGAAACTGCCGATCGGTAAAGGCGTGGTGAAACGCCAGGGCGAGAAGCTGGCGATTCTGAACTTCGGCACATTATTGCCGGAAGCGCAAAAAGCCGCCGAAGCCCTGAACGCCACGCTTATCGACATGCGTTTTGCCAAACCGCTGGACGAAGCGCTGATCCTGGAAACCGCTGCGCGTCATGACTCGCTGGTGACACTGGAAGAGAATGCTATCGCAGGCGGCGCAGGCAGCGGCGTCAACGAAGTGCTGATGGCGCACCGCAAACCGGTGCCGGTGCTCAATCTCGGCCTGCCGGATTTCTTCATACCGCAGGGTACGCAGGATGAAGCCCGCGCCGATCTGGGGCTGAACGCCGCAGGCATCGAATCCCGCATCCGCAACTGGCTCGACTGATCCCCCCAGCAGCTCCTGCTATGCTTAAACGTAAGTTTTTAATAGCAGGAGTGGAACCATGCAATACAACACATTAGGAAAAACAGACCTTAAGGTTTCCCGCCTTTGCCTTGGCTGCATGACGTTTGGCGAACCTGACCGGGGCAAGCACGCCTGGACGCTACCGGAAGAGAGCAGCCGCCCTATCATTCAGCGCGCGCTGGAAGGCGGCATCAACTTCTTTGATACCGCCAACAGCTATTCCGATGGCAGCAGCGAAGAGATTGTCGGACGCGCACTACGCGATTTCGCCCGCCGCGACGAGGTGGTTGTCGCCACCAAAGTCTATCACCAGGTGGGCGATCTGGCGGAAGGCCTCTCCCGCGCGCAGATCCTGCGCTCCATCGACGATAGCCTGCGGCGGCTGGGCATGGAGTATGTCGATCTACTGCAAATCCATCGCTGGGATTACCACACGCCCATTGAAGAGACGCTCGAAGCCCTTGATGAAGTGGTGAAAGCGGGCAAAGCGCGCTATATCGGCGCGTCGTCGATGCACGCTCGCCAGTTCGCTCACGCTCTGGCCTTGCAGCAAGAAAATGGCTGGGCGCGTTTTGTCACCATGCAGGATCACTACAATCTGATCTATCGCGAGGAAGAGCGCGAGATGCTGCCACTGTGTTACAAGGAAGGCGTGGCGATTATTCCATGGAGCCCGCTGGCGCGCGGACGTTTAACCCGCCCGTGGGGAGAAACCACAGCGCGTCTGGTGTCGGACGAATTCGGCAAAACGCTGTACAGCGAAACCGATGAAAATGACAGCCAGATAGCTGAACGCCTGGCCGGCGTGGCAGAAGATGTTGGCGCTTCCCGCGCCCAGGTGGCGCTGGCCTGGCTGCTGAGTAAACCTGGCGTCGCTGCGCCGATTATTGGCACATCCCGCGAAGAGCAACTGGAAGAGTTATTAGGCGCGGTGGATTTAACGCTGAAACCGGAACAGATTGCCGAGCTGGAAACGCCGTACAAACAGCACCCGGTGGTCGGATTTAAATAACCCGTAACCCGGGAAAGTAAAATGCCCGGTGGCGCTTACCGGGCCGACTTGTCGTAATCGAATGTCAGAGCAGACCCCACACGCCGGATAAGGCGGCCGCCATCCGGCGCATCACCCTCAGATCAAACCAATCGGCCAGTGGTGACCAATCAGATACAACAGCCCGGCAGCGATGATCCCGGCAATGATATCATCGACCATGATTCCCATACCGCCGTGGACATTGCGATCGAACCAGCGAATCGGCCACGGTTTCCACATATCCAGAATACGGAACAGCACAAAGCCGACGGCGACCCACTGCCAGTCATTGGTCGGGAGCGCCATCAGCGTGATCCACATTCCGATGAACTCATCCCAGACAATGCTGCCGTGATCGTGTACGCCCATATCTTTTGCCGTCTGATGGCACAGATACACACCGAGACAAATCCCCAGCATGACCACCAGCGAATAGAGCTGCCAGGGCAGGAACGTCATTGCCCACCAGAAGGGGATCGCCGCCAGCGAACCCATGGTGCCGGGCACTATCGGGCTTAAGCCGCTACCAAACCCGGTTGCCAGCAAATGCCAGGGGTTTCGCAAGTTCAGTCGGCTTTTGGCTATATCTTTAGCTCTCGGCAAAATGGTCGTATCCTTTCCAGTCAAGGGCGACAGCCTTGCCGCCACGGGTAAAATGCAGCCCCTCCACATCGGCGCTAATCTGCCCGATGCAGGTAAAAGGCACGCCGAGCTGACCGATGGCGACATCCAGCGCCCCACGGTTCAGCTCCGGCACGGTAAAACACAATTCATAATCTTCACCGCCGGAAAGCGCCCAGCGCAGCGCCTGCTCAGGCTCTACGTGACGACTGAACGCGTCGGAGAAAGGTAATGCATCCAAATCGATACGCGCGCCGCACTGGCTGGCTTTCAGTATGTGCGCCAAATCGGAGATCAGGCCGTCGGAGAGATCGATTGCCGAGCTTGCCAGGTTGCGCAGCGCCTGACCATGCAACACGCGCGGAGTTGGCCGCAAATGACGCTTAAGCAGATACTCCGCATCGGTTTTATCGCCGACGGCTAAACGCTGCTGCAAAATCGCCAGGCCAGCAGCGCTGTCGCCCGGCGTTCCGGTAACATAAATCCAGTCGCCCGGTTTAGCGCCAGAGCGCTTCATTGCCCGCCCTGGCGGTACATAACCATGAATGCCGATGGTCATCGACAGCGGGCCGCGGGTGGTATCGCCGCCAATCAACTGCATATCGTAGTAACTAAGCTGCTCAAACAGGCTGTCGCTGAATTTTTCCAGCCAGCTTTCATCTACCTCCGGCAACGTAAGCGCCAGCGTCATCCACGCCGGATCCGCGCCCACGGCAGCCAGATCGCTTAAATTCACCGCCAGTGCTTTGCAAGCCAAATCCGCAGGATCAATATCCGGCAGAAAATGGTTGCCCGCCACCAGCGTATCGACGCTGATCGCCAGCGTCTGTTTTTCAACGACGTTCAGCAGAGCACAGTCGTCGCCAATGCCGGTTTCTACATCGCGACGGGAATTTCGTACACGGTCAAAGTAACGGGCAATCAGGGAAAATTCGCCGCATGCCATACGTTAATGCCTCGGTAGAAAAAAGAAAAAGCCGGGACAGGCGCGCAGAGCATCGCTTATCACCGGCTTACGGATCATTTTTTGTGGGGGCGGATCGCAGGGGCGGCTTTATCCAGCACGCCGTTAACAAACTTGTGGCTGTCTTCAGCGCCAAAGGTTTTTGCCAGTTCGATAGCTTCGTTGATCGCCACTTTATAGGGCACATCATCACGTTTAGACAGTTCGAACAGTGCGATACGCAATACCGCTTTCTCAACCTGACCCAGCTCTTCCAACTGACGGGACAGGTACGGCTGCATTAAGCCATCGAGATATGCGCTATTAGTCGCCACCCCGGTCAACAGCTCACGGAAGTACAGAACGTCGACATCTTTTACGTCCTGTTCCGCCAGGAACTGGTATTCAACATCAGCGATGTCGTTCTGGGACAACTGCCAGGAGTAGAGCGCCTGGACGGCACACTCACGGGCGCGGCGACGAGCAGCAGGTTTCACGGAATTCCCCTTACTAAAATCAGGCCTTGATGGCTTTCAATACATTAATCATTTCAAGCGCGGTCAGTGCGGCTTCCGCACCTTTATTACCGGCTTTAGTGCCAGCGCGTTCGATAGCTTGCTCGATACTTTCAGTAGTCAGCACGCCGAAAGCGACCGGGATTTCGCTGTCCTGGGCAACATGTGCCAGGCCATTGCTTGCACCGCCAGCAACATATTCGAAGTGCGCAGTACCGCCACGAATCACCGTGCCGAGCGCGATCACCGCGTCGTATTTGCCGGTTTTCGCCAGTGCGCCAGCCGCCAGCGGCAGTTCGTAAGCACCTGGTACCCACACGACAGTGATATTTTCATCTTTCGTCTGACCGATGCGTTTCAGCGCATCAATCGCGCCTTCGAGCAGGCTGTCGTTGATAAAGTTGTTGAAACGCGCAATGGTGATGGCGACGCGAGCGTCCGGAGCAGCAACGTTGGCTTCAATAATGTTCATATACTTCCTTTACAGGTTCAGTTCGGACCCCGCAGGGGGGCGGATTTTAGCATAATATTTTACGCGCTGCTTCCCTTTTACAGCAGGCATCACGCGTGGGTAAGATGCAGGCAGACATCCGGGCCAACCTGCCGTATCTCATTGAATTTAAAATGCGGTGCATCGGCAAGCGCCGACAGCCCCGGCAATACGCACAGGCCGCGCGCATCCGTGCCTAACAGCTTCGGCGCAAGATAAACCACCAGCTCATCCACCAGCCCGGCCTGCAACAACGCACCGGCAAGCGTTGCGCCCGCTTCCACCCAAATACTGTTAATTTGCTGTTTTCCCAGCAACATCATCAGCATCACCAAATCGACATGGCCGTGATGTTCCGGCACGATAATCTCGCGCACGCCCGCAGGCCAACTGCGCTCATCCGCTTTCGTGCGGGCAAACCAGGTTTCACCCGGCAGTCCGATCAGTTTGTGCGCTGGAGTAACCCGATTCTGGCTGTCGATCACAATGCGCACCGGCTGGCGCACATTTTCTTGCGGATAGAGCGCCTGGCTGTCGGCATCCAGCTCTTCCCAGCGCACCGTCAGAGAGGGATCGTCCGCCAGCACGGTAGCGCTGCTGGTGAGAATAGCATGGCTTTGCGCCCGCAGACGCTGCACGTCCCGGCGCGCCTGCGCGGAGGTGATCCACTGGCTTTCGCCGCTGGCCATCGCCGTTCGGCCGTCCAGCGATGCGCCGAGCTTAAGCTGCACATACGGAAACCCGGTACGCATCCGTTTGAGGAAACCTTTGTTCAGCGCTTCGGCTTCACTCATCATCAGCCCGTGGCTGACATCAATGCCTTCCTGCTGCAAACGATAAAGGCCACGTCCGGCCACCTGCGGATTGGGATCCTGCATCGCCGCGACAACGCGTGCGACGCCAGCCGCAATCAGCGCTTCACAGCAAGGCGGCGTACGCCCGTGATGGCTGCACGGCTCCAGCGTCACATACGCCGTTGCGCCGCGCGCGCGCTCACCCGCCATACGCAGCGCATGCACTTCGGCATGCGGCTCGCCAGCGCGATAGTGAAAACCTTCGCCAACGATCTCGCCATTGTTGACGATCACACAGCCGACGCGTGGGTTCGGATGGGTGGTAAAACGCCCGCGTTGCGCCAGTTTCAGCGCCCGCGCCATGTACATTTCGTCCTGCATGATCAGTCCTGTAGGCGTGCGATCTCTTCGCCAAATTCGCGAATATCTTCAAAACTGCGGTAAACGGAGGCAAAGCGGACGTAAGCCACTTTATCGAGCTTTTTCAACTGCTCCATTACCAGATTGCCGATCATTTTACTGGGAACTTCGCGTTCGCCTGTTGCGCGAAGTTGCGATTTAATGTGGTTGAGCGCCATTTCCACGTCGTCGGCGCTTACCGGACGTTTCTCCAGCGCTTTCAGCATACCGCTACGTAATTTGTCTTCATTGAAGGGTTCACGCACTTCATTGCTTTTCACCACGCGCGGCATTACCAGCTCAGCCACTTCAAAAGTGGTAAAACGCTCATTACAAACCAGACACTGCCGGCGGCGGCGGACAGAGGAGCCTTCTCCCACCAGACGAGAATCGATTACTTTGGTATCCACGGCGAAACAGAATGGGCAATGCATACGGCGTCCTGACGTGTGAGTTAACTGAAATCTATTTTACCCTGAACTGGCATGACAACAAAGGCAGACCGTTTTTGAGATAATGGATCGATGGCAACGCAGCCGTTGCGATCTACCATTACAACACTCTTTCTTTTCACGGAAACAGACATAATGACAAGACGTTACCTAAGAACACTCTTACTGGGAAGCCTTTTTGCCCTCAGTGCCTGCGCCCAGCAAAGCGAAGTCCGTCAGTTGCATCAAAGCGTCAGCACGCTGAATAGCGAGATGAGCAAACTGAACAAAGAAACGGTGAAAATCACCCAGCAGAACGCGCTGAATGCGAAATCCGGCAGTGGTGTCTATCTGCTGCCCGGCGCAAACACGCCAGCTCGTCTGAACAGCCAGATTGGTATGTTGCGTATGTCTTTGCAAAACGTCGCGCCAAATGCCGCCGGAACCCGCGTTCTGCTGCGCATTCAGGGCGAATCGAACGATCCGTTACCGGCGTTTAGCGGTACGGTTGAGTGGGGACAGATTCAGGGCACCACGCAGAATTACCAGGAAGTTAACGTACAGAATCAGCTCATCAACGCACCGGCCAGCACGCTTGCGCCAAGCGACGTCGATATTCCGTTGCAGTTAAACGGCATTACGCCAGAGCAATTAGGTTTCGTCCGTATCCACGATATTCAGCCCGCCAGCGCGCAGTAATTCCCCGGGCGACGATGTCGCCCTTTATTGCGTTTTGTAACGCTTTTTCTTCTTTTTCCACGTTCGGTCATCACATTCACGAATTTGCAATATTGGTAAATGCCAGTACAATCGCCCCGTTTATTGCACGCAAACGTGAACGCAATCGATTACGTATGTGTCAATAATGTGAAACAACACATATTTTTGTGAGCGCTGATACTTATAATAGGCGCACAGAAATATGAAACATTTAATTGCAATGCGTGCTTTCTTTCACTCCCTTCTGGGATATCAATCAGTGGCGAAAAGATGAAAAAAACAATCCTCGCAGCCGGTGCTGCTCTGGCGCTTTCTGCGTCTTTTACTGCAAACGCAGCGGATAACGCTAAACCTGAATACGTTTCCGACTGGTGGCACCAGAGCGTCAACGTGGTGGGCAGCTATCACACCCGTTTCGGACCGCAGATCCGCAACGATACCTACCTTGAGTACGAAGCGTTCGCCAAAAAAGACTGGTTTGACTTCTACGGTTATGCGGATGCGCCGGTATTCTTCGGTGGTAATACGGATGCGAAAGGTATCTGGAACCACGGTTCTCCACTGTTTATGGAAATCGAACCGCGTTTCTCCATCGATAAGCTGACGGGTGCCGATCTGAGCTTCGGTCCGTTCAAAGAGTGGTACTTCGCGAACAACTACATCTACGACATGGGCCGCAATGCCTCTGGTCGTCAGAGCACCTGGTATATGGGTCTTGGTACCGACATCGACACCGGCCTGCCGATGAGCCTCTCCCTGAACGTGTATGCGAAATACCAGTGGCAGAACTACGGCGCCGCTAACCAGAACGAATGGGACGGCTACCGTTTCAAAGTGAAATACTTTGTACCGATCACCACCCTGTGGGGCGGCCAGTTAAGCTACATCGGCTTTACCAACTTCGACTGGGGCTCCGATCTGGGTGATGAGAGCGGTAACGCGAACAACGGCATCAGAACCCGTACTAATGATTCCATCGCGTCCAGCCACATCCTCTCTCTGGGTTACGATCACTGGCACTACTCTGTTGTTGCCCGTTACTGGCACCACGGCGGCCAGTGGAACGACGACGCCAGCCTGAACTTCGGCAACGGCGACTTCAGCGTACATTCGACCGGCTGGGGTGGTTACCTGGTTGTGGGTTACAATTTCTAAGCCCGCGCGTAATGACAAAAAAGCCGATCGCACGATCGGCTTTTTTATTCCTGTCACGCAGCCAGCATTGCCCGGAACAGCCAGGCAACGGCTGCAATAATGATCGCCGGGCCGAAGGGAAAAGCTTCCGAACGGTTGGCTTTAATAATGAAATAGCCATATACCAGACCTAAAAGCGACGCGATAAGCATGATGTGAAATAGCGCTTCGCAGCCCTGCCAGGCACCGATACCGGCAAACAGCTTCATATCGCCAACGCCGATCCCGGCTTGTCCGCAGCGCCACAGAAACAGGCGATTCAGCGCCCAGGGAATGAGAAAGCCCACCGCAGCACCCGCAACAATACCGCTCATTGCTGCACTGTCAGGCTGTTTCGACCATGCCGATAACATCGCCAGCCCCAGAAAGGGCAACGTCAATTTATCGGGCAGCAACAGGTAGTCATAATCAATAAACAACATGACGACCAACAAGAACAGCAGCGACAAATCGAGCAAGCTGGCCGCATTGACGCCCTGCCAGCCGATCAGCAGTGCAAACAGCAGCGCCATGGTGAATTCAACGCCAGGATAGCGCCAGCTAATGGGTTGACGACAGCACTGGCTGCGCCCCTTCAACCAGAGCCAGCCAAGCAGAGGAATGTTGTAACGCATCCTGATACGCTGCCGGCAATGCGGGCAAAACGAAGGCGGCCAGCTCAGATTGATCGCCTCCCCCAGCATCATGCGCGGCAAGCGATAAATGACGACGTTGGCAAAGCTGCCGAGGATCGCACCTAATAACGCAAAGAGCAGCGTATTACCGATCATCTTGCTTCACCGTTATGCCATGCGTTGTGCCGTCGGCAGAGCGACAAGCAGACGGGAGCGGCGCGTTTGCCACATCATCCACTTTAAAAATCCACTTCGGATAGGTGTCTGCTTTTTTAAAATTCACCAGCGCTTTCGGAAATGCCGCCGTGCGAAGCGGCCGCCCTTTCCCTTTACTGAAGACGCCCACCCAGCGGCCTTGCTTGTCGTAGCTCATCCCCCACTGCCGCGAGCCGGTCAACGGATCGGTAAACCAGCGGCGCAGGTGATAAACCACTTTTTTACCGCGAGGATCGCGCAGCAGATCGTCAAAACTCAGCGGGAGACAGCCATTCCCCGCTTTCTGATACTGCTGAATGGCATTACGGATCTGCACGCCGCGGAAAAATAGCTCCTCTTCCTGCTGCTGCCGATAAACCGCCTGCCGGTAACTGCTCTCTTTCAGCAGTGCCAGCGAGAGCATTGTCAGCATCAGTAACACCCACAGATAGGTGAATCCCCCCTGCCGCTGGCTACTCCTCATCATCTGACGGGCTCTTTTCTTCCAGAGAGGGAGAGGTGACATCCGTTATCTGGCCGTCATCATCGCGTTTTACGTCCCAGTTATCGCGGGTATTGGCAACAGGATCCATCGGAATTTCAAACAGATAACCATTGTTCACCAGATCTTCCAGCTCTTCCGGGCCGAGCAGGCGATCGTGACGATACGCCGCAATTGCCGAGCGCAGCGCATTACGGTTGTGTTTTAGCACCACGACTTTCGCGTATTCGGTCTGGCCGAAAAAACGCGGTGCCACCAGCGTCATTAAGGTGGCGATGATCGCCATAACAACCAGTAACTCGATGAGCGTAAAACCTTTTTCACCATTGCGCATAGGGTATTCCATTCAATCCTGGCTGGCTGCTGGTGGAACTGACATCCCAGACATCCTTACCACCTGTCGTCTCTCCCGGCGCCTGGGTGGATGCGCGCACCCGCCAGGTTTCGGTGTTCTTCCTGCCGTCGCAGTCACAAAAGGGATCGCGCGGGATCCGGCGCAACAGATAGATTTTTTCTTTGTTCGGGGACTTTTTATTCACCACGCCATCAACCAACAGATCGAGCCAAGCAGGCCAGTTGGTCATATCGGCATCTTTCTCAATGATCCCCTCCTCAACCAACTGCCCGTAACGATCGATTGCGCTGCGAATGTCACGCAGCGCGACGCGCAACTCCTCTTCATTACGCTGCTGCTCCTGTCGCTGATAGATGGGAATGGCGGCACTGGCAAGCGTCGCCAGCAGCGCCAGAGAGATCATCATCTCGATCAGCGTAAAGCCACGCTGAAACTTCACCGCGCATCCCCCTCGCTTTTCGCCAGCGTCGGCGCAGGCAGTTTACCGGCTGGCGGGAAGTCCGCTGGCGGCATCAGTGGCGGTGGGGTAAAGGTCTCTTTTTTATCATTCGCTTGTTGGGCGGAAGGCAGATAACCGCTCTCTCCCTGCGACTCTTCGCTGCCCATCTCAATGGTATTGATATGGGTTCCCGGCAGATCGATGTTACGTTCAATGGTTGGCGTAATCAGCAACACCACTTCCGTACGCTCTGTGCTGTTATCGTTGCTGCCAAAAAGTTTACCCAGCAGCGGAAGATCGGATAATCCGGGCAAACCGGTCAGCTCATCGCTGTCGCTCTCTTTGATCAGACCAGCCAGCACTTGTGTTTCGCCATTCTGGCTGCTCAACACGGTCGTGGCTTCACGGTTGTTGGTGCGGTAATAAGCCACGCCGTCTTTCGAATGCTCAGCGCCGCCAATAGTGCTGAGATTGAATTTCACATCCATGGAGATGGTGCTATCAACGCTGATATCCGGTGTCACTTCGAGTTTCAGCCCGACATCCTGATACTCAACCTGCTCCTGAGAAAAACTCTCTGAAATACTGCTTGTCAGTACCGGAATACGCTCGCCAATATCGATCACCGCTTTTTTATTGTTCTTCACACGGATTCGCGGATTGGCGAGAACCCGCGCATGAGAACGCACTTTTTGCAGATTGGCGGAAATCCCCTGGCTGGCGCCAAGATTGATAAACATATTGCCCTGGTTAAACCCATTCAGCGGAATATTGGTGCTCTCTTCGCTGGCGTTAAAGCCAACGCCCACCTGTCCTGGGAAGTTGATGCCAAGAATCTCTTCGTCTTTGGCGTTAATCTCCAACACTTCCACACCGAGCGTTACTTCCGCTTCCGGGCGATCGAGGGTCATCAGCAATTGTTCAGCCTTCTCTACGCTTTCGCGCGGCCCACGAAACGTGATCGAGTTGGTCCGCTCATCAACATGAACATCACGGATCTTAATCAGGTTACGCAGCGCAACATTGAGATCCTTCGCTTTGGCATAGCCCAGGAACACCGTTTTCACTAAGGTGTCGCGATAGGTTTTCTCTTTTTGCGCCGTCGCGGGATAAATCAGCAAGGTATTGCTGTTGAGTATCTTTTTACGTAACTGATTAGAGAGCAGCAGCAAATTCAGGGCGTTTTCTGCCGTTGTATCGTTAGCAATCAGGCTGGCAGTGGCTGTTTCCGGAACGTCTTTATCGTAAATAATATTAATACCGGTGATCTTGCTAATCGAAGAGAAAATATCCATCAACTTATGTTTCTGGAAATTAAAACTCACCGGCTTACGCAGCTCACGATTCATTTTTGTTTCTGGTTGATTCTGCAATGCAATTTCACGCATCAGATGATCGCGCATTTCAGCAGCCTGCGGCCAGTTAGGATCTTCCTCAAGAACCTGCTGAATTTTTTGCAGCGCCAGTTCCGGCTCGGTCTTATACTGAACAATAGCCTGTTGATATAATTTATCGAGAGCACGAGAGCCTTCGATCTTTTTTAGCCCCTGTTGCGCACTAAAATTTCCTGGCTGGTATGACAATGCTGAACGCCAGAATTTCGTCGCAGAGAGGTAATCATTCCGCGCAACAGCCTGGTTAGCGGCTAACAGATAATAATTAACCAATTGTGTAACCATTGACTGACGTTCAGTACGCAGTTCAATATCACCCGGTTTGGTCTTAATCGAGTTATCAATCTGCTGTATTTCACTGACCAGGGTGTCAATATTTCCAATATTCACTTTTTCAGGCTCTGGAAGCCTGTCGCTTGCGCAGCCTGTTAACAGAATTAACGAGCAGGCAACGCTGAGGATATTTTTTTTCATCTGCTTCACGGTTATTTAATTTTCAGAGAATTAAGATCGATACGTTTTTCAACCTGGCCGGACATCGCTTTAATTGTCACGTGGTCAGGTTCTATTGCCTGCACTTTCCAGTCCGGGGTGAGTAAATCGCCGGGTTGAATAAAGTCTTTCTTTCCGCAATTGCTACAAAGCAACCAGTTTTGCATGCCATCCGTAATAATGATGATTTTCTGGTTATCGCTTATCCAGAGTCCTGCCAACTGAAAAGGAAAAGCAACTTCCTGTACCACCGGAGTCGTAGAGGGTTTCTCTTTTACGGGTAGGGTGTACACAGGAAATAAATCCGCCAGTTCATCACTTTCATTGCGCACAACGGGCTTTTTACTCTCCTTCGCTTTTTGCGCGACGGCGGGTTTCGTCTGCGTGCCGGATAATGCCCCGGCTGAATCATCACCAAAGAATTGCGCCCATACCACCAGACCCAATGTGAGTGCCAGGCATACTTTCAGATATAACGGGATTTTCATGATGGCTCCAGACGTGATGTCAGCGTAAGCGTCAGCTGCAGGTTGATTTGCAGGCGCTCACTATCCGGGTTCGCACGCGTAACCGATACCCTGTCGACATTAAAGATCAGGCTGCTTCTCATCTTGCTCAGCGAACGTGTTAATCCGGCCCACTTCCCCTGCAGCGGAATATCGAGCGAAAGCTTGCGTTGGCGGTTTTTTTCTTCTTTGCTGAACTGATAATGACTGCCATCAACCTGTAAATGATTCTGCTGGAGAATATCAAACAGGGTTTTAACTTGCTGATATTCGGTTTCGTTCAGCGCGCTTTGCAATTGCCCTTTATCGTTAGCTAATACCGGCAGCGGTTTCTTTAATTGTTGCTGTAAAAGCGTGTTGTCATCACGTAACCGGGTAATATCGGGCAGCATATAAATATGCTGATAGCACAATAAAGCGACAGGCACTAACAGCGCAAGTAGCGTTTTTTTCCCCGTTTTCTCCAGAAGGCAAGAGAGCCTCCAATGAATATTAGATAAGGAAAGTCTCATATGATTAACCTGCAAAAATGATCATCAGAGTCGAATTCACGGCCCATTTATCGGTAGCGTTCTTTGCTGGAGTATGATTTTTTAACTCTACCCGGGCAGGAATTTGCTCAAGTTGCGCGCTAAAATCCATCAGTGCCGATAACGATGTCGCACTGACATCCAGTGTGACGATTTTCTTATTTGGGTTAGCATCCAGAGAAACAATCGCAATATCAGAAGTGAGTAACTGCGCAACAGGATTGAGCATCGAAATAATAGAAACCGATGCTTTTTCATTTGGTAGACTTTGTTGTGCTTTGACTTTTAGCGCCCGGATAATCTCATTTTGTCTGTTGACTGCCGCAGTTATATGCTGATTTTGTTGAGCAAGAACCTGATGTTCCTGATATTGCTCAAACATCGTTACACATAAATACAGCGTCAGGATCAGCGCAATAATAATAACAGGACACGCATAAACGGAACGTGAATAGTTACAAAGGAACGGCATTCCTTTTAGACGGAGTT